>NZ_CP085242.1:0-1200000 GCF_044810985.1 Marinospirillum sp.
GGCGAACCGGTTGCCGATATTCGCGTGCGCTATCAGCCCCTGAAGGGTATTGATATTCCCGAAGATCAGGTGCCCCTGGCGATTGACGAATTTCCGGCTCTGTTTATTGCAGCAGCCTGTGCAGAGGGGATAACCCGTTTGCGGGGTGCGGAAGAATTGCGGGTCAAGGAATCCGACCGGATTCAGGTCATGGCCGATGGCCTTCAGGCTTTGGGTGTGGATTGCACCGTGCTGGATGATGGCATTGATATTCAAGGCAAGGGCGAAGCAGAAGCGGTTTTCACCACCGCTCGTTTGCAGTGCCACCATGACCATCGCATTGCCATGAGCTTTGCCGTGGCGGGTCTGCGTGCCTCCGGCAGCATCACCATTGAAGACTGTGCCACGGTCAATACCTCCTTCCCCGGTTTTGCCGAACTGGCTTCCAGTGTGGGGATGAAGCTGGAGAGCGAGCGGCCTGCAGGAAGAGCGTGACTTTAAACAGTAAGGTTGAGCGTGTAATTTTGTAAAAATTATTTTACTCTGGGTGCATCAAGGTTCGCGGATATAAGGAGATGGGGATGATCCGCAGGCTGTTCTTTGGTTGGCCGCAAATCTTACTGATGCTGGTGCTGCTTGTGGTTTTGCATCAGCTGGCCAATTATAACTATTTGCTCTTTCACACCCTGGTTGAAATGCTCCGGGTTGCGGTTCTGGGCAGTATTTTTATTCTGGCCTGGTACACACGCCGCTGGACCCAGAACAACCTTCTGATTGTTGTTGGGGTGGCTGCTCTTTGTATCGGTAGTCTGGAAATTTGGCACACCCTGAGTTACAAGGGAATGGGGATCTTCCCCGGGAATGATCCCAACCTGCCCACCCAGCTCTGGGTCAGCTTTCGTTACCTGGAAGCAGTCTCCTTTTTGTTGGGCGCCTGGATGCTCAAGCA
Source organism: Marinospirillum sp. (assembly GCF_044810985.1). GTDB lineage: Bacteria > Pseudomonadota > Gammaproteobacteria > Pseudomonadales > Halomonadaceae > Marinospirillum. The sequence goes on from NZ_CP085242.1 coordinate 929, forward strand.
TAAGCTTCATGCCCCGGAGCGCTGGTTTGCCGGTTTTTTATTGGTGACTCTGGCCCTGGCAGCCAGCATTCTAACGGGTGTTTTCCCGGATGCTTTTCTGGAAGGGCAGGGGCTGACCCCCTTTAAAATCTACAGTGAATATCTGGTCATCCTGATTTTTCTGGTGACGCTGGTTTTGGTGCTCCGGGCCCGGGACTCACTGGGGCGGGATGTTCGTTGGTTGCTGGCTGCTTCCCTTCTGTTCAATGCCCTGAGCAGTGCTGCTTTTACCCGCTATGCTGATGTTTTTGGTCTGGCCAATGAAATCGGTCACTATTTTCTTTTTGTTTCCATTTACCTGGTGTACCGCGCCCTGCTGGTGACCGGCCTCTTGACACCCTATGAATTGCTTTTTCGGGATTTGAAAAAGCATGAAAAAAATCTGCAAAGTCTGGTGGAACAGAGAACAGCCCGCCTGATGGAAAGCCAGGCACTCAATCAGGCCTTTATACAAAATTCACCGGCAGTGATTGCCATCAAGGACCCTCAGAGCCGCTATACACTGGTCAATTCCGCTTTTGAAAAACTGGTTCAGCGTCCTTCCCGGGAGATTCTTGGGCGGACGGCCCGCGATTTTTTTCCGGCCCGGGTGGCTGAACGCCTGGAAGCCAACACCCAGCACATGTGGGAAAGCGGGCAGATCCTGATCCAGAGTGAGGAAATTGCAAACCATCAAGGGGAGCAGCGCTTCTTTGAAAGCACCTATTTCCCCTTGTATACCCCGGACAACCAGCTTCTTGGTTATGGTATTACCTCAACCGATGTCACGGACATTCGCAAGGCGGAAGCACGCTTTGCCACCATCCTACGCACTTCCATGGATGCGCTGGTGGTAACGGACTATCAGGGGCGCTTTCTGGAGGTGAATGAGGCCACCCTTGAGTTGAGTGGCTACAGCCGGGAAAAGCTTCTGACCCTGGCTGTGGAAGATCTGGATGTGGCGGATCGAGAGAGTGTGCGGGAAAATCTGAAAAAAATTGCCAGCCGGGGTGCCGCTCGCTTTACCAGCCAGTGGCGAAGAGCTGATGGTGAGATCCGGGATGTGGAAATCAGCGTCAAACCTCTGGGCAGTGATGAATCTCTGGGTTACTACTCTTTTGTCCGGGATATTACCCACAGCAGGGCTGTACAAAAACGTCTGGAATTTCTGGCTCACTATGATCCTCTCACCCATCTTCCCAACAAAACCTGGTTTGCCGAACAGTTGGATCAACGCCTGGCTGAACGCATAACCGATACTGGTCCCTGTGGCCTGATCTACCTGGATCTGGATCATTTCAAGGACATCAACGACTCCCTGGGTCATGAAGTGGGTGATCAGCTCCTGTCAACCCTGGCCGAACGCTTGCAAGGCATGTTGCAGCCGGGTGATCTGATTTCCCGTTATGGCGGTGATGAATTCCTGCTGCTTTTGGATCAGGAAATGTCCGAAATCAGGGCTCAGGTTGGCCGCTTGCAAGAGCTTATGGAAACCCCAATTTCTATCCAGAATTATGATCTGGTGACCACAGCATCCATCGGTGTTGCCCTCTACCCTGAAGACGGTGAAAATTTTACAACATTATTTCGTAATGCCGATGCTGCCATGTATGCCGCCAAATCCAGTGGTCGCAATAATGTTTACTTTTTTGAGAAGCAACTGCAGACCCAGGCTTTGGAAAAGCTGCAGTTGCTCAGCAGGCTGCGCGAGGCTTTGGATCGCAAAGAGCTGAGCGTTTATTACCAGCCGCAATATGATTTGAAAACAGGCAGGATAACAGGGGCTGAAGCCCTGTTGCGCTGGCAGCATCCGGAACTGGGTTTTGTGTCACCTGGCCGTTTTATTCCCCTGGCTGAAGATAGCGGTCTGATCAACCCTATTGGTGAGTGGGTGTTGAATCAGGCCTGTCATCAGGCAGTGGCTTGCCAGCAGCAGGGTTTCAGCAACTTTTGCATGGCGGTGAACCTGTCTGCAGTGCAGTTTCGCCATGACGATCTTCTACCCAGGGTGAAAAAGGCGTTGCAGGCCAGTGGCCTGCAACCTTCCTGTCTGGAACTGGAGCTGACAGAAAGCATGCTTCTGGGTGACCAGGAACGTTTGCTTGCCACCCTGAAAGACTTTAAAAAGCTGGGTATTCAGCTGGCTGTTGACGACTTTGGAACGGGCTATTCCAATCTGGCTTACCTCAAGCGCTTTGCGGTGGATAAGCTGAAAATTGATCAGTCTTTTGTCATGGGGATGGACATCAACAAGGACGATCACACCCTGGTGGAGGCCATGGTGGAAATGTCTCACAAACTGGGCCTGGAAGTGATTGCTGAAGGGGTGGAAACGGAATCTATCCTGGCCTTACTCTCGCAAATTGGTTGTGATCAGGTGCAGGGCTATTATTATTCCAGGCCTCTGCCAGCTGATGAGTTTGAAGCCCTGCTGGCAGAGGCAAAACAGCCTTGAGATCAGCCCTTGACCAGCTTGGCTGAAGCATCCAGCTCCTGTGCCGTTTGGTCAGTGAACTTCAACCAGACGACCAGAAGAGCACCGAGTATCACAAATCCCCCGGCAATCCACAGCCCGATGTTGTAGTGCCCTGTCCAGGCGGCCAGCATGCCGGTCAGCGCCGGGGCAACCACCTGGGCGGAGCCATAGGCCAGAGTCATCTTGCCCATCAGTTTGGCAGGCTTGGTGGGGTAGAGACGCCCGGCCATGGTCAATACCAGACTGACAGAGCCGATAAAGGTGCCACCAAACAAAAGGGCACTGAGCAGCACGACCGGCAGGCTGGTGTGAATCACCGGCAAGAGTATCCCGCCGATCTGCAGCACCAGGGTCAAGAGCAAAGCATTGAGATAACCGACCTGACGCGCAACCAGATCCCAGATCATTACCGCTGGTGCTGCCGCCAGACCCACCAGGGCAAAAGAAGTGGGTCCCATGCCAGCTAAAGCAGGTTGCTGTTCCACAAAGGCCACAATAAAGGTCGCGGTGATCACGTAACCATAACCGGCGCAGAAATAGGCAGTCAGCATCAGCCACATAAAGCGTTTGGTGGGTGGGCTATCCGTTAAAGTGGTGCCGCTGGTGGTGAGGTTGGCCGTTTCCGGGCGGGGCAGCCAAAACCAGGCAGGAATGGCTAGTAACAGACCCAGCGCAGAAAGCCACAGCCATTGTTCGGCCCAATTCTGACTCAGGTGCATCATCAGCTCCACGGAAAGGGCTGCAACCACGATCCCCACACCAACACCGGCAAAATGAATGCCCAGCTCGCCGCGATGATGATGGCGAATCAGCCAGTTCAGAATCAGGCCGGAAACGATCAGCATGGAACCAGCCGAGGAAAGACCGGAGAGAAAACGCAGAATAATCCACAGGGTGAGGTTTTCCGTCAGGGCCATGGCTGCTGTTGTGGTGACCGCCAGTACCAGACCGATGCGATAGAGAGTGTCTTTGAGCTTGAGATCGGAAATCGAAGCCGCCACCAGAGCACCGGCCATATAGCCCATATAATTGACTGCAGCCAGCCAACCACCCGTGGCATCCCCCATCCAGGTTTGCTCCTGCATGATCGGCAGCAAGGGGGTGTAGGCAAAACGGGCAACACCGATGCAGAGGATCTGGCTGAACACACCGGCCAAGAGAACTTTAAGTCGTGGAGATAGAAGCATTTTTTATCCTTATCCGATTAGACTTCTTAGTCTGCACGTTACCTCAGATCCGGGGCCAGAGGAAGTCAGCAAGATGACTTGCGAGTATTGCCTTCAGTGCCTGGAATCCGCATGAAGCTTGGGGTAATCAAACTTTTGCAGCTGACCACAGCCCTCCTCAAGGTTCTGCCAGGAATCAATCATCAGCTCCAGGTGAGCAAAAGCGGCTGTAGGATAGTGCCGGGGGGATGTGGCGGTCAGAAAGGCAAGAAGCTCAGCCATACCCGGATTATGCCCGACCAGCACCAGATGGTCACAGCTGTCCGGCTGTTCCTGTAAAAGCATCAAGAGGGTATTGAGTGAGGCCTCATAAGCTTCACGTCTTTCCAGGTAATGGGACTTATCCAATCCCCAGGCATCAGCTAGAGGGCGGCTGGTTTCCAACGTTCTTCGGGCACCACTGAAGATCAGCCGATCAGGCTGAGGCAGGGTCTGTTTCAGGCGCTCAACCAATCCCGGAAGATCACCTTGTCCGCGTTTGTTGAGCGGCCGTTCAAAGTCACTCAGGTCGGGGTGATTCCAGCTGGATTTGGCATGGCGGATCAGGGTCAGCTTCTTCACAAAAAACTCCTCAATAAAAACTGGCTTCAATTGCTTTGCGGTGATAAGAATAGCCTTTAACTTTTTGATAGGACAGGAGCAGGCTATGCGTTTTCTGATCTTGGGAGCCGGGGGGATCGGCTGCTATTATGGGGCACGCTTACAGCAAGCCGGTCATGAGGTCATTTACCTGGCCCGGGGTGAGCATCTGCAAGCCCTGCAGAATCAAGGTTTGCAGGTTGACCATGAAGCCTTTCAGTTTCAAGAGCCAGTAACGGCAGTGGATGAATCCACCCTGTTGAACGGTTATCAGGTTGGCGATTTTGACTTGCTTCTGGTTTGCTTTAAATCCCAGGCCACGGCCGACTGGCTGAAGCTTTTTCAGGACTGGCTCAAGGCAGGCACCACCCCCTTGCTTTCCCTGCAGAATGGCGTCGACAATGAGCCTTTGCTGGCAGAGGTGGTGGGGCAGGCTAGAACCCTGGGTGGCATTGCCCTGCGCATCGGCGGCCACCTTGAAGCACCGGGAGTCGTCACGGCCAGTGGCCCCGCTCAGGTGGTGATGGGGTGCTGGCCTGAAGATCAGGGTAAGTCGCCCACTTCAGCTTTCATTGCAGAATTGGATAAAGTTTTCCAGCAAGCCGGTATTCCTTCGCGGGTAACGGATCGGATTGCCGTGGAGTTGTGGCGTAAGCTGATGATCAATAATGCCGTTAACCCCCTGTCTGCCCTGACCCATCTGGATACCCAGACCTTGAGTCGGCATCCGCACTTTGCTCAGGCGGTTTATGCCCTGATGCAGGAAACAGCAGCAGTGGCTGCCGGAGAAGGCTTGCCCATTGGTGAGCAGGATGTCGAGGAAATGTACGAGCTGATCTGCAATTTTGATGGCATCAAGACCTCCATGCTGGTGGATCTGGAAAAAGGCCGCCCTCTGGAGCTGGATGGCATCAGTGGCAGCCTGTTGCAACGGGCGAAAAGGCTGGGGTTGAAGCTGCCGGTCACCAGTCTGGTGTATGCTTTGCTGACGCAGGAATCCTGATCGGGATTGGGCAAGTTGCCCGTTTCCTTGTAATATACGCTTTTTCAACAACAACACATTTAGAGGGTTGAGGGGATGACCGCATTTGGTACTGTTTTTACGCCTGAAATGATTGTAAGTCGTTATGATGAGTCGGGTTGGTCCGCTCCTGAAGTCGTCCCCTCAGATTCGATTACCCTGCATCCGGGTGCCCATGTCTTTCATTATTCCAGCACCTGCTTTGAAGGCCTGAAAGCCTTCCGCCACCCGGATGGCAGCATCAACATTTTCCGTATGGACAGAAACATCCAGCGCATGGCTCAGAGTTCGCATCTTCTGAGTTTGCCGGAAATCGACAAGAAGCAGCTGGAGCAGATGATCGTGGAGATCACCGCCCGCTTTGCTGCGGATGTGCCCGAACCCCCCGGTTCCATGTACATCCGGCCGACCCATATCGGTACTGAACCGGCCATTGGCAAAGCTGCCGCGCCTTCGACCACTTCACTCTTGTATGTGCTCCTGTCGCCAGTGGGTGATTACTTCAGTGGCGGCAGCACCGCTTTGCGTTTGCTTTTGAAAGAAGACGGCATGCGCTGTGCTCCGCATATGGGCATGATCAAAAGTGGCGGCAACTATGCCAGCTCCCTGCCTTCCATGATGCAGGCCCGAGCGGAGGTCAAGGCTGACCAGGTGCTTTACTGCCCGGATGGTCAGGTGCAGGAAACCGGTGCCGCCAACTTCCTGCTGATTGATGGCAATGAAATCATCACCCGTGCGCTGGATTCCACCTTCCTGCATGGTGTTACCCGGGATTCCGTGCTGACTCTGGCCCGCGACCTGGGTATGGATGTTCAGGAAAGAGACCTGAGCATTGAAGAGCTTCTGGAGCGCTCAGCAAAACCGGAAACCGAAGCCACCCTTTCAGGAACCGCCGCGGTGCTCGCGCCGGTGGGCACCCTGATTTACGAGGGCAAGGAATACACCGTCGGCAGCGGCCAGCCCGGTCCCATGACCAGCAAATTGCGCCAGATGATGAATGATATCCAGTGGGGTCGCAGTGAAGACACTCACGGCTGGTTAACCCGCGTTTAATATCTGAGTCTATGACGCCTGAACGAGTGGCGCGTATCCGGAATGTTCTGGATAAGCGCCAACCGGACCTTACGGTGGTGACCGACCGGGTCACCAAGCCCCACAACATCAGTGCGATTATCCGCAGCTGCGATGCTTTTGCCGTACCCGAGTGCCATGCTGTCTGGCCCGATGAAGGCTTCAAGACCTATCGCAGACGTGCTGCGGGCAGCCAGAACTGGGTAAAAGTAACCACTCACCCCTGCATTCAGACAGGCATTGCCCACCTCAAACAGCAAGGGTTCCGGGTACTGGCGGCGCATCTTTCCGATACAGCCCAGCCTTATGATCAATTGGACTTCACCCAACCCACTGCCTTTCTGATGGGGGCAGAACTGGAAGGTGTGAGTGACGAGGCTGCTGAACTGGCCGATGGTCACGTGATCGTACCCATGCAGGGCATGGTGGAATCCCTGAATGTTTCTGTAGTGGCTGCCTTGCTGCTGAGTGAAGCCTGCCGACAACGACGCAAGGCCGGTTTTTTCGAGCAACCGCGCCTCTCGGAAGCAGACTACCAACGCCTGTTTTTTGAAGCCTGTTACCCCGACCTGGCGAGACGCTGCCGTGATCGGGGCCTGAGTTATCCCCGACTCAAGGAAAACGGTGATTTTGAATCGCCTGAAGCTTTTTCAGCAGCCTACAATGCCGGCTCGCATCGGTTCCTTGTGGGAGTGCTTTCCAAGCACGATCCCGGATCGTAGAGAACTGCGCTCCTGCACCCAAGCCCTCGCGCAGGGGACTGCGCTCCTACACCGGTTCCTTGTGGGAGTGCTTTCTTGTGGGAGCGCTTTCCAAGCGCGATCCAGGATCTGCCTTCAATACCTGAACTGGCTGCAGGGGCAGGGTGCTACTATGTCAGGCTGTTCACAACAGGAAGTTGTGGCCGACCTACAAGGAAGTAGGAAGTGCAGAGGTTCATCGGGAATGAATTCTGCCAGAGCTTACAGGGATGTATTCACGCGTCCTGACAAGTAGCACCCTGCTCCTTTCATTCCTGGCAAGGCTTCAAATTATTTCTGATCCGGCTTGCCGGAAAACTTCTTGAAGCTGTCAATCAAATCCATGGGAATGGGGAAGACAATGGTTGAGGCATTCTTGTTGCCCATGTCATTGAGCGTTTGCAGATAGCGCAACTGGATGGCTGCCGGGTTTTTGGACAGTACTTCCGAGGCATCCAGCAGTTTCTGGGAAGCCTGGAACTCACCTTCGGCATGAATGACCTTGGCACGTCTTTCACGCTCAGCCTCTGCCTGACGGGCAATCGCACGAATCATGCTTTCATCCAGGTCGACATGCTTGATTTCAACATTGGCCACCTTGATGCCCCAGTCTTCGGTCTGCACATCAAGAATTTCCTGGATGTCATTGTTCAGCCTGTCTCTTTCTGAAAGCATTTCATCCAGCTCATGCTTACCCAGAACCGAGCGCAAGGTGGTTTGGGCCAGCTGGCTGGTGGCATTGACAAAATTTTCCACATTGATGATGGCTTTCTGGGGGTCCATAACCCGGAAGTAAAGCACGGCATTGACCTTGACGGTGACATTATCCTGGGAAATCACATCCTGCTCAGGGACATCCATGGTGATAACGCGCAAGTCAACGACTTCCATTTTTTGAAGACCGGGGATGATGATCACCAGGCCTGGGCCTTTGACAGCCTGAAAACGACCCAGGAAGAAAACCACGCCGCGTTTGTATTCAGGAAGAATGCGAATGGCTGCTGCGATCAGCAGGATGAGTAGAGCAATCGGCGCTAAATAACTGTAAATCATGATTTGGGCTCCTTCTTGCTTACGGTTGCCTGAAATTGGCTCAGATTGAATGTTGGTTCGTGGCTGCCTGAGCAGTAACGGGTTCCACCTGCAGGGTTAAGCCTTGCATTTGAATGACTTTCAGGTCTTCATCTTTTTTAACCTGAACTTGAGGGTCAGTCAGTTTTGCGGTCCAGATTTCGCCATGAAAACGCACTTTCCCCTTTCCGGTGAAGCTTTCCAGGGCAATACAGGATTCGCCGGGCACTGCTTCTTCACCAATGGTGGGGCGGCGTTTGCGCAGGCCCATGAAGCGGGTTACAGCCCAAAGTAGAAAGCCTGCCGCAATCAGGGCGACGCCCCCGATCAGGGGCAGGGAAACCGCTATATTTGTCGAGTCCATAAGTAATACCGAGCCGGAAACAAACGCAATAAGCCCCCCGATTCCCAGAATACCGAAGCTGGGGGCAAAAGCTTCGGCAATGATCAGAGCGATCCCGAAGAAAATCAGCGCGAGACCGGCATAGTTAACCGGCAACACCTGAAAGGCATAGAGTGCCAGTAAGAGTGACAGGGTGCCGAGGATGCCGGGAAAAAGACTGCCAGGGTTGGACAGCTCAAAAATCAAGCCATAAAAACCCAGGATCATCAGAAAATAGGCGACCGTTGGATCGGTGATGATGGAAAGAATCCGGGTGCGCCAGTCAGGAGCATAATTGATAATACTGAGGTCAGCAGTGGCCAGCTGATGTTTCTCACCACCGGCCATGACAACTTCCCGGCCATCCATCGCTTGCAGAAGCTCATCGGGACTGTCAGCCATCAGATCAATGACATTCATCTCCAGAGCTTCGCCGGCAGTCAGGTTGTCTGCATCACGCACTGCTTTTTCTGCCCAGTCAGCATTACGGCCATGGCGATCGGCCAGGTTGCGGATATAGCTGACGGCATCTTCCAGAACCTTACGCTCCATGGCAGAAGAGCCTTCGCGTTTTTCAGTTTCATCCCGGTTTTCAGTTTGCTCCTGTTCCTCGCCATCTTCCTGACCGGGCAAGCCGCCACCCATGGAAACCGGGGTGGCAGAACCCAGGTGAGTGGAGGAAGCCATGGCAGCTATGTGACTGCCATAAAGGATATAAGTACCGGCACTGGCGGCTCTGGCTCCTGCCGGTGCCACCCAGGTGACGACAGGAATGTTGCTGTTCAATATCTTGCTGATCAGGTCACGGGTTGAGGAATCCAGACCGCCGGGAGTGTTCAGCTGTAAAATAAGCAGTTCAGCACCTTGTTTTTCAGCTTCACCGAGCCCACTGTCCAGATAATCAACCGTGGCGGGTGTGATGGCCCCTTCCACGGTCAGCAGTAGAGCAGAACCACCGGAATTTTCAGGTGAGGCAACCAGACTGCTGATTGCAGTCATCAGACCGATCAACAATAAACCGGTAAAAAAGGTAAGGCGGAGTTTGCCAAGCATCTGCAGCTCCTTGGTATCAATCACTATCAGTAGTCTAGCTTATCCTTAGTATCTTGCAGGAAGTTAATGGGAGCGGAATCTGGTAGAATTCACCATCTTTTTCTAATACAGGCAAGCATTTCACTATGAAGGCACTGTCATTACAGAATCTTGAAAAAACCTATGACAATGGTCATCAGGCTCTGAAGGGTATCAGCCTGGATGTTGAGGAGGGTGATTTTTTCGCCCTGCTCGGTCCGAATGGTGCGGGTAAGTCGACCACTCTGGGTATTGTTTGTTCGCTGGTGCGCAAGACAAGTGGTCAGGCACGTATTTTCGGCATTGATATTGATGAAGACTTCCCTAGTGCCAAACAGATGATGGGAGTGGTTCCCCAGGAATTCAACTTCAGTGTGTTTGAAAAGGTTGAAGACATCGTTTTAACTTCAGCGGGTTACCATGGGATCACTGAAAAGGAAGCTCGCCCACGTGCAGAGCGGCTTTTGCGGGATCTGGGTTTGTGGGAAAAGCGTGACCAGCAGGCGCGGATGCTGTCCGGGGGGATGAAGCGGCGTCTGATGATTGCCCGGGCATTGGTGCATAACCCCAAGCTGTTGATTTTGGATGAGCCCACGGCGGGTGTGGATATTGAATTGCGTCGCTCCATGTGGACTTTCATGCAGGAGATCAATCGTCAGGGAGTGACCATCATCCTGACCACTCACTATCTGGAAGAAGCGGAAAGTCTCTGCCGGAATATTGCCATTATTGACCAGGGCGAAATCATCAAAAACACCAGCATGAAATCGCTGCTGGGTGAGCTGAACAGTGAAACCTTCGTTCTGGATCTGGTGAAGCCCTTGAGTGAAAAACCCGAGCTGCCTGGTTTTGCCACCCGACTCACCGATGGCAATACACTGGAAGTGGAAGTGATGAAGGGGCAAAGCATCACCCAGATGTTTGCGGCCCTGAAGGATCAGGATATTGAGGTTCTGAGCCTGCGTAACAAGGCCAATCGCCTGGAAGAGCTGTTTGTTTCCCTGGTGGAAAAAACAGCAGCCAGTGAGTTCAAAGCCGATGAGCCGAAAGCGGCCAAGGCGGGTGCAGCATGAATCTTCGTCTTTATTGGGTTGCCTTCACCACCATTCTGACCAAAGAAGTCCGCCGCTTTACCCGCATTTGGGTACAAACCCTGCTGCCCCCGGCCATCACGATGGCACTCTACTTTGTCATCTTCGGCAACCTGATTGGCAGCCGGGTTGGTGAGATGGGCGGCTTTAATTATATGCAGTTTATTATGCCGGGCCTGATCATGATGTCCGTCATTACCAACAGCTATACCAATGTGGTGTCTTCTTTTTTCAGTAGCAAGTTTCAGCATTCCATTGAAGAAATACTGGTGTCACCTGTGCCCAGTTGGATCATTTTGTCGGGTTATGTGCTGGGTGGCGTCACCCGGGGGTTGATGGTGGGTCTGATGGTGACCCTGCTGGCGCTTTTCTTCACTGAAGTGACGGTGCACAATGTTTTTGTGACCGTGACGGTGGTGGTGTTGACGGCTGTGCTCTTTGCCATTGGTGGTTTTATTAATGCCCTGTTTGCCCGCAAGTTTGATGATATTGCCATAGTCCCCACCTTTATATTAACGCCTTTGACTTATCTGGGCGGGGTCTTCTATTCGATTCACCTGTTGCCGGATTTCTGGCAGGGCGTCTCCATGCTCAACCCGATCCTGTATATGGTGAACACCTTCCGCTATGGCATTCTGGGGGTCTCGGACATTAATCACTGGGCGGCATTGGGTGCCATTTGCCTGTTTATTCTGGTGCTCTTCAGTTTGGCTCTGTGGTTGCTGGAGCGGGGCAGGGGCATTCGCCAGTAGAGCGGAAAGAAGTAGGTTTCCAGGGGCCTACTTCTTGTCATCATCTTTCAACAATTCTTCTTCCAGATCACTGAAGTCAAACTCATCAAGATTGTCCAGAGTCTTCTGCAGGGTATCTTCCGGAAGCTCGTCATCCTCGTCATTGCTGACTTTCTCTGAAGCAACCAGAGGATCGTATTCTTCGGCTTCCTGTTGAGGTGGTTCTTCCTTGATTTCATCATCTAGACCTTCCAGCCCTTCAAAATCTTCCATGCCTTCCAGATCCTCAGGGTTTTCACCCAGCGCCTCATCCAGATCCTCCTGACTGAGGATGTCATCCGAATCTTCCTCATCCTGTTTGGGGTTGATGGGGGCGGGTGCTTTGGGTTTTTCCAGGTTGATATCCAGGCAGTCACTCAAAGCAGAAATCAACTCCTCCTGACGTTTGCAGAGTTCCTTGGCCGCCGGGGCTTCACTGATAATGTCCTGAGAGCTTTGATTGATGCGATTGAGCAGCAGAGCAGCTTGTTCCTTGTCAAAGCCGGTATCGGAATCATCCAGGTCGGCATCCAGACGCGGTTCCTGTGCCTCAGAGGTGTTTCTGGAGTTTTCCAGCTCCTTGATCAAACGTTTCTTTTGCAGTCGCTGGTAAAAAATAATAACCAGCATCAGTATGCCCAGTTGTGCCAGAAGCACCACTGCCAAGGGGTATAACACCATGGTAAGCTGTCCTCAAGGGTGTTCGGTGTGCAGCAAGATTTTTTATCCATACAGATTAAGCTTCTATACACTTGGGAGCAACCGGCAGGCCTTATAAAATTGCAAACCAGGAGTTATTTTATGCAAGCAATCGAGTTGTTGCTGACCAGAAACTCACACCCCAAATTGACGGACCCTATCCCGGAAGGAGCCAGTCTGGAGCGAATTTATCAGGCCGCTCTGCGCGCTCCTGACCATGGTGGACTAAAACCCTGGCATTTTATCGAGTTTACCGGTGAAGGACGTACACGCCTGGGTGAGGTGTTTGCAAAGGCTGAACTGGCGCAGAACCCCGGCGCAGATATTGAAGTTACCTACAAGCTGCGTGCCACCCCTTTGCGCGCACCCATGATCATTGCGGTGGCCGCAAAAATCCAGGAGCATCCCAAGGTGCCCGCCAGTGAACAGCTGCTTTCTGCAGGTTGCGCGGCCCATGGCCTTGTTCTGGCTGCTGAAGCAGAAGGTTATGCTGCCATGTGGCGCTCCGGCTGGTTGTGTTTTGATCCTCTGGTCAAAAAAGAACTGGGTCTGGAAGCAACCGACGAGCTGGTCGGGTTTGTCTATCTGGGAACCCCGCTGGGGCGGCGTAAACGCTTACCCGAATACGATGTAAAGGTTTTTGTGGAGAAGTGGAACTGATGCAAGCTGTGGATCAAGATTTTTTGCCCTGGTTGAAACAAGCCATCCCCCTGACAGAACACCTGGGCATCAAGGAGCTGCAATGGCAGGGCGATGAACTGACTATGGACTTGAGCCTGGCTCCTCTGGTCAATGACAAGGGAACCGGCTTTGGCGGCGGGGTTGCCGGTCTGGCGACTTTATTGGGCTGGTGCTATGTCACCCTTCTGCTGGATGAGCACAGCAGGCGCTGCCCCGTGGTGGTCAAGGAATCCAGCAACCGTTTCACTGCACCCATCACCGCGGATTTTTCCATGCACTGCTGGTGTGAGGACGAGAAAGGTCTGGAAAGCTTCCTGAATCGTTATGCTGAAAAGGGCCGTGGCAGCCTCCAGTTGCTGATTGAAGCCCGCCAACAAGGCAAGGCAGCTTTCCACTATCAGGGCACCTACGTTGCCCTGGGCAATTAATTTGCAGTTAAGTGGCTCTATGGCTTGCAAATTTTTCGATAAGCCATTAGTATACGCGCCACTTGTACGGAGGAGTGGCCGAGTGGTCGAAGGCGCACGCCTGGAAAGTGTGTATACGGCAACGTATCGAGGGTTCGAATCCCTCCTCCTCCGCCACAAACAAGATTTAAAGCCCTGATTTTCATATCAGGGCTTTTTTTATGGTCGAAAGATTTTTCAGGCTTTTGATACCTATTTAAGGTTAGGGTTCAAACCTTCCCACTGGCAAACCCCACCACCAGTTGCAGCAGCAATTCTTGCAGGGGTTCGCCGGAGCCCTTGATGGCCTGGTCGGCCTGTTGGGCCAGCAGCAGAAGTTGGTGGGTCTGTTTGAGCTTGAGGCGCTGGCTGGCTTTGCGGTAAAGAGGTTTGCGTCTGTCCCAGATCGCAAGTTGTTTGCAGATGCTGTCAAAGGGTAGGCCTTCCTTGAGGTGGTGAAGCAGTTTTCCGGTCTGGCGGATTTCGCGGGTGAGTGCCCAGAGCAGAAGTGGTGCTTCAGTGCCTTCGCCCTGAAGACCGTAAAAAATTTTCACGGCTCGACCCGCTTTGCCTTCCAGGCAGGCGTCCGCTAGGTCGAACAGGCTGTAGCGGCTGGCATCTTCAATCAGGCTGATCAGTTGGTCGGCGGTCAGGGTCTGGCCGGGTTCGACAAACAATCGCAGCTTTTCGATTTCCTGGCTTGCAGCCAGCAGGTTGCCTTCGACTTTTTCGCTGAGCAGCTGCACGGCTGCCGCTTCAGCCTGAATACCGGCCTGCTGAAAACGCTGATTGATCCAGCCCGGCAGGCGGGAGGCATCCAACGGCCAGATCTGGACGATCAACCCGGCCTGGTCAACAGCTTTGTACCAGGCGCTTTTTTGCTGGGCAGCATCCAGTTTGGGGCTGCTGAAGAGGAGCACATCGGGCGTTTTGCTGGATGCTTTGCAAAGTTGCTGGATGACTTCGCTGCCTTCCTTGCCCGGCTTATTGCTGCTCAGGCGCACTTCCACTAGCTTGCTGTCCCCGAACAGGGAAAGGCTGGCTGTGGCTTCAAGCAATTGCTTCCAGACAAAATTGCCACCGGCTTCGTAAACCTCACGTTCATCCAGACCCTGCTGTCGGGCCGTTTTGCGAATCAGGTCTCCGGCTTCCTGCATTTGCAGAGGTTCATCGCCGGTTAGCCAGATGACTTGTGGCAGCTTTTTCTGCACAGCAGCGGCCAGTTTGTCGGCAGTCACCTTCACTGGGCTGTTTCCCGGTTTTCCAGAGCTTGGATGCGCAGGGTGAGCTGGCGAATCAGGCCGCCTTCCATGGTACTGCGCAGTTCAGAGCGCAGGCTGTCTCTGGCCAGAAGAGTATCCTCTTCTGAGTTGTAGCTGTACTGGCGCTGGGTTCGAAATTCTTCATCACTGAACAGGGTTTCACCGTCAGCATCACGGGCAGTGGCTTTGACGCTCAACTCCAGCTCGTATTCTTCCACCACACCAAAAATAACCTGGCGCTCACTGGATTGCAGATCAGTCAGCTCCAGTTTCAGTCGGGCTTCAGAAGCCGAATCCACGACCTCAATACCGGATTGCTGAAGCTGGCGATTCAGAGTCTGGCCCAGATTGCGGGCTGACCCTGAAGCCTGAACATGCAGCGGTTGAAGCTCGGCAGGCAGTTGAATAAAGCCGCGCAGACGAAAACCGCAGGCGCTGATGAAGACCACCAGAGCCAGAATCAGCCCCAGCCGCAGGCCGGGGTGTTCACGCCAGGCACTCAGCATCTCAGCCAACCACCAGGTTAACCAGTTTGCCGGGCACCACGATCACCTTGCGCAGGGTTTTGCCTTCCAGGTGTTTTTGCACCTTCTCATCGGCCAGAGCCTGTTTTTCAATGGCTTCCTTGTCAGCATCGGCGGCAATCTGCAACTGGGCGCGCACCTTGCCATTCACGGAAACGGCCATTTCCATGGAATCGCGGGTCAAAGCGCTTGCATCCACCTGCGGCCAGGGCGCATCAATCACACTGCCCTGGTTACCCAGATCCAGCCACAGCTGGTGGCAGGTATGCGGTGCGATGGGCGAAAGCATGACTACCAGGGCCTGGTAGGCTTCACGCGCGACAGCCAGACTCAATTCATCGGTGGCATCAAAGCGGCCCAGGCTGTTGCTGAGTTCCATCAGCGCAGCAATGGCGGTGTTGAAGGTGATGCGACGCGCCATGTCATCACCGACCTTTTGCAGGGTCTCATGAGTCTTGCGACGCAGGTCTTTCTGTTCGCTGTTGAGCTTGCCGGTATCCAGTTTTCCGGGTTTGCCGGCAGCCAGATGCTGATGCACCAGACGCCAGAAGCGTTTCAGGAAGCGGTTGGCCCCTTCCACGCCGGAATCCGACCATTCCAGAGACTGCTCGGGCGGTGCGGCAAACATCATGAACAGGCGCACGGTATCGGCACCATAAAGGTCGATCATGGACTGCGGATCGACGCCGTTGTTCTTGGATTTAGACATCTTCTCGATGCCACCGATTTCCACCGGCTGATGATCACTGATCAGTCTGGCGCTGGTGGCGCGGCCCTTGCTGTCTTTTTCCACTTCCACATCGGCGGGGTTGAACCAGTCCTTGCTGCCATCGGGGTTGCTGCGGTAGTAGGTTTCCGCAACCACCATACCCTGGGTGAGCAGGCGCTTGAAGGGTTCATCGGATTCCACCAGACCAAAATCACGCATCAGCTTGTGGAAGAAGCGGGCATACAAAAGGTGCAGGATGGCGTGTTCAATCCCACCGATGTAGTAGTCAACCGGCAGCCAGTAGTTGGCACGTTCATCCAGCATGGCTTCGTTATTGTCAGCGCAGCAGAAGCGGGCAAAGTACCAGCTGGACTCCATGAAGGTATCAAAGGTGTCGGTTTCTCTTTCCCAGCCATCACCCAGGTCATAAAAGGCAGGCATTTTCTTGATCGGTGAGCCGCCACTGGCATCAAATTCCACTTCCAGCGGCAGAGCCACGGGCAGGTCTTCGTCCTTGACCGGGCGGGTTTCGCCATCAGGGCCATTTTCAATCGGAATCGGTGCGCCCCAGTAACGCTGACGGGAAACACCCCAGTCACGCAGGCGGAAGTTGGTTTTGATTTCGCCTTTGTTTTGGCGTTGTAGCTCACCGGCAATGGCATTGAAGGCTGCTTCAAATTCCAGGCCGTCAAACTGGGACGAGTTGATCAGCTTGCCTTTTTCCACAAAGGCTTCCTTGCTGATGTCACAGACTTCGCCGTTGGCGGGTTCGATCACCTGTTCAATGGGGATGCCGTATTTGCTGGCAAATTCCCAGTCACGCTGGTCGTGCGCAGGCACCGCCATGACCGCGCCGGTGCCGTATTCCATCAAAACAAAGTTGGCGACCCAAATTGGCACCTTGCGGCCGGTCAGGGGGTGAACGGCGGTAAAGCCGGTGGCCATGCCTTTCTTTTCCATCACGGCCAGTTCGGCTTCGGAAGTGCCGCCCTGGGCACACTCTTCCACGAAGCCGGCCAGTTTGGCATTGTCTTTGGCTGCAGCTTTGGCCAGCGGATGACTGGCGGCTACGGCGACATAAGTGACACCATAAAGAGTGTCCGGGCGGGTGGTGTAGACATTCAGACCTTCAGGAAGGTGTTTTTCAGCGCCGTCATGCAGGTCAAAGGTCATTTCCACGCCGCGCGATTTGCCAATCCAGTTGCGCTGCATGGTCTTGACCTGTTCCGGCCATTCCACGTTATCCAGATCTTTCAGGAGTTCATCGGCATAGTCGGTGATTTTCAAGAACCACTGGGGAATTTCCTTGCGCTCAACCAGAGCGCCGGAGCGCCAGCCACGGCCTTCAATCACCTGCTCATTGGCCAGTACCGTCTGATCCACCGGGTCCCAGTTGACCACGGCATTTTTCTTGTAAACCAGACCCTTCTCGAAAAGCTTGCCGAAGAACCATTGCTCCCACTTGTAGTAGGAGGCATCGCAGGTGGCAAATTCACGATCCCAGTCATAGGCAAAACCCAGAGCTTTTAACTGGTTGCGCATGTAATCTATGTTTTCGTAAGTCCACTTGCCGGGGGCAACCTTGTTCTTCATGGCGGCATTTTCAGCGGGCAGACCGAACGCATCCCAGCCCATGGGCTGCATGACATTTTTACCCTGCAGGCGCTGGAAGCGGCTGATGACATCGCCAATGGTGTAGTTGCGCACATGGCCCATGTGCAATTTGCCGCTGGGGTAGGGGAACATCGACAGGCAGTAGAACTTTTCCCTGTCTGCATCCTCAATGGCTTTGAAGCACTGGTTTTTTGCCCAGAAGTTCTGAGCCTTTTTTTCCAGTTGGCTGGGTTGGTAATCCGGTATAGAAGGAGGGTTCTGGGTATCCATAAGTCTTTTGGCTGCCTTGAAGTCTAAGGTCAAAAAATAACGTCTAAGGATACACCAGAAGGCTTGGAATATGTAGTCACGCCCTTATCGGCGCAGCAGGCAACCCGATTACCGGATGTAATAGGACTCCACGGTGAAGTTCCAGGTGGCATCAGCCATATGGGGCCATTCATCAATATTGATATCGAGCATGAAATGCTTGTTCTCCTTGTCCAGCTTCAAGGCTTTCCAGGGAACAGTGAAAAGACGGTTGCCCATGCCCAGAAGGCTGCCAAAAGCCAGAACCACATAACCTATCTTGCCGGACTTTTCACCCTGCAGGTTACTGGCTGCATTCCTGGACCGGGTATCAGCACTCATCAACAGGCTGCTGAACTGTTGCATTTCATCAGCGGTGGGAGGCTTGCGATTCTGCTTTTCGGGTTTGCTCTGGTGCTCCAGAGTTTTACCGTCACCTTTCTCGTTTGCACTGTCATTACTGTGATTCTTATTCATGATTTGTTCTCCCGTTAACATCAACTCATGTGGTTGCAGAGTGAGGGGCCCAGAGTATTGGATGCTTCCGGTTCAGTCGGTGCGCTGTCACACCCAGTTGGTGGTTTGTACGCGAACGCACAGATCATTCCTTAATTGGCTGTCATGATTCATTTTTCAGCAACCAACCAAGAGGGAAAATCATGAAACTCATCAAAACCCTGGCTGCCGCTTTGCTTCTGACCGGCCTGATGATTTCGCTGTCTGCTTGTGAAGATGATGGCCCAATGGAAGAGACCGGTGAGGCAATTGATAACCGGGTCGATGATGCTGGCAATGCCATTGAAGATGCCACCAGCGATTGAGCGACCGCTTCTTTGCACCCTTCAAAGCCAAGCTGCCCCATCCCTGGTCGGCCACTCTTTGAATGCCTTAATCTGGAGAAACACTATGAAAAAGTTAATACATGTTCCCTTGATCGTGGCGGGCTTGCTAATAGTTCCGGTAGGTTTTGCTGCAGAGCGGAGTGATCGTGGGCTTAACGCCTATGTGGGTGGTGGTGTTGGCTACTACCGCATCAACGATGATGACTTCCTGGGTGAGGACGACAGGCTGAAGGACAATCGTCATGCCCTGCGGGCCTATGTGGGTGTTGAAGCCGGCAGAATATTTGCGCTTGAAGGGGCCTATACAGATTTTGGCTCGACCAGTGATGGCCTTGCCGATATGGAGTTGACCGGTTTGTCTGCTGCTGTCGTGGTCAACATCCCCTTGCTTGCAGCCATTGGGCCTTACGGCAAGCTTGGCATCATGTCCTGGGATCGCGAGCGCTCTTTCGGCTCATTGAGCAGCAATGATGACGGCACGGATCTCTTTTATGGCCTGGGTGTCAGGGTGCCGGTGCTGCCCAATCTCGATATGCGCGTTGAATATGAGCGCTACGCAATCGACGATACCGATATCGACCTGGCATCCGTCAATCTGCAATTACGTTTCTGAAAACAGTTCGTGCAATAACAACGAGGACAAGACCATGGTAAAAACAAGTGAACATGAGACCATTGATAAGGTGGCAGGCAAGGTCCATGAAGCGGTAGATCGGGCAGCCAACTCCGCTGGCAAGGCCGAAGAGTATGCTCGGGAACATGGGGCCGATGGGCGCAAGAAAGTTGATGAAGTGTTTGGCGGTGTGAACCACTACGTTCGTGACAATCCGCTGATGTCCATTGGCATTGCCTTTGCTGTCGGCGCTCTGTTTTCGTCGCTGAAGAACCGCCGGTAACGCACGGCATGCAGGAACAAGAACCGGAGCGCGGCATTTTCACCGATACCGCGACTCTGTTTTCCCTGGTCTGGGTGTCCTTTCAGGATGCAGCTCGGTTGCTGGGCCTGGAGGCACACCTTGTCGTCAAGACCCTCGTCATGATGGTGTTGCTCGGCGTGCTGCTGGGATTGGTGATGGTGGGAATTTGGCTTTCCATCACGCTGATGATTATTGCCAGCCTTTATGAGTACACCGGCCTGGGCATGATGTTGAGTATCTGTGCTGCAACCCTGATCAATGTCGTCTGTGCTGCAGCGCTTTTCTTGACATTGAAACGCCTGGCTCACCGGCTGACCTTTCCGCAGACGCGCCTTGCAGTGCGAACTTTACTGGAGGAGTAGCTGCCATGCTTTCACTGGAAAAAAAGCTTGTTCAACAACGCGAAATTTTGATGGCCCGTGGTCCCGACATCCGCTTGCACGCCAGGCGGATTCACACACGGCTGGGTCATCCTGTGGTTCTCATTCCTGCCTTTCTAGCGGGAATGCTTTTTGCCCAAGGAGCACCGCTGCTGCTGAAAACGCTTCCACCACTCACCACACGACTGGTGCATCTCACGGCACAACTCCGCAAGCTCAATGCCTTTTTCAGGAACCCTGAACCGCCCGCGATTCAGTAAGGCATCGCAGGCGGTATGCAGCAGTCAATTAAGTATAATTCTTAGTTAACGTTTAGTGCTCTCTTCAAATTCCTTGACTTGTTTTTCAGCTTCGTCTTTGGAGATACCGTAGGCCTGCTGAATCTCCCCCGCCAACTGGTCACGTCGGCCATTAATGTTACCTAGCCTGCTTTTCAAGTGTGCTCCGAGAGTAACGAGAAAAGCTGTCAGGGGCACGGCGAGGATCATACCGACGACCCCACCCAACACGGTTCCCCAGAACAGGATTGAGATTACAACCAGGGCAGGGTGCAGACCTGAACGGTCGGCCATGATCTTGGGTGTCAGCAGCACGCTTTCCACCACCTGGGTGACAGCGATGACTCCCAGTATCATCAGAGCCAGTTGCCCACCTCCGTCAGGCTGGAAATAGGCAACGGGCATTACCGTGATGACACCAACAATGAAACCCAAATAGGGCACGATATTCAGCAGCCCCAGTGCAAGGCCAAAGTAAATCGCGGCTTCCAGCCCAAGAAGGGTGAAACCGATTGCCATGATGACGCCCATGATCAGTGCAATGGTTAGCTGCCCCCGAAAGAAAGCCGTGACATAATCGATAAAAAGCCGACCCATGTAGACGACCTCGTTTTGATTCTTGAGACTGAACAGGAACAGCATCCCCTTGGCCTGTTCCTTGATACGGTTACCGGAAAGCAGCATGAAAAAGAGGTACAGGGGAACAAATCCAAGACCCAGCAGCAGGCTGAGGTATGCAAAGGCACGATTGGCAGCCTCTTCAGCACCCGGCAGTATCGATTTGATTTCCATTTCGGCAAGAGCGTTTTCCAGCATCGGCATGGCTGTCGGGAACCGGGTTGACAGGCTCTCATACCCGCTTTCGGCGATGGCCGGTAAGGTCTGGATGAATTGACTGGCTTGATATATGGCTGTTGGCAGCACCAGTACCATCATGGCCAGAAACATGGCGAACAGGGTAAGAAACAAGGTGATCACTGCACCGAGTCGGTTCAGGTGCATGAGACGCTCGAACAGCTCCACAATCGGCAGCAGAATCAGAGTCAGCACACCGGCAATGGCCAGAGGGAAAACCAACATGTGCAGGGTGCCCAGGATGTATCCAAAAACCCAGATAATGAACACCAGCATACCCATCAGAGTGACGGCACTGAGAGTGACAAGCGTGTAGCGTAGAAGTTGCTGCTCACCGGGAGCAAAGTCGATATGGGTATTCTTTTCGAAGTTCATGGGTTTCCTACCCTCTTTGATTATCGGCAGTCTGCCGGACTCTTTCGAGCCTTGATTGCATTTCCCGAATTGCGGGAATACCACGCCAGACTGGGCTTATGTGGCTGCCTTGTCTGTTCGGTCACACACATATTCAAAGCGTGAAAGGTGGACCTGGTCTGGTGTTTGCAAGGTATTTGACTTGCCTCTTTATTTCATCGCGTTAAAATGCGCGATTAATCCAGCAAAGGTCCTGTCTGATGCTTGAACGCCTCTTCCAACTCAAAGCCCATCAAACGTCTGTAAAAACTGAAATTCTGGCCGGGGTCACCACCTTCCTGACCATGGCCTATATTATTTTTGTGAATCCCTCCATGCTGGCTGCAGCGGGTATGGATCAGGGGGCCGTTTTTGTTGCCACCTGTCTGGCGGCGGCTATTGGCTGCCTGATAATGGGGCTCTGGGCCAATTACCCGATTGCTCTTGCACCGGGAATGGGCCTGAATGCCTTCTTCACCTATGGTGTGGTACTGGGTATGGGCTACTCCTGGGAAGTGGCACTGGGTGCTATCTTCCTGTCCGGGGTGGTGTTTATTGCCATCAGTGTGTTCAAGATTCGCGAATGGATCATCAACTCCATTCCTGCTTCGCTGAAGCTGGGGATTGCTGCGGGTATTGGTCTTTTTCTGGCCATCATCGCCCTGAAAAATGCCGGTATCGTGGTGGAAGATCCAGCCACTCTGGTGACTCTGGGTGATCTTTCCAAGCCTTCCGCCATTTATGGCTTTCTGGGCTTTTTTGTGATTGCAGCCCTGGCTTATATGCGCATCACCGGTGCTGTGATGCTGGGTATTCTGGGTGTGACCCTGCTGGCCATGCTGTTCGGGCATAATGAATTCGGTGGAGTCGTTTCCATGCCGCCTTCCATAGCGCCAACCTTTATGGCCATGGATATTGCCGGTGCCTTTGAAGTGGGGATGATTAGCGTTATCTTTGCCTTCTTGTTTGTGGATCTTTTTGATACTTCCGGCACCCTGATCGGGGTGGCAGAGCGGGGCAAGCTGCTGGATTCCGAAGGCAAGCTGCCGCGCCTCAAGCGGGCTTTACTGGCTGATTCTTCAGCCACAGTGATCGGCTCGGCTCTGGGCACTTCCTCCACCACCAGTTATATTGAAAGTGCTTCGGGTGTGGCTGCCGGTGGGCGTACTGGTCTGACGGCTGTAGTCGTGGCCGGACTCTTTTTGATCAGTCTCTTCTTTGCCCCTCTGGCGGGTTCCATCCCTGCTTATGCCACGGCCGGTGCCCTGCTTTATGTGGCTGTTTTGATGACTGGCAGCTTGTCCAAAGTGGACTGGGACGATGTTTCCGAAGCTGCGCCAGTGTTGATCGCCGCCCTGGCCATGCCCCTGACCTTCTCCATCGCCCACGGTATCGCCCTGGCTTTTGTCAGCTATGCTGCCATCAAGCTATTCTCCGGGCAGGGCAAACAGGTCAGCATCAGCGTGTATGTGCTGGCCGCCCTGTTTGTGGTTAAGTTTGTGTTCTTTCCATAAAGCCAGCAAGCTGGAGGTCAGACATTGTATACGCACAATAAATCGGGAGGTTTTAACTAATGGAAGTGGCGCAGACGAAGACTTCTCAGCACAGACCCCGAAAAAAATTGAACCTTGCCCTTCAGGGGGGAGGTTCACATGGTGCTTACACCTGGGGTGTGCTTGACCGCCTTCTGGAAGAGGACTGTTTTGATTTTGAGGGAGTCGTGGGAACCAGTGCCGGTGCTATGAATGCCGTAACACTCAGTTATGGATTGAAAACAGGCGGCCCCGAGCGAGCACGTGAATTGTTGCGTGAATACTGGGAACTGACCATGAAAATGGCTTCTTTCGCGCCCTGGCCATCCTTTATTGACCGGCTTGCAGGCGATGGCAATATGCCCAATAGCCCTGCTTTCACCATCAGCGATGCCATGACACGCATCTTTTCACCGTACCAGATGAATCCGACGGGCTTTAACCCCACAGAGCCGGTCATCAATAAATTGATAGACTTTGAAGCGCTGCGCAGTGATTCCTCCGACCCGCAGCTCTTCCTTTGCGCGACTAATGTGATGACGGGCCGTGCCAAAATTTTTGAAAAAGAAGAACTGACTGCCAAGGCCGTGCTGGCATCTGCCTGTTTGCCTTTTATGAACCATGCAGTTGAGATTGATGGAGACTATTATTGGGATGGCGGCTATATGGGTAACCCACCCCTGTTCCCTATCTTTTATAACTGTGAGTGCCAGGATATTCTGGTGGTACAGGTTACACCCGTGAATCTGGATAGCTTGCCAACTTCTGCAAGCGCTATTTTTGACCGTATCAATGGGCTCAGTTTTAATTCCAGCCTTATGCGGGAGATGCGGGTGGTGAATTTCATCACGGAAATGGTGCGTGATGGATACGATGGTGGTGGAAAGCTTCGTGAGATATTTGTTCACACTATCGATGCCGAAGATACTATGAAAAAGCTTGGTGCTTCCAGTCAGGCCAATCTGGACCCTGCTTACATCAAAAGTCTGTTTGAGCTGGGTCGGGATAAAGCACATGAGTTTATCGAAGAGCATTTCGATAAAGTGGGTTTTGAGTCCTCTACAGACATCAACGAGAAATTCACCTGAGCTGGCACTGGAAGCCTTGCATTAAGCGCATCACAGCACATAAAAAAGGATGGCCAGGTAGTGCAGCAGGCTGCCGGCCATCACGAAGAGGTGCCAGATGCCGTGCCAGTGCTGGAAGCGTTCATCATAAACAAAGAAAATGATCCCGACTGTGTAGAGGGTTCCACCTGTTGCCAGTAGGGTGAAGCCTGCTGTACCCAGGGCTGCAATCAAGGGCTTGACGGCAATCAGCACAATCCAGCCCATAACCGCATAAATGACGATGGACAGGACCCGAGCTTTTGATCTGGGTTTGATTTCCTGAAGCATACCCAAAACGGCCAGCCCCCAGACGATGCCGAACAGAGTCCAGCCCCAGGGGCCGCGCAGGCTGACCAGGCAGAAAGGGGTATAGCTGCCCGCAATCAGCAGGTAGATGGACAGATGATCCAGCTTTTGCAGCACCTCCTTGGCTCTGCCCTGGACGCTGTGGTAGAGCGTGGAGTTGGTGTAGAGAATAACCAGGGTGGCCCCATAGATGGCAAAGCTGGTGATTTTCCAGGGATCACCGAGAATACTGGCCAGAACCAGCAGATAAACGCCACCGGCAATCGCCAGCAGGGCACCCAGCAGGTGGGTCCAGGCATTGAATTTCTCACCGTAATACATATTGAAAATGTTATCCTGCGCTTTTGATTTTAAGGTCGCTCAGAGATGCCAACCCCGTCTGTAGAAACCTCACCCCTGGGCAAGGAAACCCAGTACTGCAATCAGTATAACCCGGAATTATTACACCCTTTGCCGCGTCTAACCGGTCGTAAAAGCCTGGGGCTGAGTGAAGCCTCTCTGCCTTTTCAGGGTGTGGATATCTGGAATGCCTATGAAATCTCCTGGTTGAACAGCAAGGGCAAGCCCTTGGTGCGCCTGGCCGAGTTTCGTTTTCCGGCGGATTCCAGCCACATTATTGAATCCAAATCCTTCAAGCTGTATCTGAATTCTTTTAACCTGACCCCCTTTGCTTCCGAGCAGCAGGTGCGCGAACAAATGCAGCAGGATTTATCCCAAGCCAGTGGCAGCCAGGTTGCGGTGGTTTTTTTTGCTGTTGATGCAGGCTTGGCTCCGCAATCCCTGCAAGGTGAATGCCTGGATGATCTGGATATTGATGTGAATCACTATACGCCAGCCCCTGAGTTGTTAACAACGCAGGCGCATCAGCAGGTTGAGGAAACCCTGGTCAGCCATTTACTCAAGTCCAACTGCCCGGTGACTGGGCAACCCGACTGGGCCAGTGTGCAAATTCACTACCGGGGGCCTAAACTGGATCGTGAAGGTCTGCTGGCCTATCTGATTTCCTATCGTGAAAAAGGCGACTTCCATGAGCATTGTGTGGAAGAAATTTTCCTGGATTTACTGCGTGCTTGTCAGCCTGAGCAGTTGACTGTTTATGCCCGCTACCTGCGTCGGGGTGGTTTGGATATCAACCCCTGGCGCTCCACTCTTTCCAGCAGTCCCGCCAATCTGCGCCTGCTCAGGCAATGAATGTCAAAGGTGATTTTTTATGAACTCTGAACTCTTACATCTGGCCAGAATCATGCCCAAGGCCGAACTGCATTTGCATATTGAAGGCAGTCTGGAACCGGAAATGGTCTTCAAGCTGGCGCGGCGCAATCAAATCAAGCTCACTTATGCCACAGTCGAAGAACTGAAAGCCGCTTATTCCTTCAATAATCTGCAGGAATTTCTGGATGTCTACTATGCAGGCATGTCGGTTTTGCTGACCGAAGATGACTTTTATGACCTGACCTGGGCTTATCTGAAAAAAGTGCATGACGAAGGCGTGGTGCATGTGGAAATCTTTTTTGATCCCCAGGCCCATCTGGAAAGAGGCGTGCCTCTGGGCATTCAACTGGCCGGGATTCAGGGTGCTCTGGAAGCCGGTAAAGCCACTCTGGGAATCAGTTACCGTTTGATTCTTTCCTTTTTGCGCCACCTTTCAGAAGCAAGCGCTCTGGAAACCCTGGAGCTGGCCCGACATCATCTTGATCGTCTGGATGGTTTTGGCCTCGACTCTTCGGAAACCGGCCATCCGCCGGAAAAATTCGCCCGTGTTTTTGCCGAATGTAAAAAACTGGGCAAACCGATCACCGTGCATGCTGGAGAAGAAGGGCCACCGGAGTATGTCTGGCAGGCTCTGGATCTGCTCAAGGTGGATCGTATTGACCACGGCAACCGGGCCATGGAAGATGAAGAGCTGGTAGAACGTCTGGTCAAGGAAGGCAAAACCCTGACGGTTTGTCCCCTGTCCAACCTCAGTCTGGCCGTGGTGGAGGATCTGCAAAAGCACCCCCTGGTGGAGATGCTGAACAAAGGCCTGAAGGTGACCCTGAACTCGGATGATCCGGCTTACTTTGGCGGCTATCTACTGGCCAATTACCAGGCAGTGATCGAAAACCTGCCCTTGACCCGTGACCACCTACACCAGTTGGCTCGCAATGCCTTCGAGGGTGCCTGGATCAGCGAAGCAGAAAAGCAAAAACACCTGGCTGATGTGGATGCGGTTTTCTCATAAGGGCAAAGGCACATGGATGGCCAGACTGAGTCTGGCCAGAAGCCAGCCGAGTAGAGCGCCAATCAGCACATCCGAGGGGTAATGCAGACCCAGAACCATTCTGGATAACGCCACCAGCAGAGTGAAAGTGATCAAAAAGCCAGCCAACTGGGGCAGGCCAGCAATCAACAGGGTGGAAAAGGCAACCGCATGCAGGGTGTGACCGGAAGGAAAGCTGTATTTATCCAGCGGTGGCATCCTTGCCTCTATGCTGTCACTGGCATCACAGGGTCTTCGGCGGCTGGTTGAGCGTTTGATAAAGAGGTAAATCCAGGTGCAGGCCAACCCGGTGAGTGCCATTTGCAGAGTCAGCAATACTCCTGACCAACCCAGCAACAGCGGCAGTATCAGCATGATGGCATACCAGATCAGTCCATCACCCAAGCGGCTTATCCAGCGAAAAGGTTGGCAAATCAGAGGCAAAAGACCGCAAAGATTCAGCCAGCGGCCCAGCGTCAGATCCAGATGCTCACATTTTACGACCCAGCTGGGACGCTCTTCGTACAGGTAGCGTTTCAACTTCATGGGTGAACCCCCTGTGTAAACTTGCCGTTAACAGTTGATGAAAACGCTCAATCACTTCTTTCCAACCACGCTTTTGCATGTCCTGATAGGCCAGATGCCCCATCACCAGCCGCAGATGTTCTTCACCCGCCAGTTCAACCGCTGCCTGGATAAAAGCCTGTTCACCGGATACCTCATCCAACAGCCAGCCATTCTTGCCGGTGTGAATCAGCTCCTGGGCAGCGGCACGATCATAAGCAACTACGGGAAGGCCACTGGCCATGGCTTCGGCCACTACATTGCCGTAGGTTTCGGTTCGACTGGGAAATAAAAACAAATCCATATTGGCGTAATAGTTGGCCAGGGCTTCGCCTTCCTGACAGCCCACTAGAAGAGCGTCAGGGCAACGCCGTTGCACCTCTTCTTCCCAGGGCCCATTGCCCACCAGCAGCAAGCGTGCTGAAGGTTTCTGCAAACGAATGGCAGCAAAAGCTTTTAAAAGCAGGGGTAGATTCTTTTCACCGGCAAGACGGCCGACATAGCCAACCAGAAGCTGCTCATCATCAATCCCCATTTTCCGGCGAAAGTTTGCACTGCGACGATCCGGACGGAAAAGCTGGGTATCCACGCCTCGACCCAGCAGTTCAACTCTCTGGAAGCTCTGGTTCAGAAGCTCCTGACGCTGCTGTCGGGAAGGGGTGAGCGTCAGTGTTGAGGCATTATGAAAACGCCTTAGGTAGAGCTGTAAGGATTTCTGCAGCCACCCCAGTCGGTAATGAGTCAGGTACTGGTCAAAATTGGTATGGAAACCGGTAACGGCTGGAATACCCCGTTTGCGGGCATAACGCAGGGCACTCAAACCCAGTGGGCCTTCAGTGGCAATGTAGAAAATATCCGGTGGATTCAACCGCCAGTGTTTTTTGACTCTTTCCGGCAATTTCCAACCAAACTTCAGCGAAGCATAACCGGGCAACTGATGACCGGAAGCCTGCCAACTGGATAGCTCGGCAAAAGTCAGATCGTTGACTCCCGGCCAAACCAGATCCACCTCAACGCCTTTGGCAATCAAGCCACGGCATAACTGACCCAGGGTTTTGCTCACCCCGTTGACATCAGGCAGAAAGGTTTCAGTGATTAAAGCCAGGCGCATGCTCGATCTCGATTAAGGAATTTATAAGGCATTCTGCTGAGACAAAATGACACTCCTGCGACTGAATGCTGAAACTTCCATGACAGCTGCTTTCATGCCTTTGTCATGGTTTGGCCATGGTTTTGCCACAGGCCGGTGTCAGGCTGGGCCAAACCGCAGGAGGTTTATTTATGTTGAATATTGAAAAGCTCGCCAGTGAAAAATACCCGCAACTGGAAGGGAAACATCGCCTGGTTCGTCAACCCCTGATGAACTTGCTCAAAGATCTTTTCCATGAAGATGAAATCAATGCCTTTTTGCAAACCCATCAGCATTTGGGGCCTTTGGAGTTTGTGGATCAGGTGCTGGATCGCTTTCAATTCAGCTACCTGGTTTCGGCCCGGGAAAAACAGAATATCCCCACTGAAGGGCGCGTGCTTCTGGTCGCCAATCACCCCATCGGTACCTTGGATGGCTTGGTGCTGCTCAAGTTGGTCAGTGAAGTTCGACCCGATGTCAAAGTGCTGGCCAATGATCTTCTCTGGCAGTTTGAGCCTTTGCGTCCTCTATTGATTCCTGTAGACAGCCTGGCTCACAAAGGTTATCGACAAGCCTTTCGCCAAGTGACAGAGGCCTTGTCCCAGGAACAGGCGGTGATTATTTTTCCTGCCGGGGAGGTGTCGAGAGTAACGCCGACCGGCATCAAGGACAGTCAGTGGCAAAAGGGTTTTGTGCATTTTGCCCGTAAAACCAATGCCCCTTTATTACCGGTGCATTTGGATTACACCAACTCGGCGCTTTTTTATTCCCTGTCTCTGATTTACAAGCCTCTGGGAGGGCTTCTGCTGGTTAGGGAAATGTTCAGAAAACAGCGTCGCGACCTCCCGGTTCGCGTCGGTGAGTTGATTCCTCTGGAGAATTTTGACCTGCCCGGTTTACCGGTAAAAACCAAGGTCAAGTTGTTACGCAAACAGGTCTATCGTTTGCCGACCCAGAAATCACCTCTGTTTGTGACGGAAAAGGCCTTGGCGCACCCGGAGAATCCCTTGCAAATCAAACAGGAATTACAGGAAGCGGAGTGTCTGGGCAAGACAGAAGCGGGCTTCAGTATTTATCTGGTGAATTATCAAGCGGATTCCGCACTGATCCGTGAAATTGGGCGTCTACGGGAAATGACCTTCAGGCGAGTGGGTGAAGGTACCGGCCAGAACCGGGATCTGGATTGCCATGATCACCATTACCAGCAACTGGTGCTCTGGAACGATGAAACTCTGGAGCTGGTGGGTGGTTACCGGCTGGCTGAAGTGGGACCTTTGTTAGCTGACCTGGGCTTGGAGGGCCTCTATTCCTCCAGTCTTTTTCAACATCGTAAAGAGCTGCTTCCACGTCTGGAAAAAGCCGTTGAACTGGGTCGCAGTTTTGTTCAGCCACGCTATTGGGGGCGCCGCAGTCTGGATTATCTATGGCAGGGTATCGGTGCCTACCTGCGCAGTCGCCCGCATCTGAAATGGATGCTGGGGCCGGTATCCATCTCCAATGCTCTGCCACCGGCAGCCAAAGATCTGTTGGTGATTTATTACCGTTATTACTACGGTCAGACCACTCATTTGTCTTCAGCCAGGGCACCCTACATGGTCAGCGATGCCGGACGGGCTGAGGCCATGCAGATCTTTGGTTTCAAATGCCGGGACAAGGACTTCAAAGCTCTTAAGCAGACTCTGGCAAGCTATGGCGCTGCAGTCCCGACACTCTACAAACACTACACCGGGCTTTGCGAAACCGGTGGCGCTCATTTTTTGGATTTTAATGTCGACCCTGATTTCAATTTCTGCATTGATGGTCTGGTTCTGGTGGAAACGGCTTCCATCAAGGAAAAGAAAAAACAGCGCTATATGAATTCACTTTGCCCGCAACAAACTGGAGAAAAAAATGAACCCAACCGAACCCCTTATGGATGCCTGGAAAAAAACGGCCAGCCAGTCTCTGGAGCCTGCTCGCAAAATCAACCTGTTTCTGGTTGACCAGATAGCGGAAATGACGGATCAGCAACTGAAAACCATGGAAAGTTATGGACTGCTGGCGCTGGCGCAACTGAAAAAAGCAGCGGAAGTTCGCGATCAGGAATCAGCGCACACCTTCACCCTGTCACAGGCTGACTTTTACTCCAACCTGACGAAAAAAGCGCTGATGGATGCCCGGGAAGTCAGCCAACGCAACCAGGAAATTGCCAATGAAGTCACCAAGTTGCTTCAGGATGCAAAAACCGAGTGGACGGCCAAAAAGTAAAAGAGTGAAATGACCTGCAAGTAAAACCCGGATACTTGATCCGGGTTTTTTGTTGGCTTGGTTGCACAAAAAGCTTATAGGGCCGATTCCAGTTGTGGTGAGATTAAACGCGTGGATTTTTCAAATAGGGTGTGAATGGCTTCACTAATATCCTGCTTGTGTTGTTCAGCCCAGGCGCGTAGATGCAAGTGACTGGCGAGATAATCTTTTTCCGGTTCTTTTTCCAGACTATGCAGTTTCTGATAAAGCGGTAGCAACTGCAGGTGAAGGTTGAATGGCAGGCTGTGAAAAAAGAACCGATAGTGGCTTTTTCGCTGTTCTGGTTGTTGTGGTGAAGCAATCATATAGGCTGGCCTGACCTGCTGTTTTTTATCCACCAGAATGGCAGAAAAAAACTGTCCTCGACTCATTCTCAGATGCAGGCAGTCGGCCAGCGATAAAGGCAAACAGGATGCCAGTAGATGGGTTAAGTAAAGCCCTTCCAGTGTTTCTGAGGGTATAGAAAGGAAAGTGCTGGCTTGGGTACTGCTGGCTTCGATTTTCCCCAGGTGGTCGGTTAGCAGGTATGCAAAGGGTTCACTGGTGACCTGTTTCATAAAACCTCCTTCACGGTTGATGCAGGCTGAAAATCCTGTCCTTGGTAAAGATGCTCCAAACTCAGGTGCATAATAGAAAGGTCATCTTCCAGTTCAGAGGAATGCAACCCTGTAAAGTGTTGCAGTTCTTGAAGAAGAGTATCGAATGGAGGCTTGCCAGCAGCTTGCAGCAAACAGTCCTGCAGGTGATTGTGGGCAAACATTTCCCCAAACTTGTTGCGTACTTCCATCAGGCCATCAGTGGCAGCAAATAACTGGCCTCTCAAAGGCAGCTCAAGGTGGGCAATCAAGGGTTCCATTTCCTGCTCGGAAAGAATGCCTAATGCCAGATTGTGGGATACAACCTGTTGCAAAAATTGTCCCTGATGATCGAGTAGAAACAAGGGCGGCAAGCCACCATTCCAGACCTGAACCTGACGTTCAGCCAGATCCAGCTCCACCAGAATGGCTGCAATGAAGCGATCCCCCGGAAGATGTTGATTAAGTTCCTGATTGATGGTCTCAACCAGCTGGCTCAGATTCGTGCCCTGTTCAACCAAAGAGCGAAAAAGACTGGCTGCAGGCATCAACGTCAGGGCTGCGGAAAGACCGTGGCCGGTGGCATCGGCTAATAGGCAGAAAATTCTTCCATCGGGGGCTTTCTTGGCCAGCACCAGGTCGCCGCTGAA
This sequence comes from Marinospirillum sp., assembly GCF_044810985.1. Lineage (GTDB taxonomy): Bacteria > Pseudomonadota > Gammaproteobacteria > Pseudomonadales > Halomonadaceae > Marinospirillum. The sequence goes on from NZ_CP085242.1 coordinate 32,723, forward strand.
ATCAGCCTGATGGATCAGGTTACGGGTGAATCCCGGCAGTTGATCCGAGCTTTTGCCCAGAAGGTGAGTGTAAAAAAGCTGAGCAGCGACTTCCTCTTCCCTTTTAAGCTGTTCCAGCCAGCCGTCCAGATGTTGCTGCCGGGAAACAGCCAGCGAATGCAGGCGTTCCCGGTTGAATTCCAGAAGTGATTTTAGATCGTCATACATCATCCTTCAGCTCTCCCTTCCGTATGAGATGCTTCCAAGGTTAGGCATGCAGAGTGACACAGGCATGAAGACTTCTGGTCACTTTCAAGTCAGTGGCTTTCTTTGTTTTGTAACCTCTTGCCGACACAATCTGGAAAAGCAATTTCCTTCAGGGATGTTTTATGGCCTGCTCAAATGAAACCAAGTTAGGCAAGAGTTCAGATCGGCCTTGCCGGACAGAAAAAGAGATGCTGGATGAACTCCTGCAGGAAAAACAATTGCTGAGTGTTTACCAGCCGTTGATCAGCTTGGTTGAGCAGAAAATTGTAGCCTGGGAAGCTCTCAGCCGGGGGCCGCTGGATAGCCCCCTTTACTCGCCGGATCGGCTCTTTCAGGTTGCCCGCCGCGAAGGGCAGTTGGTTGCTTTGGAAAACCTGAGCCGAACCCAGGCTTTAACCGCTTTTGCCCGCCAACAACTTCCCGGTAAGTTATTCATCAATATCTCACCGGATTTACTGGCCCAACCGGATCATGAGCCGGGACAGACGCTGCAGTTGGTCAGGGAGCTGGGGCTGACACCGGAGCAATTGGTTATCGAGTTGTCTGAAAACCATTCCGGACAGGATTTTGAAAGCATACAAAAGGCACTGGATCATTATCGCTCCATGGGCTTTCAGGTTGCACTGGGTGATCTGGGACGGGGTTATTCAGGACTCCGGCTCTGGTCGGAATTGCGCCCTGACTATATCCGGGTTGAACAACATTTTGTTCACCAGATCCACCGCGACAAGGTAAAGCAGGCCTTCATGCGTTCTCTGCACACCTTGGCTGCAGCCTTGGGAACCCAGTTGATTGCTGAAGGTGTGGAAAACCATGCTGAACTGCAACAGCTGGAAGAAATGGGTGTGGATTGGGTTCAGGGTTACTACTTTTCCCGCCCTCAGGCACAGCCTTCACCAGCCGAGCCTCTTGCTGTTTTGGAGCGGAAAAAACATCGCCAAACTAAAACTGTTGCAGAACAGGAAGATATTAGCCTGCTTTTACGTCGGGTCAAATGTATTTCCCCTGAAGCCAGTGTTGCTGAAGCGGTGGAAGTATTCCGGCAGGATGAAGAGCTGTTTTCCCTGCCTGTGGTGGATGCTCATCTTCGCCCCAAGGGTTTGCTTATACGCTCTCAGCTTATGAAAGAGCTGCTCAGACCGTTTGGCAAGGAGATCTATTATCGACATCCAGTGACTCATTTGATGCATACACATCCCTTGAAAGTTGATCTGGGAACATCTTTGGAAACGGTCAGCCAGTGGGTGACCGAACGCAATAGAGACCATTTGGATGATGACTTTATCATTACCGAGTCAGGTGGCTATCTAGGCATTGGCCAGGTTGTTGACCTCTTGCGAATCATGACGGATCTGAAAATTCGTAATGCCCGCCAGGCCAACCCTTTAACACTTCTTCCCGGCAATGGGCCCATACAACAGACTTTGGATGCCTGGTTAATCACGGATGAGCCGGTGGTGGTTTGCTACCTGGATCTGGACAACTTCAAGCCTTTTAATGATAACTATGGTTATGCGCAGGGTGACGAGCTGCTGAAGAGTCTGGCCCGTATCCTTAAAAAACATCTGCATCCCGAGGAGGATTTCATCGGTCATGTCGGGGGGGATGATTTTGTGGTTCTTTGTCGCAGCAAGGACTGGCAGGAGCGTTTAACCAGTGTACTGGAAAGTTTTACCCAGCAGAGTCAGGAATATTATAGTGAGAAAGATCGTTTGGCTGGGGGTATTCATGCGGAAGACCGCTATGGCATTCAGCGCTTTTTTGCTTTTGTAGGCCTGTCAGTGGCTGCTCTGAGAGCACCCGCAGACCAGAAAATGAATGCTCACATGCTGGCTTCCGAAGTGTCTCATGTTAAGCATGCCACCAAGCAGATTGATGGCTCTTGTCTGGTTTATGAACACCAGGGCCAGCAGCAATTGCTCTGGCCGAATTCTGATTAAGGCTAACGCTCCATCTGTTATTAAGAGAAACGCTAGCCTGTCTTGGTTACAGTAACTCCTCTCCAGCCATCGCCAGGCGTGATCTTTCGATGTTTTTCAGGGTGATGTGCCCGGCATGGGGCCAGTGACGAAAGCTTTCCACCAGGGCAGCCAGCCCACAGGTGTTGGCAGTCAGATAGGGGGTGTCTATTTGTCCGACATTGCCCAGACACACAATCTTGGTGTTGTGTCCGGCCCGGGTAATCAGGGATTTGATCTGCTTGGGGGTGAAGTTCTGGGCTTCATCAATGATCAAAAAGGTGTCATTCAGGGTGCGTCCCCGCATAAAGCCCGGAGAGCGCAGTTGAACTCGGGAGCTGACAAATTGACGAGTTGCCGGATTGTCCCAGCTACTGCCTTCTTCATTGCGCAAAAGGCTGTCCATATTGTCATGGAAGGCACCCATCCAGGGGGTCATTTTTTCTTCTTCATCACCGGGTAAAAAACCGATGTCTTCACTCATGGAAATGGGTGCACGGGTGAAAACGATGCGTTCAAAACGCTTCTGATCAAAGGTTTGTTCAAAAGCAGCCGCCAGGGTCATGAAGGTTTTGCCCGTTCCGGCATGGCCTGCCAGAGTCACCAGATCGATCTCCGGGTCCATCAACAGGTTGAGAGCAAAATTCTGACGGGTATCCTTGGCCTGGATGCCCCAGACATGGTGTTGGGAGCGGTAGTTACGCAGTAATTCCAAAAGTGCACGAGAAGGCGTGACTTCCCGCACCACGGCTTCAAACTGGGGTTGTTCTTCCTGATCGGCAACCAGCATGGCTTCATGCCAATCGCTCGCCAAGCAACCCTCCAGGTGATAGGTGGTCTTGCCGCTGACAGGGTTGGTAACCTGGACATCCAGCCCTTTCCAGAGGCCTGATTTGCCATCTTCGCCTGGCGCATAAATCTTACAACCTTCCAGCAGAGCATCAGAGTCGGAAAAAGCCTGATCGGTCAGATAGTCTTCCACGGGCACGTTAAGGGCTGAGGCTTTGACCCTTAGATTGATGTCTTTGGTGACCAGAATGACCGAAGCATCGGGGCGCTCGCTTCTCAGGCGGCAGGTTTCGGCCAGCAGGCGGTTATCAGCGGTATCCTCAAGGTGTTCCAGCGGTTTCAAATCCGGGTAACAAAGAATACGTAACTGGCCACTATCCAGCTTGGCTGGATGAAGCCGTAAACCTTCCTGAATTTCACTGAAGCTGGCTCGATGAGTCAAATCAGCCAGAGTGCGGCTGACTTGCCGTGCCATACGGGCAATTTCGCGGCTGCCGTTCTTGTGTTGATCCAGCTCTTCCAGAACCGTCATGGGTATGACGACATCATGTTCCTCAAATTGAAAGAGAGCGGCAGGATCGTGCAGAAGGACATTGGTATCCAGAACATAAAGGCGGGTTGCTTTCTTTTCCAGTCTGACCATAAATGGCTCCTCATTTCAGGGTTGTTTCAGACTGGCTGTTTTTGATGACAGGAAAATGACCGGATTGAGAACAACTCGCCGGAATTAGCCGACCACTGAAGTGTGGATCAGATCACGCGTTTACGAATGGCGTTGGACAGATGTTCAAAACCAATCACGGCGATCAAAATGACCAGGATGATGGCCAGTGCCTTGTCATATTGGAAAAGCCGCATGGCAGTGGAAAGCTCCACCCCGATACCACCCGCTCCAACCAGCCCGAGGGTGACCGCCGAGCGTATGGCTTTTTCCACACTGTAAAGGCTGGTAGCAGACATGGAGGCCAGGGTTTCAGGCAGAATAGCGCCAAAAATAACTGAAATTCGGCCTGCACCACTGGCGGTCAAAGCCTGGGAGGGGCCAGGTTTGACCTCTTCAATGCGCTCGGAGAAAAAGCGTGCTGCAAAACCTATGGTATCCAGAATAATCGCCAGAATTCCGGCCAAGGGACCCAGGCCAACAGCAACAACAAAAATCAGTGCCCAGATCAGGTCTGGAATGGTGCGCATGGTGGCAATCATCAGGCGGGCAATGCTGCGAACAAGCGGGTGAGGGGCTGTATTGCTGGAAGCCAGAAGAGCAAAAGGAATACTCAGCAAAACACCAAAAGTGACACCGACGATGGCCATATTCAGGGTTTCCAGCATGGCCCAGGCCACCACATCCATATCACCCCAATCGGGAGGAATGGAAAGACTCAAAAAGGTCACCAGATTGACGGCACCTTTGGCAAGCCTTTCCAATGAAAGGTCAGCAGCCATCAGCCCCTGGATAAAAAAACTGGCAAACCCCAGCAGGATGATCCAGACAAACAGGGAGGGTGCTTTGAAGCGAGGGGGCGCGGTTATTTGTGCGCTTGTTGAAGGCTTTTCAGAAAAGGACATGATGGATTCCGTTTCAAGTCGACAAGGAGGAAAGTATGGGTTGCGGAGACTGATGTGTGGAGGCTTTTTCACCCGGATCAGTTTGGTAAAGCTGCAAAAGCTGTTCTTGATGCAGATCGCTTACGGCTGCATCCAGAGCGACTTTTCCAGCTTTGAGACCCAGCACTCTGTCTCCGTACTCCCGAACCAGTTCCAATTGGTGCAGGGTGCACAAAAGGGTCAGGCCTTTTTCCTGAACGATATCCCAAAGCAAATCCATGACTTCCTTGCCAGCTCTGGGGTCGAGGCTGGCAACGGGTTCATCAGCAAGGATGATCGCAGGCTCTTGCATCAGCATTCTGGCGATGGCAACCCGCTGCTGCTGTCCTCCCGATAGATCCTGGCAGCGACTGCTGGCTTTTTCGGCGAGGCCTACCCGCTCCAGACACTCAAGAGCACGATCTCGATCTTCGCTGGAAGCCAGAGGCTCCCAGACTTTCAATAAACCCAAACGGTAGTGGCCCAGAGCACCAAACAGAACATTCTGAAAAACACTCAGGTTATTGACCAGGTTGAATTGCTGAAAAACAACGCCAATGTGTTTGCGTAAATGCCGTAATTGTTTGTTGCTCATTCCGTGCAGTGACTGTTCCTGCATACTGATTTTGCCCTGGCTCGGAGTTTCCAGCCCATTGAGACAGCGCATCAGGGTGGATTTGCCACAGCCATTGGCTCCCAGAAGTACAACACCTTCACCGGGCTGGATTGTGAAGTTGATGCCTTCAAGAACCTTGAGCTGAGCAAAATTCTTGTGAAGATTACTGACCTGTATCGCCGTCATGGAAGACCCCAGATTGAACACGAATGAGCAAAATATCGAATCAGCGCAAAGCAATACCGGCGGCCTGATAAGCCTGGCGTACGATCTCGTAGTCGGCAGGAGTAATATCAAAGGACATGAAGGAGTCACGGTTCAGGAACTTGTCTTGATTACGCTCTGTGGCAATGAGGGCTTCCCACAGGCGCTCAGAATGCTGGCTCAAGGTGGTCTTCAAGCCTTCCTTGCAGGCCGTAGGCAGAGTGCTGCGCATGACAATAGGATCTCCTGGCAGCTTGCCGCTTTTGGCAAGTACTCGATAATCGCCACGCGGATCAAGCTGTTTGATTTTTTCGATATCCCGATTACCACCGCCCAGTGCAACCACATCATCATTAACCAAAGCAGCGATTCGGGCATCACCCGCCATGACAACATCCAGGTCGCGGCTGATATCCAGTCCGGCATCGACCAACATCTGACTGGGGAAGATATGGCCACTGGTAGAGCCAACATCTTTCAAGGCAATTTTTTGTCCTTTCAAGTCAGCCAATGACTGATAGGGGCTGGCTGCTTTGACAAAAAATGAACTACCGTAGTGAGGACGCTCTATGCTGAAGAGAATATCCATATCCTGATGTTGACTGAAAAGAACGAACTCGGAGGGGCCTGCAAAAACCAGCTCGACATCATCAAATTGCAGTGCATTGCCTGCGGCGGTGCGATTGCTGAGCGAGTACATGGCCAGCTCAATGCCAGTAACGGCTTCAAACTCTTCGCTGAAAGGGCCAAATGCATCCCTTAATTGCCCCATTCCCTCAATACCGGTATCTGCCATACGAATTGGATTGGGGCATACTTCTGCTAAATTGCCTGCCTGGGCGGCGAAAGGCAGGACAAGCAGAGAAGTGCTTAGTAAGGCAGTGCGCATCATTTTGTTCATGTTGACTCCAGAGTTTAAAAGGTGGACTTTCAAGAGTTGCTCTACCCTATTTAGGAGCAATTACATTGAGATGACGGTTTGATTAAGGTTTTGCTGATTTGTGTGGCAAACGGGGTGGCTGGTGTTTACAACTGGAATATTTTTGATATTTAGAGCAATAAACCAGAAATTTTTAGCTAAACTGAACAATAAATTTGTTGACCGGAGGCAGCATGAAGAAAATTGCCGTTATCGGAGGGGGCATTACCGGGGTGACCACGGCCTATGCACTGCTCAAACGAGGGCATGAGGTTACCCTGTATGAAAGTCGGCGTTATGCGGGTATGGAAACCTCCTATGCCAATGGTGGGCAGTTATCGGCGAGTAACGCTGAAGTCTGGAATTCCTGGCCGACACTGCTCAAGGGGCTTAGATGGTTGTTCAGCCCGGATGCCCCTCTGTTGGTGAATCCCAAACCTTCCTGGCAGAAGCTTGCCTGGATGACAAAGTTTGTTGCAGCGATTCCTGACCATGACGAAAACACCTGTGAAACCGTGCGCATGGCTCTGGCGGCCCGTGAGCATCTTTTTGCCTGGGCGAAGGAAGAAAACATCAATTTTGATCTCAAGAAAAAAGGCATCCTCCACGTTTATCGCAGTGAAGAGGAGTTCCGGCAAACCGAAAAGGTGCAGAGGTTGCTGGTGGAAGCCGGTCTCGAACGTGTGCCGGTGACACCGGAGGAAATTCGAGAGCTGGAACCCAGCCTTCAGGCAAGCTTTTACGGTGGCTATTACACACCGGGTGATGCCAGCGGTGATATTCACAAGTTCACTCAGGGGTTGGCCGCTGCCTGTGAACGCCTGGGCGCCAGGATTGTTTATCGCCAACAGGTTTTTCAGTTACTGGCCGATCAGAACAAAGCCTGGGTTGTGGCGGGTGAAGATGACCAGCAAAGAGAACCCGCCAGCTATGACCGGGTTGTGGTCTGTGCTGGCACCGGCAGCAGGAAACTGGCGGCAGACGTGGGGGATCATCTGCCCATTTACCCGGTCAAGGGCTATTCCATTACCGTCAATTTGAAAGACAAGGGAAGCCGTGATGCCGCCCCCCAGATCAGCCTGCTGGATGAAGCTTCCAAGCTGGTTTGCAGCCGTTTGGGGGCTTACCGACTGAGAGTTGCAGGAACAGCAGAGCTGAATGGCTTCAACAGGGATATTCGAGCCGACCGGATACAACCCCTGATTCGCTGGGTCGAAGATTTCTTTCCTGAGGTATCGACTGAAGAAGTTGTGCCCTGGGCTGGCCTGAGACCCATGACGCCGAACATGATGCCGATCGTGGGACCCGGCAAGCACCCCAGCGTTTTTTACAATACCGGTCACGGTCATCTGGGCTGGACCCTGTCTGCAGGTACTGCAGAAAAAGTGGCTGATCTTTTGATGCAGGACAAATCATCTTGAAATGCTGCTAATGGCAGGCTCTAACTGGCTCTTATTTTGCAGAAAATAATTCTGATTTTTTCTGTTTAAATAGGAGTCAGTGATGGAAGATGGCAAAAATTCAGATGAAGTGCTTGATCGTTATGTGAGCTTCAAAGGAATAGACTGTGATGGCAAAGCCAGCCAGTTAATGACCCGAATTGAAAGCCTGGCTGGCCAGGAGGTACATGCTTCGCCCTTCTGGGATTATTTTCTGGCCAAGCGCCACCCGAAATCCGGCCCCAAACCGGATGATTTGTTTTTGATTCATACCAATATCAACCAACTGTATGAGCTTTTTGAAGAGGCCGGGGATCAGGACGCTCTAACCCTGCTGGGTTGGCTGGAAGAAAATTGTTGTTGATCAGCCTTTCTTCTTACGGTGAAGCAGGCGCTTTTGTTGCTTTTCTTCTTCAATTCTCAGTGAAGCCCGGTACTTGGCGCGCTGGTAGAGTTCGCTCAGTTCTTCGGTGGTGATATCGCGATAGGAATCCAGCTCGGCCAGGGCGGCATCAAAATCTTCCGGCTGCGGTTCGCCTGAGAAGTTTTTCGGCAACTGGGGCTCAGTGTAGGAAGCCAGGGCCAGGTGAACCGGGTAACGTCGCCAGGGGAAAAAGCTATTGAAGATGATGGCCACCAGCAGCAGGCTGACGACATTCATCAAAACCGGAGTCAGCAGGTACTGATAACCCAGCGCCTGAACCTGTTCACCACCGACAACGGCCACCATGGCTGTGGCACCCCCAGGCGGATGAATGCAGTGCAGGTAGTGCATGGTGCCCATGGCCAGGGCAACGGCCAGCGCAGGTGTCCACCAGGCGCTGGGGAAAAAGCGACTCAGGGTCACCCCGATAGCGGCAGAAACCAGGTGGCCACAAAGCACGGGCCAGGGTTGGGAGAGAGCACCATGTGGCATCCCGAAGATCAGAATGGCGCTGGCCCCCATGGAGGCGATCATCAACAGGGAGCTGCTGTCGGCCAGATACCAGCTGGAAATTTCCCGGATAGTGAGCAGGCCCAGCAGCACACCGGCCATGGAAATCAGTTTTTCGGTGTGAGAAGTCGAGTTCTTGTCGATGCCCAGCAAATTGCCCAGCTGGAGGAAAAATTGCTGCATGCCTGCCCCTGAAATCCGCTTGTTGGGTTTGAACAGCTGCAAGCATACAAAGCGGATTACATGGGGGCAAGCTAGGAAACCACTGATTACTACTGCGTTTGGTGATGCTGCGTTGAAATTGACCTCAAAATGCTCATTTACTAACTGTAAACTCCGCTCTTTCGCTCAATTTCGCCTTGCCTGACCTGCACTCGTGACGCTAATCAGAGGCTTCCTAGGTGAGCGGCTTAAGTTGATTTATTCATGGAGCTGGCTTTCAAGACTTCGGTGATGCCTGCAACCGCACCGCCGATATTGGATAGCTCTGCCGGAATAATCATGGTGTTGTTGGTTTTTGCCAGGTTGCCAAATTCTTTCACATACTGTTCAGCAACCCGCAGGCTGACGGCATCACGACCGCCGTCTTCCTTGATGGCCAGGGCAATCTTGCGCAGACCTTCTGCTGTGGCGGTGGCCACCAGTTCGATTTCCTGGGCACGGCCTTCGGCTTCATTGATCTGTTTGAGTTTTTCAGCTTCAGACAGGTTGATGACTTCCTGCTTCTGACCTTCAGAAACATTGATCATGGCCTGGCGTTCACCTTCAGACTTGGCAATGGCGGCCCGACGTTCGCGTTCGGCGCGCATCTGCTGTTCCAGGGCATCCTTGATACTGGCGGGCAGCTCGATATCGGAAATCTCGTAGCGCAGCACCTTGATCCCCCAGGGCTTGGCGGCATCATCCAGAGCCTTGACCACTTCTTCATTGATCTTGGCTCTTTCTTCAAAGGTTTTGTCCAGATCCGTCTGGCCAATCACGGAACGCATGGTGGTCTGGGCCAGTTGGGAAGCGGCATAACGGTAGTTGTTGATACCGTAACTGGCCTGATGGGCATCCACCACCTGGATGTACATGACGCCATTGATGCCGACCTGGATATTGTCCTTGGTAACACAGGCCTGGCGTTCAACATCAATCACTTCTTCCTTGAGGGTGTGGGCGTAGGCAACCTTGTCGATAAAAGGAATAAGAATATGAAAGCCGGAATCCAGTGTCCGGTTGTATTTGCCCAGACGCTCGATCACAAAATTGGATCGCTGGGGAACGATGCGTGCCGATTTGATAACGGCAATAATAACGAAAAGAGCAAGGCCAAGGGCCAGAATGCTGCCAAAATCCAGATTATCCATGTTGCTACTCCTGGGGTGCTGCTTGGTTGGGGGCTTGTTGGGTTACAAACAACTGAATGCCTCGGTTGGCTGTTACCCAGGCGATATCGCCTTTTTTGAGTTCGTCTTCACTGTAGGCATCCCAGTGAACGCCATTCAGGCTCACTCGGCCTGCGCCCTGGATGAAGTCTTCAGTGACTTCCACGCGTTGGCCAATTTCCTGCTGAAAATGCCGGTTGGAATTTTGCTTGTTGCGGGTCTCACCGACAAACCAGCGTTTCAGTTTGCGCCGGGCCAGAAGCAGAGTGATCAGGCTGACCAGACTGAAAATCACCAGTTGGGTTGTCAGGCCATCCGCCCAGCCCAGTTGCAACGCAATGCCTGCGGCCAGGGCACCCAGGCCAAGAAATACCGCAACAATACTGGTGGCCAGCAGCTCGGAAAGAATAAGCAGCAGGCCCAGAGAGATCCAGATGAGAGGTGTCATTCAGCCTCCTTGCAGGCTAATCATAGTCAGAAGCCTAGACTGACGGTGTTTCAGGAAAACTACAAGCCCGGTTTTGTTTGCAAGGCGGCGATAAAAGCCGGGTCAGCCAGTTGCTGGCTGAGTTTTTGAATATCCCCAGCTAAAGGGCGATCATCCGTCAGGCCATCCGCAATTTTGCGCACCGCTTGATGCAGTTGGCTGGCGGATCGGGAAAAGCCTGCCGACTGGCCGCCTCTCAGCTCATAACCCTGGCTGAGAATCAGGCTTTCAATGGCCAGGAGTTCGGTCAGACGTTCCAGTGTTGTGGCACAGCGCCGGGCTGCCAGAGTACCCATGGTCACCACATCCTGGTTGTTGGCATTGGTGGCAATGGATTGAATGCTGGCCGGGCTGGCTTGGGTGCGCATTTCTGCCACCAAAGCGGTGGCGGTGACCTGAGCACCCATAAAGCCACTGTGCAGGCCATTGTTGTTGCCGCGTAAAAAGGGTGGTAGCCCCTGATTCATGCTGGGGTCAGTGATGCGGGCAATGCGTCTTTCGCTGTGCACCGCCAGAGTGATCAGAGCATTGTTTAAGGCGTCGGCGGCCAGGGCGACATGTTGGCCAAAAAAGTTACCGCCATGCAGCACTTCCTGGGTGTCTGGCAGGAACAGGGGGTTGTCGGTGACTGACCAGACTTCTCTCTCAACCACCTGTTGATGAAAATCCAGGGTGTCCTTGACGGCCCCCAGGTGTTGGGGTGCACAGCGAAACGTATAGGCATCCTGGGGTAAAGGCTGATTGTGACGAGCTGTACCAGCAGCCAGATCTTCCGGTAAACGCGGCGGTGGCTGCTCAACACCCTGCAGACGCTGGCTGTCGACACAGGCTGCCAGCAAGGCTTCCTGCGCCCAGAGCTGACCTGGATGGGGACGCAATTGTGCCAGTCCAGGTTGCAGCGCTTCCAGGTGACCGTTCAGCAGCTCGCCATAAAGCCCCGTCAGAGAAACGGAAAGCTCCAGCAAACGCTTAGCCTGACAGGCATTCAGCGCAGCGATAGCCGTCATGGCCGAAGTGCCATTGACCAGAGCCAGCGCATCCTTGCCTTGCGGGTTCAAAGGCTGAAGTCCGGCTTGCTGTAAGGCTTGCTGTGCGGGGAGGTTGGCCTCTTTTAACCAGACATCCCCTTGACCCATCAAACCCAGAGTGATGTGCGCCAGAGGGGTCAGATCACCGCTGGCTCCCACGGTGCCTATGGCCGGAACCTGAGGGATCAGGTCTTTTTCCAGACAATCAAGCAGCAGTTGCAGGGCTTCAGGGCGAATCGCGGAATGGCCACGAGCCAGGGTCACGGCACGGGCGGCCATGATGGCTCGCACCTGCTCTTTCTTTAACAGAGGGCCGGTGCCACTGGTCAGGTGGTGCACCAAACCCTGTTGCAGTTGTGCGGAAGACTCAGTATCCACATAGGTATTGGCCAAAGGGCCATAGCCTGTGGTGACCCCGTAAATTCTTCTTTTGCCTGCAATCAATTGATCCAGAAACTCCCGGCAACGGGCCACGGCCTGCCAATGGGCTTCGCTTAACTCCAGCCTGGCGCCCAAGGCGATGGCTTCTAATTCCTGTAAGGTCAGGCTGGTTTCTGCCTGGAGTTGTATTCTTTGCATGGGTTACTCAGTCGGTGTCAGGTTGGAAGTTTGCAGAGACCAGTCACTGGCTTTACCCAGCGAGTTGCGAGGCAGTTGGTTTCCAAAAGTGAAAGCCTGGGGGCGCTCAGCGGTTTTGAGGTTTTGCTGGCACCAGGTTTGCAATTGCTGGCGCAGCTCTGATTCTGATTGCTGAGGATCAGCCAGGATCACAAAAGCCTTGAGGCGCTCGCCTTCTGCAGGAGACATCAGGCGTACAGCCACCTCCTGAACTTGAGGAAGCTGGCGCAATTGTTCGGCAATCCGGGCAGGGAAAACATTGATTCCGGCAACCTGTAGCGCCTGATCCAGACGACCGGCCGGGTAAAAGTGATGGTTATCCTGCCAGTGGAATTGATCGTTCAGCGGTTGTTGTTGGCGGGAAACAAGATCCAGCAAGACATCATCCCGGCCTTCGACCGCTTGCCAGCGCGGCAGCAACTCAAAGGGTTGGTCCGTTTGCTCGCGCCAGCCCAAGCCGCCGGTTTCACTGGAACCGTAAATCTCCAGCAGATGACTCAAACCCTGCTGCTGGAGCTGTTGAATGATTTGCGGATCACAAGGGCCAGTGGAGGTGATACCCACCACCCCGGCAGGAAAAGGCTGCTGGCTGCGGCTGATCTGCTTCCAGATAAAGGGAAAGCCAATCACCAGATCACCGGCTTGCAGATTCCGGCTTTGAACCCAAGAAAAAGCCCGAGTCCCCCGGATGACAGGAACATCCAGTAAGTCTGGCAACAAGGCGGAAAATAAAAAACCATAGATATGCTGGCAAGGGCTGAGGGCCAGAATGCGTTGGATGGGCTGTTGCAATTTTTGGGTAAACACCTGGCGAAAATATTCGGCTTCGGTTACCAGGCTTTGCCATTCCTGAGGGCAGGCTTTGGGTTGTCCGGTGCTGCCCGAGGTATAGAAAGTGATATTCCGTGTGCCTCGTTTTCGAGCTTCGGCCACCAGTTCGGCCCATTGGCCCAGGGTTTTGTGTCTCAGCAAATAATCTTCCAGACCGCTCTCACGAATCTGGAAAAAATCGGTCACACGGGTTGCCAATGCCAGCTTTTCCAGGGAGTCAGCCTGCAAAGAGGCTTGCTTGGAATCGGCGGGCAGGGGATGAATTGAGGTGTGCTTATCCCAGTCTTCAGGAAAAATATCCTGAGCTGTTTCAGGTCTTAAAGCCTTCAGTTCATCAGCGACCAAGGCCTTGATGACTTCCAGAAGAGTGGTTTCACTCAGCTCAAAACCCTGCATAAGCACACCTCTTGTTGTTACAAAATCAGTGGATTAAAGACGCTTAACAAAAACCCAGTAGCTGTCGCCAGTCAGGGCTTTTTTCATATGCACCTTCACCTTGGTGGGCTGCATTTCATAGTCAAAGGTGTACTCGAACATGACATTCAGGTTGCCTGCTTTAACACCTTCATCGAAACGGCCCTTGAACTCGGGACGGTTGGTGCAGGGGGCCACTTCCCGAAAGAAGTTCTTGCCAATCACCTGACCGGGGTCGCGCCCTGTGATATCGCCCTCGGCGGCGTTGTACTGCAAAATCTTGCCCTGACCGTCCAACTGGATGGCGCCAAAAGCAACGTCATTCAGTTGCTCCTTGGACATCTTGGCTAGGCTGTTTTCAATGTTGTCGGAACCGAAAGATAAAATTTCCATGGTCTTCTCCGCTATTGCTCGGTGGATGTTGTGTTGCTTCCATGTCAAGATGGGCTATGTATAAGTTTATGTCAAGTTTTTGTACAAGAATATTTTGGAGGCATTTGACTCTTCAGCTAAACTGAACACCAATTCAAAGGTCTCTGTAAGAAGCAGGCGGGTCAAACGACCAACCACCAAAGCCTTAACCTCAGGAGTTTAAAGATGCACGCTACCTTGCCCCGCTTGATTGCCACGGATTTTCCGGCTCTGGCCCGAGGACAGCTGGAAGTCTTGCAGGCCAATATCACTCTCACCTGCAACCAGTCCTGCTTGCATTGCCACGTGGCTTCCAGCCCCAAACGCAAGGAAGCCATGAGTCAGGAAACCCTGGAGCAACTCCTGGCTTTACTGGATCACAATCCCAGTATCCATACTCTGGATGTCACCGGGGGGGCACCTGAGTTGCATCCGCAGTTTCGCTGGCTGGTGACACAAGCTCGCAAAAGAGGCGTGAAGGTCATTGACCGCTGTAATCTGACCATTCTTTGTGAACCCGGCCAGGAAACCACAGCAGAGTTTTTAGCTGAAAACCAGGTGGAAGTGGTGGCTTCCTTACCCTGTTATTCGGCCAAAAATGTCGATGCCCAGCGCGGTGATGGTGTTTTTGAGGCCAGTTTGAAGGGGCTGCAACAGCTTAATGATCTGGGGTATGGCCAGGAAGGCAGCGGGCTGCAACTCAGCCTGGTGTACAACCCCCTCGGCCCCAGCCTGCCGCCTTCCCAGCTGGAACTGGAGCAGGCTTACAAGAAGGAGCTGTATGAACATTTCGGTATTCGCTTCAATAACCTTCTGACCCTGGCCAATATGCCCATTCAGCGTTTTGGCAGTACCCTGATCAGCCGTGGCGAATTTGACACCTATATGGATTTGCTCAAGGCCAGTTTCAATCAGGCAACTCTGCCCGGCCTGATGTGTCTGAATACCCTGTCGGTGGATTATCAGGGCCGGGTGTATGATTGCGATTTCAACCAGCAGTTGCAGTTGCCACTGGGGGAGGCTCGTACGCCCCTTTACCTGAAAGAGATACTGGATGCGGATTTACAGGGTCAACCAATTCGTGTGGCTGATCATTGTTATGGCTGTACCGCAGGGCAGGGAAGCAGCTGTGGTGGTGCCCTGTCCCAATAAGGAGTCCAGCGTATGAGCAGTGAAGCAGGCATCAGACTGGGTGTTTTTTTATTGGTACTCCTGGTGGTGGCTAGCCTGGAGTTTCTGCGCCCTATGCGTACCTGGCGGGAATCCCGTAAACAGCGCTGGGGAATCAATCTGGGCATGATTGCCTTGAATGTTGTGATCCAGCGTCTGACTTTGGGTGCGGCAGCCGTGGCCATGGCTTTTCATGTGCAGGCCGAAGGCTGGGGCCTTCTAAATCTGGTGGGTTGGCCGCCCTGGCTGGTTTTTGTGGTGGGTCTGTTGCTGCTGGATCTGTCCATCTATCTACAGCATGTGCTGGCGCATGCCCTGCCCTTTTTCTGGCGACTGCATCAGGTGCACCATGCCGACCTGGATCTGGATGTCACCAGTGGACTGCGTTTTCATCCTGTGGAAATCCTTTTGTCACTGATTTACAAGGTGGCTGTCGTGGCTGCTCTGGGTCTGAATCCGCTGGTTGTGCTGGTGTTTGAGGTTCTGCTCAATGCGGCTTCCATGTTCAGCCATGCCAATATTCGTCTGCAACCCCGACTGGAAAGGGTCATGCGCTGGTTTATTATTACCCCTGACATGCACCGGATTCATCATTCCATTTACCCTCAGGAAACCAACAGCAACTATGGTTTTTTTCTTTCCATCTGGGATCGCCTGCTGGGCACCTATACCCAGAACCCCAGGGATGGCCACGAATCCATGGTTCTGGGATTGAGCTATCAGCAAAAACAGGAAAAGCTGGGCTTGAAAAACCTCTTGCTGATGCCTTTCAAACCCCTGCCCAGAACATCCTTAGAACCCGAAAAGCCGCTGCCGCAGGGGGCGGAGGGCAAAAACGAGCAATAGCCCCAGAGCCAGCCATTCCAGAGAGGCAGGCAGTAGCTCCTGGACTTCAGTGGCCTGAGCCACGGGGTCCAGAGAAATATGGCGCAGCAATTCATCCAGCAGCCAGCCTAAAGCCACGGTCACCACCAGGATGCTGCCCAGATAAATCATCAGGGCCTGGGTGCCGAATTCACGCCGCAACAGGCCCAAAGTCGCCAGGCTGGTGATGGGCCCGGCCAGCAGAAAAACCAAAGCCATGCCCGGAGAAATACCGGTCAGTAAAAGACCTGCTGCTATGGGCGTGGCGGCTGTGGCGCAGACATACAGGGGAATACCGATTACCGCCATCAGCAACAAGGATAAAAAACCACCGGACAAGCCAGCCAGGGTTTCGGGTGGCATCAGAGTGACCAGCACACCGGCCAGCAACAGACCGGCAAAAACCCAGACACTGATATCATCCAGCAGGTCACTGAAGGCATAGCGCAGCCCCTGGCGGAGTGAACTTTGATTGCTGGTTGTACTGCAGCTGTCCTCGGTTGAAGCATCGCTGTCGCAACAGCTGCTCTTGGAGCAGCACGAAGAAGCTTTTTCCGCTGCAGGAGCGGGTGTTTTCTGCTCGGAAGTGAGCCCCACCAGCAAACCAGTGCTGATTGCTGTCACCAAAGCACCCAGAACACGAGCCACAGCCATAAAAGGCCCGAGCAGAACGCTGGTCAGCAGAATGGAATCCACCCCGACCCCTGGCGTGCCGATCAGAAAAGCCGTGGTGGGGCCACGACCGGCTCCACCGCGATGCAAAGTCAGAGCCGTGGGGATTGCCCCGCAGGAACACAAGGGCAGGGGCATGCCGATAATTGCCGCACGGGAAATACTGCCCAGACCGTGGCCCCCCATCCAACGTTGCAAAAGGCTTTCCGGCAGCCAGGCCTTGATCAGACCGGCAATCAGCAAGCCCAACAACAACCAGGGGGCTGCACTTAAAGCAACACTCAGAATTTCCAGAAGCATTTGCATGGTTTTCTCCGAAAAGGCTTGTCGTGCAAGTCACTAATGACTAGGCTAAACCCTGTAATCGTTACAGGGTCAAGCCATGACTAAACAAATTCGTATCGGGGAAGTCGCCCAGCAAACCGGCTGCTCACCGGAAAGCATCCGCCACTATGAAAAATTGGGCCTACTGGCGCAGCCACAAAGAAGTGAACAGGGTTATCGCTATTATGACCGGGCGGCCGTTGAGCGGATTGGTTTTATCCGACATGGCCGCCATTTGGGGCTGCACCTGGATGCCATACGTGAGCTGCTGGAACTCTCTGATAACCCGGATGCCGACTGCACTGCCGCCGATGATCTGGCCAGCCGACACCTACAACAACTGGAAGAACGCATTGCCTCCCTGCAGGCTCTGGCTGATGAACTCAGAGAAGTCGCTCACCAGTGCAGAGGTGGGAAGGTTGCCCAGTGCCGAATCATTCAGACCCTGTATGAATAGTGCTGGTTAAGTCAGGGCAGGTCAGTCACTGCGCCTTTTGAGGCTGAGCCTACCGTACGGGCATATTTTGCCAGCACACCTCGGGTGTATTTGGGTTGGGGTGGCTGCCAGGCTTGTTGACGGCGTTCCAGTTCCTGGCTGGAAACCTCCAGCTCAATCCGGTTGTTGATGGCATCCAGGGTGATGGTATCGCCTTCTTCAACCAAAGCAATGGGGCCGCCTTCGGCTGCTTCGGGGGTGATATGACCGACCACGAAGCCATGGCTGCCTCCAGAAAAACGACCATCGGTAATCAGCGCAACCTCGCTGCCCAGACCTCTGCCCATAATGGCCGAGGTAGGGCTGAGCATTTCTCGCATACCCGGCCCACCTTTGGGACCCTCGTAACGAATGACCAGCACATCACCGGTAACGACCTGGCCATCAAGAATTTTTGCCTGAGCTTCCTCTTCGGAGTGAAAGACCCGGGCCCGGCCGGTAAAGTGGGTGCCTTCCTTACCTGTGATTTTGGCAACCGCACCCGTGGGTGCCAGGTTGCCGTATAAAATTCGCAGGTGGCTGTCTGCCTTGATGGGATTGTTGAAGGCATGAATGATGCTTTGATCTTCGGGGTAGGGCGCGACTTCAGCCAGGTTTTCAGCCAGTGTCTTGCCAGTGACGGTCAGGCAGTTACCATGCAGCATTCCGCGCTCTAACAGCATTTTCATCAGGGGCTGAATGCCGCCAATGGCAACCAATTCCGACATCATATAATGGCCACTGGGCCGCAAGTCGGCCAGTACCGGCACGCGTTTGCCAATTTCGGTAAAGTCTTCCAACGATAAGTCCACACCTACCGTGCTGGCCATGGCCAGTAAATGCAGTACCGCATTGGTGGAGCCGCCCAGGGCAATGACGACCGTAATGGCATTTTCAAAGGCTTCCCGGGTCATGATGTCAGATGGCTTGATATCCTCTTCCAGCAGCTTGAGCACGGCAGAGCCCGCAGCGCGGCAATCTGCAATCTTGCTGTCGGATACTGCATTCTGAGCTGAGCTGCCCGGCAGACTCATGCCCATGGCTTCAATCGCCGAGGCCATGGTGTTGGCCGTATACATGCCCCCACAGGAACCCGGTCCGGGAATGGCGGTCTCTTCGATTTGCTTGACGTCAATCAGATCGAGCTTCCCCTGGGCATGGGCACCGACTGCCTCAAAGACGGAAATAATGTCAGTATGGTTTTCACCGGGCATGATGGTACCACCGTAAACAAACACCGAGGGTCGATTCAGGCGTGCCAGACCCATTAGGCACCCCGGCATATTCTTGTCGCAGCCACCAATGGCTACCAAACCATCAAAACCCTCGCAACCCGCTACGGTTTCAATCGAGTCAGCAATCACTTCGCGGGAAACCAGCGAATACTTCATGCCTTCAGTGCCATTGGCAATACCATCCGACACGGTAATGGTATTGAATATCAGGGATTTACCACCTGCTTCATCGGCACCGGCGGCTGATTCTTCGGCCAGACGATTGATGTGCATATTGCAAGGGGTCAGATTACTCCAGGTGGAAGCGATGCCTACCTGGGGTTTTTGAAAATCTTCATCCTTGAAACCCACGGCTCTTAACATGGCACGACTGGCTGATTTACCAATACCATCGACCACGGGGGATGAATAACGGCGATTCTTTTCTTGTGGCATGCTGAACTCCTGACAGGCTAGGTTATTGGAATTATCCTGACAGAAGCTTGTGGGTACGGCAATCAAGACCTCTTTGCTATTTAAAAGCAGTTGGCAAAAACCTCAGGTTTTCCAGCATTTGGTAAAACAACGGCAGCTGCTCATCAGCCAGAGGCTCCAGGGTGGCAGCATTGATCATGTAGAAATCCCGGTAGCCACACTTGATGAATACCTGCAGCAGGTGGAAATAGTGGTCATCATCCGGTTGCCAGCGGTAGCTGATCAGCTGGGCAGGCATCAGGTCAGGGAGTTGCAGGTTTTGGTGTTCCAGCAGGCGATAATCGGCTGAATCCTGGAGTTGTTCCAGACGTTCATCCACCAGCTCTTGCATCCAGTCATTGCTGGAATAATCGTCCGGCTCAGCAAGAGTGATGCTGAAGGTGGGCTGGTAACCGGACATGCCGGGTGTCGCTGGGCCATAAAAGCGCAGTACTTCAGGTTTTTCTTCGATCGGCATCCAGCCATCCGGCAGCCAGGCGGAAAGCCGCAGGTGATGATGTGCCAGAAGACCACTGTCCGGGTCCAGGCTGGCTGGCCGATCTTCCGACAAGAGAATCAGTCTTGCCGACTTCAGCAACTGTTGAAATTGTGGCAGGTAGGTTTCAGCCCGATGGGCCGGGGCTCGACAGTTGATTGAGAACAGCAGATCATCCACCTGAACGCAGGCATCCAGAGCAATTTGCTCCCCCTGTTCATCCTTGATGGTCAGTTGCTGATAAATGGCCGGAATGCCCGCCAGCGGCTGGACTTCACGCTGAACCAGCCGATGCCCCGGCAAGGCTGCGGTTTGTTCAGCCAACTGCAGATCCGCCTCCTGCTGACCGGGAAACAAACGTGTGCACCTGGTCAGAATACGCGCGCCGGGTTCATCCTCTGCATCCAGGTCATCGGCATAAATGACACTGTGGGTGGATTCATCCTCCTGAAACTCCTCAAAACCCACCGGCAACAGCAGGGAAATTCGGCTTTGCCAACTGAAGAAGTGAATGCCGTCCGGTTGCTTGTTCATGGGTTGATCTCTGGGTCAGTAGTGTCGATAGGCTGGATAAAATCCAGTATAACATTGGCTTCCAGTCAATTTTTCTGGAGTTTTGACGCTGTTATTTTTCCGTTCTAGTCTAAGCGTGCTTGCCGAGAGGTCTGTTGGCTTTTGCTTCCCCTTTTGGACATTCAAAAAAACCAGTATTCTGATTGAGGTGCTGGTCACCCGGCAGATGTCATCTCTCTTATATCCGAGCCTATGAAAATCGTAACCTGGAACTGTAATGGTGCCTTGAGGCGCAAACTGGTTGAAGCTGGCAACCTGGAAGCAGATATCCTTGTTGTTCAGGAATGTGAAAATCCTGAGCTGTCAACTCCGGCTTATCGGGAATGGGCTGGTGATTACCTGTGGGTGGGGGAATCAAAAAATCGCGGTATAGGTGTATTTCCTCGTAAAGAGCACCGGGTTCAGCAGTTGAATTGGAGTGGTGAGTTTTGTTTGTCAGGGCTGGAAGCTAAAAGCAGCTCGCTGCGCTGGCATTCAAAAGACTTAAGGCTGTTTTTGCCGTTTACGATCAATGAACAAATGACAGCGCTTGCTGTATGGACGAAAGGAAGTGGCAACCAGGCTTTTGGTTATATCGGTCAGCTCTGGAAGTATCTTCAGATACACAGAGCTGACCTTAGTGGCTCTAACACAATTCTTCTTGGTGATTTCAATAGCAATGCAATCTGGGATCAAGCTGATCGCTGGTGGAGTCACACAGGAGTTGTTGAAGAATTGGAGGCAATCGGTTTGCAAAGTCAGTATCACCACGACTTTCAGGAACTACAAGGTCAGGAATCAAAGCCGACATTTTTCCTGCAGAAGAATCGACAGAAGCCTTACCATATCGATTATGTGTTCACTTCCGCTGATTTGACTGAGAAGAGTTCACTTCATGTTGGTGAGCATGATGACTGGATCTCAGTTAGTGACCATGTTCCCCTGACCTTGAGCATTAACTAATAATAAATTTCTGTCTGATTTTGTCAGCCAGCCCGTCGGCTTTCGTTTACATCATCTGCAAGCCAGGCCTTGATTAGTGACTGGTAAGGCATATCCCGCTTATCGGCCTCAACTTTAATCCGGTCAAGCAAGGCTTCAGGCAAGCGCAGTGAAATGGTTTTGGTGGAGGGTTTTAATTTCGGAAGAGAAACTGTTTCTGCCTGTTTCCAATCAACGTAGTCAGATGAGTCATGGTTTTCCCAGAAAGCTCTTTCTTCAGCTTCAGTTTTGAATTCAGGTGTTTTTTTTGGCTTGCTCATAAACAGCCCTCTCTTTACGGTGCATATCGCGAGCAGAAATCACTCTGATTCAGTGTCTCTTGATTCCTTGAATAACAGCGGGGATGATTCCACGGTAATGAGTGCTTGTAAAGGAGATCGTATTGAGCATCCAGCAAGAAGACTGGCTGACCCGTTTGGTTCAGCCTCTGGGTATCCACGGGCAGTTATTCCATGTCGGCAAGCATTGTGGCAATTGGTTGCTGGAGCATGATGTGCCGCAGGACCCCAGTTTTCATCTGGTGACTGAAGGGGAGTGCTGGCTGGTCTGGCCGGATGGAGAAAAAATTCTTTTGCAGAAAGGGGATCTGCTGTTTTTTTCGCAGGATCGTCGCCATCAGCTTTTGCCGGTTGATCCCGGGCAGCAGGCCAGCAGAGAAGTTGACCTTCAGGAACCGGTTGAAGGTGTAGGGCTGGTGTGTGGTTACTTTCGGTTTCGGCAGGGGTATTTGCCGGGTTGGTTTCGTCAATTGCCACCCTTGCTGCATCTTAAAAGGCAGCAGGGTTCGACAACCGCCTTGGGATATCTTTTGCAATTGTTGGTTACTGAAGCAGGGCAGCAGGATCTGGGTTCTGTGCATATTCTGGAGCTGCTTGCTGAACCCCTGTTGATTTACCTGTTGCGGGCTGCTCTGGAACAAAATGCGGTCACCCGGTCTGAGCTGGAAAACTGCGTTCCTGCCTATATTGATCAGGCTCTGGCCTTGATGCATGCCAGCCCGGAAAATGCTTGGGGAGTCACCGCACTGGCCAAGGAGGTGGGCGTAGCCCGTTCCCTTCTGGCGAAAAACTTTCAGGAAACCCAGGGCATGCCACCGGGCGAATACCTGCGCCACCTGCGTATGCACAGGGCAAGGCAGCAACTGGCACAGGGGAAGTCTGTGCTGGAAGTCACCATGAATGTCGGTTATCGCTCAGAAAGTGCCTTTCGTAAAGCCTTCAAGGATTTTTGGCAGGATGCGCCAGGGCAGGTGAGGCGGACGCAGGCAGTCAAATAAAAGACGCTGTGACCGTTTTCATAGAGCTGGCTTGGTTATGCTGAAAGTGAATTCTCGAATCATTGAAAAAGGAGTCAGCTATGGCCGACTTTACTCTGCACACGCCTGAAACTGCACCGAGTACGGCAAAGGAACGTTTGCAAGCCACTGAGGACAAGCTGGGCTTTGTTCCTTCCATGTATGGCATGATGGCTAATGCGCCGACCCTGTTGGAAGGCTATCAGACGCTTTCTGATATTTTTGGACGCTCAAGCCTATCCCCGCAGGAGCAGCAGGTCGTCTTGCTGGCCGTCAGTGTGGCCAACCAATGTGAATTCTGTGTGGCGGCCCACACCACCCTGGCTCAGGGGGCCGGAGTGGATGAAGAGATCATTCAGGCATTGCGTGATGGCGATTCCATTGGTGACCCACGCATGGCCGCCCTGGCCAAGGTCACCCAGGCTATTGTCGGTAAGCAAGGTTGGGCCGGAAAGGAAGTGGATGAATTTCTAGAGGCCGGTTTTGAACAGCAACAGGTGATGGAGGTGATACTGGCTGCGGGTCTGAAAACCCTCAGCAACTATACTAACCACCTGAGCAACCCGCCGCTGAATGAGGCCTTCGCTAAAAATGCCTGGAACGCTCGCTGAACCAGCCACTTATCAAGAGCGCCTGGAAAAACTCAGGCCGCGGTTGCTGGCTTTTGCCCGTCTGCAACTGAGGTTTGATGACCAGGCTGAAGATGCCGTTCAGGAAGCTCTGCTCGGAGCGCTCAACAAGCTGGACAGCTTTGATGGGCGTTCCCAGTTTGAAACCTGGGTGTTCGGCATTTTGCGCTTTAAAATTCTGGATATCTTTCGCAATCAGAAACGCCGCGCCAACTGGATGCTGAGTGAAGAAGCCTGGCCCAGTGAGGAAGAACTGGACCGGCAATTCAAAAGCTCCGGCTTCTGGGCTAGGGATGCTCACCCTCAAGCCTGGGGTGATCCTGAAGAGGCCTTGGCTTCCAGTCACTTCTGGCGGGTTTTTGATGCCTGCATGCTGCATTTGCCGGATGTACCGGCGCGAGTGTTTTCTCTGCGCGAACTGATGGAAGTGGATATCTGCGAAATCTGCGAACTATTGGGCATCAGCGAAAACAACTGCTCGGTCATTCTCTACCGGGCACGAATGAAGCTGCGCCTGTGTCTGGAAAGAGGCTGGCTCAGTGAGGAGGCCGCATGCTGACTTGCAAACAAGCCACCCAACTGATGTCGGCTAGTCAGGATCGAACTCTGACTCGCAAGGAACACTGGAGCCTGAAAATGCATGAAATGCTCTGCAAAGGCTGCCGCAATTGTCATCAACAAATAGATTTGTTGCATCAGCTCGGTCCGGAATGGCAAAAACGCTTGGAAGCTGATGAATCAGGAGATCAAAAATGAATGGAAAAGCGGCCTATTATTGCTCCCTCTGCCTGCTGCCTCGTGTAGTGGGCAACTCTGTCAAAATCGCTCTGGTTGTGGGTATTATCCTTAACCTGATCAACCAGAGTAGCGCTCTCTGGGGTGATGCCAGTCCCAGTTGGCCTCACTTTTTCATGAACTTTCTCGTTCCCTTTTGTGTTGCCACCTACAGTGCCGTAAAAAATGAAATCAGCCATCGAAAACACCAGCATGAATACACCAGTCAACCCACGGAGTCACCCTGATTGAGGGGTGACTGCATCAAGCGATCGGCGGGTTGTTTTCAGCTTTTCACTCGTCAAATACAAGAAAATACTGAGGGCCATTAAAAGCAGGGCTGTGCTGCAAATGATTGCCACCGGGTAATACAGGTTTCCTGCCAGCTCTAACTGACTGTATTTAATAACCATAATCAAGCCCTCCAGTGATAGGGCAACACAAACCATGCCTATAAACCGGGGCAAGGTTTTTCTTAAACTGGTCACGGCATCCTCTTTTTCCATGCTGTCGGAATATTCTTTGTTGATGACCAGTGCCAGTTCAAAGACAGCCAGGGCAATAATTGCGGTGTTGATGCTTTGCAGAAATATATCAATGGCATTGGATCCATTTATGATGCCATAGACAATATTGACCATTAATGACAGGATGCTGCCCCCGGCCAGGCCTAAGAAAATCAGTGTCAGCGATTTTGCAATCAGTGGCTTGATTACGGAATTGATAGTGTGATTCATCATGGGGTTCAGCCATTGTGAAAGCTCAATGAGGGCGGCTCAAATGATGAGCCTGGACCCGGCCGGGGATGCTTTCCTGGGTTGGTGTGCCGGGCATTGTAACACCTCGGTGGTGTGATCACCCTGTTTGTGGTGGTTCGCCGTACCTGTAATTTGGAGTCTCCATGCTAAAACCCCAGGTCATTTTCTTTGATGTGAATGAAACCCTTCTGGATCTGAAACCCGTCAAGGAAAGTATAGGTGAAGCTTTGGGCGGTCGCCCCGAGTTGGTGCCCCTCTGGTTCACCACGCTGCTGCAATATTCACTGGTGACCACGGTAGCGGATCACTATCGGGACTTTGCTGAAATTGCTGTCGCCTGCTTGCAAATGACTGCAAGGAACCAGGGAATAGAACTGGATGAAGCTACAGCAAAAAAGGCAGTTGCCCCGATTCGTGCTTTACCGGCGCACCCGGATGTTGTTCCGGCCCTTGAGCGCCTGAATGCTGCCGGTTACCGGCTCTTTGCCCTGACCAACTCCTCACGAGCCGCCGTTGCTGACCAATTGCAGAATGCCGGGCTTTCCTCGTTGTTTGAGGCCGCCTTGAGTGTCGAAGAGGTGGGACTCTACAAACCGCATACCCGTGTTTACCACTGGGCTACCCAGCAGGCAGGGGTGGCGGCATCAGACTGTTTGTTGGTGGCTGCTCATGGCTGGGATGTGGCCGGAGCCTCCTGGGCGGGTATGCAGTCAGCCTTTGTTGCACGCCCCGGCCAGCAACCCTTTCCTTTAGGCCCTGCCTCAGATCTGGAAGTGACCTCCCTGAAGGAGTTGGCCGACCTCCTGGCATAGCCTGTCATCCGACCCTTGCCCGGCAAGGGTTAAAAAGAAGATCCGGGTTGTTTCAGAAAGGCCTGCTCTTCGGGGGTGCTGTCCCGTCCAAGGAGTGCATTGCGGTGAGGGTAGCGACCAAAACGCTCGATGATGGCCCGGTGCTGGCGCTCGTACTTGAGGTTGTTCTCCAGCCCCGGCTGATTGAACAGGGTTTCGGCCTCCTTGTGGATCAGGGTCGACTCACTGTGCATATAGGGCATATACAAAAAACTGCGCTGCTCCGGCGTCAGTTTTTGGTCAATCTCTTGTGCCACCGCTTCCTGCGCCAGCATCAATGCCAAAGCATCCCAGCTAAAGGCCCGGCTCGAATCCCGGTAGATATTGCGTGAAAACTGATCGAGTACCAAAATTTCCGCCAAACGCCCCTCAGGGCTGGCTCGCCATGCGTAGAGTTCACAACGCCCCGCCTGTTCATGCACAGCCCCGAAGCGATCAGCCATGTTTTGATCCAGCACAGGATCTTTGGCGAACCAGTGCTTGGGTGTCAGTTCCTGAAACCAGAAATCCAGTATTGATTGAGGTGTTTCCGTTTTATTCAGGGTGCGGTCAGGGTGCATAAGGGTTCTCAATAAATTCTGAGTTGCTGGGCCAGGTTTTCAATACTGTTGCTGATGGCTCGGAGCTGTTCGCTGGCCGCCTTGGTCTGATCGGACTGGGCGGCATTGTCATCGGCTTTGCTGGAAATCTTTTCAATGGTTTCCGCAACTTCCCGGGCTGCTATGCTTTGTTCTCCCAACACCTGTTGAATGTCCTGGGTGGCCTGGACGACCCGGTTGGTTTCATTTTCGATATTGGCAACCGAGCTGCTGGCCTCTCTGGCGGTTTCCACACCCTGTTCCACGCGTTTGACGCCTTCGCGCATGCGGGTGACAGCCTGCTTGGTGCGTTCCTGAACCTGGTGAACCATGCTGGTGATGTCCTCGGTGGAGTGAGAGGTACGTTCCGCCAGGTTGCGGACTTCATCGGCAACCACTGCAAAGCCTCGGCCCAGGTCACCGGCCCGGGCCGCTTCTATGGCGGCATTCAGAGCCAGCAGGTTGGTTTGTTCGGCGATACCGCGAATGGTTTCAACAATGCTGCCGATTTGATCGGAGAGGCCATCCAATTCTTCCAGTTCTTCTGAGGACTCCCTGACGGCATCGGCAATGGAGGCAATTTCCTGGGTGCTGTCATTGACAGCCCGAGCACCGCTGTTGGCAACTTCTCCCGCCTGGGTTGAAGCTTCATGGGCTGCCTTGGCATTTTCTCCGATCTGCTCCACGGATGCACTCAGCTCTTCCAGAGCGGCCGCCATGCTGGCAGCGGCCTGGGATTGCTCCTGGGCACCTTCGGCGGTTTGCTGGCTGGAAGCCACCAGTTCATCGGCAGAAGAATTCAGGGAGGACGACGAACGATTGAACTGAAAGGCAATTTCATAAAGGCGATTGCGCATGGTTTGCATGGCATTGAACACCTGACCGATGGCATCACTTTTACCCAGCGGGGTTTCAGTACGCAGGTTGCCTTTGCCGATTTCCAGGGCGATATGACTGAGTTGTTGCAGGCGGCCCAGCTGCTTGTTGACCAGATACCAGAGAAGGAGCAGGCCGGTGACACCAACACCGCCCATCAGGGTCACCAGGCGCAGCAAGGGAGCCGGGTCACTGGAGGCGAGAATTTCAAAGAAGGCCGCCAAAGCCATGCCCAGGAAACTGACCAGATAAAGCAGCATGGCCTTGCGGGGAAAGTCGAGATTGCCAAAATAACGCCCGATGCGAGCCAGAAAGCCGGGAGTGATGACATGACCCAGATGAAAACGGATTTTGCGGCCGTTTTGCATCTGCCGGTAAAGCTGGCTGG
Organism: Marinospirillum sp.; assembly: GCF_044810985.1. Lineage (GTDB taxonomy): Bacteria > Pseudomonadota > Gammaproteobacteria > Pseudomonadales > Halomonadaceae > Marinospirillum. Next base: position 59,962 of record NZ_CP085242.1, read on the forward strand.
CCTGCTGGATTTCTTCCGTGCTGGGCTTTAAACGCACACTCATGAAGCCGCCCTGACCATCCGGGTTCATATTGGCCTTGACCCAGTAGTGCCCACCATCCTTGCAGCGGTTTTTGATGATGCCCTGCCAGGCACGGCCTTGTTTCAGCGTCGCCCAGGCATCCCTGAAGACTTCGGCTGGCATGTCCGGGTGACGAATGATGTTGTGGGGCTGTCCCAGAAGCTCCTGCTCGCTGAAACCGGCAAAGTGAATGAAGTCATCGTTGACGTAGGTGATCTTTCCCTGAGCGTCAGTATGGGAAATGATGACACTACGCTCGCTCAACGGGTATTCGGTGTCCTTCACGGGTTGGTTATTACGCATGACCATTGACTCCTGTTTTCTATTCCGTCGCTGTCGAGCTGTTTTTCTTACACAGCTTAGCTTAAAAATTTTTGGACACTTTTGTAAGACCGGTTGGATCAAGGCGACCAAGCCATAAACAATAATCCGAGGATAAGAAAGATGATCACTTCCAGTTTTCAGGTTGCTTTGCTCTTGTCGGTCTTGTTGTCCATCGCCGGGCTGAGTTGGTGGGCGGCACCACGAGTTAGAACGGTGGAAGGTTTTTTCAGGGGGCAGGAGCCGGGCTATGCTCCGGGAGTCTGGACCCTGACCCTCTCCCAGGTGACCACCTGGATTTTCGCACGTTCGCTGATGAATGCAGCCTTACTGGGTTACTTTTATGGAATTGCAGGGACTCTGGCTTATGCCGTTTATTATGCTTCTTTTCTGACCGGCTGGTTGATTATTGATCGGTTGCGCTTTGTGCATGGTTATTCAAACATCCAGTTTTTTTTCAGTGAGCGCTTTGGGCGTTTGGGTGTACTTGGCTACAACCTTTTGGTTTCTCTGCGTTTACTGTCTGAGGTTTTTGCCAATCTGCTGGTGGTGGGGATTGTTTTCGGAGCGGCCGGTTCCGGTGCCTATAATCTGGCCATTTTGGCTGTGGCTGCGATCACCCTTTTGTATTCACTCAAGGGTGGCTTGAGTGCTTCCCTGAAAACCGATGTCCAGCAAATGCTGCTGTTGATGGCTGTGTTACTGGTTCTTCTGGTCATGCTGTTCAGTCACAGTCAATTTGAGTTACCGGCCTTGGTGATGAGTTCGCCAGAGTTGGCCAGTCCTGGTTGGATTCTGCTAGTGGTGGCCCTGCTGCAGGTGATCAGTTATCCCCTGCACGACCCGGTGATGATGGATCGGGGTTTTCTGGGTGATCGTGATACCACTCGCAAGAGTTTTATTCAGGCCTTCTGGATTTCCACTGCTTTTATCCTGCTGTTTGGGCTGCTGGGTGTTTTCGCCGGTTTGCATCGCCTGGGTGATGAAGAAATGATGGCCACCCTGCAGCGACTGTTGGGCACACCGGCAATTTTTCTGCTCGGGCTGGCGCTGATTGTTTCCGCCGCTTCCACCCTGGATTCAACGCTTTCCAGTGCCTCCAAGCTGGCCATCGTGGATATGGGAATGGGTCGGGTTCACCCTAACCGGGGCCGTCTGGTCATGCTGCTGTTCATGTTAAGCGGTCTTTTTCTGGTTTATTTTGGCACCGATGACTTGTACGCAGCCGTTGCGGTCAGTGGTACGGCCTCCCTGTTTCTGACCCCGGTTATCATTTTCTGTATCTGGATGAACCGGCGGGTGGCACGGTGGAGTTTTCTGGTCAATTTCCTGTTTGCTGTGGGCGGCTCGGCGATTTACTTTCTGGAAACCTCCGGCTATGTGAATTGGATCGGTTCCTGGAGCGGAGTTGAGCATGACTACAGCAAGCTTTTGATTCTGACGCTGTTGATTCTCTCTGTGGGTATGATCAGTTTTTGGTGGGGGATGCAAGATGAGTAATTTAATTGCCGGGCGCAGCTGCCCTCTGGATTATCGGTATCGGTCTGAAGATCTGGCCGCAACACCTGAAGCTTTTTCCTGTGAGGTGCTCTATGTAGTCGGGGGTCTGTATGGCAACCCTTTTGCACTCAAAGCTGTAGAAGAGTTGGCTGCGAAAGAACCGGGTGCCAGGGTGGTCTTCAATGGTGATTTTCATTGGTTTGATACCGACCAGGACTGGTTCACCTGGATTCAGGAAGGTGTTGAGGCTTTTGATGCCCTGGCGGGTAATGTCGAAAAGGAGCTGGGTCGGGCCACTGCCGATGCAGGTTGTGGCTGCGCCTACCCGGAATCTGTGGATCAGGCTGTCGTGGCACGCTCCAATCGAATTCACCAGCGCTTGAAAGAGCAACTGCCCAAGGAGGATCAGCTTCTTGAGAATTTACGAAGTTTGCCTTTGTTTATGAAAGTCCGCGTAGGTGACCGCCCGGTTGCTCTGGTGCATGGTGATGCCACTTCCCTGGCGGGCTGGGGTTTTGATCGTGAAGGGATTGATGAACCTGACCGAAGGGCCAGCATTCAAAGCTGGCTGCAAGCGGCTGAAGTGGATGCTTTTGCTTCTTCACATACCTGCCAGCCGGTTTGCAGACGTTACCCCGAGGGTGTCGTGATCAATAACGGTGCTGCGGGGATGCCCAATTTTGCCGATGGGCTTTATGGTGTGGTCACAAGAATTGCAACCCAGCCCGGTTTACTGGAGCCTCTGTACCAGACGGAATATCAGGGTTTGTATTATCAGGCATTACCGCTGCATTTTGATGCTCAAGCCTGGCAAGAGTGGTTCCTGGATGCCTGGCCTGAAGGTTCGGATGCTTGGTTATCCTATTGGCAAAGAATCAGTCAGGGTACAGGAGTGAAATTATCGGCTTGACACCGGGCTGAGATTGAAACAACATTCAACAACTTGATTGAATGTTATTGGGGGTTGTCCATGTCCGGTTTTGTTCACGAAAAACGCAATGTGGCTCTGCTGGTGTTCAGTCAGATGCTGTTTATGATTGCCTCCATCACGGTGATGACTTTGAGTGGAGTGGTGGGTGTTCAGCTCAGTCCTGATCCTGCTTTGGCCACTCTGCCCATTGCTTTGATGATGCTGGGTACCGTGGCTTCCACCCTGCCTGCCTCGCTGTTTATGAAAAAAGTCGGTCGTCGCCTGGGTTTTCTGGTGGGTGCCTCTGTCGGCGGTGTGGGCGGCGGCCTGGTTAGTTTTATCGGTATTGCCCTGGAATCTTTCTGGCTGTTCGCCGTGGGCAATCTGATCCTGGGTATTTACCAGGGCTTTGCCATGTATTACCGCTTTGCCGCGGCTGATGTAGCCAGTCCGGCCTTTAAAAGCCGGGCCATTTCTTTTGTCATGGCCGCGGGTGTGGCTGCTGCATTTCTTGGCCCCTGGAATGCCAGCCTTCTGGTGGACTGGATCGCTTCAGTTCCTCTGGGTGGCCCCTATCTGATGATTGCCCTTCTGGCCCTGGTGGCGCTGGGTTTGATCAGTCAGTTGCAGGTGCCGCCCAGTGGCGAGCCGCAAGCCGGTGATCCGCTGCGCCCCATGAAGACGATTGCTGCCCAGCCTGCTTTTGTGGCTGCGGTGATAGCTGGAGCAGTCGGCTATGCAGTCATGATGCTGGTGATGACCGCCACTCCCCTGGCCATGCGTTCGGCCGGTTTTGATATGAGTCAGGTGGCTTTTATCATGCAGTGGCATGTGCTGGGTATGTTTGCCCCTTCGTTCTTTACCGGTGGTTTGATTGCCCGTTTTGGAGTGGAAAAGATTCTGATGATGGGGGCCTTGTTATTGGTGGGTACCGCTGTGGTGGCCAATCTTGGTCAGACTCTGAATCATTTCTGGATGGCTCTGGTGCTGCTGGGTGTGGGTTGGAATTTTCTGTTTATCGGTGGCAGTGCGCTCTTGACGCGACTGCACAGCGAAAGGGAACGCGGCAAGGTACAGGGAGTGAATGATCTGATTATTTTCTCGCTGGTGGCCCTGGGGTCTTTGCTGTCCGGCCAGTTGTTGCATCACCTGGGTTGGGAGCTCTTGAACCTGGCCATGTTGGCTCCTGTACTTCTGGTTGCCTTGATTGTTGTCTGGTGGAAAACCAGAGCCGCTGCAACAGCCAGCAACCAGGAAAGTGCCTAAACAAAACCAGGAAGTTTCCCTAGAAGACCAGAACCTTGTCTGCTGCTTCAGTGGCTTCTGCCAGTGCATCCATGGTGCTGCGCTGAGCACCGTCCACCACTTCCTCTTCGGTGATCCCGCGTGCATCCATGCAGGTTCCACACAGGAGAACCTGGCCTTTGCTGGTGACCCGCTTGATCATGCGTTCTGTGTTGTAAAAACCATCGGGTGTTTTCTGACCGCTCTTGGCACCGGAAACGGCATCGCCCATCAGAAACACGGTGGTCTCGCTGCCACGTTTGCTCATGGCATGAGCCAAGCGCAAACCGTTGTAAAGGCGCTCGGTGCCGTAAGGTGGGTCATTGATGATAATTAGGGTTTTCATTAATTCCTCCTATTCAAGTTTATGCTTATCAATAATTCAATAAAGTAATTGAATATTAGATAGGGTACTGTTGTCCTGTCAAGGCAGGGTGTATCCTTGGGATCTAATATTTTTCAGAGGTTGCTATGCCCACACCACGTTCACAGCTCTTTGAAACCCTCGCTCAGGTTGGTCGGGCGCTGGGTAATGGTCATCGTCTGGAGTTACTGGAGCGTCTGGCCCAGGCCGAGGCTTCGGTGGAAGTGTTGGCCACTGCAGCTGAGCTTTCCATTGCCAATGCCTCCCAGCATTTGCAGCATCTGCGTCGGGCGGGGCTGGTGACAGCACGACGGGAGGGTCGTCAGATGATTTATCGGCTCACGGATGAACGCATCGTGCAATTACTGAACCTGCTGCGTGACGTGGCACAAAGCAATCTGGCTGAAGTCGAGCGCCTGGTGGGCCGTTTGTTTACTCCTGCCGATGAAGATCAGCCCCTGGAAGCCAAGTCCACCCAGGAGCTTTGGGCTGATCTACAAGCCGGTCGCGTCCAGTTGCTGGATGTGCGTTCTGAAGACGAATTCCAGGCCGGTCATCTGCCTTCAGCGCTCAACCTTCCAGCCGACCAGTTGGATCAACTTCTGGATCGACTGCCCAGGGATCAACCCCTGGTCGCTTATTGTCGTGGCCCTTATTGCGTCCTTTCCCATCAGGTGGTTGAGCGTTTGCGGTCACTGGGTTTTCAGGTAACCCGCTATGAAGAAGGCTACCCGGAATGGAAAGCGGCTGGCTTGCCGGTGGATTAAGTAAGATTCCAATCTTTTCAGCGACCAAGCCTTACACTGAATAAAAAAGGATGCTGGTGATGCTGAAAAAACTTCTGCTGCTCTCACTTCTTGCTGCCCTGATTGCTCTGGTCTGGCAATTGGGCTGGCTGGATGCGTTGACTTTCGACAATCTGAAACGCCAACAGGGTGAACTGGTGGCCTTTCGCGATGCCCAGCCTTTATTGGTCAGTGGCCTGTATTTTCTGGTTTATGTGGGCGTCACGGCACTTTCCCTCCCCGGTGCCACCATCATGACTTTGGCCGGGGGTGCTGTTTTCGGCCTGGGTTGGGGCCTGTTGCTGGTATCCTTTGCCTCTACCCTGGGTGCGACTCTGGCGATGCTGGTCTCGCGCTTTTTACTGCGGGGCTGGGTCAAACAACGCTTCAGTAAGACCATGCAGAAACTGGATGCGGGTATTGAAAAAGAGGGTGCTTTTTATCTTTTCGCCCTGCGTCTGGTTCCGGCTTTCCCCTTTTTCGTGATCAATCTGGCCATGGGGCTGACCCGCATCAAGGTTTCGACCTACTGGTGGGTCAGTCAGGTCGGGATGCTGGCAGGAACGGTGGTTTATGTGAATGCCGGCACCCAACTGGCACAGATTGCCGGTCCGGGTGATGTGCTTTCCCTGGAGCTTCTGGTGTCCTTTGCTCTCCTTGGGCTCTTTCCCCTGCTGGCCCGCAAGCTGCTGAACAGCTATCAGAATCGTAAGAAGTTGCAGGGTTGGAAACGCCCCAAAAGCTTTGATACCAACCTGCTGGTGATTGGTGCCGGAAGTGGGGGCCTGGTGGCGGCTTATATTGCTGCAGCGGTTAAAGCCAGGGTGACCCTGGTGGAAAAACATCAGATGGGCGGCGACTGCCTGAATACCGGTTGTGTGCCTTCCAAGGCCTTGATTCGTTCGGCGCGCCTGGCTCAGGAGATGCGCGAAGCTGAAAACTATGGCCTGAAAAGCCGGGAACCGGAAATTGATTTCCAGCAGGTGATGGCGCGAATTCAGCAAGTCATTCAGCAGATAGAACCGCATGATTCGGTAGAGCGTTATACCGGGCTGGGTGTGGAGGCCAAAGAGGGGTGTGCGCGCCTGGTATCGCCCTGGGAAGTGGAGGTGACTCTGAATTCAGGTGAGGTGCAGCGCATCACCAGCCGCAGCATTGTTCTGGCGACTGGGGCTGAGCCTTTTGTACCGGATCTGCCCGGACTGGGTGATGTTGATTACCTGACTTCGGATAACCTCTGGCAACTTCGGGAACAACCCGAGCGTCTGCTGGTGTTGGGGGGTGGCCCCATTGGCTGTGAACTCAGTCAGGCTTTTCAGCGTTTGGGTTCTCAGGTCACTCAAGTGGAGCGAGGGTCGCAGTTGCTGCCCCGTGAGGACAGGGATGCCAGTGATGCCGTGCTGAATAAAATGCAGGCTGAAGGGGTGGCCGTTAAGCTGGAGCACCAGGCTTTGCGTGTTGAAGTGCGTGACCGGGAAAATCTCCTGATTGCCACCAACCCCGAAGGTGAAGAAGTGGCGTTTGCTTTTGATCGCTTGCTGGTAGCCGTGGGACGCAAGCCGCGCCTGAAAGGTTATGGATTGGAAGAATTGGGTCTTGTGCCTGAAACCGGCAAAACGCTGGAAACCAATGCCTATCTGCAAACCCTTTTTCCCAATATCTATGCCTGTGGTGATCTGGTGGGGCCTTACCAACTGACCCATGCGGCTTCACACCAGGCCTGGCATGCGACGGTCAATGCTTTGTTCGGACATTTGAAATCGTTTAAGGTGGATTACACCTTCCTGCCCTGGGCGACCTTCACCGACCCGGAAGTGGCCCGAGTGGGTTTGAATGAAAAAGAAGCCAAAGAACAGAAGATCGACTATGAAGTGACCCTTTATGGTATTGATGATCTGGACCGTGCTTTGGCGGACAGTCAGGCTTATGGTTTTGTGAAAGTTCTGACACCACCGGGCAAGGATAAAATTCTTGGGGTTACCCTGGTTGGCCCGCATGCCGGAGATCTGCTTGCCGAGTTTGTGCTGGCCATGAAACATGGCCTGGGGATGAACAAACTTCTGGGGACGATTCATATTTATCCCACTCTGACAGAAGCCAACAAATCTGCCGCCGGTAACTGGAAAAAGGCTCATGCCCCTGAAGGCGTGCTGCGTTGGCTGAAAAAATACCATGAATGGCGTTTAAACTAGCAGGAGGCAGTCATGCCGTCTTTACTGGATGGTGACGGCTTTCGAGTTTTCCGGTGGCTTTGCGGGGCAGCCGGGATGATCTGCACTGGCACTGAGAACCAGATCCGAATACCAGGCTTTGGCTTCGACTCCGGCATTGTCACCATCCGTCATCAGTGCCAGAGCCTGGATTTGTGGGTCATTGTTATCAAAGTAAGTGGCAAAATCGGTAGCCAGATTGCGGCTTTGTGCTACCCAGCGATGCAGGTTTTCGTCACCGGACTGCAAAGCCAGCAGGTGGGCACGGGAGGTGAAGGCATTGGGCCAGGCATTGCCCTGGGGTTGTTCACTGGCCCAGACATAGTTCAAAGCCTGTACCTGCCAGCGGAATAAACCGGTGGAAGCCACTGCATAGACCCTGGCCGGATAATCATCACCGGCTTTCGTGGTTTCATTCAAGCCAGGGTAGGTGGTGTTAACCCGCCAGCACCAGTGTAACCAGGGGGTGGCCTGAAGATCCGGCTTGCCTTCCCAGGCCAGACCCGATGCAGCTTTTCGGGTATGGGCAAAAAGCACTGCTTGTTCACCGGCTGGAACCCTTTGATAATCGGTCTGCTCATGGAAACTTTCGGTTTCCCAGCCCTGCAAGCCGGTCTCGGAAAAAGCGGGGGGCTGGTCATTGGCGTGAAGGCCATAACTCATAAAGCCCAGAGTCAGCAGGGCCGCAGCCAACTGGTTTTTTTGCAAAGACAATGGCAACATAATTCCACCTTTCAATGAAGAGTACAGCTGATGCTTTTAAGTCGTCAGTCAGCAACACATCTTACACAGTGAGCTTGAAACCTTGATTCCTGCCAGCATTATTATTCCTGCACTGAATGAAGCCGGGCAATTGCCTGAGCTTCTGGCTGGGCTGCAGGGCCTGCGGGATAAAGGCTGTGAATTGATTCTGGTGGATGGTGGCAGTCAGGATGCGACCTGTGCCCTGGCTGAAGGTCAGGTTGACCAACTTTTGAGTAGTGATCCGGGGCGCGCCCAACAAATGAATCTGGGAGCAAAGTCAGCACAGAGTGAATGGCTCTTCTTTCTGCACGCCGATACACGCCTTACCCCAGCGGCCCAGGATTGTCTGTTGCGACTGGCGCACCATTCACCGGCTTGCTGGGGGCGCTTCGATGTCAGTATTCAGGGTCGGCATCCTCTGCTGAAACTGGTCGGCTGGTTGATGAACGGGCGTTCCCGGCTGACCGGAGTTGCCACCGGCGATCAGTTGATTTTTGTGCATGTCTCCCTGTTCAAGGCCGTGGGTGGTTTTCCTGATCAACCCTTGATGGAAGATGTGGAAATCAGCAAGCGCCTGAAACAGCGTTATCCTCCCTTGTGCCTGAAGCAAACGGTACTGACTTCAGGTCGGCGCTGGGAGGAAAAGGGACTCTGGTCAACCATCTGGTTGATGTGGCGTCTACGCTGGCGCTATTGGCGCGGCATTCCTGCTGAACACCTGGCTAAGGAGTATTGAATTTGGATCTGGCTATTCTTGCCCGCGCTCCCGTCCCCGGTGAATGCAAAACCCGCCTGATTCCAGAGCTGGGTGCCGAATTTGCCGCACGTCTACAAGCAGACCTGACACGACAAACCATCAGCGCTGCCCTGGAAGCGGCTATAGGCCGGGTGACCCTCTGGACAGCGGGTGATCGAGAGCATGCCTTTTTTCGACAACTGGCAAAAGACTTTCCCGATCTGAAATGGACCTCTCAATCGCAAGGTGATCTGGGAGAGCGAATGCATCAGGTTTTTGTCAGCAATGCTGGCAGCACACTATTGCTGGGCAGCGACTGCCCGGTGATAACACCCCAGCTTTTACAGGATAGTGCAAAGGCTCTGAAGGAATCAGATGCTGTTTTTCTGCCGGCTGAAGATGGCGGCTATGCTCTGGTGGGTTTGCATCAACCCTGCCGGGCTTTGTTTCAGGGAATCAGTTGGGGAGGCGACCGGGTCATGCAGCAAACCCGTGAACAACTGCAGAACCAGGGCCTGACCTGGTGTGAACCCCAACAGGTTTGGGATGTTGATTTGCCGGATGATGCCAGACGTTTCCTGAATTTAAAAAACATTACACGGATCTGAACATGGATCTGCTAATCTTGACTGAAATACTGGGAGATGGCTTTGGAAACTTTTCCTTCCTTGGCCTATCTGAAACCGGCGGAATCACTGGATTGGACAGCTTGAAGAGAGAAAATCATGTTTGAAAGAAGGAATCTCGGGTTGGGAAGGTTTTTGATATCGTTGCTGTTGTTGGCCGCTTTGGATGTCAATGCTCAGGAAACCTCAGAAGTTGAAGAGGATTCAGAAGGCGAAGAGGAAATCGAGGAGCTGCTGGAAACCATGGAAGAATACCGCAATAGATTGCGATCTTCTCTGGAAAAATACGGTAAGAAGGCCGAAGATTTTGAGTTCGATTACCGGGAAACCCAGCTGGAAAAACGTCTCAAGCAGGAACGGGATACTGAAAACAACCTCTTTTCTTTTGCACCCCACCAACGCAACTATATTCTGCCGGTCAGTTATTCCACCCACCCCAACCAGCAGCGCTTTGACTATCTCGACCCGGAAAGGGACTTACAGTCAACTGAAATCAAGTTTCAGTTAAGCATCAAAGTACCGTTGCTGCAGCAATGGATAAGAGATAAGCAAAGCCTGCATTTTGCTTTTACCCAGACCTCCTGGTGGCAGGCTTATCACTCGGAGGCTTCACGACCCTTCCGGGAAAGCAACTACAAGCCGGAATTCTTTTTTACTCAGCAAAGTGATTTGCAGCTTCTGGGACTTAGCAATCCTTACAATCGCCTGGGCTTTGCACATCAGTCCAATGGACGAACAGACCCTCAGTCACGTAGCTGGAATTACCTGTATGCTTCAACCGCCCTGGCCAAGGGCAACTGGATGCTGGAGCTTAGCCCCCGTTACAAGTTGCCCCGTTTTACCGGAGAAGACGATAACCCGGATTTGGAAAATTACATCGGTTACTTTGATTTAAGCCTGGCCTATACCAACTGGGGTCAGGAGTTTGTTGTCACGACTCAGGGTAACTTTGAAACTGAGCAGGGGGGGCTGCAGTTGGACTGGTCCTTCCCTCTTTACGGAGGAAAGCTTCGGGGGTTGGTGCAGGCCTACGGTGGCTATGGTGAAAGCCTGATTGATTATGACCATGAAAACTACCGCTTGAGTATCGGTTTTCAGTTTACCAATCAACTGTTTGGTGACTTTTAAAGGGTCACCACCCGCAGGGCCAGCAGTAAAAGCAGTACGCCGGTGATGCGGTTGATCCAGGCGGTATGTTTTTGCAGCCAGGGAAGAACCAGGGAATGGGAAAGCCCGTAGGCGACCAGCAGATACCAGCCGGTATCAATCAGCCAGGCGGTGGTCGCCAGAATCAACTTGGCTTCCAGGGCCTGTCCGGGCTGAATGAACTGGGCAAAAAGGGCAACAAAAAAGATGGCGATTTTGGGGTTGAGAAAGGCCACCAGAAAGCCATCACGCATTGCTGATACCGCTGAAGCAGCAGGTAAGCCTGAAGGGTTATCAAGCTGACTGCCTGAGCCTGCTTTCAGAGCTTTCCAGCCCATCCAGGCCAGGTAGGCCGCCCCCGCATAAATCAGCACTTCATACAGCCAGGGCAGTTGTTCCAGCAACCCGCCCAGGCCCAGCGCAACCAGAAAGGCATAAAGGCCCACCCCGGCACCATGAGCCAGACCGGTCAGCATGCCATTGCGCCGGGAACCCTGCAGAGTATGGCGCAACACCACTGCCAGACTGGGGCCGGGTGAAACTGCTCCCAGCAGGCAGATGCTGGCCACTGATAACCAGGCCGCAAAGCTCATGATTCGATCTTCCCCGGCATCAGGCTGCAGGGCGGCCGATCAGGTTGCGCTGATCGACGCGGACTTCCGACAATTCAATCGTCAGCTCATCCGTCAGCCGGTAGGCCACTTCATCCTTGATCAAAACCCAGCCGTGTTCAGCATCGCAGGTGATTTCATCACGATTGGCATGCAGGCTGGAGGCGGGAATAAAGACCGTTGCACCATTGGCCAGCAGCTTGACCCGCATACCCCCCCGGTTGATGTTGAAAATCTGGGCTTTGAAGGTTTCACCGACTTTGGGTTCCAGAAAGCGGGCATAGAGCCAGTCTTTGACATCACGCTCAGCCATGCGGTTGATTTTGCGGGCTGCGGTGAGTTCTTCGGTCAGTTCCGACTCCAGTTGCGGAGCCTGGGAGCCGGACAGGACGGCTTTGATCAGCCGGTGGTTGATCAGGTCACCGTATTTGCGAATCGGGGAAGTCCAGGTGGCATAGCTTTCAAAACCCAGGCCAAAATGCGGGCCGGGCTGAGTCGACATCAGCGAAAAGCCCTGGTGTTTGCGCAGTCGGGAATCCAGCCAGCCAGAAGGCAAGTCATCCAGCGCCAGGCGCAGGTGACGAAAACCCGCCAGGGTGTCCAAATTTTCAGCGGTGAAGGCTTCATCGTGATAGGCCAGGCCCTGTTCTTCAATCAGCTTGAGGGCATTGGTCACCTTTTCCGGGTCAAAACCCTGGTGAACATTGTAGATGCCCTGCCCCAGTTCTTTGGCCAGAAAGCTGGCCGCTGCGACATTGGCCAGCAGCATGGCTTCTTCCACCATCTTGTGAGCCAGGCGTCTGTCTTCCACTTCAATATCCGTGACCCGGCCTTCAGCATCCAGGATAAAGCGATAATCAGGTTGATCCTTGAACACCAGGGCATTGTCATGCCGCCATTGCAGACGTTGTTCGGCAAAGGCTTTAAGCTGTTTGAGCTGTTCAGCAATCTCTTCACTGCCGGGTTGCCAGTCACCCTGGCCTTCCAGCCAGTCGGAAACCGCCTGGTAATCCAGCTTGGCACGGGATTGAATCCAGCCTGCCTTGAATTCAGTGGGCTCCAGCAACTTGCCTTCAGTATCCAGGTTGAGCGTGGCCACCAGAGCTGGGCGTTTTTCACCTTCTTTCAGGGAGCAAAGATCATCGGACAACTGCTTGGGCAGCATGGTCACGGTGCGTGCGGGCAGGTAGAGAGTGAACGCACGGGTTTTGGCTTCAATGTCAGCAGCGCTGCCTTCGGGCACATAGGCCGAAGGATCGGCAATGGCAATCTGCAACTGCCAGCCACCCTCCGTGCGGGGCGTAATGCTCAGAGCATCATCCATGTCTTTGGTGGAAGCACTGTCGATGGTGAAGAAAGGCGTTGCAGTCAGGTCTTCGCGCACCAGGCCTTCGGGGTCGGTCAGCGTCCAGTCTTCTTCAATCACGGGTTGTTCGTGGGGCAGGGCATGGCGCGCCAGTATTACCCACCAGGGGGCATAGTGATCGTCTTGTTTGGCAACCAGTTCGGTGACTTCAATGAAAAAGCTGTTGTCTTTGGGTTTCAGGGGATGGCGTTCCAGAAAGGCAACCACCCAGTCACCATCGTCCAGGTCTTTTTCATCCAGGCCGGAAACACACTTGCCTTTCAAGGGCTGGTTCAGGTTGGGTTGATCCGGCACCACGGCCAGTTTGCCCTGAACTTTCTGAACCCGGCCAATAAAGCGATTCAAACCCTGTTCCAGCAATTCTTCAGGCTCGGCAATTTCGCGCATCTCACCCTTGCGGTCGGCTTCTTCGCGCAGCACAGCCTTGACCTGATCGCCATGCAGTACCTGCTTCATGTAGGGCGGCGGAATGAAATAGCTGTTGCCATCTTCGGTTTCCAGAAAACCAAAACCCTTGTCAGTGCCTTTGATTTTGCCTTCTACACGCGGCGTGGCTTCCTTGAGTTGCCCCTTGAGCTGGGAGAGAAGGTCGTTATTTTTCAGTAGAGTCGATCGCATTAAAAAAACCTTGAAGGGTGGTGTTACTGATCATCAGGAACCATGAATTCCTGGCGCTGTTGTTCGCGAAGTTCGCTGGGGCTGGGAGTAACCAGATAGCCATACCAGACCGGGGAGGTGCCGATCAAAAAACCCAGAACAGCCAGGCTGGTGCCCAGTTTTTTGCGCTTGGGGCGCAGGTTTAATCCGACCAGTACGATAACCAGACCGAGAAAGTGCAGAAAATAAGTGCCGGGGCCCATAAACGCTTCCTGAAGTTGTTGGCAGTAAGACTCACGAGTAAACTGGTATTTTAACTGACTTACGCAGGCTTTTCAGCGTTGGAGTGCTTTATGATGCATCCTCGTAGTTTTTCCCATCTCGATGCTGCGGTGACCCTGGCTGCAGCCCAGATGAACAGCAGTGATGACTGGCAGGCCAACCTCGCCACGGCTGAGCATCTGGTCACCGAAGCGGCCCGGTCCGGTGCCCAGTTGGTGGCCTTGCCGGAATTTTTTCCGCTCATCAGCAAGGATCTGCAAGTCAGACTGGATCTGGCCGAAGAGGAAGGCCGTGGTCCCTTGCAGGAGGCTCTTTCCGCGCTGGCCGCCCGGCTGGGTATCTGGTTGGTGGCAGGCAGTTTGCCGCTGAAAACCTATGTCGAGGATAAAACCACCAACACCTGTCTGGTTTACGGCCCGGACGGCCAGCAGGTGGTGCGTTATGACAAGATTCATCTGTTTGGTTTTCAGAAAGATGGTGAAAGCTATAACGAAAGCGAAACCTTTATCCCCGGTGAGCGCCCCGCGATTTTTGATACACCCTTCGGGCGGGTGGGCCTGTCGATTTGTTACGACCTGCGCTTTCCCGAGCTTTTTCGGTCTTTGGATGAGGTGGACTTGTTGATTGTGCCTTCTGCTTTTACCGTGCCGACCGGACAGGCTCACTGGGAGCTTTTGCTGAGAGCCAGAGCCGTGGAAAACCAGTGTTATGTGCTGGCACCGGCTCAGGTGGGCCAGCATGCCGATGGCCGCAAAACCTGGGGGCACAGCATGCTGATTGATCCCTGGGGTGAAGTGGTGGCCTGCCTGCCCCAGGGTGAGGGTCTTGTCAGCGGTCAACTCGACAGCCAGCGTATTCAGGAAATCAGAGGCCAGCTACCCGCCCTGAACCACCGGCGACTCTGAGCTTTCTCCCGGAGTCTGGTCTTGCCAAAGCTCCAGGGACTCTTTCAGCAGCAGAACATGGCTGTGTTCCGGTTCCCGCTCCAGAGCCAGCAGGGTGACACGGCCCTGCTGGGCCTGGGTCTTCAGAGCCCGGAGTTTTTCCGGGCTGGTATAAAGTTCATTGCGGTACTGACGCGCAAATTCCTTCCAGCTGATCTCACCCTGAGAAAACTGGCGTTTCAAGGCTGTGCTGGGGGCTGAATCCCGCCACCAGTGATCCACGCCCAGCTCATTTCGGTCGCGCCCATGGGGCCAAAGCCGATCCACCAAAATACGCGTGCCATCCTCTTCTTCACGAGGAGCATAGATCCATTTGATAAAAACTGGGTATTTCATGGCTATTTTCCCTGATTCTTCAGTGAAGCCAGCGTCCCACTCAGTTAGAATGGTCAGCTTTACGCTGGTTTTAATGAGTCTTGTTCCCCTGGGGGTATTTTTTGTCTGTTTCCTTGTCCGACTGGTTGCGTCCACTTCTGTTGCTTTCGCAGGATGATCGCGAAAACGCCGAGATCCTGGCTGAATACAGTCTCAGCCAACTGGCCGATGCCTATGCCTTTATCTACCAGTCCTGGCAAGATAAAACAGCGAGCAAACTTTTAACCAGTATACAGGTTATTGCCGCTCTGGATCGACTCCACTGGTTGGAGACTGCAGAAAGTGATGCCTGGCTGAGTCTCTTTGCCCAGCGCCTGCAACAGGCTTGCCCCAGTGCAGAGGCTCTGCTTGAAGAGCTGGAGACCACCGGCTATCCCCAGGTGCGTTTGCAAAAGCTGCAGACAGCAGACTTGAGCAACTGGTCAGAAGATCTGGATATTCCCTGGGTTGCCAAGCCGGATCGGGTGGTTTTACCCCCTGAGCTGAAAGTGCGTTCTACCCCCCTGGGTTATGCACTTGCGGTCAGGTCTTCCAGTTTTGTACTTTATAAACAGCCTCTGAATTGCAGTGATTATCTTCGTGAACGCTTCTGGCCGGATGTCCAGGAAACCCTGAACAGCTACTGGCAAGTCTACACAGCCAGTGATTGTCTGCAGCTGATTTATTGGCTGGGTGGTCAGGGACAGCGTTATGCCTGGCAGCTGGATTTTGCCTGGCTGAAAAATTCCGATGCCGAAGACCGGCAAACCTGGCGTGAAGAATTGCCGGAAGGTTTTGAAGGCTATGCGGATCTGATGGAAGAACTGGCTCTGGAAGACAAGTTGGAGCTGGATGTAGCAGCCTGGGACTGGGTGCGCATGGCTGATCTGGCTTTGGCAGGCTATCTGGCCGGTTACCTGACTTCCAGCCAATGGCGCAGTTTTGCCCTGGTGGCCCTGTGGCTGCTGCGCAGCCGTTATGGTTCCTGGGAAGAACTGGCCGATAGCTACCTGCTGGGTTATCGCCTCTGGCAGACACAGACGGATTTCAGCCTCAGCCCGGAGCTGGAAGTGACCTGGCAACAATTATTGACCTTGCCTTTTTCGCCCTTGCAGCAGCTCGATTGGCAGGCCTTGTCTCTGGATCACCCGGATTTTCGTGATGCCATCAACTACTATTCCGAGCGTCTGGATGATCCCCTGATGCTCGCCAGCCTGCTTGCCAGTCTGCGCGATGATGTCAGCCTGTTGACCGGTCTGGCTCTGGATGATCTGCCGGAGAGCCGCCGCAGTGAAGCCAAAGATTATCTTTTTGCCGGTCTGGACATTCACCCGGATGAACAGCTTACCACCACCCTGGCGCGCTTCTGGCAACCGGGCCGTGTTCACCATTATGATCAACTGGCCCTCAACTGCCGGGTTGGCAAAATACCCCAGTTGCCTTCCAATCTGGCTGCGGTGGATGAAGTTTGGGAAGCCTGGCGCGAACAAACTCCGCTGCTGGCGGAACTGGTCAAGCATCCAGCTGGCATTGTCATGGCGGAAAAATATGCCTTTTATCTGGTCAAGGCACTGGAAACCAACCACTATTCGGTGAAAGAAGCCGAACAGCTGGCGCTGGCGCTGAAAGACTACCTGAGCTGGCACTATTCTTCGGCCCAGGGTCTTCTGCAGGCTTGGCAGGGCTGGGATGAAGTGCTCAGTCTCAGCGGTGAAGAGCGCCCCCTGCTGGCTGAACTCAGCTGGCACCTGCAAGATCCCGGCAGTCTGTTTCGGTTTCTGCCCTGGAAGCGCCCACCGGCACGCTTCACCGAACCGGGCAAGCCCGTCAGCGAAGCCGACCTGGCCACCCTGAATCTGGTTGGCCCCCTCACCGGGCTGCACTGGTCCTGGCCGGAAAAATTGCCTCAGCATCCGCGTCAGGAACTGAAAAGTCTTTTGCAGGACACCCATCTATTTCAGGATGCCGATGATCTGAAAGACTTTCTCAATCACCTGTTGCTGGCGGGGGATCGTCAGGAATACATGATCGCCTTCTCGCCTTTCACCCTGAACAGCGAACGTCTGGATATGGAGATTGAAGCCCAGGAACAGGATGATCGCGATGAAGAACAGGAAGCCTACTACCAGCGTTTGCTGCGGGTGAAAAACAATGCCTTGGGCATCAATGATCTGGACTTGACCGCCTGGGATATGGTGCAACTCGTGGATCTGGCGGTGGCTGGTTATCAACTCGACTGGCTGAGCGAAAAGGAGCTTCAGGAATGGCTGGCCAGAATCCGCGAACAGATCACCCAGGAATACACCGGCTGGGCCGACTTTGCCCGCGCCCTGCTCGCCGGTTACAACTTTTTCATGAATGAAACCGAAAACCGCGCCGAACTGCTGGAAGTCTTCAGCCAACGCCTGCTCAGCCTGCTGATCGCCGTACCCGCCCAGGCCGGACTCTGGTACACCCTCGCCTGGCCGGGTGACAAACAACGCAGCTGGAACCAGTCAGCGACACCGAGTTTGAGTGGGAAGCAGAGATTGCATTAAAAGATATCTAGATCAAGGCTTCCAGTCCTTTCTTGTCTACCAGGTTCAGCAGTTTTAGTGAGGGGCCGTTAGGTTTTTTGCCGCCAACTTCCCACTTCTGCACCGTAGAGGGGCTGGTGTTGAGATAAGCAGCGAAGACTGCTTGGCTGGCTCGGGTTTTCTGTCGGATGCGCTTGATCTGGGCAGGGGTGTAGACCTTTACCGGTGGCAAGCAGAGGGCATCGAAATCACGCAGGGTGACGTCACTCATCACTCCAGCTTCGTGCAGATCCTTGGCACTTTCGTGAAGGGTATCCAGGATTGATTTATCCATCGTTAATGACCTCGATTAAGGCACCGTGTTTAACGGCTTTATTCAATTCAGTTTTGCTGTAGTTCAACAGGGTGTTGGCATAAAGCTTCAAAGCTTTCAGCTCCTTGTCACTGATATTGGCTCGTTTGTTCTTAGCGAAGCCATAAATGAAGAAGGCCTTGTCACCGGTTCGGTAGGCCAAGAGGGTTCGGACACCTCCGCTCTTCCCGCGATCACCGATTGCGACCCGCTTCTTGAATATATGCCCACCAAGCTCGGCATCCACCAATCCTCGCGCAATTTCCTCAATGGCAACCTGTAAAGCTGTGTCGCTTAGTCCCTCTCTGGCGGCCCACTTGCTGAATGGCTTGTTTTTAAATACTTGCAGGTTTCATCCCTGATATTCAAAAAAAGTATAGCACTTAGTGCGATGGAAGTAATCCCTTTCAGTCTGGCTAATTTTTGGCATCCCTGCCAGAACCCAGATCAATCATTCCCTGCCACAAACTAGGCATGCTTTTTATTCCATTCTCAGCTCTTCACCCCGCCCATGCGGTTCTTCCAGATTCAGCCTCGGGCCCTTGGGTACGATGCGTGTGGGGTTGATCATGTCGTGGCTTTGGTAGTAGTGGCCTTTGATGTGTTGAAAGTCCACGGTTTCCTTGATGCCCGGCCATTGGTAAAGCTCACGCAGGTAGCCGGAGAGGTGGGGGTAGTCGGCAATGCGCTGCAGGTTGCATTTGAAGTGGCCGACGTAGACGGCATCAAAACGCACCAGGGTGGTGAATAAACGCCAGTCGGCTTCGGTGAGGGTGTCTCCGCACAGGTAGCGGCGGCTGGCAAGGCGTTCGTCCAGCCAGTCCAGGGCTTTAAACAGGGGTTCTACAGCCTCTTCATAGGCTTGCTGGGTGGTGGCAAAGCCGGATTTGTAAACACCGTTGTTCACTTCATCATAAACCCGGGCATTCACTTCATCGATTTCCTGACGCAATTGCTCAGGGTAGAAATCACCCGCCTTGGCCCCCACTTCATCAAAAGCGCTGTTGAACATGCGGATGATGTCCGCTGATTCATTGCTGACAAGGGTTTGCTGGTGTTTATCCCAGAGCACAGGAACGGTCACCCGGCCTGAATACTTGGGGTCAGCCGTGGTGTAAACCTGGTGCATGAATTCAGCCTGGTTAACGCTGTCTGGAATAACACCTGGCCCTGACTGAAAGGTCCAGCCGTTTTCAGCCATGTACCAGTGCACCACGGAAAGATCAATCATCTTTTCCAGGCCCTTGAGCTTGCGAAAGATCAGGGTGCGGTGAGCCCAGGGGCAGGCCAGGGAAACATAAAGGTGATAGCGCCCCGGTTCGGCCTTGAACCCAGCCTCCCCGGTAGAGCCAGCGCTGCCATCGGTAGTGACCCAGTTGCGAAACTGGCTTTGTGAGCGTTCAAAACGCCCGCCGGTGGAGTCGGTGTCATACCACTGGTCATGCCACTGACCATCAACAAGAAGTCCCATTAGGCCTCCAATCAATAATGAATTTGCTGTCGAGTATAGGACATTACGCAACAGTCGACAGGATTGTAGCACTCATGTATAAGAAACAAACCATTCAAGAATCAGGCGGTCTGTTATGAACCAGCAGGAACCCAAAGATCTGGACCACTTTCTGGGCGACCTTCGCCGGGCCTTGAAAGCCCAGGAGCGTTATCTGTTGAATGTGCTTTTTCAACTGCAGTTTCCTGAATTGGAGGGTGGCCTGGAACCGGGATTTGATCGCGGGGACGCTGACAGCTTTGCACAGTGGCTGTCCGATAAGTATGTGGATCAAATCAATGAGAGTGTGTTTTTTCGCCGTCTTCTGATTCAGCAGGAGCAGTTGACTTTACTGGCCACTCAGCAACTGGACAAGGCCCAGGCCGGTGAGCTGGATTCAGCCGGTTATGCGACTTTTTTAAGAGCCGTGCAGCGTTTTAATGAGTTGGCCGATCAATTGCGCACGGACGTCACTTCCTCCCTCATCGAACTGGATGAACTCACGGGTCTGTTCAACCGCAATGTGATGGACCGCGACCTGACCGAAGAACTGGAGCATTCCCAGCGCAGTGAGCGAAGCTTTGCCGTGGCGATGCTGGATATAGATCACTTCAAAAAGGTGAATGATACCCACGGTCATGCTTTTGGCGACCAGATTCTGGTGCAGTTGGCCGAAGCCATGGAAGAGTCCCTGCGGCCTTATGATCGCGTGTATCGCTATGGCGGTGAGGAGTTTCTGATTCTCTTGCAGGACACCCGGATCAAATCAGCCGAAAAGGTTCTGGAAAGGCTGCGCGAGACCATTGGTTCCCATAAAATGGGCAATGATGACCTGAAGATTGAGGTTACGGTTTCCATGGGTGTGGCTGATTCATCACAATTTGAATCTGTTCAGGATCTGGTGGAAACTGCGGATAAAGCCCTTTATAAAGCTAAGGAAAATGGACGCAACCGTGTGGAAGTCGCTTAATTGAATTCTGAACAACTTCTGGAAAAACTGGCCGCCCAGGACGATGCCTTGCAACTGGCGCAGCAGCTGGTGGGCTGGCTGCGTCAGAGTGGTTCAACCCAGGCTGGTGAACACTTTACTGATTTTCTGGCCCTGCTGAAATGCCGCCCCGAGACTGCCCGGCAGCTGGGGCAAACAGTTTATGCAGGTCTTGAGCAGACCCATATCTACCCGGCACTGGTCACCCTGGGCATTTTTTCGCGCCGAGGTTTTGGCCGTGAATTGATCAACCGTCTTTACGATCGAATCAATCCGCCTCCCAGGGATCTGGGCAACCTGCGTGATCTGCTGGCGATTATTTTTCATCGTGCCGATGATGACCTCTGGCTGCAAACCCTTCCTGAAGATGCCTGGCTGCAGTTGTTTCAGGTTCTGAGTGAACCTCTGGACGAGAAAGAAAAACGGAACCTGGGTCGGCATTTTTATCAGGAAGTGCTTTATTCACTGGAAATGTTGTCGATCTGGGTGGCGGCTGAAGAATTGGAACCGGATTTGATGCGCATTGATAAGCGCCTGATTGATGATGACTCTTCATTTATTGCCTTACAGCGGGAAATGCAGCGATTGATTGCCAGCGGCTGGAAGCAGCTGGGAGACCCGGAATACGCCCTGGAGGACACCGAACATCTCTGGGTGATGCTGGATCAAAGTCACGAGCAGGTGGCCCGGCTTAGACGCAGAGGGGCGGGTGCCGGTTCTTCGGTGGCTCTGGCCCATCTTCTGGAGCGCCTGGATCAAACCCTGACCCGTCTGGAAGCTCTGCTGGGTATTCTGGTGAATCAAGCTTCTGCTGAGTCGTCGCAAACCGCCGCTCAGTTAGTTAATCAACTGCTGCTTGCCAATATTGAAAAACAGGGGATCAAGCCCCTCTGGACCAGCAGTACCGGCATGTTGTCACGGAGCATCACTCAGAACAAAAACGATCATGGTGAGCACTATATCGCCAAAGATAAACGTAGTTTTCTGGCACTGGTGCGTTCGGCTGCGGGAGCCGGGGTCATCATAGCTCTGCTGGCTTTATTGAAAATCGGCATTACTCATCTGGGACTGACACCAGGGTTGACCACCCTTCTGGTGAGTCTGAATTACGGCCTGGGTTTTGTGCTGGTGCATCTACTGCACTTCACCATCGCCACCAAACAACCGGCCATGACGGCGGCCAGTTTTGCCTCGGAAGTGGAAAAAGGTGAAAACGGACGAGCCACCAACCGTAAACTGGCAGGGTTGTTGATTGAAGTGAATCGCTCCCAGTGGGCCGCGGTCTGGGGGAATGTTGCCACCGCCATTCTGGTGGCGGTCAGCCTTTCATGGCTGGTTGCCTGGCTGTTTAATCAGTCATTGCTGGGAAGTGAACAGGTGGGTTATCAACTGGCTGCCTTGTCGCCCATCACCGGTCTGGCGCTTTTTTATGCCGCGATTGCCGGGGTCTGGTTGTTTTGTTCCGGGATTATTGCCGGTTTTTTTGATAACCGGGCGGATTACCTGGAAATGCGCGAGCGCCTGCGTTATCACCCCTTGATGGTGCGCTTGTTCAATGAGGAGCGCCGTTCCCGGTTGGCGGATTATCTGCATGATAACTATGGAGCCCTGGCCGGTAACTTTTTCTTCGGTGTACTGCTGGGTATGACTGGCTATATCGGCTACCTGACCGGCTTGCCGCTGGATATCCGCCATGTCGCCTTCTCATCAGCCAACCTGGGTTATGCGGGGATCAGCGGCTCACTGGGCATTCTGGAATGGTTGTATTATTTGCTGCTGGTGCTGCTGATCGGCTTTGTGAATCTCTGGGTGAGTTTCGCGCTGGCCCTGAGTGTGGCCCTGCGTGCCCGGAACACCGAGATCAGCCGCTTCCGGGATCTTTTTGCCAGGCTATGGGAAGAGATTCGGCAAAGACCTTTGATACTCTTCTTCCCCCCCGTACAGGTCTTGTCGGAGAAAAAAGACAAGGAGTTTCCCCGGTCTCAGTAGTTATTGCCTGCGACTTCCACCCGATTGCGCCCCTTCTGCTTGGCCCGATAAAGGGCCTTGTCCGCAGCTTTTAACAGTTCATCCGGGTTCAGGGCCTGGTCAGGCCAGCTGGCCACGCCCAGTGAAATGGTGATCTGACCAAGATCCTGTTCCAGATAAGTCAGGGGGCTGGAAGTCACCTTGTCCAGCAATTCCTGAGCACGGATGACGGCGGTTTCTTTACCGGTGCCGGGTAGCAGGACAACAAATTCTTCGCCGCCAAAACGACAGGGAATATCGGTTTCCCGAAAATGCTCCAGCAGAACCTGACTCAGGGTGTAGAGCACCCAGTCTCCGGCTTCATGGCCATGGCTGTCGTTAAAATTTTTGAAGTGATCAATATCACAAATCAAGAGTGAAAGAGGTCTTTTATTGCGCTTGGCCAGAGCAATTTCCCTTTCCAGGGCCTCGTCCATAAAGCGCCGGTTTTTCAGACCAGTCAGGGCATCTTCATATGACAGGCGTTGTAGATTCTGGCGGATTTTCAGGCTGGTCAGGCTCATGGATAGACGCTCTGCAACCCGGCCCATAAAGCTGTTCAGCTGTTCGAGTTGATGCTGGTCAGTCAGGGAGGGATCCGGATTGAGGTGTATTTTGGCAAAGGTTTGAGCACCCAGGTGGATGTCTTCAAGAGTCAGGAACCATTGATAAGGACTGGGTGTGGAATCAGTGGTGTTGGTTCCCGGTACAGTCTTGTCGAGAAGTTGAATTCTGATTTTGTAAGGCTGAAAGGTCTGTGGCAGTTGTTGGTGCAGATAGTTTCCAGCCTGTTCCAGAGTCTGGAAGGACTGAAGTTCCGCAACCAGTTCTTCGAGTTCCCGGGCATGACGATTCAACAGGGTAAGCTGGTTGGAGCGTTGCCTTTCCAGTTGTGCATAGGTTTGCAGGGAGGCAGTACGCTGCCTGATTCTGTCTTCCAGGCTGGCATTCAACTGGTGCAGGGCTTTCTGGGTGCGTTGATATTCACGCATGGAAATCACCATCAGGGTCAGAGCAAAAACCAGTACGCCAATCGACAGCGGGAAGCGTGCCCAGGGCAGAAAACCGTGCGCAACAGCCATATCCACCAGCAGAAATACCGCCAGCACCCAGAAAGCGGACATCACCAGGCGTTGATCCTGATTCAGGTTCTGAAAGTTTTTTGCAGTCAGATAAAGCAGCACCATCAGGGTCAGAATGAAAAGACCATCAAACAAGGGATAGGTGATGGACAGTTGCAGGACTCCGATCAAAGACAAGCCAAGAGCCAGAACCAGATACACCAGATGGGCCAGAGCCAGTTTTTTCATCAGGCCCTGCCCCTTGTTCTGGAACCATTCACTGAGTAACAGGGCAATGAAAACCGGCAGCAGGAAATAACCCGCTGCAGTCAGGTAGGTTCTGAACAGGGGAGCATCCATAACCAGCTGCACCGCCTGATTTTCGCCCAGAAGCTTGCTGCCGACCGCCAGAGTCAGCAGCCCCAGATAAATAAAGGGTCGGCGGTTGGTCTGCATGAAAGCAAAGGCAAAAGCAATCAGGCCCATCAGAGTACAGAAAACGATCACCAGAAGATCCAGATAGGAGCTTTGGATGATTTCCAGCAGCAGATGAGAGCGCTCAAGAATTTTGACTTCACCCCAGAGGCCGATATCCGTGTAGTCGGAATAAACCCGAAAATGCAGGGTTTGCCCGGAGAAGCCTTCAGGCAGTTCAATCAGATGCCAGGGCCAGCCCTGGAAACGCCCGTGTCCTTCCTGATCAAATTCACCAAAAGTATAGATTTTCTCTGTACCCAGATAGACTTCAGCAATCAGATCGATGCTGTAAATATAGATGACCGGGTCTTGCCAGTGGTTGTCCGGCAATTGAGTGCGATACCAGGCATGAGTCTGCCCCTGACGCTTAGGCGGGTTGGATGGAAAGTCGATTGCCTGCCAGGCGCGTGGCTCCCTGTTTTGAGTCCAGAGAGGGCTACCGTCGTGAACGGGGGAGTCGCCCCAGCGATATTCCCAGCCTTGCAGATGCTGGGGTGAGGAAGCTGCAAAAGCTGATGATGAAAGCATGCCAAGCAGCAGAAGAATAACAACCGGAAGCTGACGGAAAAGATGAATCACTGCAGGAGAGTCAGGCATGGCAGATCCAGGTTCATATGCTTGATAACATTGTTCCTTAATTCATCTTTATTAGCCAGCCTTAAAGTTATGTTTGTGGAAGAACATCCACAGCAACATTCAGTTGATGACGACCACCGCCATTCATCACTCCTTTGAGTGGGGTGACATCGGAATAATCTCTGCCCCAGCCCAGGGTGATGTAGCGTTCATTGGGTGTGCTGCCGTTGGTTGGGTCAATTTCCAGCCAGCCATAATCAGGTATGAACACACTCACCCAGGCATGACTGGCATCGGCTCCCAGCAGTTTTTCCTGGCCGGGGGGTGGCTGGGTTTCCAGGTAACCACTGACATAGCGGGCTGCCAGACCCAGAGAGCGTAACGCGGCAATGGCCAGGTGAGCAAAGTCCTGGCATACCCCTCTGCGGTTTTCCAGAACTTCCAGCACGGGTGTGGCCAGGGTAGTAAAGTCAGGGTCGTAGCTGAATTCTTCAAAAATCCTCTGGTTGAAATCCAGAAGTGCAGGCAAGAGGGGGCGCTGAGGCTGAAAACTTTGCTGGGCAAAATCGGTCAGTTCAGCCTGTTTTTGCGCAAAAGGTGAATCCAGAGTAAACAAGCGAGCTTCCAGGCAGGCGGCTGCCTTGACCGGGTGGTGCCTGTGATTTCCGGGAGCCAAAAGCTGAGCGGCGGACTCCCAGGCCGGGGTCTGAATATCCGGTAGAGCGCGCGGCTGGGTGGTTACCTGACTGGTCACTGTTACTTCCAGGCAGGTGTGAATGGCCTGCAGAGTAAAATAAACCACCTGGTTGCCGAAAAAATCTCTTCTTTCCTGCTGGCGCAGGGGTTCTGGGGTGATGCTGAGCTGAGTGTTTTCACAGTATTGCCATGGCAGATTTCTGGGCAGCAAACGGGCTTCGTTATGGCTGAGAGTGACGCTGGTTTCATAGTCATAGCGAGTGGTATGGCGCAGCAGATATTTCATGTCAGGTTCAGCCTTTCGCTTGCAGGGACACCAGCTGTCTGGGCGTTTCCACATGGCTGAAATGGCTATGGGAGATAGCGTCAGACAGTTGGTGAAGGGGCCGTAACAGAGCATCAAGAAGCTCCTCAAGAGCTGTGTGGGCAATTTCAGAGGTTGCCGGATCAAGCAAACTGTCCGGGTCCACCAGATGCAGGGTGCTGGTGGCTTCGATGATCAGGCGATTTTCCAGGTTGCGAAAGGGCGTCATCTCGGGTTGCGGAAGCTTTTCAATCTGACGCTCCAGACGTTTGAGCATATAGCCAATGGAGCGAGGGTTGCTCTCATCAAACAGCAGCAGATCCAGAATAGCGGCTGGGTGCAACTGAGAGCGGTAACGGCGACGGTAAACTGTGAGGTTGTCTGTGGTGCTGAGTACCACTTCCCAAAGTGGAATG
This sequence comes from Marinospirillum sp., assembly GCF_044810985.1. GTDB lineage: Bacteria > Pseudomonadota > Gammaproteobacteria > Pseudomonadales > Halomonadaceae > Marinospirillum. Next base: position 85,685 of record NZ_CP085242.1, read on the forward strand.
CCAGGTTTGCGGGCGGTGATCAAAGCCAGTTTCAGCAGCTCCAGACTGGAAATGACGCGCTCGGTGAAGCGCCCCAGATCCATGAAGCGCCAGCCATAATGGTGTGGCATGGTTTCATTGCACAGGCCAAAAAAGGCAGCCAGGTGAGTGATGACTTCTTCCAGACTGGAACGTCCACCTGTGATCTCCTGGGCGCGCTGCAAACCCTGTATTTTACGATGCAGGTGATTCAGGGTACGCCAGCTGTCATCACCTAAATGGTCACGAATGGCGCGGCTGTTACGCAGTAAATAGCTGAACAGCCAGGGCAGGCCATCTGGGGTGTTTTCTGTAAACATTTCCAGAAGCCGGTTGCGTAAGTGTAGAAACTGCAGGCTGGTGCGGGTGTGAATCGCTGAGCTGTCCTTATCGTCTGTCAGGTTTTCCAGATCAGGCAAAGGCAGGCTCAGTGCGGTGAAAAGATCGGGGAGCAAGGTAGCCTGCAAAGGCAGATGGCCTTCTTCCAGCAGCTTGCTCAGCGTTTCACGCAGCAGGCGTGAACGGCTGTCCAGTCTTTCCCCGTAACGCCCCATCCAGAACAGACTGTCGGCCACCCGGCTGGGTAAATCCTGACTGTCACGGGTGACCCGGATCGGGCCGTGAGCCTGGAGCAAGAGGCTGACATGCGGTTGGGGAACCGGGGCCATGACCCAGATATCCTTGACCTGGCTGGAATCCATGACTGGTGTTCCGGGTTCGGCAATCCATGCCAAGCCACCAGGCATAATCCGCTGACGGCGCTTCTGAACCGGTTTGTCGATATCACTGGGATCGGCCAGGCTGAAAAACCTCAGATTTACCGGTTGTGCACCGATTTGCCCGGTCTGGCTGTCAAAGCAGGGGGAGGTGGCAGCCTGAAAAGGTTGCTGAGCCACATACAGATGAGGCACAGTCTGCAGTTCATCCAGAAAAGCTTTCTGCTCTGAAGTACTGAACTGCTGCGGTTCCAGAAGCTGGCCAGGGTTCTGGATATTTTTGAATTGCCAGCCTGCAGGCAGAGTCAACAGTTTTTCCAGGTTCTCTGGCTCACCACACCAGAGGGTGTTGCGGCTTTTAAGCAACAGCTTTTCACCCAACAACAAATCGCACAGCTCCGGCATAAAGCAGGCCAGTGCCGGGTGCTCCAGTACACCAACGCCCAGAGCATTGGCAATTTCCACGTCACCCTGTCGAGCGGCCTGCATCAGGCCAGGTACGCCTAGCAGTGAATCGCCTCTTAATTCCAGAGGGTCACACCAGGGGTCATTAATATGGCGTACGATCACATCCACCGCTTTAAGGCCACCCAGGGTGCGCATGGACACCTGCCCATCTCTAACCACTAGATCGGCCCCTTCCACCAGAGAAAAGTTCATGTAATTGGCCAGCCAGGCATGCTCAAAATAACCTGGACTGCCTTGCCCGGGTGTCAGCAGGACAATATTGGGGTTATCGCGGTGTTTTCTGGCCAGTTCGGCCAGACAGCGATGTTGAGCCTGAAGGAAACTGGCCAGACGTCGCAAAGGGGCATCGCGATAGAGGTTGGGCAAAGCGCGTGCCAGAAGAACACGGTTTTCCAAAGCATAGCCAGCGCCGGAGGGAGCTTGGGTCCAATCACCCATAATTCGCCATTCACCCTGATGGTCGCGGGTGATATCCGTGCCATGCAGCAAAATCCAGGGCCGTTCACGTATCGCCTGGTGACCGGCTGCCGAAAACAGCCAAGCAGGGTGGGTGTAAACCAGCTCCGGGGGCAGAATACCTTCGTGAATTACTCGGCGTTCGCCGTAAAGATCGTCGACCAGAGCTTCGAGTAAACGGCTGCGCTGGATCAAGCCTTGTTCCAGTTTTTCCCATTCATCCGTGCTGATGACAAAAGGCAAGGGGTCCAGTTGCCAGGAACGCAGTTGACCTTCTTCATCTTCATAGACATTGAAGGTCACGCCATTTTCATGCAAAAGATCCTGAGTGGCTTCCGAGCAATGGCGCAATCCTTCCTGGCCCAATTCAGCTAGTTCATCCAACACCGGTTGCCAGTGAGCGCGGAATTCTCCCTGCTCATTGATCAGCTCATCATGCTGTCGAGCATCGGGATAGTTTTGCAGAAGCTGTTGCAGCGCCTGGTTAAAAGAGGATAGATTGAGCATCTGGGTCAGATTCCTGGCACCTGAAAGTGGCTGCAAAAGGCCGCTGGAGATTAACATGAAGCTTTTTGCTTGCAGTTGTTGCGGCCAGTTGGTTTATTTTGAAAACACCCATTGTACCCGCTGCGGCTCCTTACTGGGTTTTGTTCCTGAATTACTGGAATTGCTGGCTTTTGCCCCGGCCGGTGAAGGTTTGTGGAAGCCGCTGGGCAGATATCAGGATACGGAGCTTTACCATCAATGCAACAATTTTGCTCACCAGGGCGTCTGCAACTGGATGGTTCCTGCCCGCGAAGAACACCAGTTCTGTGTGGCCTGTCGTTTGAACCGCACCATTCCCAATCTCGATAAACCGCGTAATCATATTTTCTGGGGCCAACTGGAAGCCCAAAAACGCCGCCTGGTCTACAGCCTTTTGCAACTGGGCTTACCGGTGATTTCGCAACAACAGGACTCAGCCGGGCTGGCCTTTGATTTTCTGGAAGACATTCCTGAATTCAATGAAATGGGGCGAGTCATGACCGGCCATGCCAATGGTTTGATCACCCTTAATATTGCTGAAGCTGACCCCGTGGTGCGTGAGCAAAGGCGTAATGATATGGCCGAACCTTATCGCAGCCTGCTGGGGCATTTTCGGCATGAATCCGGGCATTATTACTGGGACAGGCTGGTGCGCGCTACACCCTGGCTGGAGGATTTTCGTCAGCAATTCGGTGATGAAAGAAGGGATTATGCCGCCGCCTTACAGTATCACTACGAGCAAGGGCCGATCAGTGACTGGCCGGATTATTATGTGACTGCTTATGCCAGCAGCCATCCCTGGGAAGACTGGGCCGAAACCTGGGCACATTATTTAAACCTGCTGGATACCCTGGAAACGGCCTGGCAGTTTGGCCTGCGAATTCACCCTCTGATCCCGGATACCCCGGAAATGGATCTCAAACAGTCGGTAAACCCTTATCGGATCACCAGGATGGATGATCTGATCGAAAAGTGGCTCCCCCTGACCTATGCACTGAACAGCTTAAGTAGCAGTATGGGACATTCCCCTCTCTATCCCTTCGTGCTTCCACCCGCCACCATCAACAAGCTGCGCCTGGTGCATCGCATTATTCATGAGTCAACGGACTCCATGCCTGCTTCCTAGTTGGTACGGCTATTGCAGCATTGTCAGTAGATGATGAACTCAGCCATCCCAGGCCAGGAGTTCGGGTAACATGAGGCAGGTGCCCTGAATGACTAAAATTAACTGGAATAATTATAGCAGCAAGGGTTTTTATGATGAGCTGATGGCGGCTCCGGGTGTGCCTCATCCTGCCGCCCGGCAGTTGTGTGAATACCTTGCCCAACTGGATGCCGGCGAATTGCGGCAACACAAGCAGGCTGCTGAAATTGCCATCCAGGTGATGGGAATCACCTTTACGGTTTACTCGGAAGGTAGCCAGATTGATCGCGCCTGGCCCTTTGATATTCTGCCCCGTATTCTTCCCCTGAGTGAATGGCAACGCACCGAAGCAGGGCTTAAGCAAAGGGTACAAGCGCTCAATCTGTTTATTGATGATCTCTACCATGAGCAGAAAATCATCAAAGACGGTGTTTTTCCTGCAGAAATTCTGACCCAATCGGCCAACTTCCGCCCTCAGTGTGTGGGTATCAGTCCGCCGCACCAAACCTGGGCACATATTTGCGGTTCTGATCTGGTCAGGGATAAGGACGGTACTCTTTATGTATTGGAGGATAATCTTCGGGTGCCTTCCGGGGTGTCCTACATGCTGGAAAATCGCAATGTCACCAAGCGAATACTGCCGGAGTTGTTTGCCACAGGACGAATTCAGCCGGTGGATGACTATTGTTCACAGCTTTATGAAATGCTGGCCTCCATGTCTCCTCGTCCGGGAGATGATCCACAAATCGTGATCCTGACGCCGGGTATCTATAACTCGGCCTATTATGAACATTCCTACCTAGCCCAGCAAATGGGTGTCGAGTTGGTGGAAGGTCGGGATCTGCAGGTCGGTGATGATGACTGTGTTTACATGCGTATGATTGATGGCCTCAAGCGGGTGGATGTGATTTATCGTCGGGTTGATGATCTTTTTCTGGACCCGGAAGTTTTCAAGCCTGAATCGACCCTGGGAGTTCCCGGGCTGATGCGCGCCTGGCGTCATGGCAAGGTTGCCCTGGTGAATGCTCCCGGAGCAGGGGTGGCAGATGACAAGGTGGTTTATGCTCTGGTCCCGGAGATCATCCGCTACTATTTACAGCAGGAACCTCTGCTGGCCAATGTCCCCAGTTATTTGTGCATGCGTGACGAAGACCGTAAATACGTGCTGGCCAACCTGGACAAGCTGGTGGTGAAACCCGCCAATGAATCCGGCGGCTATGGCATGCTAATCGGGCCTCACTCGACCCGTGCTGAACAGCAGAAATTTGCTGAGCTGATCAAAGCTGACCCCCGTAACTATATGGCCCAGCCGACTTTGGCAATCTCGACGACACCGACACTGTGTGAAACCGGTCTGGAAGCTCGGCATGTTGACTTACGCCCGTTTATTCTCTCCGGCGAGCAGACCTATGTCACCAATGGAGGTTTGACCCGAGTGGCTTTGACTTCGGGTTCGCTGGTGGTGAATTCCTCACAAGGCGGTGGCAGTAAGGACACCTGGATCATGGATATTGATGAGTCTGTAAAATCACAAGGGAGTGCCTAAGTATGTTATCCCGAGTCGCTGAAAATATTTACTGGCTGGCGCGTTATCTGGAGAGGGCTGAGGATATGGCCCGCCTGATCAGCGTCAACAGCCATCTGTTACTGGATTTTCCGCATGCCACCAAGTTGGGCTGGGATTCTCTGATCAACATCACCAGTACCGAAGAGCTTTTTGAAAAACACTATACCCGGCCTGATGAAACCAGTGTGCTGCAGTTTTTGTGCGGTGACCGACGTTACGGTAGTTCTATTATTGCCTCTCTGGCCAATGCACGTGAAAACCTGAGAACCACCCGTGAGATTCTGCCTCGGGAAATCTGGGAAGAAGTGAATCAGCTGTATTTGAATATCGCGGCAAAGGTCGAATCCGGTGTGACTCCGCGCAATCGTGACAGCTTTTTAAAGCAGGTGATACGTAGTTGCCAGACAGTTACGGGCTTGATCGAGGGTACACTCAGTCACACCCAGACGCGTACCTTTTTGACTCTGGGGCGCAGTTTGGAACGGGCAGACATGACCACCCGCATTATTGATGTACGCTCTGCCAATCTCTTGCCTAAAACAGCTGAAGACTTGAAGCCTTTTGAAAACCTGCAGTGGATGAGTGTGCTGAAATCCCTGACCGGTTTTCAAATGTACCGTCAGCAGGTGCGTTTGAGGGTACGTGGACCGGATGTTTTGCGCTTTCTGATTCAGGATACGGCCTTTCCACGCGCAGTGGCTTGCAGTTTGAAAGACTTGTCCTTGGCCTTGTTACCACTCCCTCGCAGCGAAGAGGTACAAGGGTTGGTCGATGATCTGGCGCGCCTGCTGATAGCAGCAGATGTGGAAGAGTTGGCCCATGAACCGGAGCAGCTACATTTGTTTATGGATGAGTTGCAGGTGGGTTTGAATCAGGTTCATACGGCACTGGTTAGCAACTACTATGATGTTAAACACCCACCCAAACCCTGACTGCACGTAACCAGGGCAGGTCGGCGGCTCGCTCCTTCAAACGCACTTCCAGTTGCTCGACTTCTTCAATCGGTAGTTGATCGACCCGATAGAAGAGGTCAACGTCTATATGCAACTCCAGATAATGCAGCGTGCTCTGGTGGGGTTTTTCATACCAGGGGTCGCCTTCCCAGCGCTGATTGAGCAGAGTCTGCACATCAGGACGCAGCGGTAGCATTGTATCGGGATCGGGGTTGTCGGTTTCGGCATCGTCTTCCGGGTCGATATGAAAAGTGACGTCGGAAATATGTTCAAACTCATCGCGCAGGTGACGGGCGACCCAGACCCCGATTTCATGGCCTTCGGAGACGCTGACATGAGGGGCCACCTGCAGATGAATATCCAGCAGACTACGGCTGCCCATGGTGCGGGTGCGCAGGTGATGGACATCTCTGACGCCGGGAATGCTCTGTGCAGCCGTGCGGATTTTATGGGTTTCCTCTTCAGGCAGGGCGGTATCCACCAGCTCCTTGAGACTGTCCCAGATCAACTTGACTCCAATGCGGGCAACCATCAGGCCTACCAGAATGGCTGCAACCTGATCCAACCAGGGAAAGCCCAGCAAAGCCCCGCCCACGGCAACAAAAACAACGATGGAGGACAGGGAGTCGGTACGATGATGCCAGGCATTGGCTTCCAACAGTTTGGAATTGATTTTACGGGCAATTCTCAGGGTGTAGTGATAAATCCACTCTTTACTCAGCACCGATGCAACCGCCACCACCAGAGCTATGGCACCGGGAATGACGATGGCACCAGGGGTCAGCAGACGACTGATGCTGTCCCAGATCAGCGCACCGGCCACGGCAATCAAAATGGCTCCCAGGATCAGGGTGGCCAGGGTTTCATAGCGGTCATGACCGTAGGGGTGGTCACTGTCGGCTTTCTGGCGACCAAAATGGGAGGCACCCAGTACCAGAATGTCACTGAATAAATCAGAAAAGGAATGAATACCATCAGCAACCAGGGCATGGGAGTTGGCCCAAAACCCCACCAGGATTTTCAGAATACCATTCAAAGCATTCACCAGAGCACCGATCAGGGTCACTTTTCGGGCTGCCTGAGCTTCCAGATTGTGCTTGTCGGGTGTGTTTTCCTGGGTTTGGCTAGTCATTACAGGCGTCTCAGGTAATTTTTAACCGGGTTGGCATACATCGTCAGCCATTGTTTGCGATATTCCTGAGGGCAGGCGGCCAGTTGTTCATTAAAAGCCGCACGGGTGGCGGTATCAAACTCAGGAACTGCTATGTCACCCAGTTCATCCAAAGCTTCCAGCGCCAGGTAGTTGCTGGGGAAAAGCCGATAAAGACGACGTATCTGCTCATCCACGGCTTTGGCTGCCGCATCCGGCGTGGGCATGTCTTCAGCGGTCAGGGGTTTGCCAAAGGCCACCTGAACACGGCCCTTGAAGCCGGAAATCCCCTGGGCAATGCTTAGGATGTCTTCAAATTCGGCTTTGGCGTATTCGCCTTCCTGTTCCTTGGTCACGACTTCGCGGGATTTCTGCACACCCAGAGGGTCGTATTCGTAACTCAGGGCAACAGGTACGATGTTCAGGCTGGCCAGCACTTCAGCCGGTGGCATTACCGATTTCTTTTTCGCCATGCCAAACATCTTGATAATGGCCGGGTCGGTGTGATCGATGCCATTCTTGGCGCGACCTTCACGCTGGGCAATCCAGATGGAGTGGTTCTCATTTTTCAGGCTGTGATGGATGTATTCCGAGAGCAACTTGAAGGAGTTCATCATTTCCCGCACGCCCTTGGCAGAGCGTTTGACGATAAAGCTCTTGTTAAGTCGCATCAGGTCGGTCACCCAGGGTTTCTGCAGCAGGTTGTCGCCGATGGCAATGCGTACCGTGTTCATACCTTCAGTATGCAGAGCATAGTTCACCAGGGCTGGGTCCATGGCAATATCACGGTGATTGCTGATAAACAGGTAACTCTGATTTTTATCCAGCTCTTCCAGACCATCAACATTAAAGCCCTGGGTGGTGGTGGCCAGCATGCGGGCCATATAACCGGCTACATAGAGTTGCAGGTCGTGTACTGAGTGGATTTTTGCCAGGCGTTTTTTAAGGAGCTGGCTGATGACCCGTCTTAGCAGCGGAGCAAGAAAAGAATTGGCCAGGCGGGGAAATTTGAAACGTAACAGGGCGGTCAGGAATTCCTGGTCCTCGGCCAGACGCTCAAGAACCTCTTCCACCTCTTCATCACGGTAAGGGCGGATGGAGTCAAAAGCCTCTGGCGAGGTATTCATCAAACTGGTTTCCATGAGTAAAGCTTAGCCTCGGATATTATTATTGGTCAGCCAACTGCGGGTCACTCAGACCCTGATGCAGAGCGATGAGCTGGTCAATCAGAGCCGTCAGGGTATTGCTCATTAAAATAAACTCGGCATCCAGAGCAATCAACGGGTCCTGGTCCGGGTTGACATCTTCTGCCTCTTCCAGAAGCTCATCGGCGTAGCTGAGACTTTTCAGAATCAGCGCATCGGTCAGGGTAAAGGTTACCTGATCCTGCCAGTTAAGTCGCAGTTGGGTTGCACGTTTTCCGGCAGCCAGGTGCTGTTTGATTTCTTCTCCGGCCAGGGCCTGACCCTTGATGCGCACCACGGCCTTGTCATCTTCCGGGTCACGCAGTTCGCAGGAGTCCAGCAACTCCACACCCGAAGCCGGCTGATCGTCCAGCCAGTGGGTCATCACTTGGCTGGCAGGCAGTTGAGTGCTCAGAGGTACAACGGGCAGGCTGCCCAGGCCTTCACGTAACAGATTCAGGGCCTGTTCGCAGAGTTTATCGGTGGTGTTGTCCATCAGAATCCGATGGTTCTGACCATCCAGCCACACCCAGAGGGTGCGGGAGCGGGTGAAGGCACGGGGCAATAAGTCCAGGCGGATTTCATCGGCCAGGTTTTGTTTTTCCTTGCGGCCCAGCTTGCGGTTTTCAGTGGCTTCGATTTCTTCAGCCTTGTCTTGCAGATGCTCACGAACCACTGAGGCGGGCAGAATTTTTTCTTCGATTTTCAATTTCAGCAGCCAGTGATCACCCTGGCTGTGCACCAGTGCTTCGGTACCACTTGGAGAAACCCAGCCAGCGGTCATTTCTTCCTGGCTGGAACAGTGGCGAAACGGGCGGGTGGCCAGAGCTTCCTGCAGCTTTTCGCTGTTCCAGGGCTGGGCTGTACGTGCCTGATAAATGCGTAGGGCTTTAAACCACATTAAAAAGTCCTTGAGGGAAATGAGCCGCGTATTATCCCTGATCCTGGCGCCTGAAGCCAATAGAATGCAAAAGACCCGCGCGGGTAGCACGGGTCTGTTCGGCAATTTGACTTAACGGGTAAGAAAAGTTCAGGAGGCGCCGGTCACCACTGCGGGATTTTTGTGAATAGCGGAGACACCCCTCATGCCGGACCACATATCTTCTCGGCCTTCGCGCCAGCCACTGATCCAGTTGGTGCGCAAATCGTCCTGGAGGGCAGGACATTTTTCTCTTGACTGGCCTTTGATACCAGCCTGGTAGCCACGAGTATAAACGCGTTGAGCACGATCTCGTTTCTGACTCTTCATAGATTACGGCCTCTCTCTATTTCAGGGAACTGCGATCACCAGAAGTTTCCTGGAAGATTGCATCCTGCAGCTCCTTTTATTGTTAAGATACAGCTTTCGATCTACGGCAGGTCACCGGCTCGGCAAGTGCCTCACCTCTATTTGTAGGCTAATTGCCAAGTGAATGACAGCTTTTTTTATTTATCGTCTGGCGGGTTCTGATAACCCCATGCAATCGAGGTTTCTAGTCTTCAATGGCATTACTCAATCAGGTTTACACCCTTCACGCCACCTGTTCACGCGGGCTGGAACAGCTACTGGCGGAAGAGCTTCTGGCTTTTGGCTTCACCCAGGCCAGGCCACGTGTGGGACGGGTTCTGGGTGAGGCCACTCTGGCTCAAGCCTATCGTGCCCTGATCTGGTCACGCTTGGCCAACCGCCTGCATTTACAATTGGATGAGGCGTCAGTCAATGATGCCCAAGACCTTAATATCTGGTTGAGTGGCCTGGATTGGAGCGAACACCTGCTGGCCAGCGGCAGCTTGTTGATTGATGCCAGCGGAACCACCCCGCAGCTGCGCAACACCCATGACACCGCCTTGCGGGTAAAGGACGCCATCACTGACTGGTTTCGCGAACGGGAAGGCGAGCGACCTTCCGTGGATCGGGAGCGACCGGATGTGCGCTTGCATCTGCGTCTGGAAAAAGGCAAAGCACAACTCAGTCTGGATCTGGGTGGGGGCAGTCTGCATCAACGCGGTTATCGCCTGCAGGCCGCCAAAGCCCCCCTGAAAGAAAATCTGGCGGCCGGTCTTTTGTACCGGGCAGGCTGGCCGGAACTGGCGCGTCAGGGTTATGCGTTGCTGGACCCCTTCTGCGGTTCCGGCACTTTGCTGGCCGAGGCCGCTTTTATCGCTCGTGATATTGCACCGGGACTCTTGCGCCCCTGGCATGGCGTGGAAACCTGGCTGGGCCATCGTCCCAGCATCTGGCAGGAATTGTTGGATGAAGCCCAGGAACGTAAGGAAGCCGCGGCAGGGGTGGCCTTGCAGCTGGAGGGCAGCGATATGGACCCGCGTGCCCTGCAAGCGGCCAAAGGCAACTTGGAAAGGGCTGGTTTGCTGGAGGAAATCACCCTGGTGCAACGCCCCATCCAGGATCTGCCCCCGGCCACAGCAGAAAAAGGGCTGGTGATCACCAACCCACCCTATGGTGAGCGCCTGGAAGATATTCCCAGCCTGCTGCCGATCTATACCGAGCTGGGTCAAAAGCTACTTGAGGGCTACCCCGGCTGGTGGCTGGCGCTCTTCACCCAGCATAAGGAACTGGCGTTTCGTGTTCCCTTGAAGCCTTACAAAACCTATCCACTGCAGAATGCTTCCCTGGAATGCCAGCTTTACCTGTTTGAACTGCCTTTGGCGGGTGCTGAAGACCAACAGGTCGCCCAGATTCAGCGCAAACAGCAGGAGCGTGCCGAACAGCCGGAAAAGCCCAAGGAACTTACTGAAGGCGGGCAGATGTTTGCCAACCGTCTGAAAAAGAACCTGAAAAAACTCTCACGCTGGGTCAAGCGTGAAGGCGTGGAAGCCTACCGGGTTTATGATGCCGATTTACCGGAATACGCCCTGGCGATTGACCTTTACGGGGATCGGGTGCATGTTCAGGAGTACGCACCCCCGGCCAGTATCGACCCGGACAAAGCCAATCAACGCCTGACCGATGCCTTGATGGCCTTACCCCAGGTGCTGGAAATTCCTGCCGAGCGGATTCATCTCAAGCAACGCCGTCGCCAGACCGGCAAGCAGCAGTATGAAAAACTCGCCGGGCAGGGTGACTACTTCCCGGTTCGTGAAGGCCAGGCCCAACTGCTGGTCAACCTGAATGATTATCTGGATACCGGCCTGTTTCTGGATCATCGCCCTATCCGTTTGCGTCTTTTTCAGGAAGCCCAAGGCAAGCGTTTTCTCAATCTGTTTTGTTATACCGGTGCGGCTACCCTTCAGGCTGCTTTGGGTGGCGCGATACGCTCGACCAGTGTTGATCTGTCCAAAACCTACCTGGGTTGGTTGGAGCGCAACCTGCAACTCAACCAGTTGAACCCCAGGCACCATACGGTCGTCCAGGCGGATTGCCGTGACTGGCTCAAACAGGACAAAGGCAGCTATGATTTGATCTTCATGGACCCGCCCACCTTTTCCAACTCCAAGCGCATGCAGGGAACCCTGGATATACAGCGCGATCAGGAAGAGCTGGTGGACCTGGCCATGCGCCGGTTAAGCAGTGATGGTCTTTTGATCTTTTCCAATAACCTGCGGGGTTTTAAAATCAGTGAAGAGCTGCAGGCCCGATATGAAGTGAAAGACATCAGCCGCCAGACTCTTGACCCGGATTTTGAACGTAACCCGCGCATCCACCAGTGTTTTGAAATCAGGAATCCCGTGCTATGAATGACTTCAAAAAAGAAAGTCAGCAGTTAACCCTCTACACGACCGATGGCTGCCATCTCTGTGAACAGGCTCTTGGTTTGCTCGAACCCTGGCTGGTGAAGGGCTTTGGCCTGGCGAAAGTGGATATTGCCGAAGACGAACTGCTAATGGCCCGCTATGGTGAACGTATTCCGGTGATTGCCAGCCCCTGCGGCATGGAAATTGGCTGGCCGTTTACCGCCAGGGAACTGGAAGACTGGATTGGTCGGTTGCGTTGTTAATCATTAAAAGGCAGTTCGCTTTTCATGGTGTCCTGAAGCTCAGCCGGTATTTCTTCCGGAGCCTTGGCTTCCAGTACCGTGTGGAAGCCTCGGCTTTCCTGGATGTGGCGCACGTCATCCACCAGAATGGCAGCTTCTTCCGGTGAGTTGACGAGAGTGTGTTTGATGCCCCCGTACTGGGTGCCGCTTTGGCCCCAGACACGCGTCACCAGCCAGTCACCAAACATGTCCTGGTGAACGTGAACGAGATAATAATCCTGGCCTTTTTCCCAGCGAACAATCAAGGTGAGCCTCTAGGGGTTAAGAAATAACTACCTGGATTGTAAACCTTTTTTTTGCCGGGTAGAAAGCCTTCTGAAGAGGAACCTGAAAAGATGCGTCTGGTTGTGGATGAAAATCTGCCTTGGATTGAAGACTTCTTTGCCACTTCTGCCGAGGTGGTACGCCTTCCAGGGTCTGAAATCCGACGGCAGGATTTGCTTCATGCCGATGGGCTGCTGGTGCGCTCGGTGACGCCAGTTAATGCCGAATTGTTGCAAGGCACTCCGGTGGGTTTTGTGGGCACAGCAACGATTGGCGTGGATCATATTGATCAAGCCTGGCTGCAACAGGCCGGTATTCAATTTGCCAGTGCGCCGGGCTGCAATGCCGACTCAGTGGTGGACTATGTGTTGTCCAGTTTGCTCTGGTTGGCTCAGGAGCGGGGTTTTACCCTGAAAGAGCAAACCCTGGGTATTGTGGGGGTCGGGCAGGTGGGCAGCCGCCTTGCCCGTCGTCTTAAAGATTATGGTTGTCGTCTGTTGCTGAACGATCCACCACGAGAAGCCGCAGGTGAAGCCGGTTTTGTTCCTTTGGAGCAGTTGCTGCAGGAAGCGGATATTTTGTGCCTGCACACACCTTTGACTCGCACTGGCCCTTTTCCCAGTGAAAAGCTGCTGGGTGAGCAGGAATTACGGCAACTGCAAGGCAAGATACTCTTGAATGCCGGGCGCGGTGCGGTGATTGATCAAGTGGCTTTGAAGAAGCAGTTAGAAGCCGGGCTGCAACTGACGCTCTTGCTGGATGTGTTTGCCGGTGAGCCAGAGCTGGATGCTGAATTGCTCGACTGCTGTGATCTGGCTACCCCGCATATTGCCGGTTACAGCTTGGAAGGGAAAAGTCGGGGAACCCAGGCAATCTATCGGGCCTGGTGCGATTATCAGCAGCAGCCTGCGGATAAAAGTCTGGAGGATTTTCTGCCACCACCGCCGGTGGAGTGCCTGGAGTTAAACCCTGGCTGGTCACCGGAGGAAGCCTGCCGCCGTGCGGCCCTACTGGTTTATGACCCGCGAGCCGATGCGGCAAGACTGCGTCTGGCTTTACAGCAGTTGCCATCAGCCGAAGCTTACCAACAGCTGCGTAAAAACTACCCCCTGCGCCGTGAGTTCTCTTCCCTGCAGGTGGAAGCCAGTGACCCTCAGCAAGCTGCTGCGCTTCGGGCCCTGGGCTTTTTACTTAAACCTTGAAGCGATGGATACGCTGATTCAGCTCTTCAGCCAGCTGGGTGAGTTCCTGACCGGATGAATGAGTCTGCTGGGTGGCGGCGGAGCTGTCTTCACACAGGCTGACCAGGTTGCTGACATTGCGGTTGATTTCATCAGCAACGCTGGACTGTTGTTCTGCAGCAGTCGCGATCTGGCGGTTCATTTCCCGAATGTCTTCGGCCGCTTTGGTGATGGAATCCAGGGCTTTTTCGGCCTGGGATGAAGCAGTCACCGTGGCTTCGGCTTCATGAATGCTGGCATCCATGACCTTCACGGCCTTCTTGGCGCCTTCCTGCAGCAAAGAAATCATGCGGTGAATTTCTTCAGTGCTCTGCTGGGTGCGGCTGGCCAGGGCGCGAACCTCATCGGCAACCACGGCAAAGCCACGGCCAGCTTCACCCGCCCGGGCGGCTTCAATGGCAGCGTTCAGGGCCAGGAGGTTGGTTTGCTCGGCAACGTCCTGGATGACTTCCAGAACGCTGCCGATATTGGTGGTGTCTTCACTGAGTTTATGAATAACCTGAGTGGATTCCTTGATCTGTTTGGAGAGATTGCTGATGGCTTCTCCGGCCTCATGGACGGAGGTGCGCCCCTGCAGCACTTCATTATCCGTGGCTGTGGCCGCTTCGGACGCTTTCTGGGCGCCGGAGGCAATTTCCAGGATGGTCTGACTCATTTCATGGATGGCCGTGGCGACCTGATCGGTTTCCTGGGTTTGTTGATCCTGAGTGGCATGGCCTTCTTTGGCGACCTGGCTCAGGTCGGATGCCGAGCGGTTCAGGCGTTCCGAGACTTCGCTGATACTGCGTACCATCTCGCCAAGTTGTTGAGCCATGGCACTCACAGCTCCCATAATGCTGTCCGGCTGAGCCTTCTTGCGCAGATTGACTGCGGTAAAGTCACCCTGTGCAACCCGATTAACCAGTTTCTTGGCATCGGCCACTTCACCACCCAGCTGCTTTAAAACCCAGCTGCGGATATAAATGGATAGGCCCAGGATAACGGCAATCACCACCAAAGCCAGTAAACCTATCTGGAGAGCCAAAAACCAGAAGTGTTCACTGACATCATCAATATAAATGCCGGAACCCAACACCCAGTCCCACTCTTCATCATGGGTGATGTAGGAAAGCTTGGTGAAACGCTCCTCGGTGACTCCACCTTCAGCCAGGGGTTTGGGCCACTGGTATTCCACAAAACCGGAACCGTATTCGCGTACCGTGTTGGTGAAGGCGACAAAGAGGTTTTCATTGTCCAGGGTCTGAACCCGGCTACCATCCTGGTTGCGGGACAGGGTGGCGTAATGGAAATTGGGGTTGTCGAGGATCTGGCCGTCCAAGCTGGAAACGGTGGGATGCATGATCATTCTGGGGATAGGCGAGGTCATGTCATTGACCCAGATGTATTCGACCTCATCATATCTCAGATTGCGCAAG
This sequence comes from Marinospirillum sp., assembly GCF_044810985.1. GTDB lineage: Bacteria > Pseudomonadota > Gammaproteobacteria > Pseudomonadales > Halomonadaceae > Marinospirillum. Next base: position 100,760 of record NZ_CP085242.1, read on the forward strand.
GCATCCTGGGCTTGCTTTTGCGCTTCTTCGCGGGTCAGCTCACCGGAAGCCTCCAACTCCTGGTAGTGATCGACCAGCTTCTCAGCCAGCTCAATCACAGCCATGACCCTGGCCTCGCGTTCTTCAGTCAGGGTGGTGTTGATGGCATTCAGAGCAACCCCTGCAAGCAGCAGAAGTCCCAGTAGGGCTGTAGCCGGAAGGGTGAGCAGCCGTCCACCAATAGTGGCCAGGTTAAACATGATGAGTGCTCCATAAAAAGTGACTGGCGAGTCATATTCAGTTCATAAAAAAGGGCCGGTTGTCCCAGCCCCTTAAAGCTTTTCTATTTTAACTTAAAAATATTGGTTTAGGCATACGCCTTATTGCGTAGAGCACTGATGCGATCGTCCAGCGGTGGGTGGCTGGAGAAAAACTTCTGAATCATATCCGTGGCATGCCCTTTGTTGATGCCAAAAGCCGTCAGGCTGTCGGGCATCTCATTGGGAATATTCTGTTCAGCTTTCAGTCTTTCCAGGGCGCTGATCATGGCTCCTGAACCGGCCAGGCGAGCACCGGCATCGTCGGCACGAAACTCGCGGAAGCGGCTGAACCACATCACGATGCCCGAGGCCAGAATACCCAGTACGATTTCGGCAAAAATAGTGGTGACAAAGAAAGCAATACCATGGCTACCTTCATTCTTGAAAATCACCTTGTCGACGGTGTGCCCGATGATGCGGGCAAAGAACATGACGAAGGTGTTGACCACCCCCTGAACCAGAGCCAGGGTGATCATGTCGCCATTGGCAACGTGACCGATTTCATGGGCCAGAACGGCACGTACTTCATCCTTGCTCATGCGTTGTAGAAGACCTGCGGACACAGCAACCAGGGCATTGTTGCGATTCCAGCCGGTGGCAAAGGCATTGGATTGTTGGGCAGGGAAGATGCCCACTTCCGGCATACCTATGCCTGCCTTCTTGGACAGCTCTTCCACAGTTTGCAACAACCATTGTTCCTGCTGATTGCGTGGCTGGGTGATGAGTTCAGTGCGGGTGCCTTTTTTGGCCAACCACTTGGAAAGCAGCAGGGAGACAAAAGAGCCTGCCATGCCAAAGACAAAACAGAAGATCAGCAAGCTGGTTAAATTCAAGCCGCCGCTTTGATCCAGATAGCTGCCCACGCCCAGAAGATTCAGGACGATACTGGCAACAACAATGACTGCCAGGTTGGTCAGAAGAAACAAACCGATTCGCATCATGGTGCAAAACTCCTAGAAATTGATAAACCTTGAATTAGATGGGTGTTCAGGGATCAAGTTTCAAGCCTACTGACGATAACGCGACAAAAAGCGCTCAATCCGGCCTATGGCATCTTCAAGCTGGTCCACCCGAGGCAGAGTGACCAGGCGGAAGTGATCCGGCTGTCCCCAGTTGAAGGCAGTGCCCTGAACCACCAGGAGTTTTTCCTGCTGCAAAAGATCCAGGGCAAATTTTTCATCATCCTGGATATTGAAGACCTTGGGGTCGAGCCGTGGAAACATATACAGAGCACCCTTGGGCTTGACGCAGGTTACGCCCGGAATCTGGGTAATCAGCTCATAGGCACGATCACGCTGGGCCAGCAAACGACCACCCGGAAGGATGAAATCATTAATACTTTGATAGCCGCCCAAAGCCGTCTGAACGGCATGCTGGGCAGGCACATTGGCACACAGGCGCATTGAAGCCAGCATGTTCAGGCCTTCATTGAAATCCTGAGCCAGGTGTTTGGCACCGGAAAGAATCAGCCATCCGGAACGGAAACCTGCCACCCGATAGCTTTTTGAGAGGCCATTGAAGGTACAGAAAAGCAGATCATCGGCCAGGCTGGCCAGGGAAATATGCTCGGTGCCATCGTAGAGAATCTTGTCGTAGATTTCATCGGCAAAAATCACCAACTGGTGCTCACGAGCGACTTCAATAACCTGTTCCAGTAATTCTTTGCTGTAAACCACGCCGGTTGGATTGTTGGGGTTGATAAGGACGATTCCACGCGTGCGATCGGTGATTTTTTTCTTGATATCATCAATATCCGGATACCAGTCACTTTGTTCATCACACACATAGTGAACGGCCTTGCCACCCGCCAGGCGTGCAGCCGCAGTCCACAGAGGGTAATCCGGAGCCGGAATCAAGACTTCATCGTTGTCATTGAGCAGAGCTTGCATGGCCATGACGATCAGTTCACTGACCCCGTTGCCCAGGTAGATGTCTTCGATTTCCACATTGGCAATCTGTTTGCGCTGGCATTCCTGCATCACAGCTTTACGTGCCGAGTAAAGCCCCTTGGAATCGCAATAGCCCTGCGCCGTGGATAGGTTGCGCATGACATCCTGAAGGATCTCATCCGGCGCTTCAAAACCAAAGGGGGCCGGGTTGCCGATATTAAGCTTGAGAACGCGGTGACCTTCTTCTTCCAGGCGTTTGGCCTCCTGAAGAACAGGCCCGCGAATGTCATAACAGACGTGGTGAAGTTTGTTGGATTTGCGAATCGGTTGCATGCCAGGAGTTCCGTAACAAAAAAATGCCAGTAGGGGCGAGGCGAAAGATTACCAAGCCCACAGGTTTTTGTCTGCCTTGTGCAGCAAAAAAAACTGGCATCAAAGAGTTAATCAGCGGTGGGAGAGGTCTTGCTCATCCAGTGGCAAGTCAGCATCAATATAACGGTTGCGCCCTTGATGCTTGGCCATGTAGAGGCGAGAGTCAACTCTTTGCAGAGCATCTTCCAGACTTTCATCATTTCTGATCTGGGTGATGCCGATGCTGGTGGTAAAGGTGACCTTTTCACCGTCATGGGCGAGAACAAAAGCCTGTTCACACTGCTTGCGAATGCGTTCAGCAACATCCAGGGAATCCTGTTTGGGTGTGCCGGGCAAGGCGGCCATGAATTCCTCGCCACCATAACGTGCCACCAGATCATTCTTGCGCAGTTCGGAACGCAGTATTTGGGCAAAAACCTGCAGTGCCTGATCACCCACGGAGTGGCCATAGGTATCATTCACTTTTTTGAAGCGATCCAGGTCAAACATCAGGAGTGTGATGGGGCTGGGTGTTTCCTTGTCCTTGACCAGTTCATCACGCTGTCTGCAGAGTTCCTCCAGTTGTTTCATGAGGATGCCGCGGTTGAGAAGCCCGGTCAGGCTATCCATACTGGCCTGGCGGTAAAGGCGCAATAGGGCGCTGACCTGGGAATGGTTAGCCCAGAGGGAGATGGCCAGAAGAGTGCCCAGCAGCCAGAGATCCTGCCAGCCATAAGCCGTACTGAGTTGTCCGGTGATGGACAGGGCCAGCAGCTGGATAGTGAAAATCATCAGGCCGATGCCAAAACTTTCCACCAGTGTCAGAGGAAAAACGCTCAGGAAGGCGATTAACAGCAGTGGAATGAAGCTGTAGCCCACCAGGGAAGACAGCTGGTCACCGAACATCACCACCAGATAACCATAAAAAATTGCCGGGGCTAACAGTAATACAGCCAGAGCGTTGCGCAGGCGGTTGAGCTTATTTTGATTCTTCCAGGCGGTATAGAGAACACCCAGCAGTGTCACCATCAAGCCCAGGCGACCCAGGGCAACTTCGCCCAGAAGTTCGACCGGCAACAGCAGATAATCAACCAGCAGCCAGAGCGGGGCCAGCAGGGTAAAAACCAGGCCCACAACCAATAAACGCGTGCGCAGGTATTCGCTGCGGGCGTAGTTGAAATCACGCGAGTGGTAACGGTTGTTGAGCGTGTCGCGCAGGCTGGCTGGCATCCACTGGGGTTCCCAGGGGTTTTTCCATCTTATCGCCAGTTGGTGACGTCTGCGCTCACTGGTGTCCACGAGTGTTACTCCTGCTTGTCAGATATGTAGGTGTACTTTTGGTTAAGGATAAAGCTCTTGAGTTGTTTTTGCACAACTATTTGTTGCTGAACTTATTCTTGTGTTTCTGCTGCCTCTTCCGGCAGGGGGATGTCGTCCGGTTTTTCCAGAGTCATACGGCCCAGATGACCACCGCGCAAATCATGCAAGAGCACCTCACAGGCGCGGTGGTAATCAATAATGCCGCCGGGTCTCAAGCCACCCCGCTTGCGGGCAATGGCTTCCAGAAGCTGCTCGGCATTGCCGGGTTCTTCTTTGAGCCGATAACGTGTTATCAGCATTTGTGGGTAGCGCTCAAGCAGGGCCTCGGCAGCCCAGTAGCCGACTTCTTCATAATCCATGGCGGTATCACGAACAGCGCCCGAGGCTGCCAGACGATAAACGCTGTCCGGGTTTTCAATTCTTGGCCAGAGGACGCCAGGGGTATCAATGATCTGCAGCCGGTCACCGATCTGGATTTTCTGCTGGCGACGGGTTACGGCAGGCTCATTACCCACCTTGGCCATTTTTTTACCGGCCAGGCTGTTGATCAGGGTGGACTTGCCCACATTGGGAATCCCCATGACCAAGGCCTTGACCGAGCGGCTTTCACGAACCTGGGAAGCCAATTGCTGGCAGGTTTTGGCGATGGGGGCCAGGGTTTTCAGATCCGTGGTAATGATGGGCAGGGCACGAATGTGAGCCTGCTGCTCAAAAAAATGAATCCACTGGGCTGTCAGTTCCGGATCAGCCAGATCGCTTTTGGAAAGCAGCTTGAGGGTTGGCTTGTGCTCAGCCAGCTTGCCCAGCACCGGGTTGGCACTGGAAAAGGGCAGGCGGGCATCCAGCATTTCAATAACAACATCAATTTCCGGCAGGGCTTTTTTGATTTCCTTGCGGGCCTTGTGCATGTGGCCCGGATACCAGTTAATCGTCATAAACCTGCTTCTTCTTCCAGCTTTCCTCTTCTTCCATCATCTCATCAACACTTTCCGCCAGTTCGTTGTCGGTACTTTCGGACTCCAGTGCGATCCGCTCCTCCAAATCCTGAATGGTCTTGCGGCATTCCAGAAGGGTCTGGTTATGCACACCGCTGGGATTGTTGCGATTCAGTTCACTCATGATCCGCTTGTAATGAACCACTGCTATCCTCAGGTTGCCTTCTGCTTCGGCTTTACGAGCCGATGCTCTGAAGACTTCGACCATGGTTTGCGTAAAGCCCTGCTTGACTTCGTTGAGGTAGGTCTGGGCAATACGGTGGGCAATCTTTTTATCCTGGTAGAGGCTGACGATGACCTTGTTGAGTTGTTTCAGGTTGCGGCGCACACCATTAGCAACCTGGATGTCCGTCACTGGTTCTTCTTTGGCCTGGTTGCTGCTGCGGATTTCATCCAGCTTGTTTTGTGCCGCTTCCATCTCGGGCTTGAGCTTGGACTCTTTGGCACCCAACTCTTTTTGCTCATGCAGCAAGTCCAGCCACTGGCTGGCAATGAAGACCCGCAAGTCCTGTGAGAGGTAATGCGGAGGCAGCTCGTCCAGCAATATTTGCATCTGACGACCGCGGTCAGCCAAGGTGCGAATGCGCCGCTGCATTTCGATTTTCTTTTTTTCATTTTGCTGGTGGGCAAATACAAACAGCATCAGTCCCAGCGCGACGATAAAAATACCCACCAGAACAATCACTATAACCATGCTTCAGCTCCTGCTAGGGATCCTTACTGAATACCCCTGTTGACCCTTAAAGGAGTTAGTATCTAACAAAGCCTGGGCCACTGACAATAAAAGACTGATAAAGAAGTGAGATTTACCTGAGTTCAACCACTTAAGTTGCAATCAAGTGTTGACAGCTTTTGAAAGCCTCATTAAGATACGCGCCATCCTGAACGGAGCAGCTAACACGTCCCATTCGTCTAGTGGTCCAGGACACCGCCCTTTCACGGCGGTAACAGGGGTTCGAACCCCCTATGGGACGCCAAGCGGGAATAGCTCAGTGGTAGAGCACAACCTTGCCAAGGTTGGGGTCGCGAGTTCGAATCTCGTTTCCCGCTCCAGATTTCAAGAACCAGCCCTCGGGCTGGTTTTTTTCGTTATAGCTTAAAAACAGACGCTTAGCTTTCATAAGCTGCTTCTTTCGCACCTTATTCAGTTTCTTTGCGTCCAGAATATCCGATAACAAGCGTGTTACAGACCTGGGCTTTAAGGATTTTTGATGCCTTGGAAGACCTGACAAAGGTAGCCGAAATTTAGATTCAGAGCAGTGCCTCCCAATCGTCCACGCCAACCGGATCAGTAGGGTTTTTAAACTCCAAAACACTGCCACGCAATTTCTCAAGTGGTGAGCGGTGATCTCGATTGTGTTGTGTATTTTCTATTGGTTGTCTGTTGCGAACGTACGAAGTGCTATGAATTGAAAAAAGTTCATCCAGGCAATTGGCGGTAAGAATGTTCGCTACCCAGTGGTCAAGCTGAGCAGCATCCGCTTCATTCAGTTTGGCTTCTACCCAGTCAGGGTATTCACCGAACTTCAAGGTAATCAACTTGAGTAGAGCCTGAGCTTCGCCTTTGACCAGGCCCTCTTCATAGCCTTCTTCACGACCTTGAGTTAAATAACGCTCTGTGAATCCAGCCATGACTTGCCCCTCCTCTGAGTGACGCTGTTTCTGCTCAAGCATTCAAGAGGAAAATAGCTCATCAATACTGCTGGCGGTCAGAATGCCAGCTACCCAGCGATCGAGTTGAGCGGCGTCCGCATCATTGAGTTTCGCCTCAACCCATTCAGGATGATCGCCAAACTTGAGTTTAATGAGCTTCAGTAGGGTCTGTGCCTCACCTTTTATTTCACCTCTGACTTCGCCTTCTAATCTATAGCGTTCTGCGAATCCAGCCATGACTTGTTTCTCCTCTGGGTAACGAGCCTGAAGAAAAACCTCTTTCCAGCCAGCTTTTCCTACCAACAGCTCGTTTTCTGTTTTTCATTTTTGAGTTGCCGGTTTTGGTCGGCAACCCTTACTTTATTCTGTGTTTCTGGCCTTTTCAGCCTTTTGCTTCTGTAAGCCAGTGTTTATGCGGCTTGCAGCGCCTCTTTTCGGGGCTGGCTTGGCCCTGGCTCTGCTGCTTTATTGAACCAGCTTGCCATAGTGGGCGAGCTTTTCAATGTTGTGGATCAGACAATAGAGCTGCCATTGGCCTTGTACCTTGGCTTTGCTTCTCAGGCTGAAGCGATTCAGTCCTTTATTGGTACCGATGTTGCCGAACACAGGTTCAACAACCGACATCCGGTGGCTGTAAATTTGCTTGCCCTTGGGACTATCCACACGGTGTTTCATCCAGTCGGTGTAGCTGGGTGGCCGTTTGTCATTGAGTGGAAAGCTGACTTGGCGTCCGGCTCCATTTCTGTGATCGGCTGAAGCTGGATTCTTCATGCACTGGTGTTTTTTCTTGCAGTTCCGGCACTGCAGCAATCGGCCTTCAAAATAAGCAGTAGGAACCCCTTGATCATTATCTCGGGTGCCTCGGTGGCTGATCTGGTTTCCAGCAGGACAGATGCAGGTCAGGTTAATGGGGTCGAACTGGAACTCACTGGCTGGGATGAGTTGTTTGGCCCTGGGTTTGCCGGGTGTCTGATGGCGTTTGCCGTGTTTGTCTTTCTGGTGAGCAAATTTGGGGTCACGGCTGCGGAACTGGTTATCTGGGATGTAGGCGTTAATTTCATTCTCGTGCAAGTATTTACTCGTCTCCTCCTGAGACTCGCCCTACGGGCCAGCTAAAGCTGTTCAAATTTGCTCCCGACAAATTTGTCATGTTGGCTTCGTTGGCGAAGCCGGTATCGGCAGTGACAACAATCTGATCTTTATAAAGGTTGTCATGGATGCCCAGTCGTTGGTAACGATCCTGGATGGTTTCCAGAACCGGTTGCAGGGTGTGGTGTTCCTGCCCTTCACCGAAGGCTTGGGCATCAATGATAATTTGGTGTTTCTTGTCGACGGAAGCCACGCCGTTATAGCCCTGAATGGTGCCTTTGCTGATGGGTGACCTACATGGATGTAGGAAATGCCGGTTTTGCAGGAAGCATACACCGGCCATCTTGGCAGACTGGTTATCGGTGATGTTGCTTTTGACTTCCTTGCCTCTTTTACTCTGCCCCTTCCTTGGGGTATTCGTCTTTAGGAAGCGATCAACCTTTTCAGCGGCTTCATTCAGAGTCAGGATGGTTTGGGCCTTGCGGATGTCCTGATCCAATTCTTCCTCACTTTCCCAGGTGTCACGCTCCTGATGCTCATTTAAGTGGTGACGGATCAGGCGTTTGAGTTTCTGGCGTTTTTGCTCCAGCTCTTTAAAGGTGCCCGACCTTCCTTTGAAGCATTGGAGCGCATTTTACAGCCATCAATGGCAAAGAGTTCATGGCCTAAAAGGCCTTGCTGATCACAGACCAGAAGAACTTGTTCAAAGAGGTCTTCAATGGCCTGGGGCTGGCTGCTGACAAAATGGGCGATGGTCGTAAAGTGAGGAACGGTATCGCAGGACAGGGCTTTGAAGATGATGTTGGTGTTGCAGCACCACTGGATTTCCCGGCTGGACGTTATGCCTTTGGAATAGGCAAACAGGATGATCTTTAGAAGAATGGCTGGATCGTAAGCCGGACGGCCTTCTGAGTCATTTTTGTAAGGCTGGTGGAAAGCAGAAAGATCGAGCTTTTCAGAAATCAGGTAATGCAGTGCATGCTCAAAAGTACCCGGCTGCAGCTGATCCTGATAATTGATGACCACCATCGCAGTCTGGTTGTAGTCGTAGTGTTTGAACTTGGGCATGAGAAAGGGCCGGTTGCTCAGGGATGCTTCATTTCAGCATAGCCAGGGAGGTTTTTCTACAGCCTGAACGCTGTTCATATTCATTGATTTCATTTTCATCCAAGTGGCTGTAAATATCCACCCAGTCGGCGTACTTGGCTTGCTTGCCAGGGTCTGTCTCTAAAGTGATGAGACCCTGAATGGCGTGGTGAAACACCTCCAGCTTCTGGTCATCAGGGTAGCTCATCAGCGGAAGGTTCATATGGGCGATGATGTTGGTACTTTGATAGTAGTCAGTCGCATCCAGTTCCTTCAGGGCACACTTAATGTAGTGGAAGTCCAGGTAGGTGTGCCGGTCACCCCCTAATTTTAGCTGCACCGGGGCATTGGGAGCCGGGCTGGTGAAGATGGTCACTGGAACCACGCGATCTGTCTGGTAGAGCTCCGTGATATCCAGGCAATACTTAATCAGGCGCCGGATCGAGAAACGGCTGCTCTGGGTTTCTTCTTCGATCACAAACAGTAAGGCCTCACGGTCACCGTTGGGCCACTCAAGCAGAATCGGAGTGTCCAGTGCTCGAAAGCTATCCCCCAACTGCTCTTTGAGCTGCTCCTGACGAATGGGAAGAATTTTGGGTTTTCGATCCAGCGCCTGAGCTTCTTCAGAAGCGTAAAAACGAATCGCCTCCTCTGGGTAGTCGAGGATCTGATTTTGAAGCTCTGGTCGTGGGAAATAAGGTTTGCCATGACTCCTCAACATATCTTCGAGCAATGCTGTGATAGGAAGCAATATCAATTGATGTCATCAGTTTATCGCAGCAGCTATTTTATAAGGGACCAAATTTCTCCACATCATCCCCCCCGGAATGGGTCGATATAACCAGGATGTGCTCTAATGGCGTTAAGGTGACTCTGGACTGGACGACAACACTGTTACCCAGCCTACGGAATAAGAGCAATGGACTGGCAGCATAAAAAAAGCCCCGAGTTCGGGGCTTTTTTGTGACTGGGAAGAAATCACTCAGGGTAGAAAGCTTCTTCGTCCAGGGTCATGAGTACCTCGGCACCAGCTAGAACCTGTTGTTCCAGTGACAGGGTGCGAGGCAGGATGCGTTTCAGGTAGTGGTTGCTGACCTGAATTTTGGCGGCATAGAAGCCGGAAGAGTCACCATCAACCTTGTCCTGAGCCACCTTGGCCATGCGTGCCCACATATAGCCATAGGCAACCACGCCAAAGAGGTTGAGGTAATCCACGGCTGCCGCACCAATTTCTTCAGGGTTTTCAGAAGCTGCTTTGATGACGGCTTCGGTCACGCTTTCCAGGCGTTTGAGTTCGGTTTCCAGAGTGGTTACCCAGGGTTGCATGGTGTCCTGACCGGAGCATTCAGCCAGAAATTCACGTACGTCCTTGGCAAAGATGGCCAGGAATTCGCCCTTGTTGGAGAACACCTTGCGACCCATCAGGTCCATGGCCTGGATGCCGTTGGTGCCTTCATAGATCTGGGCGATGCGGGCATCACGAACATACTGTTCAGCACCCCATTCGGAGCAATAGCCACTGCCGCCATAAATCTGCTGGGCTTCCACGGTGGCATCAAAACCTCGGTCGGTGATGAAGGCCTTGGCAATTGGAGTCAGCAGGGCGACCAGATCAGCAGCATGCTTGCGCGTGGTGTCATCTGCATGGTATTTGCTGATATCCAGCTGCATGCCCACGTAGCTGGCAAAAGCGCGGCTGGCTTCGTTGAAGGCACGTACATTCAGGGCCATACGGCGTACATCAGGATGAACCAGAATGGGGTCAGCGGCCTTGTCCGGGTTTTTAGGGCCGGTGGGAGCACGTGACTGGAGGCGCTCTTTGGCAAAATCCATGGCGCTCTGGTAGGCCACTTCGCCCAAACCCAGACCCTGAATACCAATCGAAAGGCGTTCATAGTTCATCATGGTGAACATGGCGGCCAGGCCTTTGTGCGGCTCACCAATCATGATGCCATCTGAACCGTCAAAGTTGATCACACAGGTAGCAGAACCCTTGATGCCCATCTTGTGCTCAATGCTGCCGCAGTTGACGTTATTGGCTTCGCCCAGACTGTTGTCTTCATTGATCTTGATTTTGGGCACCAGGAACAGGGAAATGCCGCGCGTGCCCTTGGGAGCATCGGGCAGTTTGGCCAGCACCAGGTGAATGATGTTGTCCGCCAGGTCATGTTCACCGCCGGTGATCCAGATCTTGTTACCGGAAATGGTATAGGTGCCATCATCTTTGGGTTCGGCTTTAGTGCGAATCAGACCCAGGTCGGTACCGGCATGAGGCTCGGTCAGACACATGGTGCCGATCCAGCTGCCTTCATACATGGTGGGCAGGTATTTTTCCTTGATTTCCTCACTGGCGTGGGAATCCAACAGCAGGGTGGCACCGTTGTTCAGGGCCGGATAAAGAGTAAAAGAGGCATTGGCGGCATAGAGCATTTCTTCAAAGAGCACAGTCAGCATCTTGGGCATGCCCTGACCGCCATGTTCCGGGTTGCCACCCAGACCCATCCAGCCACCTTCAGACAGTGCCTTATAGGCTTCTTTAAAGCCTTTGGGTGTGAAGACCTGGCCGTTTTCAAAGCGGCAGCCTTCTTCATCACCGGAAAGGTTTAAAGGGAAAAGTTCGTTTTCGGTGAGTTTGGCGCCTTCTTCGAGAATGGCTTCAGCCAGATCCGGTGTGACTTCCTGGGTGGCTTCCATGGAAGCCCAAAGCTTGTCGGCTTCAAAGACTTCGTTCAATACGAACTGCATATCACGCAGGGGAGCCTTATATTTTGCCATTGAGTTACCTCTGTCCTGGGGGTTCAAGTTAAATCATTGATACAGCAAGCTTACCCGCTTTGCTGCATAGCACAAGAAATCTTTGTGACCTGTAGGTCTCAGGTTAGCAGTTAAACACAATCACGTTAAGAAAATATGGCTATTAGCCGAATTCTATAAAAAAGGGCGGCACTTGGCCGCCCAAAACTTCCTCTTACCCTAAAGAGACTCTTTACACCTCAAAAGTCAGGCCAAAAGCGGCTTCATCCATAGCCAGGAGGCTGTCAGCACCGGCTGTCATGGCAGCCGCATGAGCGCGTGTGCGAGGCAGCAGACGTGCATAGTAGAAACGTGCTGTGTCCAGTTTGGCTTGGTAATAAGCCTGTTCGTCGGTGCCTTCGGCCAGTTTTTTCTGAGCAATTTCAGCCATCTGCGCCCAGAAGTAGCCCAGCACGATATAACCGGCATACATAGTGTAATCCACGGCAGCGGCACCGACTTCATCACGGTTTTGCATGGCTGACATGCCGATTTTCATGGTCAGGTCGCCCCACTCCTTGTTGAGTTCGGAAAGCGGTTTGGTGAATTCATGCATGCCTTCTTCCTTGCTGACGGTCTGGCAGTACTTGTGAATCTGTTTGGTGAATTTCTTCAGGGTTTCACCCTGGTTCATCAGCACTTTGCGACCCAGCAGATCCAGTGCCTGGATGCCGGTTGTGCCTTCATAGAGGCGAGTGATACGGGCATCACGCACGAACTGTTCCATGCCCCATTCCTGGATAAAGCCATGGCCACCGAATACCTGCAGGCCTTCATTGGTGGCTTCAAAACCAACTTCAGTCAGGAAGGCTTTAACGATGGGGGTCAGAAGCCCGAGAATTTCATCGGCTTCTTTGCTGTCTTCTTCGTTGGCATGCTCAACCTTGTCGACCAGCTGCGCGGTGAAGAGAATCAGGGCACGTCCGCCTTCACTGAAAGCTTTTTGGGTGAGCAGCATGCGGCGCACATCGGGATGCACAATAATGGGGTCAGCTGCTTTTTCAGGCTCTTTGGCACCGGACAGGGCACGCATTTGTAAACGGTCGCGGGCATAGGCCAGTGAGTTCTGGTAGGAAGCTTCAATCAGACCCTGACCCTGGATGCCAACACCAATCCGTGCGGCATTCATCATGGTGAACATGGCTGCCAAACCTTTGTTGGGCTGACCGACCATCCAGCCGCTGGCATCATCAAAGTTCATGACGCAGGTGGAGTTGCCGTGAATGCCCATCTTGTGTTCCAGAGAGCCGCAGGTGACACCATTGCGCTCACCGGCCTCACCTTCGGCATCCGGCAGGAATTTGGGTACGACGAACAGGGAGATACCCTTGCTGCCCGCAGGCGCATCCGGCAGTTTAGCCAGCACCAGATGAACAATATTTTCCGCCATTTCATGGTCGCCAGCCGAGATGAAGATCTTGGTGCCACTGACCTTGAAGCTGCCGTCATCCTGAGGCAGCGCCTTGGTCTTGATCAGCCCCAGATCCGTACCACAATGGGGTTCGGTCAAACACATGGTGCCCGTCCAGCTGCCTTCAATCAGTTTGGTCAGGTAGGTTTGCTTGAGTTCATCCGTACCATGATGCTCCAGTGCACTCATGGCACCGTGCGACAGGCCGGGGTACATACCCCAGGCCAGGTTGGAGGAGCAAATCATTTCATTGAGTACCATGCCCAGCGAGTGAGGCAGGCCCTGGCCGCCGTATTCGGGGTTCTGAGCCATGGAAGGCCAGCCGCCTTCCACATACTGTTGATAAGCTTCAGTAAAGCCTTCGGGTACACGAACCTTGCCATCTTCCAGTTTGCAGCCCTGCTGGTCACCGATTTGGTTAAGCGGGGTCAGAACATTTTCTGCAAACTTGGCCCCTTCTTCGAGAATGGCATCCACCACTTCAACGGCTTCTTCACCATCAGGCAGGGATTTGTAGTGCTCTTCGTAGCCGAGCAGCTCATTCATGACAAAACGGATATCACGCAGGGGGGCTTTATAAGTAGGCATAGTCTTGTACTCCGTACCACTGTTTTTGTTGGTGTGCGAACACTTGTTCAAACGTATGTTTGAAACTTAAGCCAAACCAGAGAGAGTGTCAAGAAAACTTACACGACTTTTTTGCGGGCGGTTTAAGCCACGAGGCTAATTTGCGCACCTTTATCGTAAGGCAGACGATTGGTGGCTGCCAGATCCAGGGTTTGTTGAATGGCTTGGGAAAAACTGCTGGGTGCTTCATTGCCCAGTAAAGGCTTGCTCATGGCAACGGCAATTGCAAAAGGGCGGCGGACACCAAAACTGAAAGTGTAGGGCAGTTCAGGACGTTCACTGGCGTCTTTGCTGTCCTGGGTGTTTTTTTGCGGCCTGGATGCAGCAAGCTGGGGTTCTTTAAAGCTGGGACTGGTTAACTCCAGTGTAAAATCCGGTGTGTTGTCCGTCTGCTGCTGGGCAGCTGTGACATCTTCTTCATCACTGGTATTGCTGCTGGCTGAAAAGGTTTCATCCGCCAGGGGTTTCAGGCCGGATTCCTGCTCAGCAGGTTGCTTTTTTTCCTGAATACGCAGATGGGTTTCTTGTTTGTCGGCTGCATCCTGCTTAGCAAGCTTGTTGGCCGTTAAGGGTTTGGCCGTATCAGCCGCCTGCCCGGGCTTGTGTTTGGCCCAGGAGCCGGATGAGTTGTCTACAGAAGGTAAAACCATAATAAGTGCCTGCTGTTCAGGAGAGGGTGTTCTTTAACACTATAGACACATTTTTCTACGCGGTAATGGGCAGGTCAAGGTTATATTGCTTTTACCCGAAAATGTTTGGCGTATAATTGAGCTGTTTTGCCAGTATTCAGTAAATTTCAGGGATTAACATGACTTTTTCAGCAGTTTTTAACTTTTTTCGGTTGGGCAGCCTTTTGTTGATCCTGTTACCGCTTGCCGCCTGTCAGTCCACTGGCCAAACTTCCAGTCATGTTGCCGTAGGCAGTGTGAAGGGGCCGGATGGTCGCGAACACCAACAGGCCAGGCCGCAGTCGCTTGAACCCAGCTCCAGGCCGGTTCGTCAGCCCAAACCGGCACCCCCACCTGCTGAGGCCAAAACCCAGGTGCAGATTCTGCCTGCCAACCCTGAGCAGGGTGTGCCTCTGGGAGACGATACCGAAGTGGAGGTCACTTCCTTAAGGCTTGCTCCAAGCGCTCGTGCTGAAGAGGATGAAGTTGAAGAAGAACCTGTGGAAGAGTTGCCCGCACCGGTCAGTGAAACCACCTGGCTGGATCGCTATCCCAACCTTGCTCAGGATATGCAAGATTATCAGGAAGTGATTGAACGCCTGGAAAATGAAGTTAAAAAGTATCGTGAACAGCTGGCGTCCCTGCGTGAACAGGTCGAGCAGCAGTGGGGCCAGGAAAGTCTGGAGGCTACATCGGCTCACCAGTTCGTCAAGTACACGGACTCTTACCAGAGTCGGGGTGCCATGGATTTTGATGATGGCAAGATCCTTGTGGAAACTGTGGACCAGTCCAATCCAAGGGAGCATTTGCGTGAAGCCATAGTAACAACACTCATGACGCCCTATGATTCCGAAAATCCTGAAATCTATACTGACAAAGCCATCAGCTACTCAGGTCCGTCACTTCTGGCGGGTCAGGTCAGGGACCATGACGGCGTTGTGGTGCGCTGGGAATGGCGTGCCAAGCGTTATGCCGACTATCTGGTTGAGAATGAAATTCAGCAGGTGGAGAAGGGCGGTAGAACCGTTTATCAGGTGGAAATTCCGCTGGTCGCCAACCATAACCAGGTGCGGGGTCAGAAATATGAGCATCTGGTACGGGATGCCGGTCAACGCTACCAGATTGATGAAGCCCTCCTTTATGCCCTGATGGAAACGGAAAGCCATTTTAACCCTTATGCCATGAGCCACATTCCTGCCTATGGTCTGATGCAGGTGGTGCCTGCGACAGCCGGGCGTGATGTGTATCAGCGCATCAGGCAACGCAGTGACCAGCCGGATCAGAATACCCTGTTCAAGCCAGCAGAAAATATCGACATAGGGGCCGCCTATATCTCCATCCTGCGGGATGTCTATCTGAAAGGGGTGCGACACCCCGAAGCCAGGGAGTACGCCATTATCTCAGCCTACAATGGCGGTGCCGGAAATGTTCTGCGTACCTTCCATAAAGATCGAAGCCAGGCCGTTGAGGTCATAAACAGGCTGTCTCCGCAGCAGGTTTATGATCGCCTGCATCGCCAGCATCCACGTGCTGAAGCCCGAGGCTACATCAAAAAGGTCACCGAGGCGTTGGGGCGTTACCGTTCCCTGGCCTCGGCTCAGTAGGCGTCATTCACTCAGTTTGGTTTTGAAGTTGTTCTTCAATACGTGCTCGATTGGCCTCACGGGAAGCATTCTGGGCGGCTATCAACTGGGAGGCCTCTTCAAGCTCCAGAGTGTAGACCTGGCTGGTGCTGAAAGTGACTTCTGTACAGGAAGTACCGCTGGAAGTGCAAAGCTGACTGAGACTGTCGGTTAAATTGGCATGGATTTCTTCAGCAGTGAACACATCACCGGTCAGGCTGGGACAGCGCAGGCTCTGGCTGGTAAAATGCAAGCTGCCCTGCTCAAGGCTGAGGTGGGCTGTCATAACGCAATTGCTCAATTGTTTTTCAGAGGAACTGGAAACCTGGGCAGGATCGACTGCAAACCAGACGTTTTCCTTGCTTTGACCTTCCTGCAGGCGAACCTGGTCAACACTGCTGACCTCCAGGCGACTGCCGGATGTCAGACTGATGCTTTCCTGAGCCATTAAGGGCAAAGAAAAACCTACCAGGGCAAGACTTACTATCAATTTTTTCATAATGCTCTTAATCCAGATGAATGAGTGGACACTGATGAAGTATATCAGAGTGCAGAGGTGGGTTATTGGCGTCAGTTTGACGCATTATAGTTTCTTGCTGCCTCTTGGAAAACTCATAAGCCTCTCTGATAATAAAACCCAGTAAAAAGGTCGGGAAAGTGGTGGTTTTTGACTAAGAAAAAGTATACATTTCTTATACACGAAAACGCCCTAACCTAACCGATTCCCATGACCCAAAATGTTGATCCTGAAATGATTCACGAAAATCTGACTCCCCTCTACCGGGATATTTTAAGCAATCTGGGTGAAGACCCGGATCGAGAAGGCCTTGTCGATACCCCCAAGCGAGCTGCCAAGGCCATGGAGTTTCTAACCCGTGGCTATCGTCAGACCCTGGATGAGCTGGTGAACGGTGCAGTGTTTTCTTCCGATACCGATGAGCTGGTTATCATCAAGGATGTAGAGTTGTATTCGCTTTGCGAACACCACCTTTTACCTTTTATTGGCAAGTGCCATATTGGCTATCTACCCAAGGGCAAGGTGTTGGGTCTTTCCAAGTTTGCACGCATTGTGGACATGTATTCCCGTCGCTTGCAGATTCAGGAGTTGCTCACCAAGCAGATTGCTGAAGCCGTTCAGGAAGTCACCGGAGCTGCTGGTGTGGGCGTGATCATCGAAGCCCGTCACATGTGCATGATGATGCGCGGTGTTGAAAAACAGAACTCTTCAATGCGTACGTCGGTGATGCTGGGCCAGTTGCGAGCCTCTCAGAATACACGCCAGGAATTCTTGAAGCTGCTGGATTATTGAACTTCTGCTTAAGGACTTGGACTCATGCCACACAACGACCCCTATTCGCTGGCAACCATTCGAATCAAGAATTTACGGCTGCGTACCTTTATTGGCATCAAGGAGGATGAAATCCAAAACCGTCAGGATGTCGTCGTCAATGCCGTGATTCGATATGCCGCCAATCGTGCGGTGCAATTCAACCGGATTGAGGAAGCCCTGAATTACCGTACCATCACCAAAAAGCTGATCAGCCATGTTGAGGAAGGTCGTTTTGCATTGCTGGAAAGGCTGACCAAGGAGTTGCTGGAAATCATCATGGAGCAAGAGCAGGTTCTGGCTGCCGAGGTCGAGGTGGACAAACCCCATGCCCTGAGATTTTCAGATTCCGTTTCTGTTACTCTGGGTGCCAAACGTGAAGTGAGTGAGAAACAAACGCAATGAATGAAACACCCCGCATGAATCATAATCTGGCGATCGTGGCTATTCTTCTGGCTTTTGCAGGCACTATTTTCCCCTGGCTGCTGTTGCCTGCTGTCATTGTGGCCGGTTTTGCCTATCGGGCTATCCGGCGTGAACCTGAGCGTTATTCCGGGTTGCTTTTTGTTATGGCAACCTGGGCTTTGAGTTTGGTGGTGGGATTGCTCTATCTGATTCTGTATTTGAGCCGTTAACCCTACAAAAAATAAACACTCTTTACCGCTTTTGGCTCGTCCAGTCTCTTTGATTGCGGTAAACTGCACCCAAAGCACAATGAACAGGAGAAGTACACAATGCGTAAATTATTGGTAATAACCGGTCTGGCCCTGACACCTCTGATGGCAGCTCAAGCCCAGGCAGCACTTAACCTGACGGCCAAAGCCAACTACTGGGATGCCAGCCCTTCCGGCTATATCCAGGATGGTTCCAACTTGCCCGAACTAAATTTGAAAGACGAACTGGGTTTATCCAGCGAAGGTCAGACCAACCTGTCGTTGCAGTTTGATCATTTCGTACCGCTGATTCCCAATCTGCGCCTGACCCAGACCAGCATGGATTTTTCTGGCTCTAATACTCTATCTCAGAATATTGAATATCAAGGAGAAACTTACTCCGCCAGTGAGAACATCCAAACTAATATTGATCTTAGCCATACCGACTTTACCGCCTACTACCGTTTTCTGGATGGCCTGACCTCTTTGATTCCTCTGGTTTCACTGCGTCTGGAAGTGGGCCTGACCGCACGAGTCTTTGATGGACAATTTGAGATTGATAGCCCTTCAACTGATAAAGCTTCACTTGATTTGAGTGTTCCTCTGCCCATGGGCTATCTGGGAGGTCGTGTCAGCCTGCCCATGGGACTTTCAGTCGGTGCCCAGGTCAATACCATCAGTTATGATGGCAGTGGTGTGACGGATTACCAGGCTGACGTCAGCTATGAATACCGCGGACTGCCTCTGGTTACACCGGGCGTGACGGCTGGTTACCGTGAGTTCAGCATGACTCTGGATGATCTGGACGATGCTTACGGTGATCTGACAATTAATGGCCCCTACTTCGGTGCTTATCTAAAAGCTGGCTTCTAACAGTCCGTTGTAGCAAGACTTCAAAGCCCCGACTTATTCAGGTCGGGGTTTTTTTATGGTTATTTCCATAGTTTTTGTCTATTGATTTGAAAAAGAATAATGACTGGATGAATTAATGATAAGCGTTATCATTAAAGATAACTGGAAAACAAGAGGAGCCGGTCATGTTGAAAACTCTAACCTTTGGTATCACCCACTTTTGTGTTGCCTTTGTCGTGGTTTGGTTATTGACGGGCGACTTGCTGGTGAGCAGCCTGGTTGCCATGGTGGAGCCAGCCGTCAATACGGTGGCTTACTACTTCCATGAGAAAGCGTGGGAGAAGGTGAAGGAAAAGAAACAGGCGAAAGAAAGGAAATCAAGATCAGGCCAGTGGGTGGCTGCTTAACAGCCACCCGGCATGAAGAAATTAATGACGGAAGTGGCGCATACCGGTGAAGACCATGGCAATGCTGGCTTCGTTGGCTGCCTGAATCACTTCTTCGTCACGCATGGAGCCTCCGGGCTGGATGACAGCGGTTATTCCCGCAGCGGCAGCTGCATCAATTCCATCCCGAAAGGGAAAGAAGGCGTCTGATGCCATGACTGAGCCTGGAACTTCCAGGTTTTCATCGGCTGCCTTGATACCGGCAATTTTTGCAGAATACACCCGGCTCATCTGGCCTGCACCCACACCAATGGTCATGCCGTCTTTGGCATAAACGATGGCATTGGATTTGACAAACTTGGCCACCTTCCAGGCAAAGGCCAGGTCTTTCAGTTCCTGTTCGGTTGGAGTGCGTTCAGTCACCACTTTCAGGTCATCACGACCCACAACACCCAGATCCTTGTCCTGAACCAGAAGGCCCCCGGTGACCCGTTTGAAATCCAGAGCCAGTTGATGATCACCCGGCCAATGCTCGCTGGCATCCAGAAGGCGCAGGTTCTTTTTGGTGGCAATGATTTCCTGGGCCGCCTTGTCGATTCCTGGAGCAATAATGACTTCGGCAAACTGGCGATCGACAATTGTCCGCGCAGTCAGGGCATCCAGAGGGCGGTTGAAGGCCAGGATGCCACCAAAAGCACTGGTGGGGTCGGTTTTGAAAGCCAGGTCGTAAGCAGACTTGAGGTCTTTAGCGATTGCAACCCCGCAAGGGTTGGCGTGCTTGACGATCACACAGGCCGGTTCGTTAAAGGCTTTCACGCACTCAAAAGCAGCATCGGTATCGGCAACATTGTTGTAGGAAAGCTCTTTGCCCTGCAGCACTTTGGCCGTTGCCACACTGGCTTCGTTGGCCCGGGCTTCAACATAAAAGGCGGCTTTCTGGTGAGGATTTTCACCGTAGCGCATATCCTGACGCTTGATAAACTGGCTGTTGAAGGTGCGCGGGAAATCTTCATTGCCACCTTCAGCCAGACGGCCCAGATAGTTGGCAATGGCACTGTCGTAGGCTGCCGTGTGTTCGTAGGCCTTTACCGCCAGATTGAAGCGGGTCTTCTGGCTGACGCCGCCCTGATAGGTATCCATTTCATCCAGAACCTGTTGATAGTCACCGGTGTTGACCAGAATGGTGGTGAAGGCATGGTTCTTGGCACAGGAGCGCACCATGGCCGGGCCACCGATATCGATGTTCTCAATCGCCATTTCCAGAGTGCAGTCATCCTTGGCAATGGTTTGCTGGAAGGGGTAAAGATTCACGACCACCAGATCAATGGCATCAATCTGGTGTTCAGCCATGACCTCATCATCCTGACCGCGGCGACCCAGAATGCCACCATGAATTTTCGGGTGCAGGGTTTTTACCCGACCTGCCATCATTTCAGGAAAGCCGGTGTGTTCGGAGACTTCCTTGACAGGCAGGTTGTTGTCTTTGATGAGTTTGTAGGTGCCACCCGTGGAAAGGAGTTCGACACCACGATCGACCAGGCCTTTGGCCAGTTCGACAATACCGGATTTGTCAGAAACGCTGATGAGGGCGCGACGGATGGGTAGGGGATTAGCCATAAGCCAGTTTTAGCTCCTAAGACAGCTTAAATAAGGTCGTACTGTTTGAGTTTTTTGCGCAGAGTGCCACGGTTCAGGCCCAGCAGGTTGGAGGCCTGTGTCTGGTTGTTATCGGTATAGCGCATGACGGCTTCCAGCAAGGGAGCCTCAACTTCGGTCAACACCAGATCGTAGAGGTTGTTAACCGGCTGTCCTTCCAACTGGGCAAAATAGTTGTCCAGAGCGCGGTTAACACTTTCCCTCAAGGGACGCTCATGCTCAAAGGTGGGTAATGTGGTTTTCGTTTTTTCAGTCACTTGGCATCAATTCTGGTTCAGGGTTTAGGCCGAGTTGGCAAAAGGTTGTGTTAATGGCTGAAGAATCTCAGCTAAAAGTTCTTGTTGCTGGTCTGGTGTTTCCAACAGGTTGAAGCTTTTTCGCCACTGGCTCAGTTCAGCCTGTTGCAGATACCAGCCAAAATGTTTTCTGGCAATACGCACGCCCATATACTCACCGTAGGTGGCGTAGAGTCCGGTCAGATGTTCTGCAATCAGTTGGTACAAACTGGCCGCATCCGGGTCAGGTTGTTTGATGCCGTCTTCCAGCCAGGCCTTGATCTGGCTGAAAATCCACGGGCGGCCCTGGGCTGCCCGACCGATCATGACGGCTGCAGCATCCGTATTCTGAAAAACCCAGGCTGCTTTTTCAGGAGAGTCGATGTCTCCATTGGCAATCACCGGAATGCTGATTGTCTGGCAAACTTCGGCCAGAGTGGCGTATTCCGCTTCACCACGAAAGCGGTCTTCGCGGGTTCTGCCATGCAGGGTCAGGGCCTGTATCCCCGACTCTTCAGCCAGCTTGCCGATTGTAACAGCATTTTTGTATTTTGCTGACCATCCTGTACGGATTTTTAATGTAACCGGCACGTCTACGGCCTTGACCACAGCATCCAGAATATCGGCAACCAGTTTCTCATCTTTCAGCAGGGCCGAGCCAGCTGCCTTGCGGCAGACTTTTTTCGCCGGGCAGCCCATATTGATATCAATGATCTGGGCTCCCAGGTCAACATTGGCCCGAGCCGCTTCAGCAAGCATCTGCGGATCGCCTCCGGCAATCTGTATCATCCGTGGCTCCTGTTCACCCTCATGGGGTAAACGCAGGCGGGATTTGCGGGTATGCCAGAGCGACTGATCGGCAGTGACCATTTCTGCAACGGCTAACCCTGCCCCCATTTTACGGCACAGGGAGCGAAAAGGGGCGTCAGTGATACCGGCCATCGGGGCCAGTACCAGAGGCGTATCTATGCTGTAGGGGCCTATTTTAAACACGCTGAATGACCTAGGGTGTTAAAGGGATAACGCGGGCATGCTGCACATAGGTGGAAGGACGCTCCACTTCGACGAGCAACATTTGACTCTTGCCAGCTTCAAGTTGTTGATTTTCAGTCTGGATGTCGTTGGCCGCCACTTTTTGGGTAGCAATGACCTGGCGACTCAGGTTGAGCAGGTCGACCTGCAGATCCGGCATAGCCAAGGTTTCCTGGCTCTGATTGCTGAGCTGAAAGTGGATTTCCATCATCCTGGGGCTGGTGGAGGGCGAAATGCTGACTTCATCTACCTGGAAATGCTCTGGGGTTGGTGGTGACCAGAGTAACCAGGCTCCTAGAGCGGCAAAGCTGGCAACCAGAACCACTACAAGGGCGATCAGGTATTTTCTATAGCCCTGGGACTTCTGCTTTTGTCGGGTTTGTTTCCGGGGTTGAGGATCACGGCTTTCAGTCACCAGTTCTTCATCCAGCAAATCCGTACTGGCTTCGTCCGGTTCTTCTGCTTCGGGGATTTCTGCGGGGAACTGCTCTTCAGGTTCTTCAGCTCCGTCAGGATCGGACAAGGCTGTTTCCAGTTCTGCCTCAAAGGCCAGCATCTCTTCATCCAGCCACTCTTCCCCGTCATCCTCTTCGTCTGCATCCTGTTGATGATAGTGGTCATGCAAGGTGGGGATGGGGTCTTTTTCTGCAGATGCCTGTGAATCCGGCTCTTGCGCTTCTTCAGTGGTTGCATCGGGAGGATCAATGCGGTGAAAGTTGGCATTGAAGATTTTCATGCATTCACCGCAACGCACAGCACCAAAAGCCAGCTCCAGCTCTTCGTCGCTTACTTCAAAAGCGCTGCCGCAATGCGGACAGCGGGCAAGATGTACGTTTTTTTTCTGTGACATGCCAGATGATCCGTAAAGGCTTAGGTAGATGTCTTACGCTGGCCGGTGATTCTTACCCAGTCATCTTTTTGTTGGAAGGGTTCGAGATCAAACCAGGGCCGATAGGCTTGAGCGACCTCCTCAGCCTGATGCGCCAGAATACCGGATAAGGCCATCTTTCCGCCAGGTTTGACTTTTTGAGCCAGGCTGGAAGCAAGATCAATCAGAGGGCCAGCCAGGATATTGGCGACCAGGACATCAACCTGGAGTTTTGGACAAGCGTCGGGATAATAAACCGGAAAAGCTTCGGCAGCCAGACCATTGCGTTCTGCATTCTGGCTGCTGGCTTGCAGGGCCTGGGGATCAATATCCACCCCCCAAGCCTGGCTGGCGCCAAGTAGCAGCCCGGCGATTCCCAGAATACCGGAGCCACAACCAAAGTCCAGCAGGGTTTGACCTTCCAGTTTCTGAGCATCCAGCCAGCCCAGGCAAAGAGCCGTGGTTGGGTGAGTGCCGGTGCCAAAAGCCAGTCCGGGGTCCAGCAGCAGATTCACGGCATCCGGCTCAGGCGGCTGATGCCAACTGGGTACAACCCAGAGGCGCTGCCCCATTTGCAGTGGTGAAAAGCTGTCCATCCATTCCCTGATCCAGTCCTTTTCTTCCAGAATTTCCAATTGCAGCCTGGGAACCGGTAAGCCGGGAAAGACTTCCTCCCAGCGCGTTTGAATGCGGCTCTGCATGGCATGAGCATCCTGCTGGCCATCATAAAGGCCGCTTATGCAGGTGGCTTGCCAGAGAGGGGTGGTGCCGCGAATGGGCTCAAAAACCGGATTGTCTTCGGCGTCGGTCAGGGTAATGGCACAGGCACCAGCTTCCAGCAGCCAGTCCTCCAGGGTTTCAGCCTGCTCGGGGCTGACCAGGGTTTTAATTTGCAGCCAGGACATCGAAGTGCTTCCTGAAAGGGGTGAGGGCGAAGGGTGTAGACTTGTGGCCATCCCTGGCCGAGGTGTCGAGATGTAAAGCCTTGCCTAGAGGCTGAGCTTTTTCTCCAGGTAGTGAATATTGACACCACCCTCCTGAAAGTGGGTATCCCGAACCAGATCCTTGTGAAGTTCGGTATTGGTTTTGATGCCTTCAACCAGCAGTTCATCCAGAGCACCGCGCATGCGGGTCAGAGCTGCTTCACGGTCAACACCCCAGGTAATCAGTTTGCCGACCAGAGAGTCATAGTGAGGCGGAACCGAATAGCCACTGTAAATGTGGGAATCCATGCGCACACCAAGACCGCCCGGAGCATGAAACATGGTGATTTTTCCGGGTGAAGGCATAAAGGTGCGTGGATCTTCAGCATTGATGCGACATTCAAAGGAATGCCCCATGACCTGAATGTTTTCCTGGCGAAGACGCAAAGGTTCACCTGAAGCGATCATCAGCTGTTCCTTGACAATATCCACGCCGGTTACCATTTCCGTCACCGGATGTTCAACCTGCACACGGGTGTTCATTTCAATGAAATAGAAGCGTCCATCTTCATAGAGAAATTCAAACGTACCCGCGCCGCGGTAATTGATGGTGTTGCAGGCATCCACACAGGCCTTGAGAACCAGACGGCGAGCTTCTTCATCCAGATGGGGGGCCGGTGCCTCTTCAATGACTTTCTGATGGCGGCGCTGCAAAGAACAGTCACGATCATAAAGATGCACGGCATTGCCCTGACCATCGGCCAGTACCTGAACTTCGACGTGGCGCGGGTTTTCCAGGAATTTTTCCATGTAAACAGTGCTGTCACCAAAGGCGGAACCGGCTTCATTTTTGGTGACGTGCACGGCATTGATCAGGGAGCCTTCGGAATGCACCACACGCATACCACGACCACCACCACCGGCGGCCGCCTTGATGATCACCGGCAGGCCGATACGGCGGGCTGTGGCCAGAATGGCATCGGGGTCGTCAGGCAGAGGTCCGTCTGAACCGGGCACGGTGGGAACGCCGGCTTTTTTCATGGCAGCAATGGCAGAAACCTTGTCACCCATCAGGCGAATGGTTTCTGCTTTGGGTCCGATAAAGACAAAACCCGAGCGTTCAACCTGTTCAGCAAAGTCTGCATTTTCAGCCAGAAAGCCATAGCCGGGATGAATGGCTGTGGCATCGGTCACTTCACAGGCTGCGATCAGCGCAGGAATGTTCAAATAGGATTGGGCAGAAGGTGCCGGGCCAATACACACGGCTTCATCAGCCAGACGCACATGCATCAGGTCGCGATCGGCTTTGGAGTGTACGGCAACCGTTTTAATGCCCAACTCACGGCAGGCACGTAATATCCGCAGGGCGATTTCACCGCGGTTGGCGATTACAACTTTTTCAAGCATTCTTGTCCCTCATGGCGATGCCCAGGCACCGCAGCGTTAAATGGATGGCCCAGAAGTAAAGAGGGGTTAGACCAATACCACCAGGGGCTGGTCAAATTCAACCGGCTGACCGTCTTCCAGCAGAATGGCTTCAACAACACCATCCTTGTCCGCTTCAATCTGGTTCATCATTTTCATGGCTTCAACAATGCAGATGGTGTCGCCTTTTTTAACCGCACTGCCGACTTCAACAAAGGCATTGGCACCCGGGGCCGGTGAACGATAAAAAGTACCGACCATGGGTGATTTGACCTGATGGCCGGAGGCAACAGCTGGCTGGCTTTCGGTAGCTGCTTCTGGTGTCGGGGCGGCCGGAGCGGCAATCGGTGCAGGCTGGGCATAATTTTGATAAACCGGCTGGGCTGCAGCACCTGTTGGATGACGGCTGATGCGCACGGCTTCTTCGCCTTCCTGAATTTCGATTTCGCTGATGTTGGATTCTTCCAGCAGTTCAATCAGTTTTTTTACTTTACGGATATCCATAAGAGTTTCCCAGTTATCAAGGTTGTAAGGAGTTGGTTTTAGCCAGCTGAACTCGTTGCTTGCAATTGTTGGTGAGCAGCGAGCAGGGCCAGCTGATAGCCCTGTGTGCCCAGGCCGCAAATAACGCCCTGAGCCAAATCAGAAAAATAGGAGTGTTTACGGAAAGGTTCCCGCGCATGAACATTGGACAGATGAATTTCAATAAATGGCAGAGCCACACCGGCCAGGGCATCACGCAGAGCCACACTGGTATGGGTGAAAGCCGCCGGGTTGATCAGGATGTAGTGGGTTCCATCCTTGAAGGCCTGGTGGATTTTTTCAATTAACTGGTGTTCAGCATTGCTTTGATAGCAGTCCAGTTGGTGACCCAGGCGACCCGCTTCAGAGATCAGCTCATCGTGCAGTGTATCCAACCGGGTGGACCCATAGATGTGTGGCTCACGTTGGCCGAGAAGGTTTAGGTTCGGCCCTTGTAACAATAAAATTCGTGCCATGGAAAAGAATCATCACCCGTTGAACGTTAGTAAGCGAAATGCCATGAAAACATGAAAAAATGCAGCGAAAAGTGAACCAGAGGACTAAAAAGCCCTGTTTTCAGGATGCACCTACTCAATTAGTGGTGAAGTTTGCCTAAAGTGGAACTTCTTGTCCAGTTCTGGACTGTTTAACTTTGTTTTTTTGTACTTAAACGCATGTTTGATACTTTTGCAGACACTTGACCGTTTTTGCAAGATTCTATAAGGCCTGCTGGAAGGCCTGCAGATGGCGGCTTAATTCCTGGGCATCCATCTCGCCCTGGATGCGCCAGTCGCGCCACTCCTTGCCCTGATCAAAAAACATAAAGGTGGGAGGGCCAAACAGCTGCTGGTCGTTCATCCACGCGCGGGTTTCTGCAGGAATTTTTGTCAAATCAAACTTGATGCGGTTGATGTCCTGCATGGCAGCCTGGACATCCGGGTGGGGAAACACGCGGTTTTCCATGACTTTGCAGGAAATACACCAGTCGGCATAGAGGTCAACCATGACGGGTTGCTGCGAGGTGTTGATGATTTGTTGAAGCTCATTCAGATCGGTGATGAGGGGTGGGGGGGTGAGTTCTTGTTGGACTTCACTCTGACCGATACCGGCAAGAGGTTGCAGGGGGTTGTTGTTGCCAGCCAAAGCTCCGACCAGCAAGCTGCCACCATAAATAATCAGAGCCAGGCCCAGAGTCAGGCGCAGCTTTTGCAAATGGCCCGCCACCCGAAAATTCAGGCCGCCGATGAATACGCCCACACCCAGAGCCAACAGCCCCCAGATGGCCAGAACCGCTGCGGCAGGCAGAAGGCGCTCGACCAGCCAGATGGCCACGATCAACAGCATGAGACCAAAGAAGGTTTTGACCTGATTCATCCAGATTCCGGCCCTGGGCAACCAGCGGGCACCAAAAGTACCGGCAATAATCAGGGGTAGACCCATGCCCAGACCCATGGCCAGCAAAGCCCAGGCTCCAGTCAAGGCATCTTCGGTGGTGGCAATGAATACCAGGGCACCGGCCAGAGGAGCGCTCATACAGGGGGAAACAACCAGCGTGGACAAAGCTCCCATGCTGGCAACACTGAACAGGGTGCTGCCTTTGGGTTGTTGCAGGGCTTGCAGGCGACTGTCCAGCCAGCCGGGCAGGCGCAATTCCCAGACACCGAACATGGCCAGGGCAAGCAGTACAAACAACAGCGCAAAAGGAATCAGCAGCCAGGGTGATTGCAAGGCCGCCTGGATATTCAGTCCGGCACCAAACAGCCCCATCAAAGCCCCGATTAAGGCGTAGGTAAGCGCCATGCCCAGCACATAAGCCAGGGAGAGAACAAAGCCCCGCAATCTGCTGCTGGATTTGGGGTGCTCGCCCTTGCCAATGATGATGGCGCTGAGAATCGGCAACATGGGCAGAACGCAGGGAGTGAAGGTCAGCCCCAGACCTGCCACAAAGAAAAGACCCAGAATCAGCCAGAAGTGCCCGGAGCTAAGTACCTCAGCCAAGCGACTGCTGCTGGTGGCCGGAGCTGCCTGGCTCTGGCTGTCGGGAGGGGTTGATGCTGTTGTGAGATTCTGTGCTGTCAGTTGTTGCGGGGGTTGTGCAGTGTCCAGGTCGGTAAGATCCACTTGCAGTTGGCTGCGCTGAGGGGGATAACAAAGACCCGCATCGGCACAGCCCTGGTAGCGCAAATTCACGGTCAGGGTGTCGGTCTGTTGTTCGCCACTGAGTTGGGCGGCCATCAGGGCCGTGTCGTAATAAACCTCGGTAACGCCAAAATACTCATCTTCATTGGTGATGGTGGATGAAAAATCAACCTGCTCGATCTTCAGGTTCTGGTCATTCTCCAGAGAGATTTCCAACTGATCACGGTAAAGGTAATAGCCCTCGGCAATATCCCAGCGTATAAAAACCTGGCTGCCTTCCACCCAGACATCGCTTTGAAAGGCTTGTTCGGGTGATAGAAAGTCCTCTTTGCCCGAGGAGTCGCTGAACCAGGAGCCAAAACGCTCGCTGCCCTTTTCAAAAAGGCTGCCTGCGTGAACGGAAGAAAAACCTAGGGTAAGTACCAGTAAGCTGGCAATCAGGAAAGTCAGGCGCTGGGCTGTGTTCAGTATTGACGTCATGCAGGCATCCAATGTCATGAAAACGAAAATAATAGACCTGCGAAGGGGCAGAGGGTTCCAAAGGGAAATGGAGAAGGGAAAACTGGTGGCTATGCCCTGATTTGAACAGGGGACCCCATCATTATGAGTGATGTGCTCTAACCAGCTGAGCTACATAGCCACACAAGCCGCGCAATATTAAGCAGCAGGCTGGAAGCTGTCAAGCTTCCAGCCTTGGATCACTGCTTAAACATTAAAGCGATAGTGCATGACATCACCATCCTTGATGATGTAGTCCTTGCCTTCCAGACGCCATTTGCCCGCTTCCTTGGCACCCTGTTCGCCCTTGCCTGCAACGAAATCCTCGTAGGCCACGACTTCCGCGCGGATAAAGCCCTTCTGAAAATCGGTATGGATCACACCGGCCCCTTCAGGTGCGGTGGCTCCTTTTTTCACCGTCCAGGCGCGCACTTCTTTAACACCAGCGGTGAAGTAGGTTTGCAGGCCCAGGAGTTCATAACCGGCCCGGATCACACGGTTCAGGCCGGGTTCATCCAGCCCCATGGTTTCCAGGAACATGGCTTTTTCTTCGGGGTCATCCAGTTCGGCAATTTCCGCTTCTATCTTGTTGCAGACGGGCACCACCAAAGCATTTTCTTCTTCGGCAATTTTGCGCACCACCTCCAGATGAGGGTTGTTTTCAAAACCCTCTTCACTGACATTGGCGATGTACATGGTGGGTTTGAGAGTCAAAAAACCATAGCTTTTCACCAGCTGCTTTTCTTCATCGGAAAGGCCGAAACTGCGCAGGGGCTTGCCTTCTTCCAGGTGGGGCTGGATTTTTTCCAGAATGGCCTTCTGGGCAATGGCCTCTTTGTCGCCGCCCTTGGCCAGGCGCACCAGTTTCTGGATGCCTTTTTCCACAGAATCCAGGTCAGCCAGAGCCAGTTCCATATTGATGATTTCAATATCATTGGCGGGGTCGACCTGATTGGCGACATGGATGACATTATCATCTTCAAAACAACGCACTACATGAGCAATGGCCTGGGTTTCACGAATATTGGCCAGGAACTTGTTACCCAGACCTTCACCCTTGGAGGCTCCAGCCACCAGACCGGCAATATCCACAAACTCCATGGTCGTGGGCAGTACCCGCTCCGGTTTGACTATCTCCGCCAGCACATCCAGGCGCGGATCCGGCATGGGGACGATGCCGGTATTGGGTTCAATGGTACAGAAGGGGAAGTTTTCTGCATCAATACCTGACTGGGTCAAGGCGTTGAAAAGTGTCGATTTGCCGACATTGGGAAGGCCGACGATGCCGCAATTAAAACCCATAATCTTGTGTCCTGTTTTAAGGTGGATAGCTTTTTTCAATATTCAAGGAAGCCTCTGATTAACGTCATGAGCGCAGGTCAGGCAAGGCAAAATTGATCGAAATAGCGGAATTTACAAGCGAGTAAATGAGCATTTTGAGAGCAATTTTAACGCAGCATCACCAAGCGCAGTAGTTAATAAGAGGTTTCTTATTCTGCTTTGAAACTGTGTAGTCTATTCATGGCCTGGGTGTGGTCGCCACTGAAGATCAGTTCCAGGTGGCGCAGTGTTTCGTCCAGGGCCGCTTCAATTCTGATCTGGTCATCGGGAGAGGGTTTGCCCAGTACATAGTTAGTGACCTGGCTGGCACTGCCTGGGTGGCCGATGCCAATCCGTAAACGATAAAAATCCCGACTGTTGCCCAGAGCGCTTATGGTATCACGCAGACCATTGTGTCCACCGTGTCCACCGCCTTTTTTCAGACGAACCACCCCAGGGTTCAGATCCAGCTCATCGTGGGCGACCAGGATCTGCTCGGGTGCCAGTTTGTAAAAGTTGGCCAGAGCGCCAATGGCTTGACCGCTGCGATTCATATAGGTGGTGGGGATGAGCAGATGAACTTTCTGGCTGCCCAGCATGGCCTGGGCATGCAGCCCGAAAAATTTGCTGGCTTTGAGAGGGGCCTGAAGACGTTCAGCCAGGGCGGCAACCAACCAGGCACCGGCATTATGACGAGTTGCTGCATATTCTTGACCGGGGTTGCCCAGTCCAACCAGGAGTTGAATACCTGTGCTCATTGAATTCACTCAATCAAAAAGTCGGGGAAGGCGCTGGGGGCAAAGGCCCAGATGCGAAAAACCCAGGAAGCCCCGAAGGGCTCCCTGGGCTGAAGGAGCAAAAAAGCCGGATGCTTATTCAGCGGCTTCTTCACCACCCTCTTCATCTTCTTCGTCCTTGCCGCCTTTCTTGGCATGAACACTGACAACACCAGTATCACCGCCATGAGTCAGGGCAGTAATGGTGACGCCTTCTGGCAGCTCCAGGTCAGACAGGTGGATGGTGTGACCCACTTCCAGTTTGCTGACATCAATGTCCAGAGACTGAGGCAGGTTCTGAGGCAGAGCACTGACTTCAACCTCATTCAGCAGATGCTGGATTTTGCCGCCCTGCTGCTTAACACCCACACAAACGTCTTCATTCTGGAAGTGCAGAGGCACCAGAACGGTTACGGCGTGAGTGGAGTCAACACGCTGAAAGTCGACGTGCACGACCAGCGGCTTGAAAGGGTGGCGCTGCATGTCTTTCAGGATAACCTGCTGCTTTTTGCCATCAATATCCAGGTTCAGGATGGAAGTGTAAATCGCTTCTTCAGTTTCCAGAACACGGTAGAACTCACGCTGTTCTACAGCGATGGGCATAGGCTTGTCTTCACCGCCGTAAACGATGGCGGGGATGTACTGCTTCTCGCGACGCAGGCGGCGGCTCGCACTCGTACCCAGGTCGTTGCGTGCAGTAGCTTTAAAATCAAATTGTGTCATTTTATTTGTCCTCATGGACGGTTTAGCTAAAAGTAAACACCGGGGCCCGCGACCAGGCAGTCCGGTGTTCATCGGATTCCCCGAAGGGAGACGTTACCCGTTTAGCTCCGGAACATGGAGCTAATGGATTCTTCATTACTGACGCGACGCACAGCTTCAGCCAACACACTGGAAACAGTCAGCTGGCGGATTTTACCGGAATTAACGGCAGCGGCGGTCAGAGGAATAGTATCGGTTACGATCAGCTCATCCAGCAAAGAGTTGGAGATGTTGCTGATGGCAGCGCCGGACAAAACGGCATGGGTGGAGTAGGCCACCACTCTTTTGGCACCATGCTTCTTCAGGGCTTCAGCGGCTTTGCATAGAGTGCCAGCGGTATCCACCATGTCGTCAACAATAACACAGGTGCGATCTTGAATATCACCAATAATGTGCATGACCTGAGACTGGTTGGCCTGGGGGCGGCGTTTGTCGATAATAGCCAGATCCGTGTCATTCAGCTCTTTGGCAATGGCACGGGCACGAACCACACCGCCAACATCAGGAGATACCACGACCATATCTTCGTAACTCTGGCGTTCAATGTCATCCAGAAGCACGGGGGAACCGTAAATATTATCAACCGGCACATCAAAAAAACCTTGAATCTGATCGGCATGCAGATCCATGGTCATGACACGACTGACACCGGCGGCACACATCATGTCGGCAACCAGTTTGGCGGAAATGGGAACGCGTGAAGAGCGTACTCGACGATCCTGGCGGGCATAACCAAAATAGGGAATAACCGCTGTGATGCGGTGAGCTGAAGCGCGACGCAAAGCATCAACCATCAGCATCAGTTCCATCAGGTGGTCATTCGTGGGAGCGCAGGTGGACTGGATAACAAAGACATCTTTACCGCGGACGTTTTCATTGATTTCGACTGCAATTTCACCATCACTGAATTGGCCGACAGTCGCATCGCCCATGCGGATATCGAGGCATTCAACAACTTTGCGCGCCAGTTCCGGGTTGGCATTGCCCGAAAAGACCATCAAGTTAGACACGGATTCACCCTAATGACAGAGGTTTCGCGAAGGAAGAACAGTAACCTTTACTGTCCTGAGGAAATGCTGATTTGAGTGGCTGGGGTAGAGAGATTCGAACTCCCGAATGCCTGGACCAAAACCAGGTGCCTTACCACTTGGCTATACCCCATCTCAATGGCGACGCATTATAGACAAGGAAGGTTTGTTTGTGAACCCCTGGCTTAGACCAGCAATTGCTGAATCAGCATGTAGCTGGCCGTACCTGCAACCATGGACAGCAGCGCATTGCGCTTCCATAAATGCAACAAAACCACCAGAAAAGCGGGAGCCAGTGCATCCAGACCCAACAGCGGGGTTTCCCAGTGACCCGAGCGAAGTAAAAAAATCACCACCAGCAAGGCCATAATCCCGGCGGGAAGATAGCGCCCCAGATGCTGTACCAGTGGATGGCTGCTGTGCTGGCCCAGAAACACAAAAGGCAGCACGCGGGTCAGGAAAGTGGCTCCGGCAGCGACCAGAATAAAGCTCACTAAATAGAGAGTTTCACTGCTCATCAGCAGAGCCTCCCTGAGTCACCTGATAAAGATGCTTGCGCGAAGGGTATTGCCACAGGAGAGCAACACAAACCAGGAAAATGGCCACCAGCAGTTGTTGGCTTTGCGGGAAAACCAACACGGCCAGTAAAGCAGCCGCTACACCCGCCCAGATGACAAAATGCGACTGCAAAGCCTTGTACTGCTCTATGCACAACACGATAAACAGGGCAACCAGGGCGAACTCAATGCCTGTGGCATCAAAAATCAGGGTATGGCCCAACCAGGCTCCCAGAGCACAACCCAGAACCCAGTAGCTCTGATTAAACAGGGTGATCAGAAAATCAGTTTTCTGCTCCTGTGCCTTGTTGGAGGTACGAGCCCGGCTGGTTAACAAAGAATAGGTTTCATCAGTCAGGCCGAAAATCAGATAAGGCTTGCGCCAACCGGCTCCCTGAAAGGCATCCAGCAAAGAAAGCCCATAAAAAAGGTGGCGGGCATTGAGCACCAGCATGGCAATAAACACTTCCAGTAACCCGGTGTGCGCGAGGAGCAGACTGACCGCCAAAAGTTGTCCGGCACCGGCATAGATCAACACACCCATCAGCGGAGCAAACCACCAAGCATAATCCAGCTGGGTGCTGAAAACGACACCAAAAGCCATACCCAGGGGGACATAGCCAAAAAGAACGGGAAGAGACAATTTAAAGGCGTTGACACTGCCTGGCGGGTGCATAACCAAAGCTCCAGATAACTGAGCGGAGGATTCTAGCAAACTCTGCTTATTTTCGGGCAGCAACCAGAAACTCCCGGTTGCCGTCTCCACCCTTGATGGGGCTGACCATCCAGGTTTGTACTTCCAGCCCCAGCTCTTGCAGTTGAGTGCAGATTTTGTGTTCAACTTCCCTATAGAGTGAGGGGTCACGAACAATGCCTTTTTTACCAACCTTCTCCTTGCCCACTTCAAACTGAGGTTTGACCAGAGTCATCAGCCAGCCTCCAGGCTTGATCAGCGCAGGCAACTGCGGAAGAATCAGTGTCTGGGAAATAAAAGATACATCCACGACCACCAGGCCATAAAGAACCGGAAGCCCCAAATCACTTAAATGCTCTGGCTGCAGATAGCGAGCATTGATTTTTTCCAGACAGAAAATACGCGGATCGTCTTTGAGGCTGGCATGCAGTTGCTGTTGACCGACATCCAGGCCAACAACACGACTTGCCCCCGCCTGAAGCACGCAATCCGTGAACCCGCCCGTGGACTGACCGACATCCAGCACCTGCCAGCCCTGAATATCCACTTCTGTGGCCTTTAACAGAGCTTCCAGCTTGAAGGCGCCTCGCGCCACATAGCGATCATCATCACTGGGCGTAACCTGCAGCTCCGAGTCTTCGGGCAATTTCAAACCGGGCTTGCTGACCGGCTGCCACTGCCCGTTCTTGAAAAGGCTGACGCGCCCCTTATCCAGCATCTGCTGAGCCTGAGTACGGGAGGTGGCCAGTTGCTGGGAGACGAGTAGGAGATCGAGACGCTGCATGAGATAAAACCACTTTTTTAAGTATTCACTGGCAGTATAACTCAGCAAGCTTTTGAATTGGCGTAAAAAAGGATGGAGTGGCTTGCCTGCAAGCCAGGGTGCTGGTAGTATGCGTTCCGCTGCTTAGGAATACCAAGCAGGTCTTTGTGGTGGCCCCTGTTGGTCCTCCCGCAACACGAAATCATGAACCCCGCCAGGCCCGGAAGGGAGCAACGGTAGTGATGGATGTGTGTGCCGGGATGTGGCTGGCAGGGGCCATCTCCATTTCTGGGTTCTTGATTCTGATTATTTCCTTTCTATCCTTTCCAGGCTTCATCTCTAGATTACATATTCGCTTGCTCTGTGCTTCTTCCTCCAGATTTGCCAAAAATTGACCTGAATCACCACATGCATAATACCAATCGGTCCAATGCAGGCATTCAATTTTGTAGTTTTCGGAATATCCTCTATAACTGTAAGTAGCATATTCAGTTATTTGGATACATTTTTGTTGCATGAGCAACTTCTCGAAGCGTAAGGAGTACAGGATGAGTGAGAACAATCAAGCGGCAGGTAAATGCCCGGTGATGCATGGTGGCAACACTGCTGCAGGCCACTCCAACACGGACTGGTGGCCGGAATCCATGAATCTGGACATTCTTCACCAGCATGACCGCAAAACCAACCCCTTGGGTGAAGACTTCAATTACCGTGAAGAAGTCAAAAAGCTGGATTTCGAAGCCGTCAAAAAAGATGTTCATGCTCTGATGACGGACAGTCAGGACTGGTGGCCAGCGGATTGGGGTCACTATGGCGGCTTGATGATTCGCATGGCCTGGCACTCGGCCGGTACCTACCGTATTGCCGATGGTCGTGGAGGCGGCGGCACGGGCAATCAACGTTTCGCCCCGATCAACTCCTGGCCGGACAACGTCAGCCTGGACAAAGCGCGTCGTCTGCTCTGGCCGGTTAAGAAGAAGTATGGCAACAAGTTGTCCTGGGCCGATCTGATTATCCTTGCAGGCACCGTGGCCTATGAGTCCATGGGTTTGCCCTCGTTTGGTTTTTCCTTTGGTCGTGAAGACATCTGGCATCCTGAAAAAGACACCTACTGGGGTGCGGAAAAAGAATGGCTGGCGCCCTCTGATGAGCGCTATGAGGATGTTGATAACCCTGACACCATGGAAAATCCTCTGGCCGCCGTGCAGATGGGTCTGATTTATGTCAATCCCGAAGGCGTTAACGGCAAGCCTGATCCCCTTAAAACCGGGGAGCAGGTACGGGAAACTTTCGCGCGTATGGCGATGGATGATGAGGAAGCCGCGGCTCTGACGGCTGGCGGTCATACGGTGGGTAAATGTCACGGTAATGGTGATGCCGAAGCTTTGGGTGCTGAACCGGAAGCTGCTGATGTCGAAGAGCAGGGCCTGGGCTGGAAAAACCCGAATATGCAAGGTAAGGCGGCCAATGCTGTGACTTCGGGTATAGAAGGGGCCTGGACGACCAACCCCACTAAATTTGATATGGGGTATTTTGACCTTCTGTTCGGCTATGAATGGGAGTTGAAAAAAAGCCCGGCGGGTGCCCAGCAATGGGAACCAGTGAATATGAAGGAAGAAGACAAGCCGGTCGACGCTACTGATCCTTCCATTCGTCACAATCCCATCATGACCGATGCCGATATGGCCATGAAGATGGATCCCAAATACCGGGCCATCTGTGAAAAATTCATGGCGGATCCTGAATACTTCCGGGACTGCTTTGCCCGTGCCTGGTTCAAGCTGACTCACCGGGACTTGGGGCCAAAAAGTCGTTACATCGGCCCGGAAGCACCCTCTGAAGACCTGATCTGGCAGGATCCGGTTCCCGCAGGCAGCACCGACTATTGCGAAGAAGTGGTCAAGGAAAAAATTGCCGAAGCGGGCCTTTCCATTGGTGAAATGGTCAGCACCGCCTGGGACAGTGCCCGGACCTTCCGTGGTTCCGACATGCGTGGAGGTGCCAATGGTGCGCATATCCGCTTGGCTCCACAGAAAGACTGGGAAGGCAACGAGCCTGAACGTCTGGCCAGGGTGCTGAAGGTCTATGAAAAAATCTCTACTGAAACCGGTGCCAGTATTGCTGATGTGATTGTGTTGGCAGGCAGTGTCGGCATCGAACAAGCGGCGAAGGCCGCAGGTCATGAAGTCCGTGTTCCCTTCCTGAAGGGGCGTGGCGATGCCTCCCAGGAGATGACCGATGTGGATTCTTTCGAGCCGCTGGAACCCCTAGCCGATGGTTTCCGCAACTGGCAGAAAAAAGACTATGTGGTCAAACCCGAAGAAATGCTGCTTGATCGCGCCCAGCTGATGGGCCTGACCGGGCCTGAAATGACCGTACTGATCGGTGGCATGCGTATGCTGGGTACCAATCATGGTGGTGGTAAACAGGGTGTCCTCACGGATCGTGAAGGTCAGCTGACCAACGACTTCTTCGTTAACCTGACCGACATGGCTTACACCTGGAAGCCGGCGGGCAAGAATCTCTATGAAATTCGTGACCGCAAGACGGATGAAGTGAAGTGGACCGCCAGCCGGATCGATCTGGTATTCGGCTCCAACTCCATCCTGCGTTCCTATGCTGAGGTGTATGCTCAGGACGATAACGCAGAGAAGTTTGTGAAAGACTTTGTGAAGGCCTGGACCAAGGTGATGAATGCGGACCGCTTTGACGCGGTCAGTTGATTTCTGACTCTTGAGTGACCTGAAAACGGCGTCTGGAAACAGGCGCCGTTTTTTTTCGACCCTTGAGTTTGACTGAATTTGAATTTATAAGACGATCGGTCTAATATTGAGGAATGGAAACATTAAACCCAACACCTAAGCGGCGTGGTCGCCCTCCCAAGTCTCGTGATGAGCAAGCTGGGACGCGCCAGCTTTTATTGCGTGCAGGCCTTGAGGTGCTGACCGAGAAGGGTTTTGCTACGACTGGGATTGAAGAGATCCTGAAGCGGGCCGGTGTGCCCAAAGGCTCCTTCTACCATTACTTTGCCAGCAAAGAAGCTTTCGGAGCTGCACTGATCGATGCCTATGCTCGTTATTTTGCAAACAAGCTGGATAAGCACTTTACTAATACTGAGCTGGCCCCCTTGGCTCGTATCGAGGCTTTTATTCTGGATGCTGAAGAGGGGATGCGCCGTCATGAGTTCCGGCGAGGTTGCTTGATTGGCAATTTGGGCCAGGAAATGGCTGCTTTGCCTGAAGCTTTTCGTAATCAGTTGCAGCAGGTATTTAAAGACTGGCAAATACGCTTGGCGGCTTGTTTGCAGGCTGCCCAAGGGGCCGATGAAATATCCAGAGAGGTTGACTGCCAACAATGGGCTGCTTATTTCTGGACGGCTTGGGAAGGCGCTGTGCTGAGATCCAAACTGGAACAAAAGCCTGAACCTTTGCACTTGTTTGCACGTTTTTTCCTGTCAGGCCTACGTAAGGCCTGAATTTTTTTGCATTTAATTAGACGATTGGTCTAAATGGGAGGATGTATGTTTAAAGCCGTAGTCATCGAGAAAAACGATCAGGGTTACCGCTCCAGCCTTCAGGAACTGGATGACAGCCAACTGCCCGAAGGGGATGTGACGGTCAAAGTCAGTCATTCCACGCTCAACTACAAGGATGGACTGGCCATCACCGGCAAAGGGCCGGTGGTTCGCAAATTCCCTATGGTTCCCGGTATCGATCTGGTGGGTGAGGTGGAAGAATCCTCGCACCCGGATTACAAGGTGGGCGATCTGGTATTGCTGAATGGCTGGGGTGTCGGTGAAGGCCACTGGGGTGGTTTGGCTCAAAAAGCTCGTGTCAAAGGGGATTGGCTGGTACCTCTTCCCTCCAAATTTACTCCGGCTCAGGCGATGTCCATAGGCACGGCAGGTTACACGGCCATGCTCTGTGTTCTGGCTTTGGAGCGTCAGGGCGTGAAACCGGAAGATGGAGAAATCCTGGTGACCGGTGCTGCCGGGGGTGTAGGCAGTGTGGCTATTTCCCTGTTGAGCCACCTGGGTTATCAGGTGGTCGCAGCGACCGGGCGTCCTGATGATGCCGATTATCTGAAATCCCTGGGAGCCGTGGATATCATCGAACGCTCTCAGCTGTCCGAACCGGGCAAACCTCTGGCCAAAGAACGTTGGGCCGGGGCAGTGGATGTTGTGGGCAGTCATACTCTGGCCAATGTCTGTGCTTCCACCCGTTATCGGGGTGTGGTGACGGCTTGTGGTTTGGCCGGGGGTATGGACTTTCCTTCCACCGTTGCTCCTTTCATTTTGCGCGGTGTGACCCTGGTGGGGATTGATAGTGTCATGTGCCCCCGTGAAGAACGCCTGGAAGCCTGGCAGCGTCTGGCAAAAGACCTGGATATTACCAAGCTGGAAGCCATCAGCCAGGAGGTGGCTTTGAGTGAAGCAATTCCCATGGCCGAGAAATTACTGAAGGGTGAGGTGAGAGGTCGCTTGGTGGTCGATGTGAATGCCTGATTTGCAGCAATCTTAGCCGTCAATCTTAAAAACGGTGCCTGGAAACGGGTGCCGTTTTTTTATGTGCAAACCCCTTGTTTTTAATTTATCTAATATAATGTTTTTATGTGATAAACATATATTTGCTATTTTATGATGTTTTTTTGATCGCATGTTTATCCTAGTGAAGATTCTTTTCTGTGATTTATTTGGCAATTCAGTGATTTGTTTTTGCAGTGAATTGGAAGCGCTGCTAATGTTGAGTTGCTAAACAAATTTAATCTATTGCGCAAAGCAAACAGTTGGAGTGCAAAGGTATGGCCAGTAAAAGTCATGGCGCATCGGTTGCGCCTAAAGAAAGAATCAACATCTGCTATCGTCCGGCTACAGGTGATGCCAAGGCCCAGGTAGAGCTGCCCTTTAAGGTGTTGATCCTCGGGCAATTCCGCACCGGTGATGACCCTGCCCCCATCCAGGAAAGGGAAACTCAGAACATTAATCGCCAGAACTTTGATGAAGTGATGGCTGCCCAGGGCCTGCAGTTGAATTTCAGCGTGCCCAATCATCTTAATGAAACAGATGAAGAGCTTAGTGTTGAACTCAAGCCCCAGTCTTTGAAAGATCTGGAGCCGGATCAACTGACCCAGGCAATTCCCGAGCTACAGAAAACCCTGGAGTTGCGTGAAGCACTCAAGGCTTTGAAAGGCCCCCTTGGCAACACGCCCACCATGCGCAAAACCATTCAAGTGATGCTGGAAGATGACGGTCAGCGCAAGAAATTGATGAGTGAGCTGGGTCTGAGCGCCAAGGGCAAAAACAACCAGGGCCAGGCGGACAGCCAGGACAGTGAATAATCAAGGGGTAGGTTATGAGTGAACAGGTAAAAGAACAGCCTTTGGTTGGCGAGATTCTGGGCTTTACCCGGCTGGATCAGGAGGACAGTGGTTACCTTCTGGCCAAACAGGGTGTGGAGTTATTGCTGGGTGAGCTGCTGAGCAAAGAAGAACCCGTGACCCGGGTGGATAAATCCCTGGTTGAGCAAATGATTGATGAGCTGGATGAGCGCCTGGGTCGGCAAATGGATGCCATCCTGCATGCTCCTGAATTGCAGGAAGTGGAAAGCACCTGGCGAGGCCTGGACTTTCTGGTGCAGCGTACGGACTTCAACGAAAACATCCGAGTGGAAATCTACAATGCCAGCAAGGAAGAGTTGCTGGAAGATTTTCAGGATGCTCCAGAAGCGAACCAGTCAGCCCTTTTTCAAACCATTTATACTCAGGAATACGGTCAGTTCGGGGGGGAGCCCTATGGTGTGGTGATCGGCGATTATGCCTTTTCACCCAGCACCCCGGACATTCAACTGCTGGAACAGATGGCGGGTCTGGCCAGCATGACTCATGCACCCTTCATCAGTGGAACAGACCCCTCCTTCTTCGGCCTGGAAACCTGGTCGGAATTGCCGGAACTCAAGGAAGTGGAGTCCATGTTTGAAGGGCCTCAGTACATCAAGTGGCGTGGCTTGCGCGAACAGGAGGATGCCCGCAACCTGGGGCTGGTTCTGCCACGCCTTATGGGACGTGCCCTGTTCGGGGAAGACAAACCGGTTCGCAGTTTTGTTTATCAGGAAGAAGTGAATCAGGAAGAAGACTACCTCTGGATCAATGCCAGTTACGCTTATGCCACCCGTCTGATGGACAGTTTTGCCCGCTATCGCTGGTGCCCCAATATTATTGGTCCCCAGTCGGGCGGTGCAGTTCTCAACCTGCCTGTCCACATCACTGAAATTGAAGGCACGCCAGCGACTCTGGGGCCAATTGAAACCACGGTTTCCGATCGCAAGGAATACGAGCTTTCCGAATTGGGCTTTATTCCCCTGACCCAGCGTAAAAATGCCGATAACGCCACTTTCTTTTCCTCCAACTCGGTGCAGAAGCCCAAGTATTTTGGAACCGATCCGGAAGCCAAGATTGCCGAACTCAATTACCGTCTGGGTACGCAACTGCCTTACATGTTCATCATCAACCGCCTGGCGCACTACATCAAGGTGCTGCAGCGTGAAAATCTGGGCAGCTGGAAGAGCCGGGCTGACCTTGAAGGTGAGTTGAACCGTTGGATTCGTCAGTATGTCGCCGATCAGGAAAACCCTTCTCCTGCCACCCGCAGCCAGCGCCCCTTGCGCCGTGCAATAGTCACGGTTGCGGAAGTGGATGGCGAAGCCGGTTGGTATCAG
Source organism: Marinospirillum sp. (assembly GCF_044810985.1). Classification (GTDB taxonomy): domain Bacteria; phylum Pseudomonadota; class Gammaproteobacteria; order Pseudomonadales; family Halomonadaceae; genus Marinospirillum. The sequence continues at coordinate 141,732 of NZ_CP085242.1, forward strand.
GTGGGTCTGGAAGTGACACCTCACTTCAAGTTTATGGGTGCCAACTTCACCTTGTCTCTGACCGGTCTGCTGGATCGGGTGTAAAAAACATAAGACTTTTTAAATTTGCAGGAGAAGAAAGATGCCTAACGTAATTTATATGACCATAGAAACCGCTGATGGCGATGCTTTGAGTGAAGGCGCTTCCAGTGAAGACAGTATCGGTGCGTTTTTCAAATCCGGTCATGAAGATGAAATCTTTGTAACCGGTTTTGATCACAAGGTCAGCATTCCCACCGACCGTTTGACGGGCCAGGTGACCGGTAACCGCAAGCATGAATACCTGAAAGTGCGCAAACTGATCGACAAGAGTTCCCCTTTATTGTTTCAGTGCCTGGCAGAACCCAAGCACCTGGTTTGCACCCTGAACTTCTTTCGCAGTGCAGATACCGGCAGTGATGGCCAGCCGGTGCACTTTTATACCATTGAGCTGGAAGGCGCCAAGATCGTCGATATTCGCACTGTCTCGCCTGACTTTCTGGACCCGGCCAATGATGAAAAAAGTGCCTACGAAGAAGTCTGCATGACTTACAGCAGCATCACCTGGAATCACGAAGTGGCTTCAAGCACAGCGATTGATAACTGGGCTGGGGAGTAAGTCTGAATGGGTAAAGGGCTGGGTGTATTGCTTTTGGCTGTACTTCTTGCAGGCTGCGCGGGACGTCAGTTGGAAGGTGAAACCTGGATCAACTCGATAGAACCTCAATATCAGGATGCTGATCCCCAGACCCCCTGGGTCTGGGAGCCGGGTCCTGACCGCTGGATTTATCAGGGTGAGGCCGATGAAGCACCCGTTCTGGAAGCCGGGAAATGGGAATATGAATCCGAAGCCATACGCTTGCATTTCCGGGCTTCACAGGATCTGAATCAGCGTCTGGGGCGTCCTCACACTCTGGCAATCAAACTGCTGCAGATGAGCGGTCAGGAAGAACTGGACAGCTACCGTTCTTCCTCCTTTCGTTTGTCTGACTTGATGCGGGCCGATGCCAGTGAGCTGGATGCCAGTTTTTTGCGGGAGAGCCGCTTGACCCTGGCACCGGGCGAAGAACAAAGCGTGGTTCTCAACCGCGTGAAAAATGCCCGCTACCTGGTGATCCTGGCTGGCTATTACAAAATGAGTGATGAGGCCAGCGTGCAGGTTCTGCCCTTACCCGCAGTTACCCACCGCAATCCACCCAAAAAGCCCTGGTGGCGGTTCTGGCAACGCAGTGACCCACCGCCCAATCAGCCAGGCTGGCTCAAGGTCTGGGTCGAACTGGGTGCGAATGAACTGGGCACCGTCAATGCGCGTGCGTTGTAAAACCTGGAAATAAAGGAAAACAACCTTGACTAGCAAACCTCTTTACTGGCATCAGGGGCTGTTCCTGCAACCTCAGCACTTTCAGCATCTGGATGCCTATCACCAGCAGATGCAGCAGGCCATACGCCAGGCCGCCAGCTGCCTTCCCTGGGGTGTGGCTGCTTATGAGCTGGATCAGAATGCCCTGTCGGCCAGCAAGGTCTCCTTTCGGCGTTTGAAGGTTCTGATGCGGGACGGCACCTGGTTTGATTTCCCCACCAATGCTGAACTGGAAGACCTGACTCTGGATCAGGGGTCCTGGCCGGATACAACCGAACCTTTGCAGGTGCATCTGGTGATCACCTCAATACAGCAACGTCATCCGGTTCTGGGTGCTCATGAATCGCCTACCAAAAGCAAGGCCCGTTACCTGTTGCAGGAAAAGCCCGAACTTCTGCCGGATTACTATCAGCCGGGTGAAGAAGTCGAAGCTCCACTCCTGACCCTGGTGGGCAAACTGGTGACACGAGCCCAGCTGGGGGAAATGAGCGGCGTGGAAAGTCTGCCGGTCTGCCAACTGGTTCAGCAACAGGAACAGCTGCAGCTGGATCCTGGTTATCTGCCGCCCATGCTGACGGTCATGGCCGTGCCGGAAATGCATCAATGGTTGCAATCTTTCAAGGATGAACTGGTGGCCCGAGCTCAACAACTGGAAGATTACAAGCAGGCACCGGCTGAATACCGCAATTCCGACTTCAACCCGCGTTTGATGCGTTACCGCCTGGCCCTTCAGGCTCTGGGGCGTTCAGTGCAGGCATTCACCCATCTGCTGGAACTGGGTCAGGTGCCGCCGGAAAGAGTCTACCAGGAGGTTCGGGAGCTGATCGCCGACCTCAGCTGTTTTTCGACAACAGCCAATGTTCGCGGTGAAATGCCGGGAGCGGGACTCAAGCTACCCGCTTATGATCACCTGCAATTGGGCTCCTGTTTTTCACTAGCCAAGGAACTGGTCAATCGCCTGTTGAACGAAATCGCTCTGGATTCGGAAGCACTGGCCCGCTTTAAAGAAATTCGTCAGGGGCAGTATGAGCTGGATTTGCCAGCCCACTTCCTGGATGCCGGACAGGAAATGTTCCTGGTTCTGCGCACCCAAAAGGAGCGTCACCTCTGGCTGCGTTCTTTCCAGCAGTTTTCCAAGCTGGGTACTCCGGCGCTGGTGCCCACCTATCAGGCACGAGCCCTGCCTGGTGTGGCCAAGCAATTGCTGGAGGTTCGCCCGGAAGGTCTGCCACAAAGGCCCAACTCCACCTACTTTATCCTGCAGAGAAATGACGATGCCTGGATGTCGGTCGAGAGGGAAGGGGTGATTCAGCTGTCGTGGAGTGACGCGCCTGATGACCTGGTGGCCGAGTTGGTGACGATCAAGGGGTAAACCATGCGAATGATCGACTGTTTTATTGAAGTCCTGGCTTATGTCAAGCAGGTGGAAGAGCAGGTGTCCTCTGGTGGAATCCAGCCGGGGCTGGATGAGGTGCATACCGAGTGTGAGCGCCTGCTGGCTGACAAGGCGCTGGTTTATGCCAGCCTGGGTTACCGCCGCGAGCACTACGAGAAAGCTCGCTTTGCAGTGGTTGCCTTTATTGATGAAACCCTGATGGCCTCCGGTTGGCAGGAAGCCGAAGCCTGGGGAGCCCATCAGCTCCAGAAAAAATACTATGACACCGCCAATGCCGGTCAGGAATTCTTTCAGCAACTGGATACCCTGACCCTGATCGACCCGGCTGATCAGGATGTGCGTGAAGTGTTTTATTATTGCCTGGCTCTGGGTTTCAAGGGGCGTTTTTTCAGTCCCTCCGAGCAGGCGCATCTGGAAAGGCTGCGTATGGAGAATTTTGAGCTGCTCTCCCAGGGGCAAAAACAGCCCTGGGACAGTGAAGCAGCCATTCTGACACCCGAGGCCTACCCTGTTGCACCTGAAACCACCCCCAGACACCGCAAGTTTTCTTATTTGCCGCTCTACCTGGGTGGTCCTCTGCTGGTGGTCCTGGTGGCTTATGGCCTGATGCGGATGGAAGTGGTCGCCCTGGCACAACGCCTGGTTGCGCTCATCTAGCCATCCATGAATACAAAAAGGAAGGCTGACTCGTGAAAACGTTTCTGAAAATACTCCTGTTTATTTTTGTCTGGGCACTCATTGCCGGTGCTGCGGTCTTTGGTGCCCTGTTGCTGGGTTATCCCCTGGCCACGGGTGTCAATGTCGCCCTGCTGCTGTTTGCTGTCTGGCTGGTGTATCGCCTGGGTAAATGGGGTCTGGCACGTTGGCGTGCCCGAGCCAGAGCCAGACGCCTCCTGCAGGAAGGTCAGGCTGATTCCGCCCCGGGAGCAGGCAGTGCAGATACCCAAAAGCTGGATGCCAGCTTCAAGGGCCTGATGAAGTTCATGAAGGACAGCCCCCTGGTGGACAAGGGTCTGGAACCGGAATATGCCCTGCCCTGGTATCTCTTTCTGGGTGAAGAACAACAGGCTGCTGATTTGCTTAAGGGGGGGCGTGTATCCCTGCCCACGGATCTGGGCAGCCAGTTCAACCAGGCTGATTCAGCTGTTAGTTGGTGGCCCTTTAATGAAAGCCTTTTGGTGCAATTGCCCAGTAATCTTTTCCGGGATCTGGATGACCAGGATGCCGAGTGGCGCAGGCTGCTTTACCTGCTGTCCAGAAAACGCAGTGAAGAACCCATTAATGGCCTGATTCTGCCGATTGACTGGCGCTGGCTGGAAAGCCAGACGGAAGACCGCTTGTTTGAACAGGGTCTGGCTCTGCGCAATCAACTGGGTCAAATGATGAAAGTCATCAAAACCCGTTTTCCGGTTTATTTTGTCCTCACCGGCATGGAACAGCTGGACGGTGTGGAAGCCTGGGAACAGCAATTGCCGACCCATCTCAAGGATCAGGCCGTCGGTCAGCTGAATATCCGCCAGCAGGAAGCGGATGACTTTGTTGAAGCCAGTGTTGCGCACATTGCTGAACGCCTCAAAGACCTGAACATCTACATCCTGCGCGGTGGCAAAACCGCAACCTCAGCCCTGGTATTGCCAACACGTCTGGCGGAACTTCAGGGTCGTTTGCACCAATTTACCCGAGGAGTCTTCCAGGAAAGCATCTTTGAAGAACTGCCCAGGTTGCGCGGCTTTTACCTGGCCTCAGTCTTGCCGGGTGAGGGCGAGGAGGGCTTGCCTCAGGGACTTTTCTGTCACGACTTTCTGACTCAGGTGTTGCCCAGTGAACGTAATCAGGCCCATAAAGTACCGGCTGCTGTGCGGGCAGAAAAAGCCTTGCGCAATACCTGGGTAGCCGGTTATGCCGTTCTGGTTCTGGTTGTGCTGATCGGGCTGGGTCTGATGTACCGTCAGGACACCCAGTTTCTGGAAAATATGACCGAACGCTATGCCGGACGCCTGATTGAACAGAGTGACTTCAATAACAATATCGATGTCAATTACAGCCTCTCCAATTTGCTGGAGCAGTTGGAAAACCAGAGTTTTCTGCCCTGGCTGAATGATGTGACCTCAACACCGGATTTTCAGGTACGTCTGAATCGGCTTTTGATCAAAAGAGTCGAGCAAAACCTGATAGGCCCCATGGACAAGCATCTGCAATTCACGGCTGAAAAGCAGCTGTTTGAAACCGATCTGACCGGTGATGAACTCAGTCGCGAGATGGCACGTTTTGTGGGGCAACTGGTCCGGGAAATCAACCTGATTCAGGCCCGACTGGACGGCACGGATGAAGCTGGCTTGAGAGAAATGCCGCCGGCCTACACCAATGCGGATGATGAGGCTCTGGAGAGTCTGGATATTGCAGAATTGAATGCCCTGAATCAGCTGTACATCCACTACCTGGTGCGTCAGGAAAACACCCAGAAGCTGGAGGCCCGCCTGGAAAAGAAACGCGGTCGCCTGCAGCGCATTCTGTCCAAGAGTCCCGGCAGCCTGGACTGGCTCATCGACTGGGGTAATCAGGCAGCCAGGGAGGCAGAGGTTCGCCTGGGGGAGTTCTGGCGGGGCATCCGCGCTGATCAGGATGTGCGAGTACCCGCCGCTTTCACGATTGAAGGAAAGACGCGAATTGATGATTTTATTGAGCAACTACTGGCCACTCAGGAAGTGGAAGAAGATGCCGCCAAAGTGGATGAACTCATCCCCGGCTTTCAGGAAAGCTACCGTGCCCGTTACCTGGATGCCTGGAAAAAGTTTGCTCTGAGCTTTCAGTCGGGGGTGGATACCTTGAGTGGTGAGAACGCCTGGCGTCAGGCGATTGATTTGCAAGCCACCACCCGCAACCAGCATTTTCAGTTACTGGATCGCATGGCCGAGGAGCTGGACCCCTTTATGGATGATGATGCTCCCGAGTGGGTCAATCTGGTCAGCATCTATGCCGCCATGAAAGCCTTTGCTCCAGATGCCTCGGGCGCGGACAAGGGCGCATTGCAGAAAATGGGGCTGAAAATGCTGAAAAAAGCCGGGAAGGTGGGTAAAACCCTGGCCAAGGTGGGCAAAAAGGCAGCCAAGGCTCAGGGCGGCTCCGGCCCCACCAAAAGTGAACAGGAACTGATGGTGGAAAGAGCAGCAGGCCTTCTGGGGGAATATCGCAGCAATATTCGTGAAATCACCAAGGATTCGCAAATACCTTCGGTTGCTCATTTGAGTATGCAGGATCTTTATTCCAACCCGGACGATCCCACTCAGGGGCAAACCTCCCTGGCCAGTGGCTATGGCAATCTTGAAGACATGCAGGGTTTGCTGGGTCGTAATACGGATTTTAACGAACCCTTCTGGGCTGTATTTCGTGGTCCCCTGAATATGTTTCGGCGTTTTTTGGTGCAACAGTCAGCAGAAGAAATGCAGGACATCTGGGAAAAAGAATTTCTGGCCGCAACCAATGGTGTACCCAAGGAGCGGATGGCGAACTATCTCTATGGTGGCGAAGGTCTGGTTTGGGTCTTCATGGATGAACATCTGAGCACTTTTGTGGAACAGCGCTTTGGTGCCGGTTATGCCAGCAAAAGGGCTTTTGGAACCGCTTACCCGCTCAATGATGAACTGCTCAACTATCTGGCCAAGGCCGATGAGTTCAGAAAACAAAAGCAGGACTATTATGAAGTGATTCTGAGTACCCGTCCGACTTCGGTCAATCCGGGAGCCCAACGCCTGCCCAGCAGCACTCTCTTGGAAATGCAGTGTGAAGAAGGCTTGCAGGAAGTGGAAAACGACAACTATCGAGTGGACGCTGAATTTGTCTGGACGCCGGACTGTGGCAATGTTCGCTTAACCATTCAGGTGGACAGCTATTCTCTGGTCAAGAACTACCGGGGTCCCTATGGTTTTCCGGAGTTTCTGGAAGATTTTGCCGATGGCACCAAACGTTTTTCCATCTCGGAATTCCCGCTTTATGAAGACCGTCTGGCAGAGTGGGGCATTGAATACTTTGACCTGCAGTTCGGCCTGCGTGGGCATGGCAAGGTGATTGATGTGCTGAGCGCCAGTCGGCAAAGACTTCCTCGCTACATCGTCAACTAACGGGGAAGCCACCACATGTCTTTACTTGAACAAAGCAGCATCCCTCTGGGTTATAAACTGCCACCCGGCCAGGCCTACTTGCCCTGCCGTCTTTTGGTGATCACTGACCTGGGCGTGGAAAAAGCAGCCAGACAGCCGGAAGGTTATGCTTCCATTGATCGCCTTCTGGAGCGTTATCAGCCCCGTCTTGATCTGGAGGGTGATGGTTGGGCCGTGACTGTTCGGGTGCAATGCCTGGCCGATCTGGAACCGCAAAATCTGCTTCAGCAATTGACGGCTCAGAGAAAAAACCAGGCCAGGGATGATCTGGATTACCTGCATCAGGAGCAGCAGGAACTGGCTCTATTGAACCGTGTTCTGCATCACCCGCGCCTGCGTCAACTGGAAGCCAGCTGGCGCAGTCTGGACAAGCTGTTGCAGCAGTTCCGGCATTCGGATCGGGTGGAAGTCAGGGTCTTGCACCGTAGCCAGCAGGAACTGAGTGATGAGCTGACTCAGACCGCTCTGTTGGATAGTGATCTGTTCGAACTGGTGTATTCCAGTGAACTGGGTCAATACGGGGGGCAGCCCTATTCTGCCTTGTTGCTGGATTACGAATGGCAGATGACGGCTGCGCAACTGCAGTTGCTGGAAAGCCTGGGACGTCTGGGGCAGCTGGCCCATCTGCCGGTTCTGACAGCAATCAGTGCGGCGGCTTTTGGTATCAAGGATTTTTCCGCCAGCCTGAGTCAGGAAAAGCTGGATGAAATTTCCACGGGTCGCCGTTACCTGAAGCTGCGCCAACTGATGGCATCGCCTGCAGCTCGCTACCTGCTGTTGGGGTTGCCCAGGGTGCTCCTGCGGCCTCCCCATCAACTGCATTTGGGTCAGGCCTGGTTTCAGGAAGTGGCCGAGAACGGAGAACAACCTCTGGTCTGGGGCAATCCGGCTTATCCCTTGGCGGGTATGCTGCTGCACAGTTTTCAGCAACTGGGAGCCTATACCGGACTTTTAGAAGCCAGGGGCAGCCAGGATCGTTTGTATCAGCCTTTGCAGCTTTACACCGCCCACCTGGGTCAGGCACCGCTGGAAACCCAGTGGTCCCAGTCCAGGGTTGCCCAGATGACCCAGTTGGGTCTGACACCCCTGGTGGCCGGAGGCCGGGGAGATGCCTTGGCCTGCGAAATGCCGGTCATGCTGCAGGCTGCGGCATTGGATCGGGAAGGCGTTCACCCGGACAACCAACTGGTTTATCTCTTGACGGTCTGCCGCGTCGCCCACTACCTGAAGCAGGCCCTGCGCGAGCTGTTGGGCAGTACAGTGCTGGTTGAAGAGGTGGAGGCCGGGCTGAACCAGTGGTTGCAATCTCTGGTCTCGGCACAGGAAAGACCCACAGCTGAAGTCATGCACCGCAAGCCCTTTCGCTCTGCTCAGGTGCATCTGGCCAGAACAGCTTCTGGAGAAACAGAAATGCAATTGCAACTGGAACCGCATTTGAAATACCAGGGGGAAAGTTTTGCCTTGACCCTTGCGGCCAACCTGCCTGGAGAAACCTATGGCTAGACCCGGCTACATGAAAATCACCGGTGAAGATCAGGGCGAATTGATCGGAAGTGTTGATGATGAGCGCTATGGCGAAGGCCTGATCAAGGTGTTTTCCCTGACCCACAAGGTGGCTCGTTCCGGAGAAAGTGAAGGCGGGGTGCTCAATGCTGCCGTCACCCATCAGCCTCTGGAGTTGGTCAAGCCGGTGGATCAGGCTTCACCTCTTTTGAATCAGGCCCTTTGTGAGCAGGAATTTCTGCAGGTACTGATTACCTGGTATCAGCCGGACAGCGAAGGGCAGCAGGTTCCTTTCTACCAGATGGAACTGGAAAAAGCGCAAATCCTTTCCCTGACCACGGAAATGCCCGATTGCAATCAGCCCAGTCAGGACGGCTGGCATTATCTGGAACGCCTGCGTCTGGTCTACAAAAGCATTGCCTGGCGGATGGGACCGGGAGGAGAGCAGGAATTCATGACTCAGGTACGCAAGGCTGGAGAATAGTATGCCTTTACTGGATCGCCTGAAAGCAGGCAGTAGCCTGCCACCGGAAAAAGACATCGCCCTGCATCTGGAGCGCCTGTTGAATCTGCGCAAGGGTTCTCTGGCCCTGGATCGTGAATTGGGGCTGGAAGCCCAATCGCAACTGCACCTGGCTGCAGATGAACAGCGTTTTCAGGATTTGATGACACGGATTGCTGAGCAGGTCAGCCGTTATGAGCCCCGCCTGCAGCCCAAGAGCCTGGACTTCACCCCGTTGGGGCAGGCTTTGTTGCTGAAGGGGCGTCTGGTCGCAAGCCAGCAGTCCGTCGAGTTTCTGCTGGTTTTTGGCCAGGACAACTATTTGCAGGTTCACCTGCCTGAATCAACAACCTATCAGAAGGTACTGGCCCATGTTTGATCTTTATTACCGGGATGAACTGGAAAGGCTGCGCCACCTGGCAGTGGACTATGCTGACAAGGAGCCGGAGCTGGCACGTCACCTGGTACCTGGCAGTGATCCTGATGTCGAGCGCTTGTTGGAAGGTGTCGCCTTTCTGACTGCCGGACTCAGGGATCAGATGCAGCGCCAGGCTCCTGAGCTGACTCGCAACCTCCTGGAAGTGACCGCACCGGACAGTCTTCTGGCATTGCCTTCCACTGCCTTGCTGCAGTTTCTGCCGCGCAACGGTTTGAAGGAGGCCCTGTATCTTCCTGCCGGAACTCCGGTAGGTTCCGACCCGCGCCTGGATAAGAAGGTTGTGTTTACCACTAGCCAGGCCTGTCGAGTGCTGCCTTTACAACTGACAAACTGCGAGGTTGCCGAAGTGACCTCACGGGCGGATGGGGTTAGTTGTTATCTGGACCTGGAATTACAGGCAACCGCCAGCAATCTGGCTGAACTCTTGAGTGACCACCCTCTGGATATCCAGATTTCCGGCAATCTGGCCAACAGGGCTGACATCTATTGGTTGTTGGTGCATGAATCCAGGGCAATAGAGGTTCTGGTTGAAGGGCAGTCTCAGCCTGGAGTGGAGGCTTGTATTGAGCAGAGTGAAAGAGCTTTTCCGCTGGATTCCGAAAGTCTGGATGCTGCCGTAAAAGGCTATCTGCACAACCCTGAAAGCAATCTGGCCTTGCGCCTGAAGTTTACCGGTCTGCAAAAAGTGGCAGGCAGTCGCATGACTCTGCGCTTCTGGATTGATGACTCCCGTCTTTCCCTACCGGATATCACGGTCAAGAACTTCCATCTCAATACCGTTCCGGTGCACAACCTGTTCAGGCGTCAGTTGCCACCTTTTTTACGCAATGACCTCTTGCTCAGCCAGCCCCTGAAGGCCGATACCCGCCAGGGTAAAAAACTGCTGGTTCACAGGATTCAGCAGGTGACCGGCCTTTATACCGGAGCCAGTGAGCCCCACACCTATCTTCCCTACTGGGCGGTGGAAAACCGTTCCAGGGCCCATGCTTACCAGTTGCACTATCGCCTGGATGAATTGACGGGTCTTCCGGAATTCGGACTGATTCTGGCCAAAGGCAGGCAGATTGAAAGAGGCCGGGAAGAAATGCTGCGCGTGGAAGCCCTGTGCAGCAATGGCCAGGCTGCAGGTGGTCTCTTGCCGGGGGATTTGAATGCCCATGTTCAGGGTTCACCGGAGCAGGTGGATTTTCGCAACCTGACCACCAGCACGGCCTGGAAGCCGCCGGCATTGAACCCCGAAGCCGAGCAGGAAAAGGTACTGGATATCTCGGCCCACACCGCCAGTATATTCAGTCACGCCGGTTTGCTGCGGCGTTTGCGCAGTCTGGCTGATCAGGTCAGCCCGGATGAAGCACAAAGACACATCAATGAGAAAAAAATCCAGGCTATTCAGAATCTGCAGGTCGTGGCAACCGAAAAGTTGCTGGGCCAGTCCCTGTATCGGGGGCTGCAACTGAACCTGAGCATTAATGGCAAGGCTTTTAACAGCCTGGGAGAAACCCTGGTGTTTTGTGATCGCCTGAACCAACTGTTCAGCCAGTCGGCTCCCATCAATCATTTCACGGCCCTGCAGATCCATGAGGCGCAAACCGGAGAGGAATTCATATGGCCAGCCAGGCTGAGTCAGCAATTGCTCGGATAAGCAGGGAAGCCCACAGCTACTCGCTGCTGCAACTGGTACGCTGGATCAAGGCAATTGATCCGGGCAGTCAACTGCGTCTGCGTCCCAACTTGCAGGCAGGTCTGGCGGCCCGGCAGGTGGATAAAGCCTGGAAAGAGGAAGACCTCTGGTTTATCCAGATCAACCTGCCGGGTCTCTATGGGCGTACTTCTCCACTGCCTGCCTATATCACCGAGATCCTGCAGGATGCTGAACAATCCGAGCAGACAGCTCCCAGAGCCTTGCTGGATCTGCTCAACCAGCGTATCTATGAATTGCTGCTGAGTACCCTGAGCAAGGCCTACCCTGCCATTCAGCATATTGAATGGCAGGAAGATCACTGGCAGCAGTTGCTGACTCACCTGCTGGGCATCAGTGCTGCCGACCAGAAAAAGTTGCCGCCGGCCAGTTGGTTGCTGCAACACTTTGATTTGCTAACCAGTTCTCAGCGTAGCGCTCAGGGATTGGCTAAACTCCTGACCAGTTATCTGCAGCTTCCCGTTGCTGTTGAGCAGTGTGCACCCAGGCGGGTGCTGGTGGATGAGGCCTCCTGGTCACGTCTGGGTAGGGCCAATCATGGTCTGGGTACCAGTGCCTGGCTGGGCAGTCGCATCACCGACCGTAATGGCAAGATTCGGGTGCATGTCGGCCCACTCAGCCATGCCCATTTTAGTCGTCTGGTGAGTGACCAGGCGACCTGGCAGCTGTTGCAGACCCTGGTCAAGATTTATCTGGGAGTCAATCTGGAGTGTCAGCTGGTCTTTGTGCTGGAGCCACCTGGCCAGCCTCTGGCGCTGGGGGACAACAATTGGGGATATCTGGGTAAGAATACCTGGTTATTACAGGATCAACAGAGTGAGCGGCAGGACTATCTGACTGCTTGTTTGACACTGATTAAAAGGTAGCACTGCTGCCGCAAGTCACGATGGAGAGTTCTATGATAAGTTTTCGAGCTAGATGGTGGCTCAGCTGGTTGCTGGTAGCACTGGCTGCAATTCTGGTGATCTACTGGAGCGTACAGCAGGCCAATCAGACCCGGGTGATTCGCATAGCAACCGCTTCGGCCGGTGGCTATTATTATGAATACGGCAGTCTGCTAAAGGATATTATCGAGCAACAGGGCGATTATGATGTCGAGTTGCTGGTCACCGCAGGCTCGGTGGATAACCGGGGTCGTCTTCTGGAAGGTGAGGCGGATCTGGCCATTATCATGATTGGCTCGGCCACTTTGCATAATCTGGAACTGGTTGCCCCTCTCTGGCATGACCAGATGCATCTGGTGGTAAGAAATTCCAGTGATATCCAGTCCCTGATGGATCTGCCCGGTCATAATGTAGCTTTGGGCTCGGAAGGTTCCGGTTATCGTGCCCAGTCAATGATGATGCTGGATCACCTGGGAATTGATCCCGAACAGGTGGGGATGAATGATCTCTATTTCACCCAATTGCTGGAAAATGAAGAACTGGAAGGGGCGATAGTGACCACGGGCATGTTGAACCCGGATTTGCGCTCGGTTCTGATGAGTGGTGAATTCCGGTTGGTGCCGATTGATTTTGCCGAGGGTTATGCCCTGAACCAGAGCCAGATCAACCCCACCCAGATACCGGCAGGCACCTATTCCAGTGCCCGGGGGCCGTTACCACAAAACAATGTGGAAACCATCGGCACTCTGGCGGTCATGGCTGCTCGCAGTGGTTTGCCGGACAAGGTGGTTCATGCCGTTCATGAGGCCTTGTTTTCGGAAAGCCTGAGACGGGATGCTCCCACCATGGTAGACATCAACCCTCTGGAAGACCGCCTTTTGCAGTACATGCCCATGCACCCGGCCAGTGCACGCTATTACAACCCCTATGCCGGGTTTGATGAGCTTTCGCGTAGTCTGTCCTGGCTGTCGGATAACCGCTGGCTGTTGTTGGCGCTGATTGCCGCCATCGGGGGTGGAATCCTGCAAATCAAACAGCTGCAACGCCTTAAACAGCAAAAGAAGAGAAACAACCTGGAAACCGGGCTGGAAAAAATCTTCCGCGAGGCAGTGGAGCTGGAAAAATCCCAGAAGGAAGCCAAGGATATGCGGCTTCTCTATCGCTATCTGAATGAAGCCCTGAATCTGAAACACCAGGCTGTGGCTCTGGCCCAGGGCAACCACCTGAGTGATTCGGTTCTCTTCCTGAGTACCCTGCAACAGTGCGCTGATGTGCTGCGGCAGATCGAATGGCGCCTGGCGGGCCTGCAGGTCAATGAAATGGCAGGACGCCAGGCAGAAGCAGCAACTCACAGTTAACTGGAAGGTCGACACTGATGGCAAATCCGGACACCCGTTTTGAGTTTGAGATGCCCGATTCCGAGGCAGAATTCGAAGTTGTCAGCTTCAAGGGTCATGAGGCCCTGGGGCAGCCTTTTCGTTTTACTCTGGAGTTGTTCAGCCTGGAAGAGTTGAGCATCAAAAAACTCAGAGGCAGTAAAGCCAGCTTGCACCTGCAATCCATGGGGCGTCAGCGGGCTATTTACGGAGTGATCGCCCAGGGGAAAATCAAAAACCCTCTGGAGGATGGCTATCTGTATCAGTTGACTCTGGTGCCCCGTCTGCAACGCCTGAGCCTGATCCAGACCAATGAGGTTTATCTGGAGCAGCAACTGCCGGATACCCTGACTCAGGTTCTGGAGGAAGGTGAACTGGCCGCAGAAGACTTTGATCTCGGCCAGTTGGGCAGTTACCGTGACTGGGAATTTCGTTGCCAGTTCGGGGAAACCCATCTCAACTTCCTGCAGAGAATCTGTGAAAGAGAAGGAATTTATTACCGTTTTGATCATCAGGATGACAAAGACAAAATCATCTTTCATGACGATTGTTTTCAACACCTGGATGACCCGGAAATTCAGCTGCAATACCAGCCGGAAACCGGCATGGTGGTGGAGCAGGATCTGGGTCTATTGCAACTCTGGACCAGCCAGGGTGACCCCTTGCCCCGCAAGGTGACTCTGAAGGATTACAGCAGCAATTCACCTTCGGTTCAAATTGAAGGTGAAGCCGTGGTGGATGAAGACGGTTTCGGGCATATTTACCGTTATTGCGACAACCTGGTCAGTGTGGATGAGGCCGAGAAGATTGCCGAAATCCGTGCCCAGGAACTGGCCATGCAGGGCGAGATCTTCCTGGGTGAAAGCCGTGACATCAGCCTGGAACCCGGCCTGGCCTTCAGTGTTGAGGGGCATTTCCGGGAAATGGACAATGGCGACTTTTATGCTTTCAGCCTGGAACATGAAGGCTTCAATCCCACCTTCAGCCGGGTTAACCCTTCAACCCAACCCGCGCCTTACATCAACCGGATGCGCGCCCTGCGTACCGAGGTGCAGTTTCGTCCCTCACAAACCACGGAAAAGCCGCGTTTTCACGGTGTTCTCAATGCCATCATTGATGCCGAAGATGAAGGCAAGTATGCCAATATTGATGACGAGGGGCGCTATAAAGTGATTCTGCCGTTTGATCGGGTGCATACACCCGGTGAAGGTCAGGCTTCCTGCTGGATACCCATGATGCAACCGTCGGCAGGCACTGGCGGGGGTATGCACTTCCCCTTACTGAAGGACACTGAAGTTCTGCTCAGCTTTATTGGTGGTGACCCGGATCGCCCGGTTATTTCCGGGGCCCTGCCCAATGCCGCCCGGCCCAGCCGTGTGACCCGCGCCAACAAAACCCGCAATGAAATCCACTCGGCCAGCGGCAACCGTATTGAAATGGAGGATGAAGAAGGCAACAGTCGACTCAAGCTTTTTTCCCCCACCAACCGCTCCTATTTCCACCTGGGAGCTCCCAACCATTCTGGGGATGGAGTAACAATAACCACGGATGGTCTTTATCGTTCAGAAATCGTCGGTGGCCAACAAACCCTGATGTTTGCCAAAAACTATGAAGTGGGTGATCAGGGCGTAAAGGCTTTCACCGTAGAAGCCCATGACGGTGAAGACGGCGATACTTTTGATGAACAGGCACTTTTTGAATTTCCCAAATTCAGCAAGGATGCAGCAGGCGATTATTCAGATGCTGTTTTTACCCGTGATGAAGAACTGTCCGGTGAATACATCATCAGCCGTGAAGCAGGTGACCAGTATGCCTGGACGGATGGCAATACCTACACCTTTGGGGGCGGAACTGACTTTGGCTTTGGTAATGCCGATGAACGCAGCTTTTTTGTTGCCCCGGATGATGATCGCTATAGCCATATGACCTGGGACGTGCCTGAAAAATATGATGGAGCCAAAGCCTGGGAATTTGACAGCAATATTGGTGACGATGGTGACACCGCCTGGTCATCCGGAGATCATCTGGTGGAAAAAGTTTGGGGTAATACTTTTAACTACCAGATGGGTAATAACTACTCCTGGGGGGATACAGCAGACTATGAGTTCGGTAATGGTTATGCAGAAACTCACATTGCTGATGAGGGCAAGATCAACCAGAAAAAAGGCAATGACATGGTTGATCAAGGTGGCCCTTATTTTTCCAGCATCAATGGCCGCAATATTCAGTACTCAGGTCCGGGTGATGTCCTGGTGGAAAAAACCTATGGTGACGTTTACGAGTATCGTGGTGGAGATATTCTTGAATTACACGATGGTCGGGCAGAAGCCCATCACCATGGTAATTCCTGGGACTATCATCATGGGGATAGTTATGAAGAGCTTTATGGGTTAAGCAAATCCATTCATCACGGCCGGGTAGAAGATTATTTTATGGGTGGTGTGGTGGAAATGCACTTTGGTGCCGGTAAATCCATGAATCTTAATGCTATGAGCGAAATGACACTTGGGATGGCAAGTGAAATTTTTACAGGGGGTAAATTCGAAGCCAAGTTGGCTGCTGCTGCTGAAATTTTTGTAGGAGCTAAGTTTGAATTGTCAATAAGTAATACTACGAGTATTACTACGGGTGTTAAGAATGAAGTTGATGTTGCACATGAAAATAATATGAAGGGCTCAAGTTTAAGCAATATTGCAAATAACATTCAAAATGCATTGAATTCTATTGATAATAAGATTAATGATATTGGTAATGGGGCTAACAAGATTGACAACAAGGCAGGAGCGAAAATCAGCAATGCCTCTATTACTTTAAATAACTGAATATGCAAATTATAAAACCCCTGCAGCTAACTCTGCTCAATCGGTCTTTTACCTATCAACGTCGCTTCTACCTGTCTTTGGGAGCTCTGCACGGCTTTGAGCTCAGTAGTGGAAAGCCTTTGCTGGAACAGGAGATTTGGGAAAAAATTGCTGAGTGTGAAGAGCTGCAAATACTGGATGCAGCTCTACCCAAATACCAGGCCGAATATCTGGTTTATGGCTGCGCGGAAACACCTGGCTTAAACCCCCAAAAAGAGCTGTTGGTTGGTATTCAGGTCGGCGAGCTGAAAAAAAGCCTGCAGGTGCAGGGTTCCGGTTTCTGGCAGGGTTTTCCCGGTTTCCAACAGCAACAGGTGGAAGAACCTTTTAGCCGTCTGCCCCTGAGTGCAGCTTTTGCTTATGGTGGCGAAAGTTTTACTGACAACCCTGAAGGTCAGGGGCACCAGAAGGTAAAAACGCCTGAAGGTGAAGAACGCTACCCTATAACCCAGTTACAAGTATTGGATGATCCGGCCACTGACCCCGGCAAGCCCGTTCACTTGGCTTTTACCGCTGCCCAGGACTTGATGGCACCCCAGCGCCAGCAATATGCAGGCACCTATGATGAGGCCTATCAGGCTGATGTCATGCCGGGCCTTCCGGATGACTTTGACTTCCGTTTTTGTCAGGATGCCCTGCCGGATCAACGTTTTGACAGTCAGTTTTTACCTAAAAATCTGAGCTACCAGCTGCAACATCTCAATGCTGAACACCCCAAATTGCAAGGCAAGGTGCCTGACTGGCAGATAACCGCCTGGTATTTGCAAAAGCAGCCCGGCCAGCAGGAAGCTCAGGTAAAAAACCTCCAGTTGCAACCCGAGACACTGTTTCTTTTGCCCAATCAGAACCTGGGTTTGGTGCTGTATCGGGGTCAGCTGCTGGTTGAAAGAGAGGATGCGCGGGATGTTTCGGCATTGATGGTGGCTCTGGAAGATCCCAAGGCACCCAAATCCAAAGAGCATTATCAAGACCAACTTTTTAAGCGCAGTGATCAAAAAAATGCTTGGCGCTATTTGATGGACACCCAGCCCCTTCTGCCAGACCAGTTGACCTGTGGCCTAGCTTTATTAATGGAGCAAACAGGAGAAGCGCCGAATATTGATTTGCCCCAGAAAGAAAAAGCAGAAAACCTGGCCGAGCAGGCACTGGAAGAGCAAAAAAAAGAGTGGCAAGAATTTCAAGAGCAGCTACCTGAGCTGCAGGGTCAAGCGGCACCTGCCCCTGAGTGGCAGAAAGAGCTGGAAGCCTTTCTGGAAAAAGTTCTCCCCAAAAAGCCGGATGGCTCACTGGATATAGCTAAAATTGATTTTGATGCCTTTGATGAATTGACTGACCTGAACAAGAGAATTCAGGAAGAGGAGCAGCAACAAACTTTGGATGTTGCCTTGCCACCTTTGAAGGCACTTTTGGCTGATCCATCTCTGGAAAAACACCACCCCCTGATTCAAGAAAAAATTGATCAACTGCTTAATCCACCCATACCTCCTTGGCCCAGACCTGAGCTAGAGGATAACTTGCAAAGGGTCGATCAGGAATTGAATCGTTTGCAAGAAGACTTCATGGAGATTAGAGAGCAGTTGACAAGTGATCGTTACGAGAGCTTGAAACAACAGCTACAAGCTTCACAGGATCAGTTGCTGGAATTGAAAACTCAGTTGTATGAAGCTGAAAAGAAAATCAAACAGGGCTATCGCATGGGAGCTGAGCACCTGGAAGGTGGAAGTCCGTTGCGCAGTGAGGAAGAAAGAAACCGCTTACAACAGGAGGTCTTGTACGCAGTTCGCCAGGGTCAGGTCTTACCAACCGATGATCTTTCCAACATGGACTTTACCGGAATGCAGTTGGATGGTGCTGATTTTTCCAACTGCTACATGGAAGGTGTCCAGTTAAAAGATGCCAGTTTGCGTCAAGCGAACTTGCAAGGCGTTATTCTGGTGCATGCCCACCTTGAGGGAACAGACTTTACACAGGCCTGCCTGGATGAAGCCAATCTGGGAGCCAATCAAATTCAAAACTGTCGTTTTGTGAAGGCCAGCATGAAAAAGGTCAACTTTAATCGCTCAAACTTGCAAGGTATCGATTTCACCGGTGCTGTAATGGATGAAAGTCAATGGATGACCACTCAGGTGAATGACTGCAACTTTGCCCATACCAGTTTGCAGAAACTGAATTTGATTGAGCCGAAGTGGCAGGAATGTCATTTTAAAGAGGCCAATTTAAGTCAGGGCAATCTGCTTAATGCACGCTTTACTGACTGCAGCTTTGAAAAGCTGGCAGCAAAAGGAACTAATTTTGTTGAATTGATTGCAGAAAACTCTTCGTTCCAGCAAGGTCAGTTGAATAATGTCCGCTTTGTGGGAGGATGTCAGTTATCAGGCAGTGATTTCAGTCAGGCCTCTCTTAAGATGGCTTCCTTCCGCGAAGCCAAGGTGTCGGGAGGCAATTTTGATCGGGCCAACCTGGAACAGGCCGACCTGGAACTGGGTGATTTCAACGGTGCTTCCTTTTACAGAAGCAACCTCTTCCGGGCCAATCTGGCAAATGTCAATTTCACTCGCACTTACCTGGAAGATGCCAACCTGATGGAGGCCAGCCTCTACCATGCCCGCGTGGTTCAGGCTGATTTGCGCGGTGCCAACCTTTATGCCGCCAACCTACTGTATATGGAATACGGGGAAACCCGCTTTGACTTTGCCAACCTGGATCGCACAATGCTGCAGGACTGGAGGCCTTCGTCATGAACAAACAGGAGCTTCAGCAGTGGATAAAATCAGGCGATAGCTTTGTTTTGGAGAAAAAAAAGCTGAGTGGTGATTTTCGTGGTATTGATCTTTCCGGTGGATTTTTTGATCAGGTGGACTTTTCCGGTGCTTGCCTGGATGAAGCAATAATCAAGGAATGTAGTTTTAATCGCTGCACTTTTGACGATGCCAGCCTGAAAGCAGCGCATTTAACCTACACCAATCTGGTTGAGTGCAGCTGTCTTCGTATCGATGCCAGTGGTAGCCACTGGTATGCCACTTCCATTATCAAAGGTCAGTGGCAGCAAGCTAATCTGCAAGCCAGTCAGCATGATAAAACCAGTTTGATTGAAAGTGATTTTTCCAATACGCGCTGGCAGGGTGCAACCACTTTTCAAAGCAGCTTGATCAATACTTCCTGGCAAGAGGCTGAGTTAACCGACTGCCGTATGGAAAACCTCAGTTGTATTGATAGCAACCTGGCTTCCACTCATTGGAAAAATTCTGAAATTCAGCAGTCCAGCCTGATCAACTGTGATTTACGAAATGCTGACTTTTCGGAAACACGGGGTTTTCGCCTTAACCTGTTGGAAAGCCAGGTGGAGGGTTTATGTCTTGACCAGATGCAAGTTGAGCTGCCTTTCTTTTACAAGCTGGATCTGAGTCAGCGTGATTTTTCCGGTACGGGCCTGATCAAGCCCCAGTTTCAGGAAAGTCAGCTGCAGGGTTGTAACTTTCAGGGTATGGCATTATCCCAGGCGGGATTTATGCAGGCCCAGTTGCAGGATGCTGATTTCACGGGTGCCCATCTTGAGCAGGCGAATTTTATTGGAGCCCAATTGCAAAAGGCGGTTTTCAATCAGTGTCATCTGGAAATGGCTTTGTTTATCAAAACTAATCTGGAGGCTGCTGAGTTTATCCAGGTAAAAGCCGAGCAGGCGCAATTCAGCGAAATTCTGGGGGTGGGGGTCAACTTTTCCGGCAGTGATCTGACCAGTGTGGATTTCAGCCATGCTCTGCTGCAAAAGGCCAATCTGAGCGACTGTGAACTTTACCGTACCAACCTGCATGAGATTATTGATCCCGATTGCAATTGGCAGGGCAGTAACAAGGAGGCGGCCCTGGACAGTGATCCGGTGCGCCAGAAAGCCGAACAGGATGCCAAAAAAGCAGGTTAATCTTCAGGAGAATTTCCTATGTCACTAGAAGCTTTTTCTTCAACCCCGGACGGGGGCCAGCAAGCAAACGGCCAACCTTTTGAAGCCCTGGTTCAGGGTGGCAAGGACAACAAATGGTTGGTTATGGGTGAGCGGGGTGTGCTCAAGGCAAGCCAGGCCTATTCCTGTCTGGTTCAGCCTGCTCTGGGTGATCGGGTGTTGATACAGCCACTGGCGGGACACTATTATCTGCTGGCCATTCTGGAACGTCAGCAGGCTTTGCCCTTGCGGATTCAGGCCCGTGAAGGCCTGGAAGTGGATCTGGGTGGCCAGGATTGCAAATGGCAGCACGCCGGTCACTGGTCACTGCAGGCTGACAAGGCCAGTTTGTTGAGCCGGGAGACCGAAGTCACCACCGAAACAGCCCGGATTCGGGGTCAGCAATTGACCCAGCACTGGCAGCAGGTACGCAACCTGGTGCAGGATTTCTGGCATACGGGACAACGTACCTGGAAGCAGGTGAAGCAGGCCATCAGTCGTGTGGAAGAGGTGGAGCAGAAAAATTCCGGTGAGTATCTGCACCGGGTCGAGAATTCCATGACCCAACACAGCAAAAGAGGCAGCATCACCAGCGAAAAAGACCTGCGCATTGATGCCGAACGCATCCACATGGGCTGAATAAAGGAGAGGAATGATGGTTTTTGCAACAACTCAAATGGGCGGCATGAATCTGGGATTTCCTGATGTCTGCATCACGCCAGCAGTGCCTCCCATTCCCACTCCTTATCCCAATATTGCGGTGCCGACTACAGCCATTCCTTCGCAGGTGAAGGTGCTGACACTAGCCATGCCCAACCATAATATGATGACCATTACGCCCATGAGTAATGGCGATAATGCCGGTGTTATGTTGAACCCGGCCTCAGGCATGGTGATGGGGCCACAAAGGCAAATGCTGGGTAGTCTGAAAACCCTCATGGGCGGCATGCCAGCTAATAAAATGCTGGGGATGTCCGGCCAGAACGGGTTCACTCCGGGCGCACCTGGAGTCACCCTGGCACCCTCCCAGGTCAAGCTGATGTTGCTGACCTGAGGGAGGCTGGAAAAGCGGCTTAATCTTGCAGCAGGGAATAAATCCGCTGATTGCTATCCCGCAAACGCTCGGATTGCATGAAAACCACAAAACGATGGAAGGCCATGGCCAGATCAGGATCACGGGCTTCCAGTTGTTCCAGGGCGGCGTAGGTCAGGGTCAATACCTGGGTACCTCCGGCAGCCCGGGCCGAGGCTGAGCGGGGTTCATCCAGATAAAGCCCCATTTCCCCAAGCAGGGTTCCCGGCCGCATCTTTTTCAAACGCATCAGACTGCCGGTTTCGCGGTTTTTGAGCAGCACTTCCACGCTGCCCTGGGCAATGATGTAAAGGCTGCGTTTACGCTGGCCTTCCTGCAGAATCCACTCGCCATCGGCAAAAGCCTCTTCCTTGAAGTAGGCCAGCAGGCGACGGATCTCGTGTTCCTGTAAAATCATCCGGTGCTGCAACATGGCTCTGACCGGAGACAATTCGCTGTTATGAAAGCCCTTCAGGATGCGGTTTTCCAGAAGCTCCAGGGCTTCTTCCAGGGATTCCGACATGCGAATGGCACCTGGGCTATCTTCCTTGCTGAACACCAAACCGGCCGCCAAAAGACGTTCCTGAATGGTCTGGTTCAGGCCGGTGATGTGGACCTGGATTTTCTGGGTATCGCAAAACTGTTTGAGGCGCAGCAGGCTGTTGGCGGTGGAGGAGTCGGCATTGCTGACACGGTGAAAGTCCAGCAGCAGGGCTTCAATTTTTGCCTTGCCATGCTGAACATCCTCTTTGATTTGTTCAACCAGGGTGTTGGCGGAGCCGAAAAACAGAAAGCCCCGCAACTGGTAGATACGCGCACGGTCAGCCTGTTCCTTGAGCCAGTTTTGCTCCTGGGGGGTTCGCTCCACACCGCTTTGCAAACCGGCCAGACTGGTGTTCAGGTGAATGGCCTGCAGGCGACTGTATTCACGGATAAAAAGCAGAATCGTCAACAGCAAGCCCAGCAAAACCCCGCCTAGAAAGCCCTGAAAGACAATCACCACAAAGATCACAGCAATGACAAACTGATCCGCTCGGGGAAAGCGTTGGCCGGAAGTCAGCAACCACTGGTGAACAAACTGCATGCCCTGAAAAATCAACAGGCCGGCAACCAGAGGCAGGGGCAACCAGCGCAAGAGGTGTTCATGCAGCAACAGGGCCACCAGCAGAAAGGCCGCAATCATAAAACCCGTCAGCCGATAATTGGCCTTCATCTGGCGCACCATGCTGGTCTGGCTGAGAGACAAGGAGCCCACGCCGCCACCGGCCAGGGCGTTGATGAGGTTCATTCCCCCGGCCACTTTGAGCTCCTGATCCAGGTTCAGATCCTGCTTGGCCAGCAGCTCAATGGAGGTGGCCTGCAATAGCATGGAGAGTACTGAAATGACCGCCAGGGTTAAAAGAGCAGTCCAGGGCAGCAGCAACCAGTCCACTTCCGGCAGCCCCTTGCTGAGCCATTGCCAACTGGTCAAGGGGAGTTGACCAGCCGCTTCCAGGTGAAAGAACCAACTGCCCTGGTTTTGCAGGTAGGGGGCCAGAAAGACCATGAGAGCCCCACCCAGAAGGGTGGCACCGGGCAACAGATAAGAGGGAGGGATGCGCTTACGCAGCAGCCATAAAAGAGCCGCAAAACCAACGCCCATCCACAGGGCGGAATCCTGAAAAGCAGTCAGCTCAAAGCTGTTAACTCCAGTCAACGACAGACCGCCCTTGATGAACAGCCAGCCGACCCCGGCCAGAAACCCCGCCAGTACCGGAAGAGGCAGATAGCGAACGATCTTGCTGAGCTTGAGGCTGCCCAGGGTCAGCATCAGGCCAGCGGTCAAGAGGCCACCGATCAACAACACCAGCCACAACTCCTCGATACTGGGGTTGTTGCTGCGAAAGATCTCGGCAAACATGGCCGCTGCACTGGGCAGGGGGATCGCAATTAACCCCGCCATGCTGCCTTTCCAGGCTACAAAAAGTGCGGAGACCAGAGCAGTCAGCAGCAGGGCCATCACCATATCGGGAAGCAAGGATTGCTGAGAGGAGTGCACCATCATGGCGGCAAAGGAAAAAGACAGAACCGTACTGATCAGGCTCATCAGAGCAACGGCAGGCAGCAGACGTAAAACAAGTTTTAACTGGGGCATGAACAGCTGATCCTTGTTATTAGTTTTTATAAAAAGCGGGCAGGTAATCAGGCAGTTGTTCTTGATAGGCCTGATCAAGTTGCAACTGGTTTAAAGTGTAGCCTTGGCGACGTATTAAAGGAAGTATTCCCCGGGCTACTTCAGCCAGTATCCGGGAATTTTCTTCCTGGGTTTGCAGGTAACGGTTGAGGGGTGCCTGATACATTAGAAAAGGGTGGTCATCACGGTGTAATTGTGCTTGGGCAATCAAGGGTTCCAGTTCTTCTTCAGTCAGCCAGATGTGTGCCAGCAACTGGTGAAGGGTTTTGATTTTAATCGGCTCCTCTGCCAGGTCTGCAGCGACTTGAGGCGGTTGCATACGTCTGTCCAGACGTTCAGGGTCAAGATCCAGAGGCTGCTGGGAACCGATCAATAGCAAGTCGGCCTCGGCTAGGGTGAAAGCGACCAGAGTATAGGGGAAAACGGATTGGAAAGTGGCCAGAATGGAATGAACCTGCTGTGGAGGAAGATCATAAATTTGCAGCCATTGTGCGTAGATGCCGCCGGATTTAAGTGCTTTGGCACCCAATTGATAATGTTCTTGAGTAAACAGACTGGCTATGCCTGTAATCCAGGGGTTGGAAGGCTCGGATAAAATAACATCATACTGCCTGGGATGAAGATAAAGATGCAGTCGGCCATCGGTTATCCGAATATCAGCCTTGTCCTGCTGATGAAATTGATGGTTGTAGTCCGAGAAGAAGCGGGCTGCTTCCACCATGGCGGGTTCTATCTCTACGACGGTCACTTTTTTTGTTGCCGGATGAAGACTAGCTGATCCCGCTGTAACACCTGTGCCCATGCCTATGACTGCAACCTCCAGGGGTGCGGGGTGAAGTATTGAAGGCAGGTGGGCGATCAATTTCTGAGTTGGCATATCCAGCTGTGAGGAGCCATCCACCTTGCCATTGGTGGCAATATAAATATTGTCCTGTTCAAGAAGGCGGTTGCGCTCAACACTGATCGTTGCCGTTAAACCGTCCTGATAAAAAAGCAGTTCTGTACTTTCTTCAAGATATTCAGCCAAGGAGTATTCTTTGCTGATTTCGGCGTAGATCTCTGCATACTCAGAGACGCCACTGACCATGAGTGCCCTGTTCCAGCCGGGAGCAAAATAAAACGCTGCCATCAAAAAATTGATGGAGACCAGTAAAGGCAAGTACCCTTTGGGTTGCCTGATGTAGGGCAAGAGCACCAGAAGCCCGGCCATGACAAGCAGGCTGGCCGCCAGAAGCAGACTGGTGACCAGGCCCAATAGAGGAATGAGTATAAACCCGGCTCCGGTGGAACCAAGAATCGTGCCTAGGGTATTCCAGAAATAAAGGCTGCCGGTTTGTTGGGCCGCTCTTGCTCTCTGGGCTATAACCAGGTGTAAAGCAAAAGGAAATAACATGCCCAGTAACCAGGATGGAAGCAACAGCAAGCTGGTGGCGATGCCCATGTTGATTTTGAACTGCCCGAATAAACTGCTTGCTGTCTGAGTGTTGAATAACCCCAAAAATAATTCAGGCAACTGGGTTAAAACAAAACTACTGGCATATACAGCCAAGCCAGTCACCAGTGCCAGGATCGAAAAACCAAAAACCCGCCCACGTTGCCAGTATTTAAGCAGCAGGGAAGCGGTCAAGGCACCGCCACCCAAGCCTAGTAAAAAGACTGCAAGCACACTGGTGAAAGCATAGGCAGAAGCCCCCACAATCAATACCAGGACTCGTGTCCAGGCCAGTTGACAAATCAGACCCGCCATACCGCTCAGTGTGACTGCCAGGGTTATCAGGGGTAGAAAGCTTCTCTGTTCTGTTGATGAAACCGGTAAGGATGATTTTGACTCCTGAAATGAAGAACCGCTTCGTTCATGATTGCGACTTAATAACAGCAGCCCAAGTGCCATGCCCAGATTGATGACAGCCGCCAGTTGTAAAGTGGAGCTGTTGCCCATTAGAGGTAAAAGTACAAAACCGGCAGCCAGGCAGCCGACCACAGCACCAAGGGTGTTCAAGGCATAAAAAAAACTGGTTGTAGCGGCTGTATTCTCTGATTGTTTGGCGGCAAACCGGGCCAGCAAGGGCAGGGTGGCTCCCATCAGCAAAGTGGGCGGTAACAGCAGCAGGCTACTGACCAGGAAACGGAAAAAGCTGAGAAGCCAGATATTTTCTGGAGCCTGGCTGCCGAGAAAACCAAACAAGGGTAGCAGGCTGTTTAAAATAGAGGGGCTAAGCAAGGCGTACAGGGCCAGTAAAGCTTCCAGATAGCCATAGATTTTCAGCGGGCGTGCAAGCCGGTTGGCTAGATGTCCGCTGAAGTAGGCACCTGCAGCCAGTCCACCCAGAAACACCGAAACCAGAGTGGTGACAGCCAGGGCATCCGCTCCCAGCTCCGGACTGAGTATTCTGACCCAGGTCACCTCATAAATAAGGGCCAGACCACCGGACAAGAAGAAAATCAGGCCAATCAGGATAAAGATATAGCGTGGCACCAGGCACTCCCCACCAGGATGAATCGTCTTTTTACCCCAAGGGCCGCTTCTGTACAAGCCGCATGCCCTTACTGCAATTCCCTGGCTTCGTGTTATCCTAACAGTTTAAAGCAAGACTACTTTCAGCAGCCCCGGAAACCTTCATGAGCTACCAGGTTTTGGCGCGCAAATGGCGTCCGAAGAATTTTCATCAATTGATCGGTCAGGATCATGTCAGCAAGGCCCTGATCAATGCGCTGGATACCGACCGTATCCATCATGCCTACCTGTTTACCGGCACTCGTGGGGTGGGGAAGACTACCCTGGCGCGTATTCTGGCCAAATGCCTGAATTGTGAGGAAGGCATCAGCAGCGAACCCTGCGGCGTCTGCTCCTCCTGCCAGGAAATTGATGCCGGGCGTTTTGTTGACCTGATCGAAGTGGATGCCGCCAGTCGCACCAAGGTGGAGGACACCCGTGAGCTTCTGGACAATGTGCAGTATTCACCCAGTCGGGGCCGTTTCAAGGTTTACCTGATTGACGAAGTGCACATGCTCTCCAGCCACAGTTTCAATGCGCTTCTGAAAACTCTGGAAGAACCGCCTCCGCACGTTAAATTTCTGTTGGCCACCACGGACCCGCAGAAACTGCCGATGACAGTCTTGTCCCGCTGCCTGCAGTTTCAGCTCAAGAACATGCCGCCGGAAAGGGTGGTTGAGCATCTGCAGAACATTCTTCAGCAGGAAGGAGTGGACTTTGAAGAAGCCGCGCTCTGGCTTCTGGGACGGGCTGCTGATGGCTCCATGCGTGATGCCCTGAGCCTGACTGATCAGGCCGTGGCTTTTGGTCAGGGCCAGCTGACCGCCAGTCAGGTTGCGGAAATGCTGGGCGTTCTGGATCATCGCCACGTCATGGATCTTTTGCAGGCGCTGGTGGCCCAGGATGCCGGGCGCTTGCTGCAGGTGGTGGCCGGTCTGGCGGAACAGGCCCCGGATTTTGCGGCGGTGCTGCAGGATTTATCCAGTCTACTGCACCGTTTGACTCTGGCCCAGGTGGTGCCTGAAGCCCTGCCTGCGGATACCCAGCAACGCGGGACCCTGCTGGAGCTGGCTGCCCAGGCCACAGCTGAAGAAATCCAGTTGTTTTATCAACTGGCGATTGAAGGGCGGCGCGATCTTGCCCTGGCCCCTGATCCACGTACCGGTCTGGAAATGACCCTGCTGCGTATGCTGGCCTTCCGGCCGCTGGGCATTCCCGACTTGCCGGAAACCGAATTGAGTACAGCGCCCCCAAAGTCGCCACCCCCTGAAGCAGTTGCCGCCCCTGAGCCGGCTGTTCAGGGGGAAGCCAGACCAGAACCGGCACCCTGGGAAGAAGACGTGGTGTCTGAGCCGCAGCCCGAACCTGCGTCTCAACCCGTTGCCCAGCCAACCGCTAATCCCGGTGAGCTGAATAACAATGAAGACTGGCTGGCGCTCTTCCCGGATTTACAACTGGGTGGTTATTCAGGTTCCCAGGCGCGGAATCTCTGTTTGTGGGAACGCCAGGGACAACGCTTGGTTTTTGTGGCGTTGCCTCAGGCCATTTCCATGCTGGACAGGAGTTTGAAAGAACTGCTGCA
The DNA here is from genome assembly GCF_044810985.1 of Marinospirillum sp. Lineage (GTDB taxonomy): Bacteria > Pseudomonadota > Gammaproteobacteria > Pseudomonadales > Halomonadaceae > Marinospirillum. The sequence continues at coordinate 169,185 of NZ_CP085242.1, forward strand.
ACAACGCCTGGCTGCATTTCTGGGCTTTGAACCGGAATTGGTTTTCGAGGCCCTACCAGACTTGCAGTTGGATAATTTTGCCCAGCGCCGGGAAAAATTGCGTCACGCAGAACAGCAGGCTATTTTTCAGCAACTTGATCAGCACCCCCAGGTTCAGGAGTTAAAGGCCCACTTTGGAGCCCAATTGGATGCTGACAGCGTTGTGTCCGCTGCCGGATTGCAGGAAAATAGAATTCATTAAAGACAGTTAACTCAGGAGACATAGCCATGTTTAAAGGTATGGGTGATATGGGCAATATGATGAAACAGGCCCAGGAAATGCAGGAAAAAATGCAGAAGCTGCAGGAAGAAGCCGCCAATGCCACGGCTGAAGGTCAATCCGGGGCCGGTATGGTCAAGGTCACCATGACCGGTCGCCATGATGTCCGCAAGGTGGAAATTGATCCCAGCCTGATGCAGGAAGAAAAAGAAATGCTGGAAGACCTGCTCGCCGCTGCAGTCAATGATGCGGTGCGCAAGGTGGAAACGGCCAGCCAGGAAAAAATGAAAGAACTCACTGCCGGTATTCCCTTGCCGCCCGGCTTCAAAATGCCCTTCTAAAGCCATCCTATGCAATTCAGCCCCCTGATAGAAGAAATGATCGAGGCTCTGCGCTGCTTACCCGGCGTGGGGCCCAAGAGCGCCCAGCGCATGGCCTTATATCTCTTGGAAAGAGACCGGGCCGGTGGCCGACAGCTGGCGGAAATTCTGGGCAAAGCCATGGAGCAGGTTGGGCATTGCCAGAGCTGCCGTACCCTGACCGAAGAAACGCTGTGTCGGGTCTGTTCCAGCGGCAAGCGCAACTCCTCCGTACTCTGCGTGGTGGAGACACCGGCCGACATGCTGGCTCTGGAACAAACTGGAGCCTATGACGGCCGCTACTTTGTACTTCTGGGGCACCTGTCGCCCCTGGAGGGCATCGGGCCGGATGATCTGGGTTTTGATGAGCTGCAACAAAAACTCAAGGAAGAGCCGGTGGAGGAAGTGATTCTGGCCACCAACCCCACCCTGGAAGGGGAAACCACCGCACAATATCTGGTTGAGCTTCTGGCCCCCCTGGATGTAAAAGTCACCCACCTGGCCCAGGGCATTCCCCTGGGTGGCGAATTGGAATACCTGGATGGCGGCACTTTATCCAGAGCCTTTGCCGGACGCCTGGGTTTTAACAGGACAACCTCCTAATGACCTCATTTGCAACACCCTTACCGCATATCTGGGTTGATCAGGATGATCAACTGGCTGCTCTCTGCCGGCAATGGCAGCAGCTCGACGAGCTGGCGATGGACACTGAATTCATTCGCACCGATACTTTTTTCCCTCGCCCTGCGTTGTTGCAGGTGGGTGACGGTGCAGCCTGCTATCTGCTGGATGTTCTGGCACTGCAGGATCTTGAGCCTCTGAAGAAGCTACTGGCTGAAGGCCCCTTGAAGGTTTTTCACAGCTGTTCCGAAGACCTGGAAATGCTGGCCCACTGGCTGGATGTTCTGCCTCAGCCACTGGTGGATACCCAGTTGGCTGCAGCCTTTGCCCTGCAGGATGCCGGTATGGGTTATCAACGCCTGGTGGAAGACCTTTTGGGTCTTAAGCTGGAAAAAGGTGAAACCCGTTCTGACTGGTTGCAGCGTCCTTTAACCGCTTCCCAGCAGAAATACGCAGCCCAGGATGTGGAATATCTGCTGCCGGTCTGGCATCAGCTGAAGGACAAGCTTCAACAACTCGGCTGGCTGGATGCGGTGCTGGAAGAAAGCCGCTGGCTGGTGACAGAAGCCGAGGCCCAGTCCAGTGATCAGGCCTGGCTGAGACTCAAACAGGCCTGGCAGCTGAATGCCCAACAGTTGGCTGTGTTGCAGGCCTTGTCTCTCTGGCGGGAAGAAACCGCCCGAGTGAAAGATCGCCCGCGCAGTCGTGTCGCCGCTGATGCCTTGCTTCAGGCTCTGGCCGCCCGTCAGCCTGAAGAGGTTGCTGACATCGCCCGGCTGGAAGAAGCCACGCCCGGCTGGGTAAAGCGTTATGCCCAAGAAGTTCTGGAAGTGATTGCCCAGGCCTCGCAATTGAGTGAAGAGCAGTGGCCGCAAGAACGGGTTTCTCCGATCAGTAAGGAATACAAAACCACCCGCAAGCAATTGCGCCAGGCCTTGGCTGAAGAGGCCAAGGAGCTGGAGCTGCCCCAGGAATTGTTGGCCCGACGCAAGCAGCAGGATGCCTGGTTGCAGGACTTGCTGACCGGGCAGGTGCCCGAGGTTTCCGAGCAGTGTCCAGCCTGGCGTCGTGAGCGGCTGCTGAGCGTTTTGAACAGACTGCAGGTCGACACCCCATGAGAGTGATTACGGAGATTTTTCTCAGTCCCAAAAGGGATGAAATGTACCTCTATGTCGACAAGCAGAAGGGCACCCAGGAGCTTCCTGAAGAACTGATGCACTACTTTGGCAAGCCAAAGGCAATCATGACCCTGCTGATTACGCCGACCACAAAGCTTGCCAGAGTGGATGCAAAAGACGTTTACAAGGGCCTGATCAGCAAAGGTTACTATCTGCAGATGCCGCCTGTGCGGGAAGAGTATCTGCTGGATCTTTATCGGGCACCCACGGAGTCCCGCTACTGATGCGTGATGAATTCTGGAAACTTCCCCTGGAAGACTTGAGCAACGAAGAATGGGAAGCCCTCTGTGATGGCTGTGGTCGTTGCTGCCTGCATAAACTCCAGGATGAGGAGGACGACCAGGTTTACTTCACGGATGTGGCCTGTCGGTTGCTGGATACTGATAACTGCCGCTGCAGTGACTATAATGACAGGCTGGCGCAGGTTCCTGACTGCATGTCGATTCGTGACGAAGGGGAAGAGGTGTTTCAATACCTGCCGCTTAGCTGTGCTTATCGGCTCAGACATGAAGGTGAGCCCCTGGCTTTCTGGCATCCCTTGATCAGTGGTAACCGGAAAGTCATGCACCGGGCTGGCATCAGTGTGCAGCAGCGAGTCGTCTGCGAAACCCGTCTTCACTCAGAGACGGATCTGGAAGAAAGAATCATTCATTGGGTAGAGGCCTAGCAAGCAAAGAAAAAAGATTACACCCTGTTTCTTTTCTTCTGCCGCTGACACCTCTAGTATGAACAACTTAAACTAACCTGACCTAATGCGAAAAGATTAACTCATGGACAGTCTTGTACTCCTCAGCTGGCTTGCTTATCTTTTGTGCGGCTTTTTGCTGTTGCTCGCTAGTTGGAAGTTACTCTACTGGCTTCCTTTCAGCCTGAAATGCAGTATCTTTTTAAGCCAGTTGGCTATTCTTGCCATTCCAGCGCCCGTCATAGAAACGGCGCTGGCACCGGCATTTATAGTGGTGATTCTGGATATCCTGTCAGGTGTGCCCACAAGCGTATGGGTGGAAAAAGCCCTGCCGTTATTTCTGGCGCTGATTGCTGCTTGGCCACTGGGCTTTGCCTGGGGCTGGGTAAAACGTATGAAAGAAGCCAACCAGTCAACTCAACAAGCAGCAGAAAAAAAAGAATCAGACGTTAACCCTTAACCGTAAAACAGGAACAGAGTCATGGTCGGATTTGTCATTATTTTAACCTTGGTCATGTTGATCGCCGGCGTATTTGGCGGCTTGATCAACTTCTACCTGCTCAATCAAAACAACAAGGACACCACAGGCATGTTGCGCTGTGTGGTTGTCGGTGTGGGTGCAGCCTTTCTGGTTCCCGTGGTTCTGGACCTGATTGGCAGCAGCATTATTACCCAGAGCCAGACCGATCCCGGTCAACTCTTGATTTATACCGGCCTGTGTCTGATTGCAGCCATAGCCTCACGTGTGGTGGTTACCAACAGCCTGGATCGCACCCGCCAGGCCGCAGAAGCGGCCAAAAATGATGTTGAAAACCTCTATGTACAGGTGCGCCAGTTACAGCTGACTCTGCAACCGCTGATTGAAACCGAAACTGAAATGGAAGGCACCCGCGAAGAGGAAACTGAGCTGCTGGACAGCCTGGATGTTGCCGCCACCCAGGTTCTCAAAGCCATGGGCACCGGCCGCTATATCTTCCGGACTCAGGACAGTATTCTGGGTGAGCTGGACATGCCTGAGCAGGATGTTCTCAAATCTTTGCAGGTTCTGGTGGGCAAGGGCCTGGCCGGGAAGGTGAATTCCGAATGGGGTCTGCGTTGGCACCTGAGCGAACGCGGCCGCCGCCTGGCTGAAGCCAGCGTATAAGGCCAGGGTGAAGCTCGGCTTCATTTTGGGGAAGGTAATGCCTGGAAGGAAAATAATGAAAAAAAGCTTATTGCTCTTGATTGCTTTCAGCCTGATGGTCATGGGAACTCAGGTACAAGCGGCCGGACAGGATATCCGCCTGGTTGTGGATATTTCCGGCAGTATGAACAGAACCGATCCCAACAACCTGCGCATTCCCACGGCCAACATGCTGGCTGATCTTCTGCCCGATGGCTCGGAAGCGGGCGTCTGGACGTTTGCCCGCGAAGTCAACATGCTGGTCAAGCATGGCCCGGTGAATGATACCTGGCGGGATCAGGTTCAGGAAGAAGCTGAAAAAATCAATTCGGTTGGTCTTTATACCCACATTGATCATGCGATTGAAACCGTCACCTGGGATGCTGACTGGGACGTCGACAAGGATCGCCATCTTATCCTGCTTTCAGACGGTCTGGTGGATCTTTCTCAGGCAGGCACCCAGGAAGAGCGCAGTCGTGAAAACCAGGCTTCCCGTGACCACCTGCTGCGGGAAAGGCTGCCCCAGTTGGTTGACGCAGGCTACACCCTGCACACCCTGGCTTTGTCCGATGAGGCCGATCAGGATCTGATGGCCACTCTGGCTCAACGCAGTGGTGGTCTGCATGCAATCGCCTATGAAGCGGATGATCTGATGCCGCTGTTGCTGCAGATATTGAACCGTGTCGTGGATTCTGAGCAGGTTCCACTGGAAGGCAATGAGTTCAGCATTGATCCTCTGATCAATGAATTTACCGCTCTGGTTTTTCATCAGCCGGATGCGGAAATGGTTTTGCACAGCCCCAGTGGTGAGAGTTATACCCGTGAAAGCGATCAGTCCAATTTAAACTGGCATGGCAATGCCCGCTACACCCTGGTGACGGTCAAAGAACCTGAAGCTGGAGATTGGCAGATAGAAACACCGGCCCACCCTGACAATCGCATCACGGTTGTCTCGGATCTGAAGCTGCACACCAGCAGTTTTCCGGCCACGGTTTATCGTGGCTTTCCAGACAAGGAACAAACCCTGAAAGCCTGGTTCACCGAAGAAGGTCAGAGAATTGACCGGAAGGAGTTTCTGCGCCTGCTGGAGGCTGAACTTCAGCACCATCAGGATGATCTTCTACTGACTGAAAAGAACATGCCTTTTGCCGAAGACAACCTGGATTTCCGGGCCAGTCTGACCGACTTTGATGAACTGGGTGAACAGCAGGTTACGGTTGTGATTGATGGTCACACCTTCCAGCGCCAGGTCACTCACAGTTTCAACGTTCAGGATGTGGTGGCCGCCAACCTGCAGTTGCCCGAAAACGGCGGAACACCAAAAATTGTACTGCGTGCCCAGCACCCCCAGCTTGATCCTGACCAGGTGGATTTCCAGGTTACAGCTAATGGCGAAGCCCAGCCGATTGATTATCGTGGTGATGGTGAATGGCAGGTCGATCTGGCTAACCTGGAACCGGGGCGTGAGTATCTTCTGGAGGTTGAAGCTGAAGGGGAACTCAAAGGTGAGCGCTTGAATCTTGTCCTGCCCAGCATGCGCCTGGAAGAAGGCAGCGTTAGAGCTTTGGATCGCCAACCTGAGGAACCTCAGGAAACCGAGGAATCACAGCAGACTCCTCCTGACTTTGTACCCAATATAGCGCCACAAGTGATTCCTTCACCGGTGTTGCCTACACCTTCGGCATCCCAGACAGAAGAAACAAGCGAAGAAGAACAACAGCCCGCCCAGCCCGAGGAAGAATCAGACCCGCCTGCTGATGATGAATCTGCAGATGAAGAAGGCTTGTTTGAAATGGACTTCTCACCCATCAAGAGCTGGGATGACCCGCGTATGCTCTGGGTGTATGTTGCTCTGGGGTTGGCCAATATTCTCCTGTTTACCCTGGCTTTTATTCTTTATCGCCGTTTTATCCGGCGTCGCAAGGAACGTCATGATGCCCAGGTTCATGACGACGAGGACACCCCGGAGATTGATGATCTGGAATTTGACCTGGATGATGAACTGGACCCCGGCAAATAACTTGGAGGCAGCCCGCTGAATGTGTGAACTTTTAGGCATGAGTGCCAATGTACCAACCGACATTACGTTCAGCATGGCTGGCTTTCTGCGCCGGGGTGGAGCTACGGGACCGCATCGGGACGGTTGGGGAGTGGCCTTCTATGAAAAGGAAGGCTACCGTGAATTCAAGGATCCACACCCTTCAATTGCCTCCCCGGTAGCCCGCCTGATGCTGGATTACCCGATCAAAAGCCATATTGTCATCAGTCACATTCGGCAGGCCAATGTCGGTGAAGTCAATCTCAGCAACACCCATCCTTTTTCCCGTGAACTCTGGGGAAGGCACTGGTGTTATGCGCATAACGGTCAACTGGCTGGATTTCGTAACGAACTTCCCCTGAGTCACTACCTGCCTGTGGGCTCGACCGACAGTGAATGGGCTTTTTGCTGGTTGCTGGGCGAAATTCGTCGCCAGTTTCCAGAGCCACCGGCCGACCCTCATCTTTTACAGCAACTGATCCATCAGTCCTGTGAAAAACTGCGGGGGCTGGGCGTTTTCAACCTGCTGTTTTCCGACAGTTGTTACCTTTATGCTTATTGCTCCACCAAACTGGCCCATATCACCCGCAGGGCTCCTTTTGGACCGGCGCGCTTGAAGGATACTGAGCTGGAAATTGATTTTTCGGCCTGCACAACACCCAGGGACGTGGTTAGTGTGCTGGCAACGGAACCTCTGACCACCAATGAAACCTGGCATATTATGCAGCCGGGTGAAATGGTGGTTTTTGAAGACGGAGAAGTGGTTGCAGAACGCAACAGTCACTCAACTTCCCACCCCCAATATTCATGATTCAAGAGACTGCCATGCAATTTACCGGTACTGAAAACTATGTTGCCACTGAAGAACTTCAAGTGGCTGTCAATGCAGCAAAAACCCTGCAACGTCCGCTTCTGATCAAGGGCGAGCCGGGCACGGGTAAAACCCTGCTGGCTGAAGAGGTTGCTGCTGCCCTGGATATGCCCTTGATCACCTGGCACATCAAATCCACTACCAAAGCCCAGCAGGGTCTTTATGAATACGATGCGGTTTCCCGTCTGAGAGATTCGCAGCTGGGCACGGACAAGGTGCATGACATCAGCAACTACATCGTGCCCGGTAAACTCTGGGAAGCCTTCACCAGTGAAAAGCCCTCGGTGCTGCTGATTGATGAAATCGACAAGGCGGATATTGAGTTTCCCAATGATCTGCTGTTGGAGCTGGATCGTATGGAGTTTTATGTATATGAAACCCAGGAGACGATCAAGGCCCATCAGCGACCTCTGGTGATCATTACCTCCAACAACGAAAAAGAACTGCCGGATGCTTTCCTGCGTCGCTGCTTTTTCCACTACATCCGCTTCCCTGACCCCGAAACCATGAAGCAGATCGTCGAGGTTCATTTCCCCGATGTACAGAAGAAGCTGGTGCAAAAGGCCCTGGAAGTTTTCTACGATCTGCGCGAAGTGCCCGGCATCAAGAAAAAACCCAGCACCTCGGAACTGGTGGACTGGATCAAACTGCTGATGGCTGATGACCTGGCTCGTGAAGTGCTTCTGGAAAAAGACTCCGCCAGCGCTGTACCGCCACTGGCCGGTGCCCTGGTCAAGAACGAGCAGGATGCCAGCCTTTTGGAACGCCTGGCGTTTATGATGCGGCGGCAGAATCGCTGATTACTCCGGCTTTTGGCCCGAAAAAGCTCGCTTGCGTAAGCCACCTGCTCTTCGCTGCGTTCGACTATCCCTGTCTCAAGCAGCGCGCTTCGCAGTCCCTGCTATGCTTTACGCAGGCAGCTTACCGCGATCCTTTATGAGCCTATCTCCGAGACTTGATTAACTCTTGCGCCAGGGTTGCCTGTGCAAGCGGAGCCAGGAAGGCGCAGCGCGGGAATCCAGGCCGGGATGGGCCTGGTTGACCGACAAGCAGGCTGCCCTGGAAAAGCAAGAGTGTTATTTATCTGCCCTTCAGCCTTAATTATGGTGTGTTTGTATGTTGATTGATTTTTTCCAGGAAGTGCGTGCCGCCGGTGTACCGGCAACTCCCCGTGAGTTGCTGGATCTGATCCGTGCGCTGGAGGCGGATCTGGCTTTTGCAGATGAAGAAGACTTTTATCTGCTGGCGCGCACCTGTCTGGTCAAGGATGAAAAATACTATGACCGCTTTGACCTGGCTTTTTCCAGCTACTTCAAAGGTATCGGCAGCCTGGATGATCTGCTGGAAAAAGTGATTCCCGATGACTGGCTGCGTAAAACCTTTGAAAAGTACCTGAGCGACGAAGAAAAGGAAAAAATCAAAAGCCTGGGCAGCCTGGAAAAACTCATGGAGGAGTTCAAGAATCGCCTGGAAGAACAGGAAAAACGCCATGCCGGGGGCAATAAATGGGTCGGTACAGGTGGTACTTCACCCTTTGGGCACAGCGGCTATCACCCGGAAGGCATTCGCGTTGGCGGCCAGTCGAAAAACCGCCGCGCGGTCAAGGTCTGGGAAAAGCGTGAATTTCGCAATCTGGATGATTCCCAGAGTTTGGGTAACCGCAATATTCAGGTGGCGCTCAAACGCCTGCGCCAGTTTGCCCGCACTGGGGCCAATGAAGAGCTGGACCTGGAAGGCACCATTCGGGCAACGGCCCGTAATGCCGGGCATCTCGATCTGAAAATGGTGCGCGAAAAACACAACTCGGTGAAGGTACTGCTGCTCCTTGATGTGGGTGGCTCCATGGATGACCATATTGAAATGCTGGAAGAGTTGTTCACTGCCTGTCGCAGTGAGTTCAAACACCTGGAGCATTTTTACTTCCACAATTGCCTGTATGAATCCGTCTGGAAGGATAACAAACGGCGTTTCAATGAACGCACCCCCACAGTGGATCTGCTGCACAAATACGGGCCGGATTATAAAATCATCTTTGTCGGAGATGCCTCCATGTCGCCCTATGAAGTTGCCATGCCCGGCGGCAGTGTCGAACACTTTAATGAAGAACCAGGCCAGGCCTGGATCAAGCGGGTGACCGACACCTGGGACAAGGTGGTCTGGCTGAACCCCGTGCCTCGCAAATACTGGGAATACACCCAGTCCATTGGCATGCTGCGCCAACTGTTGGGTGATCGTATGTACCCCCTGACTCTGGAAGGCCTGGATGCTGCCATGCGCGAGTTGGTCAAGTGACGCGCTTGCTGGATCACCTCCCCGAAAACACTCAGGGTCGCGACTTTTTGATTGGTGACCTGCATGGTTACCATCAGGTGCTGATGCAGGCGCTGGATGAAGTTGTTTTTGATTTCGGCACAGATCGTCTGATCTCGGTTGGGGATCTTATTGACCGCGGGCCGGATTCAGAAGCCTGCCTGAAATTGCTGGAAGAACCCTGGTTTTTTGGTGTGCAGGGTAACCATGAACGCTTTTTGCTGTGCAGTGTGGCGGGTGATGAAGCCCTGAGGCGAACCTGGATGCTCAACGGTGGCCGCTGGAGTTCCCACTATTCTGATGCAGAGCTGCAACAGATGGCTGACTTGATTGATGAAAAAATGCCGCTGGCTCTGGAGTTAACCGTTCAAGACAAACGCCTCGGCATTATTCATGCTGAGGTGCCGGAAGACAACTGGCAGAAACTGCAAAGCTGGACGGGTGAGATCAGCAGTGAGTTGGTGGACATACTGACCACCCGCCGTCAGCGCATTCGCAATCAGCTGCAGTTCCCTGTACAGAATATAGATGCTGTGGCCTGTGGTCATACCCTGGTTGAAACCCCTCTGCGCCTGGGCAATGTCCACTGCCTGGAAACGGGTATCTGCGCACCGCATCTGGGCGGTTATCTGACACTTATTGAAGCGCGTGACCTTCTGCTTCCCTGATGGGTTTGAGGGCCAGCAGGATGGCCAGGAGTACAAACACCAGCATTCCCATCAGCAGAAGGCTAAAACTGACATTCCAGTCGAGTAGAAAGCCCAGCAGAGCCGGTGCGATAGCGGTGGAGAAAACCATACAGGCGGATTTCACCGAGCGGACACGACCCAGATGCTGGCTGCCCCAAAGTTTGACCAGCAGACTATCAAGGATGGGGCCCTGCATACCCATGGCAAAACCAGCCCCCAGCATGAGCAGCCAGATTCCCCAGTTGCCCTGCAACAGAAAAGCCGCAGCCAATCCCAGAATGAAAGGGATCAGATACACGCGGGCCAGTCGGGCCACACCCAGTTGATCGACCCAACGGCCCCCAAGCAGGGCGCCGGGCAGGCGAGCCACCCCCATACCGGTTAAAGCCAGAGCATAGGTTGCCAGAGTGGCATTCAAGTGACTGGTCATTTGTGCCTGATAGAGAAAAATACCGGTCATGTTGATGGGCAAAGCCAACAAAAGAGGCAGCAACAGCCAGAAACGCATTTCCCGCAAAGGGTTGGGTCCACGGGGTTTTTCTCCCTTGGCTGGTGCTTGTTGCGGAGCCTGGGGCCAGGGTGCCTGCAGGTAGGCCCAGCCCCAGAAAAACAGGAAAACAGCCAGCAGCAACCACCAGAGTTGTTGCCAGCCCAGCCAGACCAACAGCAGGGCAACGACCGGTGGAAGAAGAATTTCACCCAACGGCATCCCCAGGCTGACCAGACCCAGAGCACGACCACGGTTGTAGGTGAACTCGCGGCCTGCCAGAGTGCTGCCCAGATGAGTCATCAAGCCTTGACCGCAGAGGCGTACCAACCCTAGGCCTGCCAGGGCAGCCCACCACCAGGGTGCCGAGGTCAGCAAAACCACGCCCAGGGTCAGACCCAGTAGTACCAGCAGGGCATAACGCCGGGGAGCCACCCAGTCGATGCTGGGGCCGAGGCGCAATACCAGAAAACCACTGACTAAAGTGACGGCGGCATAAATACTGCCAAATTGACCGGCTGAAAGGTCGAGCTGCTCACTCAGTGGCTCCTGGAATAAGCCGATAAAAAAGCTCTGACCCAGATTGCCGGTGAAGATGGCCAGGAAAGCCAGGGACAGAAAGCCGGAATGCCCGCGAATCAGCGCCAGATAACTGGAGTTTGGAGAAGGACTCATTGAATTCTTGCCTGATTAAAACCAAAAAACCCCTGAATCAGAGTCAGGGGTCGGGAGCTGCCGGGTGGTCTCTTCAGCCTATCTTGATTTCAGGTAACTGAGGGGCTTCCAGCTCGGCCTTTTCAGTAGGGGCAATCACCTTGGCAGTACCTGTGACTACTTTTTCACCCTTCTGATTGGTGACCAGGCAGTCGATAATCACAATCTTCTTGGCATCCTGCTTTTCCTTGACGGTCAGAGTCACGGTAAGGGTGTCTTCAAGTTTGACCGGGCGACGGAAGCTGAGATCCTGACCCAGGTAGATGGTGCCGGGGCCGGGCAGGGTGGTCGCCAGAGCCGCTGAAATCAGGGAGCCAGACCACATGCCGTGGGCAATGCGCTCACCGAACATGCTGGTTTTGGCAAACTCGGCATCCAGATGAACCGGATTGACATCACCGGAAACGGCTGCAAAAAGCACCAGTTCTCTTTCAGTCAGGGTTTTTTCAAAGGTGGCTGAATCACCTTCCTTGAGGGTATCGTAAGGTCTGTTGACCAGTTTGCTCATGGTATTTTCCTTCAGTTTTTTGGTGGAAACCTCTTGGCAGAGGATGGTAACTCTTGGCATGATTGAAAGCCAGTCGAGCGCTTGCTAGGTTTCTAAGGTTGATTTAGCAATACGACAAGAGTCTTATTTTTCTGCACTGCAGCATAAGGCTAAATAAGCAGCATGTAAATTTATTACAAAAATATCAGCTCACTTACCGGAAACGAGAGGCTACTTTTATGCAGCACACCAATATTTATGACATGGGTCTGGATCGCAATGCCGCCAACTTTGCCGCCTTGACTCCTATCTCTTATTTGCAGCGGGCAGCTTTCGTTTATCCTGATCGTGTTGCACAAATTCACCATGACAAAACCAAAACCTGGGATGAAACCTACCGCCGCTGTGTGCGTCTGGCTTCTGCCTTGAACAAGTCAGGCCTTGGCGAAGGGGATACCGTTTCCTTTATTTCCCCGAATATCTATGCCCTGTTTGAAGCGCATTTTGGGGTGCCCATGTCGGGTGCGGTGCTGAATGCCATCAATACCCGTCTGGATGCCGAAACCATTTCTTTTATTCTGCAGCACGCCGAGACCAAGATTCTGTTTGTCGATCGCGAGTTCTCCGAAGTGGCCTCGCGTGCCGTTAAAATGCTGGGTGCCCAGCGCCCCAGGGTCATTGATATTGATGATCCTTATTTTGAAGGTGGTGAGTTGATTGGGGAGATGGATTACGAAGCCTTCCTGTCCACCGGTGATGAAGACTACGACTACCCGATGCCCAGTGATGAGTGGGATGCCATTACCCTGAATTACACTTCCGGCACCACGGGCAACCCCAAGGGCGTGGTTTATCATCATCGGGGTGCTTATCTGAATGCAGTCTCCAATGCCGTGTCCTGGAACATGGGTGAGCATCCTGTTTACCTCTGGACTCTGCCGATGTTCCACTGCAATGGTTGGTGTTTTCCCTGGACTCTGGCGGCCACCGTGGGCACTAGTGTCAGTCTGCGCCATGTGCGTGCGGATGCGATTTATGACTCGATCAAGGAGCATCAGGTCAATTATTTCTGTGGTGCACCCATTGTTCTGAATATGCTCAACAATGCTGATGAAGAACTGAAAGCAGGCATCAATCACCAGGTGAAGGTGATGACAGCTGGTGCCGCGCCTCCTGCCTCCGTGATTGAAGGCATGGAAAACATGGGCTTCAGTGTCACCCATGTTTACGGCCTGACCGAAACCTATGGGCCCTGTGTGGTCTGTGCCTGGCATGAAGAGTGGGATGAAAAACCGGCCTCTGAACGTGCACGCCTGAAAGCACGCCAGGGCGTCAAGTCACCCATGCAGGAAGGCTTGATGATTGCTGATCCGGAAACGCTGGAGCCGGTTCCTCAGGATGGCAAAACCATGGGGGAAATCTTCATGCGCGGGAACCTGGTGATGAAGGGTTACCTGAAAAACCCCAGGGCCACCGAAGAATCCTTTGAGGGGGGCTGGTTCCACTCCGGTGATCTGGCCGTCTGGCACCCGGATGGTTACGTGGAAATCAAGGATCGCTCCAAGGATGTCATTATTTCCGGGGGTGAAAATATCTCCTCGATTGAAGTGGAAGATGTGCTTTATCGCCACCCTTCGGTTTCCGAAGCCGCGGTTGTGGCCCGTCCCGATGAAAAGTGGGGGGAGACGCCCTGTGCCTTCGTTAATCTCAAGCCCGGTGCTGAAGTGACGGAAGAGGAAATCATAGCTTTTTGCCGTGACAACATGGCGAAATTCAAGGTTCCCAAGACTGTGGTTTTTGGTGAGCTGCCCAAGACCTCCACGGGCAAGATCCAGAAGTTTGTTCTGCGGGATCAGGTGAAAGCCCTGTAAATCCAGGAAGTTGAGTGTTTCCAGCCAGTCCGCCAGCTTGGTAGGGCTGGCTTTTTTTTGGCTGGCCCTTTATAGTAATACAAACGTTTGAATTGGTGTCTTAGGCAGGAGTTTCCTATACTCCAGCCAGGACACACTTGCTACCAATAACAACAAGCTGGCGAGGGCTGATATGACTGAGATTGACCTGGGGCGCTTTGACTCCATCCTGCAGGTGTTTGATGAATCCTGTAAACGCTTTGCTGACAAGCCTGCATTCACTTGCATGGGTCAGATGATTACCTACGGCATGCTGGAAGAAAAAAGCCGCCACTTCGCCGCTTACCTGCAGAATGAGACGGATTTGAAAGCGGGTGATCGCATCGCCATCCAACTGCCCAACACCCTGATGTTTCCTGTGGCCGTGTTCGGTGCCCTGCGGGCCGGACTGGTGGTGGTGAATACCAACCCTCTTTATTCCGAAAGAGAGATGGAACACCAGTTCAATGACTCGGGCGCTCGTGCCATCGTGGTTCTGGCCAATATGGCCCACAGTGTGGAAAGGGTTTTACCTCACACGCATCTCAAGCATATTTTTGTCACTGAGCTGGGTGATTTGCATCAAGGTTTCAAGCGGGTGTTGATCAATTCGGTGGTCAAGTATGTCAAGAAGATGGTGCCCAGCTACCATTTGCCGCATGCCATTCCCTTCCGCAAGGCTTTGCATCAGGGGCGCAAGGGTCACTGGTTACCACCCAAACCAACTCTGGATGATCTGGCGGTTCTGCAATACACCGGCGGCACCACAGGCGTTGCCAAGGGTGCCATGCTCACGCATCGCAATCTGGTGGCCAATATGCTCCAGGCCAAAGCAGTCATCAATCAGGCTCTGGATGAAGGCGGGGAAACCGTGGTGGCCCCTCTGCCCATGTACCACATCTACACCTTCACCGTGAACTGCATGGTGATGATGGAGCTGGGTAACAACTCTCTATTGATTACCAATCCACGTGATCTGCCTGCTTTTGTCAAGGAGCTGCAAAAAAATGAATTCACCGCTTTTGTGGGGCTGAACACTCTCTTCACCGCCCTGTGCAACCGTGATGACTTCAAAGCCCTGGATTTCAGCAAGCTCAAGCTGACCATCTCCGGTGGTATGGCCCTCACCCAGGCAGCAGCCAAACGCTGGAAGGAAGTGACCGGTTGTGACATTGCCGAGGGCTATGGTCTGACGGAAACCTCACCGGTTGCCACCTTTAATTTACCCAAAGCCATCCAGCTGGGCAGCATTGGTCAACCGGTGCCCAGTACGGAAATCAAGGTGATTGATGATGAGGGCCGAGACTTGCCCCAGGGTGAAGCGGGTGAGCTGTGCGTGCGCGGCCCCCAGGTGATGAAAGGCTACTGGCAGCGTCCTGAAGAAACGGCCCAGTGCATTGATTCCGAGGGTTGGTTTCGTACCGGCGATGTGGCGGTGATCCAGGAAGATGGCTACGCTCGTATTGTCGACCGCAAAAAAGACATGATTAATGTCTCGGGTTTTAATGTTTATCCCAATGAAGTGGAAGATGAAATCGCGTCCCACCCGGATGTATTGGAAGTGGCTGCTATAGGTGTTGAGGATGAAAAGAGTGGCGAGGCAGTGAAAGCCTTTATTGTTTCGCGCAACCCTGATTTGACGGCCAAAGAAATCCGCGAGTGGTGTAAAGAACGCCTGACGGGTTATAAGCTGCCAAAGTTTATTGAATTCCGTGATGAACTGCCCAAAACCAACGTCGGTAAGGTGTTGCGTCGACAGCTTCGCGACGAGGTTCATTCAACCTCTAAGTGAGCTGCATAGCAGTTTTTTCCTCTTTGATTTACCCCGGCCAGTCAGGTGCGGGGTTTTTTTTGCTTCCTACTCACATAAAGAAGGGGTGGGCTTTAATCAAACAAGCATTTAATATGAAATAAAACCGATTGCCAGAGTGTAAAAAATGCGCCTTTTAGGTTATGGACTAACGACACGTGTTGCCTTGCTTACATTGGTGTTGGCCTTAGTGGTTCTAGCAGTGATCAGTCTGGCCTTATTATCCTTCAGTCAGTATAAAAAAACACTGGATGACGTAGCCCAGCATCAGGTTCATGCCCTGATGTCAGCAACCCGTCTGGTTCAGCAAGCTGAAGGTATGGTTAATGCCAGTGCCTTCTTGTTGCTGGCAGACAATCATTTTAAACGCCGTCAGGCTGTTTTTGAAATTGAAGACCGCAAAGAGTGGATAGAGAGCCTGATTGCCGATTTTTCAGCCTACCGCGGCATCCAAGTGGATTTCAGTCAGGTTGGGCAGCTTAATCAGGCACTTTTCAGCAACCTCAACAGAATAAATACGCTTGTCAGTCAGCGTATTGATCGGCGGGTGGATGTTTATTTTCAGGAAGGCGTAACGCGGGAAGACGTCCGGCAGCTGGAGCTGATTAATGCTGAAATCGGGGAAATGATTCGCGCTAATCATGAGCTGTCTCAGGATTTAACCGTCACTGTCGGTCAACAGGTCAGTCACATTCGCGAAGAGATTTTGTCAGAAGTGAAAGCTATTCACCAGGATATGGCAACCCGAGAAA
Source organism: Marinospirillum sp. (assembly GCF_044810985.1). GTDB lineage: Bacteria > Pseudomonadota > Gammaproteobacteria > Pseudomonadales > Halomonadaceae > Marinospirillum. The sequence continues at coordinate 185,496 of NZ_CP085242.1, forward strand.
TCTGGTTGCTCTATGCTGGCGGCTTGGCTTTTCTGGTTGTACTGCTGATCGCTTTTTATATCAATCGTTCGGTAGTCGGGCGTATTATCCAACTGCAAAAAGCTTTGAGCTTGGATCGTCCCAAACCCCAGGATATTCCCGTGACAGGCAAGGATGAAATTGCCTGGATGGCCCAATCTGTTCATCGCTATGTCGATAAAATTAATGCTCATGAAAGACAAATTCTGGAAATTAATGCTGAACTGTCATTTTTGGCAACCCATGATGCCCTGACCAAGCTGTATAACCGTCATTATTTTGATCGCAAGATTAATGAGATGAGCAGAGGGTCTGAAAATGGCTTCTTTTGTGCGGCCATGATTGATATCGACTGGTTCAAGTCAGTTAATGACCGCTATGGGCATGATGTTGGTGATCAGGTAATTATTAAGTTGGCCGGACACCTGCAGACAGAGTTGCCGAAAAGTGCCTTGCTGGCTCGTGTTGGAGGTGAAGAGTTTGCCGTGATTTTTCAGCAAATGCCTTTGGATGAAACAGCCGCTCTGTTGGAAAAGCTGCGTATCAACCTGGCTGAACAGCCGCTGGAAGTCGAAGAATTAGTCATTTCCGTTACCGCCAGCTTAGGGTTAGCAGGATATTGTGAGGATGGTGACTTGATTGCCTGCCTGAAGGAGGCTGATCAAGCACTTTATCAGGCAAAACGTCGGGGTCGTAACCAATTGGTTGTTCGTCGAGTGGAAAAAAACCATGCTAAAAAATAACTACAAAACAGGGCACTGGTTGTTGGCCCTGTTGTTGCTTTTACCCCTGCCCCTGTTGGGTGGCAAAGAAGATGTTCGAATTGAGTTGCACCTGGAGCCTCCGCACCTGGATCCGACCCAAACACCGGCAGCTACTGTCGCTGAAGCAACCTACCATAATATTTTCCAGGGACTGACCCGCATCAACCGTAAGGGGGAAGTTGAGCCTCTTTTGGCACAAACCTGGAAAATTTCTGAAGATGGCCTGAGATACGACTTCTATCTCCAACCAGGGGTGGTTTTTCACAATCAGCAGCCTTTTACTGCTGAAGTGGCTGCTTTTAGTCTGACGCGGCTTTTGAACCCTGAGGCAGGTAACCCCCAACGTAACCTTTATTCGAGTATTCGTGAGATTAATCCGCGGGGAAGTCATCGCCTGGAGTTGGTTCTAAACCGCCCTGACAGCCTGCTGCTTTTTCGCCTGGGTCTGTCAGCAGCGGTGATGGTCGAACCCTCAAGTGCTGCAACCAACAAGCAGCATCCTGTTGGTACTGGGCCTTACGAGTTTGTTTCTTGGCGGGTCGGTCAGTCTTTGGAACTCCAGGCCTTCCCCAATTACTGGCATGATCAACCCGAAATTCGCCGGGCCAGCCTTACTTTTACCAGTAATCGTATTGAACTCGAAGCCAGTCTGACAGATGGTGAAGTGGATTTTTATCCCAATATCAGTCCTATGGCTTCGGTCAAACGTCTGGCAGATAGAGGGGACTACCAGATCAATGACGGGGTCACCGAAGGGCAAACTCTGTTGGTGTTCAATCATGCCCACCCGGCTCTGGCTGACCTGCGGGTGCGCAGAGCCATCAATCATGCGGTGGATAAGCGCCGCCTGCTGGATATCTTTCCCAAGGCTTCTCCGGCGCTGATTGGCAGTCATTTTTCACCGCTGCATCCAGCCTATGTGGACCTGGTGGATTTTTACCCCCACAACCCTGACAAAGCCAGGAAGCTGCTGGAAGAAGCGGGTTATGCCCAGGGTTTAAAGCTGCGCTTCAAGGTGCCGCCACCACTTTATGCTCAGCAACTCAGCCTCTATCTGGTGGATGATCTGGAAAAGGTAGGTATTCAAGTTGATTTGGAGCGTATCAGTTGGACCGAGTGGTTGCAGCAGGTCTTTCGTGAAAGTAATTATGATCTGACCGTCATCGCTCATGTTGAGCCACTGGATATGGATATCTATGCGCGCGATGATTACTACTTCAACTTCAAGAGTGAAGCCTTCCAGAAGTTGTGGCGACAGATCGAAACCACTCAGGATGAAGCCTTACGCAACCAGCTGTTTGTTCAGGCTCAGAAGTATCTGGCCGAGCAGGCTGCCCAGGTCTATTTGCACATCAAACCTCAGCAATCGATCCGCAAAGTAGGGCTGGAGGGATTCTGGGAGAATGCACCCATCCCGGCAGTGGTGATTTCGGAGCTTTATTGGGATAACTAGACTCAGGTTTTTGGTCGCTGAGACAATTGCTTTATACTGGCCGATTTTCAGTCGAGTGTGAGCTGTTATGTCCAAGCCGGATAAGGCTTTATCCCCGCAAGAGCTTTTAAAGTCATGTCTTTTCAAGGACAGGCATCGCCTGTCCAAACAGTGGCAGGCTGCCCGCAAGAAGAGCCCGGAGCAACAGCAGCAGGTGTTGGATAAGATCCAGGCCTCGGTGGCTCAGGTGGAAGCGCGGCGGGCGCTCTGGCCGCAGATTGACTATCCGGATTTACCGGTCAGCGATCAGCGTGAATCCATTCAAAAGGCGCTGGCAGAAAACCAGGTGGTGGTGGTGGCCGGGGAAACCGGTTCGGGCAAAACCACTCAGTTGCCTAAAATCTGTCTGGAAATGGGCCTGGGTGCCCAGGGCTTGATCGGGCATACCCAGCCGCGCCGTCTGGCCGCCCGCTCGGTGGCCCAGCGTCTGGCGGAAGAATTGCATCTGCCCCTGGGCCAGCAAGTGGGTTATCAGGTGAGGTTTGAAGATCACCAGACACCCACCACCCTGGTCAAGCTGATGACCGATGGTATTCTGCTGGCAGAAACGCAAAAAGACCCTTTTCTCAATCGTTATCAGGTCATCATTATTGATGAGGCCCATGAGCGCAGCCTGAATATTGATTTTCTGCTCGGTTATCTCAAACGCCTGCTGCCCAAACGCCCGGATCTCAAGTTGGTGATCACTTCGGCAACCATAGATGTTGAGCGTTTTTCCAGGCATTTCGGCCGTTGCCCGATTATTGAGGTTTCGGGCCGCACCTACCCGGTGGAAACTCTTTATCGTCCCCTGCTCAGCGAAGACCCGGATACTGAAGACCTGACCCAGCAGGAAGGCATTCTGGAAGCTCTGGAGGAAATTCAAACTCTGGAGCGACAAAAGGGTTGGTTGCATGGCCCGCGCGATGTGCTGGTTTTTCTACCGGGAGAAAGGGAAATCCGTGAGGTAGCGCACCTGATCCGCCGGCAACAGGGTTCGGGGCGCTTTCGTGATACCGAAGTGTTACCCCTTTATGCGCGCCTGCCAGCTGCCGAGCAACAAAGAGTTTTCCAGTCGCATACTGGTCGTCGGGTCGTTCTGACCACCAATGTTGCGGAAACCTCCCTGACGGTTCCGGGGATTCGTTATGTCATTGATCCGGGTACGGCCAGGGTCAGCCGTTACAGCTACCGCGCCGGGGTGCAACGCCTGCCGATCGAGCCGATCTCCCAGGCCAGTGCCAACCAACGAGCCGGGCGTTGCGGACGTATAGCCGAAGGCCTGTGTATTCGCCTTTACAGCGAAGACGACTTTCTCAGTCGCCCGGAATTCACCGAACCGGAAATCCGGCGCACCAATCTGGCGGCAGTCATTCTGCAGATGCTTTCTTTGCGTCTGGGAGCGGTGGAAGATTTTCCCTTTGTTGAGCCACCGGACAGCCGTTTCATCAAGGATGGCTTTCGTTTGTTATTTGAGCTGGGGGCGGTGAATCCCAGAAATGAACTGACGGGTCTGGGGCGTAAGCTGGCACGGCTGCCGGTGGACCCGCGTCTGGCGCGGATGCTGCTGGAAGCGGGGCAACGCAACTGTGTCAGTGAAGCCCTGGTGATTATTGCAGCCCTGAATATTCAGGACCCCAGGGAAAGACCGGCGGATCATCAGCAGGCAGCTGATCAGGCCCATGCCCAGTGGAAAGACCCGGATTCAGACTTTCTGGCTCTGGTGAATTTATGGAAGCATTACGAAGACCTACGCCAGGAAGTATCCGCTAACCAACTGCGCAAGCAGTGCAAGAAGCTGTTTCTGTCCTATATGCGTATGCGTGAGTGGCGGGATACTCACCGGCAATTAAAGCTGCTGGCGCGTGAGCTGGGCCTAAAGGAAAACAGCGAACCGGCCAGTTATGCTGCCCTGCATCAGGCACTTTTATCCGGCCTGCTTTCCAACATGGGTTTTCTGCAGGAAAACAAGGAATATCTGGGTGCACGTAATCGTAAGTTTTTCATCCATCCCGGCTCCAAAGCAGGTAAAAAAACCCCGAAATGGATGATGGCTGCAGAACTGGTGGAAACCACCAAGCTTTTTGCCCGTATGGTGGCAAAAATCGATCCGCGCTGGGCTGAGCCTCTGGCTGCTCATCTGGTCAAGCGCAATTATTCTGACCCCCACTGGGAAAAGAAAGCGGCACGTGTGGCTGTGCTGGAAAAAGTTACCCTGTTTGGCTTGCCTTTGGTGACAGGGCGCAAGGTCGACTTTGGCCCGATTGATCCGGTTCAAGCGCGTGAGATTTTTATTCGCTCGGCTCTGGTGGAAGGGGATTACCAGACCAAAGCCCCTTTCATGGCACATAACCAGGCTTTGCTGGATGAAGTTCAGGTTCTCGAAGACAAGGCGCGTAAAAAGGATATTCTGGTGGATGATCAGGTGCTGTTTGATTTTTATGACAGCCGTATTCCTGAAGGTATCTGCAAGGGCGCCAGTTTTGAAAACTGGCGCAAGAAAGCCGAAGCCAAAGATCCCCAGCTTTTATTTCTGACCAAAGAAGACCTGTTGGCCCGAACCGCGGATGAAGTGACCGGAGAGGCTTACCCGGATACTCTGGCCTGGCAGGGTGTGGAATGGCAGCTCAGCTACAATTTTGCCCCAGGTGAAGAGGATGACGGGGTCAGTATTACCGTGCCTGTAGCCATGTTGGGGCAGCTGCCGGAAGGCCGTCTGGAATGGCTGGTTCCCGGCCTGCTGGAAGAAAAATGCCTGGCTTTGATGCGAGGTCTACCCAAGGCCGTACGCAAAAACTTTGTGCCTTTGCCGGATTATGTTCGAGCAGCTCTGGAGGCTCTGGCACCGGATGACCTGCCGCTGGGTAAGGCTCTGGGCTTGTTTCTGTATAAAATCACCGGCACTCAGGTGGATGAAAAACTCTGGAGTCAGGTGGAACTACCACCTCATCTTAGGATCAACTTCAAGGTAGTGACGGCCCAGGGTAAATTGTTGGGGCAGGGGCGGGATCTGGAAGCCCTGCGCCAGAAATTTGCCCAGCAGATGCAGGCTGACACCCAGGCGCTGGATAGCGGTGAGTTGCAGATTTCCGGCCAGACCCAGTGGACCTTTGCAGAATTACCCGAACGTCTGGAGCAGGTTCAGGCAGGGGTCAGGCTTCAGGCGTTTCCTGCCCTGGTGGATGAAGGCAAAACAGTGGGCGTGACCTTGGTGGACTCGCCAGAAAAAGCCCGGATGGCAACAGAAAAAGGCCTGGTGCGCCTGGCCCGTCTGAGCCTGCCACAAAAGGAAAAATACCTGCAAAGCCAGTTGCCGGGTTTGAAAAACCTGGAGCTGCTCTATGCCAAAATCGGCAGCCGCCAGCAGCTTTGGGATGATCTTCTGGATGCCAGCCTGCGCGATGCTTTTTTGCAAGGCAGTGCTGAAGAATGGCCTCGAAGCAGCGAAGAATTCACTCGTTGGCTGGAGCAACACCAAAGTCAGTGGGTGCCCAAGGCTACAGAAAAGTTGCAGCTGGCCGAAAAGGCTTTGCAGGCTCAGGTGCCTTTGGCCGCTGAACTCAAGGGTAAGATGAACCTGGCGCTGGCCTTGACCTATCAGGATGCCAAGCGTCAATTGGGCCGTTTGTTTTATCCGGGGTTCATCTGGGATGCCGGGGGCTGGCTGGAACACTACCCGCGTTACCTTCAGGCCCTTGCCATGCGCCTGGAAAAAGCACCCCGGGACCCCTTGAAAGACCAGCGTAATGCTGAAGAAGTGGAGGCCTGGTGGCAACGCTGGGAAGCCCGTTACCAGCAATTGCTTCCCAAGGGGGAAATCACACGGGAACTCCTGGATTTTCGCTGGCTGCTGGAAGAGTACCGGGTTTCACTTTATGCTCAGCAGTTGGGAACCAGTCAAGTGGTGTCGGCCAAGCGTTTGCAGAGCCACTGGAAGCAGTTGGTCTCTGACTGACCGGTTTATTGCCAGACCTTAACATGGGATAATGCTGCCACTGAGCTATGGAGCTAGGATATAAGAATGACTGCATCCCGAATTTCAATTATTGAAGAACGCATCAATCTGCCGGTGGCCAATCAGCAGTTTGCTCAGCTGGTGCGTATTTATCCAGCCCAGGCACCGGGAAGAGCGGTATTCATGCTGCATGGACTCATGGATGACGCGACCTGTTTCCATAATCCACAAACCCGAACCGGTTTGGCTTATGTGCTGGCCAGGGCCGGTTATGATGTTTACCTGGGCGAGCTCAGATCCCGGCGCATGCAGGGTGAGGTCTTGAAGGAACATCCTTTTGGTGTTGAAGAAGCCCTGACAGAAGACTTACCTCGACTTCTGGAAGCCGTGGACACAAGAGCCAACCCTGGTGGTCAGATCTGGATTGGCCAGGGCTTTGGCAGCCTGCTTCTGAGCAGCTATCTGGCACGCAACCCCAGTGTATTGAGCCAGCTATTGGGTATGGTGCATTTCAGCCCTTTTCGTGAATCCCAGGCGGCCGGTCGTATCAAGCATTTCTGGATCAACTGGTTGCACCTGCGGGGTGTCAAGGTGATCACCCGCCTCTTGGGCTATGTGCCTGCAGTCAAACTGAAGCTGGGGCGCTGCAATGAAAGCCAGCAATTTTATCTGGACGCCCTGAACTGGCTGGATTCTCCCTGGGTTTCTCCCCAGGGTTTTGATTACTCGGCCGCAGTCAAGTCACTCGACTGGCCACCCAGTTTGTATTTTGCCAGTCTGTACCAGTCCTGGCGGGCCAGTGATGCCGATGCGCGGGCTTTCATGTTTGATCTGGGTGCCCACAATGGGCGACTGGTCAAACTGGGGCGCCGGGTGGGTAATCAGCAAAATTACAAGCGCTCCCAGCTCTGTCTGGATCAGGCGGCAGAGCAGGATTATTTTCCTTTGCTGCTGGATTGGCTGGCCGATCTGGTGACAGCCCAGCCAGCCAATGCTGACTCACAATAACTCCATTTCCAAGAAGGCACCTTATGAAATCTGTTTACATTACCGGGACAGGCCTGTTTACCCCCGAACAAAGCATTTCCAATGCTGAACTGGTTGCGGCCTTCAATACCTGGGCAGAAAACTGGAACCAGCAGCAGGCTGAAGCCATAGAAGCGGGCGAAGTGGCGGCTCAGGCATTGTCCAGTGTGGAGTTTATTGAGAAAGCATCAGGGATTAAAAGCCGTTATGTTATGGATAAACAGGGTGTTCTTGACCCGGAACGCATGAAGCCCTACTTGCCGGAAAGACCGGACGACCAGCCCAGCATTCAGGCGGAAATGGCAGTCAAAGCTGCCAAACAGGCCTTGCAGCAAGCCGGTCTTGAAGGTGGTCAGATTGATCTGGTGATTCTTGCCTGCTCCAACCCTCAGCGCGCTTATCCTGCAGTGGCAATTGAGGTGCAGCAACTCTTGGGTGCAGCTGGGTTTGCTTATGATATGAATGTGGCCTGTTCCAGTGCCACTTTTGGTATCCAGGCGGCCTGCAATGCCATTCAAAGCGGTCAGGCCCAGCGGGTACTGATGGTGAACCCGGAAATATGCAGTGCACATCTGAATTTCTGTGACCGCGACAGCCACTTCATCTTTGGTGATGCCTGTACGGCCGTGATCCTGGAAGCTGAAGAGGTGGCCACCCATACCCAAGGTGCTTTTGAGGTTTTTGCCAGCAAGCTGATGACGCGGTTTTCCAACAATATCCGCAATAATGCCGGTTTTCTGAATCGTTGTGATGAAGCCGGTCTGGGTCAAAGAGATAAACTCTTTGTTCAGGAAGGCCGTAAGGTTTTCAAGGAAGTCTGCCCGCTGGTGGCGGAAATGATCAACGAACAACTGGCGGCCAACCTCCTCAGTGCTGAAAATCTTGATCGTCTCTGGTTGCATCAGGCCAACCTGAATATGAATCAACTGATTGCCCGGCGTGTACTGGGGCGTGATGCCAGTGCTGAAGAAGCTCCGGTTATTCTGGATCGCTATGCCAACACCAGCTCGGCTGGTTCCATCATTGCCTTTCATTTGCACAGGGATGACTTGAAAGCTGGCGCAACCGGCGTTATTTGTTCATTTGGAGCAGGTTACTCGGCAGGCTGTCTACTGGTCAGAAAGCTGGCCTGAAACCAGGGAGAGGTTTGATGAAGAAGGTTTTATGGCTGGTCTTGTTGCTGGCCCTGGCTGGTTGTAGCAGTCAGTCGCAACTGCCCGAAAAAAATTCAGCGGATCCTTTTGCTGAAGATGGTGGGGGCCAACATCCACGGGACCCTTACGAGGACTGGAACCGCAAGGTTTTTGCTTTCAATGAGATGGTGGATGGCTGGGTCATCAAACCGGTTGCTCAGGGTTATAAAGCGATTACTCCCAGGTTCCTGCGCAGAGGAGTACGGAATTTTTTCAGCAATCTGGATGAGGTTGCCCAGTTCGGCAATAATCTGCTTCAGGGCAAGCCTCTGGCGGCTGGAAAAGATGTCGCCCGCTTTACCCTAAACTCGACCCTGGGTCTGGTGGGCTTTCTGGATGTGGCAACCCCTCTGGGGCTGGAGCGCAGCCAGGAGGATTTTGGGCAAACCCTGAATACCTGGAAGGTGCCTCAGGGCCCCTATCTGGTTTGGCCTCTTGTGGGGGGGCAAACCCTGACTCATACCCTTGCCACTCCTGTTGATTACCGTCTGAACCCCATGGCTTACATAGAGCACCCCTATGTTGCGTACAGCCTCTGGGGTCTTTATGGTTTGCAACTGCGTACTGATCTTTTGGATGCTGAAAGCATGATTTCCGGTGATCGCTATTCTTTTATCCGGGATGCCTACCTGCAAAGGCGCACCTACCTGATCAATGATGGACAAGTGGGCTCGGATCCTTTTCTGGATGATGATTTTGATGATATGGACTTTGATGATGCCTTCTCAGACTAAAGAAGCTCTAAAAAAGTGTCAGTTGGCTTGCTTTCAGGTGTCAGGCGGATTACCGTTTGAATTAACTAAGATTGCTAAGGCGAGCAGCATAGATTGAGGCGCATATGAGCAAATCTCAGCAGGAAGCAGCCTTGACGTATCAGCAGAAGCTGGAGCAGGAAAATGCTGACCTGAAGACTGCTTTGGCAATGCTGCGTCAGGACCAGCAGGCGGGCTACCATGTGCAACAGTCCTTACTGCCTGCCAATCCAACTTTCCTGGATGGTTATCGCCTGGATTACTGGTTGCAGCCTTCACTGTATCTTTCCGGTGATTTTGTTGATTGCTGGCCTATTTCTGACCATCAACTTCTTTTCTATCTGGCCGATGTCTCAGGGCATGGGGCTTCTTCTGCTTTTGTGACTATACTCATTAAGTATTTGCTGGGAAAATACAGTGAAGAGGAAGGATTCAGCCCGGCCAGTCTCTGTGCAAGAGTCAATGAAGAGCTGGTGACCGGTGAGTTGGACAAGCATCTGACCCTGGTTCTGGGTTGCCTGGACACCCGAAAGCAGGTTTTAACCTATGCACTGGGAGCACACCTGCCAGCTCCACTTCTGGTGGATCAGCAAGGCCAGGTGCAGGAGTTGAGTGGGAGTGGTATGCCCATAGGGCTTTTTCCCGGTGCCCAGTATCAGGACTACACCTGCAGCTTTCCGGATCGGGGGCGTCTGTGTGTTGCCAGTGATGGCATTCTGGAGCTGATGCCAGGTCAGGGGCTGGAAGAGCGTCAACAACAGTGGCAAAAAAGTGTTGCTGAAACGCGTGGCGATATACAGGGATTACTGCAGAGCCTGTCAGTCGAGCAGGGTGACTGGCCGGATGATATAACCTTAATGACACTAACCGGTTGTTGATATGCAAACAGGCAAGCTTTTAGCGGCCAAATCAAAAAACACCTATTTGTTGAAGCTGGTGGGTGACGTTCGCTTGACCCTCTGCTGTACGCTGGATCAGTTGTTTGAGCAGGTGTTTGCTGACAAGGAAATTGAAAGCATTGTCATCGATTTGTCTCAGGCCGACAATCTGGACAGTACAACACTGGGCTTGCTGGCGAAAATAGCGGTGAAGGCATCGGTGGCCGGGTTGAATCAGCCGAGCATCATATCTTCCAACTCGGATATAACCCTGCTGCTGGAGTCGATGGGGTTTCGCCAATACTTCATTATTATGGATCAGCCGGTGACAACTCCTGAAGAACTTCGTGAGGTTGCTCAACTGGCAGGCAGTGAAGAGCATATCAGAACCCAGGTACTGGATGCCCACCGTACCCTGATGTCCATGAACGAGCATAACAAGGAAGCTTTTAAAAGTGTGGTGCAGGCATTGGAAGACTGCCCGCACCCTTCCTCCATTTAGCGACAGGCTTTTTCAATCTGCGCTTCCAGTTTCTCCAGGTCGACAATAAAACGCCGGATGCCATCAGCCAGTTTTTCCGTGGCCATGGCATCGTCATTGAGTGCCAGGCGGAATTCGGCCTCAGTTAAAGCCGTTTCTCTGTCTTGAGGTGGTTGTTGAGGCGAGAGTTGACGCTCCAGCTGCTCAGGGTCGGCCTCCAGTTCAGCCAGCAGCTTGGGGGAGATGGTCAGGCGGTCACAGCCAGCCAGAGCTTCAATTTCTCCCAGGTTGCGAAAGCTTGCCCCCATAATGATGGTCTGGTAGTTCCTTTCTTTGTAATAGCGGTAAATTCTTTGTACCGATTGCACACCGGGGTCCTGGGAACCGGCATAGTCAGCTTCCGGGTTTTGTGCCCGGTACCAGTCCAGAATACGTCCGACAAAGGGCGAAATCAGCGTGACTCCCGCATCGGCGCAGGCACGAGCCTGGGTAAAACCGAACAAGAGCGTCAGATTGCAGCGGATGCCTTCTTTTTCCAGCTGTTCGGCTGCCTTGATGCCTTCCCAGGTGGAAGCCAGCTTGATCAGAATACGCTTTGGATCACCGCCAGCCTTCTGGATGCCTGCTATTAACTGACGGGCTCTTTCCAGGCTGGCCTGGGTATCAAAGGAGGTTCTGGCATCCACTTCCACTGAGACATAGCCGGGAACCTGCTTTTGTACCTGACAAGCCAGCAGAGCAGCAAAGCTGTCGTAAACACTGATCTGGCTTTCTTTGGCTTCCTGCCACGCCTGTTGCAACAGAGGCTGATAGGTAGGCAATTCCAGGGCCTGGAGAAGCAGCGAAGGGTTGGTGGTGGCATCCGTGGGCTGGTAGCGGCGAATCGCATCCAGGTCACCCGTATCGGCAACCACCAGGGTCATGTGTTTGAGTTGTTCGAGTTTGTTGCTCACTTGGGGTCTCCTTTGTTTGCAAGCATCTAACCAGAGACGCTGAAGCGGGGCAATACTGCTTCCTGCTAATGAGCAACTAAATCCAAGGCCTGACGGATGACATCAGCATTCTGGTTGGGTAAATGAACATTTTCGCTGAGATGACGACGGAATTTGCGGGCACCGGGAACACCCTGAAAAACACCCATCAGGGGTTTGCTCAGAGCAGTAAGCCGAACTCCTCGTGCCAGTTGCGCTTCGACATAGGGCAGGTAGGCCTCCACGGCCTGGTGGGCGGTGATAATCGGACTGTCCAGGCCATACAGTTGTTGGTCAACTTCTGCGGCCAGCATGGGGTTGTCCCAGAGCGCTCGCCCCAGCATCACTGAATCCAGGGTTTGTAGGTGTTCCTGGCAGGCCTGGAGTGTTTTGATGCCGCCATTGATGCCCAGTGTCAATTCGGGATGTTGCTGCTTGAGGCGATGCACGCGTGGATAATTCAGCGGAGGAACATCACGATTTTGCTTGGGAGAAAGCCCTTGTAGCCAGGCCTTGCGAGCATGCAGGATAAAAATCCGGCAACCAGCTTCCTTAAGGATGGCAATGAATTTCTCCAGGTCTTTGTCTTCATCCTGGTCATCAATACCAATCCGGCATTTGATGCTGACTGGCTTGTCGGTAGCTGCCTGTATGGCCTGAAAACAAGCCGCTACCTTTTCCGGGTAGGCCATCAGGCAAGCACCGATCAGGTTATTCTGGACACGGTCACTGGGACAGCCCACATTCAGGTTGATTTCATCATAGCCCCAGAGGCTTGCTTTTTCGGTGCAGCGGGCCAAATTGTCAGGATTGCTGCCCCCCAGTTGCAGGGCGACCGGATGTTCTTCTTCGGAAAAATCCAGAAAGCGCTCGTGATCCTTACCATGCAGGATGGCGCCCGTAGTGACCATCTCGGTATAGAGCAGGGTTTTCTTGCTGAGCAGACGCAGAAAATAGCGGAAGTGGCGATCCGAGACATCCAGCATGGGAGCCAGAGAAAATACAGGATAAGACATGAGTTGGGAGTGACCGAGTAAAACGTATAGTTTAACTGAAAACTCCAGTATAAAAAAAGAGCGACCCTGCAGGGGGCACAGGGTCGCTCAGTGAGCAAGTTCGTAGGGCCTGCTTCCATGTTGACCGCAAACGATTCGAGGTGATAACAGACAAAGACCTCGGTAAACCGAAGTTTGATTCTGCAATACCACCCCCAGGCTGTGAAGGTGGCGTAGTGTCGCAGTGTTTCCCAGGCTGCGTTTAACGGGCAGATCTCTTATACTGGCGTCTTGTTTTTTTTCAGCGTTCACCCACCGCGAGTTTAAAGGTAAGTTTTCATGTCAGTACGTACCCGAATTGCCCCATCACCCACAGGTGACCCTCATGTCGGCACTGCTTATATTGCTTTGTTCAACCTGTGTTTTGCACGCCAGCACCAGGGCCAGTTCATCCTTCGCATTGAAGATACTGACCAACAGCGCTCCACACCCGAATCTGAGCAGCAGATTTTTGATTCCCTGCGCTGGCTGGGCCTGGATTGGGATGAAGGGCCGGATGTAGGGGGGAATTTTGGGCCGTATCGACAAAGTGAACGTAAACACCTTTACAGGAAGTATGCTGAAGAGCTTCTGGCCCAGGGTAAGGCTTTCAAGTGTTATCGCACCCCGGAAGAACTGGATGAACTGCGCCGGGAGCGTCAACTGGCAGGCAAGGCGACCGCTCTCAAGCCTTCCGATCTGTATCTGCCCGAAGAAGAGGTCAGCCAGCGGGCAGCCGCTGGTGCACCCTATGTGGTGCGCATGCTGGTGCCGGAAGAAGAGGGCGTGTGTGTCATCGAAGACCTGTTGCGCGGCCCCATGGAGCTGGATTGGAGCATGGTGGATGCCCAGATCCTGTTGAAATCTGATGGCATGCCCACTTATCACCTGGCCAATGTGGTGGATGACCATCTTATGGAAATCACCCATGTACTGCGCGGTGAAGAATGGATCAACTCGGCCCCCAAGCATAAACTTCTTTATGAATACTTCGGCTGGAAAATGCCGGTACTTTGCCATTTGCCGCTGCTGCGCAACCCGGACAAGTCCAAGCTTTCCAAACGTAAGAACCCGACTTCCATTCGTTACTACGAGCGTATGGGGTTTCTGCCCGAAGCAGTGATCAACTACCTGGGGCGCATGGGCTGGTCAATGCCGGATGAGCAGGAAAAATTCAGTCTTGAAGAAATGATTGCTCACTTTGATATCCAGCGCGTTTCTCTGGGTGGCCCGGTGTTTGATGTCGAGAAACTCAGTTGGTTGAATGGTCTCTATCTGCGTGAGCTGGATGATGAGGTTTATCTGCAGAAACTGATGAGCTGGGCGTTCAATAGTGACTATGTCCGCCAGATCATTCCCCAGATCAAACCGCGGGCGGAAACCCTGTCTGATGTGGCTCCCCTGGCGGCTTATTTCTTCAGTGGCATGCCCAGGATCAGTAAAGCTGATTTTGCTGAACTGAAACTGCCGGAAGAAGTCGACCTGGTGGAACTAATGCAGTTTCTGGTCTGGGAGATGGATGCCTTGCGTGACTGGAACAAGGATGCCCTGATGGAGCGTATTCGTTTCCTCAGTGAAATTGCTGAACTGAAAATGAAAGCCTATCTGCAGCCGGTTTTTCTGTCTATTGCCGGCAGTACCACTTCGACCTCGGTGCTGGACGCCATGGTGATTCTGGGTCCGGAAATCAGTCGTGCCCGTTTGCGCTTTGCACTGGATCTGTTGACGGATGGTGGCGTTTCCAAGAAACAGGCGAAAAAACTGGAGAAAAAGTACCAGCAGCTAAGTCGCTCAAATTAATTGAAAAAAAGCTTGACGGTGCGTAGCTCCAGACGTAATATACGCACCGTCTTCCGGACAACGTGGGGCTATAGCTCAGCTGGGAGAGCGCCTGCATGGCATGCAGGAGGTCAGCGGTTCGATCCCGCTTAGCTCCACCACTTCTTTCCGTAAGCAACTGCGTCCCATTCGTCTAGTGGTCCAGGACACCGCCCTTTCACGGCGGTAACAGGGGTTCGAACCCCCTATGGGACGCCACTTCTACTTTTCCACATTTAATCCACAAGATCAGTGCGCTCTTTTCAGTGGTCTGACTTCTCTTGATATATTCCTGCTGTACCCCTGATAAAGCCTGATAAACCAGTGAGTTAGTTTTTGTTACTGAGCTAACTCATTGATTTTTATTGGCATGACAAAGGGTTGGTTAAATTATGAACAATCTGTGTCAGGGGTGGTGATAACCTGCTCAGGTCGCTTTTCTCAGCCCTTTTCCACGCCTTTATCCACAGATAATGTGGATAAGAGTGCGTAGAGTTACCTAGATGTCATGCAGTAGCAGGTCATTATTCAACTTGTATTTGGCAGGGTCTTCAGGCCCAACAACCTTCTTCCAGGAGCTGCTGGAACCCACCTGGATGTCCTGTAGAGCCAGGGGGCGTCCTGTGTTCTTGTTGAAAGCCAGCCGAACGATATCCGGTGTTTTGTTGTCGGTCTGGCGTTTAACAAAACCCAGATCCCCATTGGCAAATCCGACCAAGGAGCCGATAGGGAAGATCCCCTGGTTCTTGATCAGCTCCTGGGCCATGCCTTGATCCAATTGGTTGCTCATGCCCAGGATGCGTTTGAAGGCCAGGGCATGGGGTAGACCGGCCCGATAACTACGACCGTTGGTCATGGCATCAAAGACATCAATCACGGCAGCCAGTTTGCCTGCTGGAGTCATGGAGAGCCCCTTGAGACGCTCTGGATGACCGGAGCCATCCAGACGCTCACAGTTCTGGGTGGCAATCTGCAGGGCCAGGTCAGGTGTTCCTGGTTGACGCGATAGGATTTCCCGGGTCAGCAGGGAATGTTTGTGCATCACCTTGGCTTCCTGTTCAGTCAGGTCGCTGGTTTTGCCGATAATCCGCTCGGGTATCAAGCCCTTGCCCAGATCATGGCAAAGCCCGGCAAAGATGATGTTGCGCAGGTAATTTTGGTCACGGGATTTGGGGTTGGCGGTATTGAATTGGGTCTGGTCGGCCAAAAGAACGGCAACACTAACCGAGTGTTCAAACAGATATTGCCCTGTGGTTCTGACCCGTGTGTAAAGAATCAACTCCTGACGGTCTCTTTCCAGAGCGGCCAGCAACTGGTCGGCTGCTTGCCAGGCCAGCTTGATACCCAGGGGTTCCTTGTTGCGCAACTGGGTGACCAGGGTGCGTACCGCTTTCACGGCCAGTTGATGCGCTGTCTTGACATCCAGAAGGCCGGATACACCTTCTTCTTTCTCGGCCTCCTTTTTTTCTTTGTCCTTGGTTTTTTTGCTTTTGCTGTCTTTTTCGGGTTCTGCAGGTTCAAACAGCTCGGAGGGTGCGGTGTTGCCTGCATTGCCTGAAGCATTGCGGGCATTGTCCCTTTGCAACTCATTCACCACAAAAGAAATCTTCTGATCTTTCTGGGGGTCCATATTGGTGAACTGGCAGCCCAGGCTGCTGACCTTCTTCTTTTCATCGTAGCCGACATGGCGAACGATGATGCTCAAATCAATCACCTCGCCATTGGGGAAGATGATATGGCAGGTGTCGAACTGGGTGTTTTTTTCCAGGGTTTCCTGAAGGTCGCCTTCAACATCCACCTGGCAGCCCTGGGCCGAAAGGTCGCGTAGCAGGCCCTCATATTCCCAGGTGGGGTCCTGGGGTATCAGGTTGTCATACTCATCACGCTTCTCGGGAGGTTCTTTGACGCCCAGCAGAACCTTGATTTCCAGAGACATGCGAATGGGAGCACGGTAAAACTGTCGCCTTTGCAGAAAATGCAGGTTTTTGGGAAAGGCAACCTTGTAGATGGGGGCGCCATCCTTGACGGCTCTTCCCGAGGCCTGAACTTCGCTGGCGCTTATTTTGCAGCCATCATGGTAGCTTTCAAAGCTGAAGGGGATGGCCTTGGCCATGAGGTCGTCGCCCCAGCGGGGGGTGACTTCATCCAGTAAAAAGTAACCTTCCTTGTAGTTAACGGATACCACCATGCTGGTGTACTTGTCAGCCACGGCATCAAAGTTCAGCTTGAGCGGAGTGTGCTTGTTCTGCAGCCTTTTCAGGAGGCGATAGATCCCTTCCCGGGTGGAGATTAATTGCCCTTCCGGTTTCTTCTCGTTTGCAGCTTCTGCCTGTTTGGTATCCGTATCCGTAGTGCTCACAAAATGAATCCTGGTTAGGGTGTATTAATCAAACATGTTTTGATAGCTTTTTTTGACACCAAAATCAAGCCTTAAGTCGTTGATTATTACTTAAATAAACAAGTCTACGCAAAGCAGTTACTTATCACCGCTCAGTACCTGGAGGCGTTTGAGCAGGCTGGAAGTATCCCAGCGGCCCCCGCCCAGATTCTGGACTTCTGCATAAAACTGATCAACCAGGGCTGTGATGGGCAGCTGGGCACCGAATTCTCTGGCCTGGTGCAGGCAAATGGCCAGATCCTTGCGCATCCAGTCGACAGCAAAGCCATGCTCGTATTCATTGGCAATCATGGTTTGGTGACGGTTGCTCATTTGCCAGGAACCCGCGGCACCTTGACTGATGACATCAATCACTTTTTGTTGGTCCAAGCCAGCCCGGTCAGCAAAATTCAGGCCTTCTGACAGGGCCTGCACCAGCCCGGCAATACAGATTTGATTGACCATTTTGGTCATTTGCCCACTTCCGGTCGGCCCCATATGGGTGACGGCTTTGGCAAACAGCTCCATCAGGGGCAGGCCGCGCTCAAAAGCAGCTTTTTCACCGCCCACCATGATGGTCAGTTGGCCCTTTTCTGCACCCTGCTGACCACCGGACACCGGAGCATCCAGAAAATCAATCTGTTTCTGGTTGCAGGCGTCGGCCATCTCTTCAGCAAGGGTGGCAGAGGCAGTGGTGTGGTCAATAACCAAGCTGCCCGGCTTAAGGGTTTTCAGGATGCCTTCTTCGCCTGTCATGACTTCACGCACATCGTCATCATTGCCGACGCAGAGCAGTACTATATCGGCTTCTGCCGCTGCCTTGGCAGGACTGACGGCAAAACTCTGACCCGGATGCTGATCCAGCCAATCCTGAGCTTTACTGGAAGTGCGATTGTAAACGCAGACCTGATGCCCGGCTTGAACCAGGTGACTGGCCATGGGGGCACCCATAACACCCAAGCCGATAAAAGCCAGGTTTTTGTTTGCTGTCATGGCAAGCTCCAAGAAATTGTTGGTTAAAAGACGGTATTATGACGCTTGCCTGAGCTAAGAACAATTATAGCTCAGTATTAATTGTGGGCAGGGTACAAAAAAGGCTGCCGAAGCAGCCTTGGTTTTGCTGGTGATGGCTTATTTGACAGGATAATCCCGTTGCGGTGCGCCTGTGTACAACTGACGGGGGCGACCGATTTTGTAATCATTGCTGATCATTTCATTCCAGTGGGAAATCCAGCCAATGGTGCGGCTCAGGGCAAAAATGGCCGTGAACATATTGGTGGGAATGCCGATGGCCTTGAGGATGATGCCGGAATAGAAGTCGACATTGGGGTAGAGCTTGCGTTCCTTGAAGTAGTCGTCTTCCAGGGCAATTTCTTCCAGACGCTTGGCAATCTTCAGCTGTGGATCGTCTGCCATGCCCAGCTCTTCCAGAACCTCATCACAGGTTTTCTTCATAACCTTGGCGCGAGGGTCAAAGTTGCGATAGACGCGGTGACCGAAGCCCATCAGCTTGAAGGGATCGTTTTTATCCTTGGCCTTGTCGACAAACCGCTGGATGTTTTCTTCGGATTCATCACCGATTTCATCCAGCATGTTGAGTACGGCTTCATTGGCACCACCGTGTGCAGGGCCCCAGAGAGCGGCAATACCGGCAGCAATACAGGCGAAGGGGTTGGCGCCAGTGGAGCCAGCCAGACGTACGGTTGAAGTGGAAGCATTCTGTTCATGATCAGCATGCAGCATGAAGATGCGATCCATTGCCTTGGCAAAAATCGGATTAACCTTGTACTCCTCGCAAGGGGTTGCAAACATCATGTGCAGGAAGTTTTCTGCATAGGAAAGGTCATTGCGGGGATAAACAAAAGGCTGGCCGATGGAATACTTGTAACACATGGCGGCAATGGTCGGCATTTTGGCAATCAGACGATGCGCAGACACCTCGCGATGATAAGCATCGCTGATATCCATGGCCTCATGATAAAAAGCGGACAGGGCACCCACTACACCACACATAACCGCCATGGGGTGGGCATCACGACGGAAGCCCTTGAAGAACTGGGTCAGTTGCTCATGCACCATGGTGTGGCGGCGGATGGTGTTTTCAAACTTGTCGCGTTGGGCCGGTGTAGGAAGCTCGCCATTGAGCAGCAGGTAGCACAGCTCAATATAATCAGCGTGATCTGCCAACTGGTCGATGGGGTAGCCCCGGTGCAGAAGAATACCCTGGCCGCCATCAATATAGGTGATTTTGGATTCGCAGGAAGCGGTGGCCATGAAGCCGGGGTCATAAGTGAAGACGCCGTGGGCACCAAGGCCGCGCACGTCAACAACATCTGGCCCCTGAGAACCGGTAAGTACGGGAAATTCGATGCTCTGCTCAAGACCATCAACGGTCAGTACTGCTTTCTTGTCAGCCATAAGGCCTCCTTATTTATTTTGTATCTCACTTGCGCAACTGAAAACTGAAGTGGCACCACTATAGAAGGGTTGAAAAACTTGTCAATTACGCTAAATGCCTAGGGTAATTCGCACTCGGGTTGTTAGAATGCGACCTTCCTGCTTAACGGCAGGTGATTAGATTCGCTTATTTTGATGCAGCGCACAACCTTTGGTTAGATTGCGTAAGCAATTAGGGGTTCCTATAATCATCGACCTGCACCAGGGGGTGAAGTGCTGCAGTAAGTGAATTTGGCTTGTCTGAATTGACTGATGAGTGCTTCCGAAAATAATCGCTTGTTGCCGGGGTAACCCGTGCAAGCACATAAGAGTGTGTAGAGCCGTGAATAGCAAAAGACCTGTAAACCTCGATCTATCGACGATAAAACTACCTTTGCCTGCGCTGACATCGATTGCTCACCGGATTACCGGTGTGATCATGTTCGTTGGCCTTATCTTTATGTTTTGGGCGCTGGATGTATCCCTGTCTTCACCAGAAGGCTTTGAAAGCGTCAAAACCGTATTGCAACAGAACTTTCTGGCTAAATTTGTGCTGTGGGGTCTGTTGTCTGCTTTGGCATACCACTGTGTGGCCGGTGTCAAACACTTGATCATGGATCTGGACATTGGTGTCACCCTGGAAGGGGGACAAAAAATGTCTCAGGCCGTTGTGGTCATCTCTGTGGTTCTAATTCTGCTGGCAGGAGTCTGGGTATGGTAACCAATATCACAAGTTTCGGCCGTAGTGGCCTGTCCGACTGGCTGATGCAGCGCGTGACTGCCGTTATTCTGCTGGCTTACACCCTGTTTATGTTGGGCTTTTTCCTGGGTGCCTCCAATCTGGATTACCTGGCCTGGACCGGTCTCTTTCAGTCTACCTGGATGCGTATTTTCAGCTTGCTGGCCCTGCTGTCCCTGGCTGCCCATGCCTGGATCGGTCTCTGGACTGTATCCACTGACTATATGAAAGCAACCGGTGTACGCCTGGTGTTCCAGGCAGTCGTGGCCCTGGCGTTGTTTGCCTTTGTGGTCTGGGGCGTTCAACTTTTGTGGGGAGTTTAATCCATGTCAGCACTTCGTACTCTTGAGTTTGATGCCATCATTGTTGGTGGTGGTGGTTCAGGCCTGCGTGCCGGTTTGCAGCTGGCGCAATCCGGTCGTAAAACAGCGGTGATCTCCAAGGTTTTCCCGACGCGTTCACATACGGTTTCTGCCCAGGGTGGTATTACCTGTGCCATTGCTTCTGATGATCCCAATGATGATTGGCGTTGGCACATGTACGATACCGTCAAGGGTTCCGATTACATCGGTGACCAGGACGCGATCGAATACATGTGTAACGAGGGACCCAAAGCGGTTTTTGAACTGGAGCACATGGGCCTGCCTTTTTCCCGCACAGAACAGGGCCGCATTTATCAGCGTCCTTTCGGTGGTCAGTCCAAGGATTTCGGTAAAGGTGGTCAGGCATCACGTACCTGTGCCGCAGCTGACCGTACCGGTCATGCCCTTCTGCATACCCTGTATCAAGGCAATATCAAAAATGGCACCACCTTTCTGAATGAATGGTATGCCGTTGATCTGGTGAAAAATGCCAACAATGATGTGGTGGGCTGTATTGCTGTCTGCATCGAAACCGGCGAAACCATTTTTGTCAAAGCCAAGGCAACTGTTCTGGCCACCGGCGGTGCAGGTCGCATTTATGCCTCCACCACCAATGCCCTGATCAACACCGGTGACGGTATCGGTATGGCACTGCGTGCCGGTTTTGCCATGCAGGATATGGAAATGTGGCAGTTCCACCCCACCGGTATCTGGGGTGCGGGTACGCTGGTCACTGAAGGTTGTCGCGGTGAAGGCGGTTACCTGATCAACAAAGACGGTGAGCGCTTCATGGAGCGTTACGCGCCGAATGCCAAAGATCTGGCCGGTCGTGATGTTGTGGCTCGCTCCATGGTTCTGGAAATTCTGGAAGGTCGCGGTGCCGGTGAGAAGGGCGATCACGTCTTCCTGAAGCTGGATCACCTGGGTGAAGAGGTTCTCAACAAGCGTCTGCCCGGTATTCTTGAACTGTCCAAGACCTTTGCTCATGTGGATCCGGTCAAGGCTCCGATTCCTGTGGTGCCAACCTGTCACTACATGATGGGCGGTATTCCCACCAATATCCACGGTCAGGCGATTACAGTGGATGACGAAGGTAAAGACCAGATCATCAACGGTCTGTTTGCCTGTGGTGAAGCAGCCTGTGTCTCCGTGCACGGTGCCAACCGTCTGGGTGGTAACTCTCTGCTGGATCTGGTGGTCTTCGGTCGTGCTGCCGGTCAGTACATCGAAAAAGCTCTGGATCAGGGTATTGAGTATGATGAAGCTTCCCAGTCTGATCTGGATGCTTCCCTGGCGCGCATGAACCGCTGGAACGAATCCACCGGTGGCGAGTCCATTCCTGCACTGCGTGCAGAATTGCAAGAGTGCATGCAGAACTACTTCGGTGTTTTCCGTGATGGTCAATACATGGAGAAGGGCATTGCCCAGCTGAAGGATCTGCGTGAGCGGATTGGTAATGCGCACCTGGAAGACAAGAGTCAGGCTTTCAATACTGCGCGTATTGAAGCTCTGGAGTTGGACAACCTGCTGGAGGTGGCTGAAGCAACTGCTATTTCTGCCTATGAGCGTCGTGAAAGCCGTGGTGCCCACAGCCGTAATGACTACACCGAGCGTGATGATGCCAACTGGCTGAAGCATTCTGTGTATATGCCAACCACCAAAACTCTCGGTAAGCGCGATGTCAACATGGCTCCCAAGCTGATTCAGGGTGACCTGCTGAAGCACTTTGAGCCAAAAGTTCGTACTTACTAATCAGAATTCGATGTTGGGAGAGTAAAGATGCTTCAGGTATCTGTATATCGTTACAACCCAGAGACAGACAAAGCGCCTTACATGAAGGACTTTGAAATCGACACCCAGGGCAAAGACCTGATGGTGTTGGACGTTCTGCACCTGGTCAAAGAAAAAGACAGTGGTATGGCTTATCGCCGTTCCTGCCGCGAAGGGGTGTGTGGCTCTGACGGAATGAACATGAATGGCAAAAACGGCCTGGCTTGCATCACTCCGATTTCTGAAGTGGTCAAGAACAACAAGCTGATCCTGCGTCCTCTGCCCGGTTTGCCTGTGATTCGTGATCTGGTCGTGGACATGTCGCTCTTCTATGAACAGTATGAGCGCATTCAGCCTTACCTGATCAATGATACACCGGCTCCCGCGATTGAGCGGCTGCAGTCGCCTGAAGAGCGCGACAAGCTGGATGGTCTCTATGAGTGCATCCTCTGTGCCTGCTGTTCTACAGCTTGTCCTTCCTTCTGGTGGAATCCTGACAAGTTTGTCGGGCCCTCCGGCTTGCTGCAGGCTTACCGCTTCCTGATCGATAGCCGTGACACCGCAACCCGTGAGCGCCTGTCCGAGCTGGATGATCCTTTCAGCGTGTTCCGTTGCCGCGGTATCATGAACTGTGTTGCTGTTTGCCCCAAGGGCCTCAACCCGACTCGTGCAATCGGTCATATCCGCGATATGCTCCTGTCAAACGCGACCTGATGGCAGTCACCCTTGTTCATTCAAGGGTGTATGCACCGAAAGTCGTGGATAAAACCCCGTACCGGTACTGTCGTTTTTCTACCAGTCGGGTACAATAGTGCTGCTGAAGCCGGTGTGATCCACCGGCTTCACACTAAATAAAGTAACCATCAGGGGATACGGGTTTTCCCCGTTTGTTCGTGACGGCCAGGGGAACTGAGTTTAAAAAGTGACTCAGCGGTCGCTGCGGATAAACTCCCCTTCTATGCAGGGTGATAACAGATGCAAGAAGGCAGCATGGAGTTTATGTGGAATACCTCCCATACATTTGGGGGCAACATCCACTTCATCGAAGAGCTCTACGAAGAGTATCTCAACGATCCTAACGCCGTACCGGAGCAATGGCGTGATTATTTCAACAAGCTCCCCCGTCCGGAAGGTGCACCAGCACAAGACCTTCCCCTCTCTCCTATCCGTGATCACTTCTCACAGTTAAGCCGTCAGCGTAAATCGGCCGTGCCTGGAATGAGTACCGACAATCTGCATGATAAAAAGCAGGTTAAGGTATTGCAGATGATCAATGCTTTTCGCTTTCGTGGTCACCAGCAGGCGGATATCGATCCCCTGGAGTTGCGTGAAAGAAAGCCGATTGCCGATCTTGACCTGCACTTCCATCAGTTGGGTAAAGAAGATCTGGATGAGGAGTATCAGACAGGGTCACTTTTCATCGGTAAGGAAAAGACAACCCTTCGCGAAATTCATGATGCAGTCAAGCAGACCTATTGCTCCACGATTGGTGCCGAGTTCATGCACATCGTGGATACAGAGGAAAAGCGTTGGCTGCAGCAGCGTTTTGAGTCAGTTCGCTCAAAGCCGGATTACAGCCAGGAAGTGCGTAAACACCTGCTGGAAAGGCTGACCGCTGCAGAAGGCCTGGAAAACTACCTGGCCTCCAAATACCCCGGCACCAAGCGTTTTGGTCTGGAAGGTGGCGAATCCTATATACCCATGATGGATGAAATCATCCAACGTTCCGGTTCCTATGGCGTCAAGGAAATCGTGATCGGCATGGCTCACCGGGGCCGCCTGAATACGCTGGTTAACATCCTGGGCAAAAACCCATCCGAACTCTTTGATGAGTTTGACGGCAAGAAAATGGTTTCTGAAGGTTCCGGTGACGTTAAATATCACCAGGGTTTTTCATCCAATGTCATGACTTCCGGTGGTGAGGTTCATCTGGCGCTGGCTTTCAACCCTTCACACCTGGAAATTGTTTCCCCGGTGGTTGAGGGTTCGGTGCGCGCTCGCCAGGATCGTCGTGAAGATTCGGAAGGCAAGATGGTTCTTCCCATTTCGATTCATGGTGATGCTGCTTTTGCCGGTCAGGGCGTGGTCATGGAAACCTTCCAGATGTCCCAGACCCGTGCCTACAAGACGGGCGGCACGATTCATATCGTGATCAACAACCAGGTGGGTTTCACGACTTCCAAGCCTGAAGACACCCGTTCTTCTGAGTATTGCACTGATGCTGCGAAAATGGTTTCAACCCCCATCTTCCACGTCAATGGCGATGACCCTGAAGCTGTGTTGCACGTCACCCAGGTTGCAGTGGATTACCGCATGCAGTTCAAGAAGGATGTGGTGATTGATCTGGTTTGCTACCGTCGTCGTGGTCATAACGAAGCGGATGAGCCTTCCGGCACCCAGCCGGTGATGTACAAGAAAATTTCCAAGCATCCCACCACGCGCAAGCTTTACGCCAAGAAGCTGGTGGAAGAGCAAGTCATTACAGCGGAAGATGATAAACAACTGGTCAGTGACTACCGGGATGCCCTGGATAACGGTGAACATGTCGCCAACTCGCTGGTCAAGGAGCCCAACAAGGAACTCTTTGTTGACTGGTCACCCTACCTGGGCCATGAGTGGACGACCCGCTACGACACCAGTGTGGATATGAAGCATCTGCAGGAACTGGCAGTGAAAATGTGTGAAGTGCCTGAAGGCTTTCAGACTCAGCGCCAGGTTGCCAAGATCTACGAAGACAGGCGCAAGATGCTGGCCGGCGGTATGGCCATCAACTGGGGCTTTGCCGAGATGCTGTCCTATGCCACGCTGATTGATGCCAACCACCCCATCCGCATCACCGGTCAGGATGTCGGTCGCGGCACCTTCTCGCACCGTCATGCGGTATTGCATGACTTTAACGATGGCAAGGTGTTTGTGCCTTTGCAGAACATCAAAAAGGACCAGCCTCCCTTTGTCATTCATGATTCTTTCCTCTCTGAAGAAGCCGTGCTGGCCTTTGAGTATGGCTACTCCACCACCATGCCCAATGCACTGGTGATCTGGGAAGCCCAGTTTGGTGACTTTGCCAATGGTGCCCAGGTGGTCATGGATCAGTTTATTTCTTCCGGGGAAACCAAGTGGGGACGCCTCTGTGGTTTGACCATGCTGTTGCCTCATGGCTATGAAGGGCAGGGGCCGGAGCACTCTTCTGCGCGTCTGGAACGCTACCTGCAACTCTGTGCAGAGCATAATATTCAGGTTTGTACGCCGACCACGCCAGCCCAGATCTTCCATCTGCTGCGTCGTCAGGTACTGCGTCCGTTGCGTAAGCCACTCGTGGTCATGTCACCCAAAAGCCTGTTGCGCCACAAGGATGCAACTTCCTCACTGGAAGACCTGGCCAATGGTTCCTTCATGCCGGTTATTGGTGATCAGAACTCACTGGATCCCAAGAAGGTGAAGCGGGTTGTGCTTTGTGGTGGCAAGGTGTACTACGATCTGGCCGCCAAACGCAACGAACAGGGTCTTGAGGATACAGCCATTGTTCGCATTGAACAGCTGTACCCCTTCCCTGAAGAAGACCTGGAAGCCGAACTGGCCCAGTACAGTAACCTTGAACAGGCTGTCTGGTGTCAGGAAGAACCGCAAAATCAGGGCGCCTGGTATTCAAGCCAGCATCATATGCGCAATGTTCTGGCCAAGCTCAACGGAGACCTGGCGAATCAGCTCAAATTTGCTGGCCGTCCGGCTTCTGCTGCTCCTGCCTGTGGTTATGCAAGTGTGCATGTTGAGCAGCAGAATAAACTGGTTCAAGACGCCCTGGGCGCTTGATGCAGTCAATCAACTCCATTTAACCCAGCTTCGGCTGGGTCATTAGAATAAGTTAGGAAAGGGTATAACATGGCTATTGAGATTAAAGCTCCAACTTTTCCCGAGTCAGTAGCAGAGGGTACGGTCGCGACTTGGCACAAACAACCCGGTGAAGCGGTTGAGCGTGATGAAATCCTGGTTGATATCGAGACCGATAAAGTGGTTCTGGAAGTTCCGGCTTCTGCGGATGGTGTTCTGGAAGAAATTCTGGCCAATGAAGGTGACACCGTCGAATCCGACCAGTTGCTGGGTAAAATCAAGGAAGGTGCTGCTCCGGCCGCCAAACCGGCTGCTGAAGAGAAGCCTGCTGCTGCAGAAAGCAAGGAAACCAGTGCTGCCCAGACTTCAGGCGACGAAAAAGTGGCTCCAGCGGCTCGCAAACTGGCCAATGAGAAAGATGTTGACCTGTCCCAAGTGCAGGGTTCCGGCAAGGGTGGTTTGATCACCAAGGAAGACGTCCAGAAAGCCATTTCCGGCGCGGGCAGCAAGCCTGCTCCTGCACCTGCTGCACCTCAGGTTCAGGTGGCTGCCGGTGAAAAAGTTGAAAAACGTGTGCCCATGAGCCGTATGCGCCAGACCATTGCCAAGCGTCTGGTACAGGCTCAACAGACTGCAGCCATGTTGACGACCTACAACGAAGTTGACATGAAGCCGGTGATGGAGCTGCGCAAGAAGTACAAGGAGCAGTTTGAGAAGCGTCACGACGGCACTCGCCTTGGTTTTATGTCCTTCTTCGTCAAGGCCGCAACCGAAGCCCTGAAGCGCTTCCCTGATGTCAATGCCTCGATTGATGGCACAGATATCGTTTATCATGCCTACCAGGATATCGGTGTTGCCGTTTCCACCTCACGAGGTTTGATGGTTCCTGTACTGCGGGATTGCGACAGCATGAACCTGGCTGATATTGAAAGCACGATTGCTGATTTCGGCAAGCGTGGCCGCGAAGGAAAAATCGGTATTGATGACTTGCAGGGTGGTACCTTCACCATCACCAATGGCGGTATCTTTGGTTCCCTGATGTCCACACCGATTCTGAACCCCCCGCAAACGGCTATTCTGGGGATGCACAAAATTCAGGAACGCCCCATGGCTGTGAATGGACAGGTTGAAATTCGTCCCATGATGTACCTGGCCCTGTCTTACGATCACCGCATGATTGATGGTAAGGATGCAGTCCAGTTCCTGGTGACGATCAAGGAATTGCTGGAAGATCCTGCACGCATACTGCTGGATGTGTAATTCAGTTTTGAACCGAACTCTCCTGACACCCTCAAGACAGGAAAAGATATATGTCTGATAAATATGATGTAGTGGTAATCGGCTCCGGCCCTGGTGGCTATGTGGCAGCCATACGTGCCGCGCAACTGGGTCTGAAAACAGCTTGTGTGGAAAAGTGGATCAGCAAGGAAGGCAAACCGGTTCTGGGCGGCACCTGCCTGAATGTCGGCTGCATTCCTTCCAAGGCACTGCTGGAAGCTTCCCACAAATACCATGAAGCCAAGCATGATTTTGCGGATTTTGGTATTGAAACCAAAGACGTCAAAATGGACGTCAAAAAAATGGTGGCCCGCAAGGACAAGATCGTTACCCAGCTGACCGGCGGCATTGCGGGTTTGTTCATGGCCAATGGTGTGACTTCTGTGGAAGGCACCGGTAAGCTGCTGGCTGGCAAAAAAGTTGAAGTGACCAGTCATGACGGCAAAACCCAGGTTCTGGAAGCGGACAATGTGATCATTGCATCCGGTTCCGTACCCGTTAACATTCCTTCTGCCCCTCTGACCGAAGGCGTCATTCTGGATTCCACCGGTGCTCTGGAAATCACGGAAACACCCAAGCGTCTGGGTGTGATCGGTGGCGGTGTGATCGGCCTGGAACTGGGCTCGGTCTGGAAACGTCTGGGTTCGGAAGTCACGGTTTTTGAAGCCATGGACAGTTTCCTGTCTGCTGTTGACCAGCAGGTGGCCAAGGACGTCAAGAAGTCCATGACCAAACAGGGTCTGAACATTGAGCTGGGTGCTCGTGTCACCTCAACCGAGGTCAAGGGCAAAGAGGTTGAAGTAACCTTTACGGACGCCAAAGGTGAGCACAAGAAGACCTTTGACAAACTGGTGGTCTGTGTGGGTCGCAAGCCTTACACCGAGGGTGTTCTGGCTGATGATTCCGGGGTTTCTCTGGATGAACGCGGTTTTATCTTTGTTGACGACCAGTGCCGCACTGAAGTCCCAGGCGTTTATGCCATCGGTGATGTGGTTCGGGGTCCCATGCTGGCCCACAAGTCATCCGAAGAAGGGGTGATGGTTGCGGATATCATTGCCGGACACAAACCGGAAATGAACTATGATGCCATTCCCAACGTCATCTATACCTTCCCTGAAGTAGCCTGGGTGGGTAAAACCGAAGAAGAACTGAAAGCGGCCGGTACGCCTTACAAGTCCGGTGTTTTCCCCTTCTCGGCAATCGGTCGCGCCATGGCCAATAACTGTACTGAAGGTATGGTAAAAATTCTGGCTCATGAAGAAACGGATCGTGTTCTGGGCATGCATATTTTCGGTCAGAATGCAGGTGAAATGATCCATAATGGCGTCATTGCCATGGAGTTTGCTTCTTCTGCAGAGGATCTGGCTCTGACCTGCTTCGCACACCCAACACTGTCCGAAGCAGTTCATGAAGCAGCATTGGCTGTGGATGGTCATGCCATCCATATGCCCAATAAGAAAAAGCGCAAATAAATCAGATGCGCTTCGAGGTGAGCCGGTCTGACCGACTGGTTCACGGGGGATGTTCGGCTTCAGTGGCTACCACCACAAGAGGCCGGATATCATCAAAGTAAGTAACAGACAAAAGACGGCATAGTACTTATGAACCTGCACGAATATCAGGGAAAAAAACTTTTCGCCGATTACGGTCTTCCAGTTTCCACCGGTTTTGCAGTAGATACTCCGGAAGCAGCTGCTGAAGCCTGTCAGAAAATCGGTGGTAACATGTGGGTCGTCAAGGCCCAGGTACACGCTGGTGGCCGCGGTAAAGCGGGCGGCGTCAAGCTGATCAAATCAGCTCAAGAAGCTTCAGATTTTGCCAAGCAATGGCTGGGCAAGAACCTGGTGACCTACCAGACAGATAAAAACGGTCAGCCCGTCAGCAAGATTCTGGTTGAAAGCTGCACCGACATTGCTCAGGAACTCTACCTGGGTGCCGTTCTTGATCGTGCCAGTGGCCGTATTGTTTTCATGGCTTCCACCGAAGGCGGCGTGGAAATCGAGAAGGTTGCAGAAGAAACTCCCGAGAAAATTCTCAAGGCCACCATTGATCCTCTGGTGGGTGCACAGCCTTATCAGGCGCGTGAAATTGGCTTTAAACTGGGCCTGAACGCTGTCCAGATCAAGCAGTTCACCAAGATTTTCCTGGGTCTTGCCAAGCTTTTTGAAGAAAAAGATCTGGCTCTGCTGGAAATCAACCCGCTGGTCATCACTGACGAAGGCAACCTGCACTGCCTGGATGCCAAGGTCGTGATTGATGGTAATGCCCTTTACCGTCACAAGGATCTGCAGGAAATGCGTGATCCTTCCCAGGAAGATGAGCGTGAAGCCAATGCTGCCAAATGGGAGCTGAACTATGTTGCTCTGGATGGCAACATCGGCTGCATGGTTAATGGTGCCGGTCTGGCCATGGGCACCATGGACATTGTTAATCTGCATAACGGTCAGCCTGCCAACTTCCTCGATGTGGGTGGCGGTGCGACCAAAGAGCGCGTTGCTGAAGCGTTCAAAATCATCCTGTCTGACAGCAATGTCAAAGCCGTACTGGTTAACATCTTTGGTGGTATCGTGCGTTGTGACATGATCGCTGAAGGTATTATCGGCGCGGTTGAACAGGTTGGCGTTAAAGTGCCTGTGGTTGTCCGCCTGGAAGGCAACAATGCAGAACTGGGCTCCAAGAAACTGGCTGAAAGTGGCTTGAACATCATTGCCGCCACCAGTCTGACAGATGCAGCTCAGCAAGTTGTTAAAGCGGCGGAGGGCAAGTAATGAGCGTACTAATCAATAAAGACACCAAAGTCATCTGCCAGGGCTTCACTGGTGGTCAGGGCACTTTTCACTCTGAACAAGCGATTGCTTACGGCACCAAAATGGTCGGTGGCGTCACACCTGGCAAGGGTGGTACCACTCACCTGGGCCTGCCTGTTTTCAACACTGTGAAAGAAGCGGTCGAAACAACAGGTGCTGAAGCTTCTGTGATTTATGTTCCTGCACCCTTTTGCAAGGACTCCATCCTGGAAGCGGCCAATGCCGGCATCAAACTGATCGTGACCATCACTGAAGGCATTCCTACCCTGGATATGCTGGATGCCAAGGTCAAGTGTGATGAGCTGGGTGTGACCCTGATTGGTCCTAACTGCCCAGGTGTAATCACTCCTGGTGAGTGCAAGATCGGCATCATGCCCGGTCACATTCACAAGCCAGGCAAAGTCGGTATCGTATCCCGTTCCGGCACCCTGACTTATGAAGCTGTCAAGCAGACAACTGATCACGGTTTTGGTCAGTCCACCTGTGTGGGTATCGGTGGTGATCCTATCCCCGGTTCCAGCTTCATCGACGTACTGAAACTCTTCCAGGAAGATCCCCAGACTGAAGCCATCGTTATGATTGGTGAAATCGGTGGTTCTGCCGAAGAAGAAGCGGCTGCTTTCATCAAGGATAATGTCACCAAGCCTGTAGTTTCTTACATTGCTGGTGTCACGGCACCTGCTGGTAAGCGCATGGGCCACGCCGGTGCGATCATTGCTGGCGGTAAGGGTACAGCTGATGAGAAGTTTGCTGCTTTGGAAGCGGCCGGTGTTAAAACCGTGCGCTCGCTGGCAGAAATCGGTGATGCTCTGAAGGAAGTGACTAGCTGGTAAGATCGGCTGGTTGAATCCTGTAAAACCGCCTGTTCTTTTTAAGAGCAGGCGGTTTTTTAATTTCAGGTGTTTAATCTGGGGTCGGTTTTTTTAACATACTCATGACTTAAGTGATGATCACGAAAGTCTTTCAGTGCCGGTGTGGAGTCAAGCTGATCGAGTTCCCTGAAGTCAACCCAGTCCAGGAGGCAATAAAGGCAAATAGCCGGGTAATTCCACTGTTTAAAGTGTCCGGCCGCTACCATCCCCTCAAGATGCAGCATCAGGTTGCTGATGCGTTCACGCTGGAGGTTGAAGTAAAGTGCATCCTGCTGGACATCAATACCTGACTTGGACAGCAGAAAGAGATGGACAAACGCCTGATTGGCTTCATCAATCAGGGTCAGAGCATTCTCATCATCCAGATCCAGCGTTTCTCTTTGCAGTTTTCTATTCAGGTAGTTGAATATCATCCGTGAATCATAAACCGTGTCTTTACCCAGTTTGAGTAAAGGGATTTTGCGGGCCGGACTGACCGCTTCCAGCGTTTTACGGCCTTCCGGGGAAAAAATGTCCAGGGCCACAAACTCATAATCGGTATGTTCAAGCCAGATTCGCAATCTGCGCACATAGGGTGAGGTCAGGGATCCATAAAGCTTCATACTCTACCTCTTTTTTAATGACTAGCTTGAAGTTTAGGCGCTAAATACAAATTTGCCAGCTACTTGGACTCTGGTTCTGTCTGGGGGGCTTTTTTGATCAGCTTGGTGGCCAGTACCTGCAAGCGGGGGGCGCCGATCAGAATCAGCACAAAAGCAATCGGCCAGGCAATGTAAAAAGCCTGCCACCAGCGACCTGCAAAGCCATCACTCATTCCGGTATTAACAATGGTAATCACAAAAGTCATGATGGTGACCATGTAAATGGACATGACGAAGGAGAAAACATAGCGTGCATAACGGGCAGGAAAAAGCATACCTGGCTCCCAGTTGGTTTATTTAAGGATTTTCTTATTTTAATGCTTTCGTTTAATTCTGCACAGCCCTTTTCCTGCAAGCCTGTAAAGGGTAAGCTTATCAAACAAGTGTTTGGATTGAGTGATGACTATGACCAACCAGCAAAAGCTGATCGGAATCCGGCGGTTCATGACCCTGATTCCACACTGCAAGGCCCTGAACATGCAGGCTGAAGATGTTACGGAAGAAGGGGTGACTCTGTCGTTGCAGGGTGATCCAAGCTTTATGGGCAATGCCGAAAAAGAATTGATTCATGGCGGTGTCCTGAGTGTGCTCATGGATACTGCCTGCGGTTCAGCCGCAATTCTGGGCCTGCCGGAACCGGAGGTCTGCCCCACGATTGATTTGCGTATGGATCACTACCGGGCTGCCAGGGCAAGCCAGACCATATATTGTCGGGCCTGGGTGACCCGTCAGGCACGTCAGATAGTGTTTACCGAAGGTTTAATCTGGCAGGAAGAGGATCTGCCCATTGCCAAGGGAACAGGAACCTTTATGCGTCTGGGCCCTGAACGAACCCCCAAGGGTTTTGCGGAACGTCTTTTCGGGCAGGAGTCGGCTAAATGAATGAAAGTGATCTGCAAACGGCTCAGCTGGGGCAGCGTTTGTCTGCTGATGAGGTCAACAGCTGGTTTGATAAGATACCCTATGCCCAGCTTCTGGGTGTGACCGCTCTGGAGGCTGACAAGGGGCTGGTTTTTGAGCTGGCCAGCAAGGCCGATAATGTCGGTAACCCTTTGTTGCCTGCCTTACACGGTGGGGTACTGGCCGGTTTTATGGAAACAGCGGCGATATTGAATGTCATGGCCTACTCAGGCGGTCAGAGGGTGCCCAAGGTGATCGATTTTTCGATTGATTACCTGCGCTCGGCGGGTCTCAAAACCACCCTGGCTTCTTGTCAGGTCGGGCGTTTGGGTAAGCGGGTGGTTAACGTCTCAGTCACCGCCTGGCAGGGTGAGCAGCAGGAGCAGCCCGTCGCCCTGGCGCGTGCGCATCTGGTCTGGCCTAACGAATGATGATTCAGCCTTGAAATCCCAACGCCTGTCCCCATATTACGAACATCCTTTTAGATTAACCCTCAAGTCGTTCAGGAGTTCGTTAGATGAGTCAGGCGGAAAAACAAACCCTAGGATTTCAAACCGAAGTCAAGCAACTGTTGCACCTGATGGTGCATGCCCTTTATTCCAATCGTGAAATCTTTCTGCGTGAGCTCATTTCCAACGCATCCGATGCTTGCGACAAGTTGCGCTTTCAGGCCATCAAACATCCGGCGCTGCTGGAAGAAGACCCTGATCTCAAGGTGCAGATCAGCTTTGATGAAAAGGCCAATAGCATCACCCTGGAAGATAACGGCATTGGTATGGACAGGGACGATGTGATCGCCAACCTGGGCACCATTGCCCGCTCAGGCACCTCCGAATTTCTCAAGCAACTGACCGGTGACGAGAAAAAAGACTCCAGCCTGATCGGTCAGTTTGGTGTGGGTTTTTATTCGGCCTTTATTGTTGCCGAGGAAGTGACCGTGGAAACTCGCAAAGCCGGAGCCGCTCTGGCTGACGGGGTACGCTGGGTTTCCACCGGGGACGGTGAGTTCACCATTGAGCCCGTTGAGAAAGCCGGTCGGGGCACGCGTATTACCCTGAAGCTCAAAGAGGACGCCAAGGAATATGCCAATGGCTTCCGCCTGCGTAATGTCATCCAGAAATACTCGGATCACATAGGCCTGCCCATCCAGTTATTGAAAGAAACCGAAGAGAAAGAGGGTGAAGAAGGCACCCAGGAATGGGAAACCGTCAACAAGGCCAATGCCCTCTGGACCCGCGCCAAAACGGATATCACCGAAGAGGAGTACAAGGAATTCTACAAGCATGTGGCGCATGACTTTGAAGATCCTCTGACCTGGAGCCACAACAAGGTTGAAGGCAAGCAGGAATACACTTCGCTGCTGTATGTGCCCAAACGCGCTCCTTTTGATCTCTACCAGCGCGAAGCACCGCGTGGACTCAAGCTTTATGTACAGCGCGTCTTCATTCTGGATAATGCCGAGCAATTCCTGCCGCTCTACCTGCGTTTTATCAAGGGTGTGATTGACTCTTCCGATCTGCCTTTGAATATCTCGCGTGAGATCCTGCAGCAAAACCCACAGATCGACAGCATGAAGTCAGCACTGACCAAGCGTGTTCTGTCGATGCTGGAAAAACTCTCCAAGGATGACGAGAAATACCAGGAATTCTGGAAAGAGTTTGGTCAGGTATTGAAAGAAGGGCCAGGCGAAGATTTTGCCAACCGGGAAAAAATTGCCGGTCTGCTACGCTTCAGCTCCACGCAGAACAGTGAACAGCAAGTCAGCCTGGGGCAATATGTTGAGCGCATGCAGGAAGGTCAGGACAAGATTTATTACCTGATCGGTGAAAGTCTGTCCCAGGTTAAGTCCAGCCCGCACCTGGAAGTGTTCCGCAAGAAAGGCATCGAAGTGCTGCTCTTGACCGATCGCATTGATGAATGGCTGATGAGCCATCTCAATGAATTCGACGGCAAGGAAATGGTTGATGTGGCCCGCGGCGATCTGGATCTGGGTGAGCTGGACAGTGAAGAAGACAAGAAAGCTCAGGAAAAGGCCAGTGAAGAGAAAAAGGATCTGGTTGAACGCGTCAAGAAGGCACTGGATGAGCGCGTCAGTGAAGTGAAAGTATCAACCCGTCTGACCGACTCACCCGCAGTCCTGGTACTGGGTGCGGATGATATGGGTGTGCAGATGCGCAAGATTCTGGAAGCGGCCGGTCAAAAAGCGCCTGACACCAAGCCCATTCTGGAGATCAACCCGGAGCACCCCCTGATCGGTCGCCTGGAAAGCGAAAGCAGAGAGGAACGCTTCAGTGAACTGGCCCAGGTGCTTTGCGATCAGGCGGCCCTGGCTGCCGGGGAAACCCTGGAAGATCCCGGTCAGTTTGTGCAGCGGCTGAACCGTTTGCTGATGGAACTCAGTCACTGATCACTGACTTTAACTTAACTTAAAATAACAAAAGCCCGGTAGATGCCGGGCTTTTGCATTATTTATAGTGCTGATAAATAAATACCATAGAAAGGGATCGGGTTCTTCTGGACAGAGGGCCTGTAGCTTAGTAAAGTTTGTCCTAATTGCAAAAAACTATGGGAAGAAGTGGAGAGACGGGTGGAAAGAAGAACACTTCTAAAAGCGCTGTCAGTGAGCGGCTTTGTGGCACTGGGTAGCGGCTCGGTCTTGAGACAGCTCAACCTGACCAAACAGCTTCCGGAAAGCTTTGGCATGGGGGCTGCTCAAGGGCAATGGGCTGCCTTGAACCTGCAACAGGGCATGGAGGATATCCTGCCGACTGAATTGAGCCAGGCCTTGACTCGTGTCCACCAGAAAGCGGTGGAAAAAACATCGGGAAGCAACAAACCCGATGCCCAGACGCGCAGCCGTTATTTTGAAAGTGTTTTCGATGACGACTACTTTCTCCCGGAAGAGAAAAGACTCACGATGCGCAAGGCCTACCAACGCCTTGACCGCATGCAGAGTTTCATAGGTCACGGTAACTTCAACCTGGTTTCGTTTGACGATGCCCTGCGTTACGCCAATAACTACACAGAGATAGGCCGTTTTACACCGGCTGAACTGGAATTTCTGGATGAGCTCTACCATACCGATGCCCGCGAATATGGTTTTCATGGCGAAAAGGTGATGGCTAGCCTGACCCAGAGATTGCCCGAAAAAGATGTGAAGCGGGTGTCGGGAACCGGGCATCTGCTGTTTCAGGGCAAATCCCTGGCCTTTTATGAGAAGCTCCGTGAGGCCGTGGGTGAGGATCTGGTGTTGACTTCAGGCGTGCGCAGCATGGTCAAGCAGATGCACCTCTTCCTGGCCAAAGCTGAGCAGTCTGCGGGCAACATGTCCAAGGCTTCACGCTCTCTGGCCCCTCCCGGTTATTCCTACCATGCGGTGGGGGACTTTGATGTTGGCAAGGTGGGTTTCGGTTATCGTAACTTCAGTGACGACTTTGCGGAAACCGATGTCTACAAGCGTCTGCAGGATCTGGGTTTTGTGCAGATACGCTACACCAATGACAACAATTACGGTGTTCGCTATGAACCCTGGCATATTCAAGTAACCTGATCGCCCAGAGTAGTACCCGCTTCCCGGAAACCTCAGCACAGCCTGGGGTTTTTGTTTTTTAAAAAAAGGATACAGCATGTCAGCCCCAACAAAGCCACCTCTGTTTTTTCGAGGTTTACTTCTGGTTTCCATCCTGGTTGCCCTCGGCTCTCTGCTTGCAGAGCTGATCAACCCGACACCCCGGCCCTTGCTGGAGACTTTTCAGGCGGAAGCCCCTGACCCTTTGGACAGGATGCCGGATTACAGCCAGATCAGTCATATTCCCTGGCGCAAGGAAGCTTTCTTTTCGTCTCTGGTGCCTTTGGTGGTTTATGAAAACAAGTATATTGCCTGGCAGCGGGAGCAACTGGAAAAAGCCCATCAGGCTTTGCAGGAGGGCATTGAACTGGCACCCAGGGATGAAAACTTTCTGGAGGCAACCTTTGACTACTATCGGGTGGACTGGCCCGCCAGTGAAGAAGACTGGGCAAAGATTTTCAAAAGAGTCATGCCGGTGCCCCCTGATCTGGTATTAATGCAGGGGGCCAAAGAATCAGCCTGGGGAACCTCGCGTTTTGCGCAGCAGGGCAACAACCTGTTTGGCCAGTGGTGTTTCACTGAGGGCTGCGGTCTGGTTCCGGAAAGACGCACACCGGACATGAACCATGAGGTTCGTCTGTTTTCCACAATTCAGGCCAGTGTGCGCAGCTACCTGCGCAACATCAACACGCACCGGGCCTATCGGGATCTACGCAACCTCAGGCAGGAAATTCTGGCCGAAGGAAAGACGCCAAGTGGTGTTGATCTGGCTCCCGGTCTTATCCGCTACTCGGAAAGGCGTCAAGCCTATGTGAATGAAATCATTGGCTTGATCCAGAGCAATTCCAGGGGCATCGATCAGGCCATGGAGAGCTATCACCAGGAAATATCCGAATAATTGACGGATCAAGACTGGTAACCGGTCAATAACCTAGTAAAATACTGGGTTATTGGCCGGGAGAAGCTGTATGTCATCCGCACTGAATTCACTGACGTTTAGCAACCGTTACGGGCAACTGCCTGAGCATTTTTATCAGCGCAAGTCACCGCAATCCCTGAAAAAGCCAGCCACCCTGGTTGCCCTGAACCCGGAGGTGGCAAGCCTGCTGGGAATAAATCCCTGTGAGCTGGATGAGGAACAACTGACCAACTGGATGACAGGCCACCTGCAACTCCGGGGCAGTGAGCCACTGGCCATGAAATACGCAGGTCATCAATTCGGCTATTACAACCCGGATCTGGGTGATGGACGCGGCCTGCTCTTGGGTGAAATCACCAACCCGCAGGGTCAGCACTGGGAAGTGCATCTCAAGGGGGCCGGGCAGACGGCTTTTTCCCGTTTTGGTGATGGCCGTGCCGTGTTGCGCTCCAGTATCCGTGAGTTTCTGGGCAGTGAAGCCCTGCACTACCTGGGCATTCCCACAACACGGGCCCTGGCGGTGTGCGTGACCGGTGAAGCCATTCGCCGTGAACAGTTGGAGCCGGGAGCGACTCTTCTGCGTATCACCCCCAGCCATTTGCGTTTTGGGCATTTTGAGCATTTTTATTACCAACAGGATCAACAGGGCCTGGAAACACTGTTGAAATTTACCCTGGACAACCTTTACCCCCACCTTCTGGATCACCCCGATCCGGCACTGGCCCTGTTTGATGAAGTGCAGGAGCGTACCGCTTCTCTGGTGGCTCTATGGCAGGCTTACGGTTTTTGTCATGGTGTCCTGAATACCGATAACATGTCTCTTCTGGGGGAAACGCTGGATTACGGCCCTTTTGCCTTTCTGGACTTTTATCAACCCGGCTATATCGGTAATCACAGTGATGATCAGGGGCGCTATGCTTTTGACCGTCAGCCACAAATTGTGCACTGGAATCTGGCCTGCTTTGCCCAGGCCTTGTCCGGGTTGACTGCGGCCGAGGGCTTGAAAGCCAGTTTGAATCGCTTTCCGGAATTATTTCAAAAGCAGTATCGACAATCACTGGCAACACGCCTGGGCGTGAATCCGGTTACTGACTGGCCCCTGTTGCAGGATTTTCTGAGGTTGTGTGAGAACAGCCGCGTTGACTGGACGCGTTTGTTGCGTCTGCTGGCTGAAGGTCAGCTGCAGGCCGCCGAAACCTTGCTGAAAGCCGGTGGCCCGGGTGTTACAGCGCAGCAGGTGGAAGCCTGGATGAGTTCCTGGCAAAACCAAGTGGACACTTACTTTGCGAGTCCCCAGCAGCGTTGCCGGGAGCTGGAAGCCGTCAATCCCTGCGTGTTGCCACGCACTCACTTGCTTCAGCAGGCCATCACGGCAGCAGAAGAGGGTGATTTCAGTGAAGTGAAGCGGTTACTGGCCGTGTTTCGTCATCCCTTTACCCCGGATGGCAAGCAACCGGGCGATCTGGAATCCCCTCCTGCCCATCAGCAGTGCCTGCCCTTGTCCTGTTCTTCCTGAACCCTTGTTGCAGCTCTTTACTTGCAAAGCTGTCAAATACGTTACAATAGAAGATGGTCATTAATTTATTGAACTCTATCTATTGTAAGGCATTCCATGACAGCAGGTTTAACGGTTGCAGTAATTGGTGGTGGCAGCTTTGGTACGGCCTTGACCTCGATTATTGCGGGTAATGGATATCCAACACGCCTGTGGGTTCGAAACCCTCAACTGGCTGCAGAAATTAACCAGAAGCATTGCAACTCCAAGTACATGCCGGATTTACAGTTGCCTGCCTGTGTGAAGGCAACCAGCTCGCTGGAAGAGGCACTGGCCGAGGCGGAACTGGTATTTCTGGCGATTCCCAGCAAAGGCTTTGCTCAGGTACTGGAGCAGGCCAAACCTTTTTTGAAGCCTGAGCAGATTCTGGTCAGTACAACCAAGGGCTTTGAAGAAAAAGGCTTTAAATTGATGAGTCAGCTGATGGCCGAAATTACCGGCTTTCAGCACCTGGGTGTACTCTCCGGCCCCAACCTGGCCAGTGAGCTGGCGCAAAAACAGCTGACAGGTACGGTGATTGCGAGTGCCGATGATCTGACCCGAGCCAGAGTGCAACAGGTTCTGGGCAATGATTTTTTCCGGGTTTACGCGAACACGGATATTTATGGCGCCGAACTGGGCGGAGCCCTGAAAAATATTTATGCCATTGCAGCCGGTATGGCGGCCTCCCTGGGGATGGGTGAAAACACCCGCAGCATGTTGATGACCCGTGCCCTGGCTGAAATGAGCCGCTTTGCTGTCAGCCTGGGAGCCAACCCCATGACCTTTCTGGGCCTGGCCGGGGTTGGTGACCTGATCGTAACCTGCTCTTCGCCTTTGTCTCGCAACTATCGTGTGGGCCAGGCTCTTGGGGAAGGTAAAAGCCTCACCGAAGTGGTAGAGTCTCTGGGTCAGGTGGCTGAAGGGGTGAACACTGTACGCCTGGTCAAGGCCCAGGCTGATGCTCTGGGTATCTATATGCCCCTGGTTCAGGCTCTTTATCTGGTGCTGTTTGAAAACCACAACCCGAGGGAAGTGGCCGGTTCCATGATGGGCAATGAGCAGAGTACGGATGTTGAATTTGTCTTGCCACGTGATGAAGTGCTTAAATCGGCACAGAAAGTCACGCGTATTTCCACTCAATAGGGAGACTGAAGCATGGCCACACCGCCGGATTCGTTCAAAGAAAAACTGAAGGATGAAAACTACTGGCTTCGTTTGCCTTTTATGTTGCTATTCTTTCTGGCCTGGAAATTAACCGAGCTGATCATTATTGGTGTTGTTCTGGTGCAGGTGGTGTTTCGCCTGGTCACGGGTAAACCCCAGGAGCAATTGCTAGCTCTGGGTTCCCAGCTCAGTCTTTATGCCTATCAGATTTTTCGTTACCTGACCTTCAACAGCAACAACAAACCCTTTCCTTTTGCTGACTGGCCAGCCAGTGAAGGTGTGGATACTGATCCCTACCAATCCGAGGCAAATCGCCATGTGGAATGAAATGCTCTGGCCACTGGCAGCCATGCAACAGGGGGTTGATCTGGTCAATCGCCAGGTTCTGGCCAGCCAGTGTCGCCTGCTGCGTGACTATCTCAACGAACTCAACGCCAACAGCCGGGTGCCACATGATGTGGAGCGTCTGGAATTGGAGATCGGGGGTCGTAATGCCGAGTTGCTGAGTTTGAAAGACAGCCATACCCAGCGTTACCTTCTGTATTTGCATGGCGGTGGTTTTGCACTGGGCTCTTTGGATACCCATCGTGAAC
The DNA here is from genome assembly GCF_044810985.1 of Marinospirillum sp. Classification (GTDB taxonomy): domain Bacteria; phylum Pseudomonadota; class Gammaproteobacteria; order Pseudomonadales; family Halomonadaceae; genus Marinospirillum. Next base: position 225,648 of record NZ_CP085242.1, read on the forward strand.
TGGCGATTGCTTTTGCGCGCCATGCTGACGCCAAGGTGTTGGTCGTGGACTATCGCCTGGCTCCGGATTACCCCTGGCCCAGCGGCCTGGAAGATGCTCTGGCTGCTTATGAGTGGTTGCTTGAACAGGGTGTCGATGCCACGCGCATGACCCTGGCGGGTGATTCAGCGGGAGGCGGGTTGGCCATCGCCCTGATGCAAAAGCTCAAGCAGGAACAGAAACACCAGCCGGCGGCCTGTATTCTGCTTTCACCCTGGGTGGATCTGACCTGTTCGAGTCCATCCATGGACATGAACTCGGCGACCGACCCCTTGTTGAACAAGGTTCAGCTGCGTGCTTTTGCAGAAATATATGCCAACAAGAAACCCCTGGATAGCCCGGATATTTCCCCTTTACTGGGTGATCTCTCCGGTCTGGCTCCCTTGTCGGTTCAAGTCAGTCTGCAGGAGATACTGCTGGATGATGCCCGGCGTCTGGTCAGAGGTGTGCAGGATGCCGGTGGTTCCGCTGAAATCAAGGAAATGGCCTGGATGCCACATGTCTGGCAACTGCTCTACCGTTATCTGCCCCAGGCCGCCTCCAGTGTGCGTCAGGCGGCGCGGTTTTTGAAAGTACACAGCCAGAGCTGAGAAACAGCCATTAGGCTAATCCCTGGTTGTGATGGCTTGCAACAGGGTATGCCGGGTCGCTTCGGGGTTTTCCAGTGGGAACATATGCCCACCCGGCACCTGGTAGCAGGCAAAGCCCATCTTACGCATTTTTCTTTCTCTGTTGACCGTGACCAGGTCACTTTCCCTGCCTCGGATCAAACTGACGGGGACCTGGAGTTTTTTATGGCTACCGGTAAGATGGTCGGCCAGATTGCGAAAAATAGCGACTTCAATTCTGGGTTGAAAGCGTAGCCGCACACCCTGTTGAGGGTCTGCTTCGGTACCGGCCTCCACATAATCGGCCAAAGCCTGAGGGTGAAAACGATGGAAGAGCTTTTTGCTTTGGAAATACTCTCTGGCTGCTTCCTTGTCGGGCCAGGTGCTGCGTCGACCCCGGGTGATGCCCGCCGGAGTGACCCGGTCAATAAAGCCCAGACGTTTGGCGAGTTTTAAACCCAGGCTATCCAACCCGGTCATCAGAGGGGGGTCGAGCAGAATCAGTTGCTGAAATCTTGCCGGGGCCTGCAGAGCGGCCAGATAGGTGACGACACCACCCAGAGAATGGCCGACACCGATAACCGGTTCCTGACCGCAGTGGTCATCCAGGTGTTCCAGCAATTCACTGGCCAGGCTCTGCCAGTTGTGACCCACCGGATAACCTGGGTGATGACCCAGGCGATCCAGGCTGACAACCCGGTAGCTGGCTTCCAGTGGCTTGAAAAGACTGCGATAACTGCCGCCTGGAAAGCCATTTGCCGGTGCAAAGTGGATAAGAGGTTGGCTCATAAGGCATCCTTAGTCATAATTTCAAATATATTTATACGCTCGTTTTAAATAATTGCAAGGCTTCCAAGACAGTTAAAATCCGTTATTCTAGACGACTGGGTCTAATCTGGACCCGACGACCCATTCACAGGAGACTCGCCAATGGCTTCCCAAGATCCCAAGCAATCAGACCCCAACAAGGGGCTGCGCAATCTGCTTTTTATTCTCATTGCCGTTGCCGGTATTATCTACGGGCTGGCTAGCTTCTGATGCTTCCAGAGACACTTGCTTTCACTCTGGAAGTGACCGCCCCGGTTTTCCTGCTGGTCTTTCTGGGGCTGTTTTTTGCCCGAATTGGCTGGATCAATGATGAGTTCAACCGGGTCGCATCGCGCCTGGTGTTTAATGTCACCCTGCCGCTGCTGGTTTTTCTCAGTCTGGTGAAAACCGATCTGGACAAGGTTTTTGTCCCTGAGTTGCTGGGCTATGTTGCTCTTGTCACCCTGCTGGCTTTTATCTGGCTGGTCTGGCGGGCTAAAAGACTGGAAGACCCCGCCGATAGAGGTGTGTTTGTTCAGGGTGCTTTTCGGGGCAACCTGGGTATTGTGGGGCTGGCGCTGGCCGGTAATCAATACGGTGAAGCCGGTGTGGCATTGGCCTCGATTCTGCTGGCCTTGTTGATTGTTCAGTACAATCTTTTGTCGGTGGTGGCTCTTAGCCTCTGGCGTCATGCCGGAGGCATCAACTGGCCGCGCATGGGGCTGGATGTACTGCGTAACCCTCTGATCATTGCTGTTTTTCTGGCCATTCCCTTTTCCTTGCTGGACTGGCCCCTGCCGGAAGCGGGGATGAGAACTGCGGAGTATCTGGCCAGTATGACCCTGCCTCTGGCTTTGTTGTGCATCGGGGCGGCGCTGGACCTTCGTGCCCTGCGCAAAACCAGTCGCACGGCCTTGTCTTCAACGGTCTATAAACTGGTGCTCCTGCCGGTGCCCATGGTGCTGGGTGCCTGGTTGCTCGGCTATGAGGGCCTCACTCTGGGTGTGCTCTTTCTTGTTTTCAGCAGCCCGACAGCCGCCGCCAGTTATGTGATGGCCCGAGCCATGGGTGGCAACGCTGTACTGGCGGCTAATATTGTTGCTTTGACAACCCTTCTGAGCACCCTGAGCATCAGTCTGGGTGTGTTTATATTGCGTTTCATCGGTTTGAGTTAGGATTTTTACATGCTTGATCAACAGCAACAAAAGCTGACCCCGGTTCCTGAAGGTGCAACGTCTCTGGTTCTGGATTTACCCCATCTGCAGATGGCGGCTCTGGCCTGGGGTGACCCTGATGCGCGGCCTCTGATGGCCCTGCATGGCTGGCTGGATAATGCCATGACCTTTGTTCATCTGGCACCCGAACTGGCCCGGGCGGGTTATTACGTGGTGGCACCGGATTTTGCCGGGCATGGCTTTTCTGACTGGCGTCCTGCCGGTCAGCCTTATTTACTGATGGAAAACTGCTTTGATGTCCAGGCCGCTGCTCTGGCTCTGGGCTGGTCGCGATTCACCCTGGTGGGCCACTCCATGGGTGCCGGGGTGGCATCCTTGCTGGCCGGAGCCCATCCGGATGCCATAGACAAGCTGGTGATGCTGGATGGTCTGGGCACCCTGACCACGCCCGATGAGGAAGCCGCGTCCCAGTTGGGGCGGGCACTGGGTCGCTGGATAGGCCATCAGCAAAAACGCCAGGAACAACTGGATGCCACTTTTCCGCCCTTGCCGGGCAAGGCCTATTCCTCTATTCGTGAAGCAGCAGAAGCCCGCATGAAAGGGGTGGGGGCGGTTGACCTGGGGGCCGCACTGCAATTATGCCAGCGAGCACTCAAGCGCGTGGATGCAGAACATCAGGCCGGAGGCTGGTACTGGCAGAGTGATTCACGTTTGCGCCACCCGTCACCCTGGCGTTTGACCGAGGCCCAGAATCAGGCCTTTGTGCGTGCCATCAAGGCCCCGGCACTGCTGGTTGAAGCTGAAAGCGGCTTGTTGATTGAGCGCCCGGAAATTGAAGAGCGTTTCCAACTGCTTGCTCGGGGACAAAAAAGGGTACTGGCAGGCGGGCATCATCTGCACCTGGAAGAAGCAACTGCAGCCAAAACCGCATCCGTGGTTATTGAATTTCTCCTGGCTGAACCACATGAATAAGTTACAGAACAGCAAGAAGGGTAAAGAAGTAGCAATGCAAAGAGGTCACAACAAGCGCGTGGCGCTGGTTTTGGGTTCTGGCGGAGCCAGAGGTTATGCTCATATCGGAGTCATTGAGGAGCTGGAAGCCAGAGGTTATGAAATTGTGGGGATTTCCGGTTGCTCCATGGGGGCGCTGGTGGGTGGTCTGTATGCTGCCGGCAAGCTTCGGGAATATCAGGAGTGGGTGACCGGGCTGGATTATTTTGATCTTCTGCGCCTGGTGGATGTCACCTGGAGCCCCATGGGGGCCATCAAGGGCGAAAAAATCATGCAGGTGATTGCCCAGATGCTGGCTGGCAAAAAGATTGAAGATTTGCCCATTCCCTACACCTCCGTGGCAACCGATCTGACCAAACAGAAAGAAGTCTGGTTTCAGCAGGGGCCTCTGGAGGAAGCCATACGTGCCTCAATAGCCGTACCCGGCGTGATTACTCCGGTTCAACACCGGGGACGCACCCTGGTGGATGGCGGGCTTTTGAATCCTCTGCCCATCACTCCGGTGGTGGCTTATCATGCCGACCTGATTGTGGCCGTCAATGTAACGGCCCAGAACTCGCGTGCCACCCTGCAGGAGTTGATGCCGGACTGGCAGGCCAAGGGTGATGCCGATCGCGACCCCACAGCCGTCGGGGAGTGGATGAATCGGGTTAAGGGTCGTGCCGGTCAGCTGCTGGGGCGATTGAATTTCTGGGAGGATGAAAGCCAGGAATCAGCTGATGAGCGCCAGGCTTCGGACACTCGCTGGGGCAAGCTGGATGTGATTCTGCAATCCTTTGAAATCACCCAGTCGGCCTTGAGTCAGTACAAGGTGGCTGGTTACCCACCCGATGTCTTGATGGAAGTACCCAGAACGGCCTGTGGTGGTTATGAATTTCACAAGGCCACGCAGCTGATCGAGCTGGGCAGACGGATTGCCCGGGAGAAGCTTGGTGCCTGGGAAGAGACAACCCCCGTCAGGGAAGGAGACCTTGATGATCTCGGCTGAAACGCGGCTGGATCTTAATGGCACCTGGCAGGGGTTCAAGCGACTCTTGCCCCTGTCGATGTTTGTGGTGGCTTTTGGCATTGCCTTTGGCCTGGCTGCTGCCCAGACGGGCCTGTCAAAAACCGAAGCCCTGTTGATGAGCGCTTTTGTGTTTGCCGGTGCCTCTCAGTTCGCGGCTCTGGAACTCTGGCAGGTTGAGATTCCGCTGCTGGCTATCATCATAACCACCTTTGCCATCAATGCCCGCCATCTGCTGATGGGGGCCTCCCTTTATCCCTGGTTGCGGGAAATTTCTCCGGGTAAGCGCTATGGCATTCTGACCCTGATCAGTGATGCCAACTGGGCTATTTCGGCTCAGGAGTATGCACGCGGTGAGCGTAATCTGGGGCTGCTTTTTGGCGGCGGGCTGGCACTCTGGCTGACCTGGGTTGCGGGCACCTGGCTGGGTCTGGTACTGACCCAGGGAATTCCTGACCCGGAAGCTCTGGGGCTGGACATGGTGCTGGGCTGCTTTTTATTGACCATGGCTCTGGGTGGCAAAAAGAACCTGCGCAACCTGGTGATCTGGTCGGTGGCTGGCGGTGTCTCCATTCTGGCACTTTATCTTTTGCCACCCAACAGTCATGTGGTTGCCGGTGCCCTGGCAGGTGGGCTGGTGGGTGCCTTCTGGCTGGAGGAAGCGCCATGACTCTGGAGCCCACTCTGGCAGGCAGCCTGTTGGTGATTGCCGTGATGACCCTGGTCACTTTGGTGACCCGTTACGGCGGTGTCTTTCTGATGTCCTTTGTGCCCATCAACCGGCGGGTGGAAGGCTTCATCAATGGCATGTCCGGTTCGGTTCTGATTGCCCTGATTCTACCCATGGCCGTGGAAGGCGATATGGCGGCGCGTTTGTCTCTTTTGAGCACACTGCTGGTCTTTCTGGTTTTGCGAAAACCGCTGCCTGCGATTGCTGTGGGCATCAGTATGGCAGCGGCCTGGCGCTATTTCTTTTGATTCTGCCAGAGGTGGGCCTGGTTGCGGCCTGAATTCTTGGCCTGATACAGGGCCTGGTCGGCTCTTTCCAGCCACTGGCTGGCAGAAACCAGGTCGGGAGAAAAAACGCTGACGCCCAGGCTGATGGTAACCTGCAGGGTCAGATCCTCGTATTCAACCTGGGTGGACTCCAGGGTTTTACGCAACCTTTCGGCCACTCCCAGAGCACCTTCGGCGGGGGTGTCCGGCAGCAGCAGAACAAATTCCTCACCTCCATAACGGCCTGCAAAGTCGGTTTCCCGCGCCGTACTTCTCAGCAATTGGGCAACGCGGCGGATCACTTCATCACCCGCCTGGTGGCCATAGGTGTCATTGACGGGTTTGAAGTGATCAATATCAAAGATAATCAGGCTGGATTCACCGCCACTGCGTTGTCCACGCAGAAACTCCTGGTTCAGGCATTCTTCCCAGTAACCCCGGTTGAGCAGTTCCGTTAAGCGATCTGTACGACTCAGGCGGGCCAGCTCCTGGTTGGCTGCTTCCAGTTGCAGTTTGCTGATGGCATTTTCAGTCGCATCATAAACCAGCAGACAGACCTGGGCGGTGGTGTTGTCGGCGCCCTGAAGCGGCATCAGGGTCAGATTCTGGTACATCAACTCAGAACCCCCTGTCAGCGGGCGATAACTTTTGAAGTCAAACAGGCGTGGGCGCTGTTCCCAGGTGGAGTAGGCCGGGCTGCCCAGCTTGAAAGTGGCATCCAGCTTGCGTTGCAGCCAGGCTTGGGGAAGATGGGGGAAAAGCTGATAGAGATTGTTGCCCAGCGCTTGACTGCTGCGGATGCCGGAATGGTTTTCCATGAAGCTGTTCCAGAGCAGGATTTTATTGTCACTGTCCAGAACCACCAGACCCACATCCACGGTTTGCAGCATCTGAACCATCCAGTGCATGTCGGTGAGCTCTGAATCTTTTTCCTGTGCGGTCATTGTAAATATCCAGTGCGTTCGGTCAGGGCGGGTAGAGAGTCTTCAGTAAACATCAGGAGTAGATCACATTCGATGTTTTGTCCAGGCAGATGATAATCAATTTCCACGGCCAGAATTTTCTGACTGTGCCAGCTGGTTTGCAACAGCTGACTGAGTGGCTGACTGCGCCCCAGAATGATCGGGTGCCCGAGGCTGAACTGAATATCCAGCTGCCTGGCAAAACCTTTCAGGCAGGCCCCGCTCAAAAGCCCGGCCAGATCCGTGAGCACTTCCAACTGGTTGTTGCTGTCCGGGCTCTGGGTTTCCGGTAACAGGCGGGTGACGGCAGGCAGGCTGCGATCATCCAGCAGCACCAGTGCCTCTCCGGCAATACCGGCACCATTGAACCCCTGGGAAATCGCTGACACGCTGTCCAGCCTGCGTGCAGCCAGTTGTTCGGGCAGGTGGCTATAATTCAGCAAATGCACCTTGGGCACAGGCAGATGGATGAAGGTATCCAGCAGATCCCCCAGCAGTTTGCCCGCCTGGCCCATGGCAATATTGACGGTTTCCTGAATCAGGTCGGTCAGTTCCAGTTGCTGGTTGTTAAAGCGTGCCAGCTCTTCGGGTGTTTGTGGCTGCGTGGAGCTGATGATGCCGTAATTGCTCAGGATGCCGGTGATGATTTCAGTGTTGATGGGTTTTTGTATGAAATCCAGAGCACCCAGAGCCATGACCCTGTGGTGCGCTTCGGGCTGGATGTCCCCTGAAACCACCAGAACCAGGCTGGAAAGATCTTCCTTGCGGATGGTTTCCAGAACCTGGTAACCATCCATCACCGGCATGTTGAGATCCAGAAACAGGAGATCACCCTTGCCTGCGTGGATCGCATCCAGGGCTTCCTGTCCATTGGCTGCAAAGGTGATTTCAACATCCCAACCGCCCGGCAGGGATCGGGCCAGCTGTTTGCGTGCCATAGCCGAGTCATCACAGATGATCACCGGTAGGGTCATAGCTTATCCTTGTCTTGTTAGTGGTATAAAAGAGTTACCTTATAGTAGATCCCCGTGTAAGTCATCTTAACCCGATTTACAGCCAGCTTTTGTGACCTAGTTCAAGGTCAGCCAGGTTGCCTTGATTTCCGTGTATTTATCAAAAGCATGCAGGGATTTGTCACGGCCGTTACCGGATTGTTTGAAACCTCCGAAGGGGGCGGTCATGTCACCACCGTCGTAGTTGTTGATCCAGACACTGCCAGCCCGTAAAGCCTGGGCGGTTTTATGGGCCTTGTTGATGTCGGAAGTCCAGACGGCTGCTGCCAACCCATAGATGCTGTCATTGGCCAGGGCGACAGCTTCTTCGGGCGTATCAAAACTGATTACGGCAAGCACCGGGCCGAACACCTCTTCCCTGGCCAGTCGCATGGCATTCTTGACCCCTGTAAAGATAGTTGGCTGGGCAAAGTAACCCCCGGATTCCGGCTTGACGGCCTGGCCGCCAGTTGTAAGCTGGGCACCTTCCTGTTGGGCTGTTGCGATGTAATCCAGAACTTTGCTGAATTGTTGCTGGTCAACGATGGCTCCAAAAGTCGTGGCCGGATCAAGAGGGTCACCCGGTTGCCACTTCTGCAGGGCCTGTTTGACCTTTTCGGTGAATTCATCATGGATGCTGGATTCAACCAGAAGGCGGGTTCCTGCGGTGCAGACCTGTCCCTGGTTGAAGGCAATGGCCTGGGCAGCGGCCCTGGCAGCCTTATCGAGGTCCGGGGCATCGGCAAAAACAATATTGGGGCTTTTGCCACCGGCTTCCAGCCAGACCCGCTTCATGTTGGATTCGCCGGAATACACCAAAAGCTGCTTGGCAGTGGCTGTAGAGCCGGTGAAAGCCAGGCAGTCAACATCCGGGTGCAGGGCCAGGGCGCGGCCTACCGAAGAACCAAAACCGGGCAGAACATTGAAAACCCCATCGGGAATACCGGCCTGTTGGGCCAGTTCGGCGATCCGCAAAGCTGAAAGAGGCGATTTTTCTGAAGGCTTGAGAATCACTGAATTACCGGCAGCCAGGGCCGGAGCAAACTTCCAGCTGGCCATGAGTAGCGGAAAATTCCAGGGCACAATACAGGCGACAACACCTATCGGCTCGCGGGTGATCATGCCGATCTGGTTGCTGGCTGTGGGTGCTATTTCACCATAAACCTTGTCGATGGCCTCAGCAGTCCAACTAAGGGTTTGGGCCGCACCGGGAATATCCACCGCCTGTGAAAAACGGATGGGCTTGCCCATATCCAGAGTTTCCAGCAAGGCCAGTTCATCACGGTTGGCTTTTATAAGGTCGGCAAATCGAAGCAGAATTTTCTTGCGTTTGGCCGGTGGCAGGTCACGCCAGACACCGGTTTCAAAGGCCTCTCTGGCTGCGCCGACGGCCTGGTGGGCATCTTCTTCCTGGCAACTGGCAACATCCGTCAGTTTGCGACCATCCAGAGGGCTTTCACAGGCAAAGGTGGCACCACTCAGTGCATCCACATACTGGCCGTTGATAAAGGCCTGGTGGGGTAGTGTCAGGGAATCCGCGAGGGCGCGCCATTTATCTGCAGTTGTAGGTGAGGTCATGCTTGTCTCCGGTTATTGTTATCTGCTGATTATGCTAAAGCATTCAGCCGGAATTTTCAGGAGGCATAAAAAAACCCGGCCACCAGGGCCGGGTTTTTGCAGGCTGTGAAAGCTTAGCCAGCGAAGTTCTTGTTGACGAAGTCCCAGTTGGCCAGGGCCCAGAAGGCTTTCAGGTAGTTGGGACGAGAGTTGCGGTGGTCGATGTAGTAGGCATGTTCCCAGACATCAACGGTCAGCAGGGCTGTTTTGCCATCGGTCATGGGCGTGCCAGCATTGGAGGTGTTGACGATTTCCAGGTCGCCGGAAGCATTCTTGACCAGCCAGGTCCAGCCGGAACCAAAGTTGTTGGCGGCTTTGTCTTCAAATTCTTTCTGGAAGTCTTCAAAAGAACCCCACTTGGCTTTAATGGCATCAGCCACAGCACCAGTAGGCTCGCCACCGCCATTAGGGCTCAGGCAGTTCCAGAAGAAAGTGTGGTTCCAGACCTGGGCTGAGTTGTTGAACAGTGGGCCGGGTTCAGCTGCCTTGATGATTTCTTCCAGGCTTTTGCCCTCAAGATCGGTACCGGAGATCAGGCCATTCAGCTTGGTGACATAGGTGTTGTGGTGTTTGCCGTGGTGGTATTCCAGAGTCTCGGCAGACATGTGCGGTTCCAGTGCATTTTTTTCATACGGCAGTGCAGGTAGTTCAAAAGCCATGGTTAGGTCTCCTTATTAATAGTGCTCAAAAAATGAGCTTTACTCATCAAAGCTTTGTTAAAACTTAATACTGGTGACAGCGGCAACTAATTTCAACCGCTATCTGATACAAATCAATGAAAACATTGAGAATCATAGCACTCAGTTGCTGAAGAGACAAATCCGACTTTTGTACTCAGGTATTAGGAATTGAAATGAGGGGTAGCCGCCAGAGCCGACACTTGTCAGAATAACGGCTTTGCTCAACATTTGGTTAAGACAATGCCTGACCGTAAAGAACCTCGACTCGTTCTTCCCGATGATCCCAAGCCTGAGAAACCTGCTGAAGGCAGAAAGCTCAATGAAGAAAGAAAGCCTACTGGCAGCGAGAAACCCAAAGAGTCCCAGGCAGCTCCCCTGAACAGAGCCGCTTCCGAAGCGGCGCGTGCCGAAGTTCGGCGGCGTCTGGCGGAGAAAAATGCCGCGCGAGAAGCTGAACAAGCAAAAGCCAGAGCGGCTTCAGCATCCACTTCAACATCGACATCAACTCCTTCTGGTCAGTCCGAACCCCATTTGGGTGGTTCAGGAGGCGGTGGCGGTAATGGCTCTTATCCGGCCCTTCGCGAAGAACCCCCGAGTTCCGGTTTTCCCTGGTTGGCTGCTTTTGCCTTGTTATTGGCGGTTGCGGGTCTGGCCTTCGGCGGCTGGCAATATCAGCGTGCGGAAAACCAGCAGTCTTCCCTGCACTCACTGGCCAACCGGGTTCAGGAGCTGGAGATTCGGCTCTCAGAAACCGGGCAGGACTTGACCGAAGCGGGCAGTACCTTTTCCGATAAGCTGGAATGGGCCGATGATGAAATCCGCAAACTCTGGGTGGTGGCCCATCAGCGTAACCGTCCGGCGATAGAAGAGCTGGAAACCAACCTGGAAGACCTGCAAAACCAGGTCGCCGAGGTCAGCCGCACTGCCGATGAGGCCAATCAAAAAAGCGATCGGCTGGGGTCACGCTTGAACCAGCAGGCAAGCGAGCTGGAAGAGCAGCTAACCAGCCTGTCCCGCGAGGTTGAAAGCTACTCCAGCCGTCTGGCAGAAGTCAGCCTGACCACTTCCACCCTGACTCAGCAATTGCGTGATCAGGATAGCCGTGAACAGGTGACTGCTTTGCGCAAAGACCTGCAGGGCCTGACCACCCAGGTCACCGATCTGGCCGGTCAACAAACGCCAGAAGTGCCTGAAAACCTGGAAGAGCGCCTGGCTGAATACGATGAAATTTTGGCCTCCCTGGAAGCCAGTCGCAGTCAACTGACCAGCCGGGTGACCCGCTTGATGGATGATGTGCGCGAATTACAACAGAGCCGTTAGTCGCCAGCGGGTAAACTTGCTATCATACGCCGCCTGCTACAGGAAAGAGTTCAACATTTACTTATCAATTTTGAGGTCGCGTTTTGACAAATTCGTCTGCCGCATCTTCTGGAAACAATGCATCCACCAGCAAGGCGCCGCCCAAGCGTCGGCGTCGTCGCAACCCGCCCAAGCGTTCTGCCGGTCGTCGTAACTCACCCGCTGCTCGTCAGAACAGCGGCAGCGTTGCGGATATTTTCAAAGAGCGTCAGGAGAAAGCCAAGGCAGCCCTGGGCGACTGGACACTGGATCAGTTTCCGGTGCCCGAGCAGGAAGGCAAGGTGCGTTTCCATGATTTCAACCTGCCTCTGCCGCTGATGAAATCCATCAGTGACGAAGGTTTCAGCTACTGCACCCCGATCCAGGCCGAGTCCCTGCTTTACACCCTGCACGGCGTGGATCTGATCGGTAAAGCCCAGACAGGCACTGGCAAAACCGCTGCTTTTCTGATTGCCATCCTGACTTATCTGCTGGAAGAAGATCTGCCTGAAGGGCGCAAAATTGGTGCCCCACGTGCCTTGATTCTGGCTCCCACGCGTGAGTTGGTTCTGCAAATCTGTAAGGATGCAGAAATTCTGATGCGCTACACCCCCTTTAAGCTTTTGTCCGTGGTGGGGGGTATGGATTACGTCAAACAACGTGATCAACTGCGCAGCGAAGCCATCGATCTGCTGGTGGCAACGCCTGGCCGTTTGCTGGACTTCCACAGCAAAAAAGACGTGGATCTGCGTGAAGTGGAAATTCTGGTTTTGGATGAAGCGGATCGTATGCTGGATATGGGCTTTATTCCCGATGTTAAGCGCATCATTCGCTCCACACCACCCAAGGAAGAACGCCAGACGCTGCTTTATTCCGCGACTTTTACCCAGGATATTCTCAACCTGTCGGCGCAGTGGACGGTGAACCCGCAGCGCGTGGAAATCGCCACCAAAATTCAGTCAGCCGACAACATTGACCAGCACGCCTTTCTGGTGCCGGACAGTGATAAAACCCGCCTGCTGACCCGCCTGATCAAGCACTGGGGTCTGACCAAGGTAATCGTCTTCAGTAATCGCCGGGATACCACCCGCGATGTTTACGAAGCCCTGAAAAAATCCGGGGTCAGTGTCGCCATGCTTTCCGGTGAAGTGGAGCAGAAAAAACGCATCTCCACGCTGGAAAACTTCCGGGAAGGCAAAATCGAAGTGCTGGTCGCCACGGATGTTGCAGGCCGCGGGATTCATATTGATGACGTCAGCCATGTTATCAACTATACCCTGCCCGAAGACCCTGAAGACTATGTGCACCGCATTGGTCGTACTGGTCGTGCTGGCGCTATGGGCACCTCCATCAGCTTTATCGGTGAAGAAGATGCCTTTGCACTGCCTGCCGTTGAAGAATACACCAAGAGCAAACTGCCTTGTGTGCATCCTCCCCAGGAGTTGATGCAAGAAGACGAGGGTGCATGAACCCGGAGCAACAAGCATTAATCCAGAAAGCCTATCGGGAGTTTCTGGAAGGTCGCAAGGTTAAGCCCAGAGGCGGTCAGAAACACATGATCGCCGACATTGCCAAAAGCTTTGCGGCCATTGCCGAAGATGACGAAGGTCATCGCAAGGGCAACAATCACCTCATTGCCATAGAAGCAGGTACCGGCACAGGCAAAACCCTGGCCTACCTGCTGGCAACCCTGCCGGTGGCTCAGGCACGCGACAAGCGCCTGATTATCTCCACAGCCACGGTGGCCCTGCAGGAGCAGTTGCTGCTCAGGGATCTGCCTGATCTGAAAAGCCTCACCTCGCTGGAATTCAACTTTGCCCTGGCCAAAGGCCGGGGTCGTTATCTGTGCACCTCCCAGTTGAGCAAGGTGGCGGCCAGCCTGCGCTCATCAGAACCTGAAGACGACAATCCCACCCTGAGCCTGTTTGAAAAGGAACTCATGGCGGCACCGGGAGCCAGTGACGAAGACCTGATGACACGCCTGGTGGATGATTTTGCCAGCGGCCGCTGGAGTGGCGACAGAGATAGCCTCAAGGAAGCCGTTCCCAATGAACTCTGGGAGCGGCTGACCACAGATCACCAGCGTTGCAGCAATCGCCGCTGCCCGCATTTTGCCGCAGCCTGCCCTTTCTACAATGCCCGCCGGGAACTGGATCAGGCCGATGTGATTGTTGCCAACCATGATCTGGTGCTGGCGGATCTCGCTCTGGGTGGGGGCGTTATCCTGCCGGCTCCCGAGCAAAGCTACTATGTTTTTGATGAAGCCCATCACCTGCCCGACAAGGCCATCAGTCACTTTGCGGCCACCTTTCGCTTTAATGCCAGTCTTAAATGGCTGCAACTGCTGAAAAAATCCCAACCGGATCTGCTCAAGGCGGTGGTCGCCAGCCCTTCAGCCACCAGCCAACTGAATCAACTGGTCAATCCGGTGGATGATCTGGTGCGCGATCTGGGGATGCTCTATGCCCAACTACGCGACAAGATCAATTTTCAGGAAGGTTACAACCGCTCGGCACCTGTGCATCGTTGGCCCCAGGGCCAGTTGCCGGAAGGGGTGCGGGAATTTGCCGGACAGTTGCTGATTCACTTTTCCAGTCTGTGCCGCAATCTGGAAAGCCTGGTCAACCAACTCAGGGATGCTCAGGACCCGGACAAGAACACCAGCCTGGATGCCGACATCGCCTCCGAATGGCAGCCCTTGCTGGCGCTTCTGCACGCCCGCGCTTTGGCTGCTCACCAGCTCTGGAGCCTCTGTGCCGAGCCTGACCCTGAAGGTCGCCCGCCGCATGCCCGCTGGCTGACCCTGCACCGCCAGGCCGAAGGGGAAGAGGATCTGGAGCTTTCCGCCAGCCCGGTGACGGCTGCCGGGGATCTGGCCTATCGCCTCTGGTCACGCTGTTTTGGCAGCACCCTGACTTCCGCGACCCTGACCGCACTGGGCAAGTTTGATCGCCTCAAGCATCGCTCTGGTCTGGCCGATTCCACCCTCTGTAAAAGCTACCCCAGTCCCTTTGACTACCCGCGCCTGGGCGTACTGGAAGTACCCAAACAAGCCTGTGATCCCAGCCAGCAGCAGGCCCACACGGAAGCGATTCTGGATTATGTGGAAACCGAACTGAATCATCCCCAGGCGGCCGCTCTGGTGCTCTTCTCCTCGCGCCGCCAGATGAATGAAGTCTATGATGGCCTTCCATCCCAGCTGAAGCGCATTACCCTCACCCAGGATCAGCTCTCCAAGAATCGCCTGATTGAAAAACACCGCACCCAGGTGGACGCCAGCAAACCCAGCATCATCTTTGGCCTGGCCTCCCTGGCTGAAGGCATCGACCTGCCCGGTAAATACCTGACCCACGTCGTCATCGTACGCTTACCCTTCTCCACCCCCGATGATCCAGTGGATGCCACCCTCGCAGAATGGATCGAAGCCAGCGGCGGCAATCCCTTTATGCAAATCACCGTACCCGATGCCAGCATCCGCCTGGTACAAGCCTGTGGCCGACTGATACGCAAGGAAGACGACGAAGGCAAAGTCACCCTGCTCGACCGACGCATCCTCACCAAACGCTACGGCAGCCAACTGCTCAACAGCCTCCCGCCTTTCAAACGGCAGCTTTCCTAGATAAAACAGCGCCCTGATTTGAAAAACAAGCAAGCACGTTTGCAGCCATAGAGGTGCCCTGAGTCAATGGACATTCGTCAGCGATGGCGGTAATTTGGACGAAAAATGAGTGTGCTCTTCTGATCAGAGATTTGAGCATGTTTATGAGTAAATGTTAAAGGTAAATATGAGAGAGTTAGACATCGAATCTGTGATGCCAGAACTTGGCGAGGCGGTTGATGCTACTGCGGCGCAGATGCATGCAGTCCATGGGCGTTACTGGGAAAGTCGCCTCGATGTCTGTAAAACTGTTTTAACGATTACCGCTGCAGTGTTGGTTGGCACTGTCTCCTTTTCGAACTCTCTGATTGGCCCGGGAAAGGAGGGGCTGGTATTTCCATCTGTTTTATTTATCTCCTGGGCGCTTTTCGTGCTGTCCGGGATGGCTTCGCTCTACGCGATGTGGCACCTATATAAACTGAACTCCAACTATGTATTGCTTACAAACAATCAGCCCGCAATCCAAGGCGAGATTGACAGAATTGGCCCTAAAGAGTCTGAAGCGGAGCTTAAAGCTGAACTTGATCGAATTGTTGTTGAACTGACCAACAGGGCGCTGTCGCCATTGAAGGTGTCTGACAAGCACTCACACTACTCGCTAAGTGTTCAATTAATTACTTTTGGGGCGGCCCTTGTATGCTTCTTTGGCTTCGGGGTCGCGCAAATCCTTTAACCAGGCCAGTCACGGCGACGTCTACTGCATTCCGGCTTCGTCTTCATTCCGTAGCCGCGCGTGCTGAGCAGCGTTAAATGCCTATGAAACCTCAATGTCAGTGCAATGAACGCCCACCACTTGTTGACGTGAGCAAGGGGTGGAAAGAGTTTGTTGCGGGACTCTCCGAAATAGATGCTGGCAACTGGGTTTACCTGAAGAAATGTCCTGCTTGCGGCCAATTGTGGCGTGTTGATGAGTGGGACAAATATCAGCCGCAATATGCGATTAAGCTATCCGTTTCGGAGAATTGGCAAGCTTTTGACGCTGTTCCACTCATAAAGAACATGATGATAGAAAATAGAGGTGGCGTGTCTGATAAGCTGTGCAATTGGAGCAATTGCAGCGGAAAGCAGGTTAACGGTTCGGCTTTCTGTGTGGATCATCTGTACAAAACCGGTGCACGGATCTAAAGCGTTTAACCAAGCCAGTTACGGCAACGGTTACTACATTGCGGCTTCACCTCCATTTCGTAACCGCGCGTGCTGAGCGGTGTTAGAGAAAAAGGGTTTGTGTCTTGACGGGAACATACGGCTGGAATCCAATGCCACATTTTGTTGATGTGTGCTGCCCTTCATGTGGCTCCAAGGCGATATTTGAATTTGCTGAGATCTCGAAAATCCACCTCAAAAGTGATGTTCCCTACTTTCAGGAGAGTGAGATTTTTGATTATGAGCTTTTTCAAGACTCCTGCGGTCACAAATGGCATGGTGCCGTATTCTACGCAGGCTTACACGGTGGCTCGGTTGAGTCTATAAAAGATTTACCCGTGGGTTATACTCCCGAAAACTGGGCCCACTCACGTTACCTTATGCGCAATCATGGGCTTGATATCGGGTCAGTTAATTGTAGTAGTTGCGGGCTCGCTCAGAAGCATAACCTTGATTGGCCAGCTGATGCCTATTTCACTATTCAGTATAAAGGCCAGGAATTGTGGGCGTTCAATCAGGAGTCAGCTATCGATCTTCGGGATTTCATAGATGGAGTTGACCGAAATGTCGATGCCTTCAAATGGCGTAATTTTTTGCTGCACATTCCTTCACTTTTCAAAAATCGAGGTGCGAGGGAGTATGTGGTTAAGCATCTGAATAGGCTACTGAAATGCTGAATTATCTAACAAGGCCAGTCACGGTGACGGTTACTGCATTGCGACTTCGCCTCCATTCCGTAACCGCGCGTGCTAAGCGGCGTTATGCATCTAAGGAACATCAATGAAGAAGTTAATCGCGCTATTAGCGGGTCTATTTAGTATTGGGGCTTCTGCATCAGATTATGCTATTGGGCAAGTCTGGGAGTACAAAACAAGAGAAAGCGAAACCGGGTCTCACCTGTACATTGTTCATATTGATGACCATGAAAAAATCGGCAAGATTTATCATATTTTCGTAGATGGTGTAGCGATTAAGAACCCTCATATTGAAGGCGGGGTTCAGGATGTGCTTCCTCATGCTCCAGTAGATGAAAGGACTCTTGAATTATCACTAACCAAAATGGTCGGAACTACGAAACAGCTTCCCGATATATCCGAAGGTTACAGTATTTGGAAACAGGCTTTCGATTCAGGTGAGGGTGGTGTATTTAATATTTCGGTTAGTCAAATTATCGAATACATAGAGCAGATGGTGGGGCAAAATGCATAACAAAGCGCTGTTGTCGCAGCCTACGACTGCTGGGGTGCCCCAAAGCTTGGCGTTCAGGCTGTAGAAAAACCTCCCTGGCTATGCTTAAATTAAGTATCCCTGAGCAACCGGCCCTTTTCCCCATGCCCAAGTTCAAACACTGCGACTACAACCAGACTGCCATGGTGGTGATTAATTATCAGGATCAGCTGCAGCCGAGTACTTTTGAGCACGCCTTACACTACTTGGTCTCTGAAAAGCTTGACCTGTCTGCTATTCACTAGCCCTATAAAAACGACACTGAAGGCCGCCCTGCTTACGATCCGGCCATTCTTTTGAAAATCATCCCGTCGCCCCGTGTTATGTGCCTTGACCGCCCTGATCGATAGGGGTATCGTAATACCAAATACGTGTCGATAGGTGCCGCCATGACTTCAGTAACCGTTTCCCCCAAGTATCAGATTGTTATTCCTAAAGAAATTCGTGAATCCATGGGGATTGTGTCTGGCCAAAAAGTTCAGATGACCTCTTACCAAGGGCGAATTGAGGTGATTCCCCTCAAACCCATGAAGGAGATGAGAGGCTTTCTGAAAGGAATTGATACCACTGTTCTCAGGGAAGAAGACCGGGTATGAATGTCGTAGATTCGTCAGCTTGGTTGTCGTATTTTGCCAGCGATGGTAATTCTGCGGTTTTTTCGGAACCCATTGAAAAATTATCTGAGTTGCTGGTGCCAAGCATCACAATCACAGAGGTTTTCAAGAACGTGTTGCGTCAGCGGGGAGAAGAAGCGGCCCTGATTGTTACTGCTCATATGGAGCAGGGCAGGGTGGTTCCGCTGAATTCAGAGCTTGCCAAGGATGCCGCCAAATTTGGTATTCTCCATAAATTGCCGCTAGCTGATAGCATTATTTTCGCCACTGCCCAGAAATTTTCCGCTGTAGTTTGGACACAAGACAGCGACTTCGAAGGGCTGGCGAATGTGAAGTATATTTCTAGGAAAGGCACATAACAATTACAGACAAACGACGTCAACAAGCGGAGCGCCTGCTGTTCGCGTTCTGGATGTAGAAAAACCTAATCGATTTTGTTTTTTTGAGAAATTTTCGCGCTCCTACGTAAATTCTGGAGTTTCTGGTGATGAAAAGTGCTTTATAATTTACGTAGAATCGCTATTATTAGTACAATAAATGATCAATTTTGTGGCTGAGTTTTTTCTACAGCTTGGTTAGGCTGATGGGCTTCAATCCAGACAAGGATTTATGTCAATGGCCATTTATTTTGACCCACCTTTGGCCAATAAAATTGACCCACCTGGTGCGTTAGTTGGTTAACTTTTCTTTCAGTCGATAGCTTTCTCCTCCCAGCATGAAGATGTGTGAGTGATGGATAATCCGGTCTACGATGGGTATGGCCACATTGTCGTTATGGAAGAACTCTCCCCAGTCGGTGAAGTCCTTGTTGGTGGTCAGGATGATGGAGCGGTACTCATACAGGCTGTTGACCAGTTGGAAGAGGTTATAGCGGGACTGGCGGCTCATGGGCAGGTATCCCAGCTCATCAATGATCAGCAGGTCGTTTTTGGCCAGCAGGCTGATCCGCTTTTTCAGTTCACCGCGTTTTTCAGCCAGTTCCAGCTCTTCCACCAGGGTCATGGCCGTTTTGAACAGCACCTTGTAACCGGCTTCGATGGCTTTGTAGCCCAGGCCAATGGCCAGGTGGGTTTTGCCCACTCCCGGTGGCCCGATGAACACCAGGTTCTGGCGCTGATCCAGGAAGTTGAAGTCCAGCAGCGCACTGATCTGGCGTTTATTGATGGTGGTCTGGTGACGATAGTCGAAGTCATCCAGGCGCTTTTCCATCGGGAAGTGAGCTTGTTTGAAGTGACGCTGGATGCGTTTTTGATCGCGTTCTTTCAGCTCATAGCCCATCAGGTGGTCGATACACTGTAGATAAGACCAGTCATTACTTTCAGCTTCACCGAGCAGCTGAGGGAGCTGTTGAGCCATCCAGGTCAGCCTCAGGCTTTTGCAGCGGGCGCGGGTTTGTTCAAGCTGCCCCATGGGTCACCTCCTGGCCACTGGACTGGCCAAGTCGCTGGTAAGCCGAGAGGTCTACATGGTTGGCCGAAGTAGCCTCTGGCAGACCGTGATCTGGATAACGCCCTTTGCTCCGCGCCTGACGTTCCGCCTCCAGGTAGCGTTTGATCTTGCCAGCGGTAATGCCGGGCCGCTCGGCCAGCTGCACAAGCAGCTTTCGATCTTCCGGCTCCAGGTGAGCCAGGATGGATTTCAGGGCAACCAGCTGATCCTTGACGACTCTAGGCTCTGAGCGCCTGATCTGCTGGCAGAGTGTCTGACCCAGAGCCTTTCCCAGCATTTGACTGATTTCGGTCTCCAGCTGCGCCACCCGAGCTTCCCTGTCCCGGTAGTGGTTGTTGTTCTTGATGATGCGCCCCTTTTCCAGGCACAGGGTATGTTCGGCCAGGGTCTCACCAGTGTTTAGGTCGGTAATGACCAGACGGCCTTCCTGCTGCATTACACCGACCTGAGATTGCTGCCAGGCCAGAGGCACGGAGTATTTATTGGCTTGGTAGCTGATCAGACCGGTTTTATCCGCACGACGAGTTTCAATCGCCGAAGGCTGACGAAGACTGCTGGGGGCCAGGTAAGGCTTCAGCTGAGTTCGTTCTTCGGCCATAAAAACGGTGTGGGGGATCTGGCCGGTGGTGCCATGCTCACGACGGTTGGCCACTTCATCCAGCCAGTTTTGCAGATGGTCTCTCACGGCTTGTTGACAGGTGAAGTGTTCGCCATAAAAGCAGTCCTGCTTGACGTATTTGACCCCAGCTTCCACCTTGCCCTTGCTCTGGGGGTCATAGCCTTCACAGGCATGGATTCTAAAGCCTGCGGTGGTGGCATACTGGTAAAAGCGCTGGTTGGCCTCGATTTCCCGGTATTGCTCCTTGATCACCACCAGCTTGGTCTGGTCATAAACACACTCTTCGGTGATGCCGCCAAAATACCGGAAGGCTTCATCATGCAGTTGAATAAAGGCCTGGGTATCAAGGGGCTGGAAGCTCAGGCCCACATACATCAGACGCGAGAAAGAGAGCACGAAGACAACAAAGTGAAGGGTGACCTCCTGATCACCGACCCGAACGCCTCGCAGCTCGCCGGGATCAACCTGACATTGAACACCGGCCACATCATCAATAATGGGTTCAAAGTAGCGAACCTGAGCTACAGCCACTTCCTGGCGCAGCTGTTGAATATAACGGCGCAAACTTCGATCAGATGCAGGGATGGAGCCATATTTAGTACGCAGCTTACGAGCAACCTTCACCGCACTCAGCTTGGGGAACTCACCCAGTAGGTACACCAGATAACTGCGGTAATCATCCAGCTTTTTGCTGCGACTGGGGTCTGATTGCTGACCTTGAATGGCTTCTTCCGATAGACGCAGATACTTGCGAACGGTATTGCGAGAGATGGACAACTGCTTACTGATGGCTCGGACGGAAAGACCCTGGCCGTTGTCGTGTAGTGCTTTGATTTTATGAATCACAACCCACTCCTTCAAAACCCTTCCCCTTAATCATCATCGTTGAGGGAAGGTACTGGTTTTGGTGGCCAAAGCCACCTTGGGGGTGGGTCAAAATTAATGGCCAGAAGCGGGTCAGTTTAGTTGGCCATTAACAATTTATAAAATGAATTTGTATGACTACATTTATGTCGACTTAGATAAAGCCATTTCATTGTATAGCCAACTTACTGGAGGGGTCGTTGAACTGAAAGAAAGTCAATCAGAGAAGGGAGCTACTGCTGATAATAAAAGAAATTACGACTTCAAAGTATTTAAGCATGATGCGGGCGGAACTTCGCATGATATCGAGCAGAACAAGGTAACAATAAAGCCACATCATGCGCTTTTACAAGAGTTAGAGACTGAACTTCTTGCTTCGGGCTATCTGTTCAATCTCGATGACTCGACGGAGTTAAATAGCCTAAAAGATCCAAGCTTGAGGGTATCATTAAAAAATGCATTGTGCATAAAATGCACCGGTCGAATTGTAATTGAAGATTATGAACGGATGAAAAAGATCGGACATGATTTCCCTGATATTGTAAATCTTATCAATCGTAGTCATGAGGACACGCTAAAAAATAATCCTGAATATCTATTAATTGAAAATCAGATAAAAAAGTTGGAAGGTGCACCTGGTGACAGGAATAGAAAAGCTGCTGCAAAGCAAAAAGCAAAAGAGTTAAGAGCTGGTCTAGATAGTCTCGTTTCAAGCTCCAGAGCTGTTGAGATGGTTCCTCAGTGGATTCTTGATGGAATGAAAACATGGATCGATGCTTTTTTGCCAAAAATAACAAATATTCGAGTCTATCCTTCTGGAGGAAAGATTGATGAGCATATTTTTGGTCACTTAGATGCTAAAAATTTCACTATTTCTGACCCTACAGCATTTCATTTTACTTATGGCTCATTCCCAACAGAAGAATTCACTATGCTTGGGATAATAACATCAGTGCCGTCAGAGGACGATGATCCCTTCATTCCTTTAGCTGAGTTTGATAAGGATGAGCTAGCAGATCATGAGAGTGTTGAAAGAGCATTTCGTGGCATGTTTCGAGGATTTGATGGTATAGAGGCTATGGTGCGTAAACCGCTGAAGGTTGCCACCCATTCCATTTCAAAGCTGCCACCCGGACCGCGGCAAAGCTGCCACCCCAGGTGATGCTCAATGCGGGGTTTTCATTGTTATTCCGAAGGTGGGTTTTCAGTCAACTTTTTTCGCTTTTTTCTCATTGATTCCCCTCTTAAATTGATCTTGTAGGCGTTGTGTACCAGTCGATCCAGGATCGCATCAGCCAGGGTGGCATCACCGATGACACCGTGCCATTCCTCAACGGGCAGCTGGCTTGTGGCGATAGTTGAACGTCGGCCTTGTCGATCCTCCATGACTTCCAACAGGTCCCGACGGTTTTCTGCGGTCATCTTCATGAGTCCCCAGTCGTCCAGAAGCAGCACATCAACCTTGGCCAGGTTGGCGAGCAGGCGGGGGTATTGACCATCACCCTTGGCTACGGATAGCTCGTGGAACAATCGGTTCAGGCGAACATACTGGGCGGTGTAGCCTTCTCGACAGGCTTTGTGTGCCAGAGCGCAAGCCAGCCAGGTTTTGCCCACACCGGTTGGCCCTGTGATCAGTAGATTCAGGTGCTCCTTGATCCACTGACAGCTCCCCAGGGATTGAATGAGTCCCTGGTCCAGCCCCCGCGGACTGCGATAGTCAATGTCCTCAAGGCTGGCCGTGTGCCGGAGTTTGGCTCGCCTTAATCGACTGCTCATGCGCCGGTTTTCTCGCTCGGTCATCTCTCGATCCACCAGTAGGCCCAGTCGCTCTTCAAAGCTCATTTGTTCGCTTTCAGGTGTGAGGGACAGGTCGGTTAGAGCCGCTGCCATGCCATTGAGTTTGAGGGCGTGGAGTTTGTCCAGAGTGGGGTGTTTTAACATGATGAAGATCCTTTAATGGTAGTAGGCAGGGCCACGAATATTGTCGTGCTGATCCGGTAGGGAGAGCTCTTCCTGGATGTCCAGCGGTTGCTCATCCAGCCGGTGCTTGAGGATGGATTCGATGCTTTTGTAGCGGTAGCTACCCAGCATCAGGGCTCTTTGGCAGGCTGACTCCAGCCGTTTCTCACTGTAGGCCTTGCCCAGCCTCAGGATCCCCAGACAGGCTCGGTAAGCTTGTTGAGGGTGCTTGCGATGCGCAAGCGCCTTGATAATCATCTGCTCGGTTGCCGGGCCCGTTTTCGCAGCCCATTTCACCAGTCGCTCGGGGGTCCATTCACCGGCCTGGCGGTGGGCTTCAGGCATGTGTGCGGTCACCGTGGTATGACGACCCTTATGGGCACTGCGCTGATGGCTGGCAACGCGCTGGCCTCGATAAAAGACCTCAAGGGTGTATTCAGTGACTCTCAGCTCCACCTCCTTTTTTACCAGGCTGCAAGGAACCGAGTAATAGTGCCCCTCAAAGGCTACGTGGTAGTCCATGTGGACTCGTGCCTTCTTCCACTGGGCATAGGTGTAGGGTTCCGCAGGCAGGGGCTGTAGAGCCGGACGATCGATGGTTTCAAAGTGCTCCTGGCGATTGCCAGGCAGTTTGCGGAAGGGGCGCTGATTCAGCAGGGTGAGCAGTTCGCGGATGGAAGCGTTTAACTGACCCAGAGAGAAGTGTTGTCGGTGTCGCAGGGCCGCCAGGATCCAGCGTTCAACGATCAGCACACCGCCTTCAGCTTTGGCCTTGTCGCGGGGTTTACGAACCCGTGCAGGCACAACCGAGACCCCATAATGGGAGACCATGTCCTGGTAGGTTGGGTTCAGATCGGGTTCATACCGGTGAGCCTTGGTGACACCGGATTTCAGATTGTCTGGAACCACGAGCTCAGGCACACCACCCAGGAACTCAAAGGCACGAATGTGAGAGTGGATCCAGTCTGGCAGCTTCTGCGACCAGGTGGCTTCAGCAAAGGTGTAATTGGATGCCCCCATGACCGCAACAAAAATCTGAGCTTCACGGATCTCGCCTGTGTTGGGATCAATGACGGGGGCTGTCTGACCTGCATAATCCACAAAGAGCTTTTCACCGGCTCGGTGATTCTGACGCATCACCAGATCCAACTTGCCTTGCCAGCTCCGATAGTGATCACAGAACCAGCTGTATTGATAACCCTCAGGATTGGCCGCACGGTACTCCTGCCACAGCAGGAAGAGGGTGGTTTTAGGGAATTTAAGCTCCTGATGGATCTGCTGCCAATCAGGTAGGCCTCTGGCCTGAGCAGGCAAGTCAGGCGCTGGAGGAAACAGCTTCTGCTCCAACCTGGACTCATCCATCTCAGCGGGCAAGGGCCAGTTCAGACCCGCTTCTGAAAAACGTCGCAGATACTCGCTCACAGTCGGGCGACTGATACCACAGGTTGCAGCAACCTGCCGGTTACTGAGCCCCCTGTCCCATTTGAGACGCAGGACTTCTTTAATCTTACGCATGGATAACCTCTTGGCTGGCATCTGCTCATCTCCGAATGAAATGAAGTCAGATTACCGGTTAGTTATCCCGCAGGGAGCATCAAAAAAGGGAGATTCAGGCTCACTGCTCAGGTGGCAGCTTTGCCGTGGAATCAGTGGCAGGCTTCGCGTGGAATGGGTGGCAGCTTTCGTCTGGAATCAGTGGCAGGCTTGGTCTGGAATACGCAGCTATGGTAAGAACGTGTCGTTACCCTAGAGTATTGGTTCACCCAGTCTTGGTTTATCGCCAAGCTGCGCCTAACAAAGCATTGCAGCGGACAAGCCGCTGAATGCGGCATTCAGGCTGTAGAAAAACCTAAGAGATTTCAGCTTTTGAGAATTTTCATACAAAAAATGATCAGACTGTTTGCATGGAATAAGAATAATGGCATTAACTGAGCTTGAGCATAAAGCAGTTGAGAGGGCACTGGAGGACTTCCTGAAAAGAAGAAGACCACCAGTCCACATGCGTTCTGAACTTGATGTTGAATATCACCTTTCAGGTCAGAGCATAGAAATTCTGGAGGTGCGCCCTGATTGGAGAAAACCCGGAGAGGTCACCAAAACTCCCGTCGCCAAATTGACTTACGTCAGAACCAAGGGGCTCTGGAAAATCTATTGGATGAGACAGGATTTGCGGTGGCATGCCTATGATCCCGTGGCCCAGGTCGGAACCATCGAAAAGGCACTGGCTGTTGTGGATGAAGACAGGAATTGTTGTTTTTTTGGGTGATCACTAGAACTCTATGTCATACCCATGAGTTTTACTGCTCTACCTGACAGCCATGCAGTAATTCAGTAGTGATAGCGAAGCTGGGCAATTAAAAGAGCGTTATCAGTCATTTTGTAGACCATACGATCTTCCTCGTTGATTCTTCTTGACCAGTAGCCTGTTAGATTGTGTTTGAGAGGCTCTGGTTTGCCGATTCCTTCAAAGGGGTTGCGCTGAGTTTCTTTGATCAGTTTGTTGATTCTGTTGGCGGTTTTTTTGTCTGTTTTTTGCCAATAGAGATAATCTTCCCAGGTATTTTCTGAAAAGATCAGTTTCATTCCAGCAGTTCTCTTTCTGTGCCCTGGTCGCCCTCAAGTTCAGCAATAGAGGCCAGCAATCGGCGCGCATTTTTTGGAGCGCGTAGCAAATAAGCCGTTTCCTGCAGGGCTTCATAATCTTCAAGCGAGAGCATAACGACAGACGGTGCTTTGCTGCGAGTGATAATGACCGGGCTATGGTCATCACACACTTGTTGCATCATTTTTGCCAGGTTGCTTCGAGCGCTGGTGTAGCTTATAGCATCCATAGTGGGTCACCTGTTTTGTGTTTATGTACAGGAAACTGTACGTAAATAATTTGGTTAACGCAACAGAGTGTCAATGGCCATTTATTTTGACCCACCTTGTGCGCAGTTCAGAGAAAGCTCCAGGCCAGTACCCGTGTGATCTTGTTGCCCTGTTTCATCTCGATTTCGCGTAGATCAAGGGCACCCAGCTTACGAATCAGTTTTTTGATGGGCTTCACATTGTCGGCTTTGGAAACCAGGCTGGTAAACCAACGGCATTGAGTGGAATACACTTGGCTTTCTCTGACCATTTTTTTCAGAAACAGCTGCTCGCCCCCTTTGCACCAGAGCTCTGCTCCCTGCCCACCAAAATTCAGGGTGGGGGCTAGTGCCAGGTTGCTGGTTTTCAGCTGGCTGCTTTTCAGGGCTTCCTCTGGCGAGGCGTGGAAGGGTGGATTGCAGACGCTGAGGTCAAAGAACTCACCCGGTTGAATGATTCCTGAAAAAATATGGTTTTTATCCTGCTGTCTGCGCAGTGTGATGCGGCCCTGGAGAGAAGGATTTTTGTCGATCATTGCGGCAACGTTTGCCAGAGACTCAGGGTTAATGTCACTGCCGACACACTTCCAGCCGTAAATCTGGCAGGCCAGTAGCGGGTAGATGCCACTGGCTCCTGTGCCTATATCCAGAAGCTTGATGCCAGGTTGATCAAGGCCGGGCAGGTCAGCCATGTAATGGATATAGTCAGCTCTGCCGGGGATGGGTGGGCAAAGTGCGCCTTCTGGAATATCCCAATCAACCAGCTGGTAGTCGTGTTTCAATAATGCCGCGTTGAGCATTTTTACGGCCAGAGGGTCGGCAAAATCAATGGAAAGGTCGCCGTGGGCGTTGGGTTTTACATGCCGGGCCAGTGCCGGGTGGCTTTTGACCAGAGTCGGGAAGTTATAGCCCTGGTTGTGGCGATTCCTTGGGTGCAGGCCTTTGCGAATTGGTTTGGCCTGGCTTTTTTTACTTCGATGGCGTGGGTTCACTGTAAGAGGTCTGAGGCTTGGGGTTGAAAAGTAAGGAGGGTCTGGCTTGAGCCGTGATTATAATCTTTATGTCGGTGTTTACCACTAGACTTTTAAGTTTGCCATATAGCAAAGTTTAGGCTTTTGAGCTAACATTGATCGCTATATAGCAAGCAAAGAGAAAGATTATGTCCTCCCGGCAACGCATTGGTGAACAGATTCGCACGGCACGTAAGCACCTAAGCCAAACTCAAAAGCAGATGGCTGAAACCACCGGTATCCATAAAAGCACTCTATCGGAAATTGAAAATGGCCGCTTTACAGGTTCTCTGGATATTTTGGAGCGCTATCTGGATGCCGTTGGTCTGCAATTGACTGCAACTGAAAAAGTGCACCGATTTCCTGATTGGGATGAGCTGGATGAGCTGTTTGGAGAAGAGTGATGAGCTTTCAGAGTTTGCCCAACAGGGTTGATAAAATACAGGTACGGCTTGGTCAGATGGACTTGGGTTTGCTGACTAAAGGGTCCGTTCACCACTACCAACCCACACAGGTAGGTCAGCCGGTCTCTTTGACCATGACTCGTCCAACCCTTGATGGTTACTCATCAGGAGCACTTCACCCGATTTTTTCTCAAAACCTGCCCGAGGGCTTCAACCGCCGTTTTATCTCTGAGCGACTTGCCCGCTATGCCAGAGTGGATGATATGTATCTGTTGGCCCTTCAAGGAGAAAAGGGCGTTGGAATGCTGGCTTATGATCCAGGCTTTGAATTGCCTGAAGCAGGCTCGGCTTCATTGAATGAAATCCTCAACTATCAAGGGCAGGAACCGCTTTTTCCGCAGTTGCTGGAAAAGTATTACTTGAGAAACACCTTGTCAGGCGTACAGCCGAAAGTCAGCATTCTGGATACCAGCCGAACTCTTGAGCAGAAAGATCTCATTGTTAAAGCCTTTGATGAAGAATTTCCTTTGCTGACAGTCAATGAATTTGTCTGCATGCAAGCGGCCAGGCATTGTGGTCTGGAACCCCCACCTGTTTACCTCTCGGAAAACCTGGAAATCTTTGTGGTGGAGCGGTTTGATAAACCCGAAGGCAGGCTGCTGGGTTATGAAGATTTCACCACCTTGATGAAGCGACCCAATTCGCCCGATGCAAAATACACCGGCAGCTATGAAACTTTGCTTGAAGCGACCTACCTCTACACCCAAAGCTTTGAGGAAGTGCGCAAAATGTATCGCTATATTGTATTCAACTGTTTGATTGGTAACGGCGATGCCCATCTGAAAAATTTTGCTCTTCAGTATGCGCCGGACATGCAGAAGGTATTTGTTTCCCCGCCCTTTGACATTACCCATACACCTATTTATGACACCCTTGATAACAAGATGGCGTTGAAGCTTAAAGGGAGTAAGGTTTTCCCGGAGAAAAAATTTCTTGTTGGGTTAGCGGCCTCCAAGAGCTTTCGAATTAGAGAGGCTGAGGCCATAGTTGACAGCCTGGCTGAAGGCATTCTGGATTACTTGAAGTACTCAGATGCGGTTAGGGTTTTCGAGGGGTTGAAGGCATCCATTACCCAGTCTGTGTCGCAGGTTATGGTGACCAGCAATACCAGTAAGCCTTACCGCCATGATAAGAAACGCAAGTTTGATTAGCGCAGCTTAATCTTAAAAAACTGGGCTTAATACCCGGTCATTTCCAGAAATCCCCGCCCGGTGTGGCTGCCTTCAAAGTGAATCGGGCCTTCCCAGTAGGGGATGCTGGTGTCCATAAAAGCTTTGGGGTTCAAGGCCTGGGTGGTGATTTTCAGGTTTTTGTCCGGGATGGTCAGTTGCCAGCGGGTGGGCAGGCGGCGTCCGGCCACCTGGGTTTGGTTGAGAGGTTCGAGTTGAATCTGCTCGGATTGCAAAGGGGTGGCTTCGCCCTGGGCACTGATCCAGGTGCCGGAATGAAAGTTTGCGCCCTGTTGGTCTCTCAACTGGAAAACCATTAGCTTGTCACCACCGTCCAGGTGCAGGGAAAACCAGTCCCAGCCTTCCTGATTGCCAGCCAGCGGCTGACTGCTCCATTCCCGATCCATCCAGCCCTGACCGGAAACCTGCAGGGTTTCTTTCCCGACCTGTAACTGGCCACTCACCTCAAAAAAAGGCTGGCTGTAATAGTAGGAAGCCTGTCCCTGGTTGGATTTGCGGCTGTAGCCTGCTTCGCCTTGAAGAACCAGCGGCTGCTGTGTCTGTAACTCTAACTGGTAAGCAAAATCATCACCGGCAGCAGTCAGGCTAAGTGGGCTGAAGGAATCGCCCAGGCTGGTAAACTGCCAGTGATCAATCCAGGCTTTGAAGGGTTGCGCCGTGACTCCGGCCTGGCCGATGCCGCCCCGCGCCAGGCGTTCGCTTTGCCAATGATTCTGGCGTGAAGTCAGGCCAGCATGGCCGAGCCAAAGCTGGGGTGTTTGCCAGCCCTGGTCTTCATCCGAGCCGGGTTGCAGAGCCTGGCGAAACAGCGTCCATTGCACGCCCCATTCTTCACCCTGTTCATCGGTTAGATTGGCGGTGACATACCACCATTCAATCCGGTAATCCGGGTGGCTGCCCAGGTCTTCAGGGAAACTCAGCTGGGGATCAGGCTTAACCTGAGCAAAGCCTTCCACACTGGTGCCCAGACCCGCAAAACCTCGGGCAGGTGGTTCTTCCTGACTGCAAGCCAGTAATGCAACGCAGGCCAGCAACACCAGTAATATTCTAATCAGCATGGGCAAAAACCTTTAACAAACGCCCTGCAGCTTGTTTGCGAAGCTGCCAGCTGGGCCAGGCGGCGGCCAGTAAAGCGCTGAGCAGTGCCAGAAAAACCGAAAATGCCATCAAGCCAGGAAAGAAATGCAGGGGCAGTCGCCAGCCAAAAGCCTGAACATTGACCACAGCCACCAGACACCAAGCCAGCAATAAGCCCAGGGGAAGGGCCAGAACGGCTGTCAGGAGGGCCAACAGCAGTAGTTGCAGCAGGTTCAGGCCCGCCAATTGTGCAGGGCTCAGGCCCACCGCCCAGAGCGGAGCCAGTTGCGGCAAGCGCGCCTGGCTGAGGGTCAGCAGGCTGGCAAACAGTGCCAGAGCCGCCAGACCCAGAGTCAGGGTGCTGAGTGCGCTGGTGGCAGTGAAGGTGCGATCAAAAACCCGAGTGGACCAGTCTTTCAGACTGGCCTGATCCAGAACACGTGAGGTGTCCAGGGCAAAAACCTCACGCAGTTCAGCCACAAGATCCTCGGTATGTTCGACGGGCAGGCGCAGTGCATAGCTGGAGACGGCTTGTTGCGGCCAGTGACGCTGAAACTGGGCATTGCTCATCAGGAGCTGCCCCTTGGGATTACCGTAATCCGGGTAGATTCCGGCAACAGTCTGGCTGACCGGGCCTTCGGGGGTGTTTAAAGTCAGGGTGTCTCCGGGTTGCACTTGCATCCGATAGGCCAGTTGTTCGCTGATTAACCAGGCCTGATGGGTAAACACCTGTTCCCAAGGCTGGGCAAGCTGCTGCAAAAGCGGCCAGTGCTGACGATAGGTGGCGTGATCGGCAAGACCAGTGACTTCCAGCGGCCAGCCTTCCAGATGGGTGTTGGTCTGATAACTGGGTAAAATGGCTTCTATGCGGGGGTCTTCAGCCAACCAGGCTTCCATTTTCAGTGCCTGCTGCTGGGATTCTGGGCGCAGATAGACTTCGGCGGCCAGGCGCTGATCCAGCCAGCCCATGAAGGTTTGCCGAAAACCCTCCGTCATGGTGCCCACCCCGATATTGGCTGCCTGGGCCAGCAGCAAGGCCATCAGGGCCAGGGACAGGCCGGGAAGCTGCTGGCGAGTGTCGGCCCAGAACCATTGGTGAACAGGATGCCGGGCCAGACGTCGGCCCAACAGCAGACAAACCTGCAACAACAAAGGCAGAAGCAAAGCCGCAGCAAGCAGGAGACTGCCCAGTAGCAGGAAGCCCCAGGCAAGACTGTCACCCTGAAACCAGGCCAGACCTGCGACCAACAAGGCAACCAGGGCCAGAATACCCTGGCGTTTTAAGCGACGGCTTTCCGCTTGATACCAGGCCTGGGGGCGTGCCAGGGAAAGCAGCGGTAAGCGTGCAGCCTTGTACAGCCAACTGCCACCGGCCAGCAGCATACCACCCAAACTCATGCCCAGTGCGGTCAGCCAGGTTTCTGGTTGCAGCTGCAACTGACCGGCAATGCGGGCACCGTAAAGGCTTTGCAGGCTGGCGGCGACATCCGGCAACAGCACTGCTGCCAGCCAGTAACCACTGATCAGGCCTGCCAGACCACCCAGTAGAGCCAGGCTGCCCAGCTCCAGAGCCAAGGCGGCCAACAGACTGCTCAAGGTGATGCCGCTGGCGCGCAGGGTTCTCAGCATCCCCTGTCTTTGTTCCAGAGCCAGCCCCAGAGTGGCATGCACGATAAACAGACCCACAGCAAAGGCCAGTAGACCCAGAGCGGTCAGATTCAGGTGAAAACTTTCCGTGAGGCGAGCCAGATCGGCTTCTTCTTCCCCGCTTTGCCAGATCAGTTTATTCTCAAAAGATTCAGGCAGTGAGGGTAGGTCACCCTGAGACTCGGCCAGCCAATCAGCAGGAGCCAGCAAGCGGTTTAATTGACTCGGTGCTTCCAAAGCCTGCTGCGCCCAGCCCAGATCCATGACCAGGGTTCCCGGTGCCAGGCCTTCGGCAGCCACCAGGGGCGGTAGCTGATAGCCGCTGGCGGCGGTCACCGGGCGATCACCGGCTTGCCAGCCCAGTTGCTGCAGGGTGGCTGGGGCGATCAGGGTCAGGCCGGGAGCAGTGATAAAATCCTTCAGGTTCGTGAAGCCTGTTACCTGGCTTGCAGTGCCATCCAGGGCCTGTTGGCTGAGAGGATCAATGCCAACGAGCTGTAATCGCGTGTCCATCGCTTCCAGACGCAGACGCCCCTGCAATAAAGGCACCAGAGGCCAACCTTCTTTTCGCAGCTTGATCCAAAGCTCCTGATCAAAATTCTCACCGCCAGGAGCCTGCAAGCTGCTCAATTCGGATTGACTGAACAGATCGGCTGCCTGGTCATAACTTTGCCGGGCTTGATGGTTCAGGCTTTGCACACCTGACCAAAGGGCCGTCGCCAGCCACAACCCCAGCAATAGACTGCCCAGTTGTACCGGATGCCTGCGCCAGTGGCTGAGCAGAGTCAGCAGTGTCCAGCCGAAAGCTTTCATGAGCCCAGCGCTTCCAGCTGTCCTGCCTGCAACTGCAGCACTTGATCCAGTTGTTGAGCCAGACGCTGACTGTGGGTCACCATCAAAAGACTGGTGCCACTGAGTTGCACCAGTTCCAGCAGCAGCTGCATAACCTGGTCGCTGGTGGTTTCATCCAGGCTGCCGGTGGGTTCATCGGCCAGCAGCAGTTGCGGGCGGTGGCCCAGAGCACGCCCCAGGGCCACTCTTTGTTGCTGGCCACCGGAGAGCTGCTCCGGATAGCGATCCAAAAGTTCTTTCAACCCCAGGCGGGTGGTAATTTCAGCCTGCCATTGCGGATCATGGCAACCCGCCAGCCGAGCCTGGAAGGCCAGGTTGTCCCTGACCTGTAAGCTGGGAATCAGGTTGAACTGCTGAAAAACCAGTCCCAGATACTTTCTGCGGATTTGTGCCTTGTGAGCTTCGGAGGCCTGAGTCAATTCCTGGTTGTCGAGAAATACCCGTCCGCTATCGGGTTCTTCCAGTCCGGCCAGCAAGTGCAACAGGGTACTTTTGCCACTGCCGGATTCCCCCATCAGGGCTAGGCTTTGTCCGGCTGGTAATTCCAGGTTGAGTTGTTGAAAAACCCTTAAAGCACCCTGCGGGGTGGGGTAGCTTTTGCTCAGGTTTTGCACACTCAGGATGGGTTTATTGATCGGCATGGCACTCAAGTCTTTTATGGAAGTGAAGGCCAGTCCCCGAGGCATCACTGTTAATGCTGAGTTGCGCATCAATGGAGGCGGCCCGGTGCTGCATGTTGGTGAGTCCCTTGCCTGGATAGGACTGGTTGCTGTTAAAGCCGCAACCATCATCGACCATGGAGAAGCTCAAGCCTTCTTCGGAGTTTTGCAGGGTAAATTGCACTTTACTGGCTTTGGCATGTTTCAGTACATTGGACAAGGCTTCCTGAACAATACGCAGGATCACCAGAATGGCATCCGGGTTGATTTTCACGTCATCACTGAGGCCTTGTAAATCCCATTGCAAATCAATGCCCAGGGCATTTAAGCGCGGGGCCATGCGAAAACGCAAAGTTCCCAGAGCGGTGACCAGGTCCTCCTCATCCAGAGACAGGGTGTCAATCACCAGGCGCATATCATCGAGACATTCACGAAGTAATTGTGCTACCTGCTTGTGATCGGCCTCTCCACTTTCCACCAGGATCAAGGAAGAGAGTAGCTGAGAGCCCAGGCCATCATGCATATCGCGCATGATGCGTTGACGCTCCTGAGTGCGCACCTGTTCGGCTTCCATTTTTCGGACTGTCTCATAACTGGCTTTCAAGGACTCTTCCTTTTGCTTGACCCGCGCAGCAAGCTCCTGGCTGGTGTTTTCTTCGCGCTGCAAGGCTTCGGTAAAACGCGCAGTTAACACCAGCCCCATCGAGCAGAGGATCAGGGGCACTGCCACATGGCTCAGATAAAAACCCGAAGAAGGCATCCAGCCAGCCTGCACCAGGGTGTCATGCAGAAAGGCAGCAACACCCAGTCCCATACCCACGGCAAGCGCAACCTGATCCCAGTTTCTCTGGAACCAGGCTGCTCTTGCGATAGCCACCACCGCAAAAACATTCAGGGGCATGGCACCCAGATACCAGAGGGCATCCCATTTCACGAAAAGGTCATCCAGTATCAGCATGGCAAGAGGGCCTAACGCCGCGTAAACCAGAGCCAGCCGCTCCAACCAGGAGTGATGAATACTGGCAGCACGCAGGATAAACAAGCAGAGAAGAATATTGCCAAACCCCGTGACTGCGTAAAACCCAGCCCGGCTGAGAAGCCAGTAATCCATGGGGATCAATGGCCAGAGGTTATAACTGGAACGCAGCCCCCAGGCCAGCATGGCCAAACCAAAGAGGGCATAGCTCACCTCTTTGGGGCGACGCAGCCAGATTACGAGCAAAAAAAGGGCTCCCATCAGCAAAACAGTGGCTGAGATGACAATGAGCTCCTGCTCAATAAAATAGCGCTGATCATACTCGGGTGTGATCCGGTCTGAAGTGCCAACCAGAGGTGTGCCCAGACCAACACTGGGCCAACGGGTATCAACCTTCAGCAGGAGACTGTTGCGGCCTGCTTGAAGACTGTCCAGAGGTAGGTTGATCAGGTGCGGGCGTAGCCAGCGGGCCTGGGTTTGCGGATCGGCACCTGGAATCCGAGTCAGCAAAGTCTCATTCAGGTAGATCACCCCTCCCTGAAACAAACGGGGCAGATAAAGCTTGAGTGGTTCTTCAGGTCGTTGATCCAGCTTGAATTCAGTACGAAACCAGACAGTGATTAAGTCCAATTCCTCATTGGCCAGCCTTTGGTCAAAGGAAAAAGGCTGCCAGGCTGCAGAGGTATCGGGTGGAGTTGTTGTCTCTGTATAGTCCAGTTTAAGCACTTCACCCTGGGTCAGAGGTTGAACGAAGTCAGCTGCAGCCAGTTCACTGGCATTGAAAGGGTTAAGCCAGAGCAGGGTGAAGAATAATATAAACAGCTTCATTTGAGCATTCCGGTGATTCTTCAGGGTAACTTTTGCTTACATTTTGAAAAGATGTTGTCTTTATATTGCTCTGCATTGGTTTTTTAAGTTTTTGTTAAGGTAAAAAAGGCTGCAAATGCCATAAACATGCCGTTCCATGTAAGCAAGTTGTTAAGTAAGGTTGTTGCAATCCAGGGAATGGGTCTTGGAGTTATTTCATACAACCCGGTTGCCTATGATGCCCCTTTGCAGTTTAAAAACAAGGCTTGCTTATCTGGCCCTTTTGACCCTTGCCTGTTTTACGTCCGGGGCACAGGCGGCTGATGAGGAAGTGACCCTGCAATTGAAATGGCTGCACCAGTTCCAGTTTGCTGGTTATTATGCGGCTTTGGAGCAGGGTTTTTTTGCCGATGAAGGTCTGCAGGTACGGTTGCTGGAAAGAGACATGAGCCGCAACAATGTTCTGCAGGTGCTGGAAGGCGAGGCTGAATACGGTGTGGCCGACTCCATCCTCCTGTTTCATCGTGATGCCGGACAGGGTTTGCAACTGGTGGCCCCCATTTTTCAACATTCCCCCAATGTTCTGATGACCTTGCGTTCCTCGGGCATTCAAAGCCCTCAGGGTCTAATCGGGCGACGCCTGGCTTTTTATGACAATAACTCGGAAGGCATCAACATTCTCGCGATGCTGGCAGACCAGGGTGTACTGAAAGAGGGGATGTTGCGCCAACCCTGGGATGAACGCATGGAAAAGCTCAAATCCGGGGAGGTGGATGCCATTGCTTCCTACAGTACCAATGAGCCTTTCCAGCTCCGGGAACAGGGTTATCCGGTGAATATCCTTGACCCCAAGCACTACGGAATGGACTTCTATGGCGATATTCTTTTTACCAATGCCCAGGAAGCCAGTGAAAATCCTGAGCGTGTCGAAGCCATGAAAAGAGCGGTGATCCGTGGCTGGCACTATGCTCTGGATAACAAGGAGGAAATGGTTGATCTGATTCTGGAGCGCTACAACACCCAGGGTAAGTCCCGCAGTGCTCTGATGAATGAAGCTCTGGGTCTGGAACCCATGATTGCCCGGCACACGATTGAAATGGGGCATCTGGACAAGGGGCGGCTGGATTATATCTTGCAGCAGCTTGCTGAGCATAAGCTCTTGGCTACGGATGAACGGGGATACCAGGGTCTGGTTTTTGAATCAACCAGGGATTCTGCCTCCCGGAATTTTAACCTGACCAAAACCGAGCGAAGTTTTCTGGATTCACTGGATAAGGTGCGTGTTGCGGTGGACCCGGACTGGGCTCCATTTGAATATTATGATCAGCAAGGGCAGTTGCAGGGAATCAGTGCCGACTACCTGGATTTGTTGGAAGACAGATTGGGGCTGGAGATCGAGCTGGTCAGAAACCTGACCTGGCCCCGAATCATGGAGGCAGCCAGAAACCGGGAAATTGATTTGCTGCCGGCTATTGCGGCGACCCCTGAACGCCGTCAATTTCTGAATTTCACTCAGCCTTATGTACGCTCCCCCATGGTTTTGGTGACCCGACAGGAGGTTGATTACATTCCCGATATCGGGGATCTGCAGGGTCAGCAATTGGTGGTGGTTGAAGACTATGCTTCTGATGAGATGCTCAGTAATCACTTCCCGGAACTGGACATCAAGCGGGTTCGTTCGGCCCTGGAAGGCTTGAAGCAGGTTGCTTCAGGTGACGAAGAGGTTTTTGTTGGCAACCTGGCAGCGGCGACCCATTTGATCAAAACTGAAGGTCTGGCCAACTTGAAAGTCTCCGGACAAACACCTTACTCCTTTGACCTGGGCATGGGCGTGCGGGACGACTGGCCGCTGCTGACACAGATTCTCGACAAGCTGCTGGTCGGTGTCACCCAGCAAGAGCATTCCCGAATCTATAATCGCTGGGTGGAGTTGCCACAGGAGCAGAACTTCCCCTGGCGAAGCGTGTTGCCGGGGCTGTTGCTTCTTTTGATTGTTTTGCTGGTGCTGGGTCTGTATACCTTGCACCTGATGAACCTTAATCATCGTATTCGCAAGGTCAACGCCCGCCTTTACCAGGCTGAGAGTGAGTTGTTGGAAAAAAACAGTGAACTGGAAAGAGTGTCCATCACCGATAAACTGACCGGTTGCTACAATCGCCATCACCTGGATCGGGTGCTGACCGAGCAGGTTTCTCTGGCGCGGCGCCATGCCCGTCCCTTGTCCATAGTGCTTTTTGATCTGGATTATTTCAAAGCCGTTAATGATAATTATGGTCACCAGATTGGGGATGAGGTGTTGAAAAGCTTTGCCCGCCTGGTTGAAGAAAAAGTACGCACCAGTGATGTTTTTGGTCGCTGGGGGGGTGAGGAGTTTTTACTGATTTGCCCGGAAACCAGTTGCAACCAGGCTTTTCAGGCCGCCGAGAAAATCCGTAAAGCCCTGGAAGAGCATGAATGCCCTCTGGGAATAGAGCAAAGAATCAGTGCCGGCGTGATGGGTCTTAGGGAGGGCATGACCCTGGATAAGCTGCTGTCCGGTGCGGATTATCAGCTTTATCAAGCCAAGGCTGCCGGTCGCAACCGGGTGTGTTGTCAGGAAAAGGTTCCATCCCTGGAACCTGAGGTCAGGTTTTGAACTGGCTGACCTGATGATTGAGGTTTTCTGCCAGACCGGCCAGCTCTTCACTGGCTTGCGTCGTGTGGGAAGCGCCCTCTTCGGTTTGTGAAGAAAGCTCATTGATGTTCACGACATTGCGGTTGATTTCATCAGCAACAGCCGCCTGCTCTTCTGCTGCACTGGCAATCTGGGTATTCATGTCGGCAATCTGCTGAATGGCTGCAGCTACCTGTTCCAGTGCCTGGGAGGTTTCCTGGGCATGAGCCACGGTTTCCACGGCCTGATCACTGCTATGCGCCATGGCTTTGAAGGAGCGTTCGGCTTCACCTGTCAAACGTTCAATCATTTCCCTGATTTCCCCGGTGCTTTGCTGGGTGCGAGCCGCCAGATTGCGAACCTCATCGGCCACGACCGCAAAACCCCGCCCATGTTCACCGGCGCGGGCGGCTTCAATGGCGGCGTTCAAGGCCAACAGATTGGTCTGCTCAGCCACGCCACTGATAACATCCATGATCGTGCCGATGTTTGCGGTTCCGGCACGCAACTCTTCCAGGGTGCTAGCAGTGTTTTTGATGCTGGCATCCAGTTGTCCCAGGGTTTCCAGGGTTTCCTGAAGGCGTTGCTGACCCACCTGGGTCTGGTGATTGGCCTCAGAGGCAGCACTGGCGGCTGAAGTGGCGTTGCTGGCCACTTCCTGAACGGTAGCCGTCATTTCATTCATGGCTGTGGCCACCTGATCGGTTTCCTGACTCTGTTGTTGGACCGTCTGGGCGCTTTGCTGGGTAACAGCAGACAGCTCTTCAGCAGCAGCGGAGACTGAAAGTGCTGATTCCCGCGACTCCTTGACCAGCTCCTGAATTTTGCTGATAAAGCGGTTGAAGGCGCGGTTAATGTGCATGAGTTCGTCTTTGCCTTCCAGCGGCAGGCGATGTGTCAAATCCCCATCCCCGTCAGCAATCTGGCGCATACGGTTGAGCATATCCTTCAGGGGTCGCTGGATGGAGCGGGTCACCAACAAAATCAGAGCGGCCATGACAGCCGCTGAGATAACGAAGATACTCAGCAATGAATAGATACTTTGACGTACCTGGGCATTGAGTGAATCCAGATAAATACCGTTGACCAGAACCAGGTCCCAGTCTGTAAAGGCTTGATAACGAGCCATTTTTCCTACAGGTGAATTGAAGCCGGGCTTGTCCCATACATAACGAATCTGGCCGCTTCCCTGTTGTTTGGCTCCCTGAAGAAGGTCACGGAAAAAGGCATAGCCCTCAGGGTCTTCAGCGCTGCGCAGGTTCCGACCGATCAATTCGGGCTGTTGGGGGTGCATGAGCATTTCGCCCTGAGTGCTCAGAATCCAGAAATAATCCTGGTCGCTGCCGGTGGTGTAGCGAAAGTCTTCGATGATGGCAAAAGCGCGCTTCCTGGCTTCTTCTTCTGAAACCTCCCCCGAAGCCGCCAGCTGATAATGATGCTTCAGAGTGGTCTCGGCCAATTCCAGAAGCTGGCTGAGTTGAAGATCCTTTTCTTCCAGAAGGGCCGCTCTTTGTTGTTGAATGGCCAGAAGGCTTAGGGCAAGTAGGGAAAGCACAGCCAGGGCCAGAATGATCCAGAGGCGCAGGTTAATACCCAATAGCCTGAGTGATGAAAGCATAGAAACAGATCTCCAATTCTTGGATAAGAGGTTTATAAAAAAACGAGAAGGTCTGTTGCTGTCCCTGGCTGCTTGTTATGGTTATTGAGGCTATACTGGGATGCACAGGAAATATTATTGGAGTTCTGATAAGCAGCGCGAATTATGCCCTTGCTTTGAAAGCTTTTCCAGTTATCTACATTGATGAAGTGTAAATATATGTTTTATTTGATTGGGATCAGCAAATGAGTTTTTCAGCAAGTATTGATCCAGGTGCTTTGGGCTGGATGGGGTTGGTGTTCTGGATACTGTTTTTGATTCTGGCCCTGTTTCGTGTGCCCTGGAAAATCCTTTTTCGTGAGGTCGGCTTGCAGCATCTTTTTCTGGGCAGTGTTCTGCTGGTGGCTTTTTTATGGCAGTTGAGAGCCGATATCAGTTTTACGGTTTCCATTCACTTGCTCCTGGCAACCACCCTGACACTGATGTTCTATTGGCCCATGGCGTTGGTGGCAACCAGTTTGGCCTTGCTGGTGACGGCTCTGACCGGGCGATCCGAATGGGATATGTTGGGTATCAATGGGCTGGTGGTTTGTGTGCTGCCGGTGTTTGTGAGCCACTGGGTATGGCGCTGGGTGGATCGCAAGCTGCCTGCCAATTTTTTTATTTTTGTACTCGTGGCGGGTGGAGTCGGGGCAGCGGCTGCCACTCTCTCTTCTGGTCTGGCCGTGATCGCCATTACCTGGTTTTATACCAGCGGTTATGAGTTTACGCGTCTGGCCAATGAATACTTTTTGTTTTTGCCACTGACACTGCCACCCGAAGCGGTCGTGAACGGCATGATTATTACCGGCCTGACGGCTTTCATGCCGGACTGGGTGCGGGCTTTTGATCCCCAGCGTTATCTGGATGAAAAGTAAACCCAGGCGGTTAACGTTTAACGGGCCGCTTTTGCAGTTTGCGCTGTAAAGTGCGGCGGTGCATGCCCAGGGCCCTGGCTGTTGCCGAGATATTGCCATCCTGCTCATGCAGCACCTTCTGGATATGTTCCCAGGTCAGGCGGTTGACGGACATGGGCTGTTCCGCCAGAGGGGTGTCCGGGTTGCCTTCCTGTTTGTTGAAAGCGGCAAGAATCTCATCGGCATCGGCAGGTTTGCACAGATAATTGACGGCACCCAGCTTAATGGCCTCGACTGCCGTGGCAATACTGGAGTAGCCGGTTAGAACAACAATTCTTGATTGTGGGGAGGCTTCAACCAACTGGGGAAGCAGGTTGAGGCCGGAACTGCCTTCCAGCTTGAGATCCAGGCTGATGTAATCAGGTTCAAAATCACGGGTTTTTTCCAGCGCCTGTTGATCATCCATGACGCGGGCGACTTCATAGCCACGCTTGTTCAGGGCGCGCTCCAGTACCTGTCCAAAAACCTCATCGTCATCAATAATCAGGATGCGAAGTTTGTCGTCCTGCTGCTCTTCAATACTCATCTTGTAGAACCTGTGCTTAGGATGTGAATCGGTGGCTTCCCGGTGTAGGGGTGCCTAAAACAGGTATGCGGACTTCCGTCAACGTACCTCCCTGACTATGATTGTACAGGCGCACAGCACCACCCAGACGGTTTATTGTAGCATGAGTCAAAAACAGTCCCAGACCCAAGCCCTTGCTTTTGGTGGAGATAAACGTCTGCCCCAGGCGTTCGGCAATTTCCATGGGAATACCTGGCCCCTGGTCATGAATTTCGATCTGGGCTTCCACAGCATCCCATTCCATACTGATGGTGACGGGTTTTTTACCACTGGCGTCGGCAGCATTATTGAG
This sequence comes from Marinospirillum sp., assembly GCF_044810985.1. Lineage (GTDB taxonomy): Bacteria > Pseudomonadota > Gammaproteobacteria > Pseudomonadales > Halomonadaceae > Marinospirillum. The sequence continues at coordinate 266,006 of NZ_CP085242.1, forward strand.
CAGGTTGATCAAAGCCTGCTGCAAGGTGATATCGGCGAGTATCCAGGGCTCGGGCTGGTTGCCTTCAGGCCAGTCAATACAGTAGCGAACATCCGGTCTTAAAACCTCCCAGTGTTCAAGTACATCTTTCAGAAAAGCCTTCACAGGCTTGCTTTCCGGGTTGAGCAGTCGTGATTTGTCCGCATTACTCACCAGGGATTGCAAGGTTAACTTGCAGGTGTCCACCTGGCTGCGCAAAAGCTTCAGATCAGCGAGAAGCTCGGGATTGTCTTGATTCTCGTTGTGCATTTCCTTGAGTAAAACAGCCAGGGTCGATAAGGGTGTTCCCAGCTCATGTGCAGTTCCGGCAGCCTGAGTGGCAACGGCCATGATTTGTTCGTCTCGTAAAGCCTGTTCGCGAGTGTCGGACAAATCGGCATCACGGTTACGCAAGGATTGAGCCATCTTGAAAACAAAGACCGTGATTAACCCGGTGCTGAGGATAAAGTTCACCCACATGCCCAGAACATGCAGGCTTAAACCACTGCTTTCCAGGTGTTGACCAAGTTGGGGGACAGGATGATGAAAAAACATCAGTGCAGTATAGGAAGCCAGAATGTAGCAGGCCAGAATCCAGGTGAAGCGCCAGGGCAGGGTGGCTGCAGAAATCGTCAGAGGTACCAGGAAGTAAGAGATGAAAGGGTTGTTGGCCCCTCCGGTCAAATAAAACAAGAGACTTAAGCCAATCACATCCACTAGTAGATGCAAAAGGTACTCGATATCCGCCACCGGGCGCTGCCACTTCAACCGCCACCAGGTTAAAAGGTTGATTAAAGCCATGGCGATTATTACGGAAAACACCGCCAGGATATTGAGCTGAAAACCCACCACTTCCAGACCGAAAATAATCCCGCCCAGAAAACCCGTCCAGGTAATACCCCTAACCAGAGTCAGACGCATCAGGTTTCGACCTGGAGTGGACAGGGGCAAGGGTTGGGTGGTGCTGTTCTCTTGCAAAGTCATCACTCCTTTCATAAGCCTGCGAGTTTAAGGGAAAAGCCGTGAGTTTGCAGCCGTAGAAGTTGGGCATTGTTAAAGCCGGGGTTATCAGCGAAAATAGCGATCATTTGAAATCAGACTCTTGAGGGTTGGATGTCCAACACACAGATTGCCAAAGAAGTAGAGAAGCGGCGTACCTTTGCTATCATTTCCCACCCGGATGCCGGTAAGACCACCATCACCGAAAAACTCTTGTTGCTGGGGCAGTTGATCCAGACGGCAGGTAGTGTCAAGGGTAAGAAGAGTGACAAGCATGCCACCTCGGACTGGATGACCATGGAGCAGGATCGGGGGATTTCCATTACCTCTTCAGTCATGCAGTTTCCTTTCCACGATCGCATTGTCAACCTGCTGGACACGCCGGGTCACGAGGACTTTTCTGAAGACACCTACCGTACCCTGACCGCTGTGGATTCGGCCCTGATGGTGGTGGATGGTGCCAAGGGTGTCGAAGATCGCACCATCAAGCTGATGGACGTCTGCCGTTTGCGGGATACGCCGATCTTTTCCTTCGTCAACAAGCTGGATCGGGATATTCGTGATCCCATTGAATTGCTGGATGAAATTGAAGAAGTTCTGAAGATCAAGGCCGCCCCCATCAACTGGCCGATCGGCTCCGGGCAGTGGTTCAAGGGTGTTTATAATCTCTATAACGATGAAATTCATGTTTTCCGCCCCGGTCAGGGACATGTTCTTCCTGAAGATGAGCGAATTAAGGGTCTGGATTCTCAGGAAGCCCGTGACTTTCTCGGTGATGAATATGAAGAACTGGTTGAAGAGCTGGAGCTGGTTCAGGGTGCAACCCATCTCTGGGATCAGGATGCCTTCATGGAAGGTAAGCTGACACCTGTGTATTTCGGTACCGCCTTGGGTAACTTCGGGGTGCGGGAAATGCTGACGGATTTTGTGGAGTGGGCACCGCCTCCCGCAGAACGTGCCACGGAAACCCGCCCTGTTGCGGCTGATGAAGAAAAGTTCTCCGGGTTTGTCTTTAAAATCCAGGCCAATATGGACCCGAAGCACCGTGATCGCATTGCTTTCATGCGTATCTGTTCCGGCAAGTACACGCGTGGACTGAAAATGCGCCACTGCCGTATTGGCAAGGATGTACGCATTGCCGATGCTGTCAATTTCATGGCCGGTGAGCGTGAACTGCTGGAAGAGGCCTGGTCAGGCGATATCATCGGTCTGCATAACCACGGCACCATCCAGATCGGGGATACCTTCACTGAAGGTGAAAACCTGAAATTCACCGGCATTCCTCACTTTGCGCCGGAGCTCTTCAAGCTGGTTCGCCCCAAGGACCCTTTGAAAATGAAGCAGTTGCAAAAAGGTTTGCAGCAGTTATCAGAAGAAGGTGCAGTGCAGTTGTTCCAGCCTTTCAAGAACAACAACCTGGTGTTGGGTGCGGTGGGTCAGCTGCAGTTTGAGGTGGTGATGTTCCGCCTCAAGGATGAATATAAAGTGGACTGCCTTTATGAACCCATCAGCGTGCAGACCGCCCGCTGGGTTGATTCCCCGGATGACAAAAAACTGGATGAATTCCGTCGCAAGGCTGAAGACAACCTTGCCAAAGATGGGGCCGGTTTATTGACTTACCTGGCACCGACCCGGGTTAACTTGCAGCTGGCTCAGGAACGTTTCCCGGACATTGAATTCCACTCGACACGCGAGCATTAAATAGCCTCGTGCCAGTCTCTATGCAGGCTGGGGCGTGGTTGTTGAGTGCTGCGGCTTTGTTGTTGAGTGGGCACCAGCAATTCCAGTTGTTTGCCGTGTACTTCCAGGGTGGCCCGGCCCAGCCCCTCGGCAGGCATTTGATCGACCATCTTGCTGCAAATCCGGTAGACCAGCTCACCGTTGGATAGACGGAAGGGAATCCAGAGGCTTTCCATCCAGCGGTAGCCGGAGTGCAGGGTCGGTGTGGGCAGGGTAAACCTTGCCCAACTGATGCCTTCATTAAAAGCACCCGCATCTTTCATCCAGCTGTAAAGGTTGAGTGCTGTTTCGTTCAGTAACGGCATATAAGTGTTACCGACCAGCTCTTCACGACTGCGGCAACCATTCACGGCCAGGGTGGTTTCCGAAGCGGCCAGTACACGCAGTTGGCAATCCAGTATCAGCGAAAAGTGCAGGTCTTTGTTGACGCTTTCCAAAAGGGGTTCATCCAACTCCATCAGTGGTGAGGCGAGAACCTCTTCCAGTTCCTTGCGATAGCGGGCGGAGGGAGTGATGTGGCCTCTTTCCCAGCGGGAAACAGCGCCCTGGTCGATGTTTAAAAGATCAGCCAACTGCTGCTGGGTAAGATTTTGCGCTCTTCTCAGGCGTTTAATACGCTCACCAAGATCACTCATCGTTAACCTCCTTCAGATCCAATCGTTGTGTAATTTTTATTTATGTTATTCATTGTATGTCAGGCTGGGATTAATGGCATACCTTATTTCAGGTATATGCATTAAACCTTGAACTGGTTCACGAACAGGTAAGGCTGGGTATCAAATTGTTGTTGGTTTACATGCAAGCTTCTTGCCAGAGGAGGGGTGTTTTTCGATCTGAGGCAAGTTTTAGCTGTCGCAGGGCCAGTAGCCAGGTCAGGGATGCTTGTGCATTTTCCGGAGTGCTTGCCCCCAGATTGACAACTCCTGCCTGCCGGGCTTCGGCACTGGCTGCATAGTCATGACTGACCTGACCTGACCAGCACTGGGTCAGCATTCCAGTGACAATCTTGTGTTTTTTCAGGGCCGTGTAGAATTCGCGAAGCGGTGGGCTGGTGCCTGCGCCCAGGCCTTCCAGCAGAAGGCCATCCAGCGAGTCTGTGAGTTTTACCAGATAACTGGCGTCCAGGCCGGGAATCAACGGTAAGCGCAGAATGCGGGCCTGGAAATGTTCGCTCAGATACTGGAGTTGCTGGATTGTAAGCTGGAAATTGAGCGCTTGTGGAAAGCTGGGTGCAGTGATTGAGGGAAGCGGTTGCCGAAAGTGAGCCAATGCCTGGCCGCGAGGGTTGGCAAAAGCATCCATGGCTTGGGCATCTTGTTTGCGGCAATAGCGAGGGTCAAACAGTTGATGGTGAAAATTGAGATAAACACCGGTCAAATCAGGCTGGCTGGCCCAGAGCAGGGCCTGCTGAATATTGGACAAGGCATCAGAAGAGGGCGTATTCAGGGGTTTTTGTGCGGCAGTCACCAGAAGAGGGCAGGAAATCTCTGGAAGCAACCAATGCAAGGCGGATGCAGTCCAGGCCAGAGTGTCCGTTCCCTGCAAAATGACGATACCCTGAACACTGTCTTCCGCCTGCCGGGCCAGCGCTGCCAGTTGGAACCAGTGTCGGGGTTGCATGGCAGAGGAGTCCAGCGGTGGATCCAGCTCCAGGAAATCCAGTTGCAGCCGGTTGTTACTCAGCCAGTTGTCCGGGAGAGCCTGGCATAGGCGGTTGGCAAATCCCGGAGCGGGTACCAGGCCTTGAGGGCCGGGCAGCATCCCCAGGGTGCCGCCCGTGTAGATGACTTTAAGACGCTTTACAGACACTGGCTATGGCTTCACATAGATAGCCGAGGTTCTGCTGGTTGTAACCGGCGATATTCATGCGCCCGGTGCTGACCATGTAGATCCCGAATTCTTTCTGCAGCTGGGCCACCTCTTCAGGTTTCAGGCCGGAATAGGAGAACATCCCCTGCTGCTGGGCAACACAGGCAAACTTGTCAGCCAGGCCATAAGGTTGTAGGGCCTGAACAAAGTCATTACGCAGGGTGTTGATGCGCTGGCGCATTTCAGTGACTTCTTCTTCCCACAAGGGTTTCAGTTCCTGGCTGCCCAGAATGGTGGCCACTATGGAACTGCCATGTGCCGGTGGGTTGGAGTAATTGGAGCGGGCCACCACGGCCAGTTGGCTGCGGACTTTCTCCATGTCTTCCTGATTTCTGGCCAGGGCGATAAAGGCACCGGTGCGCTCTCGGTAAAGACCGAAGTTTTTCGAGCAGGAAGCCGTAATCATGACTTCCGGCAGTTGCTTGGCCAGAAGGCGCACGGCCCAGGCATCTTCTTCCAGACCCTCACCAAAACCCTGATAAGCAAAATCCACCAGTGGCAAAAGCTGGCGTTCCTGAAGCACCTGGACCACCTGTTGCCATTGTTCCTGGTTGAGGTCAAACCCAGTGGGGTTATGGCAGCAGGCATGCAGCAGTACCACATCCCCTTCAGGAATCTGCTGCAGGTCGGCAAGCATGGCTGGAAAATCCAACTCATTGCTTTGCGTGTCGACATAGCCGTAACTGGCGTACTCAACCCCCGCAGCTTTGAAAATGGCATAGTGGTTGGGCCAGGTGGGGTTGGAAATCCAGACTTTTTTGTTGTCTGCCGTGCGTTTGATGAAGTCGGCGGCCAGACGTAAAGCACCGGTTCCACCAGGGGCCTGAGTCAGGCTGGCGCGGTTTTCCTGGAGTGCCGGTGAATCAGCACCCAAAACCAGAGGAAGCAGATGTTGTGCAAACAGCGGATCGCCGTGTGAGCCGATATAGCTTTTGGTGGTCTCCTGAGCCAGCAGCAGGGATTCTGCTTCCTTGACAGCCCGCATGATGGGGGTGTTGCCCTGAGCATCCTTGTAGACACCCACGCCCAGATCAATTTTATTGGGGTTGGTATCACGATTGAAAGCTTCGATCAGTCCCAGAATAGGGTCGGCAGGCAGGCGTTCAACTTGTGCGAACATCATTTATCCTTCTGAATTGGAGTTTTGTTCATTGTAAACCACGGCGGAAAGATCGCAACTGGCTGCTTGTCCCTTACCGCGTGACTTGGCCAGATACATGGCATTGTCCGCCTGAGTGAGCAACTTGTTGGCGGTATCGCCTTGGTCAGGAAAGAGGGCAATACCGATACTGGCCCCGGCCTGCAAATGGAATCCCTGCCAGTCAAAGGGCTGACTCAGCAGATCGTTGAGCTGTTCGGCCAAGGCAAAAGCCTGATGTTGAGTTTGGGTCTGCTGGCTGAGCACAACCAACTCATCCCCGCCGAGTCGGGCTACCAGATCCCTGGAATCCAGGTGTTTTTGCAATCGCCTGGACAGTTCGATCAAAAGCGCATCCCCGGCATCATGCCCATACTCATCATTGACTGACTTGAAGCCATCCAGATCAATGAACAAGAGAGCAAAACCTTGTTGCTTTTGTCTGGCATGGACACACTGATCCTGAAGCCTGTCGTTGAGTAGACTGCGGTTGGCCAGGCCGGTCAGGGCGTCATGCTGGGCCAGATAGCGAACCTGAAGCAGTTGCTGGTGATTCTGAAGAGCAATGGCGGCCAGCTGAGCACTGCGCTCCAGCAGGGTAAGACTGGCCGTTGGCTCCTGGGTAGTGGCTGGCCAGGCCAGCTGTAGAACACCGGCCAGGCGTTCCTCTGAGGTCGTCAGGGGGTGGCACCACCAAAAAGCAGGCTGCTCTTGATTCTGGAATTCGGCCAGCTGCAAACGCCCGGTTCGGGCGGCAGCCCCGGCAGGGGTTTGGCTATTGACTGTCAGCTGTGAAGGCAGATAGCCATGGCTGCTGGTGACAGGGTTGGTCAGGTATTGGCTGTGCTCATCAAGCAGCAGGAGCCCTGCCTCAGACCCGGGAGCCAGCTTTTGCATGCCTGTAGTGAGGGCTTGCCATACGCTTTCAATGGGCTGATTGTGAGCAACCAGAGAGAGGATTTCCTTTTCAAACCTGAGCAGAGCTTCGGCATCGCGCAGGTGTTGTTCGCGGCGCACGGTGTTGGTGACATCATTGATCTGCAGAAGGCAGGCCGACTGACCTGCAAACTTCATGGGTCGGGCCAGTATGGAATGATGCAGTTGTTGCCCCGAAGCTGGCTGGCTTAGAGGTAAAAGAAAGGGGTGGAGCTGGTGTGACAGGCGTCTGGACAGCCGGTCATTGCAGGCTTGTTCTATAGCATCCAGCAGGGCCGGGGACGGGGACTGTGAAAAAAGCTGGGCCAAACTCCGGTTGTTGGCTTCTTGCGCCTTGATTCCAGTGACCCTTTCCATCCAGTTGTTCCAAAGCAATACCTGACTTTGGCTGTTGGTGATCACCAGGCCGGTTTCAAGTAGCTTGATCAATTCCAGCAAGCCGGTTTCATCCTGGCTTGCCGGTAAGGATGTAATGGATACTTCAGAGATCATTGCCAAGGAGGTCAGCCAGATAGTCTTGCAGTGCCGAATGAAAACCGGTGGCACTGTTCAGATCAATAATAAAGACCAGGTAGCCCTGCAGGTTGCGCTGGCGCAGAGAGAAGTCAATTTGCACCAGCATGATCAGGGAGTCCTGCTGATCACAGAGGACTTCCAACATGCGTTGGTAGTCACCACTGTAGGCTTCCGGGAGGGCAGTATTGATTTCCCTTTTCAGAAGGTTGGCCAGGGAGGCCAGACAGGAATTCAGGAGAATATTGCCCAGCTCTGCCAGGGTATCCTGTTCCAATTCCGAGATTTCACTGGCACTGAGCTCATTACCCACCACAATCCGAACCAGTTCCAGGCTGCGCTCCTCGGGAAAGATCAGCGCCGCTTTGCCATTGATAAAGCCTTCAAAAGCCTGGGTAACGCCTGCCAGAGCCTTGGGCAGCAGCTCTTTAAAGGTTTCTTCAGCAGTTTCCAGCTGCACAAATTCCACTTTGGGAACCGATAGCAAGACTTCATCCTGCACCAGGCGGGACAGGGAACTGGCAGCACGCCCAACCCCCAAATTCATTAACTCAACGATTGCTTCCTGCTCATCATCCGAAAAAAGATTGCGCATGGTTGCCTCTAGCTTTTGATGAGTTGAGTCAACTGCTCCAGATCAACCGGCTTGCCCAAAAACTTCATATTGAGCTGCGCAGCTTTTTCCTGAATGGCATCCTGGATGTTGGCCGTGACCAGAACCATGGGCAGATCCGGCTGGGTTTTCTGGATTTCATGAGCCAACTCGATGCCATCGCGACCAGGCATATTGTAGTCGATCAGCGCTCTGTCGAAAGTAAGTTCGCTGAAAAGTTGCAGGGCTTCATCCGCATTGCTGGCTTCATGGATTTCCAGTTCTACACCGGTATTTTTCAGAAGTTGTTTCAAGGTCAGGCGGGCGACACGACTGTCGTCCACCAATAGAAGTCGTTGTGCTTGAGGCATGAATTGGTATCCAGAGTGGTTGTTTAATTCTGCATGACTAATACTAGTTACTAAGCGACTGCTTTGTCTATTATTGAATCCTTAAAGGGGATCACGTTTTTCGCAGGACTGCAGGGTGTTTTCCAGCAGACTGGCAACAGTCATGGGGCCGACACCTCCGGGAACAGGCGTAATCCAGGCGGCTCTTTCACAGGCCGTTGCAAACTCAACGTCACCGACCAGACTGCCATCCTCCAGGCGGTTGATGCCAACATCAATCACCAGGGCGCCGGGTTTGATCCATTCCCCTTTAACCAGGCCGGGCTTGCCGACGCCAACGACCACCAGATCGGCTGCAGCCACTTCGGCTGCCAGGTCACGGGTAAAGCGATGCGTGACGGTAACGGTGCAACCGGCCAGCAGCAGCTCCAGAGCCATGGGCCGGCCCACGATATTGGAAGCGCCGACGATGGTAGCTTTCAACCCTTTGAGATCCTGGCCCAGGCTGTCCAGAAGGGTCATGATGCCCTTGGGGGTGCAAGGGCGCAGCAAGGGCTGGCGTTGGGCCAGACGACCCAGGTTATAAGGGTGGAAGCCGTCAACATCCTTGTCCGGGTGGATGCGCTCCAACAGTGAATCAGCGTTCAAATGTCCTGGCAGAGGCAGCTGTAAAAGGATGCCGTCCAGTTCAGGGTCGGCATTGAGCTGGTCAATCAGAGTTTCCAGCTCTTGCTGTTGGGTTGTTTTGTCCAAAGGGTAAGAGCGGGAAATAATCCCTGCTTTTTCACAGGCCAGGTGCTTGTTGCGCACGTAAACTTCGGAGGCCGGGTCGCTGCCCACCAGAATGACGGCCAGGGCAGGAGGTCTTTTGCCACGGGATGTGCGAGCCGTAATGTTTTGGGCAACCTGTTCACGAAGATTCAGAGCAATTTGTTTACCGTCAATCAGTTGGGCGCTCATTGAAAGGGGGTCCGCTTGCAAATGGAAAAGAAGGATTTAAGATAGGGTTATTGTCGCATGAGTTAGGCGGCAGGGAAACTCCAGGAAAAATAAACTATTTTTCATCAAGGGGTTGACCCGAAAAAATAAGTCCCTATAATGCGCATCTCGTTGGCAGGCACTTCTTAACACAAGGCCTCTGACGATCAAAAACGGGGTATAGCGCAGTCTGGTAGCGCGCCTGCTTTGGGAGCAGGATGTCGGGGGTTCGAATCCCTCTACCCCGACCATTTTTGGTCAAAAAGCCGGAACCTCAGGCAGGTATGAATTTAGCGCCTATAGCTCAACCGGATAGAGCAACGGCCTTCTAAGCCGTAGGTTGCAGGTTCAAGTCCTGCTGGGCGCGCCAAGCGTCTGGGTTCAGTCTTAATGTGGTGAGCGTAGCTCAGTTGGTAGAGCTCTGGATTGTGACTCCAGCGGTCGTGGGTTCGAGCCCCATCGTTCACCCCATCCCCCTCCTTTCTTTATTCGATTTTCATCAAGATTCCAATCCCTTTCAGCCAGCCATTATGTCAGCCCTGAGTTGGTGTAAGTGCGGATTTTTCGTGTTTTGGTGACTTAATAAGCGCTATAGGAGACTTTTTCGGTATCCTGGCTTGCTGCACAGCGCCGTTACTCTTAAAATCCCCCTTTTAGCTTTAAGACCCGTTGCTTAAATTTTAATTTTGCAAAGTCCATTTTGTGTTTAACGAGGATCGTCCATGCAAGTTTCCGTAGAAACGACTTCCCCGCTGGAGCGCCGTCTGACCATTCAGGTGCCGGCAGAGAAAGTTGATACCGCTGTAGATGCCCGCCTGAAGGATACCGCCAAGAAGGTCAAGATTGATGGCTTCCGTCCCGGCAAAGTACCTATGACTGTGGTGAAAAGTCGTTTCGGTGAAAGCGTGCGTCAAGAAGTTTTATCCGAACTGATGCGCGAGCACTTTATTGAAGCCGTTACCCAGGAAGAGCTGAATCCTGCAGGTACTCCTGAAATCGAACCCCTGAAAATGAAAGCTGGCGAGCCTTTTGAGTTTGTTGCCAAGTTTGAGGTTTATCCCGAGATTGAAGTCAAGTCTCTGGAAGGGGAAACCGTTGAGCGTCCGGTTGCTGAAATTCAAGACGGCGATCTGGAAGAGCTGATCTCTGACCTGCGCAAGCAGCGTTCCAGTTTTGAAGAAGCCGATAAGACTGCTGAAGATGGCGATCAGGTGAACCTGGATTTTGAAGGCTTTATCGATGGCGAAGCCTTTGCAGGCGGCAAGGCTGAAGGTCACGATCTGGTGCTGGGTTCCAATTCCTTTATTCCCGGCTTTGAAGAGCAATTGATCGGTAGCAAAGCCGGTGAAGAAAAAGAAGTCAAGGTCAACTTCCCGGATGACTACCAGGCCGAAGACCTGGCGGGCAAAGAAGCGACCTTCAAATGCAAGATCAATGCAGTTAAGGCCCAGAAGTTGCCAGAGCTGGATGATGAATTTTTTGCAGCCTTTGGTGTCACTGAAGGAGGCGAAGAGGCTTTCCGTACTGAAGTTCGCAAAAATATGGAAACCCAGCTTAAGCAGGCGATTCGCAACAACACCAAGCAGGCTGTGTTTGATGCCCTGATGAAAGCCAACCCGATTGAAGTGCCAGCGGCCCTGATCGACAATGAAGTGGATAACCTGCGTCGTCAGGCGGCCCAGCAGTACAACCTGGGTGAAGACTTTGATGTCAGCCAGATCCCTGCAGATCTTTTCAAGGATCAGGCCAAGAACAATGTCACCCTGGGTCTTTTGGTCAGCGAGCTGATCAAGGCCAATGAAATGCAGGCTGATGAAGCTGTGGTGGATGGTTTGATTGCAGAAATGGCTCAGTCTTATCAGGAGCCTGAAAAAGTGGTTGAACACTACAAGTCCAACCCGGAAATGTTGCGCCAGGTAGAAGCTGCGGCTCTGGAACAACAGGTGGTTGACAAGCTGCTTGCCGAAGCGGAAGTGACGGATGTGACCAAGAGCTTCAAAGAGTTGGCGATGCCAGCCCAGTAAGGCTTGAACAGCCCGGATTGACCGGCTTAGCTGAAACAACCGGCGCTTCGGCGCCGGTTGTTTTTTAGGGGTAGCGGCTAATTCTTGGTGGAATTTATTTGCAACCTCGGTTAGTTTAGACGCTATAAGTTAACTTTTAGCTAAAAACGGGACAATAATGAGTAACAGTCTGGATATTCAAAATGCCGGTGGCCTCGTACCCATGGTTGTAGAGCAATCTGCACGGGGTGAGCGTTCATACGACATCTATTCACGCCTTCTCAAAGAGCGGGTTATTTTTCTGGTGGGTCAGGTTGAAGACTATATGGCCAACCTGGTTGTGGCCCAGATGCTGTTTCTGGAATCAGAAAATCCTGATAAAGACATCTATCTCTACATCAACTCACCCGGTGGTTCGGTGACAGCAGGTATGTCTATTTATGACACCATGCAGTTCATCAAGCCGGATGTTTCCACCATGTGTATTGGTCAGGCAGCCAGTATGGGTGCTCTCTTGCTGACCGCAGGTGCGGAAGGCAAGCGCCATTGTCTGCCTAATTCCCGCATGATGATTCACCAGCCGCTGGGTGGCTACCAGGGTCAGGCTTCCGATATCGAAATTCACACGCGAGAAATTCTGGGTATTCGTGACAAGCTCAACAAGGTCTTGTCTCATCACACCGGACAAACCCTGAAGACTATTGCCAAGGATACAGACAGGGATAATTTCATGGATGGCCCGACTGCGGTCAACTATGGTTTGATTGATTCAGTGCTCGACAAGCGTCCGGAATAGCCGTTTTAGAATCCAGAAAGATGCCCGCAGGGTTTGGCGGGCAAGATCATGAAGTGAATGGGGTAAAATATGACCGACGGCAAAAAGAGTAATGACAAGCTTTTGTATTGTTCATTCTGCGGTAAAAGCCAGGATGAAGTGAAAAAGCTGATAGCAGGGCCCTCGGTCTACATCTGTGACGACTGTGTCTCCCTGTGTACCGATATTATCCGTAATGAGTTGCAGGACGAAGAGCTGGGTGAGGAAAGTGAACAGCTGCCTACACCCAAAGAGATTCGCGCCAATCTGGATGACTATGTCATCGGCCAGGATCGTGCCAAAATGGTGCTGTCCGTTGCGGTTTACAATCATTACAAGCGCTTGCGTCCCGGAGTTTCCAAGGGTGACGAAGTGGAATTGGGTAAAAGTAATATTCTGCTGATCGGTCCAACCGGTTCGGGTAAAACCCTGCTGGCTGAAACTCTGGCCCGCATGCTGAATGTACCCTTCACCATGGCGGATGCTACCACCCTGACTGAAGCCGGTTATGTGGGTGAAGATGTTGAAAACATCATCCAGAAGCTTCTGCAGAAATGCGATTATGATGTTGAGCGCGCCCAGAAAGGCATCGTTTACATTGATGAAATCGACAAGATTTCGCGCAAGTCCGACAACCCTTCCATCACCCGTGATGTCTCGGGCGAAGGCGTTCAGCAGGCTCTGCTGAAACTGATTGAAGGCACCGTGGCCTCCGTTCCTCCCCAGGGAGGGCGCAAACACCCGCAACAGGAATTCCTGCAGGTGGATACCAGCAACATGCTGTTTATCTGCGGCGGTGCTTTTGCCGGTCTGGAAAAAGTCATCAAGGCACGCACTGAAAAAGGCGGCATTGGCTTTAATGCAACCGTCACCAGCAAGGAAGATAAGGCCCTGGGCGAATCCCTGGTGGATATCGAACCGGAAGACCTGGTGCGCTTTGGTTTGATCCCCGAGTTTATCGGCCGACTTCCAGTGGTTGCTACCCTGACCGAACTGGATGAGGATGCCCTGATTGAAATCCTCACCGAACCCAAAAATGCCCTGACCAAACAGTATGCCAAGCTGTTTGATATGGAGGGTGTGGAACTGGAGTTTCGTGAAGAAGCCCTGCGCGCCATTGCTCATAAAGCCCTGGAACGCAAAACCGGTGCACGCGGTCTGCGCTCCATTCTTGAAGGTGTTCTTCTGGACACCATGTATGAGATACCTTCGCTTGAGAAAGTATCCAAAGTGGTGCTGGATGAAACCGTGATCAAGGGTGACGCCAAGCCGCTGATGCTTTATGAAAATGATGAGGTTGAACAGCTGGCTGTTAACCGCGATTAGAGTGTATTCTGTCGGGTTAACCTGGTTGTGGTAAGGAAAAAAGGGCCTGGTGCCCTTTTTTTCTTTGTATTGACGGCCCAATTTCTGAACCAAGAGGTATCCCTGCGATGTCGCAGCAAGACAAGTCATCTGATAAGCAGATTTTTGAACTCCCCCTACTGCCATTGCGTGATGTGGTGGTTTATCCGCAGATGGTTATTCCTCTTTTTGTCGGGCGTGAAAAATCCATCCACGCTCTGGAAGCAGCCATGGCGGCTGATAAGAAAGTCTTTTTACTGGCTCAGAAAGACCCGGAAATGGATGATCCGGAAACGGATCAGCTTTACAAAATTGGCACCCAGGCCAGTATTTTACAGCTGCTGCGCCTGCCTGACGGCACCGTCAAGGTATTGATTGAAGGTGAACAGCGTGCCCGCCTGATGGAAACCCACGACCATCAGGGTTACAACGAGCAGGGCGAGGCGGTTGATTACGTTATGGCCACCAGCGAGCTGTTGGCCAGCGAGGTGCTTTCCGAGCGTGAGCAGGAAGTTCTCACCCGTGTTCTGCTGGGCCAGTTTGAGCAGTACGTCAAACTGTCCAAAAAAGTGCCCAATGAAGTCCTCAACAGCCTGCAGAATATCGAAGATCCCACTCGCATGGTGGACACCATTTCTTCGCACATGTCCCTGAGCGTCAAGGACAAGCAGGAGTTGCTGGAGCTGGATCGGGTACGCGATCGGATTGAACGCCTGATGTCCCAGATTGAAGAGGAAATCGATCTGCTGCAGGTGGAAAAGCGCATTCGGTCACGCGTCAAGCAGCAAATGGAAAAAACCCAGCGTGAGTACTATCTGAATGAGCAGATGAAAGCCATTCAGAAAGAAATGGGTGATCTGGAAAATTCCGGTAACGAAACCGAGCAGCTGGCCAAGAAAATTGAAACGATTGGCATGCCCGCCGAAGCCAAAGACAAAGCCAAGAGTGAGCTGAATAAGCTGAAAATGATGTCGCCCACCTCAGCTGAAGCCACTGTGGTGCGTGGCTACCTGGACTGGATGCTGAGCCTGCCTTGGAAAAAGCGCTCGCGGGCCAATATTGACCTGCAAAAAGCCACTGAAATTCTGGATGCTGACCACTATGGACTGGAAGAGGTCAAGGAGCGCATCCTTGATTACTTGGCCGTTCAGCAAAGGGTCAAGAAAGTACGCGGCTCTATACTCTGCCTGGTAGGCCCCCCCGGTGTTGGCAAGACTTCCCTGGGTGAGTCCATTGCCCGAGCGGTCAATCGCAAGTATGTGCGCATGGCTCTGGGTGGTGTACGTGATGAATCAGAAATCCGCGGTCACCGGCGCACCTATATTGGTTCCATGCCCGGTAAACTGATCCAGAAAATCTCCAAGGTTGGCGTGAAAAACCCTCTGTTTTTGTTCGATGAAATCGACAAGCTGGGTATGGACCACCGCGGTGACCCTTCCTCGGCCTTGCTGGAAGTTCTGGATCCTGCGCAGAATAACAAATTCAGTGACCACTATCTGGAAGTGGATTACGATCTTTCCGAAGTGCTGTTTATCTGCACCGCCAACTCCATGAATATCCCAGCCCCTTTGCTGGATCGCATGGAAGTGGTGCGCCTGCCCGGTTACACCGAAGATGAAAAGAGTCATATTGCCGAGCGCTACCTGCTGCCCAAGCAGATGAAAAACTCCGGGCTGAAGAACAATGAAGCTGAGGTGACAGCGGATGCTATTCTGGAAATGATCCGCTACTACACTCGTGAAGCCGGGGTGCGTGAGTTGGAACGCCAGATCACCCGGGTGTGTCGCAAGGTGGTGCGTGAAATCAGTGAGGGCAAGGCAGAAGCACCTGTCGAAGTGACTGCAGCGGACATCGAGCATTACCTGGGCGTGCGTAAATACAACTGTGGCCTTGCGGATCTGGATAACCAGGTCGGGCGGGTCACAGGGCTGGCCTGGACCAGTGTTGGCGGTGAACTGCTCAGCATCGAAGCGGCCATCATGCCGGGTAAAGCGCGCCTGGTGAAAACCGGCTCCCTGGGTGAAGTCATGCAGGAATCCATTCAGGCGGCCCTGACTGTGGTCAGAAGCCGCTGTACCGCCCTGGGAATCGATCCTGAGCTGTTTGAGAAGAAAGACATCCATATCCACGTCCCGGAAGGCGCGACCCCCAAGGATGGCCCCAGTGCCGGTATCAGCATGTGCACCGCTCTGGTTTCCGCTTTTACCGGCATTCCGATTCGCTCGGAAGTGGCCATGACCGGTGAAATCAATCTGCGCGGTGAAGTGATGCAGATTGGTGGTCTGAAAGAAAAGCTTCTGGCAGCCCGACGCGGAGGTATTAAAACAGTATTAATACCTCAGGATAATGAACGGGATCTTAAAGAAATCCCGGAAAGCATCAAAGGACCACTGCAAATTCTGCCGGTTCAATGGATTGACCAAGTGCTGGAAGTGGCCTTGACTGAGCTGCCGGAGCCGCTTCCTGCGCAGTCATTGAGCACAAGCGAGGATAAAACACCTGATTTAAGGCCCGGAACCCATTAAATAGGCAATTAATTGTCTCAAGGGTATTTCCCTGAGGCGGGTATAAAGGCTAAGATACCCGCCACACGGTTGATCTAACTGACTCGGCCGTATAGTTTGAAGCCATGAAATACCGGCTTGACAGTTTTTCGTTGTTGTTGGTATAACCTTCTGGCAGAGAAGGTTTACAAAGCAACATATTTTTTAAATTATTGATGCATTCTGATCGTTAAGCTGAGTCTTTACGGAACAGAAGCGAGTTTGAACCTAACTAAGGGGTAGAAGAGTGAATAAGTCAGAATTGATTGATGCTATCGCTACCAATGCAGATCTTCCCAAGGCTGCTGCAGGTCGTGCACTTGATGCGATGCTGGATGCTGTAACCAGCACCATGCAAAAAGGTGAGAGTGTTTCCCTGGTGGGTTTTGGCACCTTTGCAGTAAAAGAGCGTGCTGCCCGTACCGGCCGCAACCCTCAGACCGGTGCTGAAATTCAGATTGCCGCTGCCAAAGTGCCTAGCTTCAAACCCGGTAAAGGCCTGAAAGACGCAGTGAACTGAGTCCAGGTTTTTTCCGCATCAAAACGCACCTGTCACGGTGCGTTTTTTTTGTCTGCAAAAGACGGTCTGCATTGGTTGTTGGCCGCTTAGGCGGTATAATCCTTTCTTCTTTTCCGCTGTGGGTAGACTGAGGACTGCATGCTTGTAAAAATCAGAGAGAAGTCCAAAGGGATCGTGGCCTATTTCATTGTAGGTTTGATTGCTTTGGCATTTTCCATGTGGGGTATGGACTCACTCTTCACCGCCCTGCGCGGAGACCCCAATGAACTGGCCAAGGTCAATGGCGAAAGCATTAGTCAGATGCAGGTTGATCGTTACGCACAACAACAGATGCGTCAGCTGATGCAATCCGGCCAGGTGGATCCTGATCAGATTGATATGAACCAGTTGCGCCAATTTGCCCTGAGTCAGTTGGTTCAGGAAGAGTTGTTGCGTCAGGAAGCCAAAAACCTGAATATGCGCATCCCTGATGGCCTGATTGAGCGTGAAATGGTTCAATTTGATGCCTTCATGGGAGAAGACGGTCGCTTTGATCGTGAAATCTTCACCCAGCGCCTGCGCCAACAGGGTATGTCCGCGACGGATTTTCGTTCCCAATTGCGGGAAGACCTGCTCAACCAGCAACTGCTGGGTGGCCTGGCTGCCTCCGAGTTTGTTTTGACTCCCGAGTTGGAAGAGTTTCAGCAACTGGTCGGGCAGCAGCGCGATTATCGTTATGTGAAAATCAATGCCGGGGATTACCGGGATCAGGTCGAGATCAGCCCTGCTGACATAGAAACCTTTTATGAGCAGGAAAGTGAGCGTTTCATGACTCCGGAAAGAGTCCGGGTGGATTACCTGATTTTTGATCCCTCCGAACTGGCTGAAACCCTGGAAGTGACCGAAGAGGAGCTTCAGGAAGAATATCAACGCTTTGTTGAAACGCAGGAAGGGGAAAGCAACTATTCTGCAGCCCATATTCTGCTGACTTTTGACAATGCTGCTGAAGAGCAACAAGCCAGGGAAACCCTGCAGGAAGCCCGTCAGGAAATTCTGGATGGAGCCAGCTTTGCCGAACTGGCCCGGGAATTGTCCGAAGATGCGGCCACGGCCCGAAGAGGGGGTGATCTGGGAGCTATTCAGCAGGGCAGTCTGGATTCAGCCTTTGAAGAAGCTTTGTTCGCTCTCGACGAGGTGGGTGATCTGTCTGGTGTTGTGGAAACCGATTTTGGTCTGCACCTGATCCAGTTGACCGATCTGGAAGAAGCAGAGGTAGCTGCCTACGAAGAAGTCAAAGAGGAGCTGCGTGAACGCCTGTTGGCCCAGCCACTGCGTGCAGCGACCAGTGATATGCTCGAGCAGCTCAACAACCTCAGCTTCAGCTCGGATGATCTGAGTCAGGTGGCCAGCGCCACGGAGCTGGAAATGCAAACCAGTGACTGGCTGAATGCCGGCGATCTGGAAGGCTTTTGGGCAGAACCGGAAGTGAGCGCCGAACTCTTCTCCGAAGATATCATTGAAGACGACTGGATTACCGAACCTTTGCGCCTTGAAGACGGTCGTTACCTGGTGCTGGCCAAAAATGAATACCAGCCTCGCCAGCCCCAGCCTCTGGAGGAAGTGACCGCGGAGGTTCGTAATGAACTGGCTGCACAAGAGGCCCGGCAATTGGCGCAGGAAGAAGCTAACCGCCTTCAGGAAGAACTGCTGGAAGGAACTGAACTGGATGCAGACTGGGAAAATGTGGAAGGGGTGAGTCGTAATCAGCGCTCCGTTGATTCCGCTATCAACCAGGCCGCCTTTGCCTTGAACCTCGAAGCTGAACCGGCAGTCCGTACGGTCACCCTGCGCTCGGGTGATGTCGCCCTGGTGCAGCTGCTTGCCATCGAGCCGGGGGAAGTCAGTGAAAGTGAAGATGAAATCCGGCAATTGAGCAGAATGTTGAAGGAAGATCGGGGCAATCGCTTGCAGTCCGAGTTCGTCAATCATCTGGAGCAACAAGCTGAGATTGACATGCGGCAATAACAGCCCGTCACCCTAGCCGCCATAAAAGAAAAAGCCAGTAGCTGATCACTACTGGCTTTTTTTATTCTACTCAGGGCTTTCCAGGGTGACTGGTTTTCTGGGGGCCAGAAAATACCAGAGTAAAGCCAGAAACTGGCAGCCTGCCACAGCCGCAAATGCAGAGATATAGGCCAGCAGCGGGTAGTTGCCCTCACTGTCGGCTGGCCAGAGTCCGATCAGGACACCAATCAGCCACTGGATTAGAAAAGCAGAAGAAAACACCAACAGATTCAAGGCCGTATTGACGCGTCCGGCCAGCTTCTTGGGGAACTGCTGAGACAGGGCGGCATACATGAGAGTCCCGGAACTGCCAAAAAAGCCCAGTAAAATCCACACCAGAGAGGCTGGGATCGGCAAACGCAGAAGCAGGATCAAGAGGGACAGGGAGAAAATTAACATACCGGCGATGCTGACCTGAGTGGCACTGAAACCCAATTGATGAAGACGCGTGGTCAGCCAGCCCAATCCCATGAACCCGGCCACCATTCCTGCTGCCGACCAGAACAACAGATCAGCCGTCGCGGCTGCAGTCAGGCCTTCCACTTCTCTTAACCAGACTCCGGCCCAGAGGCTTAACAGGGCAATATAGATGGCCTGATTCAGCACGCTGGCCGGTGCCACCCGTAAAAAAGCTGGTTGACGAAAGATCGCCAAGCTGTCCCTTATCTGGATGCCCAGTGAGTCGGAGCTGCGGTTTTCGGCAGTGAGAATTTCGGGAACCCGCAAACGCACCAGCACAGCAATCACCAGGGTCAGCAGAGCCAGACCTACGAAGAGGCCACGCCAGCCCACCAGAGGCAGCAGCAGCTCGACAGGGGCTGTTGCGGTCAGGGCACCCAGACCCCCGCACGCCAGTTGCAGACCATTGATCATGGCCAGTCTTTGCGGTGGAACCAGTGCAGCATAGGCTCGAAAGGCAGACATCAGGCAGGCCGAGACCCCCAGCCCGATCAGACCGCGTCCCAGCCACAGCAGGGCAGCCGAGGTAGCAAAAGCAAACACCAGAGCCCCTGCCGCAGCCAGAAGCAGGATCGAGGCTGCAACCTTGCGGGTATCATAACGATCCAGAAGTACACCCAGCGGCAACTGGGCGGCCGCAAAGAACAGAAAATAGGCACTGCCAATCCAGCCCAGCGTGGCTGGCCCCAGGCCCAATTCCAGGGCAACGGGTTCGGCAATGACGCCATTGACCACCCGATAAAAATAAGACAGGTAATAACCCAGAGCAAAAGGTAGGAAAACGTGCAAAAAGAAGCGTGGGGTCAGTTTCACAGTCACTCTCATCAGTCATAATGAAGAATGCACCAAAGTAAGGCGATTTACAGGTTTTGGCAAGCCAGGAAGTATCTGCTAGAGTTCGCCACCATATAAAACTCCCTTTTAGGATCATTTGTCATGACAGCAGGGCGCTTAATGCTGGATTTAACCGGCATCCAGCTTGACCGGGAAGAAGTGGAAGTATTGCAACACCCAGCGGTGGGGGGCGTTATTCTGTTTTCCCGCAATATTGAGTCCGCTGAACAGGTGGGGCGTTTGTGCGCTGAAATCCGGGTTCTCAGACCGGAGCTGCTGCTGGCCGTTGACCAGGAAGGGGGTCGCGTTCAGCGCCTCAAAGATGGCTTTACACGCCTGCCGCCCCTGCGGCAATTGGGATGCCTGTATGCTCTGGATCCCCAGGCGGGTTTACAGGCCAGTCGCCTTCTGGGGCAGTTAATGGCCAGCGAAGTCCTGGATGCCGGTCTGGATTTCAGCTTTGCCCCGGTACTGGATCTGGATTATGGCCGCAGTGAAGTGATCGGGGATCGTGCCTTTGCTGCAGATACAGCCAGCCTGATTGCCCTGGCCGATACCTATATAGCGGGTATGCATGAAGCCGGTATGGCGGCCATCGGCAAACATTACCCCGGTCATGGCTATGTCAGTGCTGACTCCCACACCTCTTTACCGGTGGATCACCGCTCACTGGAAGAAATAAGGTCAAGTTGCTTGCAGCCTTTTTCAGCCCTGACCCGGAAATTACAAGGTATAATGCCTGCACATGTTATCTATACGGCCTTGGATCAACAGCCTGCCGGTTTTTCCCAACCCTGGTTGAACCTGTTGCGTGAGGAGTTGGGGTTTACCGGCATGATTTTCAGTGATGATCTGGCCATGCAGGCGGCTGCGGTTGCCGGATCTTATCCTCAGCGCGCTGAAGCGGCCCTGTCAGCGGGTTGTGACCAGCTTCTGGTCTGCAACAATCGACCGGCTGCCCTGGAAGTTCTGAACTGGATGGATGCCCGGCAGCTGGAAGGCAGCGAGAAAGCCGCAGCCTTGAGGGCCAACATGCCCATCAACAACAACTGGCAGCAGTCCCCGGAAGCCTTGCTGGCCCGCCAGGTGGCAGAGAGCCTGGTGAATCAGGATTTGCAAAGGGCCCGACATGCTTTGTCTTCAGTTTAAGAGGAAGAGTTCGTGGATGACTCCTTAGAAAAACTATCTTCAATGGGTGGCCTTATCCCTGCTGAGTATGTATGGATTCTGCAGGTCTTTGTGGTGATCTTTGCTGCCTTAGTGGCCAATCATTACGCCCGGCGATTTTTTGATCGTCTGGAAAAGCGTTTTGCGGTCAGCAGACATCACTGGGATGAGCTTCTTCTTGACGCCGTCCGCAAACCGGCCGCCCTGTTTATCTGGGCCCAGGGTTTATTCTGGGCACTGGATATTCTCAAAGCCAATTCGGATGTGGATCTGTTTGATGTTGTTGACCCGATTCGCAGAGTGACGGTCATCCTGCTGCTGACCTGGTTTGTGGTGCGTTTTGTAAGTGGGATGGAGCATCAGTTGGTCAAGCCGGGCGATCACCGCAAGCCCATGGATCTGACCACAGCCAAGGCCATCAGCAAACTGCTCAAGGCTGCAACCATTATCACTGCGGGTCTGGTCATGTTGCAGACCCTGGGTTTTTCAGTCTCCGGGGTGCTGGCTTTTGGTGGCATCGGGGGTATTGCCATGGGGTTTGCGGCCCGTGACCTGCTCGCTAACTTCTTTGGTGCCTTGATGCTTTATTTTGATCGCCCCTTTGCGGTGGGGGAATGGGTGCGTTCACCGGATCGCGAAATTGAAGGCACGGTGGAAGATATCGGCTGGCGCCTGACCCGCATCAGAACCTTCGATCAGCGTCCACTTTATGTGCCCAACGCGACCTTTGCCACCATATCCGTGGAGAACCCTTCACGGATGTTCAATCGGCGCATTTATGAAACCATCGGAATCCGTTATCAGGATGCGGATAAAATGCGATCCATCATCAAACGCGTTCACCAATACCTGATTGATCACGAAGAGCTGGAAACCGATCATCGCACCCTGATTGTCAACTTTGACAGCTATGCGGCCTCTTCACTGGACTTTTTTATTTACACCTTTACCAAAACCTGCAACTGGGTGGAGTTTCACCGCATCAAGCAGGAGGTGCTTCTGGATATTTTTGATATTTTGCGTGAAGAAGGTGCTGACATTGCCTTTCCCACACGCACCCTGCACCTGGCTGATGGCCCGCAGGCTGATCTCCCCGTTAATCATTAATTTAAGGCATTTGCATGCATGAAGAAACATTGAGCGAAATTAAACGCATCAACCAGGTTCTTGAAGAGGCCGATTGTTTGGTCAGCGAGCAGCAGGTTGCCGCTGCGTTTGATCGGATGGCCGCCGAGGTGACCCGTCAGCTCAAGGGTGCCAGGCCGGTGGTGTACTGCGTCATGAATGGTGGTCTCTTTACCACTTCCGAGCTGGTCAAGCGGCTGCATTTCCCTCTGGAAATGGATTACCTGCATGCCACTCGCTACCGCCGTCAAATCAAGGGTGGTGATCTGCACTGGCGGGTGGAACCTGAAGTGACCATGAAAGGCCGCAGTGTGCTGATCGTGGATGATATTCTTGATGAAGGTGCAACCCTGGCGGCAATTCTGGATCATTGCCGGGAGCAGGGTGCCAGTCAGGTTCTCTGTGCCGTGCTGGTGGATAAAAAACACAACCGCAAGGCGGTGGAAGGCTTCAAGGCAGACTTTACCGGCCTGGAGGTTGAAGACCGCTATCTGTTTGGTTGTGGTATGGATTATCAGGGCTATTTGCGCAACCTGCCCGCTATCTATGCCCCCAAGGGCTTGTAATCACTGAACAGGGGAGAAAGGCATGCTGGCTATCATAGGTGGAACCGGATTCACCCAGATGCAGGAAGTGGAAATTCTGGCTGAACGCTCTCCCTACACCGCCCTGGGAGAAGCTTCCACGGCTGTAACAGAAGCCAGACTGGAAGGTCAGGAGGTGTT
Organism: Marinospirillum sp.; assembly: GCF_044810985.1. Classification (GTDB taxonomy): domain Bacteria; phylum Pseudomonadota; class Gammaproteobacteria; order Pseudomonadales; family Halomonadaceae; genus Marinospirillum. Next base: position 288,716 of record NZ_CP085242.1, read on the forward strand.
GTTCCTGGCCCGGCATGGACATCCCCACAAGCTGCCACCCCATAAAATCAACTACCGGGCCAATCTCCTGGCCCTACAGGCTGCTGGTGCAACCGAGATCCTGGCGGTCAATGCGGTCGGGGGTATTGACCCTGACCTGGAACCTGCCAGCCTGGTGCTGCCTGATCAGATCCTTGATTATACCTGGGGGCGTGAATCGACCTATTTTGACGGTGACTTCCTGCCCCTGGATCATATCGACTTTTCCTTTCCTTATTCTTACGAAATGCGTTTGCGTCTGCTGTCGGCAGCCCGTCACTCAGGTATTGCTCTTCGCGATGGCGGTACCTATGCCGCCACCCAGGGCCCACGATTGGAAACAGCTGCGGAAATCAAGCGTCTGGCCAGGGATGGCTGTACTCTGGTGGGAATGACCGGCATGCCGGAAGCCGCTCTGGCCAGGGAGTTAAATCTGCCTTATGCCTGCCTGTCTCTGGTGGTTAATCCGGCGGCAGGCTTGAGGGAGCAGGAAATTACCCTGCAGGAGATGCAAGAGGCACTTGACCAGGGTATGCATCAGGTACGCAATCTTCTGCGCACCTATACCGGCAGCCGGTGAGGCTGCTTAGCGTCTGGCGCTGTCCGGTTCTTTTTCGTCCTTGTCCTCTTCGGGTGCTCTTTCTATTTTGACCAAAATACCCAGGTAAGGGCTGTCAATAAAATGCAGCTCGCCGCTGCGCATCCTGCGTCTCTGGCGCATTTGTGCCGATTCCTTGATTTGATACTCCTGGTTGATTATTCGGGAAACCTCCCCGTCCTGATCGGCTGCCGCCTGATCCGTCAGGGCGGGCAACTGAGGTGAAGTGCCCAGGCTGCTGCGATTCTGGTTGAGAAATCGGGTCAGGGCCGCAGACCGGTGCGTGGTTTCCAGTGGCTCGAAGCTATGCAGGTAGAGATCGGTTTCCAGATGCAAATAACGCGCAACACTGAGTTGCAGCTGGCCAATCAATTCCGGCTGGCCACCATAATAGTCACCGGCTTCCAGCAGCAGTGGCAAGCTTCTGTCTTCAGCCACCACTGGCATTTGCCAGGCATCATGAAACAGCAAGCGATAATCGTCACTGCGTTCCAGAGCACGGGCATGATCGGTGAGCTGCAGCTCCCGGGGTTGATAAATCTGAAGTGGCCCCTGGCTCAGATGGGCCCAATAGGGGGAAGGGCCAAGCATATAGGCGGCGGATTCCAGAGGCTTAAAGACCTTGGGTTCTCCAGGCAGCTCAGTGGCTCCAGGCCCCGGCGTCTGGGTGAAAACCAGCAATTCAATGATGTAATCCCGCTCATTGTGGTGAGGTAAGAGCTCCTCCAGTTCATCAGCTTGGGCAGCCAGAGGGAAGAGAACAAGGGAGAGCAGCAGAGCAAAAGGGATCAAACGCATTGTAAGGTGCTTCCTGAGCGAAATAATGACAAAAGGTTAGGGCTTTGCAGGACTGAAGTCAAAGCCCTCAGGCCGCCAGGGCGGCCAGCAGTTGCTCCAGGGCATGGAAACACTGGTCTGCACTTTCCATGTTGCGGTTGAACTTCAGCATCTGTCCTCCCTCGAGGCGATAGACCCGTGGCTGATTCTGTACCAGTTGCACCAGTTTAATCGGTTCGATTTTGGGCTGGTCGCCAAAATGCACAACACCACGATCCTTGCCGACATCCAGCCGGGCCAGCCCCAGTTCTTCTGCCTGGTGTTTGATCTCGGTCAGGCGAAACAGATTTTTGGTGGGCTCCGGCAGCAATCCGAAGCGGTCAATCATTTCAATCTGCAGATCCTTTAAACCCGTTTTGTCTTTACTGCTGGCAATGCGCTTGTAAAGTTGCAGGCGCATATTCACATCCGGCAGATAGTCTTCAGGGATCAGGGCCGGAAGGTGCAGGTTGATTTCCGTACCTCTTTGCAGGGGTTGATCCGGGTTGGGGGTCTTGCCCTGACGGATGGCTTCCACAGCTTCCTGCAGTAGATCCATATAGAGGGTCAGGCCCAGGTTTTCAATCTGGCCACTTTGTTCATCCCCCAGCAGTTCCCCGGCACCGCGAATCTCCAGATCCTGCGAAGCCAGCAGAAAGCCGGAACCCAGGTCTTCATTCAGGGCAATGGCTTCCAGGCGTTTCTCGGCATCGGCAGTGAGCTTTTTGCCTTCGGGCGTCAGGAGGTAAGCATAGGCCTGGTGGTGGGAGCGGCCCACGCGACCGCGCAGTTGATGCAGTTGCGCCAGACCAAACTTGTCAGCCCGTTCGATGATGATGGTGTTGGCATTGGGAATATCAATGCCGGTTTCAATAATGGTGGAGCAAAGCAGGACATTGAAGCGTTTGTGATAAAAGTCCTGCATGACCCTTTCCAACTGACGCTCCGGCATCTGGCCATGGGCCACCCCCAGCCGGGCTTCAGGAATCAGTTCGCGCAATTTTTCGGCGGTGTTCTCAATGGTCTTGACTTCATTGTGCAGGAAGTAAACCTGTCCACCCCGCAGAAGTTCGCGCAGAATGGCTTCCTTGATGATGGATTCATCGCGCTGGCGGACAAAGGTTTTCACCGACAAGCGCCGCGCCGGTGCGGTGGCAATGATCGATAAATCACGAATACCCGACATGGCCATATTCAGGGTGCGCGGAATGGGAGTGGCCGTCAGGGAGAGCAAATCCACATTGGCGCGAATGGCCTTGAGCTTTTCTTTCTGGCGCACGCCAAAACGGTGTTCTTCGTCGACGATCACCAGACCCAGTTGCTGGTATTTGACCCGAGCCTGGAGAAGCTTGTGGGTGCCGATGAGAATATCCACCTTGCCTTCTTCCAGCCTTGTAATGGCTTCTTCCTGCTCTTTGGCTGAGCGAAAGCGTGAAAGCAGCTCAATATTCACCGGCCAGTCGGCAAAGCGATCCTTGAAGTTGTCGTAATGCTGCTGGGCCAGCAGGGTGGTGGGCACCAAAACAGCCACCTGGTGACCGCCGTTGACGGCAATAAAGGCCGCCCGCATGGCCACTTCGGTCTTGCCGAAGCCGACATCACCGCAGACTACACGATCCATGGGGCGCGAGCGGCACATATCGCGGATGACCGAATCAATGGCCAACTGTTGATCCACGGTTTCTTCAAAAGGAAAGGCCGCTGCAAACTGGTCATAGGCTTCTTCATCCAGCGTGAAGGCGTGACCTTTTTGGGCTTCACGACGGGCGTAAATATCCAGCAACTCGGCGGCGGTATCACGAATTTTCTCGGTGGCCTTGCGTCTGGCTTTATCCCATTGTTCCGAGCCGAGGCGATGCAGGGGCGCACTTTCATCGGCCAGACCGGAATAACGGCTGATGCGATCCAGAGCGGCCACGGGCACATAGAGGTTAGCTTGGTCGGCATACACCAGCTTTAAAAATTCCTGCTTCTGGCCTCCGGCCTCCAGCACTTCCAGGCCTTCATAACGCCCCACGCCATGATCCAGGTGAACCACCGGGCTGCCCAGGCTGAGTTCAGAAAGGCTTTTGAAGGCCAGATCCTGGTTAACCGCAGAAGCCTGGCGGCGACGGCGTTGTTGAATACGCTCACCAAACAGCAGGGATTCGGTGACCAGGAGGATTTCCGGTGAACCCACCCACAAGCCACGATCCAGTGGGGCCAGGGTCAGTGCCAGGGCGGGGCGCTGGTTGATAAAGTCAGCCCAGCTGTTAACCAGTTGCGGCTCCAGATGATGCCGCCCCAGCAATTCCAGAAGAGCCTCCCGGCGACCGGCGGATTCTGCCGTCAGAAGAATACTGGTTTTTGGGTGTCCTGCCATAAAATCCTGCAGGGCGCCCAGAGGGCGGCTGGCCTTGGCCTGTACGGAAAGATCCGGCAAGGACTGGCTGGTCAGTTGCAGATCACCGGCTAACGAGTCATCCGGGGCTTCGGAAGGCAGAAAAACACGCGGGAAAGCTTTGCGCTCGCGGTTGAGTGTCTCCACCGGCAGGTAAAGCTCTTGCGGCGGCAGGCAGGGGTGGCGCACATCATGGCGCAGGCTTTCATAGCGGCGCTGGATTTCTTCCCAGAAGTGGCTGGCGGCTTCACTGGTGTTGCCCAGCTCGGCAATCAGGGCTTCGGCGGGCAGATAGTCAAACAGGGTGGCGGTGTGGGTGAAAAACAGAGGTAGCAGAAATTCCAGCCCTGGAGTGACCCGGCCTTTTAAAGTGTCCTGATAAAGATCACAGCGCGACAAATCCAGATCAAAACGGGTCTGGAATTCGGTGCGAAAATTTTCCAGAGCCGTAGCTGTCAGGGCAAACTCATGCGCAGGCAACAGGGAAATCTGCTCGGTTTTTTCTTCGGTACGCTGGGTTTCCGGGTTGAAAAAACGCAGGGATTCGATGTCGTCATCAAATAGCTCAATGCGCAGCGGTTGTTCACTGCCCATCGGGAAGAGATCCAGCAGGCCGCCACGCACGGCAAACTCACCGTGTTCGTACACGGTATCCACGGCCCGATAACCGGCTTCTTCCAACTGGCGGCGGAAGGTATGCAGGTTCAGTTTCTGATTGAGATGCAGATCCAGAGCATGACTGGCGACAAATTCAGCCGGAGGCAAACGCTGCATCAGGGTGGTTACCGGCACCACCAGCAAGCCTTTTTGCTGGGAAGGCAAAGCCAGCAGGGTTTTCAGGCGCTCGGAAACAATGTCCTGATGGGGTGAGAAACGATCATAAGGCAACACCTCCCAGTCGGGCAGGGTGAACACGGGCAAGCGCCCTTCACTGAAAAACTCCAGCTCATCCGCCAGGGCCTGGGCTGAATTGCTGTCCGGACAGACCACCATCAGCAGAGCCGGGTGCTTTTCCGCAGCCTCCACCAGTGCCAGAGCTTCGGCAGCCCCTTCCAGTTGCAGCCAGCGCTGAATGAATCCGGCTTTGCGCGGCGGCGCTTCGGGCAAGAGGTGCAGAGAAGAAAAAGCAGCAGCGGACTTCTGGGGCACGGAGATTTCCTTGGCAGTCAAAAACAAGAGATTCTAGCAGTTGAACCAGAGAGGCTCCAGTTTCCATCCCTGGCATCGCTCTCGGAGAGAACTCCTACAGTGGAGCGCAGTCTGGTGGGGGCACAGCCCAGGTGAGAGCGCACGGAGCGAGCTCCCACACTGTAGGAGGCCGCTCCGCGGCCGATTGCCCTTGCCCCTAAAGTAGCAGGGCACTTTAGGGGTGCAAATTTGCCTAACCAGAGTCCAACAAGCATAATAGCGCGCGAAAACTCTGGACTAACCCCTAATCTTGAGAGGCAGCCTGTGACTGACACCAAGCTGGATAGTTATTTTGACGACTGGCAAGAACGTGAAACCCTTGCTGAAAGCATGATTCCCCTGATCGGAACCCTGTACCGTAAGCATAATGTGGTGACGTCCATTTTTGGTCGTGCCCTGGTTAACCGCTCAGTGATCCGCATTCTCAAGGATCACCGCTTTGTCCGTCAGGTGGAAGGTGATGAGCTGGATGTGCGGGATACCCACCTGTTGCTGGATACCCTGGTCAAACTCAATCCCGGTCCGGCCCACGTTGATATCGGCAAGTTGGCTGCCAAATTCCGCAAGCAGGGCGGCGGTGATATGGAAGCCTTCCTGAAAGAAGAAGTGGCTCCGATTGTCGGTCAGTACAAGGAAGCCGAAAAGGGTGGTGAACCCCAGGACGTGGTTCTTTACGGTTTTGGTCGTATCGGTCGCCTGCTGGCGCGCATCCTGATTGAAAAAGCCGGTGGTGGCAGTCTCCTGCGTGTGCGTGCAGTAGTTGTGCGTGGTGGCAAGGACGGTGATCTGGAAAAGCGTGCCAGCCTCTTGCGTCGTGATTCCGTGCATGGCCCTTTCAATGGCACCATCACCGTGGATCATGACCACAAGGCGCTGGTTGTCAATGGTAACTACATCCAGTTTATCTATGCCAACTCGCCTGAAGAAATTGATTACACCGAGTATGGCATCAACAATGCCCTGATCGTCGACAACACCGGTGTCTGGCGTGATGAAAAAGGCCTGGGTCAGCACATTGCCTGTAAGGGTGCTTCCCGTGCCATTCTGACGGCACCGGGCAAGGGCGACATCAAAAACATTGTTTATGGCATCAATGATGAAGATATCACCGAAGATGACAAGATCATTTCGGCGGCTTCCTGCACCACCAATGCCATCGTGCCTGTCCTCAAGGCAGTGAACGACCAGTTCGGTATTGTCAGCGGTCACGTAGAAACGGTTCATGCCTACACCAATGACCAGAACCTGATCGACAACTTCCACAAGGGTGATCGTCGTGGTCGTTCCGCAGCCATGAACATGGTTCTGACCGAAACTGGTGCGGCCAAAGCCGTTGCCAAGGCGCTGCCGGAACTGGCGGGCAAGCTGACGGGTAACGCCATTCGCGTTCCTATTCCCAATGTGTCCATGGCCATTCTCAACCTGACTCTGGACAAGGAAACCGATGCTGAAGCCCTGAACAAGTACCTCAGCTGGTCAGCGCTTTATTCACCGATGCAAAAGCAAATTGATTTTGTTGATTCGGCGGAAGTGGTTTCTTCTGACTTTGTCGGCAACCGTCACGCCGGTATCGTGGATGGCAAAGCGACCATTGCCAGTGGCAAGCAGATCGTTCTTTATGTCTGGTATGACAATGAGTTCGGTTACAGCTGCCAGGTGGTGCGTATCCTGCAGGAAATTGCCAATGTGAAGTTCCTTTATTTTCCTGCTGATCGCTAAGCGCAACCGGTGAGCCCTCTGGCAGGGCCCTAGTGGTTAAAAAGCCCACCGCGGTAAAAGGCAGGTGGGCTTTTTTTTATTTTGCAAAGCAAGGGGTGACTCATGGATCAATCACAGCGTTATGCCCATCTCGATCTGGATGAAGAAACGCTGATCAGGGAAGGCAAGCATCTTCTCGCTGCTTATAAAATGAAGCCCAAACCCGGCAACACCTACCTGGAAGCCGCCGCGCATTTTGCAGCGGAATCCTCTACGGGCACCAATGTGGAAACCAGCACGACCGATGATTTCACCCGCGGTGTGGATGCGCTTGTTTACCATCTTGATGAAGCCAGTGAAGATATCCGCATTGCCTATCCTTTGGAGCTTTTTGATCGCAATCTCCTGGATGGCAAAACCATGCTGGTCTCTTTTCTGACTCTGGCTGTGGGCAACAACCAGGGCATGGGGGATATCGAACATGCCAAGATGATTGATTTTTACGTGCCCCCTGCCTTGCTGGATTTGTTTGACGGCCCCAGGGTCAACATCAAAGACCTATGGAAGGTTCTGGGACGTACTCAGGAGGATGGCGGTTACATTACTGGAACCATCATCAAGCCCAAATTGGGATTACGCCCGGAGCCTTTTGCCAGGGCCGCCTACCAGTTCTGGCTGGGAGGCGACTTCATCAAGAATGATGAGCCTCAGGGCAACCAGGTTTTTGCGCCCATGAAGGAAACCATTCCTCTGGTAGTGGATGCCATGAAGCGGGCCATGGATGAAACCGGCCAGGCCAAACTCTTTTCCGCCAATATTTCTGCTGACTGGCATGATGAAATGCTGGCCCGGGGTGAATTCATTCTGGAGGCCTTTGGCGAGCATGCAGACAAGGTGGCCTTCCTGGTGGATGGCTATGTCGGCGGACCGGGCATGGTGACCACGGCTCGGCGCTATTTCCCGGATCAGTTTCTGCACTTCCACCGTGCCGGTCACGGAGCTGTGACTTCACCTTCTTCCAAGCGGGGCTATACGGCTTATGTGCTGGCCAAAATGGCGCGCCTGCAAGGGGTCTCGGGCATTCACGTCGGCACCATGGGCTATGGCAAAATGGAAGGTAACAAAAATGACAGAGACATTGCCTATATTATTGAGCGGGACTCCTTTCAGGGGCCTGTCTACTTTCAGGACTGGAAAGGCATGAAGGCGACCACCCCGATCATTTCCGGGGGCATGAATGCCCTGCGTTTGCCCGGTTTTCTGGAAAATCTGGGGCATGGCAACTTTATCAATACCGCCGGCGGCGGCTGCTACGGTCATCTCGACAGCCCTGCTGCCGGTGCCCAGTCCCTGCGTCAGGCTTTTGAGTGTTGGCAAGCCGGGGCTGATCCTGTTGAATGGGCCAGAGAACACAGAGAATTTGCCCGTGCGTTTGAGTCCTTTCCGCAGGATGCCGATCTGATTTTCCCCGGTTGGCGTGAAAAAATAACCCGTCGCCCCATTTGATTATCAAAACCCGAGGTGCAAGCCCATGTCTGCCAAATATCCGATCATTGCCATTACTGGCTCATCAGGGTCGGGCACCAGCTCGGTGATGGAAACCTTTGAGAACATCTTCCGCCGTGAAGGTGTTCGGGCCGCGACCATAGAAGGTGACAGTTTTCACCGTTATGACCGCGAAGAAATGAAAACAAGACAAAAACAGGAAGCGGCCATAGGTAACCTCAATTTCAGCCATTTTGGCCTGGACACCAATCTTCTGGAGGATCTGGAGCAGCTGTTCAAATCCTTCAGTGAAACCGGTCAGGGCAAGCGCCGCCGCTATTTGCACAATTATGAAGAAGCGGAGCCTTATCAACAAAAGCCGGGAACCTTTACCCCCTGGGAAGACCTGCCGGAGGCCACCGAGCTGCTTTTTTATGAAGGCCTGCATGGGGCCGTTCAGAATGAAACCTACAATATTGCCCAGTATCCCGATTTGATTATTGGCGTGGTGCCGGTCATCAACCTGGAGTGGACCCAGAAGATCCTGCGCGACAAAAGCTCCCGGGGCTATTCGACTGAAACCATCACGGATACCATCCTGGGACGCATGCCAGACTATGTGAAGCATATCTGCCCGCAATTCTCCAACACCCATGTCAACTTCCAGCGTGTGCCCATGGTGGACACCAGCAACCCTTTTGTGTCCCGGGAAATCCCTTCAGCCGATGAGAGCCTGGTGGTGATTCGCTTTGCCCAGCCGCGCGGAGTGGACTTTCCCTATCTGCTCAAGATGATTAGTGGCTCTTTCATGTCACGTGCCAACACTCTGGTCGTGCCGGGTGGCAAAATGCAGCTTGCCATGCAGCTGATTTTCACACCCTACGTCTGGCGTTTGATGAAACAAAGACGGCGGGTTCTGGAGCAGGCTGATGCATAGGATTCAACTGATTATTTTTGATCTTGATGGCACTCTTTTGGATACGGCCCCGGAAGTGACCCTGGCAGCCAATGACGCCCTGGAAGAAGCAGGGCTGCGCGCTATCAGTCTGGAACAGACCCGGCAATGGGTTGGCCGCGGTGCTGAGAACTTTCTGGAAAAAGCCTTAGAATTTTCTGCCGGACAAAAGAAGGTTGTTTTTGCCGAGCTGCTGGCGCGTTTTTATTATTTTTACGAAAAATACTCAGGCACGCGAAGCTATCTTTACCCCTCAGCAAAAGAAGTGGTGCAGTATTTTCATCAGCAGGGCAAGCGCCTGGCCGTGCTGACCAACAAGTTCAAGGCGGGTGCGGACAAAACCCTGCAGGCTCATGGCCTGTATGATTATTTTGATGAAGTGCTGGGCGGAGACAGCTTTGCCGATAAAAAGCCCAACCCGGTGGGGGTGCATTATCTGCTCGACAAATACCGGGTTGCTCCCGATGAGGTGTTGTTTCTGGGTGATTCCTCGCATGATGTGCAGACAGCCCACCAGGCGGGGGTGAAGGTCTGGGTTTTTCCGCATGGGTACAATCATGGTGAACCTCTTGCCGCCAGTAACCCGGACCGAATCCTGACGGGCTTTGATGAATTGCTGCAAAGGCTTTGAAAACAGGGTTGGCACTGCGATAATGCAGCAGCTTTTATTTGTCAGCATAAACACTGGGTGATTTTCTTTCTGCAGCAGTTTTAGGTAGAATTCCCTGCGACAAAAAGACGCGAACAGGCGCCGGATCATCAATACCCACGAATTTTATAAAAAGCAGAGTGTCGGGCATCGCCCTCTGTCTCTGTTTTTGAGATTTTTTTTAGAAGTAGAAGTAGCTTTTTAGCTTTTGTTTTTCAACAACTTGGTGACTGGGCGAGACCTATGATTAAAATCAAGCAAGGCCTTGATCTACCCATCGCCGGCGCACCCAGGCAGGCCATCTCCGATGGTCAGTCAGTGCGCTCAGTTGCTGTTCTGGGACCGGACTATGTTGGCATGAAGCCAACCATGGCGGTTTCAGTCGGTGACAAGGTGAAATTGGGTCAGATCCTTTTTACGGATAAAAAAACGGAAGGTGTGCAGTACACGGCACCTGCTGCAGGCAAGGTAACAGCGATCAATCGCGGTTATCGAAGAGCCCTGCATTCAGTCGTGATCGAGCTGGACGAGCAGGAAGAAGCAGTGGAGTTCACTGCCTATTCTGAAAGTCAGCTGGATGACTTGAGCCGCGAAGAGGTTCAACAACTGCTGGTTGAATCCGGCCAGTGGACCGCACTTCGCACCCGTCCTTTCAGTCGCGTTCCTGCACTGGATGCCCAACCTTCCTCCATCTTTGTCACAGCCATGGACACTCATCCTCTGGCTGCCGACCCTGCAGTGATTATTGCAGAGCAGAAAGAAGCCTTTCTGGCCGGTTTGAAGGTGGTCAGCAAACTGACGCAGGGCAAAACCTATATCTGCAAAGAAGCAGGCAAGGATGTTCCTGTGATTTCCGGTGGTGACTTTGAAGTGGCCGAGTTTGCCGGCAAGCACCCTGCCGGTCTGGTGGGCACCCACATTCATTTTCTCGATCCGGTCAGCGCCAATAAGCAAGTCTGGCATCTGGGTTATCAGGAAGTCATCGCCTTTGGTCAGCTTTTCCTGACTGGCAAGATCAACCCCAACCGGGTGATCTCTCTGGGCGGACCTCTGGTCAAAGAGCCTCGTCTGGTGCGCACCCGCACCGGTGCCAGTCTGAACGATCTGCTGATGGGTGAAGTCAACAGTCCCAATGGCACCCAGGTTATTTCCGGCTCTGTCTTTGGCGGTCGTGCTGCCGATGATGATCTGGCCTATCTGGGCCGTTATCACAATCAGGTCAGTGTTCTGGAAGATGGCAGCAAGCGTCTTTTCCTGGGCTGGTTGTCACCCGGTCTGCCCGGCAGCAACCGGCATTCGGTCATGGGCATTTATTTGTCCAGCTTTCTGGGCCTGGGCGGCAAGTTTGCGCCCACAACCTCGACCAACGGCTCCGAGCGCGCCATGGTTCCGGTCGGCAACTACGAGACAGTCATGCCGCTGGATATCCTGCCCACGCAGCTGCTGCGTTCACTGATTGTCGGTGATATTGAAGTGGCCATGCAGTTGGGTTGTCTGGAACTGGATGAAGAAGACCTGGCCCTGTGCACCTATGTGTGTCCGGGTAAATATGAATACGGTCCGATTCTGCGCGACAACCTGACGCTGATCGAGAAAGAGGCCTGATAGGATGAGTATACGCAAACTCTTGGATGCCATGGAGCCTCACTTTCATAAAGGTGGTAAATATGAAAGCTGGTACGCGCTCTATGAAGCAGTTGATACAATTTTCTATACGCCCCCCAGTGTAGCCAAAACCACGGCTTTTGTACGTGATGGCGTGGATCTGAAACGCATCATGATCACCGTCTGGTTCTGCACTTTCCCGGCCATGCTTTTTGGTATGTGGAATGCCGGTTACCAGGCCAACATGGCTGTGGATGCCGGTTACGGAACCCTGGATGGCTTGCGCCAGAGCTTTGTTGCTCTGTTGGGAGCGGGCAGCTATGACCCCACCAGTATCTGGGACAACCTGATACATGGTGCGGTCTATTTCATTCCCATTTACGCCGTGACCTTCATCGTCGGCGGCTTCTGGGAAGTTTTGTTTGCCATGCGACGTGGCCATGAAGTCAATGAAGGCTTCTTCGTGACTTCCGTGCTTTTTGCCCTGATTCTTCCCACCAACATTCCTCTCTGGCAGGTTGCTCTGGGGATCACCTTTGGTGTGGTGATTGGCAAGGAAATCTTCGGTGGCACCGGCAAGAACTTCCTCAACCCTGCGTTGACCGGTCGTGCTTTCCTCTACTTTGCTTACCCTGCAGAAATCTCCGGGGATGCAATCTGGGTGGCTGCGGATGGCTTTACCGGGGCTACAGCCCTGTCCGTTGCCTATCAGGATGGCATGGCCGCTCTGCAACAGCAGTACAGCTGGTGGGATGCTTTCCTGGGCTTCATGCCTGGCTCCATCGGTGAAACCTCGACCCTGGCGATCTTTATCGGCGGTGCTGTCCTGTTGCTGACCCGTATTGCTTCCTGGCGCATTGTCGCAGGCGTGATGCTGGGCATGATTGCCATGTCGACCCTGTTCAACATGATCGGCTCGGACACCAATGCCATGTTTGCCATGCCCTGGTACTGGCACCTGGTGGTAGGCGGTTTTGCCTTTGGTATGATTTTCATGGCCACCGATCCGGTGTCTGCAGCCATGACCAATCAGGGGAAACTGATTTTCGGTGCCCTGATCGGTATTATGACGGTTCTCATCCGTGTGATTAACCCGGCTTTCCCCGAAGGGATCATGCTGGCCATCCTCTTTGCCAACCTCTTTGCCCCGCTGATCGACAACTTTGTGATCAAGGCCAATATCAAACGGAGGATGCTGCGCAATGTCTAAAAGTAATGACACTATCAAAAAGACCTTCACGGTTGCTTTTATTCTGTGTCTGGTCTGCTCCGTCATTGTCTCCGGGGCAGCTGTAGCTCTTAAAGATCGCCAACAGGCGAACCAGGAACTGGATCGCCGCAGCAATATTCTTTTGGCGGCAGGCCTGATAGAGCCCGGTGAAGGAACACCGGAAAAGGTTGAAGAGCTGTTTGAACAGATCAATGTGCGGGTGGTGGATCTGCGTACCGGCGAGTTGACCGATGACGTGGACCCAGGTACCTATGAGCAGCTGCGAGCGGCCAGTGATCCGCAAACCTCTCAGCAACTGCAGGAAGACCCGGCCGGTATCCGTCGCCTGGAAAACTATGGTCTGGTTTACCTGGTTGGGGATGTGGACGATCCTGATCGCATCATCCTGCCGGTTCGTGGTGCTGGTCTTTGGTCCACCCTGTACGGGTTCCTGGCTCTGGAAGGCGATGCCAATACCATTGCTGGTCTGGGCTTCTATGATCACGGCGAGACGCCGGGTCTGGGTGGTGAAGTGGATAACCCCAACTGGAAGGCCCAGTGGCCTGGTAAGAAAGTTTACAACCAGGATTCTCTGGACCCACAACTGGGTCTGTCCAAAAACCCCGGTCAGGAACATGAAGTGGATGCTCTTTCCGGGGCAACCCTGACTTCCAGGGGGGTCACCAACCTGCTCCAGTTCTGGACAAGTGAAAAGGGCTATGGCTCTTTCCTGGCTAAATTTCGGCAGGGGGTATAATTATGGCGACTGAAACTCCAAAAACAGTTCTGACCGCTCCGATCTTCAAGAACAACCCCATTGCCCTTCAGGTACTGGGGGTCTGTTCGGCTCTGGCGGTCACCACCAGCATGCAGATCGCGCTGGTCATGACCCTGGCGGTTATCTTTGTAACGGCCTTCGCGAACCTGTCGGTTTCCCTGATCAGGAATCACATTCCCAGCAGCATCCGGATCATCGTGCAAATGACCATCATTGCATCGCTGGTTATTGTGGTTGACCAGGTGCTCAAGGCTTTTGCTTATGACATCAGCCGTCAGCTTTCGGTCTTTGTCGGTCTGATCATCACCAACTGTATCGTCATGGGCCGGGCTGAAGCCTACGCCATGAAAAATGGCCCAGGCATGAGTTTTCTGGATGGTATCGGGAACGGTCTGGGCTACGGCATGGTTCTGATGGTTGTCGGCTTCTTCCGTGAACTCTTTGGTTCCGGCAGTCTGTTTGGCCTGCAAATCCTGAGTCTGTCCAAAGACGGCGGCTGGTATGTAGCCAATGGCCTGATGCTGCTGCCGCCTTCGGCCTTCTTTATTATCGGCCTGATGATCTGGGCGATCCGCTCCTGGGACCCGAAACAGGTCGAGCACGATGAGTTCAAGATCCAAGCCAATACAAAACCCAGGGAGGTTTTATAAGCCATGTTTGAACATTATCTATCCCTGTTCATTACTGCCGTGTTTGTGGAAAACATGGCTCTGGCCTTCTTCCTGGGCATGTGTACCTTCCTGGCTGTTTCCAAGAAGGTGGATGCGGCTTTGGGTCTGGGGATTGCGGTTATTGTGGTGTTGGCCATCACCGTCCCCGTCAACAACCTGATTTACAACCTGCTGCTGCGTGAAGGTGCGCTGGAGTGGACGGGTATTGCCGGAGCTGAAGAAATTGACCTCTCTTTTCTGGGTCTTTTGAGCTACATCGGCGTTATTGCTGCTCTGGTGCAGATTCTGGAAATGTTCCTGGACAAGTATGTACCTGCGCTCTACAACGCCCTGGGTGTTTTCCTGCCACTGATTACGGTCAACTGTGCCATTCTGGGTGCTTCCCTGTTTATGGTCGAGCGTGATTATGGCTTTGGTGAGTCAGTGATCTATGGCACCGGTGCCGGTGCTGGCTGGGCACTGGCCATCGTGGCTCTGGCCGGGATTCGGGAAAAACTCAAGTACAGTGACGTGCCTGCCGGTCTGCAGGGGCTGGGCATTACCTTTATTGTGGTTGGCCTGATGTCGCTGGGCTTTATGTCTTTCTCCGGCGTACAGCTGTAAGCCGCCCAAGAACAGGTTAACAAAAGGGTATTAATATGGTTGACTCAACGATTATCCTGCTGGGTGTCGGCATGTTCACGGTGGTCGTGCTTTCGCTCGTCGCCGTGATCCTGGCCGCCCGCAGCAAGCTTGTAAGTTCGGGTGAGGTCACGATTGAAATCAATGGTGATCCTGAACACACCATTAGCACATCCGCCGGGGGCAAGCTGCTCAACACCCTGGCTGCCAATGGCATCTTCCTGTCCTCGGCTTGTGGTGGCGGTGGTTCCTGTGCCCAGTGCACCTGTAAAGTCATTGAAGGGGGCGGTGCAATTCTGCCCACCGAAGAATCGGCTTTCACCATGGGTGAGAAAAAGGCTGGCTGGCGTTTGTCTTGTCAGGTTCCGGTCAAGCAGGACATGAAAATTGAAGTCGATGAAGAGATTTTCGGCGTCAAGAAATGGACCTGTGAAGTGATTTCCAACCCCAACGTGGCCACTTTCATCAAGGAACTGACACTCAAGTTGCCTGAAGGTGAGGAAGTGGACTTCCGGGCCGGTGGTTACGTGCAGTTGGAATGCCCTCCGCATGAGGTGCATTACAAGGACTTTGATATTGATCCTGAATATCACCCTGACTGGGACAAGTTCAATATCTGGAAGTACGTTTCCAAGGTCACAGAGCCAACGATCCGTGCTTACTCCATGGCGAACTACCCTGAAGAAAGAGGCCTGGTGAAGTTCAATATTCGTATTGCCACTCCACCTCCCGGTAAGGACGACGTACCTCCCGGCATCATGTCCTCTTACGTTTTCAGCCTCAAGCCAGGCGACAAGATCGATGTGATGGGGCCCTTTGGTGAATTCTTTGCCAAAGATACCGATAACGAGATGGTCTTCATCGGGGGTGGTGCCGGTATGGCCCCCATGCGCTCGCATATCTTTGATCAGCTCAAGCGTATCAAGACCGATCGCAAGATCACCTTCTGGTACGGTGCCCGTTCACTGCGTGAAGCCTTCTATGTTGAAGAATTCGACAAGCTGGCTGAAGAAAACGATAATTTTGAATGGCATCTGGCGCTTTCAGATCCACTGCCTGAAGACAATTGGAAAGGCTACACTGGCTTTATCCATAATGTTCTTTATGACAACTATCTGAAAGACCACCCTGCACCTGAAGACTGTGAGTACTACATGTGTGGGCCTCCCATGATGAATGCTTCAGCAGTAAAACTGCTCGAAGACATGGGTGTAGAGCCGGAAAATATTCTGCTGGATGACTTTGGTGGCTGATACAGCCTTGCAAGGGAATGCTTGATTAAAAGGGTTGTCTCAAGCCAGAGACAACCCTTTTTGTTATTGAGTGGAGATGAACTGATGCAAATGTTTTTATTAACCCTGTTGGTTCTGGGTCTGATTGTATTGATTATGTCGGTCGGAGTGATTATGGGTCGCAAACCCATTGCCGGTTCCTGCGGTGGCATGAGTGCTCTGGGCATGGAAACAGAATGCGATGTCTGTGGCGGCAACCAGGAAATCTGCGAAACAGAACAACAAAAAAACCAGGCCAAAAATCAGCAGGCCAAAGAACTGAGCTATGATGCCAGCAAGAAATAACCAGGGCTTGTGCACCAAAAGCCTTATTGTAAATACCTGACTGCTGGGTCATCATTGCGCGAAAATTAAAGGCTAAAGACGAGAGGGGTAAACGATTAATGGCAGTTTATAATTATGATGTGATCGTGATAGGTACTGGCCCTGCCGGTGAAGGTGCCGCCATGAATGCCGCCAAACATGGTAAGAAAGTCGCCGTCATAGAACAACAGCAAATGGTCGGTGGCAACTGCACCCACAAAGGCACCATCCCCTCCAAAGCCTTGCGCCATGCGGTCAAACAGATTATTCACTTCAACACCAACCGCATGTTTCGTGATATCGGCGAACCCCGTTTTTTCTCTTTTCCCAAAGTTCTTGAACGCTCCAACAGAGTCATTGAAAAGCAGGTGGCCCTGCGCACCGGTTTTTATGCTCGTAACCGCACCGATGTGTTTTTTGGAACCGCGCGCTTTGTGGACCCCAACACGGTGGAAGTCCGGGATCACCACAATGGCATTGAATTCATCAAGGCGGAAAAAATCGTCATTGCCACAGGGTCTCGTCCTTACCGCCCCAAAGACATCAATTTTGACCACCCGCGCATCTACTGCTCCGATTCAATTCTCAGTCTGTCCCACACACCCCGCTCCATCATCCTTTACGGTGCCGGTGTGATTGGTTGTGAATATGCCTCCATCTTCAGCGGGCTGGGTGTCAAAGTGGATTTGATTGATAACCGTGAGCGCCTGCTTTCTTTCCTGGATGATGAAATCTCGGATGGCCTAAGCTACCACCTGCGCAACAACGGTGTTCTGATTCGTCATAACGAAGAATACGAAAGTGTGGAAGTGGTCGAGCAGGGGGTTGTACTCAACCTCAAGAGTGGCAAAAAACTCAAGGCTGATGCTTTCATGTGGTGTAATGGCCGTTCAGGCAATACTGAAGAACTGGGCCTGGAAAATATCGGCTTGGAAGTCAACGGTCGCGGTCAGCTTTCGGTTGACGATCATTATCGGACATCCATTCCGCACATTTATGCAGCCGGGGATGTGATTGGCTGGCCCAGCCTGGCTTCTGCCTCCTATGATCAGGGGCGCTCTGCGGCAGCTGATTTTCTGGAAGAGCCTGCTTTCCGCTTTATTGATGATGTGCCAACCGGTATCTATACCATTCCTGAAATCAGCTCCCTGGGTAAAAGCGAACGCGAGCTGACCGAGGAAAAAGTCCCCTATGAAGTGGGTCAAGCTTTCTTCCGCACCCTGGCACGGGCTCAGATTACCGGTGAAACCACCGGCATGCTGAAGATTCTTTTCCACCGTGAAACCCTGGAAATTCTGGGCATCCACTGTTTTGGTGACCAGGCCTCGGAAATCGTGCATATTGGCCAGGCCGTGATGGCCCAAAAAGGCGAAGCCAACACGCTTAATTACTTCGTCAACACCACCTTCAACTACCCGACCATGGCCGAAGCCTACCGGGTGGCGGCCATCAATGGGCTCAATCGGGTTTTTTGAGGTAGCGATACACCCTAATGCTGGGCAGGAAGGGCTCTTCTTCCAGCCGCTTGTCTGAACGCTTGGCACGACTGCGTGTTTCCGGTGGTTGCGCAGGGGGCTGGTTGAAGGGAGGCAGTTGACGACTCTGACCGGGGTCAAGAATAAACAGGGGCATGGCCATATTGATGGCTTTGCGGCTGGGTTCACCGGGGCGGGCATTCTGAAAAAACAGGTTGGCACGCATCAGGGGAGCCTGTTTCTGGACTTGGGCCAGGGGTTCATCACGTGCCAGGCCAGCCAGTTTTTTCAGTTGGATCTGGATGTGGTCAGCTTCTGTATCCATCTGCAAAAGCCGATATTCCGCTTCCTGAACAGTGATTCGTCGGATACTGCGGCCACTGGAATACCAGCTGAAACGCAATTGCTCCAGAGGCCGATCGCAACCGGGAATTTGCCGCCAGGCCTGCTTCAGATGCAAACGGGCCAGGCCCTGATCAGTCAGGTGAGCATGCAAGGCCGCATGACGCTCGGCCAGGCGTTTGCGGGCTTCGGGTAATTCATCGGGCATTTCTTTGCGAATCTGATCCAGAGCGTAGGAAAAACCCACCTTGGCCTGATTGGTTTCCCCCAGCAACTGCCAGACTTTTTCCGAACAAACCACCATGCCTGGATAGCTGCGTGTGACCCGGCCATCCTGCCCATCCAGATACCAGAGATCCAGCAGACTCGAGGCCAGTAATTCCCGGCTGGACTCAGTTAAGTTGGTTGAATCAGCACCCAGCATCCAGCAGGGGGCGGCCTCTTTCTGAATCTGTTGCTGTAATTTCTGCAGGCTGGCAACGAGTTGTTGAAAACTGCTGTCCAACTGGCTGATTAAACGATAGTGGGTGTTCATACCCTGAGTTTCCCTTACAATGGCGCACGGATTTATTTTAAGGATTTAACAGTTCAATGGCTTCAATACCGCTGCTGGTTGGTTTGCGTTACACACGCGCCAAGCGTCGCAATCACTTTATTTCATTCATCTCCCTGACCTCCATGATTGGCATGACCCTGGGGGTGGCTGTTCTGATACTGGTGCTGTCGGTGATGAACGGCTTTGATCGTGAACTCAGGCAGCGAATTCTGGGTATGGTGCCTCACTCGGCGATCAAAAACCAACAGGAGTTCAGCAACTGGGAAGAAGTGGCTGCTGAAGTCAAACAGCACCCACGGGTGGAAGGAGTGGCTCCTTTCGTCAACTCTCAGGGGATGTTGATGCAAGGCGGGGAACACCGTGGCGCTCTGGTTTCCGGCATTTTACCGGAATGGGAAGGCCAGGTTTCCATTGTCGGTGAGCATTTGCAGCAAAGCGAATTAACCGATCTGCAGCCCGGTGAGTTCAATATCATTCTGGGGGATATTCTGGCGCGTTTTCTGCGGGTTCAGCAAGGCGACCAGGTGACCCTCCTTATTCCCGAGGCTTCGATTACTCCAGCGGGGGTTTTCCCGCGTCTGAAGCGCTTTAATGTGATCGGCACCTTCAAGGTTGGGGCCGAGCTGGACAGCAATCTGGCTTATGTGCACCTGGAAGACATGCAGCGCCTGATGCGCAGCGGCAACAATATTGAAGGCCTGCGTCTGCAACTGGATGATCTTTTCCAGGCACAAAGAGTGACCCGCGAACTGGTCAACCAGTTGGGTTATCCCTACCGGGGGCAGGACTGGACTCAGACCCAGGGCAACCTCTTTCAGGCCATTCAAATGGAAAAACGCATGATCAGTCTGCTTTTGATGATCATCGTGGCTGTTGCTGCCTTTAATATTGTCTCCACGCTGGTGATGGTGGTGACCGACAAACAGGGAGACATCGCCATTTTGCGCACCCTGGGTGCCAGTCCCGGAACCATTATGGGCATTTTTATGGTGCAAGGCCTGACCATCGGGGTGGTTGGAACTCTGGTCGGTGTGGGGCTGGGTATTTTGCTGGCCTTGAACGTCAGTGATCTGGTGCTCTGGATCGAAGCCGCCCTGGGTATTCAGTTTCTGGATGCCAATGTCTACTTCATCAGTTATCTGCCTTCGGAACTGCGCTGGGAGGATGTGCGTTTTATCACTCTGGCGGCTCTTGGCCTGAGTCTGGTATCCACCCTTTACCCGGCCTGGCGGGCATCACGAATTCAACCAGCGGAGGCTCTGCGTTATGACTGATACAAGCCAACAGCCGGTACTGACCTGTCAGGGGCTACGCAAAACCTATACCGAAGGGCCGCAGGAGGTTACGGTTCTGGATGGCATTGATCTTGAGGTTTTTTCCGGTGAGCGCCTGGCCGTGGTGGGCAGTTCCGGGTCTGGTAAAACCACCCTGCTGAATCTGCTGGGCGGACTGGATCTGGCCACGGCAGGGCAGGTGAGCCTGGCTGGAAAGGACTATGCTTCCATGAATGAAAAACAGCGCGGGCATTGGCGCAACCACAAGCTGGGTTTTGTTTACCAGTTCCACCACTTGCTTCCGGAATTCACCGCCCTGGAAAATGCCGCCATGCCTCTGTTGATTCGTGGCGTGAAGATGGCACAGGCAAAGCGTGAAGCCATGCAGCTACTGACCCGAGTCAAGGTGGAACAGCGGGCCAGCCATAAACCGGCGGAATTATCCGGGGGTGAGCGGCAGCGGGTTGCTCTGGCTCGTGCCCTGGTGGCAAAACCGGCTTGCGTGCTGCTGGATGAACCCACCGGCAATCTGGATCAGCACACCGGCGAAGAAGTTCAGGAATTGATTCGAGAGCTGGCCGAGGATTCAGGCACCGCTTTTATCGTGGTCACTCACGATCTGCAGTTAGCGCAAAAACAGCAGCGGATTCTGAAACTGGAAAATGGACAACTGCTGGAGGCTACTTAGCCTCTGAGTCTGCTTCCGGGGGCGGCGGCAAGCGTTTCATGCGCATCCGCCGTTTCCATTGCATGGAAACATACCAGCGCCACACCAGCCTCACACCGATATTCGATAGCAGCGAAGCTATCGCACCCAGCAAAACAGACCCCAGCAACAGGGGCTGCCAGATTTGTCCAAAGCGATTGATCACCCACTCCAACATGCCATCGGTATTTGGTGGCTGCAGAGGCACATCCATAAGCCAACTGCCCAGCAAATAAGAAACATAGAACATGCCCGGCATGGTTAAGGGATTGCTGACCCAGACCAGACCCACAGCAATGGGAAGATTGACGCGGAACAAAATAGCCAGAAATGCAGCTGCTATCATCTGAAACGGCATGGGGATAAACGCAAAAAACAACCCGATGCTGAAAGCACCGCCTACGCTGCGCCGGGTCAGAGTCCAGAGACTGGGGTCAGCCAGATGCTCGGATAAAAACCCCAGGGACTTCTGGCCCCTTAGCTTTTCGGGCTTGGGTAGGTAGCGTTTAATAAATTTGCGAGGCATTTCCTGAACTGAACCCTCCTGAGAAGTGGGCGTATTATGCCTAGCCTTAGTGCTGTAACCAAGTCAGTCAACCAACTTTTTCGTAATCTTCCGGCCAGCTGGTTTTTTGCCTCCGGTCTGCTTCTGGGTATTCAGCTGGCTTTGTCCCTTTCTGTCTGGCCTGCGCCGGAGATTCTGGTTCTGCTTTTCTTGCTGGCCATGGGTGCAATCCTCAGAGGTTACTGGGGCCGGGCCGGTCTGTTGCTGGGCTATTTCTGGTTGCTGGTGTTTTTGGCCTGGCGTATGGAACTGGCACCTTCCTGGCTGGATACCCAGGGTGAGGTCACACTGGTGGCTGACATTCTGGAATCCAGGCCTTCCAGCAAAGGCCTGGATTCGCTGGTTTTGCAAGTCAAACAGTGCACTCGGGCCAAGGGCGAACCCTGTACTCTGGCAGCCAGGGCCCCGGCCCGAATACGCCTGAACTGGTACTCACCTGAAGCCCTGCCGCAAGCCGGAGAAACCTGGCAGCTTGAAGCCAGAATTCGGCCGCTGCATTCGCTGAAAAACTTTGATGCTCCCAGTTTTACCGCCAGTCAGCTGGCTCAGAATCTGGTTTCGCGTGGTTACATCGGACGCTCGGCTGAAACCCGGAAATTAGCAGCCGCCCGGGGGCTGGATCAACTGCGCAGTAACTGGTTGCAACGCCTCAATCAGGCCGATATGAGCGAAACAGGCAGACGCTTTTTTATGGCACTGGCTTTGGGAGAGCGTCAGGCCTTGCTGCCAGAAGACTGGGAGATATTGGAACGCACCGGCACCATCCACCTCTGGGTTATTTCCGGCCTGCACCTGGGTATGCTGGCCGGTCTGGTGCTGTGGCTGGCCCGGCCTCTGCGACTGCCCTGGATTCCAGCCTTGCTTATGTCACTGGCTGTGGCCTGGAGCTATGCGCAGCTATCCGGTTGGGGCGTGGCGGCACAAAGAGCAGCGATCATGCTGGGGCTGACGGCTTTGCTGCTCAGTGGCTGGCGACGATTAAGCCCCTGGACGATCTTCAGTCTGGCGCTTTCCCTGGTGCTTTTGCTCAACCCTCTGCTGGTTCTCGGGCGTGGCCTGTGGCTGTCTTTTGGTGCTGTGGCCCTGCTGTTGTTGGCTCTGCGCGGACTCAAACCGGTAGGGGCTTGGCACAACCTCTTGCGGGTTCAGTGGGTGATAGCTCTGGGCCTGACACCGCTTCTGCTTTGGCAGGATGCCCACTTCAGCCTTTGGGCACCCCTGGTCAACCTGATGGCAGTGCCCCTGGTTGGCCTCCTGTTACTGCCGCTGGGTTTTTTCAGCCTGGTGGTGCTGGCTCTCACCGGAGGCACCTGGCCTGCAGAAATCACGGCCTGGATGCTGGGCAAAGCCGTTGAGCTTTTATCTCTGGTAGCGGCCTGGCCAAGCTGGGAGATTCAGCATCCAGCCTGGTTATGGCTGGGTCTGCTCGGCTTGATGCCACCTGGCTTTCCGGGTCGACTTTTGGCCCCTCTGGGGTTGATTCTGGCTTTTTTACCCCAGCCAGCGCCAGAGCCGTACCCTCTGGATAAGGACTGGCAGGTCAAGGTGCTGGATGTCGGGCAGGGCACCGCCATCCTGGTGGAAAGCCAGGGCCAAAAACTGCTTTATGATACCGGAAGCGGCTATCCATCCGGCTGGGCACCAGCTATTGCGGCTCTTCAGCCACAAATGAGCGGGTCGAATTTCCAGCACCTGGTCATCAGCCATGAAGATAATGACCACTCAGGAGGCCTGCCCAAACTCTTGGACCAATGGTCGGCTGAAGAAGTCTGGATGCCCCGGCCTTACGACAACCTTTGCCATGCCGGACAAAGCTGGCAACTGGGAACCCTGGATATCCTTGCCCTCTGGCCACCCAAGCCTGTGGAGGGGCGGGTTAACAATGAGGACTCTTGCGTTCTGTTGATCCGTGGTGAGGAACACAGCCTGCTACTCACCGGCGATGCCACCACCGCTGAAGAAGCCTTCTTCAGCCAGGCCTTACCTTCGCTTCTGAAACATCAACCGCTTACCCTGCTGATCAGTGGCCACCACGGCAGCCAGACCTCCACAGGAACTCCTCTGCTGGAAGCCACACAACCCCGGCTGGCCATTCATACCGCAGGCTGGCGTAATCATCATGGACACCCTCACATCAGCGTCGTCCAACGCCTGCTCGACTTCCAGACCCGGCAGCTGAACACAGGGCACCACGGAGCCATCTTCATCAACCTCCAACCCGGCAAAAAACCGCAAATACAAACCTGGAGCCAACAAAACCAGCCCCTGTGGGAAGGGATCAGCCACAAGCCTAACTGAATCGCGCATAGAATGCGCTCCCACAGAATACCTCACAGTATTTTCAGGAAGAAATACCCTTGTAGGAGTTTGCTGTAGGAATTCGTTGTAGGAGTTTGCTGTAGGAATTAGTTGTGGGAGTTCGCTCCGCGAACGATACGATACGCGCATGGAATGCGTTCCTACAATTCCTGTAGAATGCCCGTTCTAGATAACGCTTTGTTTGTTAACTTTCAGGAGCAACACCCAAGTGTTGGATTTATTGTTTGTCGGTGGCTGGATCATGCTACCCCTGGTGCTCAGTTCCATCCTGGCACTGGCTATCATCCTTGAGCGTCTCTGGTCGCTGCAGAGAAAACGCATTCTGCCGCAAGGGTTGTTGGTACAAGCCTTGAGCCAGCCAGGCAAAGCCGACCTCAAGCACCTCAGAACTTCCCCGCTGGGAAGAGTGCTAGCTGCCGGTTTGGCTCGCAAGGAACAAGGTGAAGGCCGTATCCGGGAAGCCCTGCAAACCGCAGGCTCCCACGAAGTTCACCTGCTGGAAAAATACTTGAGCCCCCTGGGCTCCATTGCCGCCATCACACCACTGCTGGGGTTGCTAGGCACCGTAGTCGGCATGATTGATGTCTTCCAGCAACTGGATCTTTCAGCAGGCAATGCCCAGCAACTGGCTGGAGGCATCTCCATGGCCCTGATCACCACAGCAGCGGGCCTGACTATTGCCATTCCGGCCCTGGTCATGCACCGTTTTTTCCTGCGTCGCGTGGCTGACCTGGTTGTGGAGCTGGAAGAAGCCTCCCAACAACTCCTGGACGCCCTGACTCCTGACCAACCCAACCCCCTGCACCTGCACGGTGACACCGACCTCAACACCAGCAGCAGTGAAACCAACACCGGTGCCTGGAATTAGATATGCAGTTCAAGCGTCAGGCCAATGATCCCGTCCAGGTCAACATGACTCCACTGATCGATGTGGTCTTTCTACTGTTGATCTTCTTCATGGTGACCACCAGCTTCCCTGATCAACAGCTCAACCTACAACTGCCCACGGCGGGTACTTCCGAACCCCAGGAGCAGCAAAAAGACAGGATCTTCAGCCTGGCCCTTTATGCCGATGGCCGCATCCAACTGGACGATCAAGAAATCGAAAATGCAGAAGGCCTCAAAGCCCGGCTGCAGCAACTGCTCGAAAACCACCCCGAGCCTGCACTCTTGATCCGGGCCGAACAGCAAACCCCTCATCAACAACTGGTCATGGCCCTGGACACCGCCCGTCAACTGGGTATCCAGCAACTCAGAATTGCCACCCGGCCCGTTGAACAGGGAAAGTGACTGCCATGAAACTGCAAAACTGGATTGAGAGCCATTGGTACGCTGATAACCCCGGCCCTTTAAAGCGTTTGTTGCCGCTGGAAAACTACTATTGCAAACAGGTGGAAAAGCGCCACCAGGCCTATGCCGCAGGTAAAAAGCCAAGCTACCGTGCCTCGGTGCCGGTGATTGTTGTCGGCAATATCAGCGTGGGGGGCAGCGGTAAATCCCCCGTCGTCGCCAGTCTGGCGCGTTACCTGCAGCGCCAGGGCTATCAGCCGGGCATCATCAGCCGCGGCTACGGCAGCAAAGCCAGAAGCTATCCTTTCCGCGTGGAAAAAGACAGCAACCCCAAAAAAGCCGGGGATGAACCCCTGATGCTGGCGCGACAAACCAACCTGCCGGTTGCCATCGACCCCAAACGCCCTCGTGCAGCCCAACTGCTGATCGATGAAGGGTGTGATCTTTTAATAGCCGACGATGGCCTGCAACACCTGGCCCTGCAAAGAGACATTGAACTGGTCATCATCGACGGAGCTCGTGGGCTGGGTAATGGCCACTGCTTGCCGGTCGGCCCTTTACGCGAACCGCCACAGCGCCTAAACACGGTGGACTGGGTACTTTGTCAGGGTGAACTGCAACACCCGCTGGAAGTTGAACCCATCTCTTACCACCTGGAGCAAACCGGCTGGCGGCGCGGTGATGGCCTCTGGCAAAGTGCTTCCCCTTTCGACCCAGGCCAATCTGTTCATGCTCTGGCTGGAATCGGCAACCCCCAGCGTTTCTTCGACCAGTTGAGTGAACAGGGACTGCAAGTCACCCCCCATCCTTTACCCGACCATGCCCCAATGAACGCCCAAACTCTCGACCTGCCTGGTAACGAACCCATTATCATCACCGCCAAAGATGCCGTCAAACTCGGCCCCTGGCTCCATCAACGCCACTGGGTTGTCGAAGTCGAAGCACGGCTACCGGAAAGTTTTCTGAAAGAACTCAGCCAAAAACTCAAAAGCATACTGTAAGAGCGCAGCCTAGTAGGAATCCACTCTTGTGAGAGTGCAGTCCTGTGGGAGCCAAGTCCTGGTGGGAGCGCACTCTATGTGGGAGCGCACTCCGTGCGCGATGATCACGATACTCTCTTCGCTAAAATCTTATCGTTCGCGGAGCGAACTCCCACGGCGAACTCCCACAGCGAACTCCTACAGTAAAACCACCTGTGGGAGCGCAGTCCCCTGCGCGAGAAAAAGCGATAATTAATCAACCTTCATATCCAGCCTGCATCCCAAAAGCTGTAATTTCTTACTGAGTTTGTTAACCCGGCCCTGACCGGGTTGGCAATGACATATCGGGCCATGGCTTTAAGGTCATCCTCTTTTCTCAATTGGCGGTCGTGGAAACCTGCCTGCCAGATTTGCAATGAAGAGTTGCACAGGTTACGAATTTTCCTGGTTGCCGAACTTTTAACGAAGTGAACCTGATCAGAAAGACTGGTCTCTTCTCCCAACTGAACCAACCAGTGAAAATGATCCGGCATGATCACATAAGCCCAGGTATAGGCATGGGACTCTGTGTCTCTGAAACTCCTCATCAAAGTGTGAGCAGTATAAAAATCAAAAAAGATGGGGCTTCTGTTCTGGGTAACACAGGTAATCAGGTAAACTTGACTGGATTGAGAAAAGCGACCGATACGAAGGCGGTGAGATGAAGGCATATAAACTCCTTTTTAATCCTGGCCTAAAGTTTTTGAATATAGATCAATATCGCTCGCGGAGCGAGCTCCCACAGCAAAAATCACCTGTAGGAGCGCAGTCCCTGCGCGATACTCAAATCTAATCGTTAAATCGTTCGCGGAGCGAACTCCCACAGCGAACTCCCACAGCGAACTCCTACAGCGAATTGCTACAAGTGTGGGAGCGCACTCCGTGCGCGATGCTGCTTCATCGAAAAGGGATCGCATCAATAAACCTTCGGGTTTACAATAGCCCAATACTTCACCGCTTAAACCCAAGGCCTAGAAAATGGACAAAAAACTCCTTGCACTGCTCGTCTGCCCGGTCTCCCACGCAGCACTTGAATACGACAAAGAAGCTCAGGAACTGGTTTGCACCGTATCCGGCCTGGCTTATCCGATCCGTGACGGCCTGCCCGTGATGCTGGAAGAAGAAGCCCGTCCGCTGACAGCGGATGAACGTCTGGGTAAGAACAAGAAGACAGCCAGCTAAAATGCCTCAACCTGATTTCACTGTTGTCATCCCCGCACGCTACGCCTCTTCACGCCTGCCGGGCAAACCCCTGCTGACCATGGCAGGAAAACCCATGATCCAGCATGTTTGGGAACAAGCCTGCAAAAGCCGGGCAGGGCAGGTGGTGATTGCCACCGACGATGCGCGTATTGGCGAAGCAGCTGAAAACTTCGGTGCCCAGGTCTGCATGACGCGCAGCGATCACCCTAGCGGTACGGATCGCCTGCAGGAGGTGGCCCAGCAACTCAAACTGGATGACCAGGCGATTATCGTCAACGTTCAGGGCGACGAACCCCTGATTCCTCCAGCCCTGATCAACCAGGTGGCAGACAACCTGGCCAGCCAGCCCCAGGCCAGCATCGCCACCCTCAGCGAACCCATCACCGAAATTGCGGCTGTCTTCAACCCCAATATTGTCAAGGTTGTCACCGATCACCAGGGCCTGGCACTTTATTTCAGCCGCAGCCCGCAACCCTGGGCACGTGATCACTTCATCGACAAAGGCAGAGGGCATCACCAGCCCGACGCCCTGCCACCCGGCATTCACTACCAGCGTCACATCGGCCTCTATGCCTACTATGCCAGCTTTCTCAACCAGTACGTTACCTGGTCACCGGCACCCATCGAAGAAGCCGAACACCTGGAACAACTGCGTGCCCTCTGGAACGGCCACCGCATCCACGTTGCCCAGGCTTGCGAACACCACCCGCACGGTGTGGATACCGAACATGACTATATGAGAGTCAAAAGCCACCTGGAAAAATGAGCTTGATCGCTCGCGGAGCGAAAACATCGCGCAGAGGACTGCGCTCCTACAGGTGGGAGCTCGCTCCACGAGCGAGGCTCGCGATCCCCGAAACATCGCTATCTGAGATAGCTCCCACAGAGAGTTCCTGCAAATTTGTGGGAGCGCACTCTGTGCGCGATAATTGAGAACATATAGGAAGCCTATAAAGCTTATGCCTGTTTTATCCATTTTCTTTGGCATCGTCATCCGCATGTGGCACGATGATCATCCACCACCTCATATCCATGTAGAATACCAGGGCTTTGAAGCCTTGGTGAAAATATCAACGGGTGAAGTGTCGAAAGGTAAGCTTCCCAACAAAGCCGCTGCTATCGTTAAAGACTGGTGTCTGGCCCACCAGGAAGAACTTTTGGATAATTGGGGGAGGGCGCAGAACTTTGAGCCAATGGAGCGTATTCCCGGAGCTGATTATGATTAAAATCCTGAGCTTTCAATTTCTTGAAAATAATACCTTACATCTGGAGTTTTCGGATGGCAGCAAGGGCGTGTTTGATTTGCCGGCCTATCTGACAAAAAAACAGGGCGCTCTACTGGAACCACTCAAAGATGAAAGCTATCTGAAAAGAGCTTTTTTGGATGCAGGGGCTTTGGCCTGGCCCAATGGCCTTGAACTTTCCCCGGCCCGAATTTATGAGCTCACCCAGAAGCAACAGGCTGCCTGATCGCTCCCGGAGCGAAAATATCGCGCAGGGGACTGCTGATCGCCCGCGGGGTGAAAACTCAGGTAGGATCGCACTCCGTGCGCGATTATCGCTATCGGAGATAGCTCCCACAGAAACCTCCCACTACAAATATTAGTTACCCATGACCATTCAAGCCCCTGAAACCCCCGAAATTGATGCATTCCTGCTCTGCAAAACCCCGCAGGAATGGGTCAACCAGGCTCTGGAAAACCTGGATATCCTGCTGATTGACCACGCTCAGTGCGAAAAAAAGGCCGCAGCGACCGCGATGAGTCTGATGCACAAGCATGTGGATCGCCCCGAGCTGTTGAAAAAAATGTCCCAGCTGGCGCGGGAAGAACTGCTGCACTTTGAACAGGTCGTCAACATCCTGCAGGAGCGCAAGATTCCCTACCAAAGCCTCAGCCCGGCCCGCTATGCCGAAGGCCTGCGCAAAGCCATGCGTACTGATGAACAAGGCCGTTTCATCGATCTGCTGGTCATCGGTGGCATCATCGAAGCCCGCTCCTGCGAACGCTTTGCCGCCTTGATCCCGTATCTCGACATTAGCCTGGCCAAATACTACCGCTCGCTCATCAAATCCGAAGCCCGGCATTTTGAAGACTACCTCTACCTGGCTGAACTCTACGAAGCAGAAAAACCCGGAAAACAGCCTCTCAAGCAACGCATCAAAAAGCTCCTGGAAGTGGAGAGAGAATTGATTGAAAGCCCCGACAGCGAATTCAGGTTTCATTCGGGTGCCCCTTCTCTTTTAATGCTTTAAAGGTAAACTGGGAACCATAAAAAAATAACCAATGACTCAGGGATAAAAAATGTTGATAAAACCCATCATGAAGACAGTACTTGCCTTCTTTCTTATCATCACTCTCATCGGCTGTGCCTCCCACTCAAACCGAATGCAGGATGCAACCACGTTAATGAAGCATGGTGAGTATGAAGCAGCAGAAGAACTGGCGGCAAATGCCCTGGGAGGCGAAAGAAATCGTCTCTTGCGTCTCATGGAAGTCGGGGTTCTCAAACACCTGCAAGGAAACTACTCGGAGAGTAACCAGCTTCTCGACCAGGCTGATCGCCTGGCAGATGAACTTTACACCACCAGTGTATCGGACCTGATGACACGTGTAGGCACCAATGCGACCCTGGTTACCTACCGCAGCAGCATTTATGAACGCGTCTATGTTCATTATTATAAAACACTGAACTACCTCTATCTGGCAGAGGAAGCCAAAAGCTCTAATGAATTTCAAAAGCACCTGGATGCAGCACGAATTGAAGGTCGTCGTGCCCAAATTCTTTTGGATGAAAACCTCTTCCAGGAAGGTAGCTACGAAGAAGCAGAAGAAGAAAATCAAAAACTACTCACCCAGATGCTGGACCTCTTTGCAGCCTTGAACGGTGAGGTTATCAACCCTCGCGAACTGATTTTTCGTGATAACGCCTTTACTCATTACCTGATCGGTACTCTGTATGAGCGGTATGATGAACTGGATAACGCTCGTGTCAGCTACGAACGTTCTGCACGTACCTACGAAGACGGTTATATCAAGCAGTACGGCCTGGATTCAGACATGGCCAGACAAGCCTGGTTCGATACCGCACGCATACTCAAAACTCAGAGAGATAATCGCTGGCAGCGAATTGCCCAGGAAAAACTGACCTCTCAGCAGCAGGAAACCCTGCAGAACTGGAACCCAGGCCAACAAGCTCAACTCCTGGTCATTCAGGAAGTGGGAATGATGAGCCCCAGAGGTGAGCTGAACCTGTGGATGCGCTTGAACACCCAAACTAATCAAGTGGTGATCAGCCCGGTACTGACTGGTGATGAAAACCAGAAAGCATACCAGTTGGCATGGTTTCACTACCTCTATGCGGATAAAGGCTTGCTTAATGTGATTGAGCGTCTTGCCGTGGATGACTACATCGGATTGATTGGCCGCAACCATGAAAAAACCATCCCCCTTGGGCCGCTGCGTAACAGTCTGGACTCTCTGGGCTTAACTGAAATCCTGGCAAGTACTGGTGTGCGTCTGTCTGTACCCATGTTTTACTACTTTGACCCAGAAATAAAGCGCACACGGTTACAGCTGGAATCAGGGAAACAGGTCAACCTGCTGAATGCAGACAACCTTGCAGGCCTGGCCATGGCACAACACCTGGTTGATGCCCAGAGCGAAATGAACCAGGCCATGGCGATTGAATCGCTGCGTCTGGTACTTTGCGTGCAAACAGGCATTCCAGCTCCCATGTGCTCCCTGTCTGCAGCAGCCACCACCAGTGCCGATACCCGCCTTTGGGTGACGTTGCCGAACCGCATTCGTTTGACCCGCCACCTATTGGAACCGGGTGAATACAAACTGGAACTCATTAGTGATGCGAACAGCTTTGATGTACGTGAGCAGCAAACACTGAATCTGGAAGCCGGTGATCTGCACATATGGCGAACCCGCCACTTTGCAGAAAACCCTATGTCCGAAGTGCCTGCCATCGTGCAGGAAGCCAGAGCTGCCCGCATGGCTAATGAAACCCTGGTTGACAATCAGGATGAAGTCGAAGAAAAAATCAAAGAAAAATCTGAGGAATGAGGAATCTGAAATGCAAATAACAGCCAAATACCTGAAAGTCTTCGCACTGGTTGCTTTGGTAGCCAGTCCTTTGTTATTGACCGGCTGCGGCGGTACCAGTGTGAGTCGTGTTGATGCCGGTCAGGAAATCGCCCTGACAGACCGCTGGAACGCCACTGATTCACGCCTGGTCTCCGAAGAAATGATTGATGACATGCTCTCCTTCCCTTGGCGGCAACGCTGGAGCCAGGAGAATCCAGAGCGCGACCGTCAACCTACAGTGGTCGTTCTGGGCGTTCGTAACCGTTCACATGAGCATATCCAGGTTGATACCTTCGTTAATGATCTACGCCGTGCCATGATTCGTTCCGACCAGGTTGATTTTGTCGCTGGTGGTGATGTACGTGATGCCATCCGTGAAGAGCGGTCTGACCAGGAGTTCAATGCCCAGAGTGGAACTGCAGCAGAATTGGCCCAGGAAACCGGTGCCAACTTTGCTCTTTCCGGTTCAATTGACTCCTGGGTGGATCAACTGGATGGAAAACGGGTTACCAACTACCAGGTCGACCTCAAACTGATCGACATTCAAACCAACCGTGAAGTCTGGGCAGGCCAAAAACGCCTGCAAAAATTCCAGGAACGCAGCAAATTTGGATTCTAAAACCATGCACTTGAAAAGACTCACCTTCAAACCTGGCCTCTTGTTGGCAGCGGGTTTAATGGTTGTGGGTCTCGCTGGCTGCTCTGGACAGCCAGCGGCTCCAACCGCACAAACATCGTCCAACAGTGAGCAACCTCGTTGGATCAGCCAGCATCCACAACGTAGCGACTATGTGTTTGGGGTCGCCAGTGCGGAAATCTACGGCTCTGAAGCCAATGCGCTGGAAAGAGCCAGAGAGCAAGCGCGTGTTGACCTGCTGTCGCGCATTCGTGTGGCTGTCAGTGGCACAACGGAAACCAGCAACCGCATGGAAATGAACAATGGCCAGGTGAGCAACATGAGTGAAGTGCTGACTCAGGAAGCTCGCAGCCGTGTCAAAGAGGTCGAGTTGCCGGGCATGGAAGTCACTGAAACCTGGATCAACCCGAACGGAAAAGATGCCTGGGCACTGGCGCAGCTCAATCGGGCTGAGGCAGAGCGCCAATTGCTTGGCGAACTGCAGCGCACCAACCAAAGGCTGCTTGAGCGTGGCCTACCCCAACAGGGTACTAAGCTGGAAAGAGTCCGCCAGGTGATTCCCCGCCTTCCCGATCTTGCCCGACGCAACCAGCTGCATCAGCAACTGGCCTTTCTGGCGGCAACAGATCGTGTCGATGCTGCCCAGCGCAAGGCCGTGGATGAACTGGATGCACAAATACAGTCACTGCTGGCCAGTCTGAGCTTCAGTGTAAAAGGGCAAAACAACCTGGCCGAACAAATGCACCCGGAGCTGGCAGAACAACTGACCGCTATGGGCTTCAACATGGTCGACTCAGAGGCCGATTTGCAACTGCACCTGAGCCTGTCCATGGATGAGGTACAGCGAGACCACCTGCATCATCGGGTTGCTCAAGCCTCCGGTCAGGTAGTGACACCTCAGGGTCGCACCCTCTATGCGGTCAGTGAATCCGGCCGGGCCACCTCATCCGACCCGATCGTAGCGACCCAGAAAGCAATAAAAGCCATGGCAACCACCCTGGCACAAACCCTTGCAACAGGGCTGTATGACAATCTGTAAAACCTTAAACCCTGCAATTGCAGGGTTTTCTTTTTTGGACTGTTCAGTCTCTGCACACCTATGCTATAAATCATAAAAATTAATTCAAAAGACATCATCTTGAGGATTTCATCATGAAACTTTCCCGACTCGCTTTGGCCATGGCCGCCCTAAGCCTTCCTCTTGCCGCCCAGGCCAACCAATCTTTGGTTGCACCCGGCTATTCTTCCACTTTTGGCAGTGCCACCACCCATGGCAGTGTTCACAGTTCAAGCAACCCGGCAGCCAATGGTTTATTGATTGGTGAAGGTGAAAAAATACGTTTTGGTTACATGAGTAATTTGGGTTTTTACCTGGAAATGGGTGATGCTAGTGATTTTGATGAGGTGATCGATGGCCTGGAGGATGATCTTAAACGTGCTGAGAATGAAAATGCCTCAGGTGTTGAAGAAATTGCTAAAAAAGCCAACCAAGAATACCTTCCTGCTCTGGAACAAGGTGGCACGCTCAGCATGGGGGTGCAGGGTCAGGTTCCACTGACTCCCTTTCTGATTAACAGTAACCTTGCCAAAGGTACCTTTAACGTCAATGCTTCAGTGACTGGCCAGTCCAGAGTTAATGTTCTAACCGGACCTTTTACTGTCAGGACGACATTTAGTGATACTGATGGTGAGCTGGAACTTGATTTGACAAATGCTGTGGGGGCGTATGAAGAATTTAAAGGTTATGGAGACCCAAGCCAACAAGATATTGAAGATTTGCTGAATAAATATGAGTTAAATACTCAAGCGAATAAAGAGTTTATTGAGAAAAATAATGGGCAGAACTTTGATAACCCTGACTCAACCCTCTACACAGATACCGGCATTGATATTCGCGCAGCAGTCACAGCCCAGTTGGCTCTCGGCTATGGCACCAATCTGAACCAATGGTTTGATCTTGCCCCAGGCTGGGGTGAATTCGAAGCCGGTGTGGCACTGAATCTTTATCAGGTTCAAGCGGGCCGTAACTTCATTTCCCTGTATGCTGAGTCTGACGATGATGCAGAAGGGAGTGCCAGTGATGACTTTTTTGATGACATGATGAGCAATACAGAAACCACCACAGCCGTGGGTATGGATCTGGGCTTGTTGTGGCACAAAGAAAACTACCAGTTGGGTGCTACTCTTTATAACGTCAACGAACCGGAAATCAACTATCCAGACATGAGTGAATACCTGGAAGGGGATACTCTTGAAGCGTTGCAGCGCCTTGAAAGCAGGGGGAAAACCAGCGTAGAAGACAATGTTGCCCTGACGCGGCATACAGTACTGGAAGGCGGCTGGTTCTCTGCAAACCGCAATTGGGCCATTCATGCTTATGGAACGCTGGGAACTGCCACAAATGCTGTGGGAGAAGAATACCAAAATGTCGGCATAACAGCAGCTTACACGGCTCGTAGCTTATGGCTGCCTGGTATTCGTGCAGGCTACCATATGAACCTGGCGGGTACAGAGCTTAGTCGGGTTAATGTCGGTACTACCTTTTTTGGGATACTCAATGCAGATATTGCAGTTAGCCCTGAGACCAACAGCTTTGACGGCACAGAGATGCCGCGTTACTTTGCCATCAACCTGGGTTTGGAAGAAAAGTTCTGATAAGCCAGTCACTTAACGTGACAAAGTCAGGGGGCGCTTTGCGCCCCTTTTTATTTCGTAATGAGCAAGTGGATGTTAGAATACAGCTTCGCTCAATCAGGTTAATAAAGACTCGCTATGACACCAACAGACAACCCACACCAAACTCCTTTAGCCACCACCAGAGACGCCCACTTTCAACGCTACCCTGATGATGAAATCTCACTGATAGAGCTTGCCAAAATCCTCATAAAACGCCGCTGGTGGTTGATTGGTGTTTTTGTCGGTGTAGTCCTTGCTAGTCTGCTTTATCTATTTCTGCAGCGTCCGGCACCCGTTGCCGCTGAGGGTGAAACCCGCTACCAATACACCACCTACCTGGCTGCAGGCTATAAAACCCCACTATTGTTTATCGAGCCCTTGCCTGCCATGGCAACCCAGATCCAGCAAGCCCTCTTGCCTCAGGTGCACCAGCAATACCCGGAGCTTTCTGGCTACAATGTCCGCGTAGAACATGAAAAGCGGGGGAGAACCAATGATGAGATCTCCAACCTGGTTGAAATTACGACCCTGGGCAGCACAGAAGACGCCGAAGCTATTGCCGAATTCCATCAGGCCCTTCTGAAACCCCTGGTTGAACGCCACCAAAGACTCGTGGAAACCCTCGCACAGCAGCCAACCTCGAATAGCCAGGAGCAACAGCTGTTGCCTACGGAAATAGCAGCCCTGGCAGTACAAAAACGGCATCGACCTCAAGCCAGTGGTCCCAGCGGCCCCAGCGGAAAACTGGTTCTTGCTCTGGGTATTGTTCTGGGCGGCATCCTCGGCATCATGGCCGCTTTCTTTGTGGAATTTGCAGCCAGAGTTCGTCAAAGCCTGAAAGAAGAAGAAAGTTAATCGCGTTCCCACGTAGGAGCTCGCTCCGCGAGCGAAAAGGTAGCCATTAATCGCGCAGAGGACTCCCACGTAGGAGCTCGCTCCGCGAGCGATAAGCGATAATATCGCGCACAGAGTGCGCTCCAGCATTAATATCATTCTGGCCCCGAGGTATGGCCCAAAACCTCCGGGCGGTAGCGTGCCTAAACACTAATCGAGCTGCAGGAATGCAATCTGCAGGCCATTGTGGGAGCGCAGTCCTCTGCGCGACAAGTCAAAATAAACAACCAAGCCCTCTTACAAGGTTTTAAATGAAAATAGCAGTTGCCGGTACCGGCTATGTCGGCCTTTCCAATGCCATGCTTTTGTCCCAGCATCATGAAGTAGTGGCGGTTGATATCCTTGCCGAAAAAGTCGATCTCTTGAATCAGAAAAAATCTCCGATCGAAGACAAGGAAATTGAAGACTTTCTGGCCCACAAATCGCTGAACTTTAAAGCCACTCTGAATGCTGAAGAAGCCTACAAGGGTGCTGATTTTGTCATCATCGCCACCCCGACGGATTACGACCCGGAAACCAACTACTTCAACACCAAAAGTATTGAAGCCGTCATCCAGCTGGTCAAACAGCACAACCCTGATGCCGTAATGGTCATCAAATCCACGGTGCCAGTGGGCTACACCCAGCAAGTGCGTGAAGACTTCAACACCCAGAACATCCTCTTCTCACCTGAATTTCTGCGCGAAGGCAAGGCCCTTCACGACAATCTGTATCCATCACGCATTATTGTAGGTGAACGCTCACAACGTGCTGAAACCTTTGCCGAATTGCTTCGCGAAGGGGCCATCAAAAAAGACGCTCCCGTGCTTTTTACCGACCCCACTGAAGCCGAAGCCATCAAGCTGTTTGCCAACACCTATCTGGCCATGCGCGTTGCCTACTTCAATGAGCTGGACACCTATGCCCAGCACCATGATTTGAACAGCCGCCAGATCATCGAAGGGGTAGGGCTGGATCCACGCATTGGTGACCACTACAACAACCCCAGCTTTGGTTATGGGGGTTATTGTCTGCCCAAAGACACCAAACAACTCCTGGCCAACTACGAACAGGTACCCAGCAACCTGATCAAAGCCATCGTCGATGCCAACACCACCCGCAAGGATTTTATTGCCGACTCCATACTGGCTAAAAACCCCAAGACGGTGGGCGTCTATCGTCTGATCATGAAATCCGGTTCAGACAACTTCCGCCAATCAGCCATGCAAGGCGTGATGAAGCGCATCAAGGCTAAAGGCATCGAAGTGGTGGTTTACGAACCCGTACTGGAAGACGAAGAGTTCTTTGGCTCCCGCGTCATCAAAGACCTGGAAGAATTCAAACACATCAGCGATGTCATCGTTGCCAACCGCCGTTCAGAAAATCTCGCGGACGTTGAAGACAAAATCTACACCCGCGACCTCTTCGGCAGCGACTAAACCATGTGAGAGTGCTGTCCTGGTGGGAGCGCACTCTGTGCGCGATAATTAATTAAAAGGCTATATAACACCTCATGAAAATTCTCGTAACAGGCAATGCCGGCTTTATCGGTTTCCATACCGTCAAACAACTTCTGGAACGGGGTGATGAAGTCGTCGGTTTTGATAGCGTCAATGACTACTATGACGTCACCATCAAAGAAGCTCGCCTGAAAATCCTGGAAGACACGGCTGCTAAAACGGGCAGTGCCTATACCTTTATCCGGGGTAACCTGGCCGATCTGGCACTGGTTAATCAGTGCTTTGAAGAACACCAGTTTGATCGGGTCATTCATCTGGCTGCCCAGGCAGGCGTGCGCTACTCCCTGGAGAATCCTCACAGCTATGTGGAAAGCAATATCATTGCCTTCACCAACCTGCTGGAAGCCTGCCGCTATGCCAAAACACCGCATTTAACCTATGCCAGCACCAGCAGTGTTTACGGGGCCAACACCAAAATGCCCTTCAGTGAACACGAAGGCGTCAATCACCCCCTGCAATTCTATGCGGCAACCAAAAAAGCCAATGAAATGATGGCCCACAGCTACAGCCACCTGTTTCAACTGCCCACCACAGGCCTGCGTTTCTTCACCGTTTATGGCCCCTGGGGTCGCCCTGATATGGCGCTGTTCAAGTTCACCAAAAACACCCTGAAAGACCAGCCAATTCCGGTATTCAACCACGGCAATCACACTCGTGATTTCACCTATGTGGCAGATATTGTCGAAGGTGTAATTCGCTCCAGCGACCAGATTGCTCAGCCCAATCCTGAATGGGACAGCAACAACCCAGACCCGGCCACCAGCAATGCGCCGTTTCGTATTTTCAATATCGGCAATAACAACCCGGTCAAACTCAGTGCCTACATTGAAGCCATCGAAGAAGCTCTGGGTAAAAAAGCCATCAAAGACCTGTTGCCTTTGCAGCCAGGCGACGTACCGGACACCTACGCCGACTCCACCGAACTGGAAAAAGCCACCGGCTACAAACCTGCCACCCCTGTTAAAGAAGGCGTAGCCAACTTCGTGAAGTGGTATAGAGACTTCTATCAGGTCTAATTGTAGGAGCTCTGTAGGACACTGTGGGAGCTCGCTCCGCGAGCGATAAAGCCATAGACCAACAAGGAGGTTACATGAGTAAAAACACCAGCCATGACCAGAACTTCAAAAATCTGATCCTTGATTACCCACATCAGGCACTTGAATTTTTTGCCAAGGATGAAGCAGGCGATATAACAACTGATGTTCGTATTACCCCGATTCGTCAGGAACAACTTAAAGAGCGCCTGGGAGATCGTTTTCACGAACTGGATGTTCCCCTGCTGGCAGAATGGCCTGATGGCCGCAAAGAAGCCCTGCTCTTTGTACTCGAAGAAGAAACAGACCCCAGGCGGTTTTCCATACATCGCCTGGCTCATTACACTCTGCACCTGAGTGAGCTCTTCGAAACCCAAAGGGTAGTACCCGTAGTGATTTTAAGGACTGCTGACACTCGAGCAAGACCCGGAAAAGCAACTAAAATATGTAGAGTTTGTCGATATCTATAGTGACTTCAGTGAAGAAGAAATGAAGCAATACCAGCAGCGTTATGCTCAGGAGGACAAAAACATGGCCGGATTCGCAGAACGATTTCGTAATGAGGGTATGCAACAGGGTATGCAGCAAGGTATGCAGCAAGGTATGCAGCAGGGCATGCAACAAGGTGAGGTAACAGCCTTAAAAAAGCAGATTACATTGAAATTCGGTCAACTACCCACCTGGGCTGAAGAACAAATCAACACCGCCAGCCTTGAACAACTGGAAACCTGGATCGAACGCATCCTCACCGCAGAAAACCTCGAAAACCTACTTAACCAATAAGCACCCCGTAGGAGCTCGCTCCGCGCGACAAATTTCAATGTGTAGGAGCGCATTCCATGCGCGATAACTCTTAATGTTCCGAAGAATCAAAAAACTCTACCAACTCCTCACCAAAGAACAACGCCGTAAGCTTTTAGGCCTGCAAGTGCTGGTTGTGCTCATGGCCTTTGCTGAAGTGGCGGGTGTTGCTGCCATAGGCCCTTTTATGGCCGTAGTAGGGGATATGAGCCGTTTAGAAGGTGAAGGGACCCTGGCTCAGCTTTACACTGCAACTGGCTTTGAAACCCCACGCCAGTTTTTATTCTGGTTAGGTATTGTCGTACTTGTTGCGCTAGCTGGTGCAGCTGCTTTGTCCATGTATACCATCTGGCGCTTGTCTCTATATGCTCAACAGATAGGTGCAGAGCTATCAATTCGCCTCTATAAGCACTACATGCAACAATCCTGGTTATTCCATGCTAGCGGTAGTAGCAGCCAGCTGACTAACCGCATTGCTCAAGAATGTGGCAGGATCACCAATCAGGTCATCCAACCCGTTATGCAGATGACTGCAAAAATGGCTCTGGCAATTGTAATGTCCATCGCAATTTTCATTTTCAACCCACTTGTTGCCCTTACCGGCCTGAGCATCTTTGCGGTGGCTTACTTCCTGCTGTTTAAAACAGTACGTAAGCGATTGGCGAAAAATGGGCAAACCATTTCCAGAACCAACCAACAGCGCTTCAAGCTGATGAACGAAGGCTTTGGTGGAATTAAGGATACTCTGCTGCTAGGAAGACAGAACGATTTCAACCGCCGCTATGAACAAGCCAGTCGTGAGTTTGGCTTGGCACAAGGTGTAACCAAAGGGCTTTCTCAGACACCACGCTATCTCATGGAGCTTATAGCCTTTACAGCAGCTATTCTGCTAGTGCTCTATCTTCTTGCTGCCTATGATGGCAATCTTGGAAGTGTATTACCAAT
Source organism: Marinospirillum sp. (assembly GCF_044810985.1). GTDB lineage: Bacteria > Pseudomonadota > Gammaproteobacteria > Pseudomonadales > Halomonadaceae > Marinospirillum. Next base: position 328,312 of record NZ_CP085242.1, read on the forward strand.
TCTTTCCATCTACGCCCTGGCTGGTTTTAAACTCCTTCCAGCCTTCCAGCAGATATATTCCAGCCTGGCCCAAGTGAAAGGCAATCTCGCCTCTTTCGACAGCCTGGAAAAAGATCTAGTTGACAGCCAAAATGCTTTCACTGGTGAACCCGCAAACCAGGCAGGCAAGCTGTCACCCAAAACTAGTATCGCGCTGAACAACATCCATATCAGCTATCCAGGCAAAGAAGAAAAAGCCCTGAATGGTTTGAATATTGACATCCCAGTCAATCAAGTCATTGGTCTGGTCGGTGCTTCCGGTTCAGGAAAATCCACCGCCATTGATGTCTTGCTTGGACTTATTCAGCCCCAGCAAGGCCATTTGGAAGTGGATGGGAAAGCCCTGCAAGGTGATCAACTGCGCTCTTGGCAAAATAATGTTGGTTTTGTACCCCAGGCTATTTTTTTGGCCGATGCCAGCATCAAAGAGAATATCGCTTTTGGCATTCCTCCTGAAGAAATTGACCTAGATCGTATTCGAAAAGCCGCACAAATGGCTCACCTGGACGAATTGCTAGAACGTTTGTCAGATGGCCTTGAAACTCGAGTTGGTGAACGCGGTATCCAGCTTTCTGGTGGACAGCGTCAACGTATAGGCATTGCCAGAGCACTTTACGATGATGCTGAAGTGCTTGTATTGGATGAAGCTACAAGCGCTCTGGACGGTATTACTGAAAAACTAGTCATGGATGCCATCCACGATTTTTCGGGCAAGAAAACTATCATCATGATTGCCCACCGCCTTGCAACAGTAAAAGCCTGTAACTGTATCTATTTGCTTGAACACGGCAGAGTGGTCGATCAAGGCACTTACGAAGAACTCGTTAAGAAAAATGCAAACTTTCAGAAAATGGCTGATCATGCGTAATGGAAAAACAGAGATAAAGATTTGGTTGTTAATTCATAGATTCAACCATTAAGTGCAACACCTATTGTACCTAGAACTCATGAGAGCTCCCCGTAAAATACTTGAGTAGGGATCCGATAAAAGAAAACGCATGAAGACACTAGTAGCGGCGGAGCATACAGGTGGGTTAAAAGGCTACAATGTACACTAACGCCATCATGTGATTTAGTGATCCTTTTGTAAAAGACAGTTATTAAAACGACCTCGATTGTGGAATGCTTTTCTATGATCAAAACTAGTTTAATAGAGTGGCATTATTTGAATAGCTATAATTTTATCATTAAGCAATATAAGAAAATTGTAAAAAAAATAGTAGCTCATAGTGTTTTTGTTTTCGAGAAGCTGGGTTTTCAAGCCATTATTTTCCGATTGTTTTCTAGATCCCGATACTACCCTTTTCTAGCAAATTTTATTGTTAATGAAGAGTCTTGTGAAATTTTGGTTAGGTTTGCTCGAGATGCAAATCAAAAAGCTGAAGTGTTTTGGATTTTAAGCAGATTTGATAGTTTTTTAGAAGCCTGTAAAACTAACCAAGATTTATTATCTCCTATTAATAGAATTAGGTTTTTTTACCTACTTAAAGACTTTGATTCGTCTGATTATTTTTTAAAAAAAGAAAGCTTTGGGCGGCATATTAATGAAGCTTGTAAGCTTCATTTGTTGTTGCTTTTGTCGTTTCACCCGGAACTATTCGACCAAGAAATTAAAGTTATTAGAAAAATTGCAAACAATAATGACTTGGAAAAGATTAAGGAATACTATTACAAAGGGGATGTTAGAGGTGCTGAAATATATAGAATGAGTAGAAATGAAAGTTGTCATAATCAGCTGGTAAAGCTTGGTTGTTATAGTTCTAATATACTGCTCTCACACAACTATATTTTTAAAGGTTGTAAGATTTTATTTGTACCTGAACAAGGTATTGCTGATGAAGTTCGTTGGTCTCGTCTTTATAAATTTTTAGATTTTGATAATATAACGTTTGCATGTGATGAAAGGCTTGAGTTTTTTCTACAAAGATTTTTATCTAATGCAGCAGTGCTTCCATTCAAAAGCTTGTATAGTAACAGGTCTGATGTTGAGTTAACTATATCTGCTATTGAATCCTCCCGGTTTATTGGGTCAGTGTTTAATGAATTTGATTTTGTTTTTACTAATTGTGCAATATTTTCTTTGCTAAATGATGAGGAACTTAAGACTGAAATGCTACCTTGGCTTAATGACGGTAGTGAATTTAATTTAGATGGTAGTGATTCACGGAAAAAACGAGTCGGTATTGCCTGGGAATCAGCCACACGTAATCCAATGAGATCAGCTAGGTATGGCTTACCTCTTTCAGATATTGCTCAAGTGGTTAAGGAGTATTCCAATAAAGTAGATTTTTACTCTCTTCAAGCTAAGGTCACTAGCAAAGAAAAGCATATTTGTGAAGAGATTGGAGTTAAAGAAATAAGAGGTGTGGACTTGTATAATGACTTTGTTGCATCTGCTGATTTCTACACGGAGCTTGATGCTGTTGTTGGAGTTTCGACACTAAATACTGAGCTTGCTGCTTCTGTTGGCCCTACCTTTTACCATGTTGCAATGTCACCTGATATCTTGTATATGAGAAGTGGAGCTCTTCATGAGGATAGTGATAAAATAAGTTTAAGCTGTGACCAATTGGGTAACAATACTGTTACTGTTTTTCCGCTTTCCGGCTATGGCGTGAGTAGAAGCGAGGTGGCTCAGTCATGTTTTCGGTGTGCTTTGGATAAAATTCTTTCTTGAGTTCAACTGATAGAAAAATTTAATAGGAATACGAGGTTTTAATGTTTAATAATGTTTCAATATTAGTCACCGGCGGCACTGGCTCTTTCGGCCACACTTTTGTTCCTATGTTGTTGGAACGCTATAATCCCAAAAAAGTGATTATTTTTTCCCGTGATGAGATGAAGCAATGGGAAATGGCTAAGCTGTTTCAAGGAGATGAGCGGGTTCGCTTTTTTATCGGTGATGTTCGAGACCGAGAGCGTCTGTATCGCGCCTTGGATGGGGTGGATTTTGTTGTTCATGCTGCGGCCACCAAGATTGTGCCTACTGCCGAGTACAATCCATTTGAGTGCATAAAAACCAATGTAACGGGTGCAATGAATCTGGTTGATGCCTGTATTGATAAAGGTGTTAAAAAGGTTGTTGCTCTTTCTACGGATAAGGCCAGCAGCCCCATTAACCTTTATGGTGCCACCAAGCTCACCTCTGACAAGCTTTTTGTTGCTGGCAACCACTATGCAGGTCACAACGATACCCGTTTCTCTGTCGTACGTTACGGCAATGTTATGGGTTCGCGTGGTTCTGTTATTCCTTTCTTTATGTCCATCAAAGACAAGGGTGTTCTACCCATCACAGATGATCGCATGACGCGTTTTATGATTTCTCTGGAGGAAGGGGTAGAGCTGGTCTGGCATGCTTTTGAAGATATGGAAGGCGGTGAAATTTATGTCAAAAAAATTCCATCCATGAAAGTTACCGACTTGGCGCGTGTGATTGCGCCTGAAGCGAAACAGGAAGTGGTAGGGATTCGTCCCGGTGAAAAGCTGCATGAACAGATGATCAGTGCAGAAGACGCCTACTATACCTACGAATATCCAGAGCACTTTAAGATTCTTCCCCAGATCAATAACTGGGATAAAGATGCTAACCGCATCAAAGACGGCAAGAAAGTCCCTGAAGGCTTTGTCTATTCCAGCGACAATAACAGCGAATGGATGAGCGACTCGGACCTACAAGCCTGGATTGAAGAAAACCGCAACAAGATCGGTGCGATTTAAATGATTCCCTACGGCAAACAAAGCATTAGCCAGCAGGATATTGATGCTGTCGTCGAGGTGTTGCAATCGGATTTCTTGACTCAGGGGCCGCAAGTCCCTGCCTTTGAAAAAGCCGTAGCTGATTACTGTGGTGCTGAACATGCCCTGGCTGTGAATAGTGCCACCAGTGCTTTGCATCTTGCTTGCCTGGCTTTAGGGCTGGAGCAGGGTGACTGGCTTTGGACAACTCCGATTACTTTTGTAGCTTCTGCTAACTGTGGTTTGTATTGCGGCGCTCAAGTAGATTTTGTCGATATCGACCCTCATACCTACAACCTCTGCGCCCAGGCTTTGGAAACAAAACTACAGCAGGCAGAACAAGACAATCGCTTGCCCAAGGTGGTAGTGGCGGTTCACCTCTGTGGCCAGCCCTGTGATTTGCAGGCTATTCATGCTTTATCACAAAAATATGGCTTCAAAATCATTGAAGACGCTTCCCATGCCATAGGAGGCAAATACCAAGGTGAACCCATTGGTAACGGCCGCTACAGTGACATCACGGTATTTAGCTTTCACCCGGTAAAAATCATTACCACCGCTGAAGGTGGAATGGCACTCACCAACTCGGCTGAACTGGCACAAAAGATGGATTTGCTACGCAGCCACGGCATTACCCGCAATCCTGAATTAATGACCCAGAAACCGGATGGCCCCTGGTACTACCAGCAGGTGGATCTGGGCTTCAATTATCGTATGACCGAGTTACAGGCTGCTTTGGGGTTGAGCCAAATGCAAAGGCTGGATGAGTTTGTAGCTCGTCGCCACCAACTAGCTCAAGTTTACAATGAACAACTAGCTGACCTGCCCATTACCCTTCCCTGGCAACACCCGGACAGCTATTCCGGCCTACATCTTTATGTGATTCGCCTGCAACTGGATAAAATCGGCAAAAGCCATCGCCAGGTTTTTGAGGAGCTGCGTACCGCAGGGCTTGGAGTCAATCTGCACTATATACCCGTTCATACCCAGCCTTACTACCAGAACATGGGATTCAGGCAAGGCGATTTTCCTGAAGCTGAAGCCTACTATTCTGAAGCCATCAGCATTCCCATGTTTCATGGTATGAGCGCTGAACAACAGAAAGAGGTGGTCAATACTTTGACTCAGGCTTTAGGTCATGGCTTTTAAAAGAAGATCCAGCTTTAATCCCAAGCGCAGAATGCAAGCAGCTGATGAAGAGGTTGAATTCACCTTTTTTGCTGCTCGCTACGGCGGCAACCCGGAACATAAGCGCAATCCCGGTGACTTTAATTTAACACCGCCCTCAAACCCAAGGCCGCACAAGAGCCTATGTGATGATGCAGAAGTTTTTAGTCGGCAGCAGGCCGAAAATTTACTGCGATCGGGTATCGCGAAAGGCTGTATCAGCAATAAGTCATCAGCTTCGGGCTGGCCGCAAAATGTCTGGGCCGTTACAGAAAACGGTGTTCCACTTGAGGCACAATTAGAAAATCCTCAGCAAGGGGTCTATCATGGTTATCCCATGCCAGAGCAAGACCCCATGGCCAGTCAGATTCTAAGAGAATGGAGCCAACGCAATGCTTGATTTTCAAGTAAAGACAAAACGGCTCGATCAGTCAGCCTATCAAGCCTTATCTCTGCTGATCAAAGGCCAAGCCGTTACTGAGCACTTTACTGATGAACAAGTGCAGGGCACGGAAATCATTGTTGACCCTCTGCCTTTGGCAGAATGGTTTGCTGCTAACTGGTGGCGCTTGCGTTGGGAGCCTGAGAAAGAAGGGCTTAATGCACAACAGCAGTTGGATTGGAACTTAAGCCATAAAATAGCCTCAGCAGCATCTGGCTTTATCTGGCCGGATATCACCTTGACCTCAGATGACTTGGTAATTCATTGCCTTGCACGACAAACTCAAGGGAATTTTTGTACGCTAAAGTTTACCCGCTCCTTATCAGAATGGTTGTCTGCAGCCCAGTTTGAAGCAGGTGTTGATGAATTTTTAAACCAGCAAGCCAAAGATCACCCGGTTTCGAATCTTGCTACCTTATGGCAAGAGATTATTGAAGAGCGTCAAAATGAAGAAGCGACGCAGTGGCGTAAACTGGAAGCCAAATTAGGCTTTGACCCTGACGAAGCGCCAGAGGAACTGGTTGAAGGGCTTCAGAGCTACTATGGTATTTTCGGGCAGTCTTCAGTCGAAGAATTGAGCTGTGAAACCCAGCAACCTAAGTTACTGGACCTGGTGGCCGATTTAAAAATGGCTTTAAATAAAGCCAAGGAAACACTGAGCCCTGACCTGACTGGAATCGTTGGAGAGAAAGATCCACAAAATAGACCAGGCGCAGCCCCCTGGCAGCAAGCAGCAGAAAAAGCCGCCAGCCTAAGAATTAAACTAGGCCTTCAAGCTGAACACTGCCTTGAAAATCCTTTGTTGCTTGATTATTTAGGCCTTAGTAAAGGCTTCATGGGCAGCGGCACATTTAAACAATTACCCAGCAGCGGGTTAAAAATCAACCCCGAAAAGGCACAGGTAATACTCAGCCATGGATGGGCGACCACACAGCGATTTACCCTGGCAAGACTCTTGGGTGACTTGATTTACACTCATTCCAGTGAAAGCAGTCAGCTGCTGAGCATCACGCACAGCAAAACCAGTCGCCAAAAATTTCAACGAGCCTTCGCACAAGAATTACTTTGCCCCTATCAAGGTTTGGTTGAAGTCATGGATACCAGTAACCCAACTGAAGAAAAGCTAGAAGCTGCCGCCAAACACTTTAATGTCTCACCTCTAGCAGTGGGTTACACCTTGGAGAACAAGCGGTCATGAAAATAGGCATCATTCCTGCCCGAGGCGGTAGCAAACGGATTCCACGCAAAAATATTAAAGAATTCTGTGGCCTACCCATGATTGCTCGATCCATAGAAGCTGCTCTTGAAAGCGGGTGTTTTGATCGAGTCGTGGTATCAACGGATGATACTGAAATTGCTGAAGTGGCTCGCCAGTATGGTGCTGAGATCCCTTTTATGCGCCCGGCTGAACTCAGCGATGACTTTACCGGCACCCAGCCGGTTATCGCCCATGCCATCAACACCCTGCAAGCTGAAAGCGAACAGCCCATTACCCTAGCTTGTTGTATCTACGCCACTGCCCCTTTTATTCAAGCAGAAGACCTGCGTGCAGGCTTGAACCTACTGCAGGAACAGCAAGCTGATTTTGCCTTTAGTGTCACCAGCTATGCTTTTCCGATTCAACGAGCACTGCGGATCACACCAGATGAACGTGTAGCCATGTTCAACCCGGAACACTTTCAAACGCGCTCTCAGGATCTGGAAGAAGCCTGGCACGATGCCGGCCAGTTTTACTGGGGAACCAAGGAAGCCTGGCTCAGTGGCCAACCCATTTTTGGCTCCCATGCGACCCCCATCGTATTGCCTCGCCATCGCGTACAGGATATCGATACTCCGGAAGACTGGGACAGAGCTGAGTTTTTGTTCAAGGCCATGCAAAATACATGATGATTGTTTTCCGCACCGATGCCTCAATACAAATCGGTACCGGCCATGTCATACGTTGCCTCACACTGGCCGATGCATTAAAAGAACAGGGTGCTGAGTGTCACTTTATCTGCCGTGGGCATCCTGGGCATCTGTTAAACTTAATTCAAGAGCGGGGGCATAGGGTTCACACTTTGCTGCTTACAACCCAAGCCAGCAATCACCAGAAAGCAACCTTGGCACACGCTGACTGGCTGGGTACAACTCAGCAAGAAGATGCTAATCTATGTATTTCTCTACTGAATGATTTAAACCCCGACTGGTTAGTTGTGGACCACTACGCACTGGATGCTGATTGGGAAAAATCCCTTCGCCCTTATTGCAAAAAAATCCTGGTGGTTGATGATCTTGCTGACCGTGAGCATGAATGCGATCTACTATTGGATCAAACCTTTGGCCGTGAATCAAAAGACTACAAGCCCTTGGTGCCTGAACATAGCCAAATACTGTGTGGTTCTCAATATGCGTTGCTTCGTCCAGAATTTGCCCAGTGGCGCGACTATAGCCTCCAACGACGAAAAGAGGGCAAGCTCAAGCAGCTCTTGATAAATTTGGGTGGCGTGGACAAGGACAATATCACCACTGCGTTGCTACAAGCACTGCAAACCAGCAGCCTACCCAAAGATTGTAATATTACTGTAGTGATGGGTTCCTCTGCACCCTGGATTGAAGCAGTCAAACAGGAGGCTAAGCAACTGCCCTGGGAAACCGAAGTAAAAACTGGTGTGAACAACATGGCAGAGCTGATGGCCAACAGTGATCTTGCTATAGGTGCTGCAGGTGCCACTAGCTGGGAACGTTGCTGTTTGGGTCTACCCACACTGATGTTAGTGTTGGCCGAAAATCAAGAAATGATTGCACGGAAATTGGAAGTTGCGCAGGCTTGCCAAGTTATTGATCATAAAGACTTAGTAAGCGGGCTGACTAAAGCACTGAAAAGACTGACAGCCAAACAACTCCATAACCTCGCAGCTAAGGCTTCTGATATAACGGATGGCCGGGGTGCTGAACGGGTTCTTGGCTGGGTAAGGCATAAGAATGACTGAAAATCTATCTATAAGAACGGTAGTCCATGATGATTTGCCGCTACTTCTGGCATGGAGGAACCATCCTGATGTCAGGCGATTCATGTACAGTCAACATGAAATCTCGCAGGAGGAGCATGAAGCTTGGTTTGAAAAAGTTAGCCAAGACCCCAATCGTCATTTGCTGCTGTACCTGGAACACCAGACACCCTTGGGTTTTTGCCAATTCACAACTTATCAAAGCCGAGCTGAATGGGGTTTTTATCTTTCACCTGACGCCCCACCTGGAACAGGAAAAAGCCTAGGGAAAGCTGCTCTTGATTTTGCTTTTCTACAACATCAATGGCATAAAGTGTCCGGCGAAGCTTTGAGCTATAACCAACCCTCGATCAGGTTTCACACCAAGCTGGGGTTTACTGAAGAAGGCTGTCTGCGAGAACATGCAAAGATCGGTGAAAGCTTTTACGATGTATTTTGCTTTGGGTTATTAAGATCCGAATGGGACAGCAAACGAGAGAAATTATGACAATCAAAGCATTGAACATTGCAGGCCGGGTGATTTCACCTGATCAGCCACCTTATATCATTGCCGAGTTGTCGGCTAATCACAACGGTAAGCTAGAAACTGCACTGAAAATCATTGAAGAAGCCAAAAAGGCCGGGGCAGACGCTATTAAAATGCAGACTTACCGACCAGACACCATCACTCTTGATTCTGATTCAGAGGAATTCAAGATTCAGGGTGGTCTCTGGGATGGACGTACCCTCTATGAACTCTATGAAGAAGCCCATACCCCCTGGGAATGGCATAAGCCGTTGTTTGAGCATGCCAAGAAAATCGGCATTCCCATCTTCAGCTCCCCTTTTGATGCAACCGCCGTGGATCTGCTTGAAGACCTGAATGCACCCGCCTACAAAATTGCCAGTTTTGAAGCCATCGACCTCCCCTTGATCGAATATGTAGCACGTACCGGCAAACCCATGATTATCTCTACAGGCATGGCAGATGCTGAGGAGATCCAGGAAGCGATTGATGCGGCTAAAGGTGCAGGCTGTAAAGAACTAGCCATACTGCATTGTGTCAGTGGTTACCCTGCACCGGCTGAAGACTACAATCTGCGTACTATTCCCGATATGATTGAACGCTTTGGTTTGGTGACTGGTCTCTCCGATCACACACTGGACAACACCACAGCTATCACCAGCGTAGCCTTGGGTGCATCCATCATCGAAAAACATTTCACCCTTGATCGTAAAGGTGGTGGGCCAGATGATAGCTTCTCACTGGAACCCAAAGAGTTGGGGGAACTCTGCAGGGATAGCAAAACAGCTTGGCAAGCATTGGGTAAGGTGGATTATGGACGCAAATCCAGTGAACAGGGCAATATCAAATTCAGAAGATCCCTCTATTTTGTGAAAGATATGAAAGCGGGTGATGTGATAACTGAGCATTGTGTGCGCAGTGTGCGCCCAGGCTTTGGTCTGCCACCGAAAAACCTGAACTGGGTGATCGGACAAAATATTGGCAAAGATGTGAGTGCCAACACTCCTGTTAAAGAAGATATTTTTACCTGATGAAATGGTACCGTGATTTAAAAACAGTGCTGTCTGGAGAGCCCGAAACCTGGCTTTGCTATATTTATGGCCGGCAGATAAAAAATCTGCCTTTTCTAATGGAAAAAAAACCAAGGTCTAGAGGTTTTATTCTTCAGATCGCCAAGTTCTTTTATTCACTTCTTAAAGCTGTACGCTTAAAAGAACACTCTAAGCTTAAGCAACCAATAAGATTTTTTGTGTTTGCAGGTACCACAAATCAGATGCATTCTTTGGACCAAACACTGGATGCCTTATGCAACAAAGGTGAACAGCTAGTCGCTGTTGGCAAATCGAAACACCTTGCAACTGGGGACTATGAAAAGGGCTACTTGCCCTTTCAGCTCATGCCGCTCGATGTTATTCGAATATTGGTATTGTTTATTAGCCGCGGGTGGGGGCTGTATAAATCTCTTAAGGCAATACATCCTGTCTCGATTGGTTGGTATTTCTCAAAATTTTGCAGTGTTTACACCTACCTGGTTTACTTTTACAGAGTCTTGTCGCGTACTAGTCCTGAGTTTGTCATTACATCGAATGATCATAATGTTCCCAATCGCTGTATGCTGGCGATTGCTCATCACTTGGGTATTAAGACGGTTTATCTCCAACATGCGTCAGTAAGCAGTATTTTTCCAGCATTGAGAGTAAATTATGCATTTCTGGATGGCCAAGGTGCGGTGGATACCTACATGGAATGCGAGCCTAATCAGCCAAATACGCAGCGCAAGGTGCCCATTCCACAGGTTATTCTTTCGGGTCAAAAGAAACACCTGAAAAGAGTGGAAAACAGCAACGTCAATACTGTCGGTGTAGCATTGAATGCACTGGATGATGTAAAAGAAGGCATAGCTTTTGTTAAAAAACTGGTTGCAGAGGGTGTAAACATTCGTCTGCGTTGGCACCCAGGACAGGCTCCAAGAGATACCCAAGCCTACCGTGATACCTTTGAAAAAAATGAACAGGTTGTATTAAGCGACCCGAGGCAGGAAGCAATTTCCAGGTTCATGGAAAATATCGGCTGGCTTATCGCGGGTAATAGTAGTATTCACCTGGAGGCTGCCCTTGCTGGTGTTATACCCATTTACTACGAGCTAGCACCGCCTGATCATCCTGATTACTACGGTTATGTAAAACATGGGTTAACTCAGCCTGCTGAGTCTGTAGAGGATATATTGAAGCTGTTAAGGCAGGCACGGGATAACCACAGCTCAAGCGAACAAGCTGTGCGCTATTACAGTTCAACCTATTTGACAAAGTGGGATGGACTTGAAGGTGAATTGGTTGCAGAGACTTTGATTCGATTGAGCACTGGTGAAGATTTGCCGGTGAAGGCTGTAGATTTTATCAAAACAGAAACCGATGCTTATCGAATTAATCCATGCAAATAGACCCTAAAAGCCTTTCCTTCTGGAAGCTGATCACTGATTGCCTGAGTAAACCCGCCACATCAGAGACGGCATTCTGCCTGACAAAACCAGAAAATAGAAAGTGCAATACATTCAGTTGGCTTTTGCAAATTTGTAATCACGGAGAAGCAATGCTCTGTCTAGGTGTATTGGGGCTTAAATCCGGCAAAAGCTTGAATTACACGAGTTACTTAGATATTCCCTAGGAAAATGATGAAGTACAGAAGTGAGATTGATGGTCTCCGCTCAATAGCAGTCATTCCCGTAATATTTTTTCATGCTGGATTTTCTCTGTTCTCTGGCGGATATGTTGGCGTTGATGTTTTCTTTGTAATAAGCGGCTATCTAATAACAACAATTCTCATCGATCAAATAAGCGCTGGTAAATTCAGTATTGTTGATTTTTATGAAAGGCGGGCAAGGCGCATTTTGCCAGCATTGTTTTTCGTAATGCTCTGCACGATACCCTTTGCATGGTTGTGGATGGTTCCACAACAGTTCAAAGACTTTTCCCAAGCCCTGGTTGCTATCAGTTTTTTTGCATCGAACATCCTTTTTTGGCGCAAGGAAGACTACTTTGCTCCAGCAGCTGAAGAAAACCCAATGCTGCATACATGGAGCCTAGCTGTTGAAGAGCAGTTCTACATCTTCTTCCCAATTTTGCTTCTTATCCTGTGGCGATTTGGTAAAAGCCCAGTCTTTTATACTGTACTGTTGTTTAGTTTTCTAAGTTTGCTTTTGGCTGAGTACGGTTGGAGAAACCACCCTACAGCTAATTTCTATTTACTTCCAACCCGAGCATGGGAATTGGGTGTGGGTGCCATTAGCGCGTTTCTTCTTCATGGCAAAGCAGTTAAGCCAAACCAGATTCTCTCTGGACTTGGGCTTCTGATGATTGCCTATTCCATCTTCGCGTTTGATCAAACCGTTCCTTTTCCTTCGGTCTATGCCTTGGTTCCGGTTATTGGAACGGCACTGATCATTCTTTTTGGTAGTAAAGGTACCTACATCAAAAAGCTTCTTTCAGCAAAGATTTTGGTCGGAGTTGGTCTAATCAGCTTTAGTGCTTACCTTTGGCACCAGCCCCTTTTTGCACTTGCAAGGATTCGTGGGTTGGATATTGATAACACGATTCTCATGTTTTCGCTCTCACTTGCATCCATCCTGCTGGCCTATTTTAGCTGGCGATATGTAGAGTTGCCTTTCCGTAAGAAAGGCGGTGCAGTTGCATCAAGCAGTAGATTTTCACGTAACCAAGTTTTTGGGATAGCTGTAGTATTTTCCTTAGGGTTTATTGGCTTTGGATTTTACGGGCATATTAATAATGGGCTGGAGCAAAGAACTGCTCCATCAGGCTACACTTTCAAAGCGATTGATATTGATGCAAGGTTGAAAGTTAATCATGGCCTAAACTCAGACTGTACCTCTTTTACCTTGTCTGAAAACTGCAGAACAGTTGATAATGCTGATGTTATGCTTTGGGGAGATAGCTATGCAATGCATCTGGCACAAGCAATAGTTTCTAGTCCCTCATTTGAAGGGCAAGATCATGGTTTAATTCAGTTTACCAAGTCTGTTTGTTCACCTATTCCCAAGTTGGCTTTGACTAATAATAAGTACACACAGTCATGGGCAGAAGGGTGCATTAAGTTCAACGATGCAGTTATTGACTGGTTAAATGACAACTCTAATATTAGATATGTTGTGATGTCATCCCCAATGGGAATACTCGGAAGTGATGCATTTGACTCGAATGGGGAGCTAGTAACTGAAACTTGGGATTCTGTATTGGGTAGGCTGATTGAACTTCGAGAAGCTTTTGATAATTTAGGAGTCAAAGGGGTTTTTGTTGCACCACCACCAAGATCCGGTAGAAGTCTATCGCAGTGCCTTGTTCACAGCCTAACGTTCGGATCAAATCAATCATGTGATTTTTCAGCGGGTGATTTTTCAGAACGCCATGAACTGACAATGAAATTTTTGTTGCACAAGGACTTCCCTTTTAAGGTTGTGAATTTGGAAGATTGGCTTTGCAATGAAAAAAAATGCTCAACGGTATTTACTGAATCCAAGACTCCAATCAATATTTTTCGAGATGGTGGGCATTTATCACATCAAGGCTCAGCAGAACTTGGCAGGCGGTTTGATCTTTTTGGAACGATTAAAGATACGCTTGAAAAGTAGTTTGCTGGATGGTGGTGACCGCACCCAAGCAGGTTGACATTGTGCTACCAATTACTGAATAAACTGAATTGAGAAAATGACAGAAGAAGCCAAAGAAATAAAATCACCCTTTTTTAGTGTGATCATTCCCGTATACAACAAAGAACCCCACATAGCGCGGTCAATCAATTCAGTGCTTAACCAGACCTTTCAGAACTTTGAGCTGATCATCGTCTGCGATCCCTCTACCGATAATAGCAACACCGAAGTCGCAAAGTTTACCGACCCACGCATTCGTGTTTATTATAGGGATAAGCCTGGTCCAGGTGGTTATGCAGCGCGTAATCTTGGTATTAAAGAAGCAAAGGCAGAGTGGATTGCTTTCCTCGATGCGGATGATGAATACTTTCCAGGTTACTTGTCACATACAAAGTCATGTATTTTAGAAAATGGTGAATTAAAAATATTTTCATCCTCAAAAATCATTGAAAAAGATGGTGGTAGTGAAATTGATGTTTTTAGTAAAAACATTGATGTTGAATCAGGAGTCTTTACCTTTGAACAATATCTAAAATTTTCGATTAATTGGGATAAGCCATTTAACACGAACTCAGTTATAGCTCATAGGTGTTTGTTTGTAGGTGGTTGTTTCTTTCCCCATGGAAAAACAAAAAGGTCCGGCGATATAATTTTGTGGGTTTACTTAGTTGCGTCAGCGAAAAAATTTTACTGGAGTAACTTTATAGGGTCTTGCACACATAAAGACGTTGTAGGTGTCTCTAAATCATCAACTCCAAGTCTTAATTTACCGCGCTTGATGGTTGAAGATTTAAAGTCTGATTCCAAGGAAGAAGAAAAACTTTTAAAAAAATACTCAAATAGACTGGTTAAAACTGCAGCGCTAGAGCAAAAGAGAATTGATGGACGCCTGGAGTCGAAAATATATGGCTTCTTTTATTGGGATGTTGAATTTTTTTATCCACTTTTTTGGTCTTTATACTGCTCTCAGCCTGTTTTTTTTATCAAGCTTATTGACAAGGCTAGGCGCTTAACGCGGTTTTTTTTTAAGCGTGCAATTAATTTTTAATACGGATGCAGGGTATTTTTAAGAGTTGAAAGTTTTATTTTTTTCTATATAAAATTTTTTTTAAAGTTAATGTTATATTTTTATATAAGGCTGCAATAATGCTACCTTTGGTGGAATTCGTCCTGGTAAAACTTTTAATTAAATAGCGAAACTTTAAGAATGAAGTTAGTTAATTTTCAGTTGTAACAGGTCTGCTAAAGCGTGCTTTATACTTAATATTTATTGTATTTCTTGTGGTTTAAAAGTTATGTCTAAACTATAGGTTATCTGTTGATAAAATCCATTCAAATCATTGCAGGTCTAAGTAATGGGGGCGCTGAGTCTGTTTTATATCGCCTTTGTACTTCTGATAATCCTCAAAATCATCATGTGGTTTCTATGATGGGTCTAGGTAAATATGGCCCTTTACTTGTTGCTGCAGGGGTGCGTGTCACTTGTCTTAACCTGCCAGCAGGGCGTGTTACGCTTCCAGGTTTGTGGCGTTTGTATCATTTACTACGAAAAGAAAAGCCAACAGTTGTTCAGACTTGGATGTACCACGCTGATCTTATTGGTGGTGTTATTGCACGTTTAGCAGGTATCAAAAATATCTGTTGGAATATTCGCCACTCTGAACTCGAACTGGGTAAATCCAAACGCTCGACCATTTGGGTTGCCAAGTCTTGTGCCTTTTTGAGTAAGTGGGTTCCTCGTAAAATTGTCTGCTGCGCTGAAAAAGCCAAACAGGTTCACATCGATTACGGCTATGACGCTTCTAAAATGGTGGTAATCGGTAATGGCTACAACTTGGAACAGTTTAAACCAGATTCAACTGCTCACCAGTGCGTTCGAGCTAAGCTGGGCTTGTCAGATGACACCTTTCTTTTAGGTATGGTGGGTCGTTTTAATGTTCAAAAAAATCATAAAGGGTTGCTGAATTCACTCAGCTTGCTGAAGGCCAAGGGTGTGGCATTTAAGTGTGCCTTGGTGGGCACTGACTTGAATCAGGGTAACCAGCAATTAACAGGTTGGATAACTGAGCTGGGGCTGGGCAATGAAATGTTGCTGATGGATCAACGCACGGATATCCCCGACCTGATGAATGCTTTTGATATTCATGTATTTTCCAGCTCCTTTGGTGAGGGCTTTCCCAATGTTTTAGCTGAAGCCATGGCTTGCGGCACACCTTGTTTAACAACGGATGTGGGGGATGCAGTTCAAATTGTTGGTGAAACTGGTTGGATTGTTCCTGTTAACGATAATGAAGCATTTGCTGATGCGCTTTGTGTTGCTATTGATGAAATGGTTTTGGATAAATCTAAATGGCTAGTACGATGCCATAGTGCAAGAGAACGGGTAGTCAGGTTCTTTTCGCTGGATAGTATGAAGCAGGCATACTTGAAAGTTTGGGCCAAAAAATAAATTGGTGAGCTAAGTTGAGTATTCGTTTTTATAGTGCATTTGTTTTTTTATTTTCTTTACTTTTAGCTGCTGTAATGTGGCTTGCTAATGATACAGCTAAAGATAGGTCTAATTATATAAGCCACTTTAACGACCCATTTGGTGGCCGGCTCGAAATTGGCTTCAAGTACTATATGAATGCGTTTAATATGGCTGGCTTTTCTGCTGAAATTTCTATTGTAATTACCTGTGTTGTTATTTATTTGTTTTTTGCTGTAGTATGGCGAAAAATCATTGGCTTTAATTGGTTTATAACGCTTCTTATTCTTAATATAGTTGTTTTTGGGGTTTTCAATTACTACTTAGGGACATCTATAAGGATGGGTTTGGCGATTTCATTTGCTCTTTTTTGCAGTTTTATGTATTTGGAAGGTAAGAAAAGCTATTTCTATTTTTTGCTTTTAACGCCGCTCATTCATTATGGTGCGTTATTGTACGTTTTGATTTTTTTATGGGTCTATTTGTTCAGGAGTAGAAGCTTTTTGTTTCATGCTGTGTTTGTCGTTCTTGGGACTATTTTTCTGTTGATTTTATTTGATTTTATATTGCCTTATATTGGTCTTTCATCCTATTATATACAGTATTTCAATTCAGATTTTGGTCGAACGGAGCGTCTATTTCCTTTTACAATGGCTTACTCTCTTTCTTTGATAATGGTTATCATTTTCTCGTCTAATGAAGCGCGGCGTATTTCTCCTTTTTTGTATTATTTATCCATATATACTGTTCCTTTTTTGGTTTTTATTGTTTTCACAGGAAATCCCCTTTTTGCAAAAATGCTTATGCCTTTGGTTTTTATTAAGTCTGCTTTTTTGGTCTTGATTTATCGGGATTTGATCTATGATTCCAAGGCTAGCTCGCTTGTTGTTGCTGCCCTCCTTATGTTTAATGCTTTTTCAGTCTACTATGCACTTGTTATGTATCGATTGATATGATTTATTCAAATAGTTTTATTTTGCTTGCCAATTCGCCCTCTTCAGTTGTCAATTTCCGACTTGATTTAATCAAAGCTATTCAGACCAAAGGCCAGCAGGTGCATGTGGCTTGCCCGGGAATTCTTTCTGCTGCACATGAGCGGTTACTTTTACAAGAGTTGGGTGTTCAGGTGCATCACATTCCCATGAGCCGTGCAGGGCTAAACCCTTTTGCAGATTTGCGTACTTGCTGGGCTTTGTGGCATTTAATGCGCCACATTAAGCCAGTGCGGGTTTTGGGCTATACTATCAAGCCGGTGATTTGGGGCTCCTTGGCTGCTTTTTTGGCACGGGTGCCTCAACGTTTTGCCTTGATTAGTGGGTTGGGCTATGCCTTTGTAGAGGGTGGGGCAGTCAGTAAAAAGCGCGCTTTGGTTAAGCGTGCAGCGCAGTTTTTGTATCGCCTTGCCTTGAATCGTTGCCAGCGGGTGTTTTTTCAAAACCCAGATGATGAGGCGCTGTTTCGTGAGCTGGGTATTTTGAAAAAGGCTACGCCCTCAACAGTGGTCAAGGGTTCGGGCGTTAATCTTACTCATTTTGCGCCTGCTCCCTTACCAGAGAAACCAGCGTTTTTATTAATTGCCCGCTTGCTGATTGATAAGGGCGTGCGTGAATATGCCCAAGCTGCAGAACGTTTGAAAGCTCAGTATCCAGAGGCCCGCTTTATGCTGGTTGGTTATCTGGATGAAAACCCTGAATCCATTAAACAGGATGAATTGGATCGCTGGGTTGAGGGTGGTTTTATTGACTACCTGGGCAAGCTCAGTGATGTTCGCCCAGCTATGGCACAGGCTTCGGTTTTTGTTTTACCTTCCTATCGTGAAGGTACACCGCGCAGTGTCCTTGAGGCCTTGGCAATAGGCCGTGCGGTAATTACCACGGATACACCCGGCTGCCGTGAAACGGTGATTGATGGTGAGAACGGCTTTCTGGTGCAGCCTAAATCGGTTGATGAGCTAGCGATTGCCATGGAAAAGCTCATTCAAAATCCGCAACAGGTTAAAGCCATGGGTGAAGTGTCATTACACCGCGCCCGTGAAGAATTTGATGTGCATAAGGTGAATGCCGTTATGCTCCAGAATATGCAACTTTGATTTTAAGGAAAGGTATGTCTTCAGTTTTCACACTCAATGTTTCATCCTTGAAACTGGCCGTTATCGGTCTGGGCTATGTTGGCCTGCCCCTGGCTGTGGAGTTTGGCAAAAAACGCCCAGTGGTGGGCTTTGATATTGATACTGCCCGTATTGCTGAGCTGCAATCCGGTCATGATCACACCTTGGAAGTAGATGATGATGAGCTGAAAGAAGCCACTCATCTGAGCTATTCCGCTGATGTTGAGGCCTTGCGTGAGTGCACTTGCTTTATCGTGACGGTGCCCACACCCATTGATGCCTACAAGCGCCCGGATCTGACTCCTTTGATCAAGGCCAGCGAAATGCTGGGCCGGGTATTGAAGAAGGGCGATATCGTGATTTATGAGTCCACCGTCTACCCAGGGGCAACCGAGGAAGACTGTGTGCCGGTCTTGGAGCAGGTTTCTGGTCTGACGTACAACCAGGACTTTTTCTGCGGCTACAGCCCAGAGCGGATTAATCCCGGTGATAAAGAACATCGGGTGACCACCATCAAGAAGGTAACTTCAGGCTCCAATCCAGATATTGCCGATGTGGTGGATGCGCTCTACCGGGAAGTCATTATTGCGGGTACCCACAAGACCAGCAGTATTCGGGTGGCTGAAGCCGCCAAGGTGATCGAAAACACCCAGCGGGACGTTAATATCGCCCTGATTAATGAACTGGCGCTGATCTTTAACAAGATGAACATTGATACCCAAGCCGTGCTGGAGGCAGCAGGCACCAAATGGAACTTCCTGCCGTTTCGCCCCGGCTTGGTGGGCGGCCACTGTATTGGTGTTGATCCCTACTACCTGACTCACAAGGCTCAGTCCATTGGCTACCACCCGGAAATGATCCTGGCCGGGCGGCGCATCAATGATGGCATGGGGCAGTATGTGGTGTCTCAACTGGTCAAGGCCCTGCTGAAAAAGCGTATTCACGTGGATGGTGCGCGGGTTCTAATCCTGGGGCTGGCCTTTAAGGAAAACTGCCCGGATTTACGCAATACCCGCGTGGTGGACATCGTGGCCGAGCTTAAAGAATACGGTGTTCAGGTGGACATTTATGATCCCTGGGTGGATAAAAGTGAAGCAGAAGAAGAATACCAACTGACTCCCATCGAGCAACCCGAAACAGGCAGCTATGATGGCATCATCCTTGCCGTGGCCCATCATCAGTTTAAAGACCTGGGGGCTGAGGGCATTCGTCAGTTCTGCAAACCTGAAGCGGTACTTTACGATCTTAAGTATGTGCTGAACGCTGAAGAAGTGGATTTGAGGTTGTAAACCAGGCTATTGGTTGGAACCTTTTCTTCAAAAGCTGCGTTTCAGGTATACTGGCGCAGCTTTTTTGTTAATGGAGTCTTTGTGAAGCATCAATTTGAGCGACGCCATTCCCGTTGGTACGAACGCTTGCTTTTCAGTGTTGTGTTCCAGTTTCTGATCGGTGGTCTGCTGGTGGTTTTGTTCCCCGGTTGGCTGCGCTGGGAAGAAATCGTCACTTTGCAGCCATTTGAGGTGGTGCAGCGCAATACGCTTCTGGCCAACCTGGGTGCCTTTGTTATTATCTTTATTGCCCTGCGGCGCTTGCAGCGCTTTCCCGGTGCCCAGACTCTGGCCTATATTCTGCCGACCATTACTCTGGCTTACTTGATTGCTGTCGCCTTTCTCTTTTTCCTGCGCGAGGAATATGCTCGGCAGGTTCTGTTCCATTCTTTTGTTGTTGCCAATTTCTGGGCTTTTTTAGGCTATTACCTGGGGCGCAAGTACCGGGTGCCCAAGCTGGCGCTGGTGCCTTTTGGACGAGCCTTGGAGCTGGTGGATCGCAATAATGCGATGATCTTTTTGTTGGAAAGCCCGGATTTGGTAGGACGACGTTATGACGCCGTGGTTGCCGATCTTCATTCCAAGGATTTGCCCCCGGAATGGGAACGTTTTCTGGCGAGTTGCACCCTGGCTCATGTTCCCGTCTGGCATTTCAAGCAGGTGGGGGAATCCTTGTCGGGCCGGGTTCGCATTGAACACCTTTCGGAAAATGATTTTGGTTCTCTCTTGCCGCCCTTGTTTTACCTGGGTTTTAAGCGCCTGATTGATACTCTGGTTGCTTTGCTGCTTTTTCCTGTTCTTAGTCCAATCATGCTGCTCACGGCTTTTTTGATCAAGCTGGATTCTTGTGGGCCTGTTTTTTTCATTCAGGAACGGATGGGATACCGGGGCGTACCTTTTAAGGTTTATAAGTTTCGTAGCATGTGCAATAAAACCCGAGGAAAGGGCTTTACTGAAGGTGAAAACGACCCACGCATTACCCGTGTCGGGCGGGTGATTCGCAAATATCGCATTGATGAGTTGCCGCAGATTTTCAATGTGATCAAGGGTGAGATGAGCTTTATTGGCCCGCGCCCGGAGTCTCTGGAGCTATCCGATTGGTATGAAAAGGACGTGCCTTTTTTCAGTTACCGGCATGTGGTTCGGCCTGGTATTTCCGGATGGGCGCAGGTGATGCAGGGGTATGCAGCAGAAGTGGATGGCATGACAGAAAAGTTGCAGTACGATTTTTATTATATCAAGCACTTTTCCTTGTGGCTGGACGTTTTGATCGTCTTCAAAACCATTCGGACGATCCTGACCGGATTTGGGGCGAGGTAGCAGTTATCGCGCAGGGGACTGCGCTCCTACAGTGGGAGATCTGTTGGGGTTCTGTGGGAGCTCGCTCCGCGAGCGATAATCGCGCAGAGGACTGAGCTCCTACACTGAGAGCGATGATCGCGATGGAGAGGGCAAGGATAAAAAATATGACTTTGGATTTAAGTAGGCTGCAACCTGCTATTGAACAACTGGCCCGCAAAGCGGGACAGGTCATTATGGCCATCTATGCGCGGGATTTTTCCATTGCTGAAAAAGGGGATAAGTCGCCGCTGACCGAGGCTGATTCGGCTGCTCATCACCTGATTGTTCAGGGCCTGGAGGCTTTGGATACGGGCATTCCCATTTTTTCCGAAGAGGATTTGCAGGGGTTTTCCGGTGCCGATGACGAGGGGCGCTATTGGCTGGTTGATCCTCTGGATGGCACCAAGGAATTCATCAAACGTAATGGCGAGTTCACCGTTAATATCGCCTTGATTGAAAAGGGCGTGCCTGTGCTGGGAGTGGTGGATGCTCCGGCCTTGCAGAAAGCCTATTCAGCAGCGCAAGGTTTGGGTGCCAGTAAGCTGACTTATGATGACCAGGGCCAGGAAACCAGCCGTCAGCCCATCCAGGCTTGCCAACAAAAGCCCAGGCAATGGCGTGTTGTCGGTAGCCGCTCCCACACCAGTGAAGCCATGCAGGATTGGCTGCAACGCCTTGATGATTATACGATGCTGCCGATGGGCAGTTCGCTGAAACTCTGCCTGGTGGCGGAAGGCGAGGCCGATGTCTATCCACGCTTAGGGCCAACCTGCCTGTGGGATACTGGGGCTGCCCATGCCGTGGTTCTGGAAGCAGGCGGTCAGGTGACCACGCTGGAAGGTCAGCCGCTGGATTACAGTCATACTGCCGAAACCCTCAACCCTTGGTTCCTGGTGGTAGCCAACGACCTGCTGAAAGAGATCAAGAGCTGATTGTTACCCAGCGCCTACTGCAATCGGCCGCGGAGCGGCCTCCTACATTGTGGGAGCTTTGCTGGGGTTTTGTGGGAGCTTTGTTGGGTTCTGTGGGAGCTCGCTCCGCGAGTGATTAAAAATTTCAACTTACAAGGAGGTTTTATGTCTTTCCCCCAATTTCTTCATCACGGTGGCCGTTCTGGTGTAACCGGTTCCTGCCATGAGTTGATTGTTTCTGATGATGCATCCCTGCTGGTGGATTGTGGTTTGTTTCAGGGTGAGGATGAAGCGGCTGATATCTTTGAGCAGTTGCAGGTGGGCTTTGATATTTCCAGAATCAAAGCTCTGGTGGTGACTCATGTTCACATCGACCACATCGGGCGTTTGCCTTATCTATTGGCAGCGGGTTTTACAGGCCCGATTCTCTGTAGCCAGCCTTCCGCGCATTTGCTTCCTCTGGTGATTGAGGATGCCTTGCGGATTGGTTTTACCCGCAATCAGCAATTGATTGAGCGTTTTCAGGAGCAGGTGCAGAAACAGCTGGTTCCTCTGGATTACAAGCGTTGGTATCAGTTGGTGGATACCCCGGAGCTGGGAATGCAGGTGAAGTTGAAGCGGGCCGGGCATATTCTGGGTAGTTGTTATGTCGAGGTGGCGCTTAACTATAAGCAGGAAAAGCGCAAGGAGCGGGTGGTGTTTTCCGGTGATCTGGGAGCACCCTGGTCGCCCTTGCTGCCAGCGCCGCGTTCACCCTATAAATGCGACTACCTGGTTTTGGAAAGCACTTATGGTGATCGCTTGCATCAACACCGCCGTGACCGGGCCAGGCGTTTGCAAGGGGCCATTGAAAAAGCCCTGAGTAATGGCGGTACGGTGATGATTCCGGCTTTCAGTATTGGTCGCACCCAGGAGCTTTTATATGAGCTGGAAGGTTTGGCGCATGACAGCAAAGGGCTTTGGAAGGATCTGGAAATCATTGTTGATTCGCCCCTGGCATCGCGCTTTACTCAGGTTTATCGGCAGTTGAAGCCCTATTGGGATGCGGAAGCACAAAGACGTTTACGAGCCGGACGGCATCCCCTGAATTTTGATAACCTTTATACCGTTAACTCCCATGAGGAGCATGAAAACACTGTAGCCTACCTGGCGCGCTCCGGTCGTCCTGCAGTGGTGATTGCCGCCAGTGGCATGTGTGCCGGTGGTCGAATCGTCAATTACCTGAAAGCCCTGTTGGGTGATGAGCGCCATCAGGTGCTTTTTGTCGGCTATCAGGCCTCCGGCACACCGGGGCGTAAAATCCAGAAATATGGCCCTTCCGGCGGCTGGGTGGAGATGGATGGCCAGCGTTATACGATTCGGGCCGGTGTCGATACCATCAGTGGTTACTCGGCCCATGCTGACCAGAAGGATTTGGTGAATTTTATCAAACGCATGCGCCACTGGCCGAAACAGGTGCGCCTGGTGCATGGGCAACAGGAAGCCAGAGAAGCCTTGAAGGATGAAATTGAACAACTGTATCGCCAGCGGAAAGTATCGCACACAGAGTGCGCTCCCACTAGACTGCACTCCCAGGTTGAAGTGCTTTTATAAGAATAATCGGCCGCGGAGCGACCTCCTAGAGGTGGGGTTTGTTGTTAGGTCTTGCTGTAGGAGCTCGCTCCGCGAGCGATATTTTTGAGAATCGCGCAGGGGGCTGCGCTCCCAAAAAGAACAAAATACTTTTCAAATCTATTTTTTCAACCTATATTGATAAATATTTTGATCATTATTGATTGAGCTGATCATGGATTTTCTGGAGTTAGGTGGGCAGATTCGGGCCTTGCGCCGTGAACAGGGCTTCTCTCAGCAACAGCTGGCAGAGCATTTGCAGATATCGCGTGTCACTCTGAATAGTCTGGAAACAGGCCGAGCCGGAGATGTTGGGGTGCGTAAGGTGATCAAGGTGCTGGATTATTTGGGCCATGAACTGGCTATCCGAGAGAAATCCCCTTTCCCCACTTTGGAAGAGCTAAGAGAGCAAACCAAAGATGACTAGTTCAGCCAGCCAGGTTTTGGATGTTCGCGTTGCCGGTCGACCTGCTGGCCAGTTGTTTCGTGAGGATGGCCAACGGATCTTCATTTATCAGTCTGAAGATCCTGCGGATTTTGTTTCCCTGACGATGCCAGTGCGCAAACGGGATTATGTGCATCCTTGCTTGCACCCGGTATTCGAGATGCATTTGCCGGAAGGCTATTTGCTGGCGGTGATCAAGCGGCATTTCTCCAAGCTGGTCACTACAGATGATCTGGGGATTCTGGAGCTTCTGGCACCGGGCATTCGGGGGCGTTTGCACTATGGTGAAAGTGAAAAAGCTTCTGCTCCTTTATCCTTGAGCGATCTTCTTCAGCCCAGCCATGCAGGCCTGTTTGAAGAGTTGGTTGAGCGCTTTGCTTTGCAATCCGCTTTAAGTGGTGTGCAGCCCAAGGTGCTGGCTCGCGTTGAAGACAAGGCTGCGCTTAGCCTGGATGATTATATAGTCAAGGCCTGGGGGGAGGATTACCCGCAGCTGGCTCTGAATGAATATTGGTGTATGCGGGTGGTCCAGGCCGCTGGTATTCCTGTGCCAGACTTTTATCGCTCTGATGACGACCGTCTGTTTATCATGAAGCGCTTTGATTTAAAGGCTTCTGGCGAGGCACTGGGTTTTGAGGATTTTTGTGTTTTGCAGGGGCGGAAACGGGATGACAAGTATGAGGGAAGTTACGAGCAGTTGGTCAAAACCCTGAAGACGTTTGTCTCGCCTGCTTATAAGAGAGAGTCTTTGCAGCAGCTTTTCAAGTTGTTGGTGCTGAACAATCGCTTGCAGAATGGTGATGCTCACTTGAAAAACTTTGCGGTAGTCTACGAGGATATTCAGCATATTCGCCTGGCACCGGCTTATGATGTCGTCAGTACCACAGTTTACATTCCCAGTGATGTATCTGCCTTGACATTGATGGGGAGTCGCAAATGGTGGGGTAAAAAACACCTGTTACGCTTTGGAGTGCAGGTTTGTGATTTGACTCGCCATCAGGCTGAAAATCTTTATGCTGAATGTGAAGTGGCTTTAGCTAAGGTCAGTGAAGAAGTTGCCATTCAGCTGGAAAAAGAAACCCACCCTGATAAGATTCGAATTCTGAATCACCTGCTGTTCTTGATGGTGGAGTCTCATAAGTAGGAGCTTTCTGTGGGAGCTCGCTCCGCGAGCGATATTTTTGAGAATCGCGCAGGGGACTGCGCTCCCACAAGGGCTGCGCTTCCATAGTTGGAGGTTGTTGTAGGAGCTCACTCAGTGAGCGATCGTTAGCTATTAATCAGGAAGTTTATGTCTCAGGAATTGTTAACCCGGCGCCGTGCCTTTACTGAGTTACAGGCCTTGGCTGAACAGCAAAAACCTCTGGTGGATTTGTTCAGTGATGATCCCCGGCGGGCGGAAAAGATGACGGTGGCTGCCGGTTCTTTGACGCTGGATTTCAGTAAGCAGCGGGTAACACCTGAGGTGTTGAAAACCCTGGAAAAGCTGGCGCTGGAGGTGGATTTGCCGGGGCGTATTGCTGCGCTCTTTGCCGGTGAAAAGGTGAATCTGAGCGAAGACCGGGCTGCACTGCATACGGCCTTGCGCGCTCCCTCCGGTAAGCGCCCAGCAGGTCTTGAGGCGGTGGATGAGCAGCTGGAGCGGATGGCTGCTCTGGTGGAGAAGGTACAATCCGGTGTCTGGCGTGGGTTTTCCGGTAAACGCATCACCGACGTGGTGAATCTGGGTGTGGGCGGCAGTGATCTGGGGCCTTTGATGGTGACTCAGGCGCTGCGCGAGTATACCCGACCTGAAGCAACGCATTTGAAGGTGCATTTTGCTTCGACCATTGATGGCAGTCAGTTATTTGATTTGCTGGCGCATTTGAATCCGGAAACCACGCTTTTTACGATTTCGTCCAAGTCGTTCACCACCATCGATACCCTATCCAATGCCGATACGGTACGGGCCTGGCTGGGTGGTTATTGCCCGGATTCCGAGCTGCTGCATCGCTGTCATTTTGTAGGGGTTTCGGCTTCAGCGGAAAAGATGACCGCCTGGGGCCTGCCGGAAGCGAATCAGCTGTATTTCTGGGACTGGGTCGGCGGGCGTTTTTCGCTTTGGGCGACCATTGGTCTGCCGATTGCTCTGGCTCTGGGTATGCCGGTGTTCCGCGAACTGCTGGCTGGTGCCCATGAACTGGATGAGCATTTCCGTTCTGCCCCGCCCCTGGAAAACCTGCCGATGTTGCTGGCGCTGCTGGGGGTATGGAATGTTAATTGCCTGGATATCCGTGCCCATGCCATTTTGCCCTATGACGGGCGTTTGAAGTATTTCCCTTCTTACCTGGAACAGCTGGAAATGGAAAGCAACGGCAAGTCAGTCACCCGTGAAGGGGTGCCGCTGGATTATGCCACCTGCCCGGTGCTCTGGGGTGAAATCGGGGCCAATGCCCAACATGCTTTTTACCAGTTGTTGCATCAGGGCACCCAGGCGGTGGCTTCGGACTTTATTATTGCCGCCAGCCGCTATGAGAGCATGAAGGATTCAGCCCACTATGAATCTCTTATGACCCAGCACGAATTGAATATTGCCAACTGCCTGGCCCAATCGCGGGTGCTGGCCTTGGGCAATGCTGCGGTGGATCCCACCGATAACCCTTTTCGACATTATCCCGGTAACCAACCTTCTTCCAGCCTGGTGGTGGATTCCTTGAATGCGCGTTCTCTGGGCGCTTTGATCGCCTTGTATGAGCATAAGGTTTATGCCCAGGCCTGCCTTTGGGGGATCAACCCTTTTGACCAATGGGGCGTCGAGCTGGGTAAGCAGGTGGCCAAGGAGTTGTTGCCGTATTTGAATAATGTAGGAGCTCGCTCTGCGAGCGATAATCGCGCAGGGGACTGCGCTCCCACAATGGATTCCTCTACCCTTAATCTTTCAAAACTGATTCAGGGAGGAAGCAACCAATGAAAATCCTGATTCTTGGCGAAGACCTGGTGGCCTGGACTCTGGCAGCTGCTTTGGGTTCGACCGGTTGCAGTGTGCGTATGACTGTCAGCGAACTGCCGGGTGCGGCCAGTGAAGAGGTGGAGCCGGATTTGTCACGGCTGCTGGATCAGCAACTGGAAAACGGGCGTTTGCAGTTGGCTTTCGGGTTCAATAAGAATGACAGCAGCGCTCTGGATTTATTGATTGATGCCCGGGATTTTTCCAGTCAGGAAGAGCTCCTGGCGGTGGTGCAAAAAACAGGTTTCCCGCGCCTGGTGGCTCTGGTGCAGCCGGTTCCCCTGGGCACAACGGATATTTTGCAGGAACAATTGAATGGTCTTTCCAGCCAGCCACCCCAGGTGGTTTTCTGGCCCAATTTTATTCAATCCGGTCGTGCCCTGGAAAGTTTTACCCGTGTTGAGCAGCTTTTGCTGGGTAGTCGCGATGCCTGGGCTACACGCCAGATCAAACGCCTGATGCAACCCTTTAACCGCAGTCTGGACCGCTTTCGGGTGATGAGCCCCAGAGAAGCGGAACTGACCAAGGTGGCGATTAACGGTATGCTGGCCACCCGTGTGAGTTTTATGAATGAGCTGGCCCAGTTGGCGGAACGTCAGGGTATCGACATTGAAGCTGTGCGCCAGGGTATGGGGGCCGACTCGCGGATTGGTTTTCAGTATCTGTATCCGGGTTGTGGTTTTGGTGGCGAAGCTTTTCTGCAGACGCTGGAGCAGTTGAATACAGAGCTGTCGGCCAGTCGCACCGCAGATCAGGGGCTTTTGACCAGTGTGCAGACCATCAACAATCAGCAAAAAGACCTGCTGTTTCAGAAGCTGTGGCGTTTTTATAAAGCCAACCTGGCCGGTAAAAAAGTGGCTCTTTGGGGCTGTTCTTTCAAGCCCAACACGTCCAGTGTTTCCGGCAGCCCGGCTTTGCACCTGATTGAAGCACTGCTGGCTCATAATGTGGAAGTGGTGGCCTATGACCCACGGGCACTGCCAGCGGTACAGAAACATTTTGCCGGTGAGGTAGGCCTGAGTGTGGCGGCTTCACCGGAAGCGGCGGCAGTGGGTGCTGATGCCATTCTGGTGGTCACGGAATGGAAAGAGTTCTGGAACCTGGATCTGGCTTCAATTCAGTCACGAATGAAAAAGCCTTTACTGCTGGATGGACGTAATATCTACAACCCCGAAGAACTGGCCGAACAGGGCTGGGTTTATTCCGGCGTTGGGAGAGGGCAAGTTGTTTGAATTGTGGGAGTTTTCTGTGAGAGCTCACTCTGTGAGCGATGGGTTGTAAATAATTTTTAACTATATAGAAAGCTTGGAGTTTTCATGTCTTCAAAACTGCGTAAAGCCATTATCCCTGTAGCCGGTTTGGGAACCCGTTTGTTGCCTATCAGCAAGGCGATTCCCAAGGAAATGGTGCCGGTGGTGGATCGCCCTTTGATTCAGCATGTGGTGGAAGAAGCTTTGGCAGCCGGTTTGAATGAAATCATTCTGGTGACCCGCAGTGGCAAGTCAGCGGTGGAAGATCATTTTGATGGTCATTATGAGTTGGAAGCCGAGTTGGAGAAGAAAGGCAAAACTGCGCTCTTGGAAACTCTGCGAGCCATAGCGCCTCCCGAGCTGAAAATCACCAGTGTGCGTCAGGATCGCGCTCTGGGTCTGGGGCATGCCATTTACTGTGCGGCTTATCTGGTGCAGCCGGATGAACCCTTTGCCGTGATTCTGCCGGATGTGCTGGTTAAACCCCAAGCGGGTGAAACGGGCGGTGATCTTGAGTCAATGGTGAAAGCTTTTGAAGCTCGCAAGGCCGTCCAGATCATGGTGGAAGAAGTGCCTATTGAGCGGGTTGATCAGTATGGTATTGTGGATTGCCAGGGTGTTGAGCTGGCTGCGGGGGAATCAACCGCTATTACTTCGCTGGTGGAAAAGCCGAAACCTGAAGCTGCGCCCAGTCGTCTTTCGGTTATCGGTCGTTATATCCTGCCCGGTGAAATCATGCCGGTACTGGGGCGCACTCAGCCAGGGGCCGGTAATGAAATCCAACTGACGGATGCGATTGCAGAAATCATTCAGCAGGGCCATGCAGTGGAAGCCTGGCGGATGCAGGGCCGTACTTTTGACTGTGGACATATTCAAGGCTGGTTGCAGGCCAATCAAGCTCTGGGTCAGGAAGCTGGCTTGCTGTGACATCCTGCCGCAGTTTCAAGACAAGCAAGCGACAGAAAGGTTACAATGGCCGTTTTTGCTATTTTCATTGACTGTGAGAGTTTAAGTGACAAACAAGCAAGAACCCACGAAAAAAGAGGCCAGTAGCTGGGCTTCCTACAAGCGTCTATTAAAGTATGTGCGTCCTTACTGGCCGATTTTTCTGTTGTCTGTTCTGGGTTATGCCATTTATGCAGGCTCCAGTACGGCCTTTGCACACATCCTGAAAATGCTGGTGGATTCCATTGAGCAGGGTATGGAAGACAAGCGTTTGTTCTTCCCTTTGGTTGTTGTGGGGATTTTTGCGTTACGCGGGGTGGGTACTTTTCTGGGCACCTACTTTATGGCACACATCGCCAGGCAACTGGTGCATCATCTGCGTATGGATCTGTTCAAGAGTTTCCTGGTACTGCCGGCGCGTTTTTATGATCAACACTCTTCCGGGCACCTGGTTTCCCGCCTGACTTATAATGTTGAACAGGTCACAGGTGCTGCCACTAAGGCCGTTACCGTACTTTTGCGTGAAGGTCTGTTTGTTATTGGTCTGATGGGCTATCTGCTCTGGACCAACTGGGCGTTGGCACTGATTTTTGTCGCTGTGTCCCCTGTTATTGGTTTGACCGTCAATTATGCCAGTAAGCGTTTTCGCAAGCTCAGTCGCCGGATTCAGAACTCCATGGGGGATGTAACCCATGTGGCTTCGGAAGCCATCAGTGGCTATCGGGTGGTGCGCAGCTTTGGTGGCAGTGATTTCGAATATCAGAGATTCAGCAAAGCCAGTGATTACAACCGCCGCCAGGCGATGAAAATGGCTTTGACCAAAGCAGTCAATACCCCTGTAGTGCAATTGATTGTTGCTGCTGCCTTGGGCTTTCTGGTCTGGCTGGCTCTTTCCCCGGAGTTGATGGGGAATATGACCCCTGGTGAGTTCATTGCTTTTTTGACAGCTGCTTCTTTAATGGCCAAACCCCTGCGTCAGCTGACTGAAATCAACAATGAAATTCAAAAAGGTCTGGCGGCAGCCCAGGATGTTTTTGTGTTTCTGGATATGCCCGCAGAGCCGGATACAGGCACTAAAACCCTGCAAAGAGCCCAGGGCGAAGTGGTCTTCGAGCAAGTGAGTTTTCGTTATGGAGATGACCAGCCTCTGGCACTGAAGAAGATCAACTTTCATGTTAAACCCGGTGAAATGATTGCTCTGGTTGGGCGTTCAGGCAGTGGCAAGTCAACCCTGGCCAGCCTGATTCCACGCTTTTACGAGGTTTCGGAAGGTCAGATTCTTCTGGATGGAATACCAGTTCAGGAATTGACTCTGACCAGCCTGCGCGAACAGATTGCCATCGTGACTCAGCAGGTCACGCTTTTTAATGACACCCTGGCTGCGAATATTGCTTACGGTATGAAGGAGCCTTCCCGCGAGCAAATCGAAGCAGCAGCCAAGGCCGCCTATGTCATGGATTTTGTTGATAAGCTCCCTGATGGCCTGGATACTTTGGTGGGCGATAACGGCGTACTGCTGTCGGGTGGACAGAGACAACGGATTGCCATTGCCAGGGCCATCCTCAAGGATGCACCTATACTAGTACTGGATGAGGCCACTTCTGCATTGGATACCGAATCCGAGCGCTATATCCAAAAGGCACTGGAGTACGTCATGCAGGACAGAACTACTTTTGTGATTGCACATCGCCTCTCAACCATAGAAAATGCGGACCGAATTCTGGTGGTATCGGAGGGTGAGATAACTGAGGAAGGTAGCCATGAAGAACTGATTGGTCAGAATGGAATCTACGCCCAGCTGCACCAGATGCAATTTCATGAGCAAGTAACACCACAATGATTAATAAAAAAAGTGTAGATTCCTATATGTATAAAGGAAAAATAGAGGCATTGAGATTGCTTGTTATATTCCTTTATTCTTTGTATTTGTTTTTGTATTTCTCAATGCTTGAAGACCCGGTGGCTTTGGAGTATTTGATATATCTTCTTGGGATTATATACTTTGTTTCTAACTTAAAGTCTAATTTTAGCTTGGTTTTTAGAACCCCACCATTTTACTTTGTGGTTGCTGTAGGTGTTATTCCATTACTAAGCTGGACTTTTATGTTTATTCAAAGACCAGAACTAAATGCACAAATGTTAGGTCTTAGAGAATACCTTCGTTATGTGTTTTTATTGCCGCTGGCTTTGATACTCAAAGGAGAGTTTAAGTGGGTCATGGCAATAGTTCTTTCGTTTATTGCAGGGGTTTTTATTGCACCATGGTCGCCTGGCGCTGAAAATAATCTATTAAATTCTCTGGATGGACAAAGACTAGCGTTCCACCTTAATCCGATAAGAGCAGGTTTGATCTTATCGGTTGCTTTGTTTTTTATGGTTTTTGTTGTTGTTGACATATTGGAAAAAAGTTCAACAAAATTCAAATTTTTAATAGCGCTTTCTTTTAGCTCTTATTTTTTTGTAATGATACTGTATACGCAGTCAAGGACAGCTCTTTTATCAGTGCTTATTAGTATTTCTTTGATATTTGTTTTATCAGTTTTTAGTGAAGGCGTGGCGTTCTTTAAAAAATGGATAAAACATATTTCTATTAGTATTTTTATATTGGCTCTGCTCGGCGCTATTTTAGCAAATGGTTTAGGTTTAATTAATAAAACTCTACCAGAACTTCAGATGCTATGGGGGGTTGTAACTGGAGATATAAAGGCAGTGCCCGATACCAGTTGGGGTTACCGCATACAGATGTGGTCTCTAGGACTTGAAGGTATATTGGAAAGACCGCTTTTGGGTTGGGGGAACATGGGTGGTGAACTTATTATAAGCCTATCAGGTAATGAATACTTCCAAAGACAGTTTGATCAATTACACAGCTCATATATTGAGCTGTCAGTACGCTATGGCGTTTTTTATACCTTAATTGTATGGTGGTTTTTTATCTGGGCTTTATTGAAGTGTTTTGGATTATATAGATTTAGGAAATTAACATCAGGGCTTTTTTATTCCCTCTCGCTTATTTTGGTATTCTATTTTGTTGCCAATTTTTTCGGTTCCTTTTTGATTAGGTCAGATACTGAAAGACTATTCACAATTGTTTTTGGAATCGTTCTCTCATATTTTTATAAGTTTAGTGAACAAGATGGAGCTGCAAATCATGCCTAAGGTTGCAATTGTTACAAGTGGATATCCAATGGTTTCTGAAACTTTTGTGATTAGGCATGTTGAATTTCTTTTTGATGGTAATACAGTAATTGTTGCCAGATCATTTGATAGCTCGTTTTCTGAAAACAATAAGCAGCGCCCAATTTTTTCCTATAGTGAATCAAGATTGGTTAAATTAATACGGCCAATTGTAAACAAAATTCTAGGAAGGCCTTATAACTCTGTTATTTTTGGTAATAAGAGAGGTTTAAAAAAATTTATTCTTGATAATGAAGTTGAGTGTATTATTGCTGAGTTTGGACATTTGGCAGGAGTGTTTTCGGATGTGGCCAAAGAAATGGATATCCCATATTTTATTTATTTTAGGGGTAGTGATGCATCCTCAGGAATAAGAGTTAAGAGAAAATTGAAGTTGTATAAAAGTGTTGTCAAATCATCTGCAGCAGTATTTTCTGTTTCTAACTCATTACTAAACAACCTAAAAAGCTCTGGGGTTGTGCTGCCCAAGTGCTATATAATTCCAAGTGGAGTTGATACAGATTTATTTAAGCCGTCAATAAAAGATCCAAATAAAATTTTATATGCCGGTCGTTTTGTTGAAAAAAAGCAGCCGTTATTTATAATTAGGTCATTTTCTGAAATTGTCAGTAGTTTTCCAGACTCAAAGCTATACATGATTGGTAGTGGTCCTCTTCTTACAGAAGCTAAAAAGTTGGCATATGAGCTTGGTATTGAAAATAATATTATTTTTTTAGGCTCCCAGCCTCACTCTGAAGTTGCATCTCATATGGCAGACACCAGTATTCTTATTCAACACTCAGTTACTGATAAGAAAGGAGCAACCGAAGGTTTGCCTTCAATTATTCAAGAAGCGATGTCTTCAGAAGTTGTAGTGATTGGAAGCAAGCATGCTGGAATTCCAGAAGCTATCGATGACCAAATTAATGGATTTCTAGTTGAAGAGTACTCTCAAGAAGAGCTTGTAGCTACTGTTTTAAAACTCTTTTATGATAGGTCACTTATTTCATGTATAGGAAAAAATGCGCGCCGCACTGCTCTAGAAAAATTTGATAGGAAAATAATTATTAAAAAAACCGAGTCTAAAATTAAGCTTCACATGTAGCTTTATTTATAGTTTTTTGGAGTCGATTGTTATGAATGTGCTTTATATTGCTTATGCTTTTCCTCCAGTAAACATTGTTGCTTCTCAGCGTGCTATGTTTCAGGCAAAATATATGGCTGAAGCGGGTGCCAAGGTAACAGTTATCAGCGCGGAGCAAACCCGTAAACGTGATGACTACGAGTTGCTTAAAATTCTTGAAGATGTTCCTAATTTAACCGTTCACCGGATTATGCCATGGGGACGAAGTGATATAAAAGGTAAACATGGCTTCAAGCCGTCAGCAAAAGGCTGGCTGTGGGTTTTACGTACTTATAAACTTGCAAAGAAACTACATAAAAATAATAACTTTGATATTCTTCTTAGCACTTATGGACCTAAGTATCCTCATTTAGCAGCTTATTTCACATCACAAGCAACCGGCTTGCCCTGGGTTGCAGAGTATCGTGACCCTTGGGTGGGCAATGAACATCAAAATCGAGATACATTTGTTAATCGTTTGATTGAAAAGAATATTATAAAAAAGTCATCAGCATTAGTTACTGTTTCTCAGGGGTTCGCATCCATTTTGAAATCTGTTCACGGTGAAATAATACCTATTTACATTGTATATAATGGCTATGATGAGGCTGATAAAAAGTTTGTTGATAGTTATGGTGCTGCTATAGATACCTTGCGGCTTATTATTGCTGGTACTGTGTATCCCATCCAGAAAAAAGGAGTAAATGAACTTCTGAAAGGAATGGTAAATAATAAAAATAAAGTGATCCTAGAATATTATGGACCTAGTGAAAAGCTTATTAGGGACATTATGACGGAATCAGGAGTAGATGCTCTTGTCAATTTTCATGGCATCGTATCCAAGACAGCTATTACGCGAGCAATTTCTTCGGCTGACATTGCCGTATTGCCAGCCTCATCAGGAAAAGGCCAACTGCCCGTCAAGTTCTATGATTATCTTTCAGTCAGAAAGCCTGTTCTTATGTTAGGTGGATCAGGGTCGGAAATTGAGAAAATCATGCTTGAGACTAATAGCGGGATGAATGCTGAAACTGCTGATGAAGTAGATGATTTTCTTTCTAATTTTGAAAATAAATCTTTAGAATTCAATTTTACCAACTCAGAATATTATACTAGAGCTTATCAGACAGATAAGCTGTTAGGTTATCTAAATAATGTTTTAAAATTACATCGAAATAGTACAAACAAAATTCATTGTTGACTACTTCTTGTCGTTTATAGGTGTTTTTCATGACCAAATCTAATGCAAAGGTGCTTTATTTATTTGACTCACTTGTTGACAATGGTGAAGCTTATACTATTTTAGGTCTTCAAGATTGTGGATACCAAGCTGTTGTTATTTGTGAGCCGAACACGCCGAATGTTTCTGTTTTAAAAGAAGCTGGAGTTGAAGTTGTTGAATTGAAAGTGCGTTCAAAGTTGGATGTACACGTTATCAAGTGCATTAAGAACCTTAAGAAAAAACATAACTTTGATTTGATTTACGCTTATCGTAAACGTGCGCTAAGTAACTATATTCTAGCAAGTATCGGTGATGAGAGCATCCCAATACTTGCTTATCGTGGCATTATTGGAAATTTAAGTTACTGGGACCCTTTCTCTTGGCTGACTTTTCTTAATCCCGCAATTAAAAATACTGTCTGTGTATGCAAAGCTATTCAAGATTATTACCTCAACAAAAAGTTTCTCCTTTTTTTCAATCTTTTCAATGAAGAAAATACTTGTACCATTTATAAAGGGCATGACCTTGAGTGGTATTCCTATAATAGTGACTCAATTAACAAACCCTTGCTAACTCATGCTGGTGTACCTGCTGGAAGCAAGGTGATTGGCTGTGTATCTCGCTTGAAATCTAGGAAAGGTATTAAGGAGCTTATACAAGCTATGCCTTTGATTCCTGAAAGCCTTAATGCGCATCTGGTTTTTATCGGTAAGCCTTATGATCAGAGCTTCCAGGAAGCCTATGAAGATTCTCCTTGTAAGGAGCGTATTCATTTTCTTGGTTTTCAAACCCAAGCACCTCAAATGGCTGGTGAATTTGACATAATTACTCTTGCATCACTTCGTCGTGAGGGCTTACCCCGAGCTATCATTGAAGGTATGGCTCAGCAGGTACCTGCCGTTGTTACTGACTCTGGTGGAAGTCCTGAGCTTATTCAAGAAGGTATAACTGGACTAATAGTTCCACCTGCGAATTCACGTGCTTTAGCAAATGCATTCACAGAGTTATTGGAAGATGATAAAAAGCGTCAGGAAATGGGCCGTGCAGCACAAATACATATAAAAAACAACTTTAATATAAAGCAAACTATTAAAAATTATTGCCAGCTTTTTGATGATGTTCTCGGGCAATAAGAAAAAGTATATATTATTTTTTTGCTCTCACTTGTTCAATTTATGAGGTTTCAGAATTTTGCAGATTCTTATCAATAAAAAATGCAACAAGTTGCCTGAATCCTTTATTAGAGCCCTTGAGTTGAGCCTGATCGGAACCGAAGATGCTGAAAAATACCTGACTAGTGTTGAGGGTCTTGAAGTTTCCAGACGTTTGGCTGGGATGCGCCGTGCAGGCCACAGAATCTATTTTGTACGCCTTGATGGTCAAGCTTTGGTGGTCAAGTTTTTTGCAGATTTTGGTGATTCACGTTTTGGCCGCCGTCTCGAGTTCCGGCTTAAAAATCTGGTATCTAATTTCGCTGTAAAAAGCTATCAAGGAGCTTTGCTACTGCATCAAGTGGGCATTCCTGCAATTGAGCCACTGGCTTGTATTACTCAGCCGTCGCTACTGAATCGCAAAGGGGTCTTTGTCTATCGCGAGGTGGATGCCAACTCTACGTTGGGGGAGTGGTTTGCAGCTCATAAGGATGATTCTCGGCGTGAAAGTGTGTTCATGGCGGTGGCTGATATCATTCGCCGTATGTATGCATCAGGTGTATATCAGCCTGACCTGGTAAAA
Source organism: Marinospirillum sp. (assembly GCF_044810985.1). Taxonomy (GTDB): domain Bacteria; phylum Pseudomonadota; class Gammaproteobacteria; order Pseudomonadales; family Halomonadaceae; genus Marinospirillum. The sequence continues at coordinate 364,497 of NZ_CP085242.1, forward strand.
AGTAATATTCTTTTTCGCAATGAGGCTGAAGGCTTCAGGCTGTTCTTGATTGATACCGATGATGTGAGGCGTTTGCCTGTTTGGCTGCCTAAAGTGGTTAAGAAATATATTTTTGCCTGGTCACTGCGCAGAATGCGGGTGCCTGATGAGTATTTTGAGATTTTTTTTTCGCGTTGTTTCGATCAGGACTTCTCAAATAATCTGGCTGCATGGATTCGGTTTGTGCAGAACAACAAGATAAACCCTATTAAAACTTTGAAGCGTTCGATGAGGAAAAAGAAATGCAAATGAGAATATTGCTAATACTGGCTCTGCTTGGGTTTATCTTGCCTGCCAAAGCTGAAGAGTCGCAATCTTCATCAGAAGCTGGCAATTACTTGGCTAACTTCTACCGCATACCGGCGGCGGCTGCCGGAGAAATTTTCACTCTGGAGTCTGATAAGCTGAAGCGTAATGCTCTGGCGTTGGGAGCCGTTGGTCTGGTGTATACCCAGGATGAACAAATTCGTGATTACTGGTTCGATAACGTCCAAAGCGATGGGCTGGACGAGTGGACCGAGGGTTTTTTGTACGATATAGGCTCTCCAACCGGAGCCTTGTGGGTGCATGGGGCTACTTCGATTTCCGCGTTGGTGTTGGATGACCAGTACCTGATGGATACCACTTTCCTGTCGCTGCAGTCGGTGTTGATCAGTCAGGCTTTTGCTGAAAGCTCCAAACGGATCACTGGCCGGGAGAGGCCCCGTGACTCCGGTGGTGATTCCAACCTCTGGGGTGAAGGGGGGATGGCTTTCTTTTCCGGGCATTCATCCGGTGCTTTTGCTTCCATGACGGTCTTTGCCGAGCGCTACAAACATCGCCCACTGGTGTACTGGGGTGCCTACGGCCTGGCAACGGCGACGGCTCTTAGCCGCATCAATGAAGATGCGCACTGGGCTTCGGATACCCTGGCCGGTAGTCTTGTGGGTTGGGGTTTGGGGCATCTGACTTTGCGTTACAGTCCTTTCGAGCGCAGCGAAAACACGACTTTGCTCCCTTTGGTGTCACCTGATGCCTGGGGTCTGGCTGTGTACCATTCGTTCTGATTTATTCTTTTTTCTATTGTTTTCAAGGTGTTTATGACTGCAATTTCCAAGCAGCATTCCAGTTTCCGTTTTCTTGGCACCCAGGCGGTGCCTTCTCTCAATCTGGAAGTTCAGGAGTTTGAACATATCCAGACGGGTGCCAGGCACTATCATCTGGCTGCAGATCAGGATGAAAAAGTGTTTCTGGTGGCGTTTCGCACCTTGCCGGAAGACTCCACCGGGGTGGCGCATATGCTGGAGCACACTGCCCTGTGTGGCAGCGAGAAGTACCCGGTGCGTGATCCTTTTTTCATGATGCTGCGCCGTTCCCTGAACACTTTTATGAATGCCCTGACCAGCAGTGACTGGACGGCTTACCCTTTTGCCACCTTGAATGAAAAGGATTTTGATAACCTTCTGAAGGTTTATGTGGATGCCGCTTTTTTCTCCAAGCTGGACCCTCTGGATTTTGCCCAGGAAGGCCACCGTGTGGAGTTTTCCGAACCGGATAACCCTGAATCTGACTTGGTTTACAAGGGTGTGGTTTACAATGAGATGAAGGGGGCCATGAGTTCCCCGGTTGCGACTTTATACCAGACGCTGACCAAACACCTGTTTCCCACCACAACCTATCATCACAATTCCGGGGGTGATCCGGATTGCATTCCTGATCTGACTTACAAGCAATTGGTGGATTTTTACAAGAGCCACTACCACCCGTCCAACGCCATTTTCATGACCTTTGGCAACCTGGATGTGGAGGAGCTGCAGGGTCAATTGCATGACCTGGCATTGCAGCACTTTGAAAAGGAAACCGAAATTTTTCAGGTGCCCGATGAAAAGCGTTATTTCGCACCTCTTCGTGTGGAAGAAGCCTATGCGCTGGATCAGGAAGACCTGAGTCAGCAGACCCATCATGTTCTGGGTTGGATGCTGCCACGCTCGATCAGGATTGATGACTTGCTGGATGCTCATCTGTTGACTCGGGTGCTTCTGGATAATTCCAGCTCACCTTTGCTGGCTGCTTTGGAGTCAACCGATCTGGGCACCGGGCCTTCACCCATGTGTGGCCTGGAGGATTCCAACCGTGAGATGAGTTTTCTTTGTGGCCTGGAAGGCAGTGAACCGGAAAAAGCAGCTGAGTTTGAACAACTGGTTCTGGACACTCTACAGAAGGTGGCCGATGAAGGCGTGGATCAGCGCAGTGTGGAAGCCCAGTTGCACCAGTTGGAGCTGAGTCAGCGTGAAATCACCGGTGACGGTATGCCTTTTGGTCTGCAGCTGATGCTGGGAGGTTTGTCAGCGGCTGTTCACCGGGGTGATCTGGCCGGCCTTTTGAATATTGATCCCGCTTTGGAGCGTTTGCGTGACAAGGTGAAAGATCCGGTTTTTATTCCCAATCTGATTCGCAGATGGCTGTTGGATAATCCGCATCGGGTGCGAGTGACTCTGCGCCCGGACAACCGGATGAACACGCTGCGCGAAGCGGCTGAAGCCGAACGCCTGACCGCCATCAAGGCTCAGTTGAGCGACGAAGAAAAGCAGGCCATTGTACAGCGTGCCAAGGATCTGGATGCCCGCCAGCAGCAGGTGGATGATGATGCTCTGTTGCCAAAGGTGACTCTTGAAGATGTGCCCCTGGATTTGCATCTGCCGGAATCCAAGGAACTGGCTGCTGGCTCCTTGTCGGCAACCTGGTTTTCAGCAGGCACCAATGGTCTGGTTTATGTGCAGGCCCTGCTGGATTTGCCCCAGTTGACGGAAGAAGAGCAGCAGCTCTTGCCCTTGTACACCCATTGTCTGACCGAGCTGGGCTGCGGTGAACGCGATTACCGTGAAAACCAGGCCTTGCAAAGTGAAATTACCGGTGGCTTCAGTGCCGGGGTTACGGTCAAGGCCGGTATTGAGGATATCCAGCAGGTGAAAGGCTATCTGGTGTTGTCCGGGAAGGCTTTGGCCGTCAATCAAAAGGCTTTGCAGGAGCTGATGGCTGAAACTCTGGAAAAGGCACGCTTTGATGAAGGGTCGCGAATTCGTGAACTAGTCGCCCAGCAGGCTTCGCGTCGTGTCCAATCCATTACTGGCAAAGGTCATGCCCTGGCCATGTTGGCTGCTTCTTCCCGTTTCAGTCCTGCCGGTTATTTTGCCCAGTTGACGCGAGGCTTGACCGGAATTCAGGCTAGCAAGGAGCTGGATAAGTGTCTTCAAGATGAAGCTGCACTGGATGAGCTGATGTCCAGACTGCAAGCCTTGCATCACAAGATGCAGACAACCCCCAGGCGTTTTTTGCTGGTTGCCGAAGAAGACGACCAGCAACAGTTGGTGAACTCGCTTGAGCAGACCTGGTCCCGCCTGCCTGCTTCCGGGGATTTTGCAGCCTTTCAGTTGCCGACCCTGCGGGAACCCGTCAAGCAGGCCTGGCTGACCTCAACCCAGGTCAATTTCTGTGCTCTGGCGTTTCCCAGCGTCGCTTCCAGCCATCCCGATGCAGCAGCCCTGACCCTTCTGGGCGACTATCTGCGTAATGGTTATCTGCATCGTGCCATTCGTGAGCAGGGCGGGGCCTATGGTGCTGGTGCGGCTCAGGATAATGCTGAAGGGGTGTTCCGTTTCTTTTCCTACCGTGATCCGCGCCTGGAAGAAACCCTGGCTGATTTCACTGCTTCTGTGGACTGGTTGCTGGCTGAGCAGGCTGATCCGCAACAACTGGAAGAAGCCATACTGGGGGTGGTATCCAGTATCGACAAGCCGGGTTCACCGGCAGGCGATGCCCGTCAGGCCTACCACTCCAGCCTCTTTGGGCGTACTCCGGAGCAGCGCAAAGCTTACCGGAAGCAGGTCTTGCAGGTCACTTTTGAGGACTTGCAGCGGGTTGCCAAAACCTACCTGCAGCCGGAAAAAGCCAGCTATGCCGTGGTGACCAACAGCAAAACGGCAGAAAACCTGGATGCCAGCTGGGAAAGACTGGAAGTTTAAGGCAGCTATGTTTGCTTGTAAGCTTTTGAAGCGTTGGTTTCTGAAAATTCAGATTAACTATATGGCCACCTGTTGAATCAGTTGAAGGTTCTTTTTATGCAATATAGACGTGAGATTGACGGCCTTAGGGCAATTGCAGTATTGCCGGTTATTTTTTTTCATGCCGGCTTTCCTTTTTTTACAGGTGGCTATGTTGGTGTTGATGTTTTTTTTGTTATAAGTGGATATCTTATTACCACTATCCTGCTTCAGGAAATGGATAGCGATAAATTTACATTTTCAAATTTTTATGAGAGGCGAGCAAGAAGGATTTTACCAGCTCTTTTCTTTGTGATTATTTGCACTTTTCCTTTTGCTTGGTACTGGATGTTGCCATATCAATTTGAAAATTATTCAAAGTCTTTAATTGCTATCGTTTTCTTTTCATCCAATATTCTTTTTTTTAAACAGGCAGACTATTTTGCTCCAGCTGCTGAGAATAATCCAATGTTGCATACATGGAGTTTGGGTGTAGAAGAGCAATTTTATATATTTTTTCCATTATTGATGGTATGGCTTTGGCCTAAAGGCAAAAGCTATTTTGTCAGGGTTGTTATAGCTATTGTTGTGTTTAGTTTTTTTCTAACCGAGTTTGGCTGGCGTAACCACCCAGAAGCAAATTTCTTTCTTCTCTTGACTCGTGCTTGGGAGCTGGGAGTTGGGGTTATCTGTGCCTTGTATCTTTATTACAGGGAGAAGCGTGAAAGTCTGCTTTTATCTTTAATCGGTTTTTTAGCTATTCTTTACAGTGTTTTATTTTTCCACGAAAATACTCCAACTCCTTCGTATTATACATTGATTCCCGTTGTGGGAACGGCTTTTTTAATTTTGTTCTGTGATCAAGAGAGTCTAGTTGGCAAAATTCTAAGTTGGAGGCCACTTGTAGCCATTGGCTTGATAAGTTTTAGTGCTTATTTGTGGCACCAGCCAATTTTTGCCTTTTCTCGCATCGGTCCATTCGAGTCACTTTCATTGCTGCAAATGTTTTTTCTTGTTGTTTTGTCTTTGCTTCTGGCTTTTATAACTTGGAAGTATGTTGAGATTCCTTTTAGAAAAAAGGGTAAAATTTTTCAGGTATCTAGATCTCGTTTCGTATACTTGTCGGTTGGCGTGGCAGTTTTATTTATAATTGTTGGTGGATGGGGTGTGATGACGGAGGGTCTCAAGCAACAGTGGGTTGCACGAAATCCTCACCAGACTCAGATTTATGAGATAATTGATAGTGCCAAATCAAACAGGGCCAATTTAAATGAGTGTCATTTAAGGACCTTATCATTTGATCAAGGCTTCTTAGATAAGATGAAAGCTTGCTATGAAGAGTATGGTGCAGCTGATTTTATTATTGGAGATAGTCATGGTATTGATCTTTTTAATGGGTATGCAATAAATAATCCTGATGAATTCATAATTGGTTCAGTGAAAGGTGGTTGTCGAATCGATAATCCTGAACCGCATTGTCAGTATGAGCATGCAAAAGAATTTGTCAAGGAGAATGTAGATTATATAAATAATATTATTTTTCATCAATCTGGATTTCGTTTGCTTGAAAAATATGACGGTTATAGAACACAGTTAGGCCGAGATATGTTCGAAGAGTTTGATTTGGTTGAGCCAATGAACCCTGATTGGTTTCATGTTCAAGATGGAGCTGTTGAATCTATAGTAAACTATTTGGAGGATCTTGCTCAGTATCGAAGTGTTTACTGGCTGGGTCCAAGAGTTGAACCGCAAATCAGTGATTCATATATCTTGGAGCATGGTTGTGATTATGAATACCAACTAAGGCCTGGGCAACGTAAGATTTATTCAAATCTTAGTGACTATATTTCTGGGAAGCTTTATTCATCAAGTGTAGTGTATGTTAACTTGCAAAAGTTTGTTGATTTAAATATGAAGAATGACTTTATAAGCTGTCAGGGCTGGCTATGGACGGATACTGATCACTGGAGCACTTATGGCGAGAAAGAGTTTGTTCGAAGACTGCTTGACCAAACCACTATTTTTAAATAAAAATATATTTTAGATCTGAGTTAAAAATTCTTGCTGAGCATCGTCGGTAATTTCCACGCCCATGAGCTGGTATCCAGAGCTGGAAAAAGCGACACAATCCCAGCTTCGCACTTGGCGTTTGATTTGTGATGGTACGGGCCTTGAGTGGGAAGCCCTGGACTATCACCTGAGCATTGAAGCCATGTTGGTTGTCCAGCCACGTGAACACCAGGCAGCTTAATGGCTGTTTGCCACTCTATAGCTGTCTCTGCCTTCGGTTTTGGCCTGATAAAGCACTTCATCAGCCTGATGCAGCCACAGTGACCAGTCCGTATATTCACTGTGGGCTGTGGCGATTCCCGCGCTAGCGGTCACTTGCAGCCCGTGGCTGAACTCGCTGGCGCGGATTTTAGTCAGTAACCGTTCGGTTGCCTTGATGGCTTCTGTTTCTTCGCAGTTGTGAAAGAACACTAGAAACTCCTCCCCACCCAGTCTGAAAAGCTGGTCTTGAGGCCGCAGGCAGCTTTTAACCGTTTGAGCAAAACCCACCAGAACCTCATCCCCGGCATGATGGCCATGACGGTCATTGACCTCCTTGAAGTGATCCAGGTCCAGAAGCAGCAGACTGTAAGGCGTCGAGTTTTTTTTGTGCTCTTCCAGTGCCCTGCTAAGCAGGCTTTCCAGCTGGCTGCGGTTGAGGCAGCCAGTGAGGGGATCGCAGGTGGCCAGTTTGACCAGGTTTTTGTGCAGCTGCAGTACTACGGTTGCAAAGTAGCTGACCAGCAGGGTGCTGATGGCCAGGGCAAGAATTACCCGCAGGGCTTCATCGGGTGGAAGCCGCAGAAAAATCAAGGGAATAAAAAGCAGGATGAAGGTGAGAGCTGCTTTTTTGGAGGTATCTGGCCTGAGCAGGAAAAAATAGGTGGCGATGACGGGAAAAGCCCAATAAACCCCCTGGTGGGCATTCAGCCAAGTGGAGTAGAGTACACTGCTGCTGGCAAAGAGCACAAAACCCCAAGCCTGGTGGTCTTGTAAAGGCCGGTTTTGTCCCCGGGAAAGGCTGTAAATCAGGAAACCAGTGAAAGCCACCAGGATCAGGGTTAGCAAAAAGCTGCCTTGCCAGACTTGCAAGGCGATCAAGGGCAGAAGCACCAACAGAGTCCAGAGCTGAACCCGGTAGGTCAACTGGTTGCGAAACAGAAACAGAGTTTCTTTGGGATTGTGGGCTGTTTGTTCTTGTAGGTGCATATTTTTGCCTGTATTAAGCTGCTTATTGCAACTTTAGGCTATACACCTAATTTAAACAAGTGTTTGTATTGTTGCTTTTAAATACAAGGCGTAATCGTAGGGTTTCTAGTCAAAACCGGCGTCTTCCAGTATTTTTTGGGCTGAGTCGCTGAACAGGTATTCCCAGAAATTCATCACCCGGTCACGATCGGCCCCCTCACGCATCAGGGTGGCCGAATGGGTAATGGAACCATGATGATCGGCAGGCATTTTCAGCACTTCGCGGCGTCTTTGAATGCCCGCCTGGACAATACGGTGGTATTCAATAAAGGCTGCTGGAATCTCCCGGTCATTGACTTGTTCGTAGAGGCTTTGGCCCAGAGGCACCGGCTCCAGGCGCGAGCGGTAGTCTTCCAGCAGCTCATGGCGCTCCAGAATTTCCTTGCCGGCCCGGTGATAAGGTGAGGATTCATGGTGCAAGCCGATTTTATCATCTCTCAGAGAAAGTACATTGATGCTCCTGACAGTCTCCAGTGGTGCCCAGAGGGCCACTCGGCCTAAAGCCAGTACACGGGTTTCCACCGCTCGACCCTGCTCGACCATTTCCATTCCTTCGGCAATTTCGGCATCCAAGAGCAGGTCAAAAGTGTAGTTGTCTTCAATCAGATCCAGCAGATCGTTCTGGCTGCCCTGATGGATCCGAAAGCGGGAATCCGGGTTCTGGGCCTGGTATTCATCCAACAGTTTATCGGCAACCTCGGTCAGGGTGGGATGAATCATCAGGCGGACCAGGTTGGGATCTTCTTCGCGCTCATCACGATTGCGGTTTTCAGGTACAAATCCCTGAAAGTTGGGTTGGCTCATGGGCAGTTCGGACTGACTCATGGGGCCAGCCAGGGCCAGGCTTACCGTGCTGGCAAGAAGGAAAAACGGCCAGAGGGTTTTCAGGAGTGTTTTTATCATCGCTTCACAGGTCATAGTGGATTGATTGCTGTGCAAATCTTACCTGCTGTAAAAGCGTTTGCCTATCGCTCTTTTGGTGTCAGGCTGTTAACCTTTATGGTTTTGGATTGCCAAGGACATCAATGAGAACCCCCAAACCTCTGCCGCTCAGTAAGCTCTATAAAGCCTGTCGTTCGAAGGATTTTGATTTTGAGGACACGCGCCAGATACCGCCCCTGGACACTTTCATTGGTCAGCAGCGTGCTGAAGAAGCCTTGCAGTTCGCAACGGCCGTCAATCGCAAGGGTTACAACCTTTTTGCGGTCGGTCATGCGGGGCTGGGTAAACGCACCATGCTCAGGCGTTTTCTGGAAAAACGCGCAGAACAGATGGAGGCACCTTCCGACTGGCTGTATCTGCATGATTTTGCCAATGCCCGCAAGCCTTGGGCACTGCGTCTGCCCTGTGGTCTGGGGAAGGTGTTCAAGGAAGATCTGCAAGCCTTGTTGCTGGATCTCAAACAGGCGATACCGGCGGCCTTTGATAACGAAGGTTTTTTCGAGCGCGCGGAAAAAATCAAGGACCACTTTGCCGATCAGCAGAGTACAGCCCTCAAGGGGTTGGCTGAAGAGGGTGCTGAACAGGGTTTGAAGCTGATTCTACAAACTCCCGGGGGCTATTCTTTTGTCCCGGCTGACAAGGAAGACCAGCCCATGGATGCCGGGGAGTTTGCGCAACTGGAAGAAGACACTCGTAAGGACTTCCGGGAAAAAATTGAAGAGATGGAGAAAAAGCTGCGTCTGGCCTTGCGCGAGCTGGCGCAACTGGAAAAGCAAAGCCGCCAGGAGCAGCTGAAACTCAATGAAGAAGTCACGGATGATGCCATCCAGGAAGGGCTGCAGGCAATCAAGACCAAATTTGCTGACTATCCTCGCCTCCAGGAATATCTGGATGCTCTTTATCGGGATATTCAGGATAATGTCACTATTTTCCTGGAAGATGAGGATGAAGAAGGCGAGGCGATTGCCAGTGTTTCCCCGGATAAACGGATTCCCACCCGTTACCAGGTCAATCTGTTGGTGAGTCATGTCGATCGTGAGCACGCGCCGGTGATTGAAGAATCCATGCCGACCCACAACAATCTGGTGGGCCATGTGGAGAATGTGACTTTCCAGGGCACTGTGGCCACGGACTTTTCACTGATCCGCCCCGGTGCTTTGCACCGGGCCAATGGTGGTTTTTTGATTCTGGATGCTGAACGTCTTCTCAGCCAACCCTATGCCTGGGAAGGTTTGAAGCTGGCCCTGCGAACCGGAACCCTGAGAATAGACACCCTGGAGCGCCAGTTATCGGTTTCCGGCAGTGTCAGCCTGGAACCGGACCCGATTCCCCTGAATTGCACTGTCGCCCTGATGGGGGATTATGAACTTCTGCATGCCCTGCAGGATCAGGATCCCGAGTTTGTGGAGCTGTTCAAGGTGGTGGCGGAATTTGAAACAGAAATGCCGCGCACTTCACCGAACCAGAAGCTTTATGCCCGCCTGATTGCCAGCATGGCAGCAAAGGAAGCCTTGTTGCCATTTTCCTCTTCTGCGGTCATGCGAGTGGTGGAAGAAGCGGCCCGCATGGCGGATCACCAGAACAAGTTGTCCTTGAATGCGGCTGATTTAAACCATCTGTTGCGCGAAGCCGATTATCTGGCCACTCGCGAACTGCTTCCCCGCGTGGAAGCTGAGCATATCCGTGAAGCCTTGGCTTCCCGGCGGCGTCGGGCAGGTCGCTACCCCGAGCATGTGCTGGAGTCCATCAAGGAAGATTTCATCATGATCTCCACCCAGGGCGATAAAATCGGCCAGGTCAATGGCCTGACCGTGGTAGGTAGCCATGACTTCCTGCATGGTCAGCCTTCGCGGATCACCGCACGCGTGCACTACGGCCATGGCGAAGTGCTGGATATCGAACGCAGTGTGCATATGGGCGGTTCCATGCACTCCAAGGGGGTGATGATCCTCACTGGCTACCTCTGCGGCCTGTTTGGTGCCGAAGACAGCCTGCCGTTGGATGCCAGTATTGTCTTTGAGCAATCCTACGGCGGGGTGGATGGTGATTCCGCTTCCCTGGGTGAGTTGATCTGTCTTTTCTCGGCGATGGCGGAAGTTCCCGTCGCCCAGAACCTGGCCGTGACCGGCTCCATCAACCAGTTGGGTGAAGTCCAGCCGATTGGCGGTGTGAATGAAAAGATCGAAGGCTTTTTTGAAGTCTGCAAAGCACGGGGCCTGACCGGTGATCAGGGGGTGATTATCCCCAAACAGAACACCGCCCAACTGATGTTGCGTGAAGAAGTGCGTGAAGCCGTGGAGGCTGAGGAATTCCACATCTGGTCTGTGAGCCAGGTGGAAGAGGCCATACAACTCATGCTGGGTATCCCGGCTGGCAAATTGAGCACAACCGGAAAATGGCCGAAAAACACTCTTTATGGGAAAATAGCGGCACGACTGGATCGCCTGCGAGAAAAAGATTCGGATAGCAAGGAATCTGAAAAGGCAGGTTCCAGCTCATAGCCCGGCTCACTTTAGCAAGACAGAAAGGCTGAGTGATTCACTGTAGAGCAAGGTACGTATTTGTCAGGACGCGTGAATACATCCCTGTAAGCTCTGGCTGCAACCTCCTGTTGCAGACAGCCTGACCAAACAGTACCTTGCTGCTACTTCCCGGGTAGCCCACACAAAGTGCACCCGTATTGGAAGCTCACGGCAAGGTTGGCTGCGTCAGCGAGTCAGGACGACGAGCGCGGGTGTCCATTCAGGATAGAATGGCCACCCGATAAGCAGGCTGCCTTGCTGAAGTGAGCGGTTAAGACCAAAAAATTTCAAACAGGATTGACCATGTTAGACCCCAAATTACTGAGAACTGAACTGGATCAGGTTGCCGAGCGTCTGGCAAGCCGTGGTTTTGAGCTGGATAAAGCCGCGTTCACGGCTTTGGAAGAAAAGCGCAAAGACCTGCAGGTGAAGACCGAGCAGCTGCAGGCCGAGCGCAATGCCCGCTCCAAGAATATCGGCAAGGCCAAGGCTGCCGGTGAAGATATCCAGCCGCTGCTGGATGAAGTGGCTGATCTGGGCGGTCAACTGGATGCTGCCAAGTCTGAGCTAACTCAGTTGCAGGAAGAATACCAGGCTCTGCTGGCGACCCTGCCCAACCTGCCCCATGAGTCGGTTCCTGTGGGCAAGGATGAGGAAGATAATGTTGAAATCCGCCGCTGGGGCGAGGCTCGTCCTTTTGATTTTGAGATCAGGGATCATGTGGATCTGGGTGAGGTTTCCGGGCAACTGGATTTTGAAACGGCTGCCAAGCTTACGGGTTCGCGTTTCAACCTGATGCGTGGTGGCATTGCCCGTCTGCATCGGGCGCTGGCGCAGTTCATGCTCAACACCCAAGTGGATGAGCACGGCTATGAAGAGTGTAACGTGCCGCTGATCGTCAACGATGACAGCCTCTATGGCACTGGCCAGCTGCCCAAGTTTGCCGAAGACCTCTTCAAACTGCATGCGGATCATGAGTATTACCTGATTCCCACAGCCGAAGTGCCCCTGACCAATATTCTGCGCGATCAGATTGCCAAGGCCGATGAATTGCCGATTCGTCTGACGGCTCTGAGTGCCTGCTTCCGTTCTGAAGCCGGTGCCTATGGCAAGGACACCCGCGGGATGATCCGTCAGCACCAGTTTGAAAAAGTGGAAATGGTGCAGTTGGTTCATCCGGAAAAATCCTATGAAGCCCTGGAAGAAATGACCGGTCATGCTGAAGCCATTCTGCAGAAACTGGAATTGCCTTATCGTGTTTTGAGCCTGTGTAGCGGTGATATGGGCTTTGGTGCGGCCAAGACTTACGACCTGGAGGTCTGGATTCCCAGCCAGAGCACCTATCGGGAGATTTCTTCGGTGTCCAACTGTGAAGACTTCCAGGCCCGGCGTATGCAGGCCCGTTTCCGCAGCCCGGATGCCAAGAAACCCGAACTGTTGCACACCCTGAATGGCTCCGGCCTGGCTGTAGGTCGTTGCCTGGTCGCGGTGATGGAAAACTACCAGCAGGAAGATGGTCGTATTAAAGTACCGAAAGTGCTCAAGCCCTATATGGGTGGTGTTGAGTTTATTTGATTATGCCTGTTGTTTTACGCGTGGATGGGTTGAAGTTTTTCTTCTACTCTAATGAAGGCAATCCATTGGAGCCTGTTCACGTGCATGTTCGTCGGGCTGGTTGTGAAGCAAAGATATGGCTTCAGCCTGAAATTCAGATTGCTCGTAATGAAGGTTTTGATGCTAAAGCTTTGAAAAAGATTCTTGAACTGGTGCAACAGCATCAGGAAGCATTGAAGGAAGCATGGTATGAGTATTTCGCCTAAAACAGTTAGGTTTGATGATAACAGCTTCTGGGTAGAACTGAGTGATGGACGTATGCTGGGTATTCCACTGGCCTGGTTTCCTCGGCTTTTAGCAGCGACTCCAGAAGAGCGTGAGGCTTTTGAATTATCGCCTCAAGGTATTCATTGGGATGCCTTGGATGAAGATATTTCTGTTGAGGGACTGCTGGCCGGTAGGGGTGATGTCACTCATCGGCCCGATAAGGTTGCTTGATTGGTACCTTAACTGGATGGTTAAAGACCATGTTGAATCTTGATGTAAAAAAGAAGCCGTTGCTGGAGCTATGTCAAAAGCACCGGGTCAGACGCCTGGTTCTCTTTGGATCTGCTTTGACGGGCGATTTTGATCCTGAAACCAGTGATGTCGATCTGTTGGTTGAGTTCGAAGACTTTGACCAGCCAGCAGATTATGCGCAGAACTACTTTGACTTCCTGGCTGCTCTGGAGCTGCTGATGGGACGACGGGTTGATCTGCTGACTCTGGGTTCACTTAAAAATCCTTATCTGAAAGCCAGCATTGAAGCAAACCAGGAACTGCTCTATGCAGCCTGATGCCAAAAAGTATCTATATGATATTGTTGAAATAACTGGCAAGCTACTGATGGCTTGATGCCAGTTGTTTTCTCGCCCGCCAGATCCCCCACATGAATAACACCATGGCAATCCAGATGAGGATAAAGGTGACCAGTCTCTGGGGTGGGTAGCTTTCACCGAGTATCCAGACGGCGGTGATGAATTGCATGATGGGATTGATGTACATGATGAAGCCGACGATGGAGAGGTCGAGTCGGCGGGTTGCGGCGGCAAACAGCAGTAGCGGAGAAGCCGTCATCAGGCCGGAAGCCACCAGCAGCCAGGAAAGCTTCAGGTCATGGCTGAAAGCCACAGGGTGGTCGGCTATCTGCATCCAGACCAGCCAGCCCAGGGCAAAGGGCAGCATCCAGAGGGTTTCCACGGTCAGGCCATGAATGGAATCCACCGGCTGGCGCTTGCGGACCAGGCCATAAAAGCCCACGGTCAGAGCGAGGAAGAGTGGAATCCAGGGCAGTTTGCCCAGGCTGACCAGCTCCCAGATGATCGCCAACGCAGCGATCAAGCCCGCGGTCAGTTGCAGGGGATGCTGCTTTTCCTTGAGAAGTATCCAGCCCATCAGCAGGCTGACCAGGGGTGAAATAAAATACCCCAGGCTGGCTTCCAGTACCCGGTGCTGACCTACTGCCCAGATAAATACCAGCCAGTTGGAACTGATCAGAAGCCCGGACAAGGCTAGCCAGGCCAGGGCTCGCGGTTGGCTCAGCAGTTCTCTAAAGCGTCGGGCCTGACCCCATAACAGAATGATCCCCAGAGTAAAAACCAGCGCCCAGATAACCCGGTGAGCCAGAATTTCCGAGGGGAGAACAGCATTCAACTGGTGAAAAAACAGAGGGAAGAATCCCCAGATCATGTAGGCAGCAATCGCCAGGGCCAGACCTTGCATGTTTCAGGCTCCCAAAAAGAAAGCAGTTTAGCAGCTTCCCGCCTTGAGGTTTGTGGTATTTTAGACTGGTCAGTTCAATTCACACTTCGTTTTTACAGGATGCTGCATGTCTGCTCAAGCCCGTCCTAACCCGCGTATTCTGCTGCGCTTATTGGCCTTTCTGAAACCCTATAAACTTCGCCTGCTGCTGGCAGCCATTGCTCTGGTGGTGGCAGCCAGTGGTGTGCTTCTGCTGGGGCAGGGGCTGCGTCTGGTGGTGGACAAGGGCTTTGCATCCGGTGATTCCCAATGGTTGAACTGGGCACTGGTAGGCACTCTGGGGGTGGTTGCGGTGATGTCCCTGGCCTCGGCCTGCCGTTTTTATCTGGTCAGTTGGATCGGGGAACGATTAGCGGCTGATTTACGCTTGCAGGTGTTCCGGCATCTGCTGACGCTGGAGCCGGAATACTTCCACCGTAATGGTGCCGGTGAAATTCAAAGCCGCCTGACGGCGGATACCAGCGTGCTGCAAAGTCTTTTTGGCTCCTCCCTGTCCATGGCTTTGCGTAATCTGCTTACTTTGATCGGGGCCGTGATTCTGTTGTTGGTGACCAGCCCCTGGTTGACCTTGATGGTCCTGCTGGGCATTCCCCTGACGGTGGTGCCAGTGATCTGGTTTGGACGTCGCGTGCGCAAGCTGTCGCGTTCCAGTCAGGATCAGGTGGCTGAACTGGGCAGCTATGCCGGAGAAGCGCTGCAGGGGATAGAAACCCTGCAGGCTTTTAACCATGAGACCGAAGATCAGAAACACTACGGCCAGCGGGTGGAAGAGGCCTTCAGTGTCGCCCGCTCACGGGTGTTTCAGCGCTCCCTGCTTACCGGGTTTGCCATGCTGGTGGTTTTTACTGCGGTGGGCATTATTCTCTGGCAGGGCGGGCAGGATGTTCTCGCCGGTCGTATGTCGCCGGGCCAACTGACCGCGTTTGTTTTTTATGCCCTGATTGCAGCTGGAGCCGTAGCAACTCTGGCAGAAGTGGCCGGTGAGGTTCAGCGAGCTTCGGGAGCGGCAGAGCGCTTATTGGAACTGCTGGGTGCCCAACCCAAAATAGCCGCACCGGAAAAGCCTCTGACCTGGCCCTCTGCTGTGCGGGGTGAGGTGGCTTTTGAGCAGGTGACCTTCGCTTACCCTTCCCGTCCTGAACAACCAGCCATTGAGAGCTTTTGTGCCGAGATACGTCCGGGGGAAAGAGTGGCTCTGGTGGGGCCTTCCGGGGCGGGTAAAAGCAGCGTATTGAAGCTTTTGCTGAGGTTTTATGACCCGAATGCCGGTCGGCTTTGTCTGGATGGGATTAACCTGAAGGACCTTTCTCCTGCTGCGGTGCGCTCCACGATGGCTCTGGTGGCCCAGGAGCCGGTGCTCTTTACGGGTACTGCGGAGGACAATATCCGTTATGGACGTCCCGAAGCAACAGATGAAGAGGTGCAGCAGGCTGCCCAGGAAGCGCAGGCACTGGGCTTTATTCAGGCTTTGCCTGAAGGTATGCAAACCTGGCTGGGACCCGGTGGGGTGCAGTTGTCCGGTGGTCAGCGTCAACGCCTGGCGATTGCCCGTGCACTCTTGTGTGATCCCCGTGTTCTTCTGCTGGACGAAGCCACCAGTGCCTTGGATGCAGCCAGTGAAAACCTGGTGCAGCAGGCTTTGGATCGCTTGATGGAGGGGCGTACTTCTCTGGTGATCGCCCACCGCTTGGCGACCGTAATTGCTGCAGATCGTATTCTGGTGATGGATCAGGGAAGACTGGTTGCTGAAGGAACGCATCAGGAATTGCTGAAAACATCCGAACTCTACCGACACCTGGCCGAGTTGCAGCTGCAGAAGGGAAAGGAATGACAGAGTTGATCCCGGCATCCCTGCCGGGTTTTAGGTTTTGAGAAGTAATCAGGCGGCGCCGATCATTTTTCTCAGTACATAGTGGAGGATGCCGCCGTGGCGGTAGTACTCCAGTTCATTGCCCGTATCGATGCGGCATTTCGTTTGGAAGCTTTCGCTGCTGCCATCCGGGCGGGTCAGGGTGACTTCCACCTGCTGTTGCGGTTGCAACTGGTTGAGCCCGGTGATGGTGAAGCTTTCTTCACCGGTTAATCCCAGGGTTTTGCGGGTGACGCCTTCAGCAAACTGCAGCGGAAGCACACCCATGCCGACCAGGTTGGAGCGGTGAATGCGTTCAAAGGATTCGGCAATCACGGCCTTGACACCCAGCAGGCGCGTGCCCTTGGCGGCCCAGTCACGCGAGGAGCCAGTGCCGTATTCCTTGCCGGCAACCACCACCAGAGGCTTGCCTTCTTCGGCATAGCGCATGGCCGCATCATAGATGGCCATTTGCTCGCCGGAAGGATAATGGCGGGTTTCGCCCCCTTCCACGCCGTCGAGCATTTCATTGCGAATCCGCACATTGGCGAAGGTGCCGCGCATCATCACTTCGTGGTTGCCACGCCGTGAACCATAGGAGTTGAAGTCCTTGGGCTCAACGCCTTTTTCCTGCAGGTAGCGGCCTGCGGGGCTGGATGGCTTGATGGAACCGGCCGGGGAAATGTGGTCGGTGGTGACGGAATCACCCAACAGAGCCAGTACCCCGGCATTTTCCACATCCAGGATTGCCTCGGGAGTGCGCTGCATGCCCTGGAAGAAGGGTGGGTGCTGGATGTAGGTGGATTCCGGCCAGGTGTAGGTTTTGTCCTGAGGCACCTGGAGGTTTTGCCAGGATTCATCCCCGGCAAAGACTTCCCCGTATTCCTTGCGGAACATCTGGGTTTTGACGCCTTCAACAGCCTGGGCAATTTCGGCATTGGAGGGCCAGATATCCTTCAGATACACCGGTTGCCCCTGTTGATCCTGTCCCAGAGGTTCACGGGTGATATCCACCTGCAGATTACCGGCCAGGGCATAGGCCACGACCAGGGGCGGTGAAGCCAGCCAGTTGGTTCGAATGGACGGGTGAATACGACCTTCAAAGTTGCGGTTGCCCGAGAGCACCGAAGCCACTGTCAGATCGCCCTTGTGGATGGCTTCTTCGATGGCCTCAGGGAGAGGGCCGGAGTTGCCGATGCAGGTGGTGCAGCCATAGCCAACCAGGTTAAAGCCCAGTTTATCCAGATAGGTATTGAGTCCGGCTGCGGCCAGGTAGTCGGTAACCACCTTGGAGCCGGGTGCCAGAGAGGTTTTCACCCAGGGTTGGCTAACCAGACCTTTTTCCACGGCTTTTTTAGCGACCAGCCCTGCAGCCATAAGCACGCTGGGGTTGGAGGTGTTGGTGCAGGAGGTAATGGCTGCGATCACCACGGCCCCGTGCTTCAACAGATGGGTTTTTCCCTGATCATCGCTGTATTCCACTTCACTGGAGGTCAGATCACCCCCCACAGCTGTGTGTCCACCGCCTTCACTTTCCAGCTCACTTTCCTCCTGATCAGGTGTGACCTGCAGATCCAGAAGCCCCTGGAAGGTGGATTTGATTTTGGTCAGGGCCACTCGGTCCTGAGGGCGTTTGGGGCCGGCCAGGCTGGCTTCAACCTGGGAAAGATCCAGCTCCAGAGTGTCCGAAAACAGAGGTTCATCACCGGCTGAGTGCCACATACCCTGGGCTTTGGTGTAGGCCTCGACCCGGGCAATAACATCTTCATCACGCCCGGTCAGGCGCATATAATCCAGCGTTTGCTCATCCACCGGGAAGAAACCGCAGGTGGCCCCGTACTCCGGAGCCATGTTGGCAATGGTGGCCCGATCCGCCAGAGGCAGATCCGCCAGACCTTCCCCATAGAACTCCACAAACTTGCCGACCACACCCTTGGCCCGCAACAACTGGGTCACGGTCAACACCAGATCGGTGGCGGTGATGCCTTCCTTGAGTTTGCCCTTGAGCTTGAAACCCACCACTTCCGGGATCAGCATGGAAATCGGCTGGCCGAGCATGGCGGCTTCGGCTTCGATGCCCCCGACACCCCAACCCAGCACACCCAGACCATTGATCATGGTGGTGTGGGAGTCGGTGCCGACCAGCGTATCCGGGTAGGCCAGCTGTTTGCCATCCACTTCCTGACTCCAGACGGCCTGACCCAGATATTCCAGATTGACCTGGTGGCAGATGCCCGTGCCGGGCGGAACCACGCGGAAGTTATCAAAAGCCTGCTGACCCCAGCGCAGAAATTGATAGCGCTCCTTGTTGCGCTGGGTTTCCAGTTCGACGTTGTCTTTAAAGGCTGATTCCGTGGCAAAGGAGTCCACCATGACCGAATGGTCGATCACCAGATCCACCGGAGACAGAGGATTGATCTTCTGGGGATCGTCGCCCAGCTCGCTGACCGCAGCCCGCATGGAGGCCAGATCCACAACGCCGGGTACCCCGGTGAAGTCCTGCATCAGAACCCGTGCCGGACGAAAAGCAATTTCCTGATTGCTGCTGGCGGTTTTCTGCCAGTCCACCAGAGCCTGGACATCCGCATCGGTCACCGTTTTACCATCCAGGTTGCGGATCAGGTTTTCCAGCAGAACTTTCAAAGAGAAGGGTAAACGATCCAGCGAGCCATAGTGCTTGGCAGCCTCGGGAAGACTGAAGTAGGTGTAGGTCTGGCTTCCTGCTTTTAAATCATGTTGAAAAGCGGAAGGTGAAGTCATGTCTATCTCCTTATCTTTATGAACTAGAGTGATTAGTAGTGTGGCAAATAAAAATGGATTTTGCTGACTTTCAGGCAGATCGAGCTGTTACAAAACAAATGTAACAAAAAGTCATTATATTGACTAAGCTCAAGTTATTATGTCCAGACCACTAAGAATTGAGCTTCCGGGTGGACTCTACCATCTGACTGCAAAAACAGACGAGGAAGTCCTTTTTCCGGTCACGCAGGACAGGTTGGATTGGATGGAGTTGTTGAAGGGTGTGATCCACCGCTACAACTGGCAGTGCCTGGCCTGGTGTCAACTGGACAGGCATTACCACCTGGTTGTGCGTTTACCGAAAGGACGCCTGTCGCTGGGTATGCGACAGCTCAACGGCCTCTATACCCAAACCTACAACCGTCGTTACGGTCGTAAAGGGAGCCTGTTTGCCGGGCGTTTCAAGGCCTTACTGGTGGACGATCAAACTCATCTGTTGCCCCTGATACGGGAGGTGGTGACCGAGCCCTGGCGCAAAGGCTGGGTCAGTCGGCCGCAAAACTGGCCCTGGGGCAGTGCTCAAGCCCTGCTGGGTGAATCCCTGCCGGAACAGCACCCGCCTTTGTACCTGGAGATGCTGGATAAGCATCCGCAAGTGCGGGGTCAGGGTGGTCATTTCTGGAAGGATTATCTCTATCGGGTAAACCGTGAGCCCCGGGTCTGGGAAGATGTTCACGGTCAGGTTTTTCTGGGCCATCATGAGTTTGCACGCCAAACCCTGAAGAAACTGCAACAACAAACCTCAGGGCGAGTAACCTGCAAGCGGGATCTGGCCGATTATCAAGCCCGATATCCGGAACCTGAATGTCTGGTACTGGCTTATCTGGAAGGTGGCTATACCCTACAACAGATTGCCGAATACTTTTCAGTTCACCCCTCCACGGTCAGTCGGCGCATCAAGGCATGGGAGAAGCAGCACCAGCAAGCTTCCTAGGGGTGGCCGTCAGCATAAAAGTGATAGCTGCTGCGCCCGGTTTCCTTGACCATGTACATGGCCTGATCGGCTTTTTTAATCAGCTCATTCGGCTCGTCACTGTCAAAGGGATAGGTGGCGATCCCGATGCTGGCTCCGACCTGAAAGTTCTTGCCCTTGATGATGAAGGGCGTCTCCAGGGCTTTCAGCAGCTTATCAGCCATGGTTTCGGCACCATAGCGTGTGGTGGAGAGGGAGGCAAAGCCGGTAAGAATGAAAACAAATTCGTCTCCTCCCAGTCTGGCAAAGGTGTCGGACTCACGAATGATTCTGTTCAGGCGATCCGAAAGCTGGCAGAGGATCTCATCCCCGGTGTCATGTCCGTGCTCATCATTGATGGGCTTGAAACCATCCAGGTCAATGAACAGCAGTGCACCGGCCCCTCTTTCCCGTCTGGCCTTGGCCAGAGCTCTTTCCAGGCGATCATCGACTAGCAGGCGATTGGGCAGTCCGGTCAGGGCATCGTGGGTGGCCAGATGGGCCATTTCCGCATCATGCTGACGTAAACGCGCCATTTCACTGGCCATGCGCAGGTTGATGGTGCGTCGAAGGCGACTGGCTGCGGCACGGTGATGGCGCTCCCAGGGCAGGCTTTGTCCGCGCACCTGTTCCTGCCAGGTGGCAAAAGACTGACGCGGAGAAATTCTGGTTTTGCCATCTTCCTGAGTTTCTTTCATCGCCTTCTCAGGTTCACCGGCCCAACTGATTTCCCTGGGCCTTTCCTTGCGCAGAAAAACCAGGTATTCATCCCCGGAATGAGCCAGGGGCAGAAACAGATAGCCGCAGATCCAGTCAGCTTTGCCCTTGTAGGTTTCAGGAAGATGCTCTGCGTAGGCCATGCCCGCATGAGTTTGATGTTTTACAGCCTTTTTCAGATACTGGATTTCACTGGGGTCGACACACTGTCCGTAATGATAGAACACACCGTCCAGGCGCAGGAAAATGGCTTCACATTCAAAAGCAGAGAGCAGGTTCTGCAGGCCACTGAGTCCTTCTGCCAGGTCAAAAGCAGCCTGAAAGGGGGCATTGAATTGATCAATCGCCCGACCCATCCGTGTCATTTGATGGTTGAACTGACGATTGAGAGCCAGCTGGAGATTTTCACTGACCAGCTGGGACACCATCTTGCAAAAGGTGCGCACCGGCTGGCTCAGGTAGTTGGGCTGCTCGCCATGGCAAACAATCATACCCCAGAGGTGACCATCCGGCATTAGCGACATAGTCAGGGAAGAGGCCGTGCCCATGTTGCGCATGTATTCCAGATGCATCGGAGACACACTTCGCAACTGGGTGTAGGTCATATCCAGATCACCCGTCAGGGGGTTGCTTTCCGGCACCAGGGGGACGGGGGTGTAGTTGGAATTACTGATCCGCCTGACCCGGTTGATACGATACAGACGCCGGGCCTGGGCAGGTATATCACTGGCCGGAAAGTGATGACCCAGGAAGCGTTGCCGTCCATCGGCGCGATCCTCAATAATAATCTGACCGTTCCATTCGGCATCAAATCTATACACCATGACGCTTTCATGCTCAGTCACCTGACGGACTAATCTGGCCGCCATTTTCAGAAGGCGATCAGGATCGTTGGTCTGCTCCAGTTCGTGAAAGAAATTGTTGAGCTGGGTGAATAAACGGTAGGTCAGTAGCTGATCATCTTCGGGCAGAGGCTCCATTTCGATCAGAATGCCACCGGCATTGTAATGACCCCGCAGAATAAAGCCCTGATTCTGATACTTGATGGGCTTCAGGGTGGGTTGGTAATTAGGTGGGTAAGATAAAACTTCCAGCAAAAAATCCCGGAGCTGCTCACCCATCAGCCGGGGCAGGGGCTCCCCGAGAAGTTGCTCTGCTTCAAGCCCCAGCCAGCTGTCGGTATTTTTGCTGGCCTGAATGATTCTGAACTGCTCATGATCCAGAACCAGTAAAACACCATCAGGCTGGATACTGCCGGGCTGGTGAATGGGTTCCTTGTCACATTCACTGATTTCATGGGGAAGCGAAGATCTCACTGCGGTAATGCCTCGTACTGGGATGATTGTGATAGCTGGCTGAGTCGGTGGTGAAAAAGCTGAAAGGTGTTCTGTGCAGCGGTCTGGGTCTGTTGTTGTTCGCTTTGAGCGGATGAATAAATGCTCAAAAGTTTTTCCAGCTGATGCCAGAGACGCTTTAAATAAGGTTGCCCTTCCTCGTAAAAACTCAAGGGCACCAGCTCACCCAGGTGTTTTCTCAGGAGGGGAGCAATCTGCCTGGCACCAAAACCGGAACCCAGTAGAACGTAACAGCAGCCCAGAGCCTCCGGTAAACTGGTGGTTAAAGTGGGTATCTTTGTTTCATCCGGCTGCGGCAATGGCTGGCAGAGGTGGATCAGATCTTTGGCCAGGCGTGGTGAAGCCATGAAATGCTCCCAGTGAAATTCATCCGGGGTCAGATGGCAAAAATAGGGATATATTTGCTTTTCCAACTGCAGGTGAAGTTGAAAAAAACACTGCAGAAAATCCCGGTACTCTTGCAGGCTCAGGCTGGGATGAAGCAGCCTTTTGAGGGCCGGTAGGGTTTCCAGCTTTTCATGCAGGTCGTGGGTTGCCCTTCTGAGTTGAGGTAGATGGATCAGGGACAAGGTTGCTTTACTCCTCGAAGGCCTGGGAAACCACTGATTTTCCACTGCCAGCTGTTCTCTTTATCAAGCGTTAACAAATTTAAACAAGGTTAGGCTAGTGGTCGATCAAGTGGGCGTCAAACAAAAAAATCTATATAAATCATGCAGTTGCGGGGTCACGTTTTGCAGTATCAGGTTGGATTTGGGAGCTTTTCAGTCATAGTTTCCGCATTTAAATAAATTTGCGGATGATTGTCCTTTTATTTTTAAGTATTACAGTTATATCATCTGCAAAGGGGTGGTTGATGCTTATGGGCAGCTTCTCTTTATAATCAAAGAACGCTTGATCTAAATCAAATTGTGCGCTGCAACAAAAACCTGTCTCAGATGGAGAGCTTTACTCTGTATTTTTGACCGCAAGTGCATTAGACTCTGGATTCCAAATTTCTATATCAGGAAATGCTGATCTATGCGTCCTCTGCTGAAACGTTTTCTACCCCTGGTCGTTATTCTGGTTGCCCTGGCAGGCTTTGTTATTTTACGCATGACCCGCCCGGAACCGCCTCCTGCAGGTGATGAGGAAAGGCGCTGGCCGATTGCCGTCATGCAGGTGCAGCCGGGGGACTATGCCCCTCAGTTGCGCCTTTTTGGTGAGCTGACCAGCCAGACGAATGCCACTTTGCGGGCAAGAACAGCAGGCGATGTCCAAGAGATACGGGTGCGTGAAGGTCAGCAGGTCTCTCAAGGTCAGGTTTTGTTGCAACTGGACGATCTGGATGCCCGGGCACTTTATCACCAGCGTCAGGCCGAGTTGCAGGATCTGACCTCCCAACTTGAACAATTGCAGAGCCAGCATCGGGTGGATCAAGAAGCTCTGGTGCAGGAAAAAGGGATGCTGGTTTTAGCCGAGCGACAATACAACCGTATGCGTCAACTGGCTGATGCCAACCGGGCTTCACAACGGGAAGTGGACGAAGCCCAGCTCTCCCTGACTCAGCAGCGCCTGGCTCTGATGAATCGTGAGCTGGCTGTAGACCAGTATTCTTCACGTTTGCAGCAGTTGCAAAGCAATCTGCAGCGCGCCCGAACCCAGCAGCAGCTGGCGCAACGGGATCTGGAAGCCACTCAGCTTAAAGCCCCAACCGACCTGCGTGTTCAGGAAATCCTGGTGGGTGAGGGGGATCGTGTTGCAGGTCAGGCCCCCTTGATCAGCGTGTTTGTACCCGAACAACTGGAAATGAAAGCTCGCTTGCCGGTGAGCCATGTTGATGCCTTGCAGGCCGCGCTGGCTGCCCAAAAACCGCTTTATGCCCAGGCCAAAGTGGGCGATGAACAGCTGGTTTTTGAGCTTCAGGAATTGGCCGGCCATACCCGCAATGCGGCCGGTATCGAGGCTGTTTTCACCCTGGCCGAAGGTCGCCCGGAAGGTCTGGCTCTGGGACGTTTTATTGATGCCCATTTGTCCTTACCGGAAGTGAAAGCTGTGTTCTGGCTGCCTGTGGCGGCGGTTCAGGGTCGCAACCGGATCTATCGCGTGGTGGACAGTCGCCTGGAAGGCCTGGATGTGGAACTCAAGGGCAATCGCGTATTGGCGGGGGAGCCGGGCGTCCTGGTATCTTCCGGGGAGCTGCAGGCCGGTGACGAGGTTCTGGCCAACCGTCTGCCCAATGCCATGCAAAGCCTGCTGGTGGAAGTGATGGAAACCCGTGATCTGGCCGATGTCAGGGAGGCCACTGAATGAAAGAGCAGGGTGGCCTGATCGGCCTTTTCCTTCGTCATCGTCTGGCCAGCACGCTGTTGATTGTCTTGATGCTGATGTCCGGTAGCTGGGCTTTGAACAAGCTGAACACCCAGTTTTTCCCCAATTTTTCCCTGGATATCGTCAGTGTTCGGGTTATCTGGGCGGGCGCCAGTGCTGAAGATGTGGAAACCGGTGTGACCCTGCCACTGGAAAATGAACTGCGCAGTGTGGATGGTCTTAAATCCATGACCTCCACCTCTTCTCTGGGCATTGCCGCCATCACTCTGGAATTTCGTGATGGCACCGATATGACCCAGGCGCTGGCGCAGGTGGAAGACCGGGTGGCGCAGTTGCGCAATTTGCCGGAAGCAGCGGAAACGCCCATCGTCAGCCGTATTGTACGTTATGAACCGATTGCCCGTTTGTTGTTGACCGGGCTGGATGATCCCGATGAAATGCGCAGCCTGGCCCGCCAGTATGAACAGGAGCTCCTGGATATCGGTATTGAACGGGTGGATTTTGCCGGTCTGCCTGAGGAGGAAATGGCCATTGAGGTGCCCCTGGCCAACCTGATGGCCTTGTCCCTGACCCCTCGCCAGTTGGCTGACCAGATCGCTGCTTTCACCCAGGATCAGCCTGCAGGTCTGGTGGGGCGTGACCAGGGAGGGCGACAATTGCGGGTTCTGGAGCAGGCCCGGGATGAGAATTCTTTTGCCGACTTGCCGATTTCTGCCAGTTCCGAGCAGGGCCTGATCCAGCTGGGCGACTTTGCCCAAATCAACAAAGGGCCCAGAGACGGCCAGACCCTGATCCGTTATGAAGGCAAGCCCGCTGTGGAGCTGTGGCTGCAACGCACGGAAACCACCGACGCCCTGGATGCTGCCCGCCTGTTCAATGACTGGCTGGAAAAAACCCGACAGAACAAACCGCCCCAGGTGGAGCTGGAAGTGTATGACCAGCTCTGGGAGCTGATTGACGAGCGCATCAAGCTGCTGCTGAAAAATGGTGCGGGTGGTTTGCTGTTGGTGCTGGGCATCCTGTTTTTATTCCTGAGTGGCCGCCTGGCTATCCGCGTGGCGCTGGGTATTCCCATAGCCTTCACCACGGCTTTTGTGGCCCTCTGGCTGTTTGGTGGCAGCATTAACATGATGTCCCTGTTTGGTTTCATCATGGCTCTGGGGATCATCGTGGATAATGCCATCGTGGTCTCCGAGCATGCCTACACTTTACGCGGACAGGGGTATTCTGCAGAAGAGGCTGCAGAAGCCGGTGCCAAGCGCATGCTGGGGCCGGTGATTGCTTCCTCCCTGACGACTGTGGCGGCTTTCTTCCCCTTGATGCTGGTGGGCGGCATTATCGGCAATATCATGTTTGAAATTCCGCTGGTGGTGATCTGCGTTATTCTGGCGACTCTCATCATCAGCTTTCTGATTTTGCCGCATCAGCTCAAACGCGGCCTGGCTGTTGATCCCCAAAAACTCGATGCGCATTCCCAGCAGGGCATCAGTGCCCGTTTTGAACGCGGTCTGGAGTCCTTTCGTGATCAGCGCTTTCGTCGCTGGGTAAGCGGAGCCGTCGAACGCAAAGGCCTGACTCTGGCGATTGCCCTGGCCTTGTTTATTCTGGCCGTAGGGATGTTGGCCGGTGGGCGTGTTGGCTTTACCTTCTTCCCCAGCCCGGATGGCACCACAGTGCGTGCCAATGTTGCTTTTGTTGCTGGCACCTCGCCCCAAAAGGTTGAGGAATTTATGCTAAAAATGGACTCCGCCCTGCTGGAAGCGGAAGAATCCCTGGGGGAAGAGGTGATCCAGACCCGAGTTACACGTCTGGGTCAGCAGTTGTCGCAGGAAGGCAATGCCCCCAGCGGTGACCAGTTCGCTTCTTTGCTGGTGGAGCTGACTTCTCCGGATCGCCGGGAGGTAAGTAATCAGCAGCTGATCGATGCCTGGAATCGCGAGATGCCACAAGTGGCCGGGTTGGACTCGGTGGTGATCACCGCCGTGACCGGCGGCCCTCCCGGACGTGATGTCGATGTGCGCCTGGAAGGAGGGACAGCGGAAGAATTGAAAGAGGCGGCCTTGGAACTGGCCGGTCGCATGCAGGATATACCGGGGCTTTTTGCTGTGGAGGACGATACCCCCTATGGTCGTGAACAGCTCCTGGTGCGCCTGCGGCCCGAAGCTCTGTCACTGGGTTACAGTCCGCAAACGATGGCTGCAGAGCTGCGCGGCTTCTTTGATGGTAGTCTGGTACAGCTTTATCAGGATGGACTCGAAGAGGTGGAAGTCAGGGTACGCCTGCCGGATGAAGAAAGGCACAGTGCCGCCATTCTCAACCAATTGGCTTTGCCTCTGGTCTCCGGGGACGGCTGGGTGCCCTTGCAACAGCTGATTGAGCTGGATTATCAACCCGGCTTTGAAACCCTGCGCCATGCCGATGCGCGCCTGGCGATTCATGTTTCTGCTGAGGTGGATCGGGCTCAGGGTAACGCCGGGCAAATTCGTGAGGGTCTGGCTGCCGAGGTTTTGCCGGAACTGGCTGAGCGTCATGGCATCAACTGGTCTTTCCAGGGGCGTGCCGTTGACCAGCAGGAAACCCTGGGCGATATGCAAATGGGCCTCCTGTTTGCCCTGGCTGCCATCTTTATTGTGCTGGCCTGGATGTTCGGCAGTTATCTGCTGCCGCTGGTGGTCATGTCGATTATTCCCTTCGGGCTTCTGGGGGCCACTCTGGGTCACTTTGTGATGAATATCGAACTGACGATCCTGTCGCTGTTTGGTCTCTTTGGTCTGACCGGCATAGTGGTCAACAACTCCATCATTCTGGTCAGCTTTTATCAGGGGCTGCGCAAGGAAGGCCTGGAACGGGAAGCCGCCATTATCGAAGCGGCCTGTCAGCGTTTGCGGGCAGTGCTGATTACCTCCACAACAACGGTGGTGGGCCTGGTTCCGCTGTTGTTTGAAACCTCGGTGCAGGCCCAGTTCCTGATCCCCATGGCGGTGTCCATTGTTTTTGGCCTGGCGGTGGCGACTCTGCTGGTGCTGGTGGTGATTCCTGCCTTGCTGGGTTGGGTGGAAGGCTGGAGGGACAGGCTCGAAGGAGCTTGACCCTGGTGGGCGCTTTGTCGGATAATGTTTAAAACATCTGTTTTAACCACTACAGACCGCCGCAGGAGCGCCCATGGCCCAGTCGGATACCGTTACACGAATTTTAGATACTGCCGAAGCCCTTTTTGCTGAAAAGGGCTTTGCTGAAACCTCCCTGCGTACCATCACCAGTAAAGCCAAGGTCAATCTGGCCGCGGTCAATTATCATTTTGGTTCCAAAAAAGCTCTGATCCAGGCGGTTTTTGCCCGTTATCTGGACCCTTTCTGTGAACAGTTCAATACCGAGCTGGCCGCTCTGGAAAAGCGTGGCGGTGTGACTCTGGAGGAATTGCTGGAAACCCTGGCCCGAACCACCATCAGTGTTCCGGCCAGTAAGGGCAGCCTCTCCGTATTCATGCGCTTGCTGGGGCTGGCTTACACCCAGGCTCAGGGGCACATGCGCCGTTATCTGCAGGAACATTACGGACAGACCTTTGCTCGCTTCAGCCAGCAGCTGAAACTCTGTACCCCAGATCTGCCGGACGCCGAACGCTTCTGGCGCATCCACTTTATGCTGGGCTCAGTGGTCTTTACCATGTCCTCCCTGGATGCCCTGCGCGACATAGCCTACAACGACTATGCTGAGAAAACCCGGATCAAGGATCTGGTGGCGCGCATGCTGCCCGTGGTGACTGTCGCCATGCAGGCTCCTGTGCCGGAGTTGCCCTTGCCCAGTGAATCAGCTTGAGCAGGTGCCAGTAACAGGGCATCCGCTTTCTTAGGATCTGTGAGTAGACCTTTGCGGTTTTTTGCAGTTTAAAGGCCTGCGACAGGGCATCCGCTTTCTTAGGATCTATAAACTTTGCCAGGGAGCAAGGGCACCTTTTTTCAGGCTGTCTGCAACAGGAAGTTGCAGCCCAGAGCTTACAGGGATGTATTCACGCGTCCTGAAAAATGTGTGCGCTTTGCTTCCAAGTAACTCCAGGGATCTTTTTGATGAACTTTGCTCACTTGACAGCCACGGCTCCCCAGCATCCAACAACTCCCTGGTTGCTGGTGAGGGTGGCCGAGCAGCGTTTGTATTTGCTGAGCGCAGCGGGAGAGGTGCTGCAAAGTTGGCCGGTTTCCACAGCCAGAGCCGGTGTGGGTGAACAGGAGGGCAGTGGCTGTACCCCCAGAGGCTGGCATCGGATTCGCGCCTGCATCGGCCAGGGGCAGGATGCCAGGGCGGTTTTCAAGGGGCGCCGCCCTACAGGTGAGATCTGGACACCGCAGCTGAACCAGGCTCATCCCAAGAGAGACTGGATACTGGGTCGGATTCTCTGGCTGTGCGGTGAAGAAAAAGGAGTTAACCGGGGCGGGTCAGTGGACAGCCAGCGGCGCTACATCTACCTGCACGGCACTCCCGATGATCAACCCATGGGCATTCCCTTGTCCCATGGTTGTATTCGTTTGCAACCCGAGCAAATACTGGAGGTTTTTGCTCAGGTTGCAGCCGGTACTCTCGTGTTGATTACCGCCCAGGAAGATCAGCCGGTTATTGCAGGATAATCACCACACAGGCTGCAGTCATGGCCCCCATTCCCCGATTGAACCAACGCCATTGATGCTCGCTTTTTAACAGGCGGCTGACCGCCGTTCCCAGCCCTGCCCAGAGAGAAATACAGGGTAGAACAACCAATGCACTGAGTCCGGCTAGAAGCAGGGCATTGATGATCAGCTCCCCCTGACTGGGTAAAAAACCGGCCATCAGGGTGATGCCCATGACCCAGGCTTTAGGGTTGGCAAACTGGAAAGCTGCTGCCTGCCACCAGGTCAAGGGTCGACTCTTGCCTTCCAGGCTGATAACCGGAGGTGGAGCTGTGGCAATTTTCCAGGCCAGCCAAAGCAGGTAAAGACTCCCCAGGATTTTCAGCCCCGTCTGCAGAAGAGGGAACTGCTCAAACATCTTTCCCAAACCCAGTGCCAGGAGGGTAAACAAAACCAGACAACCCATGACGATGCCCAGAAGATGGGGCAGGGTTCGGCGAAATCCATAGTTAGCCCCTGAGGCCGTCAGCATAATGTTGTTGGGGCCAGGGGTGAGAGTCATACTGACCATGTACATCATGGCAGCCCCCAGAAGCAGTAGGCTATCAGGGGTCCAGTTCCAGCCGCTTTGCATTGCTTTCTCCTTGCAGTCTTGATAAATTGTATGGGTTCAATTTTTGAATTGTCCCGTAAGAACAACTACAATTCCAGCTTATCGCCTCTATTTAAAACTGCAATCGGATTATTGATACCATGACAATTGACCTCCAGGAAAAAGCCAAACGTCGTTGCAGCTGGCTGCCTGTTCTGGAAGGTCGCCAGGGGTCTCGCTACCAAGCGTTGGCTGATGCCCTGTCCGAGGCGATCGATCAGGGAGAGCTGCAACCGGATACCCGCCTGCCGCCCCAGCGGTTGCTGGCTGATGCTCTGGGGGTTACCACGGGCACGGTGACCCGGGGTTATGCTGAAGCTGAACGTCGCGGCCTGGTGGCAGCCAGGGTGGGTAGCGGCACCTATGTTTGTGATCCGCAGATAAACGCAAGGCCCAACTTTTATCATCTGCAGGCTGAAGGCGAAGAGAGCAGCCTGGACTTGTCGCTCAGCCTGATGGTGCCATCACCCAGGCGTTTGCAGGGCTTGCAGGAGGCGATGCAGAGCTTGATTCAAGACCCTCAGCAGTTGGCCGAGGTGCTGGCTTACCAATCAGAAAGGGGGCAACCTCAGCAGCTGGCTGTTTTCTGTGCCTGGTTTCGACGTCTGGGAATGGCTATCGAGCCGGAACAGCTGGTCGTGACCGATGGGGGGCAGCATGGCATCTTTCTGGCCCTTCAGGCTCTTTTGTCACCGGGCGAGCTGTTGGTAACCGATCAGTTGACCTATCCGGGAACCATTGCTGCTGCCAGGGAGTTGCATTTGCGTCATCAGGGTGTGCCCCTGGATGCCGAAGGCATTGACCTCCAGGCTTTGGAGCGTCTGTGCCAACAACAAAAGCCCAGGGCGGTCTACTTGATGCCAGATCAGAACAACCCGACCGGTGTGTGTATGTCAGCCGCCCGGCGTGAAGGCCTGGTGGCTCTGGCCAGGCAATATGATTTCTGGATTATCGAGGATGCAGTTCAGTTTATGCCACCAGAATTTCGGCAGCAGAGGCTGGCCGATCTGGCACCGGAAAGATGCGTTTATCTGTTCAGTACTTCCAAGATTCTGGCGGGTGGTTTGAGGGTTGGTGTCATGGCAGCTCCGCAGAGTCTTTTACCGCGCTTGACGGCAGCCTTAAGGGCGCATTGCTGGATGGCCCCGCCGCTGATGGTGGCTCTGACCTGCGCCTGGATTGAATCCGGTGAAGCGGATTATTTGCTGGAATGGCAATGGCAGGAGTTGCAGGCACGGCAGCAGTTGTTGAGCGAGGTTTTGGAAGGGGCCGAGTATTCCCGTCATCCGGCAGGTTTTGTGGTCTGGCTGCATTTGCCGGGAGACTGGCAGACGGGTGAGTTTGTTCGGGCTGCGGCTGATGCCGGAGTCAGGGTGCTGGGGGCGGAGCCTTTCAGCGTGGGGAATCAGCCGGTTCCCAGAGCTGTTCGTCTCTGTGTGAGTCCACCCGCCAGCCGGGAAAAGTTGCGGGAAGCTTTGCAGCGTTTGCAGGCCTTGCTGAACAGCCCACCCAGAGGACGGGCTGTTTTCTGAGGATCAAATCCCGAGGTCACTCATCAGGTCATCATTATCGTCATTGCCGGTGTTTTCCTTGGCTTTGCGGTCTTCTTTTTCCCGATTCTCCGCCAGGATGTCATCAGGATCTTCCAGCTCGGTTTCATCAAAGTCATGCAGCTTGATGAACTCGGTTTTGTCCATCGACAGCTCCAGATAGAAGATGTTGTTGCTATCGGTATTGAAAGTGACCCGGCGTGACTGGGGCTGATCCAGGGTGGTATTGACGGAGATCTGCACCTGTTTGTTGATGGCCATCATCTTGGGCTGGCTCTGGGTGATGGAGGTTTTCAACTGGTGGCGCACCTTGTTGGTGAAGTCGCCCACAATCTGGTTCATGATTTCACCCATGACATTACCCACTTCATCAGCAGTATGGTATTGCGCCAGTTCATCTTCGGGCATGCCCATGCTGAGCAGATACTTGCGGTAAATCTCCATGGCTGAAGTGGCCGTGAAGTTGATGATGACCAGTCCTGAAAAGCCACCGTCAAACAGAACAAAACAGCCGATATCCGGACGCAGGCAGGTTTTGTTGATTTTTTGCACCATAGGCGAGTAGGAGACCTCCTTGTTGCCGGCATTACCCAGCACTTCAGTGACGGAATGACAAAGAATCAGGAGGACTTCTTCAGTGGTAACGGCGCGGGAGCGTTTGGCGGTAGCTAGGGGTGTCACGTGGGTAACCTCTCTTGAAAATGTATCCAGGTTGGATTATTGAATTCCTGCGCTTATCTTACTCAGTTTTATCCTTGAATTCACATAGATCTTCAAGAATACAACTCAAGCAGCGGGGTTTGCGCGCTACACAGGTGTAGCGGCCATGCAGAATCAGCCAGTGGTGAATGTCCTGTTTGAACTCTCTGGGAACATGTCGCAGCAGCTTTTGTTCAACTTCTTCAACATTTTTGCCCTTGGCAATTCCGGTACGATTGCTGACCCGGAAAATATGGGTGTCCACGGCGATGGTGGGTTGACCAAAGGCTGTGTTGAGGACGACATTGGCGGTTTTGCGTCCGACACCCGGCAGGGCTTCCAGCTCTTTGCGGGTCTGGGGAACCTGGCCGTCATGTTGATCCAGAAGCAGGCGGCAGGTCTTCATCAGATTTTCAGCCTTGGTGTTGTAGAGGCCAATCGTCTTGATATAGCTTTTCAAACCTTCAAGCCCGAGATCCAGAATGGCCTGCGGTGTATTGGCCACAGGAAACAGTTTTGCGGTGGCTTTATTGACCCCGACATCGGTGGCCTGGGCCGAGAGAAGCACAGCGGTCAAGAGTTCAAAGGGCGTTGTCCAGTTGAGTTCGGTGGTGGGCTCGGGGTTGTTGTCCCTCAGGCGACGGAAAATTTCCTGGCGTTTGCTGGCATTCATGGTTAGCTGATTCGGACTCGGCGGCTGGTTTTGTCAGTGGCTATGACGGGGTTGGGGGCGCGTTTCTTGCGCTCAATATCGATCAGGTTTTTCAGGGCGATTAAAAGGCCGGTGCCTAGAAAGGCGCCGGGAGGCAGCAGCATGATCAGCACCTGAAAATCGCTGAAAAAGGTGATTTTCCAGTCGACTGCTGCAGAACCGAACATGAGGTCCATACCGCTGAAGAGAGTGCCCTGACCCAGAATCTCCCGCAGAGTGCCCAGCAATAGCAGAACAGCTGCAAATCCCAGGGAAACCATCAGGCCATCATAAAGTGCCGGAAGGGGCGGATTTTTCGAAGCAAAGGCTTCGGCCCGTCCCAGAATCATGCAGTTGGTGACGATCAGGGGAATGAAAATCCCCAGAATCTGATAAAGCTCATAGGTGTAGGCCTGCATCAGTAGTTCAGCACAGGTCACGAAGGAAGCAATAATCATCACAAAAGCAGGCAGGCGCACACTGGCGGGTACATGATGGCGAATCAGGGAGACGGATAAATTCGAACCCAACATGACCAGCAAGGTCGCCAGACTCAATCCCAGAGCATTGACAAAGGTATTGGTCACGGCCAATAGGGGGCAAAGCCCCAGCAGTTGAACCAGAGCCGGGTTGTTGTTCCAAAGACCGTCTGTTGCGATTTTCTGGTAGAGGTCGGTATTTTCACTCATGGTAGTTGACCCTTCTCTTGCTGATACCAGATCAGGCTGCGTTTGACGGCATGTACAACCGCCCTGGGTGTGATGGTGGCCCCGGTGAACTGGTCAAACTCTCCGCCCTCTTTTTTAACCGTCCAGTCTTCAGGTTCAGGGTTTTCCAGGCTGCGCCCAGCAAATGAGTGAATCCAGTCTGATTTTTTTTCTTCAATTTTATCACCCAGACCCGGTGTTTCCAGATGCTGGGTAACCCGCACGCCCTGAACTTTGCCGTTCAACTGCAAGGCAACCAGCAACTCTATATTGCCGGTGTAGCCATCCGGAGCAATGACCGGCAGCAATAACAAGGCAGGCTGGTCATTCTGGTAGGCCAGATGGGCCTGAAAAGCATCCTTGTGACCCAGTTCCGGGGCAGCGGGAAGGGTCAGGGGTTGATCGAGATCCAGCTGGTAGCCCTCTTCCGGGGGTGCCAGTTCCAACAACAGACGAGCTTCGGCCTCGGCGCGGTTGTCGGTAATGCGTTCTCCGGTCAGAAGCTTGGTTACAGAGACAGCCCCGGCAGTGACCAGAGCAAAAAGCACCAGTCCCAGCACACTTTTGCGCAGGCTGCTGCCCAGGCGTGGTGCGGTCTTCTCCGGCTGATTCATGACTGCTTCTCCTTGCGTATTCCGCGTTGGGCCCGGGCCTGCCCATAAACACGGGGGCGGGTGTAGTAGTCCATGGCCGGGGCGGCAAAGTTCATCAACAGGACTGAAAAAGCCACGCCATCCGGGTAGATTCCCCAGGTGCGTATGGCAATCACCAATAAAGCGGTGCCAATGCCGAAATAGATTTTACCCCTGAGGCTGGTGGCTCCGCTGACCGGATCGGTAAGGATGAAAAAGGCAGCAAACACTGCTGAACCGGCACCGATGTGTAACCAGGGCGGTGCATAATGACTGGTATCCCACCCCCAGACGAAAGCACCGACAATAAACAGGGTGGTCAAAAAAGCAACCGGCAACTGCCAGTTGATAATACGCCGGTGGATCAGATAGAGGCCGCCCAGCAGCCAGGCCAGGGCGACACTGGCCCAGGCTTGCAGCATCTCGGGAGCCAGGCGACTTTCATCCTGCCAGAATTCTTCAGCCATCAAGAGGCCCTTGTTACGCCAGGCATCCAGGGCTGTGGCTCCGGTCATGGCATCCATTCCGGGTAGGGAGTGGAGCCAACTGGCGTCTCCAGTGCTCAAGGGTGTGACCGGTTGCGGCCAGATGCTGACCTGCAGCGGAAAGCTGACCAGCAAAAAAGCATAGGCCGCCATCGCCGGGTTGAAGGGGTTTTGTCCGAGGCCACCAAAGAGTTGCTTGCCCACCAGCAAGGCAAAAAATCCACCCAGGAGAGGCACCCACCAGGCCGCTGTGGCGGGAAGACAGAGTCCCAGTAGCACGCCCGTGACGAGTGCAGAATTATCCTTCAGAACACTCATGGGGCGATGGCGCAGCCACAGAACCAACGCTTCCGCTGTCAGGGCGGCAAAACAGCTCAGCAGCAGATTAATGAGGATGCCGGGGCCAAAAAACCAGGTCAGGGCCAGGATGCCGGGAATACAGGCCAGCAACACCTGACGCATGACCTGGTCAGTGGTGATGCGATTATGGGCGTGGGGTGAAGACAGTTGAATCCAGGCCATGTTAACCCTCTTCGGCTGCAGCCAGTTTGGCTTCAGCCTTGGCTAGTTGTTCTTTGGCGGCGGCCAGTCGTTGCTGTTGTTCGCTGATCTGCTCAGGCGTGGCATCGGCAGAAGCCTGGAGGTTGCTCAGGCTTTTTTCAGCTTTCTTGATGGCCACCGTTGCCGCCGCTTTGGCCACTTTCAGTTGTTTGAGCTTTTTGGCGTCTGATGCGTCTTGCGTGGTTGCCGAGGAGGCTGCAGGGCTTTCGTCAGCTTCCTCCTGTTTGCTTTTTTTCGCAGCAGCCACCTTGGCCGCTGCTTCAGCGCGGGCTTTGCGCTTGGCCTCTTTTTCTTTGGCTTCCTGTTCAAAGCGCTCTTTTCTGGCTTCAAAGCGCAGTCTGGCTTGTTCGGCTTTCTCGGCATCGGCATTGAGCTGGCGGATCTGGCCCTTGGCATAACGGTAATACTGCACCAGGGGGATTTCACTGGGGCAAACCCAGGCACAGGCGCCGCATTCAATGCAGTCAAACAACTGCTGCTCTTCTGCCTGACTCCAGGCCTGGTGGGCCGCATAAAAGTAAAGCTGCTGGGGTAGGAGTTGAGCCGGGCAGACCTCTTCACAGCGCCCGCAGCGAATACACGGCTGTTCCGGGCCGGGTAGGGGGAGTTCTTCGGCAGTGGGCAATAGCAGGCAGTTGATGGCTTTGCTGACCGGCACCTGGGTGGTGGGCAGGGTGAAGCCCATCATGGGGCCGCCGACGATGACACGGCTGCTTTGCTGTGTTTCCAGCCCGGCTTGCTGGAGGAGTTTTTCTACCGAGGTGCCAATGCGAACCCGGTAATTGCCGGGGTGGCGAAGGGCTTTTCCGGTCAGGGTGACGATGCGCTCGATCAGTGGCTGTCCTCTGACCACAGCATCAGCCAGGGCCGCCAGGGTTCCGACATTATGGCAAAGCACGCCGATATCCAGAGGCAGACCGCCGCTGGGTACCTCCTTACCCGTCAGTAATTGAATCAGCTGTTTTTCACCACCGGAAGGGTAGCGGGTGGGGAGTACACAAAGTTGCAGCTCATCTTCTACAGTACTGCCGGGAAGCGCCTCCTGCAGGGCCTGCAGGGCTTCAGGCTTGTTGTCTTCAATTCCCAGCAACAAGTGTCGGGGTTTGAGGAGTTTCTGCAGGATGCCGATCCCTTCCAGCAGGGCCTGGGGGCGGCTGCGCATCAAGAGGTCGTCCGCTGTAATGTAGGGTTCACACTCGGCAGCATTGATAATCAGGGTGTCGATGCCTTTGTCCAGGGCACCTGCCAGCTTGGTGCGGGTCGGGAAAACAGCACCACCCAGACCCACCAGACCGGAACTCTGGATCAGAGGTAACAGTTCTGCTGCTGAAGCTTCCTGCCAGCAAGGCAGGCTGGGATTGTTGAAGGCCTCATCCTGGCCGTCACTGTGCAGAACAATGGCCGGTAAGCTCAACCCGGAAACATGGGGAACCGGACGGGGCTCAATTGCGACCACCTCACCACTGATGCTGGCGTGTACACAAGCACCGCTGGCCTGCTCATTGCGGGCCAGGAGTTGTCCGGTTTTGACGGAGTCTCCCGGTTTCACCAGGGGTTTGGCCAGGTTGCCATGATGCTGACCCAGTGGCAAAACCACTTCGTCAGGCAAGGCGGCTGTCTGTAGAGGCTGCCGGGTGGACAGGTCTTTGCATTCCGGGGGGTGAATGCCACCGTGAAAACGGGTTTTTTCGATGATCAGGAGATCTTTCATGCTTGTGCCTCCTGTTTGACCGCTTCTGCTTGATCACTTGCAATCAGGCGGGCCTGAGGGGGTGCAAGCGGGCCGGGGGGTGCAGGCCAGTGCCAGCTTTGCAGTTCGTTGGGCAGCGGCAGCATATCAATGCAATCCACGGGGCAGGGTTCAACACAGAGGTCGCAGCCGGTGCATTCATCAATAATTACCGTATGCATGACCTTGGGAGCCCCGATAATGGCATCCACCGGGCAGGCCTGAATGCACTTGGTGCAGCCAATGCACTCCTCTTCACGAATGTAAGCCACTTTTTTATCGCTGCTGACGCCTTCTTCGGCATCCAGCGGCAGGGGTTCCCGACCCAGGAGATCGGCCAGCGCCTGGATGGTGGCTTCACCTCCGGGTGGGCATTTGTTGATGGCTTCTCCGGCAGCAATGGCTTCGGCATAGGGTCGACAGCCGGGATGCCCACATTGCCCGCACTGGGTCTGGGGCAGTAACTGGTCGATTTTTTCCACCAGAGGGTCGCCTTCAATATGGAATTTGACCTGGGCAAAACCCAGCAGAAGGCCGATCACCAGAGCCAGCCCTGACAGAGCCAAGAGCGCAGAAAGCACCGGGTTGCTCACCAGAAGTTCAAGCATCACAACTGCACCATGCCGGTAAAGCCCATAAAGGCCAGTGACATCAAACCGGCCGTCATCATCGCCACCGCTGCCCCCTTGAAAGGAGCGGGTACATCAGCCAGAGCCAGGCGTTCACGCAGGGCTGCAAAACAGACCAGCACCAGAGCAAAGCCCAGACCGGCACCCAGGCCATAAATGATGGCTTCCACAAAGGTCTGGTCACGGGTGATGGAGAGAAGCGCCACCCCCAGTACAGCACAGTTGGTGGTGATCAGGGGCAAAAAAATACCCAGGGTCTGGTGCAGAACCGGGGAGGTTTTCTGAACCAGCATTTCAGTGAACTGGACTACCGCAGCAATCATGATGATAAAGCTGATGGTGCGCAGGTACTCCAGCTCCAGCGGCAGCAAAAGACCATGATAAACCAGATGGCTGAAAGCTGAAGAAAGGGTCAGCACAAAGGTGGTTGCCAGGGACATACCCAGCGCCGAATCCAGTTTGTTGGACACTCCCATGAAGGGGCAGAGCCCAAGAAACTGAACCAGTACAAAGTTGTTGACCAGAACGGTGCTGACAAGCAAAAGAAGATATTCAGTCATTTTTTCCGCTAAACCAGGAAGCCAGAGGGCATTTTAACCGATATACAAAAGAAACGCAGGAGCTTCATGCAGCCTTTATATCATCTCAGCCTAATAATCGTGCATCACTCCAGGTATCCATGTCATAATTGCGTCTATTAGTCGCACTGCAAAGACGTTTATTTCAACTGCATTTGGAAAACAGCACATGCTATTACGGAAACTGAAAATCAATCACCGTATCTGGATCATCAATCTTCTGGCTGTGATCGGTATGCTGGCAGTTCTGGCCGTGGCTCTGAACCGTCAATACGCCGATATGGAAGACATGACGCTGGATGAAGTCAAGGCGATGGTGGATGCCGCCGAAGGCGTGGTGGACAACTATCAGCAACAGGCCAGCAGCGGAAACTTGACGGAACGCGAGGCCAAGGAGCAGGCAGCCGCGGCAGTCAGCTCGATGATTTACGGGCCGGATGATGATTATGTTTTCATTTTTGCCCGTGATGGCCTGACCATTGCCCACCCCAGCCCGGATCTTCGTGGTAACAACATGATGGATCTGGAGGATGTCAATGGCGTCCCCCTGGTGCGGGATATGATTGAAGGTGCTGTACGTAATGATTCCACGGTGGTGCGTTATCACTGGAACCGGGTCGGCAGTGACGTCAACAGTCCCAAGCTGTCCTATGCGCGTCACTATGAAGAGTGGGACTGGGTGATTGCCACCGGGGTTTATATTGATGATCTCGACAGCAAGTTTCTGGACAGCCTGATTGCCCTGATTACGGTTGCCGCCATTATTCTGGTGAGTATGTTGGTGGTCGCAGCCCTGATCGGTCGTTCGATTATCCGGCCCATCAAAGAAACCGCCGATGCCATGAAGGACATCAGCAGCGGTGACGGCAACCTGACCGTGCGCCTTGATGAAGGGGGGCAGGATGAGCTTTCCGAACTGACCCGGCACTTCAATGTGTTTGTCACCAAGATTGAAGACCTGGTCGCGGATATCAAGGAAGCAGTTGCCTCGATTACCACAGCCTCCGGTGAAATTGCCGCAGGCAACAGTGATCTGTCCCAGCGCACCGAAGAACAGGCCTCCAGCCTGGAAGAAACAGCCTCCAGTCTGGAACAACTGACCTCAGCGGTTAAGCAGAATGCCGATAATGCCCGCCAGGCGGACGAACTTTCCAAGGATGCCAGCCGGGTTGCTTCAGAAGGGGGCGATAAAGCCCGCCAGGTGGTAGCCACCATGGAAGACATCAGTACCAGCTCGGAAAAAATTGCGGACATCACCACCCTTATTGACAGTATTGCCTTCCAGACCAATATTCTGGCGCTGAATGCTGCCGTTGAAGCGGCCAGAGCAGGGGAACAGGGACGTGGTTTTGCCGTCGTCGCCAGTGAAGTTCGGGTTCTGGCGCAACGCTCGGCTTCTGCTGCCAAGGAAATCAAGGCTCTGATCAGTGAGTCTGTGGACACAGTACGCTCGGGCAGTGAACTGGTTCGTGAAACCGGGGATACCATCGAACAGATCGTGATCTCGGTCAGACGGGTCACGGATCTGATGGGCGAAATCTCGGCGGCTTCGGATGAACAAAGTCAGGGCATTGAGCAGGTCAACCAGGCTGTTATCCAGATGGATGATGTCACCCAGCAGAACGCGGCCCTGGTGGAAGAGGCTGCAGCTGCTGCCGAATCCCTGGAAGAACAGTCGCAATCCCTGAGTGATTCGGTTTCTGCGTTCAAAATCAGCCGTGATGTTGATTCAGGTCAAAAGCGCCTGGGCGGCTCTGCCAAAACTCCGGCAGCCAAACAGCAAGCCCAGGCTCGCAAGCCCCAGGGTCAGAAACCGCCACAGGGCAAGAAACGCCTGGCTCCGCCGCCACCCCCCAAGCACCAGGCAGATGACGAATGGGAAGAATTCTAGTTTATCCCTGAAAGTTGCAGGGTGTTTCTGAAAACTGTACAAACAGTGTATGCTTGAAAACAGGTTGAATTTACATAGCTTATACATAGCTTATTGATTTTTTTTAGAGGATTAAGTGAATGGCAAAATCGATTTTAACTGTCGATGATTCCGCGTCCATCCGTCAGATGGTGTCTTTTACTTTAAAAGGTGCCGGCTATTCAGTGACTGAAGCAGTGGATGGTAAGCAGGGATTGGATAAAGCCAAGGCAGGTCGCTTTGATCTGGTTCTGACGGATCAGAATATGCCCAATATGGATGGCCTGACCCTGATTAAAAGCCTGCGCGCCCTGCCTGCTTACAGCCGCACGCCCATTCTGGTGCTGACGACAGAAGCCGGGGCTGCCATGAAGCAGCAGGGTAAGGCTGCAGGTGCAACCGGCTGGCTGGTTAAACCCTTTGATCCGCAGAAACTGATTGACGTGGTTAAAAAAGTAATCGGTTGATGTTCTTTTTTTCTATGATGCAAAGAGGTTTGGCCCATGAGTGTTGATCTTAGCCAGTTTCACCAGGTATTTATCGATGAAGCCTATGAACACCTGGCAACCATGGAAAACCTCCTGCTGGCAGTGGATCTGGATGACCCTGACCTGGATGATCTCAATGCCATCTTCAGGGCGGCCCACTCCATCAAGGGGGGCGCTGGCACTTTTGGTTTTACGGACATTGCCGAACTCACCCATGCTCTGGAAACCCTTCTGGATCGCCTGCGTAAACAGGAGCTGCACCCGACCGATGAGATGATCGAGGCTTTTTTGCAGGCCAGTGACCTTCTCGGTGCCATGCTTGACGCCCACCAGCAGGGCACGGAAACCGATGCCGAGCGTATTGCCAGCATCAAGGGGGAACTGACCCGCCTGGCAACCGACGAGGCCTCTTCCTACCCGGATTCTCCGGCAGCCCCACCTGCCGATTCACAACAGCCTGCTTCCAGCGGCGGTTCCAGCTGGCTGATCGAATTGCACCCCAGGGAAAATGTGTTTGCCAAGGGTGCTTCCCATGAAGCCATCACCGAAGACCTGGCTGCTCTGGGGCCGGTGGACAACCTGCAACCCCCGGAAGAAGGCAAAGCCAGCTGGCGGCTGCATGCGGAAGTGGCCCAGGAGCAGCTTTCGGAAATTTTTGCCTGGGTGTGCCAGCCCGATGAAGTGACCTTCACTTACGAAGAAGGTGCAACCGCTGAGGCTGAAGAGGATGATCCCGGCTATGGCTTTTTTGATGACGAGCCTGCCGGTGGTGAAGAAAGCGAAGATGAAGGCTTTGGCTTTTTTGTTGATCAGTCCGAGCTGCCTGCAGCCCAGGATCAAAAAGAAGACGATCAGGGTTATGGCTTTTTTGTGGATGAAAAAGAACTGCCTGCCAAACCGGCTGCTGCAGAAAAACAACCTGAAAATCAGCGCTCA
The DNA here is from genome assembly GCF_044810985.1 of Marinospirillum sp. Lineage (GTDB taxonomy): Bacteria > Pseudomonadota > Gammaproteobacteria > Pseudomonadales > Halomonadaceae > Marinospirillum. Next base: position 405,493 of record NZ_CP085242.1, read on the forward strand.
GCAAAACCCGAAACACCAAATAAAGCCAAACCGGCCCCTGCCAAACCACAAAGCAAAGCCGCTGCTGATGCCTCGATCCGTGTGGGGGTCGAAAAGGTGGATCAACTCATCAATCTGGTGGGCGAGCTGGTGATTACTCGCTCCATGCTGGCGCAGTCGGCTTCGGTTCTTGACCCCATCGAATACGAAAACATTCATAACGGCCTGGCCAACCTGGAGCGGAATTCCCGGGATCTCCAGGAAGCCGTGATGTCCATCCGCATGCTGCCGATCAATTTTGTGTTCGGACGCTTTCCCCGCGTGGTGCGGGATCTGACCAAAAAAATGCACAAACAGGTCAAGCTGAAGCTGGTGGGTGAAGATACCGAGCTGGATAAAGGTCTGATTGAAAAACTCTCCGACCCCCTGACCCACCTGGTGCGCAATTCCATCGACCATGGCATTGAATCACCGGAAGAAAGACGTGCAGCCGGTAAGCCCGAAGAAGGCACCATTACCCTGAGTGCCAGCCATCAAGGCGGCAGCATTCTGGTGGAAATTCATGATGATGGCGCGGGTCTCAGCCGGGAAAAACTGCTGGCCAAGGCTGAGGAAAAAGGCGTGCCTGTCAGTGAAAACCCCACGGACAAAGAAGTCTGGCAACTGATCTTTGCGGCCGGTTTTTCCACGGCCAAGGAAGTAACGGATGTCTCAGGACGTGGCGTGGGGATGGATGTGGTTTCACGCAATATCAGCGAAATGAAGGGTCAGATTGAAATTGATTCCGTGGCCGGACAGGGCACCCGAATCGGCTTGCGTTTACCGCTTACATTAGCGATTCTTGATGGTATGTCCTTGCGTGTTGGTGAAGAAGTGTTTATTTTACCTCTTACGCGTATTCTGGAATCCATGCAGCCGGACAAGTCCCAACTGAAAACGGTTTCCGGTCGGGGACGTGTGGTGCACATTCGGGGTGAATACCTGCCACTGGTGCCCCTGTACAAGTTATTCAGCCTGAAACCACGCTTCACTGACCCGGAACAAGGCATTTTGGTCGTGGTGGAAACGGTGGACGGCAAACTGGCGCTTTTTGTGGATGAGCTGATTGCCCAGGATCAAGTGGTCATCAAGAGTCTGGAAACCCACTATCGCAAGGTGGATGGTGTTTCCGGGGCAACCATCATGGGGGATGGCCGAGTGGCCTTGATCATCGATATCGAACGCTTGGCAAAAATGAATTCAGCCGAGCTTGCTGGCTAGCCTGGAGGTCCTACAAATGAATGATGCAGCAGCAGAAGAACAAGCTTTGGTAACCAGTGGTCAACAGGAGTTTTTAACCTTTACCCTGGGCGAAGAAGAATATGCCATTGATATTTTAAAAGTGCAGGAAATTCGTGGCTACGATGGTGTGACGCGGATTGCCAACACTCCAGCCTATATCAAGGGCGTCATCAATATGCGCGGTGTGATCGTGCCCGTGGTGGATATGCGCATCAAGTTTGATGTTGGTGAAGTGGTTTATGACCAGTTTACGGTGATGATCATTCTTAATCTGGGTGAACGGATTGTCGGCATGGTGGTTGATGGCGTGTCTGATGTGATTGCTCTGGACCCCGAACAAATACGTCCGGCTCCGGAATTTGGGGCTGCTCTGGATACCCAGTATCTGGAAGGCCTGGCCACGCTGGAAAAAGACAATGAAAACGAAGACGAACGCATGGCCATCGTTGTGGATATTGAAAAACTCATGACCAGTGGTGATATGGGGCTGATGGATCAGGTGGTTCAGGCCGGTTAAGTAAACAAATTAAACGGGGTGCGCAATGTTGCGAAAAATAACTGTAAAGGCACGCCTGATCTTTGTGATCGGGTTTTTATCCCTGCTGTTGATTGCGATTGGCTTTTTGGGACTCACTGGTATGCGGCATGCTGATGAGCGCCTGGAAACCGTAATGGTTGACCGGCTGATCCCCTCTCATCAGTTGGCTGATATTGAATACTATATGCAGCGTAATGTGATTGAGCTGCAGCTGGCTGCGATGCATGATCCGCGCTTGGATGAAAGTGTGATGCATGCCCATGAAATCCAGATGCACACCAATCGTGTTCGGGAAAACATTACCCGGATCACGAAGGTTTGGGATGAATACATGGAAACCTTCCTGACACCGGAGGAAGCCCGCCTGGCTGATGAGTTTGCAGACCTGCGGGGTAAGTTTGTCAATGAAGGTTTGCGCCCTAACGTCGAGCTGTTGGAAGAAGGTGAGTTCAGGGACGCCAACATGCACCTGATAGAAACCACCAATCCGGCATTTTTAAGTGCTTTTGATGTGGCTTCCAAGCTGGTGGATCTTCAGGCTGAAGTGGCCCAGCAGGAATATGATTCAGCCGTTGCTGAATACAATAGAACTCGTAATATCACTATTATTGCCATTATTCTGGGTGTAGTGGTTGCCTCTCTGGTGGGCTGGCTGCTGGTTCGTGCCATCGTCAATCCGCTTAACCGTGCCGTGGGTTATTTCAATGCCATGGCCGATGGTAATCTGAACAATCAGATTCAGGTCGACCATGACGATGAAATTGGCAAGGTCATGCAGGCCTTGCAGCGCATGCAGGATAAATTGCGGGAGATGGTTACTGATATCAAGAGTTCTGTGGATGCCATCACCACTGCATCTTCAGAGATTGCTGCCGGTAACACCGATCTTTCCCAGCGTACCGAAGAACAGGCTTCCAGCCTGGAAGAAACAGCCTCCAGCCTGGAAGAACTGACCTCTACCGTTAAACAAAATGCCGATAATGCCCGCCAGGCCAATCAGCTCAGCTCCAGTGCCAGTGAAGTGGCCGAAAAAGGCGGCGCCAATGTCAGCGAAGCCGTGACGCGCATGCAGGAACTGACTGCCAGTGCCGAGAAGATGAGTGAAATCATCACGGTGATTGACGGCATTGCCTTCCAGACCAATATTCTCGCCCTGAACGCAGCCGTGGAAGCGGCGCGTGCCGGTGAACAGGGTCGTGGCTTTGCGGTTGTGGCCGGTGAAGTTCGCTCTCTGGCCCAGCGCTCAGCGGCAGCCGCCAAGGAAATCCAGGAACTCATCAAAAAAGACGGTGAGATTGTGGATGCCACCAGTGAAGTAGTTCAGGCCTCGGGTGCCAGCATGAAAGAAATCGTCAACTCGGTGAAACGGGTGGCCGATATCATGGGTGAAATCTCGGCTGCTTCGGATGAGCAGAGCCAGGGCATTGAGCAGGTTAACCAGGCGGTCATTCAGATGGATGATGTGACCCAGCAGAACGCCGCCCTGGTGGAAGAAGCGGCTGCAGCGGCTGAGTCTCTGGAAGAGCAGGCCCAGTCCCTGACCACTTCCGTATCCATTTTCCAGGTTGATGAACAGGCGGCATCCGGTGCCCGTGCATCTCAGCGCCAGAAACAGGAAGCGCCCCGTTTGGGTGGAGCTCCCCGAGCACCCCAGCGGCCTCAGCAGTCAGCCCGGAAAGGCCAGGCTTCTGCCGGTCACACCAAGCCAGCCGGACAACAAAGTGCCGCCAAGCGCAAGGCACCGCTACCACCCCCCAAGCGTCAGGATGATGATGAATGGGAAGAATTTTGATCAACTTTGATGACTCGCCGAAGGGGTTGATGTGAGCGAAAAAGTACGCGAATTTGATTTTACGAATAAGGACTTTGAGCGAATTCGTGATCTGGCTCACGAGCGTGCGGGTATTTTCCTGAGTCCCAAAAAGCGCGATATGGTCTATAGCCGTATTGCGCGCCGCCTGCGGGCTTTGGGCTTGAGAACCTTTGAGGACTACCTGCATCAACTGGAAGAGAATGAAGATGAAGCTCAGGACTTTATCAATGCCCTGACCACCAATCTGACGGCCTTCTTTCGTGAAGCCCATCACTTTGATCTTCTGGCCGAGCAGCTTCTGCAGGCTGCAGAAACCCGGCGCGGGCCTTTGAAAATCTGGTCCAGTGCCTGTTCAACGGGTGAGGAAGCCTATTCTCTGGCGATGACTGCCATCGAGGCCTTCGGTAGTTGGACGCCTCCGGTGCGTATTCTGGCCACGGATGTGGACACCAATGTTCTGCAGCAGGCACGACGGGGTGTTTATGCCTCGGATCGTGTTGCCAAAATGCAGGAAGATCGGGTTAAAAGTTTTTTTGTGCGCGGCAAAGGCAAGCATATGGGGATGGTCAAGGTGCGCTCTCAGGTCAAGGATCTGATTCACTTCAACTCCCTGAACCTGTTGGCCCCCAACTGGCCCATCAAGGGGCCTTTTGATGCCATTTTCTGTCGTAACGTCATGATTTATTTTGACAAGCCAACCCAGTACAAGGTTTTGTCGCGTTTTCATCCCCTGTTGACGCCGGAGGGCCTGTTGTATGCCGGTCACTCGGAGAGTTTTCAGCATGCCAGTGATCTTTTTCGCCTGAAAGGTAAAACCGTGTTTATGCCGGTCAGAAAGGGGTAGTTGTGGCCGACCAGCAGGAACAGATCGGGGATGAGGGTGAGCCGCATACCGAGGCCTGGTCACCCGTCAGCTATTTTGATGGCTATTTTGAAATGGAGGCGATCAAGATACTGCCTGGTGAGTATTATGTGACCCGGCATGAAAAGCTGATTGTAACCGTATTAGGCAGTTGTGTTTCTGCCTGTATTCATGACAAAGTCCGGGGTATTGGTGGCATCAATCATTTCATGCTGCCTTTTGATACCCGTGAGCAGGAGTTGATTGACAGCTCCATTCGTTATGGCAGTCATGCTCTGGAAGTTTTGTTGAACCAGCTCTACAAACTGGGTGCCCGAAAAGAGAATCTGCAGGCCAAGGTATTCGGGGGTGGTAATGTGCTTTCAGCGCCGGAAAGTTATCGGATCGGTGAGCGCAATGCCGATTTCCTGTTGAGTTACCTGGATGCCGAGTTGATTCCAGTGGTCAGCAAAAGCCTTCTGGGCCCCTGGCCTCAGAAAATTTATTTTTTCCCGTCCAGTGGGCGGGTTCTGGTCAAAAAATTGAAGCGCCTGAACAACACCACGATTTTTGACCGTGAAGCAGATTATTTCCAACGCCTGCTGAATATTGAAGTGGCAGGCAATATTGAGCTATTTGGCTAATGAAAAACGGAAAAATTTCAGTTTTGGTCGTCGATGACTCGGCTCTGATCCGCCGCTTGTTGACCGATCTTATCAATGGCCAAAAAGATATGCAGGTGGTCGCTACAGCACCCGATCCCCTGGTGGCTCGGGAGTTGATCAAGCGCCACAACCCGGATGTTCTGACCCTGGATGTGGAGATGCCACGGATGGATGGTCTGGACTTTCTGGAACGTTTGATGCGCCTGAGGCCGATGCCGGTATTGATGGTGTCCTCCCTGACCGACAAGGGCTCGGAGGTGACCCTGAGGGCCCTGGAGCTGGGGGCCATTGATTATATCTCCAAACCCAAGGTGGATATTGTCTCTGGCATGACGGCTTATCAGGATCTGATTGCAGAAAAAATCCGCACCTGTGCCGCAGCCAAAGTCAGCGCCAAAACCCAGGTCAGGCAGGCACAGGAAGCCGAGCATCGGGCCAGGGCTGTGGCATCATCCAGCCACCAGGTCAGTTACCGCTCCACGGAAAAAATGGTTTTTGTGGGTGCCTCGACTGGGGGCACTGAGGCGATCAAGGCCTTTTTGATTGATCTGCCGGCGGATATGCCGGCCATTTTGATCACGCAGCATATGCCGGAAAATTTCACCCGAACTTTTGCCGAGCGCCTGGATCGTGATTGCCTGCTCCGGGTGAAGGAGGCCAGCCATAATGAACGGCTGCTGCCCGGTCATGTCTATATCGCACCGGGCAACCTGCACCTGGAGGTCAGTCGCAGTGGGGCCAACTATATGACCCGTCTGCTGGATACCGCCCTGGTGAATCGTCACCGCCCCTCGGTGGATGTGCTTTTTCTGTCTGCAGCCCGAGTGGCCGGAGCCAATGCCGTCGGTGTGATTCTGACGGGCATGGGGCGTGACGGTGCCGAAGGCTTGTTGAAAATGAAGCAGGCCGGTGCCTATACCCTGGCGCAGGATGAAGCGAGTTGTGTTGTTTTTGGAATGCCCAAGGAAGCCATTGCCCTGGGCGCCGCTCAAGAAGTTTTACCCCTGGCTGATTTGCCAGCACGCGTTATTGAACGCCTGGGTCAAAGAATCAATCGTGTTTAGTCGTTTTAAGGAATACCGATGAATAAACAACTTGTATGGATATTGCTTGTCCTTCTGACACCGGCAGCTGGCTTGTTGGGTCTGTTTCTGCCCGCCTGGCTGCTGGGTGTGCTGGCTTTGCCCGCAGGCTTTTTACTCGGTTACCTGCCTTTGCGGGAAAGAGCCAGGGAGCGCATCAGCAAGTTGCCCAATCCCGAAAAAGATGCCTACATCGAGGGTATTTCGGAAGTGGACCTGCAAAAGGATTATCATCAGATTGGTGAAACCATTGCCTCCGTGGTGGCCGAATCCAAGGAGGATATGGATGCCCTGCAAAGCATGCAAACCGATGCCCTGAATACCCTGGGAGCCTCCTTCAACCGCCTGAAGGATGATCTCGACAATCAGCAGGATCTGGTTCGGGCCTTGTTGTACGGCGGTGAGGCAGAAACGGACTCCAGCTCTCACAAGCATATGAACAATTTTGCTGAAGATACGCTGAAAACCCTGAATAATTTTGTGGAAACCTCGGTGCAGACCAGTGCGGATCTGATGGAAATGCTGGATCGGGTGTCCGAGCTGTCCGAGGGCATGCCGGATTTGATGAAGGCTCTGGGTGATATCGACAACATCTCCGATCAGACCAACCTGCTGGCTCTTAATGCCGCAATTGAAGCCGCCCGGGCCGGTGAACATGGACGCGGATTTGCAGTGGTTGCCGATGAAGTGCGTGCCCTTTCTGCACGCTCTGCGGAATTCAGCCGCACGATCCAGATCAATCTGAACGAAATGAATAACCGCATTGAAAAGCTGGTCACGGATGTCAGTAAAATCGCCTCCCAGGATATGAGCTTTATACTCAGGGCCAAAAAGGAAGTGGAAACGGCCATTCAGCTTTTGATGGACAAATCGGACAGTGACCAGCGGGTGACGGTGGAGCTGGAAAGCCTTTCAACCAGTCTCAGCAGTGCCTTGTACGATGCCATGCGTGCCATGCAGTTTGAGGATATGAGCACACAAACCATCCAGCACACCCTGTCCGAACAAAGTCATCTGTTGCTGCTGGTGGAAGCCTTGCAGGCGGGCGCAGACGATCCTCATCAATTTCATGAGGCCTTGCACCGCAGTATTGATAATTTCAAGCGGGCAAGAGAAGAGCGCAAATCCAACCCGGTTTCCAGCAGTTCCATGGACAGTGGTGATATTGATTTATTTTAGAAATTGGGAGCGATTGAATGTCCAGTGTTAAAGTGGCACGTTTACCAGAAAAGTTTGATTTCAGTTATCACAAGAAATTTAATGAGGAAATGGATGCAGCCCTGAAAGACCCTGGGGTGGCTAATATCAACCTGGATTTTTCCACGGTCAGCTACCTGGACAGTGCGGCTTTGGGAATGATTGTTTACCTCCATAAAAAAGCTTCGGCCGTGAATAAAAACATTGCCATTATCAATGCTTCAGGAACCGCAGCCGAGATACTCAAGGTTGCCAATATTGAAAGGATTGTTCCCGTTCAATGAAATCCCCTTTAGTTCGTGAAGTTGCCTACCGCCTTCTTCTGGTTGAAGCCGACACTGAACTCAGTCAAGCGTTGGCTCAAGTGTTATCCGAACAAGGCTGGCAGGTAACCTGTGCCTGCAACCGGGCCGAGGCCCTGAAAATACTCGGTGATACGCCGAGGTTTGATCTGCTGCTGGTCGCTCAGGAACTTCCCGATGGTGAGGGGGTACAGCTGGTTGAAAATCTGGTTTTACCCCCCGAGCCGGAGCAGCGTACCCCGATACTGCTGCTGGCTGAACAGGAAGATCCGCAGCTTCTCAAACGTTGTTTTGACCTGGGCATCAATGATTATCTGGTCAAGCCCATCAACCCCCTGTTGATTGGCTTGAAGGCGCGGGATTTGACCAACAAGCTGCGTCTGGCGGATCGCGTTATCCAGCAAAAGCAGGAACTGGAAAAACTCCTGGATGCCAGTAATCGTGAAGCAGAAATGGCCTCCTATGTGTTTTACAACAACCTGCTGGACCATGTTTCCGATACCATTCATGGTTTCAATCGCTACATCAATGCCAGCAGTGACTTTTGTGGTGATCTGGTTTTATCCAAAAACTCTCCCTCCGGCAGTACCTTCATCCTGCATGCTGATGCCATGGGGCACGGACTTTCTGCAACCATGACCCTACTGCCTTTGGTGGATGTTTTTCACAGCATGGTCAGTAAGGGCTATGCGCTGCCCATGATCGTCCGGGAAATGAACCGCAAGTTGCACTTCCGGTTGCCACCGGATCGTTTTGTGGCGGCCTCAGTGGTGGAGCTGGATGTATTGCATGAGCAGGTGAGCATCTGGAACGGTGGGATGCCACCGGTTTATTATCTGGATTCCGAGGGTCGGGTCATCAACAGCTACCCCTCCAACCATATGGCTTTGGGCATTCTGGATAACCTGAGTTTTGAGTCCAATGTGGAACGCTTTCACCTGGTGGGCGAAGGTGGGCTTTTTGGCTGCAGTGATGGTTTGACGGATCAGGTCAATGCCCAGGGTGAAAGCTATGGTAACCAGCGTCTGCTAAAGAGCCTGGAGGGTGCTCCCCGGCACAGCCTGATGGGAACCCTGGTGGCTGATCTCAAGGAATTCTCGGGCGTTCCCTATTTTGATGATGATCTGTCCCTGTTTTATGTGTATTTTCCTGAGCTGATTTATTTTCAGGATCAGAAGTATCAACTGCAGGGCAATCAGGCCCATAAACTGGGGATTGCTCCTTTTATCTGGGAACTGACTCTTAGTGGTCAGCAGATGGGCGAGCAGGAAATTCCCGCTTTATGCAATGACTATCTACAGGACATGGGCTTTCCACAGCCTTTCTGTCAGCGGGCTTTCACGGTGATCAGTGAGCTGAGCAGCAACGCCATAGAGCATGGTTTGCTGAAGTTGAAGTCCTCTTTGAAAGAAGATCCTGAGGGCTTTGCTGAATACTATGTTTTACGCGAGCAACGCCTGCGCAAACTGACTCATGAAGACCAGTTGCGCGTTCGCTTGCAGTGGCAGGTGACGGCGGAAAGGTCACGCTTGTTCATTGAAGTTGAGCAAAGTGGTGAAGGTTTTGACTTCAACCAGGTCATGCAACAGCCACGCGAAGAGCTGGCTGGCCGGGGGCTGCTGTTGATCAGAAAGCTGTCAACAGAGCTGATGTTCAAGAAACAGGGCCGCCTTGCCGTGGCCACTCTGGAATAGTTGGGACGAAGGATGGATATCGAAGTTGACAAGCATTTTGCCCTTTCACACTACTATGATCGGCATTTTGAAGTCCCGGCCGTCAAGGTGCTTCCCGGCGAATACTTTGCAACCGACAGTGGCGAAATGCTGGTCACTGTTCTGGGGTCTTGTGTGGCTGTTTGCTTGCGGGACAATTATTCCGGCGTGGGCGGCATGAACCATTTCCTGCTTCCCCATGATCATTCAGCCAATGCTTCTCCCCTGAATGAATCCGCCCGCTATGGCGTGTATGCCATGGAATTGCTGGTCAACCATTTATTGAAGCTGGGTGCGCAAAGACGACGCCTGGAAGCCAAGATTTTTGGAGGCGGAAAAGTGCTCAAGGACTTTAATTACGCCAATGTCGGTGAGCGTAATGTCCAGTTTGTGATCAAGCATCTGAAAGATGAAGGCATACCCATCGTCGCCAAGGATGTGCTGGATATCTACCCGCGCAAGGTGCATTTTTTTCCGGCCAGCGGCAAGGTGATGCTCAAGAAGATCAATACCCTGCACAACCGCACAATTGTTGAACGCGAAAACAAATACCTCAAGCAGGTGGAGCGCAAGCCGGAAGTTGGAGAAGTCGATCTTTTCTAAAGGTGGGCCCGGATAAAATGCCCCTCGTCCAGAATCTCCACCTGGCTGTAATGCCAGAAAAGGCTGTGGTCTTCCAGTAGTGAACGTCCCTGGCCCTGGCCATTGTCCCTGACCTCTATCTCCAGATAGCCTGCCTGGCCGTCCCGACCGGGATGGCTGGCCAGCTTGACTTCCATAAAACTGTCCGGGTCCAGTCTCGACAAGGCTTCACGGCGCTGCTGGTAATAGTACTGCAGACCCCGTTCCCCTTCCTCCTCTAGAAGATCCTGTTTTAATTCGGCAGGCAATTGCAGAAGGTTGTCATGCAGAGCCCGTGAGGTCAGCTCATGCGCCACAGTGAAGACTTTCTGGATCACTTCGGGATCCAGGCCCAGGGTGTGCAGAAAATCATTGGTCAGCGCCGGAATGGCCTGATTGATTAATTGTTCACCCTGAACCCTGATTTGCCACTGGAAAGGGGCTGCAGGCAAGGTCAGGTCACTGATTCTGCAGCTTTCTTCAGCGGGCATCAGACTGGAATGCAGGCGTTTAAAATCCAGCAGCAGCAGGGAGATATCATCATCGGGTATGGGTTTGCCAGCATGTTGCTCAACATCACCCAGCAAGCCGGTAATCAGGTTTTTGGCCGGGTGATGGCGGATGGCTTTCAGCAAGCCGGTTTCGGCAAAAGCTTCACCCTCGGGATTGTCCTGTTCAATCAGGCCGTCACTGTAGCTTAGCAGGTAGCCTTGATCCGGTAGGGGCAGGCGTTCGGGAGCGGCATCGAAGAGGGCATCCTCCAGAATTCCCAGAGCCATATGGCGGGAGCGAAAACCCTGCACGGGGGTGCTCCGGCCATCCAGCAAGAAGCCTTCCGGCATACCGCCATTCCAGAGACGCAATTCCTGGTCAGTGGGGTCAATTTCGATCAGGGTGGCCGCAACAAAACGGTCATCCGGCAGGTCTTTCAGCAGGCGCTTGTTCATTTCTCGAAGAATAAAGGGTAGCCGATGGCCTTTTTTGACCATGGTATCGAAAACGGAAATAACCGGCATGATGGTAATGGTTGCGGACAAGCCATGTCCGGTGGCATCAGCCAGGAGGACAAAAATGCTGCCAGAGGGGGAGCGGCGTACCAGGACGATATCCCCACTGAAGTTACTGGAAGACTGGATGCGATGCATGATCCCCAGCGGGTTGTCGGCATTCTTTTCGATCAGGTGGCCGTAAAGGATATCCGCAGCCATGCTGTCTTCCCGCTCTGCTTCCTCCAGGGCGTCTTCGAGCAGACTTTTGTCCACCAGAATTTTTTCCAGGCGCCGGGCCAGTTGATTGACGCTGGCAAAGGCCTCACCCAGTTCACTGAAGACAAAGGTGTCCGGCTGGGCATTGAAGTTTTTCAGATCGCGTGCGGTTTCAATGCTTTTCACATCACGTTGAAACTGCTGTATTGACGTGTTGATCCGGCGGGTTGCCAAGTGTGAAAGGTAGGCTGCTGCCGCAATGAAAAACAGGGAGAAAAAAACAAAGCTTAAAATGTAGGTGAAACGCACATTGGTTGTGACTTCGGGAAGCTCCAGATTACGCTCGGGGAACTCCTGCTGCAGCTGCTGCTGAAAAGCTTCAGCGCGTTGATCCATAAGGTTTTCATAATGCAGTGAAGAAACAACGGAAGCACCCAAAAACACGATCAGGCAGCTGAAAAGAATCGCAAAAAAGATATACCAGCGTAAAGACTGGTGTCTGGGAGATGAAATTCTGATCAAGGAAGCCTCAAATTAAGCTGGAAGTGAACTGCAGGGGAAATGTTCTTAATTGTGGCGTTATGTTAACTTAAAGTGCAGGTGGACGGCTACACCTGAGCCGGGCAAGAGGTGAGGCAAGAGGTCGCAAAAAAGGGCAGCCGGGGGGGTGGGCTGCCCAAACGGGGATGATGCAAGCAGGGGGTTTTTGCTGTTAAACAGGGAAGAGTGCAGAAAGCTTGGTCGCCAGCATCATGTCGCCTTCAGCGCGCAGTTTGCCAGCCATGAAAGCCTGCATACCGTCTTCTTCACCGGTGAGTACATCTTTCAGGGTTTCCTTGTTCATGATCAGGGTGACCGAGGGATCGTCATGTTCACCCTGGACAATATCGCAGCTGCCATCCTTAATGATGATATGGTAGTTGTCAGCATCTTCAATGTTGAATTGAAAGACCTCGTCCATACCGCTGGCTGCCTCAGCGTTGAACTTGTCTTTCAGGCCTTCGATAATAGCGTTGATGTCAGCCATGGGTATTTCCTCTTGGTTGCCGTTGCTGATATTGGAAAATCAGATCAATGACTGAAGCTTATTTCAAACGTATGTTTTAATCAACCCCTCTTTTGCTTTTCTTGTGACAGGAGTGTTTTGTGCCCGAATTTATCTTGGAATACCTGGGCTTTCTTTTGAAAGTTCTGACTTTTGTAATAGCCCTAGTGATCCTCTTGAGCCTGGCTGCTGCCATCAAACGCGGCCGCGCCGGTCAGGAGCAACTGGAAATCCACTCCCTCAACGATCGCCTGGAAGAGCAGCAGGAGGAGTTGCAGGAGCAGTGGCTGGAAGGCAAAGCGCTCAAAAAACAGCGTAAAGAGGCCAAGCAAAAGAAAAAACAGCGCCAGGAAAACAAACCTGAAGCCCCCAGGGTGTTTGTTCTGGATTTCAAAGGCGATCTGGCAGCCACCCGAGCGGGAGCCCTGGGGCGGGAAATTACCTGTCTGCTGGATCTTTTACGCCCGAACGATGAAGTGGTCCTGCGCCTGGAAAGTGCCGGAGGCTTTGTACACAGCTATGGCTATGCAGCAGCCCAGTTACAGCGCCTGCGCGACCGGCAAATCAGGTTGACCGTTTGTGTTGACAAGGTAGCGGCTTCAGGCGGGTACATGATGGCTTGTGCGGCAACCCAGCTTTTTGCGGCCCCCTTTGCGGTCATCGGCTCGATCGGGGTGGTGGCGGAAATGCCCAACCTGCATCGCTTGCTGAAAAAGCATGATGTTGATTATGAAGTTCTGACCGCTGGCGAGTACAAGCGCACTCTGACGCTGCTGGGAGAAAACACCGAGGAAGGCCGCAGGAAATTTATTGATGATCTGGAAGCCACCCATCAGCTGTTTAAAAGCTATGTACAGCGCAACCGGCCTGATCTGGAGATCGATAAAGTGGCCAAGGGGGAAATCTGGTACGGCGAGCAGGCGGTCAGCCTGAAGCTGGTGGATCAGTTGATGACCAGTGATGATTATCTGTTGAAAAAACGTGCCGAGGCCGAAGTTTTCAGTCTGCAGTTGAAGAAACCGGCTCCTCTGGTTGAACGGGTGACCTCCCAGGCAGCCGGTGTTCTGGAACAGCGGCTGCTGAGCTGGTGGCCCAAATTCCAGATACCCTTCCGCTAGGTAGCGCAGTACATCGAGTGCAGGGTGTGGATCACCTGTTTGGCTTCCTCGCCCTTTAATGAGTAAAAGATGGTCTGGGATTCACGACGTGTTTTCACCAGGCCGTCTCTGCGCAGAATAGCCAGATGCTGGGACAGGGCGGACTGGCTGAGATCCAGGCATTCGTTCAGCTCGGTCACCGACATTTCCTTGTCATCCAGATGGCACAGAATCATCAAGCGGTTTTCATTGGCCAGGGCCTTGAGGAGGGTCGTGGCTTGCTGTGCGTTGTTTCGGAGTTCTTCAATCAGCGGGTTGCCTGAGTTGGTCATGATTAAGCCCAGTGGTTTTTGTGGTGAGCGGTTATTCTACTAATGAGTATATTTCATTTCACTCATTCTACTCTTTTTTCCCACTTTTGTTGACACCCCTGGTAATGAGAGGCGTTTTTTTGTGAGCTAAAGGACTGATTGTCAGCAATTTTCCTGTTTTATATTTATCCAGTTCAGGAATAAGCAGGCTTCTGAGCCTCTATTTTCGCCTCTTGCGCCTTTTGTATTAGTTTCAAACGCCTTCCGGTGCTTTAGAGTTACATCCTGAAAATGCATGAAGTGTCGACACTCGGTTCGAGTGAAGTCCAATAAAAAACGAGTCAGAGGCGAGAGAGATGACCTATAAAGCTGAATACGAGCGTTCCATCAAGCAACCGGAAGCTTTCTGGGGTGAGCAGGCGGAAAAACTGCCCTGGTATAAAAAGCCAACCAAAATGCTGGAAAAGGATGAAAACGGTGCCTGGCGCTGGTTTGTGGATGGTGAAATGAACACCAGCTACTGTGCCCTGGACTACCATGTGGACAATGGGCGTGCCGACCAGACAGCTGTCATCTATGACTCACCGGTGACCGATACCAAATCCAAGCTGACTTATCGCCAGATGCGTGACCAGGTGGCCAAATTTGCCGGGGGTTTGCGCAAGCTGGGCGTGGAAAAAGGTGACCGTGTGGTTATTTACATGCCCATGGTTCCCGAAGCCCTGGTGGCCATGTATGCCTGTGCCCGCCTGGGTGCCGTGCATTCGGTTGTCTTTGGTGGCTTTGCTCCGCATGAGCTGGCTGTGCGTATTGATGATGCCAAACCCAAGGTCATCGTTTCTGCTTCCTGCGGCATTGAAGTCAGCAAGGTAATTCCTTACAAGGGCCTGCTGGATGATGCTATCAGCCAGTCCGAGCACAAACCGGATCACCTGGTGGTTCTGCAGCGCCCTCAGCAGACCTGTGAGCTGAGTGAAGAGCGTGACCTGGACTGGGAAGAGCTGATGAAGGCCGACCCGGTTGATCCGGTTCCGGTCAAGGCAACCGATCCTTTGTATGTGCTCTACACCTCCGGCACAACGGGCAAGCCCAAAGGTGTCGTGCGGGATAACGGCGGTCATGCCGTGGCTCTGAAATACAGCATGAAAACGGTCTACGACATTGATCCCGGTGAAGTCTTCATGGCAGCGTCCGATGTGGGCTGGGTTGTCGGTCACTCTTACATCGTTTACGCGCCTCTGCTGGCTGGTTGCACCACGATTGTTTATGAAGGCAAGCCGGTCAAAACGCCGGATGCCGGTGCTTTCTGGCGCATGATTGAAGAATACAAGATCAAGGGCTTTTTCACGGCACCCACAGCCTTCCGTGCAGTCAAGAAAGAAGACCCCGAAGGCAAGCTGCTGGCCCAGTACGACATCTCCAGCCTGAAAGCCATGTACCTGGCGGGTGAGCGTCTGGATCCACCGACTTACCACTGGCTGAATGAAATGCTGCCTGTGCCGGTTATCGACCACTGGTGGCAGACAGAAACCGGCTGGGCGATTGCCGGTAACATGATGGGGCTGGAGCCTGTTGAACCCAAGGCCGGTTCAGCAACCTTTCCGACTCCGGGCTTCAATGTCCAGATTCTCGATTCCAAAGGCAACCAGGCACCGGCCAATGAAGAAGGCAGTGTCGTGGTCAAGCTGCCCATGCCTCCCGGCTGCCTGACCACCGTCTGGGGTGATCACGCCCGTTATGAAAGCTCCTACATGGCGGCTTACCCTGGTTACTACCTGACCGGTGACGGTGGTAAATTTGATGAAGACGGCTACCTGTTCATCATGGGTCGCACCGATGATGTCATCAACATCGCCGGTCACCGCCTGTCCACGGGTGAAATGGAAGAAATCGTTGCTTCCCATCCGGGTGTGGCTGAGTGTGCGGTTATTGGTGTGGCGGATGAACTCAAGGGTCAGCTGCCGGTGGGTCTGGTGATTACCAAAGACGGCTGGGATGGTGATCCTGCTGAACTGGAAAAAGAACTGGCTGCGCTGGTGCGCAAGGAAATCGGTGCCATTGCCTGCTACAAGCAGACGCTGGTGGTGGATCGCCTGCCCAAAACCCGCTCTGGCAAAATCCTGCGCAAGATCCTGCGTAACATTGCCGATGGTAAGGAATACCAGGTACCGTCCACCATTGATGATCCAGCCAGCCTGGAAGAAATCGAAGAAGCCATGAAGGGGCAGGGGCTGGTGAAGTAAGCTGGCTCTGGCTAGGTGCTGGCTCTGGCTTGGTGCCAGGGCTGGCTTGCGCAAGGGGGCTGCTTTTCACTGCGTTCGACGTCCTGCTGCCTCAAGCAGTGCGCTGCGCAGTCCCTGCTGCGCTGGACGCAGCCCCCTTGCCGCCAGCTGCAGACTTGGTTGCTACATCAGGCGAAGGTTGCTGCTTGGTCAGGCTGTCCACGACAGGAGGTCGTGGCCGACCCACATGGAAGTGGGAAGTGCAGAGATTCATCGGGAATGAATTCTGCCAGAGCTTACAGGGAGGTATTCACGCGTCCTGACAAGCAGTACCTTCGCCGGGATCCCGGCAGCAGACCCCCTTGCATCAGCCAGCTTCGGGCTTGGCATCTTCGCGCCGCTTGCCTATAATGCGCGCCTTCATTCATCCAGGGTTCCCTCAACCCCTGACAAAAAAAGGATCCAGCCATGCTGTCTCTTTCTGCTTCGCAATTCCGTAAAGCCCTTGTTTATCTTTCCCTGCTGCATATTCTGATTATTGCGGCCAGCAACTATCTGGTGCAGTTTCCTTTTGAATTTCTGGGTTTGCACAATACCTGGGGTGCTTTCACCTTTCCGTTTATCTTTCTTGCCACTGATCTGACGGTTCGCGTGTTTGGCAAGGTTCTGGCAAGGCGCATTGTTTTTGCAGTGATGTTCCCCGCTCTTTTGCTGTCTTATGTGATTTCCGTGGTTTTTGCCGAAGGGCGCTTTGCCGGTTTTTCCGGTCTGGGTGACTTCAATCTGTTTGTGGCGCGAATTGCTCTGGCCAGTTTTATGGCCTATATGTTGGGGCAGTTGCTGGATATCAAGGTGTTTGATCGCCTGCGCAGGGTGCCTCTCTGGTGGGTGGCTCCGGCGGCTTCAACCCTGTTGGGGAATGCCCTGGATACCCTGGTGTTTTTTGGGGTGGCTTTTCAAAACAGCCCGGATGCTTTTATGGCAGCTCACTGGCCGGAAATTGCCCTGGTGGATTATGGGTTCAAGCTGGGTCTGTCTCTTTTGTTCTTCCTGCCTGCTTATGGCCTGGTTCTGGCCTGGCTGCAACAGCGCCTTTTACTGGAGTCACCCAGGGGTGCGGTCAAACTCTAAACAGCTGATATCGCCTTTTTCATTGGTATTGGGTGGTTGATTATTGGCATAATCAGTGCAAGATGCATGAATCAACTGATTGAAGGAGTCTTGCATGAGTAGTCTGGCGCATCAGCGTTATGGACAGGGGCAGCCCCTGGTTGTCCTGCATGGGCTGTTTGGAAGTGCGGATAATTGGCGGGGTCTGGCCAGGAACTGGAGCGACGAGTTTGGCGTCTGGTGTTTGGATCTGCGCAATCATGGGCGCAGTTTTCATGCCCAAAGCATGAGTTACACCCAGCAGGCGGAAGATCTGCGCTTTTGGATGGACAGTGAGGATCTGGACAAGGTCAGCTTGCTGGGCCATTCCATGGGCGGAAAGGTGGCCATGGAGTTTGCTCTACGCCACCCTGACCGGGTCGACAAGCTGATTCTTGCGGATATTGCTCCGGTTCGTTATGAGCACACTCATTCAGCGATTATTGAAGGGTTGCGTGCTTTGCATGCCCAGGAGCCCTGGCATGAAAGGCGTGAAGCTGATCATCTGCTGGCTGATTATGTGGATGAGGTGCAAATCCGGCTATTTCTTCTGACCAATCTGGTCAAAACAGAAGATGGCTTGCGTTTGCGGGTGGGTATTGAGGAAATCAGCCGTGATTATCAGGCCATTATTGATGCACCTCCGGCCATGGCTGAAGACAAGACCTTTAGCGGCCCGACCCTGGCCATTCGGGGCACCCAGTCCGACTATATTACGGATGACCTTCTGGATGAGTTCAAGCGCGGTTTTCCGAGCCTGGAGTTGGCCGAGCTGGATGCCGGGCACTGGTTGCATGCTGAGCAGGCCGAAGGTTTTCGGCGCCTGGTGAGTGACTTTCTCAACGACTAGAGGTGCGTCATGTCCCATGTGTCTCCCTTCGACTGGTCTTCTCTTCTGGCAGAGCAGCCCCTGATTCCGGTGTGGGCTTCAGCGGTGATGCCTGAGCTGGCTGAAGACCTGGCGGCAACCCTGTTAAGCGCGGGTTATGGTGTCCTTGAAGTCACCCTGCGCGAAGAGGCGGCCTGGGAGGTGCTGGCACAACTCAGATCCACGGAAATTACCCTGGTAGCAGGTAGTGTACGCACGCCCAAGCAGTTACAGAGGCTGAAAGATCTGGGGCTGACCCTGGCGGTGACTCCCGGTTGGTGCCCCGAGCTGTGTACGGCAGCGCAAGAGCTGGGCATACGTCTTTTACCGGGGGTGGCCACTCCCGGTGAGGCTCTGCAGGCCAGTTTGCAGGGCTACCGCCAGGTCAAGCTTTTCCCGGCCCAGGTACTGGGTGGCCCGGCTTACCTGCAGGCTTTGCGGGCTCCCTTGCCGGAAATGCAGTTTGTACCCACCGGGGGGGTTGATGAATCCAGCCTGGCGCACTGGTTTGCCATGCCCTGTGTGGTTGCTGTTGGCGGCAGCTGGATGCTGCCCAGGGAGCTTTTGCTGAGGCGGGACTGGAGTATTCTGGAAAATCTGGCGGCCCGCTCACTGCAAGCAGCCAGAGAGTTGAGGCAGCAGGCCGGTTAAGCAGAACAACGAGAGGAGATGCAATGGAAGGGGGATCTAAGGCATGATTTATGCCAAAGACAATGCTGACTTTAAATTCCGGCGTTTGCGGGCTGTTAAAGAGGATCTGAACAGTGGTGCGGCCACTCTGGCTCGCAAGACACTGGAAGACATCATCGACTTTGCCGATGGCTGTGAGGCTGAGGATACTGCTGAGCTGGTCAGGGAACTGACGGATCTGGCAACCCAGCTGGGTGAAGCCCGTCCCAGTATGGTTGCCGTTCGCAATGCCCTGCAACGCTGGACCAGCTGTCTGGAGCACCTGCCTCAAGAGGATCTGAAAGCTGCCCGAGGCGAGGCCCAGGTGGCTGCCGAGGAGGTCATTGAAGAATTACGGCAGTCGCGTTTGCTGGCCGTTCAGGAGTGCATGAAGGAGCTTAAGGATGGCATGACCATCATGACCCACAGCACCAGCTCCACCGTAATGGCGTTATTCAGTGCCTGTTATCAGGCGGGCATCAAGCTGGAAGCGATCATCACCGAATCCCGGCCGGGTATGGAAGGGCGCAAGCTGGCGCGATTTCTGAACAAGATGGCGGTTCCCACCCAGTTTATTTCTGAAGCCCAGATGGCCTATTTTGTACCCCAGGCGGACAAGGTGATCGTGGGGGCCGACAGCCTGCTGCGTGATGGCACCCTGGTCAATAAGGCAGGTAGCCGCTTGCTGGCGCTGGCAGCAAGAGATTCAGGCGTACCCTTCTGGGTGCTGGCGGAAAGTTTCAAGCATAGCCTCACCGCAGCAGAAGATGTGGTTCTGGAAGAAATGCCCACCGAGGAAATGCAGCTGGAGCCTCTGGGTTCGGTGCAGGTGCGCAATATCTACTTTGATCTGGTGCCTGCGCGCCTGATTACCGCCTGGGTGAATGAGCAGGGGGTGCGGGTGGAATTCCAATCCCTGGCTGAAGCCAGTCGTGCTCCTTTATTGGGGCGCGATTGAGATGAGGGAGGGCAGCCTCTTGGCACCTCGCACCCTGGAAGAGCTGAAGCGCAGATTACAGAAGCTCAACTCACCCTCGGGCGATATCAAGCTGGGCAAAAGAGCCATGAAGGCCCTGGCCCAGATGATGGACAAGCCGGATGAGGTGGCCGTGGCTTCCATTTCCACTCTGGCTGCCGATACCGGTGTCAATGCCTCCACTTTAAGTCGCCTGGTACGCAAGCTGGGTTTTGAAAGTTTTGCCGAATTCCAGTTGATTTTCCGTAACCATCTGGCGCGCACCAGCCGCACCAGTTTTTACAGTGATCTGGTGGGGCAGTTGCTGGAAGAGGAGGAAGGTGAAGACAAAGCCACACCCGCGTCCCTGGCCTTGATGACCCAGGTGGCAGAAGAGGAAACCAGTAATATTGCCCAGATGCTCAAGGGGCTGGATCTGGAGGCTTTGGAAAAAACCGTGACCCTGTTGATCAATGCGCCCCGAATCCGGGTTTATGGCCTGCGTCAGGCCTATACAGTGGCCAATCTTTTTGCTTATGCCCTGGGCCTGTTGCGGGCGGATGTCAGTCTCCTGGGTAACCCGCACCATGGTATTGCCCACGGTCTGACTGAACTGTCGGAAAAAGATGTGCTGGTGGTGATCGGAGCTGCCCCCTATACCCGCGGTACGGTGGCTGCTGCACGGATTGCGGCTAACCGCGGTATGCAGGTGGTAGCGATTACCGATTCCCACGGTTCGCCTCTGGCCACCGAAGCCTCCCTGACTTTTGTGGCTCCCACCAGTGGCACCTGGTACAGCAACTCCATGGCTGCCTTTCTGGTTTTTGTTGAGGGCCTGATGGCTATGGTCGCTGGACGTCTGGGGCGCAAGAGTCTGAACAGTCTAAGGCGTCATGAGCTGTTGATTGATGAGGTCAACCACGAGCTTTAGGCTACTTCCAGGGCAGGGCGGGCAGGTAATTTTCCGGTGACACGGCACGCCCTTCTTCACGCAGTTCAAAATAAATCCCCGGCTTGTCAATCTGGCGCTGGTTGCCCGCCGAACAAACCGGATGACGCCCTGACAGGCGGTTTCTTTCTTCCACAAACAGGGCATGGCAATAAGCGTAGATGGATTGATGCTTTTTACTGTGTTCAACAATCACAACCCGCCCAAAACCCCGCATTTCACCCGCAAAAACCACCTGCCCCGGCGCAATGGGAAAAATTTCTTCACGCGACGGGGTTTCCAGGGTCAGGCCCTGATGGACTCCCCAGCGCTGGTAAGAAAAATTGATCCGAACTTGCGGATTGGCAACCGGCCAACGGTAATCATGAATGTCCCGGCCCTTTACAGGGATGATGATGCGTTGCCCGATACGCAGGTTTTGCGGCTGAATTCCTGGGTTGGCTTGAATCAGGCTGAGCAGGGAAATATGAAAATGCTGGGCGAGCTTGCTGAGGGTATCACCGGCTTGGATGCGGTAATAATAGGGCCCTTCCGGAGGAACATCCGAGTCGCGCTCGGGCACTCTGAGGGTGCGTCGACTGCTTGAGCGGTTTCCCTGGAAGCGGGGGTTGAAGCGTTCCAGCGTCTCCCTGTCAATCTCCAGTTGCCTGGCCGCATCCGCCAGGGTTTCATCCTGGCTGAGCCGATAGAAGGGCTCAAAGTCAGATGGAGGGGGCACATCCAGCTTCGGTGGAGAAGAGCAGCCGGAAGCAAGCAACAGCAGGCTCAGGCCAAGGATTTGCCAGGAATATCTGCTCACCACAGCTCCGCGTTAGGGGGTTGAAACCAGAATCCTGCCAAGTCTAACCATCCCCCTGATGGATTGAAACTCTTAACCAGAAAATTGCCCGGAAAATTTGTGTAAAGGGCAGGATAATGGCTAAAATGGAAGATCAATTCATCAAAAACAGGATTATTCTATGCAAGTTGCAGCCAATAAGGTCATTGCCATTCATTATACTTTAACTAATGGCGATGGTCAGGTTCTGGATTCTTCCCAGGGCGGCAACCCTCTTTCCTATCTGCACGGGCACAGCAACATTATTCCAGGTCTGGAAGCTCAACTGGAAGGCAAAGCAGCCGGTGAAGAGTTTGAAGTGACTGTTGAGCCAGCCGATGGTTATGGCGAAAGAGATGACAACCTGGTTCAGCAGGTTCAGCGCGAAGCTTTCCAAGGTGTGGAAAAGGTTGAGCCCGGCATGCAGTTCCAGACCCAGGGCCCAGGTGGCGAGATGGTTGTTACCGTGATTGAAGCCAATGACGAAAACGTGACCATTGATGCCAACCATCCGCTGGCTGGTGTTTCCCTGAACTTCAAAGGCAGCATTGAATCCGTACGTGATGCCAGTGAAGAAGAAGTTCAGCATGGCCATGCCCATGAAGGCGATATGGCAGGTCACTAAGCCTAACTGCTTGTCCGGCTTCTGAAAAAAAGCCCCTGTTCCTGCAAAAGGTCAGGGGCTTTTTATTAAAGTGAAGGTTGCAGCGGGGAACCGGCAATCAGAAATTCCAGCAATGCCTTCTGGGCATGGAGGCGGTTTCCGGCTTCCTGCCAGACCACTGAGCGATGGTCATCCAGCATGTCCTCACTGATTTCCTCACCGCGATGGGCAGGCAAACAGTGCATGAACAGAGCATCCTTGGCAGCCAGATCCATCAGCTTGGGTGAAACCTGGTAGCTGGCAAAGTCTCTTTTACGGCGGTTTTGTTCTTCTTCCTGGCCCATGGAGGCCCAGACATCGGTGACCACCAGTTGCACGTCGCGGACGGCTTCCTGAGGTTCATGAATCAGGCGAACGCGGTCGGCAAAATCTTCCAGAAGCTCGGCAGGTGGCTCATAGCCCTTCGGGCAGCAGACCCTGAGCTGGAAATCAAACTGGCGGGCAGCACGCATGTAGGAGTTGCACATGTTGTTGCCGTCCCCGATCCAGGTCACGGTTTTGCCCTGTAAGCTGCCCCGGCATTCCACAAAGGTTTGGACATCGGCCAGAAGCTGGCAGGGGTGGAAGTCGTCGGTCAGGGCATTGATCACAGGTACAGTGGAGTAGGCGGCAAAGGTTTCTATGTCCTGATGGGAAAAGGTGCGGATCATCACTGCATCGACCATTTCCGAGAGGACTCGTGCGGTGTCTTCCAGGGGCTCGCCGCGACCCAGCTGAGTGTCCCGTGGCGAGAGGAAAATGGCCGCGCCACCCAGTTGGGTCATACCGGCTTCAAAAGACACCCGGGTGCGGGTCGAGGATTTCTCGAAAATCATCGCCAGCACCTTGTTTTTTAATGGCTCATCCAGCAACCCCGCCTTATGGCGGCGTTTCAACTCGATGGCTCTCTGAATGACTCTCTCCAACTCCTGTGGAGAAAGGTCAGATAGGGTTAGAAAATGTCGGACACTCATAACTAGAGGCTCTCAGGTTTAGGGGGTAGAGGTGGTTGCCAGCCAGTCTTTGACCAGCGGTACCAGGCGATCAACCAATTGATCCGCTTCCTGGTCGGTAAAAATCAAGGGGGGCAACAGGCGAATAACTGAACCAGCGGTGACATTGATCAGCAGGCCGCTGTCCAGAGCCAGCTTGACCAGCTCAGTGCAGGGGCGATCCAGTTCAATGCCGATCATCAGGCCGCGACCGCGTATTTCCACTAGGGCATCCAGGTCACCCAGCTGTTGCTGGAGCCGGTCTTGGATGCGCTCACCCAGTTGGCTGGCACGTTGGCAGAGGTTTTCCTCTTCCAGGGTCTTGAGAACCGCCAGAACCACAGCACAGCCCAGTGGGGTGCCGCCATAGGTGGAACCATGATGACCGGGCTGGAAGAGTTCGGCCGCCTGACCCTGGGCCAGGACAGCGCCTATGGGAAAACCATTGCCCAGGCCCTTGGCCGTGGTCAGGACATCCGGCTTCCAGTTGAAGCCTTGATAGGCATAGTAGTGGCCGGTGCGGCCATTGCCGGTTTGCACTTCATCCAGCATCAGCAGCAGGTCATGCTCATCACAGAGCTGGCGCAGACCATTCATGACTTCATCAGAGGCAGCCTGCAGGCCCCCCTCGCCCTGAATGGGTTCGATCAGTACTGCAGCCAGATCCGAACGGCTTTCTATAATACTGCGGGCTGCATCCAGATCATTGTAGGGGCAACGGATAAAGCCGCTGACCAGAGGCTCAAACCCGGCCTGAACCTTGCGATTGCCGGTTGCACTCAGAGTGGCCAGGGTGCGGCCATGAAAGGCATTATCCATGACCAGAATCTGGGGAGTGTCGATTTGCTTTTTATGGCCATGCAGGCGGGCCAGCTTGATGGCACCCTCATTGGCCTCGGCACCGGAGTTGCAGAAGAAAACCTTGTCCATTCCGGCCAGTTGGGTCAGCTTTTGTGCGGCGGCTTCCTGCGCTGAAACCCGGTAAAGGTTGGACGTGTGCATCAGGGTGCCAGCCTGTTTGCACAGGGCTTCGGTAACGGCCGGGTGGGCGTGACCCAGGCCGCAAACAGCAATACCGCTGAGTGCATCCAGGTAATCCTTGCCTTCAGTATCTTTTAACCAGGCACCCTGACCGGAAGCAAAAGCAACGGGTAGGCGACCATAGGTGTGCATCAGGGCAGTATCGGCCATGCTGCAAGTATCCTCATTAATGGGTTGGGCTGAATTCGGGAAAAGGGATTCAGTCTAAGCACTTGCCGGGTGACTGGCAAGACAGACAGAAAATTTTCCCGGTAACTTGTTAATTGTGGCCTTAGGCAGCTAAAATTGACCGGGTTAGTCAGGTATTCTCGAATAGCTGCAGTTTTCTTAATCAAAAGGTGAAAGTTCATGTCAACAACGCTGGATACCATTAAAGAGCAAATCAGTAGCAACCCGGTTCTCATTTACATGAAAGGCTCACCACAAATGCCGCAATGCGGTTTCTCGGGCCAATCGGTTCAGGCTCTGATGGCCTGCGGCCAGAAGTTTGCTTTCGTCAATATTCTGGAGCACCCGGACATTCGTGCCGAGCTGCCCAAGTATGCCAACTGGCCAACCTTCCCTCAGCTGTGGCTGAATGGTGAGCTGGTGGGTGGCAACGATATCATTCTGGATCTGCACCAGCAGGGTGAGCTGCAAAAAATGATTGAAGAAGCGGTGGCTTCTGCAGCCTAAACCTGCTCTGGCATGGTTCTGAGAGCGAGTTCCCAACCGCCCAGTTCATGCCAGGTATTGACCACGGTACAAAACAACTCGGCCGTGCGTTCGGTGTCATAACTGGCTGAATGCGCTTCCTTGTTGTCAAACTCAATACCCGCTGCCCGGCAGGCCTTGGCCAGGACGGTTTGTCCAAAGGCCAGAGCGGCCAGGGTGGCGGTATCAAAACTGGAAAAAGGATGGAAAGGGTTGCGCTTGAGGTTGCAGCGATCGACTGCGGCATTGATAAAACCCAGATCAAAACTGGCATTGTGGCCGACCAGAATGGCCCGGGTGCAATCATGGGCCTTGATGGCCTTGCGGATCATCTTGAAAATTTCATTCAAAGCTTCTTTTTCATCCATGGCAATACTCTGCCGAAAGCTGCTTTCCAGATTGATTTTGGTGAATTCCAGCGCTGACTTTTCAATATTGGCCCCCTCAAAAGGTATGAGGTGCTTGGATAGCGAGTGCTCGGGCAGGAGTATACCGTTATCATCCATGGTCAGGGTGGTCGCGGAAACTTCCAGCAGGGCATCCGTGCGGGGATTGAATCCAGCAGTTTCAACATCCACCACCACAGGCAGATAACCACGAAAACGTCGGGATAGGGGGTGTTTGCTGTGGGACTGGCTAGTCACTCAGGTCTCCTGGCTGGTGAATGTTGCTGAGCTTTATGGGCTTAGCTTAACATGCTTTTTGTTAAAGTTTCTGCTGGGCTGGCCGATTCAGCTCCTGTAGAGTAAAAAATCAATATCAGTCACTTACCCTTGAAAGGAAGTCCGCCGTGGCAGGTCAGCAAGGTCTTTTTCAGCAAGCAATTCAATTCAACAAGCCTGAACGCTGGTTGGGCGGCTTGCTCGGTTCTTTACTGCTGGTTGCAGGTTCCTCAGCCATGGCAACAACCTGGCAGGGGGGGTACGAAGACGGGCTTTGGGAAGCCAGTGAACCTTCGCAATTGAGCTGCGAACTGAATCATTATATCCCCGATTTTGGGGTTGCCCGCTTTATCCATCGCGCTGGCGATGAAGTGCGTATGGAAATCGATACCTTCCGCCACTCCCTGCGTCAGGGACGGGTGGATCTGGTCGCTCTGGCCCCTCACTGGCAACCCGGACAGGGAACGCGCAAGCTGGGGCACTATGAGGTGAAAACCACCGACTATCCGCTGCGTATCGGCACCCGCCAGACAGAGCTGGTGCTGGAATCCCTGCGCCAGGGGCGTATGCCTTCACTGGTGCAGACCGATAGTGATGAGCGCATACAGCGCCGTCGTGCCAGCCTGACACCGGTTCGTTTTCATACCGCTTTTGCCAACTTTCAGGAATGCCAGGCCCGCCTGCTGCCGGTTAATTTCGACCAGATCCACGATGTGGTGCTCAACTTCAATGTCGGTAACAACCAGTTGACTGAGTCCGACAAGGAGCAGCTGGATCTGATCGTGCGCTATGTCCATGCTGACCCCGAAGTGGAGCTGGTGATGGTGGATGGTCATACCGACTCTCTGGGTTCACGCACCCGCAACCGGGAAATTTCCCATCAGCGCGCCAATGAGGTCACTGATTACCTGGTGGCCCGCGGTATGCCGGAAGACATGATTACCACCGAATTCCATGGTCAACGCTATCCTGTGGCTGATAACCGCACAGCTGAAGGGCGTCAGAAAAACCGTCGTGTGGAAATTCAGCTGCAACGGGAGCTGGAAATTAAACCCCTCTTCTAGGGTTTAACTTGGGCTTGCGTTATACTTCCCCCACCTATTCCTTCTGGGCTGCTTCGGCAGCCCTTTTGTAGTTTATTGATCAATCCCTGCCTTGTGTGAACTGTCAGGGCAGCTAAGGAGCTTATATGTCAGAAATTAACAAGGTCGTCCTGGCCTATTCCGGTGGTCTGGACACTTCCATTATCTTGAAATGGCTGGAAGATACCTATAACTGTGAAGTGGTGACCTTCACCGCCGACCTGGGCCAGGGTGAAGAACTGGAGCCTGCTCGTGCCAAGGCCGAGAAAATGGGTGTCAAGGAAATCTACATTGAAGATCTGCGCGAAGAATTCGTGCGTGATTATGTCTTCCCCATGTTTCGCGCCAATACCATCTACGAAGGTGAATACCTGCTGGGCACCTCCATTGCCCGCCCTCTGATTGCCAAGCGTCTGGTGGAAATTGCCAACCAGACCGGTGCTGATGCCATTTCTCACGGTGCCACCGGCAAGGGTAACGACCAGGTGCGTTTTGAACTGGGTGCCTATGCCCTGAAGCCCGGCGTTAAGGTTATTGCCCCTTGGCGCGAATGGGATCTTCTGTCCCGTGAAAAACTCATGGCCTATGCCAAAGAGCACGATATTCCGGTGGACTTTGCCAAACAAGGCACCAAATCACCCTATTCCATGGATGCCAACCTGCTACACATCTCCTATGAAGGCGGCATTCTGGAAGATCCCTGGGCCGAGCCTGAAGAACCCATGTGGCGTTGGAGTGTCAGCCCGGAAGCGGCACCCGATGAGCCGACTTATATTGAACTGACCTACGAGAAGGGCGATATCGTTGCCATTGATGACGAGCGCCTCAAGCCTCATGAAGTTTTGGAAAAACTCAACAAGGTGGGCGGTGCCAATGGTATCGGTCGTCTGGATATCGTTGAAAACCGCTATGTCGGCATGAAATCCCGCGGTGCTTATGAAACGCCCGGTGGCACCATCATGCTCAAGGCACACCGTGCCATTGAATCCATCACTCTGGATCGTGAAGTGGCTCACCTGAAAGATGAGCTGATGCCCCGCTATGCCAAGGTGGTTTATAACGGCTACTGGTGGAGCCCAGAGCGCAAAATGCTCCAGGCGATGATTGACGAATCCCAGGAAGTGGTGAATGGCAAGGTTCGCCTGAAACTCTACAAGGGCAATGTCATTCCGGTGGGCCGCATGTCAGACGACACCCTGTTTGATGAAGAAATCGCCACCTTTGAAGATGATGCTGGTGCCTATGACCAGAAGGATGCAGAAGGCTTTATCAAGCTGAATGCCTTGCGTCTGCGTATTGCAGCGAAAAAAGGTCGCAAGCTCGACTAGGCAACCCTGAGATTTGCCTAAGCCAGTCACTAAGCCCCGCTTTTAAGCGGGGTTTTTTTATGGATTCTGTTGGGCTTTATTTTCCTGTATGGCTAAAATGAAAATAATAACAACAAGGAGGCTGTATGCAGTTTCTGGCACGCTCTTCACCCTGGCGAGACCTGTTTCAAGACCCACGGCAACTTGAGGGTGTCACTGCAGGCGTGGTTCGGCCTCTGGCTGAAGTCATGGAATCTTTCCCCCGGGATCTTCAGACTGAACAAGTTAAATCCTGGCAGCTGCAGCTGGTCAAGGCCTTGCAGCGCCTGGATTTGCCCGCCTGGCGCATCAGTCAGTTGATCAGTGACCATAATGCCTGGCTGTATCGCAAGGCTGTAGAAGACTCTCTGGCGGAAATGCACAGCCACGGCTGGGGGAAGCCTCCGGTGGGTTTTTGTGTGCTTGTGCTGGGTTCAGGTGCCCGCAGTGAAAGCCTGCTGCGACCCGATCAGGACAATGCCATGATCCTGGAGGACTACCCGCTTGAGCGGCATCAGGAAATTGACACCTGGTTTCAGCATCTGGGAGAGCGCTTTACCGAAAAGCTGGATCAGGTCGGTATTCCCCTGTGTCAGGGTCATGTCATGGCGCGCTGGCCGCTGTGGCGCAAGCCTTTAAAGGAGTGGATTGCCCAGATGCGTATCTGGAGTTCGGATCGCATCGTCAAACGAGTGCAGCTTTCCAATATTCTGCTGGATTTCACCCCTGTTTACGGTGACTCCGGCCTGGAAAAAGCCTTTCGGAAAGAGTTGCAGCAACTGCTTCCCGGAGCCAGCGGTTTTTTGCATGAAATGGGTGAATTGCTGGATGAAATCCCGGTTGCCCTGGATGGTTTTGAACGCTTGGCAGGTGATCAGGAAGATGCGCCTCATTCCCATGCCCTGAATCTGAAACGTCAGGGTCTTCTGCCTCTGCAATCCACGGTGCGCCTGCTGTGTCTGATCAAGGGGGTTTTCGATGGGGTCAGTACACGGGATCGCCTGACAGCGCTGGTCACCCGCCAGGTATTGCCGCCCGAAGAGGCTGCTGACCTGGCTGCTGCTTTGCAGAATCTTCAGGCGTTACTGCTGACGGCCCAACTGAAAAGTCTGGATGCAGGCCGCAAGGCAGACAACTGGGTTGACAGCCGAAACCTGACGTCACGGGAAAAAAGTTTGCTGAAACTGGATTTGAAGCTGATACGCAACCTGGTCAGGAAAACACGCAAGCAGCTGCCTTCCCTCTAAAGAGAAGGCAGCTGCTTATTAATCGCGCAGGGACTGCGCTCCCACAAAGGGACTGCGCTCCTACAAAACTGTCTGTGGAAGCTCACTTTAATTCTGTGGGAGCTCGCTCCGCGAGCGATAATCGTGCGCGCAGCTATTTTGTGTGCATGGAATGCGCTCTCACGTTGCGTACCGGCACGCTGAGTTCAATCTGGCTGCCATCATCCAGGGTCAGGGTGACTTCAACCTGGCTGCCGGGGGTCAGGGTTTCCTTCAGATTGATTAGCATCAGGTGCAGGCCACCCGGCTCCAGCAGGGTTTTTCCCTCGGCTGGAACCTCTATGCTTTCGACCCGGCGCATTTGCATGACACCGTCCACTTTGGTGTGGGTGTGCAGCTCAACCACTTCTGAAACCGGGCTGGAGGCTGCAACCAGAGCACGCTGTTCGGAGCCCTGGTTATGCAACTCCATGAAAGCAGCGCTCACCGGGGAGCCGGGAGGTACAGCCCGGACATAAGGATCCTGAACCTGCAGTTCCTGGGCCAGACTGGCCAGGCTGAAGGTCAGCAAAACGACAAGTAAAAAGGGTTTCAATAAAGACTTCATGGTCGTGTTTCCTATTCTGGAGACTTCTCAAGGGCATCAATCAGGGCTTGTTGTAGCTGATTGCCACTGCTGTTGTGGGAGAGGGTTGTGACCAGCTCCCCCTTGTTGTTGGCCAGATAAAAATCCGAGGTGTGGTCAACGGCATAACCCATGGCCGAATCCACCTCCACCCGCTGATAATAGGCACCATACTGGCGGGCCAGCTCTTTCAGCTCTTCCTCTTCACCGGTCACGCCGATAATACCGGCCTCAAAGAATTCAACATAAGCCTGCAGGCGCTCAGGTGTGTCCCTTTGCGGGTCTACAGAAATGAAAATCGGCTGCACTCTGTTGTTGAGTTCTTCCGGCAGGTTTTTCAGGGCTTTTGCCAGAAAAACCATGGACATGGGACAGATATCCGGACACCAGGTATAACCAAAATAGATCAAGGCCAACTGGTCATCATCCAGGTCGCTCAGGGAAACTTCCCCTTGTTTGCTGTCCAGGGTAAAGGGGGCACCGGTGGGCTGGGAAGCCACAAGGTTTTGCGGGTTCTGGCTGCTGCCTGTCCAGATTTGCAGGCCTGCAAAAATGGCCAACAGGGCAAGGCCTACCCAAAGCAGGGTTCGATTTAATCGCATCTTGACTCTCACAGTGATTGATTCTTGCTAACAGTTTGGGTGCTTCAAGCCTGTAAGGGAGGTGCGCGGGGGGGAGGACGTAAATGGTCGCCGGGTTTGGAAGCAGAACGAACCCTGGCCTGGGACACCGCCTGTTGCGGTGACTCGGGAAGAAACAGATCGGCTTGCTGACTGAGGGCCGGGGAGGTGGTGCATTCGGGGCAGGGATGATTGGGCTGAAGGGATTTCAGTCTTTCCCCCTGGTTGTTGAAAACCAGGCGTTCACTGCTGCCCTGCCAGCTACAGATTTCCAGAGTGCCGTCAGCATGCACCAGCAGGGGCGGCACGATAAAAGGCGTTAATACCCGCTGCGTGATGACGGCCAGAGCCATCAACAGCATCAAGGTATTGAAAGTACGCCTTGTTCTTAGCATGGGAGACCCGAGAAAACCAGTAAGAGCAACAAGAATACCAGTAAAAACAACCGGCAACCAGAGGGTCAGTTTTGACTGGTTGCAGGCGCTTCGGAGGATTCTTCCTCCGGTGCTTTGGGCAGCTCAATGATCAGTCGGGCACCCGTGAGTTCCTGAGGGCCTTCCACCCAGAGGCGACCCCCCAGATGGGCAATAATGCCCCGGCTGATGGGAAGCCCCAGGCCACTGCCCTTGGGCCGGCTCTTGTCATGGCTCTGACCGTGTTGTTGCTGGATCTGGTGGAATTTTTCAAACACCTTTTCCCTTTCCTCCTCGGCAATTCCCGGCCCATTGTCTTCAACCGAAAGACGCCAGTGTTTTTTCCAGGTCTGGAGTTTCAGTTTGACCTGGGGGTTATTGCTGTCGGCAAATTTGCGGGCATTATCCAGGAGGTTGATCACCACCTGCTGCAGGCGATCCGGGTCGGCCACCACCCAGGCCTGAGTTTCGGGCAGATCCACTTCCAGGTTGACCTGGCGCTCCTGATAAAGCTGGGTGATGGCATCCGCTGAATCCTGTGTGAGCTGTTTGAAATCCAGCCTTTCCGGGTTGAGCCGCATGCGCCCGGATTCCAGCCGTGCCAGATCCAGGATTTCTTCAATCAAACGCGAAAGCCGCTCACTTTCCTTGACGATCACTCCTAAAAAGTGGGCCTGCTTCTCAGGTTCCACGGTTGGGCTGTCACGCAGGATCTCCGCAAAGGCTCTGATGGAGGTCAGGGGCGTGCGCAGCTCATGGCTGACCATGGCCACAAACTCATCCTTGAGGCGATCCAGTTCGCGAAGACGTTCGTTGGCGCTGCGCAACTCTTCGCCGATACGAACCAGTTCTGCTGATTTCTGTTCCAGACGCTTGTTGTACTCCAGTGTCTGGCTGGTGGTATCCAAAATACTGAGCACCGCCTCCAGATCCAGGGCTTCGCCGCGCACCACCGAGTTGATCAGAACCCTGGCTGAAGCACTGCCCAGAGCCCCGGTCAGGGCCTGTTCGGCCTGACTGATCAGGTCGGGAGGGGCGATTTGTTCATTATCGGCCGTGGGATTCTGGGTATCACCAAATTTCCTGAATACCCGCTGGGTACTGGCCTGACCCAGATAGCGGTTGAGCAGCTGGTAGAGTTCGCCCCGTGTGGTTTGTCCGAGCCAAAGCGGGGTTTGCATGACGTCCGGTCTCAGGCCTTCGGTGAAAAGCGCCGCCTGGGTCTGCTCCAGGCTGTTCTGGCGGGAAAACAGGGAAATCCCCACGAGCAAACCAACATTAACCAAAAGGCTCCAAAAGATGGCATGGGTGTAGATGTCCCAGCCTTCCAGGCCAAACAGGGCATAGGGTTTAAGCCATTCAATACCCCAGGGGCCTGCCTCGATCAGAGTCATGGACAGCCAGCCGGACTGGGCAAAGCCGGGAATCAAAAGGGTGTGGGCCCAGACCAGAAAGCCCCCGATCAGGCCCAGAGTAGCCCCACGGCTATTGGCTCCCCGCCAGTAAAGCCCCAGCAGCAGGGAGGGGGCAAACTGGGCTGCTGCTGCAAAGGAGACCAGACCGATGGTCACCAAACTGTAGGATTCACCGATCAGGGCATGGTAAAGGTAGCCCAGCAGCAGGATCAGCAAAATGGCGATACGGCGAATACCCAGTAGCCAGCCACTCAGGTTGCGGGTGGGGTCCAGATGCAACCACTTCCAGCGTAATAATACCGGCATCACCAGATGGTTGCTGATCATGGTGGACAGGGCAATGGTTTCTACAATGACCATGCCGGTGGCTGCCGCCAGACCGCCGATAAAGACTATCAGAGGCAGGGTTTCCAGACCGGCCGACAAAGGCAGAGTGAGCACAAAGCTGTCCGGCTCCTGGGCGGCGCCACCCAGCAGCACCCCGGCAAAGGCAATGGGTATGACAAACAGGTTGATGGCTATCAGATACAGGGGAAACATCCAGCTGGCGCGTTTGAGGTGGGCTTCATCAACATTTTCCACGACCAGTACCTGAAACTGGCGGGGCAAGGTGATAAAGGCCAGGGTGGCCAGCACCAGAGTGCCCACCCAGCCCACAGCACCTCCAGGCACGGCATCCAATCCCATGCTGTTGATCAGGTCTGGATGTTCTGCTGCCTGGCTGAGAAGATCAACAGGGCCGTTGTAGAGCCAGAAGACCACAAAGAATCCCAGGGTCAGAAAAGCCACCAGCTTGATGATGGATTCAAAGGCAATGGCAGCCACCATGCCCTCGTGGCGCTCACTGGCATCCAGATGGCGGGTGCCAAACAGAATCGTGAAAACGCCCAATACCAGAGCAACCCAGAAGGACTTGTCCATCCAGAAGCTCTTGTTGGCCACATCCGAGCCGGAATAGGGGTACTCGGTCAGTACCGCATGGCTGATGGTAATGGCTTTCAGCTGTAAAGCGATGTAAGGCATGATGGCCACCACTGCGATCAGGGTGACCAGGGCCGCCAACTGCCCGCTTTTGCCATAGCGGGCACTGATAAAGTCGGCAATGGAGGTGATTCGCTGGGCGCGGGCAATACGAACCATCTTGCGGATCATCACCCAACCCAGGAGCATGGCCAGAGTCGGCCCCAGGTAAATCAGCAGGAAACTGGGTCCAGAATCGGTGGCCCGCCCGACACTGCCGTAAAAAGTCCAGGCCGTGCAGTAGACGGCAATGGAAAGGGTATAGACGAGCGGTGAATTGATGACCGAACGTCCCGTTTCAGCCCGCCGGTCACCCCAGGCTGCAATCAGAAACAGGATGGCCAGATAGCTGAAAGCAACAGCCAGGGTGATCCAGTCACTCATCCTTGCTTCCCTCCAACAGCCAGGCAGCCAGACCAATCACCCCCAGCCAGACTGCAAAAACATAAACCGGCAGCCAGGAAATCCCGGAAGCTGAAGGTCGGTCAAACAGCAGCAGGAGCGGAGGTGTGAACAGCAGGCCAGCAAGCAGTGTCAGCCCGATCAGGCGTGCCTGGTTGACCGGCTTTTTCATGATGCTTCCACCTGGGCTTTCTGCAGCTCCAGGGCATCCTTGAGCGTGTGGATGCCACGCGCTTCCAGGCGTGGCAGCAAGGCCAGCAGCAGTTCCGCCGTTACCCTGGCATCGCCCAGAGCGGTGTGACGGGTTCCCGGAGGAAAGGTCAGCTTGAAGCGCTCGGCCAGATCATCCAGGCCGTGACCTTCCAGATTCTTGTCCAGCCCCCTGGACAACAACAGGGTGTCGAGTACCGGCATGTTGAATTCAATATCCAGTTCTTCGGCCTCCAGATTGATGGCCAGCAGATCAAAGGCGGCGTTGTGAGCCACCAGAATGCCATTGCCGACAAACTCCCGAAAACGCGGCAGCACCACCTTCAAGGGGGGAGATTTCTCAACGTCGGCATCCGTCAGGCCGTGTATCCGGGTGCTGGCAGGCGGGATGGGACGATTGGGATTGACCTTCTGGTCGAAAACCTCCTGGGCCAGCAGGCGACCTTTAAGCAGGCGACAGGCACCGATGCTGATCACCTTGTCGCCCTTGCGCAGCTCCAGTCCGGTGGTTTCTGTATCAAAAACCACCATTTCCAGCTGGTTGAACCGCAGTTGCCCCAGTTCATCCGTGGGTGCAGGCAGATCAGCAATACTGAAGTCATGAAACTCGGGGCGTGACTCTATGGCCGGGGGTGGGGGGTAGACGCGTTTGGCCGCTGGCAGGGGAATGCGCAGGCGGGCATAAACCCCATCTGCATCCTGCAGACTCCACCAGTCACTGGAATGACGACGTAAAATGTCGCCCATACGGGGTGACATGTCTTCATCGGCCAGCGTCATTTCCTGCCATTCCTGCAGCAGGCTGAGGCTCAGGGGCTCGCCCTTCCAGATCAGATCCAGATAAACACGGTTGTTGCCCAGCTGGATTTCACTTTCAAAACTCGTTTGTCCGGTGGCCTCCTGCAGTTGGGTGAGTAAACGTTGCAGCAGTGCCAGCAGGCTGGGGCTGTCGGCTCGCAACCAGACGGGGATACCGATGGGGGTCAGTTGCAGTTGTTGATCCAGGCTGGGAAGAAGGGCCTGCCAGAGATCATTGGACCAGGTGTCCGAAAGTTGCCCCTGTTCCAGATGCAGGTTTTCCAGCAGTTGGGCCAGTTCACTGATCAGGCCGCTGAGAGCCTGGCTGTCCTGATGCATGGCTGTTTGCAGGCGGTTGTTGAGTTCCGGGCCGGTGTTGCCACTGCTGAGCACTTCTCCGGCGGTGGCCAGGTTGGCGGCATGCCCACGTAAGGCTGGCAGCAGACTGCCCAGGGGTTTTCGCCAGCGCTGATCGGTTTGTTGACGCTCAGTGGCATCTTCCAGAGTGACCAGGGCCTCACCCTGGCTGGCCAGTACCTGGCGCAGATCACACAAAAACCAGCGATCCTCGTGAGGCAGCAGAAGTTGACGCGGACTGCCGTCCTTGGGGAGCTGGTGAAGGGCATCGCTCAGGCTGGGAGCAGGCAGAAGCTCCTCCAGCCTGCGGCCCAGACCCAGGGCAGGATTCTTGGCGAATAGCTGTTCGGCTGCCGGGTTGAAGAGCAGCAGCCGCTGGTGGCGGTCACAAAGCAAGAGGGGAACTTTCAGCACCTGCAGCAGTGCTTCCAGCTCCTGACGGATTCGGGCGGCATCCTTGGCCCCCTGGATCTTGGCTTCTCCCAGCAGGGCACGATCATTTCGCCAACCCTGACGCAGGCGTTCCAGATCGGGCTGCAGCACTGTCAGCCAGCCTTCCGGAGGAAAGTCATTCTGGGCATCAGGGTTGCCCGCCAGACGTGCCAGTTGCACCTGCAGATGTCGTAGGGGGCGGAATAGTTGCACTTCCAATGGGAGTCCGATCAGAATCAGTAGCAGGCCCGCCGACAGGCAGAAAAACCAGAGCAACAGGCGTGCAAAACCTTCCGGCTGCAGCTGACTTTCCAGCCAGAGGCCACTGAGCAGGCCCAGAAAAATACTACTGCCGGTCAGCAGCATCCAGAGTCCCAAGAGTTTCTGACGATGCGGCATGCTTCAGGCTCCCTAGTTATTGTTATCCTTTTCCTGGATCAGGGCGGTTACCTTGTCCACCAACTGACGGGTGGAGAAGGGTTTGGTGACATAGTCATCCGCTCCCAGAGCCAGCCCTTTTTCTTTTTCAACTTCGCGCCCATGGGCTGTCAGCATGATGATGGGCAAACGCTTGAATTTATCCTGCTCACGCAGGGTTTCCAGAACTTCAAAGCCGCTGATTCCCGGCAGACTGATATCCAGGAGCAGCAGGTCGGGTTGAAAGGAAGCCACCAGCTCCAGGGCCGTTTCACCCTCTTCGGCTGTCTTGACCTCAAAACCGGCCTGCTGCATCAGGAACTCCAGCGACAGAACAATATTGGGTTCATCATCAACCACCAGAACCTTGGCCATGCGATCTCTCCTGAAGTTTGTATTTTATTTCAGTCTAGTGGCTTGCAGGGATTCTGGAAAGGCGACCAAGGACTCATACTCGGTTACAATGGCTTTTTATTTGAGTAGGGAGTGAAGCAAGCGTGTTATTACAATGGCTGGCGGTTGTTGCGGGTCTGATACTTCTGGTCTGGAGTGCGGATCGCTTTGTCATAGGTGCCTCGGTGACTGCAGAAAAACTGGGCGTTCCGGTTCTGGTCATCGGTATGCTGCTGATGGGGTTTGGTACCTCGGCACCGGAAATGCTGGTTGCCATTCAGGCTTCCCTGGATGGCAGTCCTGATCTGGCGGTGGGGAATGCTTTGGGTTCCAACATTGCCAATATTGCCCTGATTCTGGGCCTGACCGCCCTGATTGCTCCCATTCCAGTGGCCACCGGCCTGGTGCGCAAGGAAATCCCTCTGCTGTTGGTGGTGACTCTGGGCGCGGCCCTGTTGTTGCTGAACCAGCAGTTGGACTGGTGGAAAGGGGTGTTGCTGGTAGTTGGCCTGCTGGCCTTTATCGGTTACAGCTACTGGCTAACCCGCCAGGGCCAGAGTGATGCCCTGCTGGAAGAAGTGGAAAGCACTCTGCAGCCCATGTCCACAGCCCGTGCGCTCTTCTGGTTGCTGGTGGGGCTGGTACTTTTGATTGTCAGTTCGCGTCTGCTGGTCTGGGGGGCGGTAGAACTGGCTTTGTCCTGGGGTGTCAGTGAAATGGTGGTGGGCCTGACCCTGGTTGCGGTTGGCACCAGCTTGCCGGAACTGGCAGCCAGCCTGGCAGCAGCCCGCAAGGGGCAATCGGAACTGGTGCTGGGCAATATCATCGGTTCCAACGTCTTCAATCTGTTGGCGGTGCTGCCCATGCCTGCTTTGCTGGCCAGTGGCAGCCAGCTGGGCTCCGAATTACTCTGGCGCGACCTGCCGGTGATGCTGGGGCTGACTGTCCTTTTGCTGCTGGTTTCTCTGGGTCGTCAGGGTCAGGAAAGGATCAACCGCCTGGAAGGGGCCGGTCTGCTCTTGTGCTTTGTCGGCTACCAGGGCTGGTTGTTCCTGGGTTCCTGAACCTGACTGTCAGATAAAGGTGATACCCACCGCAAAAAGCTGTTCCACTTCACGGATTTTGCGTTTGTCGACCAGGAAAAGGATGACCTGGTCTTCTGACTGGATAACCAGATCGCCATGGGCAATCAGAACTTCCTTGCCGCGCACCAGCGCCCCTATGGTTACCCCTTCAGGCAGGTTGATCTGTTCCAGGGATTTGCCAACAATCTTGGAGCTTTTTTCATCCCCGATGGCTACGGCTTCGATGGCTTCAGCCGCGCCGCGCCTCAGCGAATGCACATTCTTCACCTGACCTCGGCGCACATGGGTGAGGAGACTGCCGATGGTCGCCAACTGGGGTGAGAAAGCAATATCCACTTCACCGCCCTGTACCAGATCCACATAGGCGGCATTGTTGATCAGGGTCATGACCTTGCCAGCACCCATGCGTTTGGCCAGCATCGACGACATGATGTTGACTTCATCGTCATTGGTGACAGCGCAGAAGATATCCACGTGATCGATGCTTTCTTCTTGCAGCAGGGTTTTGTCGGTTGCCGTGCCATTCAATACCACCGTGCGTTCGAGTTTTTCCGCCAGCTCCACACAGCGGGCCTGGGAGTACTCAATCAGCTTGACCTGATACTCTTTCTCCAGGCTTTCCGCCAGACGTTCACCGATATTGCCACCCCCGGCAATGACAATGCGCTTATAGCTGTGATCCACCTTGCGCATTTCACTCATGACCGTGCGGATATCCTTGCGCGCGGCTATGAAAAAGACTTCGTCCTCTTCCTCAATCACCGTGCTGCCCTTGGGCAATAATGCCTGGTTCTGGCGATAAATAGCCGCAACCCGGGTATCCACATTGGGAATATGCTGGCGTAGGGCGGAGAGTTGCTGACCGACTAGAGGGCCACCCCGGTGTGCCTTGACGGCCACCAGCTGCACCAGGCCCCCGGCAAAGTCCAGGACCTGAAGTGCGCCGGGGTATTCAATCAGGCGACGAATATGATTGGTGACCACCTGTTCGGGGCTGATCAGCACATCAATATCAAAACCCCGTTCGGTGCGGAACAGACCCTTGCGTGACAGGTAGGCAGCAGAGCGTACCCTGGCAATCTTGCTGGGCGTGTTGAATAAAGCGTGGGCGACCTGACAGGCGACCATGTTGACTTCATCGGAATTGGTCACCGCAATGATCATGTCGGCATCCTCGCAACCGGCCTGGCGCAGAACCGCCGGGTAGGAAGCCTTGCCCTGAATAATGCGAATATCCAGTTTGTTCTGCAGATCACGCAGGCGGTCGGCATTGGCATCAACGATGGTGATATCGTTTTCCTCACCGGCCAGATTTTCAGCCAGGGTGCCACCGACCTGTCCTGCACCAAGAATAATGATTTTCATAACTAAAACTCCTTCGAGTGGCCGGGATCAGGAACGCCAGAATGCACGGGTAAAGAGAATCATGAAGGTCACGATTTCCAGGCGACCCAGAATCATGCCCAGAGCCAGCAGCCATTTGCCCAGATCCGGCAGGCTGGAAAAGTTACCCGCAGGGCCAACCGTCACACCCAGTCCGGGGCCGACATTGGCCACAGCAGTGACGGCAGCGGTAAAACTGGTGATGAAATCCAGCCCCATAAAAGACAGAGCCAGAGCCAGGGCGGCAATGGTGGCAAAGAAAAAGAAGGCAAAGGCCACCATGGAGCGAATGACATCATCCGGGACGTGGCGGCCATTGTAACTCTGGGAAAAAACCCCGCGCGGGTGGAGAAGAGCCAGCATCTGGTTGCGCATCAGCATGATCGAGAGCTGGTGACGAAACACCTTGAACCCCCCGCTGGTGGAACCGGAACACCCCCCGACAAACATCAGATACAAAAAGAAAATCACCGCAAAGGTGCCCCAGCCATTGTAGTCACTGGAGGCATAACCCGTGGTGGTAACCACCGAAACAATATTGAAGGCTGCATGGGTCAGGGCCTCAAACCAGGGCCATTCACGCTGGGTGATCAGATAAAGACTGAGCAAAAGAATGGCCGTCAGCAAAATCTTGGATAAGGCATGCACCTGACTGTCCCTGAATAGGGGTAGAGGCCGCCCCTGGATCAGGTGCACATAGAGCACAAAGGGTAGAGCCCCCAAAAACATGAACAAAATACTGATCCACAAAATCCAGGGCGTCTTGGCGAAATGCCCCATGGAGGCATCGTAGTTGGCAAAGCCGCCAGTGGCCGAGGTGGTCAAACCATGCACCAGGGCATCAAAGCCATTCATGCCCGCCAGCCAGTAACTGAGAATACAGGCCAGGGTGAGACCCAAATAAACCTTGCCGATGGCCTTGGCAATGGTGCCTGAGCGGGGCATGGCTTTTTCCGACCAGTCGGAGGATTCAGACTGGAAAAGGCGCATCCCACCGACCTGCAGGAAGGGCAGGATGGCCATGCCCAGAACGATGATCCCGATCCCCCCCAGCCACTGCAGTATGGCGCGCCAGAGGAGAATGCCGTGGGACATGGTGTC
The DNA here is from genome assembly GCF_044810985.1 of Marinospirillum sp. Taxonomy (GTDB): domain Bacteria; phylum Pseudomonadota; class Gammaproteobacteria; order Pseudomonadales; family Halomonadaceae; genus Marinospirillum. The sequence goes on from NZ_CP085242.1 coordinate 445,167, forward strand.
CAGCCCGGAAAGAACCGTGGAACCGGTGGTGGTCAGCCCGGAGACGGACTCAAACATGGCATCGGCCACGGAGAGCTGGGTGGTACCAAAGTACAAAGGAATCGAGGAAAAGAAGCTCAGGACGATCCAGCCCAGGGAGGTCAGCAGAAAAATCTGGCGTCCCCGTAGATTGAAGGGCACCAGGGAACCCAGTACCACCATGGCTCCCCCGGACACCAGGGTGAAGAGCATGGAATAAAAGAAGATTTCGGTGTCTTCAGGCTGCCCTTCCAGAGACAGCAGAATCACCGGAGCCAACTGGAAACTGCCCAGTAACAGCAGCAGCATACCCAGAAGCTTGATGATCGGGGCCAGCCATTCAAAAACCTGGCGAAAGGGAGAGTATTCCTGACGCCGATCCGCATGGCTCTGATTATTGGGTACCTGGTGCCTGGGTGAAGATTGCATAAGCGTCCCTGTGGGAATCCTGGAATCAAAGCGGCTAGCTTAACGCCAGTGCAGCAAAGAGGCCAGTCTTAGAGCAAAGTTTTCCGGGTTGAAATTTGCACTCTATTGGGGCGCTATCTAGACTCCACCCAAACACTTAAAGCAACAATAAAATTAAGGATATTAAGCATGCAGCTATCCAAACGCATGGGAATCCGCAGCAAGCTGATTCTAATGACCGGTCTACCCACCCTGTTTCTGGTGATTTTCTCCTTGCTGGGGTTCAATCAGCGGGCCGAGATGGCCGGAAATATGCTGCAGCTGGAAGAAGGCGTAGAGCTTTCGGTATTGATGGGCTCTTTAGCCCATGAAATGCAGATTGAACGAGGCATGAGCGCCGGTTATCTGGGCAGTGACGGGCGCAACTTTGCCTCCGAATTACCCGCCCAGCGCGAGGCCAGTGATCAACGCCGTGAAGCCCTGCTTCTTTACCTGGATCAAACCTCCCTGGAGGGCCTGGATGAAGAAATGCGTCGGCTGGTTAACCAGGCCAGAGAGGGTTTGCAGGGGCTGGATCAACTGCGCCGCCGTATTAGCAATCAGCAGGTGCCCGGGCCGGAAGCCATCAGCTTTTACACCCGATCCATCAGCCAGCTACTGGATGTGCCCGGTCTTCTCCCTGCGCTGAGTGATGATCGTCGTATTGCCCGCCAGGCCAATGCCTACAGTAACCTGCTGCAGGGTAAGGAAAGAGCTGGTATCGAAAGAGCCTTGCTGACCAACACCTTCAGTCTGGGGCACTTTTCCAGTGAATTGCTGGTTCGCTATCTGTCCAATGCCGCTGAACAAAAGGCTTTTCTGGAAAACTTTCACTTCTACGCCCGTCCTGCACAGAAGGATTTTTTCGAGGAAAGGGTTTCAGGCGAGGCGGTCGAGCAGGTGACTGAAATCAAGAAGTATGCAGTGGAAAACCTGCAGGCCAATGAACTCAACCGGGATGCCCAGGAATGGTTTGCTCTTTCAACAGAGCGAATCAATCGCTTGCAGGAGGTGGAAGCCCGTTTATCGCAGGACTTGCAGACATCCGCTGCGGGCCTGCGCACCCAGGCACGCTGGGAGATGCTGGTTTACACAGGTCTGGCTTTGCTCGTCGTGCTGGCCACCTTGATACTGGCAGGCCGTCTGATACGGCAATTGCTTGCCCAGTTGGGTGGAGAACCTCAGGATGCCAGTTCTCTGGCCCGAGCCATAGCCGAAGATCGACTGGATCAGAAGGTCCGGGTTCATCAAGGGGATAACCACAGCCTGATGGCCGCCATGAACCGCATGCAGCAGCAACTCTCGAAGCGGGTGGCTGCGATCAGGCAGTCCGTCCTGGCCATCCACACGGCGGCCAGTGAAATAGCCGCAGGCAACTCCGATCTTTCTCAGCGCACCGAAGAGCAGGCTTCCAGCCTGGAAGAAACCGCCTCCAGCATGGAGGAACTGACATCAACCGTGGTGCATAACACCGAGCAGGCAGTGGAAGGACGGGATCTGGCCAAGGTGGCCAGTGACAAGGCTGATGAGGGCTATCACCAGGTGGATGAGGCGGTGATCACCATGAAGGAGCTGACGCAAAGCTCCGAGCAGATCACCAGCATTATCTCGGTGATTGATGGCATTGCTTTCCAGACCAATATTCTGGCCTTGAATGCTGCCGTGGAAGCGGCCAGAGCCGGTCGACACGGCCAGGGGTTTGCTGTGGTGGCCAGTGAAGTGCGCAGTCTGGCCCAGCGTTCATCCACCGCGGCCAGAGAAATCCAGCAACTGATCAAACGCGATGCCGAAATCGTTCAACGCAGCAGTCAGTTGGTGATGGGAACAGGGCAGGTGATTCAGGAGGTGGTGGAATCCATCCGCAAGGTGAGTCAGCTGATGGGAGAGATTGCTGAAGCCTCGGAAGAACAGCGCCTGGGCATTGAGCAGGTCAACCAGGCGGTGACCCAGATGGATGAGGTGACCCAACAGAACGCAGCCCTGGTTGAGGAGGCTGCAGCGGCCGCTGAGTCCCTGGAAGAGCAGGCGGATCAACTGACTGAATCAGTCAGTGGCTTCAAGTTGGCCGAAGACTAACAGCCCGCGGCTTCCAGAAGCTGACGGGTGTATTCGGTTTGCGGCTGGGTGAAGAGCTTCTCGGTTTCCGCCAGTTCGATCTGTTGACCGTCTTTCATCACCAGAATGCGGTGACTGAGCGCACGCACCACACGCAGGTCATGGCTGATAAAAAGATAGGCCAGTTGGTGTTTGCGTTGCAGTTCACGCAACAGCTCAATGACCTGGGTCTGAACGCTGCGATCCAGAGCCGAAGTGGGTTCATCCAACACCAGCAGGCGCGGGCGCAGTATCAGGGCGCGGGCTATGGCAATCCGCTGGCGCTGACCCCCGGAAAATTCATGCGGGTAGCGATGCCGGGCGCTGGTTTCCAGCCCGACCTCCTGCAGGACGGTGCAGACCTCCTGATCCACGGCTGCAGCACTCAATCCGGGTTGATGCAGTTTCAGGCCTTCGGCCACGATGGCTGCGACACTCATACGCGGGCTCAGGCTGCCATAGGGGTCCTGAAAAACCACCTGCATTTTACGCCGCCAGGGCAGCAGGGCTTTCTGGTTCAGGTTTTCCAACCGGGTGCCTTGCAGTTGGATGCTGCCTTGAGAACAGCTTTGCAGACGCAGCAAACCCAAAGCCAGAGTGGTTTTGCCCGAACCACTTTCCCCGACGATACCCAGGGTTTCACCTTCGCGCAGCTCCAATGACTGATCTTCCACAGCCACAAAAGAAGAAGGCTTTTTCCAGGGCAAAAGGCTGGTTCGCGGGCGTGGAAATTCGATGCGCAGGTTTTTGGCTTCCAGTAAACGCGAGCTGGTTTCAGGAACCGGATAGGCCTGACCACTGGGTTCACTGCCCAGCAGGTGGCGGGTGTAGGCTTCCTGGGGGTTGGCAAAGAGTTCTGGCGTTGCCTGGGTTTCCACCAGTTGCCCCTGATGCATCACCGCCACCCGGTCACTGTATTGGCGTACCAGATTTAAATCATGGGTAATCAGGACGACAGCCATGCCTCTGGATTGCTGAAGATCACGCAACAGATCCAGAATCTGTTTCTGTACGGTGACATCCAAAGCCGTGGTGGGCTCATCAGCCAGCAGAATATCCGGGTCATTGGCCAGGGCCATGGCAATCATCACCCGCTGGCGCTGACCGCCGGAAAGCTGGTGGGGCCAGGCCTGGGCCAAACGCTCCGGGTCAGGCAGGCGTACCGCCTCCAGCAACTCAAGAGAGCGCTGATAGGCCGCCTGGCCGGTCAGACCCTGATGCAGGCGCAGGCTTTCACTGATTTGTTTATGCACCCGATGCAGAGGGTTCAGAGAGGTCATGGGCTCCTGGAAAATCATTGCCAGGCGCTTTCCACGCAAACGCCGCAGTTTTTTGTCAGCTTGTCCGACGATTTCGCTGCTGCCTGCACCACTGACATCAGCAAGCTGAATACTGCCGGTCACTTCGGCATTGTCAGGCAAAAGGCCGAGAGCGGCCAGGGCCGTGACCGATTTCCCGGAACCACTTTCCCCCACCAGGGCCAGGGTTTCGCCACGACTCAGGGTCAGGCTGACCTGCTTGAGAGCCGGAGGATTGTCGGCAAAGCGCACACTGAGACTGTCAATGTTCAAAAGCGGCAGGCTCATGCTTTGCTCTCCTGTGGGGCCAGGGTTTTGCGCGGATCAAAGGCATCGCGCACCCCTTCACCAATAAACACCAGCAGGGTCAAAAGAATGGCCAGAGTCATGAAGGCCGTGATGCCCAACCAGGGGGATTGCAGGTTGCTTTTGCCCTGAGCCACCAGTTCACCCAGGGAAGGTGTGCCCGGTGGCATGCCAAAGCCCAGAAAATCCAGAGCAGTCAGGGTGGTGATGGCCCCGGTGAACAAAAAAGGCAGAAAGGTCAGGGTGGCGACCAGAGCATTGGGCAATACATGGCGGAAAATAATCAGGCGGTTGGGCAGGCCCAGAGCGCGTGCAGCCCGGACATATTCCAGATTGCGTGCCCTCAGGCACTCAGCACGAACCAGATCCACCAGCGCTGTCCAGCTGAACAGCAGCAGGATCAACAAGAGCCACCAGAAACCGGGATTGATGATGCTGGAAAGAATGATCAGAACAAAGAGGGTGGGCAGCCCCGTCCAGATTTCAATAAAGCGCTGGCCCCAGAGATCCAGGCGTCCGCCGTAATAGCCCTGCAGAGCACCGACCAGGACACCAACAATACTGCTGCCCAGTGTCAGTATCAGGGCAAAGAGAATTGACAACCGAAGACTGTAAATCACCCGTGCCAGCACATCGCGACCCTGATCGTCCGTGCCCAGCCAGTTCTCGCGCGAAGGCGGGGTGGGGGCCGGTGAAGTCAGGTCATAATTGATGGTCGAGGCGGCAAAAGGAATCAACGGCCAGAGCATCCAGCCTTCTTCGTTAACCAGCTCGGCCAGATAGGGATCACGGTAATCAGCATCAATGGGCAGATCGCCACCAAAGGTGGTTTCCGGGTAGTCTTCCAGGAGTGGGAAATAGAGTTCACTTTGATAACTGACCACCAGAGGCTTGCTGTTGGCAACCAGCTCGGCGGCCAGGCTGACCGCAAAAACCGCCAGAAAAATCCACAGAGACCACCAGGCCCGGCGGTTGGCCCGGAATAATTGCCAGCGGTATTGATTCAAAGGTGAGAGCCTGAAGAAAACAAACGCCATCCGGATCACTGCTCCCGTGAAGAAAAGTCGATTCTTGGATCAATCAGCATATAGGTCAAATCACTGATCAGCTTCAGCACCAGTCCAATCAGGGTGAACAGATACAGGGTGCCAAAGACCACCGGGTAATCCCTTTGCACAACGGCTTCAAAGCCCAGCAGGCCCAGACCATCCAGAGAAAAAATCACCTCAATCAAGAGCGAGCCGGTGAAAAAGATGCTCACCAGAGCGGCGGGCATCCCGGCAATAATAATCAGCATGGCATTGCGAAAGACATGGCCGTAAAGCACTTGACGATCATTAACACCCTTGGCCCTTGCGGTCAGTACATATTGCTTGTGGATTTCATCCAGAAACGAGTTTTTGGTCAAAAGGGTCAGGGTGGCAAAGCCGGAAATGGTCATCGCCAGCACGGGCAGGGTTAGGTGCCAGAAATAATCCAGAATCTTGGCGTACCAACTGAGATCCTCAAAATTATCGGACGTCAGGCCGCGTAGAGGAAACCAGTCCAGATAGCTGCCCCCGGCAAAGAGTACGATCAGCAAAATGGCAAATAAAAAGCCGGGAATGGCATAGCCGACAATTACCACCGAAGAAGTCCAGACATCAAAACGGCTGCCATGATGCAGGGCCTTGCGAATCCCCAGGGGAATGGAAATCAGATAAATCAGCAGGGTAGACCAGAGCCCCAGGGAAATAGAAACCGGCATCTTGTCGAGAATCAGCTCACCCACACTCTGGCTGCGAAAGAAGCTATCGCCCAGATCAAAACGCAGATAATTGCCGACCATCAGAAAGAAACGCTCATGCACCGGGCGATCAAAACCAAACTGCTGTTCAAGTTCAGCAATGAACTGGGCATCAATCCCCTGGGAACCCCGGTAGCCGGAATCATCGCTGTTGTTGGCCACTTCACTGGCGGCAGAGGAGTCCATGCGGGTACTGCTCATGCTATCCAGGCCACCCATCTGGGCCATGACCTGTTCAATCGGGCCACCCGGTGCAGCCTGAATAATGACAAAATTCAGCAGCAGTATCCCCAGCAAGGTGGGGGGAATCAGCAGCAGCCTTCGGAACAGATAGGGCAGCATAGGGGGTTAGTCTTCCTCAAACCACCAGGTGTCCTGGGGCAAGCCATAGGGTGGGCGCACCTCAGGAATCCGGATTTCACTACGCCTGGCCACCCGGTACTCATTCAGATGCCAGTGGGGAATGACATAGTAGCCGTGAAGAAGAACCCGATCCAGGGCACGCGTAGTCGCCACCAGGGTGTCCCTGTCCCTGGCTGCAATCAATCGCTCCACCAGGGAGTCGACCACCGGATCTTCAATACCGGACAGATTGCGGCCATCACTGGCATTGGCAAAGTCGGAATGAAAATATTCGCGTTGTTCATTGCCCGGAGAATGGCTCTGGCCGAGCGTGGAGACAGTCATGTCGAAATCAAAGCTGCGCACCCGGTTGAGATACTGGCTGGTGTCCACCACCCGAACATCCATACCGATACCCAGACGTTCCAGGTTTTTCCGCCAGGGCAGAACAATACGTTCAAAAGAAGAGTCATTGAGGAGCATTTCAAAATGCAGCGCTTGTCCCTGGGCGTTGACCATTCGCCCTTCCTTCATGCTCCAGCCCGCTTCCTGCAAAAGGCTTAAGGCCTCGCGCATCTGGCGGCGGATATTGCCGCTGCCATCGGTAACCGGAAGGGTGAATTCCTCCTTGAAAATCCGCTCGGGCAACTGATCCCGGAATTTTTCCAGAATCTGTAGCTCCTGACCTTCGGGCAGGTCACTGGAAGCCAGTTCCGAGTTGCTGTAATAGCTGCGGGTGCGCTGGTAGGCACCGTGGAAAAGTTGCTGATTGGTCCATTCAAAATCAAACAGCAGCGTCAGAGCCTTGCGGACGCGAAGATCCTGAAAAATCTCCTTGCGGGTATTGAAGAAAAAACCCTGCATGCCGGAAGAGTTCTGATGGGGGATACTTTCCAGGCTGATTTCTCCGCTGGAAAGCGCCGGGCCGGAGTAGCCCTCGGCCCAGTTGCGGGCAATGTTTTCCAGGCGAAAATCCAGACGCCCTGCCTTGAAGGCTTCCAGAGCCACCGTAGCATCCCGGTAATAATCCAGTACCAATTGATTGAAATTGTGACGACCCTGATTGAGCGCCAGATCCTGACCCCAGTAATCCTCCACACGTTCATAAACAATTCGCCGACCGGAATCCACTTCTGCAATCCGGTAAGGACCACTGCCCAGCGGCTGATCCTGGCGGGGCTGGCTGAAATCCCGGTCTTCCCAGTCATGACGGGGCAGTATGGGAATCTGGCCGATGATCAGGGGCAGCTCACGATTCTTGCCTGCGGCCAGTTCAAAGCGCACCCGATGCTTGTCCAGGACTTGAATGTCCTCTATGCCAGCGTAATAGGCCCGGTAAAAAGGTCGACCTTCCGAGCGCAGGATATCAAAGGTGAAAGCCACATCTTCAGCCGTGATCGGGGTACCATCGTGGAAGCGAGCTTCTTTGCGCAGGTGAAACTCAATCCAGCGGCGTTCCGGGTCCAGCTTCATGCAGCGGGCCAGAAGACCGTATTCGGTAAAGGGTTCATCGGCAGTGTGATAGGTCAGGCTGTCATAAATGTTGCTCAGGCCACTGGCAGGATTGCCGCGAATGATGAAGGGGTTGAAGCTGTCGAAAGTACCCAGAGCGGCCTGACGCAGGCGACCGCCCTTGGGTGCATCAGGATTGACATAGTCCAGATGCTGCATGTCTTTGGAGTACTTGGGTTCACCATGCAGTGTCAGGGCATGCACACATTCAGGCTGGGAGGCCTCCGCAAAGACCGCAAAAGCCAGAAGGCCGGTAACAAGTAATACAGCCCGCATGACAGCTCCTTAACTAGTTGCGTGTGACATCAATATGCAGTTTCAGGTTTTGCCCTGGTTGCAGGTAGTTGTTGGGATTGATGTTGTTCCAGCGACTGATGTCGCTCACGGAGACCTTGAACCGGTTGGCAATTCGGGCCAGGTTGTCACCATTGCGTACCCGGTAAGTGACCCGCCGGATGACGTTGCGAGAGGAATTGTTGGCCAGGCTGCGGGCATTATCCGAACGCGACCAGATCACCAGATGCTGACCTGCCCGGAGGGGGTCACCGGGAGCCATGTTGTTCCAACTGGCCAGTTCGCGTACCGAAACACTGTGGTCCCGGGCAAGCTTCCAGAAGCTGTCGCCCGAGCGCACAATGTGCTCAACCCTTTCACCCTTGCGGCTTACATTCTGGCGTTTCTGCAGACGCTGGTTTTCACTCAGTGCATAGGCACCGGCATCCTTGCTGGGAATGGGGATCAGCAGTTCACTGCCTGCCCGGATAATGTCCCCGCGCAGTTGGTTGGCATCGCGAATCATGCTGGGTGTGGTGCTGAAACGCTTGGAGATGGTCAGCAGGCTGTCACCCGATTTGACCTGGTAACGCTGCCAGCTCATGCGTTTTTGTGGCGGCAGGTCATTGAGGTTGTCTTGCAGCACCTTGGCGCTGGAGTAGGGAACCAGAAGGCGGTGAGGCCCTTCCGGGCTGGTGGCCCATTGGCTGTATCCGGGATTCAACTGATAGAGTTCATCCATGCTGATTTCAGCCAGTTCAGCCGCCTTGGCCAGATCCAGCTGGCCCTGTATATCCACGGCTGCAAAGTAAGGCTCGTTACTGATCGAATTCAGGGCAATGCCATGCCCCTGCGGATCGGCAATCAGTTGTGAGAGGGCCACCATTTTCGGCACATAGGTGCGGGTTTCGAGGGGCAGGGTGTAGAGTTCCCAGAAGTTGCCGCTGCCACCGGAATTCCTGTTGTGGCGCAGAGCACGGTTAACGTTGCCGCCACCAGCATTATAGGCGGCCAGAGCCAGGTGCCAGTCACCAAAACGCTTGTGGAGTCTTTCCAGATAAGTCAGGGCGGCATCGGTTGAAGCGATAACGTCACGGCGACCGTCGTACCACCAGTTGTTTTCCAGGCCAAAGTAGCGGGCTGTGCCGGGGATGAATTGCCACATGCCCGAAGCGCGACCGTGGGAATAGGCAAAAGGATCATAGGCACTTTCCACGATGGGCAGCAAAGCCAGCTCACCGGGAAGTCCGCGTTTTTCAATTTCGCTGATGACATGAAACATGTAACGGCTGGCCCGGGCGGTGACCCGATCCATGTAACCTGGGTGCCGACGATACCATCTCAGTTGCGCTTGCACTCGCGGGTCTTCGCTGCTGATGTCCATGGCAAAATTTTCCCGCAGACGATCCCAGAGATCGTATTCCGGAAGGCTGGCTTCCTGCCAGTGACGCCAGTCCTGCTGACTGTTGATGGCAAGCAGGCTGGACAGACCCTGATGGTCATTGTGGAAACGGTAGCTGGCCAGTTGCTGCCCGGACTGGAGTTGGGTCCAGGCAACCGATCCACGGGAAAGGCGTTCATTTTCGGCAGCCAGTTCCAGTTTTGCCAGACGTGCTGCTTCCGCTTCCGGATTGTGCAGCAGGCTTTGACAGCCGCTGGTGGCAAGGCCCAGAGCGGTTATGAGTACCAGAGGGCGGATTTTTGCAGTGAACACCTGAGCCAGTGGCGATAGTAAAGGCTTAAATTGAATGGGCATAGTTGTAAGATGGATATCAGCAGTGTGTTGGATTGAAGGATGGCTGCCATTCTATGCGCGGCAGCTCCCCTCGACAAGTAAACACTGGTGAACAAAAGTTAACTAGGCCGAATCTTTCCATTGTCTGATGATTGCAAAGACCTCGGTGGGTTCCTGCAGGTCTGGGTTGCTGGAGTACTTTTGTGCTGCTGCCATAACACTGGGCTGAGTGACCCTTAAAAAGGGGTTGGTGGCCTTTTCCAGCTCTAGACTGGAAGGCAAAGTGGGTTGCTGGTCGGCTCGCAACGCCTGGCAGCTTTCTTGTCGGGCCTTCAGGCGGGCATTGTCGGGTTCAACCTGCCGGGCAAACTCCAGGTTTTTGAGGGTGTATTCATGGGCTGCAAAAACCTGGGTGGAATCAGGCAGTTGTGCCAGACTCTGCAGAGAGGCATGCATCTGTTCAGGCGTTCCCTCAAACAAGCGCCCACAGCCTGCTGCAAACAGGGTATCGCCGCAGAGCAGCAGGGGTGGTTCCTGCTCGGGAAAATAAAAAGCAATGTGTCCCAGGGTGTGGCCGGGGACTTCCATTACCTGAACCGTGTTGCCGAGAACCTGGAAACGATCCCCGGCGGTGACCTGAAGGTTCAGAGGCGGCAGGCGATACACATCCTGCAGTGATCCGATGATGGTCACTCCGGGTTTCGCCAGATCAGCAACACCACCTGTATGATCAGCATGGTGGTGGGTCAAGAGTATCCCTTCCAGCTTGAGGTCATGGGTTTGCAGGTAGCGCTGTACAGGCGCGGCTTCACCGGGATCAACCACCCAGCAACGTTGGTCACCTCTGAGGCGCAGCAACCAGATATAATTGTCGTTAAAGGCTGGAAGTGGGATAACATCAAGCATGTTTTTGTCCTTTATTTTAAGGTCTACTTAACTTTACACTTTAGGGTAGAAGCTATGAGTGTGCAAAACCAGCAGACACAAGTAAACCTGCATGTCTGGAAAACCTGGCAGACTTTCTGGTCCTCGACTCTGGGACAGGAGGTTCTGGCCGTGGAGACCGCCTTGTTGAAACCCTTTTTGGAAAATGAACGGGGTTATCATCTGCTGGTGATTGGCAGCTGTCCTGCAGCTTCTTTCCTGGAAACCAGTGGTATACGCCACACCCTGGAATGGCGGCCTGCCCTGCAACTGGCAGAAAAGGAATCCTGCCTGATTGCAGATCCGGCAGCTCTGCCACTGCCCGATGATTCCATGGATCTGGTGATCCTGCAGCATTCCCTGGAACTCTTTTCCAGCCCCCATGCCCTGTTGAAAGAAGCCGCCCGCGTCACCCTGGCCAAGGGCGAACTGGTCATTCTGGGGTTTAACCCTGTCAGTCTCTGGGGTCTGGCACGACTTTTACCTGGGTTTATGCAGGCTGAACCGCTACGTGCACTGAAAAAAGCGGACCTGATCAGTCAGGCCAAGCTGGCTGATTGGCTGGAGTTTCTGGATCTGAAAAAAGAAGTAGACCACCAGCTTTTTCATCGACCGCCCTGCAACCGACCCGGATTCCAGCAGAAAATGCGCAGCCTGGATCAACGTTTGGACAAGAAAGGCTGGCCCCTGGCTGGCGTTTATGTATTGCGCATTAAAAAACGCATCGGCAGCCCTTTACGACCCCAGCCGGCCTGGAAAAAAACTGGCTGGTTGCCGGTTCAGCCGGTAAGCTCCCCCACCCGTAACAGTCTAAAGAACCGGTAATCCAGTGTTATGTCAGAAAAACAGCAGCAAGTCGTCATTTATACCGATGGTGCCTGCAAGGGCAATCCCGGCCCGGGTGGCTGGGGAGCCTGGCTATGCTACGGCAGCCAGGAAAAAAGCCTCTGGGGTGGAGAGAATCCAACCACCAATAATCGCATGGAGCTTCTGGCCGCCATCAAGGCCCTGGAAGCCCTGAAGCGCTCCTGCAAGGTCGAGCTGCATACCGACTCCCAGTATCTGCGTCAGGGCATCACCCAATGGCTGCCCAACTGGAAGCGCAAAAACTGGAAAACCGCCGGAGGCAGTGCGGTTAAAAACAAAGACCTTTGGATGCGCCTGGATGAGCAGGCCGCCAGGCATGAAATTGACTGGCGTTGGGTGAAAGGCCATGCTGGTGATCCGGGCAATGAAAAAGCGGATGAGCTGGCTAATAGAGGTGTCACTGACCCGGAAATGACCCAGGAAACCTCAGATTAACTATCGTTAATTAGAGGCTCCTGAGTAAAAGTATTAACTTGAGGTTCCTGAAAAATGCGTCAAATCGTTCTGGATACTGAAACAACCGGTATTGGCCCCAAGGAAGGCCATCGCATTATTGAAATCGGTTGCGTGGAAATGGTCGGCCGCAAATTCACCGGCAATAATTTTCATGTGTACCTGAACCCGGAAAGGGAGGTCGATGAAGAAGCGGCCAGGGTGCATGGCTACACCTGGGAGATGCTCAAGGACAAGCCCCTGTTTGCCCAGGTGGTTGATGACTTTCTCCGCTATGTGCAAGGCAGTGAGCTGCTGATCCACAACGCCCCCTTTGACGTGGGTTTTCTGGATGCCGAGCTGGAAAGGCTCAACCAGACCCTGGGTGAGCAGCGTTACGGTGGTATGGCGGATTACTGCAGTGTGTTTGATACCCTGGCTTTTGCGCGGCGTCGTCACCCAGGGCAGCGCAACAGCCTGGATGCTCTCTGCAAACGCTATGAAGTGGATAACACCGGGCGTACCCTGCACGGAGCCTTGCTGGATTCGGAAATCCTGGCCGATGTCTATCTGAACATGACCGGTGGGCAAACCGCACTGCTTCTGGGTGGGGAGTCGGATGAACTGGACAGTGATTCTGCCCATTCATCAACCCAGATGCGTCGCCTGGATGCCCAGCGACCCGCTTTAAAAGTCATACAACCCACGGCACAGGAGCTGGCTGCCCATGATGCCAAGCTTCAGGCTCTGCAGCAGGCTTCCGGTCAGTGCCTCTGGATGGAGCAGAATAACTGATGTGGCACCCGCTTCAGGCTGAATTCCCGCAACAGCAGCCCCTGGTTGATTTCCAACGCGGGCCTTTTCAGCCCCAGCCTGGCGAACCCATTGCCATCATTCATTGTGGTTCCGGGCGCATCAAACCAGCACCTGAGATGGCTGCTAATTTACCAGCCTGGCTGGAACCCGGTTTTTACAATCCCGAGCGTCATGCCCGCCTGGTGGTAATGGGGCGCTGGAAGGAGCGCCTGCTGCTGGTGCGCCTGGCGCAGCGCGGGGAGGCGAAACAGGAAGACTGGCCGGGTTTGAGATCCTGGTTGCTGCAAAGTACCCCAGAAGATTTTGACTTGCTGGCGACGGCAGCAGGGCTGGCCGCCTGGGAGGAGCAACACCGTTTTTGCGGGCGTTGTGGTGCCCGGACTCGCCCCAGAAAGGATGAATATGCCCGGGAATGTCCGCGCTGCCACTTGCGCCATTACCCGAGGGTCGCGCCCTGCATCATCACTCTGGTATGGCGTGAAGATGCTCTTTTACTGGCACGCAGTCCACGTTTTGCACCGGGTGTCTACTCCACTCTGGCAGGCTTTATTGAAACCGGCGAGTCCGCCGAGCAGGCCTTGCACCGGGAAGTGAAAGAAGAGGTGGGCGTTGAGGTCGGCAATCTGCGCTACCTGGGCAGTCAGGCCTGGCCTTTCCCGCATTCCCTGATGTTCGGCTATTGGGCCGAGTACCAGGGGGGAGATCTTCAACTGGAAGAAGAGGAAATCGAAGATGCGCAGTGGTTCCCCTTCGACCAGTTACCTGAACTGCCACCCAAAACCGCAATTTCCCGCTATTTGATCGACAGCTTTCTGGAGTGGCAAAAAAGCCAGGGTGCTTAGCGGCGGGTGCACTGAGTCACAAAATCCTCTTTGGAATGTTTCAGGTGCATCTGCTGCCGGTCCAGTTTGATGATTTCAAAGCGGTCACTGCTTTGCACATTGTTGAACTGATCCGCAGTGAGAATGCCTGCCTCATGCATCTGCAGGGCGGTAGGGTTATCGGGCAAAAATTCACTGTCGGCGGTTTCAATATCCAGAAACCGTTCCGTCACTGACCAGGTGCCGTTACCCCGAAAGGTGTAAGCCAGGGTGTTGTCTGCAAAGTCTGCACTCAAGTTGCCATCAATATTGAAATTGCGATTGGGCGTAAACTGCTGTTCATAGCGAACCTCCACCTCAACCTGGGGATCGGGGCTCAGCTGCTGCTGACACTGCCAGGTGCCGGTGATTTGTCCGGCGTCAGCCAGAAGGGGAGCGGTAAAGCCAGCAAGCAGGCTGGTCAAAGCCAAGCGGGCCAGGGTTGGGGTATGCATGGTGCTTCTCCTTGAGTTTTGTGCTTTTCTATCATTTATCGGGGTTCACTGCCAGCAATGATTGGTGTCTGCTGGGTGGACTGCCGGTTTTTTTCATGGCAAGAGGCTGGAAACCAAGTCACTGCTGGGTTACTGTATCCACCCTTTGCACCAAGTGCATTCAAGGTTTTTCATACAAGTCAACGGGATAGTCATCGGAATGGGTAAATCACTGGTCATCGTCGAGTCACCGGCCAAAGCCAAGACCATCAATAAATATCTGGGAAATGATTTTATCGTCAAATCCAGTGTTGGTCATATCCGCGATTTGCCGGTCAGCGGCAGCGGCAAGACATCCCGTGGCAAAACAACGGCCAAGAAGCCTGCGACCGCTGCGGACAAAAAGAAGAAGGCGCAGGAGCAGCTGGTCAATCGTATGGGGATCGACCCTGAGCATGGCTGGAAAGCCCATTACGAAACCCTGCCCGGCAAGGAAAAGGTGGTCAGTGAGCTGAAAAAACTGGCCAAGGAAGCCGATGCCATCTATCTGGCCACGGATTTGGATCGCGAAGGGGAAGCCATTGCCTGGCACCTGCGCGAAACCCTGGGCGGTGATGATTCCCGCTACCGTCGTGTGGTCTTCAACGAAATCACCAAAAAAGCTATTACCCAGGCCTTTGAAGCCCCCGGCAGTCTGGACATGAATCGCGTCAATGCCCAGCAGGCGCGGCGTTTTCTGGATCGGGTTGTGGGTTTCATGGTTTCCCCTCTGCTCTGGTCCAAGGTGGCCAGGGGCTTGTCGGCTGGTCGTGTGCAATCGGTTGCCGTGCGCCTGATCGTCGAGCGGGAAAGGGAAATCCGTGCCTTTATACCGGAAGAATACTGGGATATCACCGCCCATCTTCAGAATCAGAAGCAAACACCGCTGTCCTGCATGGTGGCTAAAAAAGCCGGTAAAAATTTCCGTCCCGGCAGCAAGGAAGAAACCGATGTGGCTCTGGCCGAGCTGAGTCCTGCGGATTATCAGGTGGCGGATCGGGAAGACAAACCCACCAGCAGTCGTCCCGGTGCTCCCTACATCACTTCGACCCTGCAGCAGGCCGCCAGTACCCGCCTGGGCTTTTCCGTCAAGAAAACCATGACCCTGGCGCAGCGTCTTTATGAAGCCGGTCACATCACCTACATGCGTACCGATTCGACCAACCTGTCCCAGGAAGCTGTCAGCAGCTGCCGGGACTGGATCGGTCAGGAACTGGGCCAGAAGTACCTGCCGGAAAAACCCAATCTTTATTCCAGCAAGGAAGGCGCACAGGAGGCTCACGAAGCGATCCGCCCCTCCAATGTTCACCTGCAGGGCAAGGATATTTCCGGCCTGGAGCGTGATGCCCAGCGCCTGTATGAATTGATCTGGCGACAGTTTGTTGCCTGCCAGATGCCACCGGCGCGTTATCTGTCAACGACCCTGACCGTAAAAGCCGCTGATTATGAGCTGAAAGCGAAGGGTCGGGTGCTGCAGTTTGATGGTTTCACCCGCATTCAACCACCCGGTGGCAAACAGGCTGAAGACCAGGAGTTGCCGGATTTGCAGGTGGGTGAACAACTGCTGCTCAAGGAGCTGGACCCCAAACAGCACTTCACCAAGCCACCGGCTCGTTATTCCGAAGCGGCCTTGGTCAAGGAACTGGAAAAGCGTGGTATTGGCCGTCCTTCCACCTATGCCTCGATCATCTCCACCATTCAGGATCGGGGTTACGTCAAGGTTGAAAATCGGCGTTTCTATGCGGAAAAAATGGGCGATATCGTCACCGACCGCCTGGTGGAGTCCTTCCGCGACCTGCTGGATTTCAGCTTCACCGCCCGTATGGAAGACTCCCTGGATGCCGTGGCCGATGGTGAAGAAGAATGGAAAAACCTGCTGGATCGCTTCTACAAGGATTTCAAACAGCAACTGGAACAGGCCCAGTCAGCCGATGGCATGCGCCCCAACCAGCCGGTGGACACCGACATCAGTTGTCCTACCTGCGGGCGGCACATGCAGATCCGCATCGCCTCAACCGGCACCTTCCTGGGCTGTTCTGGCTATGCCCTGCCGCCCAAGGAGCGTTGCAAAACCACCATCAACCTGATGCCGGGCGAAGAATTTGTTCCCGCTGATGGTGATGAAGATGCTGAAGTCGATGCCCTGCGAGCCAAGCGCCGCTGTCAGAAATGCGGCACGGCCATGGAAAGCTTCATCATTGATGAAAAGCGCAAGTTGCATATTTGCGGCAACAGCCCGGATTGTGACGGTTACCAGATAGAAGAAGGCCATTTCAAGCTCAAGGGCTATGAAGGCCCCACCCTTGACTGTGACAAGTGCGGCAGTGAAATGCAGCTGAAAACCGGGCGTTTTGGTAAATACTTCGGCTGCACCAACGCCGAGTGCAAGAACACTCGCAAGTTGCTGAAAAACGGCGAACCTGCACCGCCCAAGATGGACCCGGTGCCCATGCCTGAACTCCAGTGCCAGAAGGTGGATGACCACTATGTACTGCGGGACGGTGCCAGCGGGCTCTTCCTGGCTGCCAGCCAGTTCCCGAAAAAACGCGAAACCCGGCCACCGCTGGTCAGTGAGATCAAGCCGCACAAGGCTGAGATTGATCCCAAGCATCATTATATTCTGGAAGCGCCGGAAGCGGATTCCGAGGGCAATCCCACGGTGATACGCTTTTCCCGGAAAACCCAGGAACAGTATGTTCAGGCGGAGAAAGACGGTAAATCAACCGGCTTCAGAGCCTTCTGGGATGGCAGGCAATGGAAGATTGAAGACAAGTCGGCCGGTAAGAAACAATGATTCAGGCACAGCGCTCGCGGGCTAACCAAAAGCTGTATCAAGCCAGCTTGCTGCTGGACGCTGCTGCTCAACCTCAGGATGAGTTGAACCAGGTGGCCTGGCAACAGGCTTGCCATGAGGCCGCTCTGAATGCCCTGGAGGCAGCGGAAATTGCTTTTTTAAGGGAGCTGGCGGTGGCTTATCGCCTGAACCTGCAGGCCGTCAAAGAGGCCGGTGATCTGGAAAAGCTGGCTGCAGAACGCCAGCAGCAGTTACCTGAGCTGAAACGCCTGCAGGCTGAATTCAGAAATCCGGCCAGCCCTCTGAGTCGACTGCAACCGGCATTGCTGGCATTAAGACAGCCGCCAGCAGTCAGTGATGGGCCGGAAGTGGACGAAGGAGCCAGGATTTCCCTGGCCAGTGCGGAGGAGCCGCAGACTCTGGAAGAGCGCCAACTGGCGGATGCCAGGGCCATGCATCAAGCCATGAAAAGCTTGTTTCAGGAGCTGCGCGAGCAACTCCTGGAACACTGATCAGTGAAAAGTCTGGTTGAAATCTTCCCGAATCAAACCCACGGCCAGCCCTTCAATGGCCAGATTGTCCTGCGTCAGATCCACTTCGATCGGTTCGAAATCCTCGTTTTCCGGCAGTAGCCAGACCCTGCTGCCTTCCTGCTTGAAACGTTTGACCGTGACTTCGTCATCAATCCGGGCCACCACCAGTTGCCCGTTTTTGGGGGCTTCCTGGGTGCGGTGAACCGCCAGCAGATCACCTTCCAGAATTCCGATGTTCTTCATGCTGAGACCCTTGACCCTCAGCAGGTAGTCCGCCTTGTGGCTGAAAGAGCCGGGGTCCACCTTGAGATGAAAATCGATGTTTTCCTGAGCCAGCAAGGGGCTGCCTGCTGCAACCTGACCCAACACGGGCAACCCCTTGGGGCGTGCAGGCGTCTTGGGCAGGCGGATGCCCCGCGAAGTGCCGGGCATCATTTCAATGGCACCTTTTTTCGCCAGGGCCTTGAGGTGCTCCTCTGCGGCATTGGGGGATTTGAACCCGAGCAGCTTGGAAATCTCGGCACGGGTGGGGGGCATGCCCCTTTCTTTCATCGCCTGTTTGACGATATCCAGCACCTGTTCCTGGCGTTTGGTGAGTTTTTGCATGGCAGTTGATCCCGGTGATTGACAGTAGATGGGCATACAGCTGGTTAATTGCCCAGTGCTAGCTTTTCATACAGTATTCTAGCTGCTTACCGGTTGATGCGTAAAGGTTAATCGACTAATTCAAAGATGACCTGGACTCTGGCCGAGGTTTCCACGCGACCCGGCTGCATGTCCGGGGTGGATTCATTGCTGGAATCCGCTGCCATGACGGCACTTCTGGCCTGGATTCCGGGGCTGGAAATTTCTTCGATCTGCAAGGCTTTACCCAGTTGCTGTCCCAGAGTGGCGGCCATGATCTGGGCTTTGTTGCGGGCATCAGCCAGGGCTTCTTCCAATGCCGGGTTACGCTGACTGGTTGCCTGAGTACTGTGATAATTCAGTGGCCCCAGTTGGCTGGGTTGCCCCTGGCTGATTTTTTCCACCCACTCCCCGGTTTTTTCCACGGGCAGATCCAGGACAATCAGATCACGCGTGGCGGTGTAGCCGATGATCTGCCATTCATCATTGCTACGCTTGTGTCGGGGATGAACCCGAACCTGACCGGCTTCCAGGCGGGCATTTTCAGGGAGCTGGCGGCGCAGACTGCGAAGCAGGTTACCGAATCTTGATTCCAGTTCTTGCAGGGCCAGGCGTGAGTTCTTGTGGTCACTGGTGAAGCTGGCGTGAATATCCACCCGATCAGCATCCAGGGTGATGCTGGCTTCTCCGGCCACCTTTAGGTGCGGCTGGGGCGCCCAGTCACTGGCAGACGCAGCGCTGGTCAACAACAGGCTCAGAGTGAGCCCAAGAGCAAACAGGTTTTTCATATTGCCTCCTGCGGAGTGTTGGGGTTCAGGAATTGCCGACTGGTGGAATGCAGGCGCCACAGCAGCATGGCTGCCGCAAAACTCAGGCCCAGAATCAGACCGTACCAGAAGCCTTGTACGCCCTGAGGCCCCCAGGGGTTGTCTCCCAGAGCCAGCCACCAGCCGCCACCCAAACCGATCAGCCAATAGGCCACAAAGGTGATCAGCATAATAATGCGGGTATCCTTGTAGCCGCGCAAGGCACCTGCGGCATTCACCTGCAAGGCATCGGAAATCTGGTAAAGAACAGCCAACTGGATCAGGCCTGCGGCCAGCAGCTGTACCTCAGTGTTTTCTGAATAGAGCCTGACCACCCAGGGTGCTGAAAGCCACATGAAAGCAGCCGAGATCAGGGCCACCAGGGCCGAGAGCTGAACACCGTACCAGGCGGCTTCACGGGCCTCATCAGGGCGGCCGGAACCCAGGGCATGACCCACCTTGACGGTCAGAGCCATCCCCAGGCTGAGGGGCACCATAAACAGGAGCGTGGTGAAATTGAAAGCCACCTGATGTCCGGCCACCACCACTTCACCCAGCCCGCCGATAAACAGGGCAATGGTGGTAAAGAGCGAGGCTTCGACAAAAATCGACAGACCAATCGGCAAACCCACCCAGAAAATATGCCCAATTTGAATCCATTCTGGCTTTTGCCAGGCTGCAAAAATGGCAAAACGCCGGTAATTGGGGCGCAAGTGCACATAAAGGCTTAATAGCAGGGCCATAAACCAGAAACTCAGCGCCGTGGCATAACCGCAACCGACAGCCCCTAATTGCGGCAGGCCCAGCTTGCCGTAGATCAGCACATAATTGGCAGGAATATTGATCAGCAACCCCAGAAGACTGATCCAGAGCACCGGACGGGTATGATTGAGGCCTTCACAAAGACAACGCAGCACCTGAAAAAAGGCCAGAGCTGGCAAACCCCAGGCCAGTGCTCGCAGATAACCGGAAGCCAGCGCGGAAACCTCCGGGGTGATGCCCATAAAATCAAACACCCACTGGCTGTTGGTCATCACCAGACCGCCGAAGAGGATCATCACCAGGCTCACCCAGGTGGCCTGATGCACCGTTCCGGCCAGGGTGGATGTCTGACGCGCACCTGCGGCCTGGGCAACCAGAGGGGTGGTGCCCAGCAGAGTGCCGAAGATCAAAAGCATGATGGGAGCAAACACACTGGTGCCCACTGCAACAGCAGCCAGATCCACAGCACTCAAGCGCCCGGCCATCAGGGTGTCGACCACCCCCATACCGGTTTGTGCCAGATGCGCGCCTAGCAGCGGCAGGGCCAGAACCAGCAGGGGTGTATTGAAATGCCAGAAACGTGAAATTTGCATAAAGAATCTCAAGAAGAAAACTTATTTTACAGTAAAATAGACTGCCCAGTCTGCAATAAATCAGTAGAATCGCCAACAATTCTTAACTTCTTTGACTGATGGCAGGAAGGATTTTGACGCCCGAAGAACATGAATACCAGGAAGGTGAAAAGTTGATTCAACTTTTTGCCGAGCTTTTTTATGATCGTTATCAGACCCGGCTGGTGCGTGGCGGGGAAGAGCCGCTCTATCTGCCTGCCAGCATGACCGGTGATGATCATCAAATCATTTTTGCACGCGGCTATTTCACCAGCGCCCTGCATGAGCTGGCCCACTGGTGCGTGGCCGGTGAAAAGCGCCGGGAACTGGAAGATTTTGGCTACTGGTATCTGCCGGATGGAAGAAGTGCTGCCCAGCAGCGGGCTTTTGAAAAAGTGGAAGTTCGCCCCCAGGCCTTTGAGCAGTGCTTTACCCTGGCCAGTGGTCGCAAGTTTCACATCAGTGCCGACAACCTCTCAGGCGAGCCGGGGGACACCCGCAATTTTGAACGCCAGGTTCACCGGCTGACCTACCAACTGCTGTTTGAAGACCAGCTGCAGGGCCGTGCCCGCATCCTTTTTGATGCCATCTGCCAGACCTGGAACAATCCCTTTCCAGACTGGCAGGAGGAAGCCAGACAGGAGCTGTCAGAAAAGCTGAAGCCCCTAGTTGCTGGCGGGTATGACCGAAGCCTGGCGTGAACTCCCCAGAGTCACATGACTGCCGATTTCAAAATGGTTGTGGCTGGGGGTGATGGCACAATACTGGATACCTTCCTGCTCCAGTACATAGAGGTAGTCATGGCCGCGAAACTCACGATCCAGTACCTTGGCTGCATCGGGGTTGTCACTGGCTGTCAGTTGCAGGTCCTCGGGTCGCAGGGACAACTGCACATCCCCCTTGCTGGCGGTATGCAGGCTGATATTGCCCAGAGGGGTTTCCGCAAAACTGCCAATCGCGCGACCGCGTAAAAGATTGGTGTGACCCAGAAAAGTCGCGACAAAGGCATTGGCAGGGTGCTGGTAAACGGCCTGAGGGGTATCCAGTTGCATCAACTGACCCTGCTGCATGACTCCAACCTTGTCGGCAAACGTCATGGCTTCAGCCTGATCGTGGGTGACCAGAATCACCGAGGTGCCCGCTTTCTTGAAGAGGCTGCGCATTTCCTTGCGGGTGGCTTCACGCAGGGCGGCATCCAGATTGGAAAAGGGTTCATCCAGCAGGACCAGTTCAGGCTCTGCCGCCAGGGTGCGGGCCAGAGCCACCCTTTGTTGCTGGCCGCCGGATAATTCATGCGGATAGCGTGTGGCATAGGGCGTCAGGCCGACCAGATCCAGCCATTCCATGGCTTTTTCTTTCAGCTGGTTTTTTGGAACGTGGCGCATGGCAAAAGTGACATTGCGCAGCAGCGTCATGTGTGGAAACAGCGCATAGTCTTGAAACACGATGCCGATATTGCGTTTTTGCGGAGGCAATTCGGTGACTTCTCGATCATGCAAAAAGATATGGCCAGCGGTGGGGTGCTCAAAACCGGCCAGCATTCTCAGGGTTGTGGTTTTGCCACAACCGCTGGGCCCCAGCAAAGCCAGGATTTCACCGGGTTGCAGGGTGAAGCTCACCTGATCCACGGCCAGGGAGTCCCCTTCATTGTAGCGTTTACTCAAACCCTCAACACGCATCAGCGCCTGTATGGAATTCATCGGTTGCCCTCGCGATTCAGCACCATGCCGACAGATAAGCTGGAAAAAATCACAATCGCCGCAGCAAAGGGGGCGGCCTCAGCCATTAAACCCTCTGAAGTGCGACTGAAAACGGTAACGGCCAGGGTGGTGTAGCCCGTGGGTGCCAGTAAGAAAGTAATCGGTAGCTCTTTCATGCAAAACAGGAAAACAATGGCAATGGAAGCCAGAATACCGCGTCTCAGTCTGGGGAAGACGACATGAAAGAAGGTGGCAATCGGGCCATGCCCCAGAGAAAAGGAGGCCTCTTCCAGGTTGGAGCGGGTCTGCATCAGAGAGCTGCGAATCGGCCCCATGGCCAAAGCCAGGGTCGCCAGTGCCCAGGTGAAAATCAGCAAAGCTAGGGTCTGGTAGAGAAAATAAGCGGTATGTAGGGCAAAGAACACCATCGCCAGAGCCAGGGTCAGGGGCGGCAGCGCATAACCAATGTAGGTGGAGCGTTCTATGACGGTGGAAATCCGGGATGGGTAACGCACCAGTAGATAGGCAATCGGCAGAGCAAAACCTGCTGCCACCAGAGCCGCTGGCAAGGCCGCCGCTGCAGAACGCAGGAAGGTGCCGGGCACTTCCAGGAAGAAACTCAGATCAGGGGGGGCCAGCAGCAGCCAGTAGGCCAGAATCATCACCGGCAAGCCGATGGAGCTTAAAAACACCACACTCAGATAGATCCATGCTGGAAAGGCCTTCCAGCCCAGCTGACTGGCCGCCTTGGGCCGGGCAATACCGCTGCCAACACTGGCCAGGCGCTTGCGCTTGAGCACCAGGGTTTCCATAAGCACAAAACTGCCCGCCAGAGCCAAAAGCATCAGCGACAGCCAGGCGGCATAAATCCGGTCAAAAGCACTGGAGTACTGGGTGAAGATGGCGTAACTGAAGGCTTCATAGCGCATCAGAGCCACGGCCCCGAAATCGCCCATGACGTAAAGGCCGATCACCAGCCAACCGGCCATCAGGGCCGGGGCCATGTGGGGCAGCAGGATTTTCAGGAAAATCTGGCGCTGGCTGTAACCCAGGGCCTGGGCGCTTTCTTCCAGGCTGCGATCAAAGCCCAGGAAGGTGGCGCGCAGATTCAGAAACAAATAAGGAAAGGTATAAAGACTCAAGGCCAGAACCGCACCGGTATAGCCGTTGATACGCGGCAGCTCCCAGCCAAACAGCTGGGCAAACACGCCATAGTGGCCTCCCAGACCCAGTAGGGCGTAGGCCATGACATAACCGGGAACCGCCAGGGGCACTACGGCAAGCAGGGTAATGGCTTTTTTAAAGCGGATGTTGGTGCGTGTCACCAGCCAGGCAGTGGGCAAGGCCATCAGGGTGGCCAGCAGGAGCACACCAAAGGTCAGCTTCAGGGTATTGAACAGCAGATCCAGATTGCGCTGCCTGAACACCAGTTCAACCAGTTGGCCTGAATCCGCCTGAAAGGCTC
The DNA here is from genome assembly GCF_044810985.1 of Marinospirillum sp. Classification (GTDB taxonomy): domain Bacteria; phylum Pseudomonadota; class Gammaproteobacteria; order Pseudomonadales; family Halomonadaceae; genus Marinospirillum. The sequence goes on from NZ_CP085242.1 coordinate 468,645, forward strand.
TGAGGCCCAGATAAAACAGGGGCAAGACCATGGCCAGGGCTGCAACTACAGAGGGAATCAGAATATAAAAAGGGGGTCTTTGCCCCCAGATTCTGTAAATGTAGCTGGCAACGTGGGTGCTCATCGAAAGGCTAAACCTTACTTGGGTTGGGTGATTAGGGGTAAGCTAGCAGATTCACCCAGCCTTGTAAATGATAATTATACGCAGCTCTATTTCTGCCAATGATCCTTAAGGCTTTGATTCAGTTCTACAATCCAATTTTCCAACCATGTCTGGCTGGCCTGGGCAACGCCCTGGGGGGAAAGCCGGGCAACCGGTTGCTTCTCATTCCACTGTCTTTGCAGCAGGCTGTTGCCATCACTGTCCAGAAGGTTGGCCTGCAGGCTGATCAGCAACTCTTCCTGGGCGGTGTCCAGATACCAGTGTTGCAGATTGAGGTGCAAACGGTACTCGGCCCGGAACCCCGGACGATCCAGGCTGACGGCTTCTGCCCAGGGCTGCTGGGCCAGAAACTCGGCTGTCAGGCTTTGCAGTTGCAGATCCAGACTTTCAGCCCAGAGGTGCCGACTGAAGGGGGTCAGCTGCAGACCGGCATCACGATACCAGATTTCGCGCTGACGCAGCGGGGTGCTGGCCAGGGGACGCTCGATCACCAGTCGTATCTGCATGTCGCTATGACGGCTGGTTTCCTGACTGGGAGCCAGGCTGGACAAGAGAAGTTGCTGGGGTGCCTTCTCGGGTGCTGGAAAAACACTGCAGGCCGTCAGGCTGGCGGTTAACAGCAGAAGGAACAGGTATTTGCTCATATTATTCTCCCGGACCCTGTGGTTGTGTTTGATTGCCCCTCAGCCAGGTGTCCCCTTCGCGGCGCAGCTGTTCCAGCAGTTTTTCCGCCTGTTGTAGGGTTGGTGCCAGCTGCCGGGCGCTGCTGCTGGTGTCATCGCCCAACTGCTGCAGCTCCTCCTGCAAGGCTTGCAATTGTTTGCCCAGGCCTGTTTCCAGGCTTTGCAACTGACCGGGGAGCTGGCTGGCCTGGCGGGTGATCTCACGGGTCAGTTCTTCCAGGGTTCTGGCCAGGTCTTCATAAGCTTGGGGATTGATGGCCTCAAGCCGTTGTTCTGCGGTATCGGCCAGACGCTGACTGGAATTCATCAGGTCCAGAATTTGTTGGCGCATTTCCGGGTTGGTCAGGGTTTTCAACTGGTCACTGACTTCATTGAAGGATTCCAGCAGGTTGCCCAACTTGCCACTCAGATCATCCAGGCTTTCCGTGAACTGTACCAGGCGTGAGGCCTGGCTGGGTATTTCCGCAGGGTTTTCGCGGGTGGATACCAGTGGCGTACCGGGAGTATCCGTGCTTTTCAACTCAACAAACAAAAGGCCGGTAATGCCCTGATGCTGCAGGGTGGCATAGGTGTTGCTGCGGATGGGGGCATCGGCATCCAGAGCCAGATCCAGTCGGACTCTTTCATCCGGGTCTGTGACCAGAGTGATCCCCTCTACATAACCCACAGGCACACCCTGGTATTTGACCTGAGCCTGTTCATTGAGGCCGGATACCGAATTATAAAAATAGGTGGTATAGGGCAGGCGGCCTGTGGAGCCGCTGTCATGGGTCATCCAACTGGTCACGCCCAGACCGGCCAGAATCAGCAGTACCACAAAAGCGCCGACCAGAGTGTAGTTAATTTTCGGATTCATAAAACTTCACCTGCTTGATTGCGATTCATCGCCTGGGTGGCTCGGGTATTGGCAAAATATCGCTGGATATGCGGTTGTTCCTGCTGGATGAGTTCATCCATGGGTGCCTTGCAGAGTACGCGCTTGCGACCCAGAAAAGCTACCTGATCGGTGATTCGCCAGAGGGAGTCCAGATCATGGGTGACCAGAATCAGCGTCAGATCCAGAGTGGCATGCAGCTCCAGAAGCAGCTCATCAAATGCATTGGCACTGACTGGATCGAGACCGGCCGTGGGTTCATCCAGCAGCAGAAGGTTGGGATCGAGTGCCAGGGCACGCGCCACAGCCGCCCGTTTCAACATGCCGCCACTCAATTCCTGGGGAAACTTGTGGGCAGCCGTTGAGGGCAGGCCCACCAGTTGCAGCTTCAGCATCCCCAGTTCCTTGATCAGGCTTTCAGGCAGTTTTTGCAGCTCCCGGATGGGCAGCATGATATTTTCCAGCAGGCTCAAGCTGGTGAAGAGGGCACCCTGCTGGAACATCATGCCCATCCGGGTTCGCATCAGCTTGAGGGCTTCCGTGTCCAGATTCCGAACCTGCTGATCAAAAAGCCGGATTTCCCCGGCTTCGGGGTTTGTCAGGAGGGCGATGGCACTGAGCAATACAGATTTCCCGCAACCACTGGCCCCCACCAGAGCCAGACGTTCACCCTGAAAAACCTGCAAGTTTAGATTCTGGTGAATGCGTTGGGCACCAAAGCGTGTTTTGATATTGCGCAGCTCAACAATCGGGGTGTGCTGATCCATGGCCTACCATCCTGTATTACTGAAAATAATGGAAAACAGGGCATCAACGATAATCACCAGAAAAACGGCCTGAACGACACTGCGGGTGGTGCGATGCCCAACCCCTTCAGCGCCACCCTCGGCCAGCATCCCCTGCATACAGCCAACTGTGACGATAATCAGGGCGAACACCGGGGCCTTGACCAGACCGATCCAGAAATGCGCGACATTAACTTCTTCACCCAGGCGTTGCCAGAAAGCGGTGGGGGTGACTTCCAACTGAACGCTGGCGACCAGCATGCCGCCACCCAGCCCTGCCAGGTTGGCCAGCACGGTCAAAAGGGGTAAAGCCAGCAGCAGGCCCAGCAGTTTGGGCAGCACCAGCCAGGCATAAGGGTCCTGTCCCAGACTTTTCAGCGCCAGCACTTCCTGATTCATGTTCATGGTGGCAATTTGTGCGGCATAGGCCGAGCCGGAGCGCCCGGCAACCAGAATGGCCGCTATCAGAGGCCCCAGTTCGCGCAGGTGGGTGATCGCCACCAGCTCAACAATAAAGATATTGGCCCCGTAAGTCTGCAACTGCAGTCCGCCCTGCCAGGCAATCACCGCCCCCAGCAGGAAAGCCATCAAGGCCACGATAGGTACGGCCTGCAAGCCATCACGCTGAATGACATCCAGCAGCAGTTTGACCTTGCATTGCCAGGGGCGGCGCAACATTGCCAGCAGCGCCAGGGTCAAGCGCCCCAGAAAATCCAGCAGTTGACGACCATGGCGAAAGCTTCGCAGGGTATGAAAACCCAGCTTGGCAAGCCAGTTGAGGGAGGGTTGTGGCGGAGTGGGTTCTTGTTTGCTTCTGACCAGCTCCAGGATCTGAAGCTGGTTGTCCGTTAAACCTTGCGGCCAGGACGTGGGTTTTTTCCCGAAAATGTTCAGAAAAACCCAGGCACCGTTGGTGTCCATCTGCTGGCAGTCGAGGCGTATTTTGCCCGACAGCCTTTGCAGATCAGGTTGCAGCTGCAGCCAGCGTTTCAGGTGGGCCGTAATCCAGTCACCCGAAACCACCGAGCCGTCGGACTCGGCAATAATTCTGGGTTGTGCCGCTGGTGATGCCATCTGGGACTCCGCAAACATCGGATTGCCTGATTATCCCTGAAGCAAAGCCGCTTGTCAGCTGGCCCGAGCCGGTGCTCTTCTGCCCCGACCCTGACCCTGGCGTTGACCAGGCTTACCTCCACCACCACCACGCCTTGGTGCAGGGGGTGCTGCCGTCATTACCGGAGCCGGAAAGCCTTCAGCCTGCTTGCGGGGAATGTTTTGCTTGATGAGCTTCTCAATGTCCTTGAGTAGCTTGCCTTCGTCACCACCAACCAGAGAAACGGCTTCACCGCTGGCTCCGGCACGACCGGTGCGACCAATGCGGTGAACGTAGTCTTCGGCAACATTAGGCAGCTCATAGTTCACTACCTGAGGCAATAAATCGATATCCAGACCACGGGCTGCGATATCGGTTGCCACCAGAATCTGGATGCTGTTGTCCTTGAAACCAGCCAATGCCTTGGTTCTGGCTCCCTGACTTTTGTTGCCGTGAATCGCGGCAGCCTTGAAACCACCGTCTTCCAGGTATTTGGTCAGCTTGTTGGCACCGTGTTTGGTTTTGGTGAAAACCAGGGTCTGGCCCCACTTGTTATCCACCAGCAGTTTGACCAGCAGCGCCGGTTTCTGCTTCTTGTCGACCAGATAAGCGGATTGCTCTACCTTCTCTGCCGTGGTGTTGCGCGGGCTGACCGAAATTTCCACCGGATTGTTCACCAGGCCTTTGGCCAGGTTGCGGATTTCCTTGGAAAAAGTGGCCGAAAATAGCAGGTTCTGACGCTTGGCAGGCAAAACTTTCAAAATGCGTTTGATGTCGTGAATAAAGCCCATGTCCAGCATGCGGTCGGCTTCATCCAGCACCAGAACTTCCAGATGATCAAATTTCACGGCATTCTGGTTGTATAGATCCAGCAGGCGGCCGGGCGTGGCCACCAGCACATCCACACCGCGGCGCAATTTCATCATCTGCGGGTTGATCTTGACGCCGCCGAACACGACTGCCGATTTCAAATGCATCTGGCGACCATAGGTGGCGACACTTTCACCCACTTGTGCAGCCAGCTCGCGGGTCGGGGTCAAAATCAGGGTACGGGCCTGATTGGCACCGGCCGGTTTGCCCTTGGCCAGGCGTTCCAGAATCGGCAGGGTAAAACCTGCGGTTTTGCCGGTGCCGGTCTGGGCCGCAGCCATCACATCCTCACCCTGCATGATGGCAGGAATGGCCTGGGCCTGGATGGGGGTCGGCTGGGTATAGCCTTGTTCTTTCAAAACAGCAAGAATCGGGGCACTCAGGCCCAGGGAAGAAAAACTCATATATTCAGGGAATCTCGGTAACTAATAGAAGGGCGTCAAATGACGTGGACGCAGCATACAGCAAGCTGAACGCTGCTACCAGCAATCTATTAACGCACTTCCCGGGCCGCCGCATGGGTCGGCACCAAAGCCTTGACCACAGCCTGCATGCTGATCACGCCCACCGGAGTACCCTCTCGTACCACCTGATAAGTCAAATTCGTGGCCCCCTGGGACTTGGCGATCACCTCTTCCAGATTGGTGTTTTCGGTTACCTGACCGGCACTTAGTGCCAGAGGCTGGGTGGTTTTTTCCATCACCGAGCGTACCCTGAGTACCCTGGCCCGGTTGATATCACTGATGAAATCAACAATATAGGGATCATTGGGCTCCAGAAGAATTTCCTGGGGCTCACCCTGCTGCACCACATAACCATCCTTTAAAATCACCAGATGATCGGCCAGCTTCAGGGCTTCATCCAGATCATGGGTGATGAAAACGATGGTCTTTTTCAGCTCCTGTTGCAGGTCCAGCAGCAAATCCTGCATGTCGGTGCGAATCAGGGGATCCAGAGCCGAGAAAGCCTCATCCATCAGCATGATCGGTGAATTGGAGGTCAGGGCACGGGCAATCCCCACGCGCTGCTGCATGCCGCCGGACAGCTGATGCGGGTACTGGTTGCCGTTGCCTTCCAGACCGACACGGGCCAGCCATTTGTTGGCTTCTTCTTCAAACTCCTTGACTTCCTTGCCTCTCACCCAGAGTGCCAGACCGGCATTTTCCAGAACGGTGCGGTGGGGCAGCAGAGCAAACTTCTGGAAGACCATGGACATATGCTCGCGGCGCAGGCGACGCAGGCGCTCTTCGTCATAGCCCAGCACATCTTCGCCATCCACCTGAATACTGCCTGCCGTGGGTTCGATCAGGCGGTTCAGGTGGCGAATCAGAGTCGATTTGCCGGAGCCGGAGAGGCCCATGATGACAGTGACTTCGCCTGCCTTCATGTCGACATTGATGTCCTGCAGGCCCAGCACATGGTTGTGCTTTTCCAGCAGCTCGGCCTTGCCCATACCCGCCTGGACCGCCTGCAGAGCAGTGGCTGGGTCGTCACCAAAAATTTTATAGAGATTGCGTATGGAGATTCTAATATTTTCAGTCATCTTAACCTGTCTCAGCTTTTCTGGGAGGCATTGATACGCGCCAGGGATATTTTGGTCACCCGATCAAGAATAACCGCCAGGATGACGATCCCCAGACCAGCCACCAGACCCACACCCAGTTCCAGATTACGAATACCGCGCAGCACCAGAACCCCCAGGCCGGGTGCCGAGACCAGAGAAGCAATCACCACCATCGCCAGACTCATCATGATGGTCTGGTTGACCCCGGCCATGATGTTGGGCAGTGCCAGCGGAATCTGAACTCGATAGAGTTTCTGCTGCTTGGTCATGCCAAAAGCATCTGCGGCTTCAATGACATCCTTGTCCACCAGGCGGATGCCCAGGTTGGTCAAACGAATCACCGGTACGATGGCATACAGAATGATGGCAATCCCGTAAAGCTTGGATTCAGTGACACTGAACAGGAAGATCAGCGGAATCAGGTACACAAAGGGCGGCAGGGTTTGCAGCATATCCAGAATGGGTATGGTAAACCGTTGCATCGTGTCACTGCGCGACATGGCAATGCCGATGGGTACCCCGAAAAGCACACAGAGAAAGGCACAGACAAAAATAATCGCCAGGGTCTGCATGGCGTATTCATAGTGATCAATAAAGGCCAGGGTACAGATGCTGAAACCCACAAAAGCAACCAGCCGCCAGGACTTGGTCACCAGTTGCACAACCAGCAACAAGAGGGGAATGATGATCCACCAGGGTGTGGCCAGCATGAAATACAGGGCACCGTCCAGAAACCAGCTCAAGGGCTGAGTCAAAGGGTCCAGAAAAATGCTCAGGTTGTCCTTGACGGACAGAAAGCCGTTTTCAAGACCCTTGGTGAGTTCCCGTGACTGGGGGAAGGCGCTGCAGGCTTCATTCAGATTGTCCATGGAAGGAAAGGGCACTTCCCAGAGGGACTGGCTGCTTTCGGTTTCGCCACGTGACTTGGAGAGCAGGTCTTTCATGGACATGGGGCCGACACTTTGGTCTTGGGCACACCAGTCCTGTAAACCTAGCTTGGAAAATACAAAGTCGTAGGTTGCCATTGGCTTTCTTGTTCCTCGTTTTACACGGGGGAGGGCAGGCTAAAAACTGCAGACAGGGGTTGCCTGCCTGCAGTGGGCTGGATCGCTGGATCAGTTCAAGAGGGCTGCCAGCTTCTGGCGAGCAGAATCATTCAGCCAGTCGGACCAGATGTCTGAGTTGTTGCTCAGGAAGTAAACCGTGGTTTCTTCTGCTGAGGCATTGTTCTCATCCATCCACGCGAGCAGGGAACTCATGTGAGCGGTTTCAAACGTCATCTTGCTCAACATGTCGGCCACTTCAGGCTCGCGATCCTTGAAATCCGTGGTGATGGAGGTCAGCACAGGTGCTGCAGGAAAGTCGGAAACACCGGCATCGGGCGAGTCAGGGTTCATGTTGTGGTTATGAACTTCTTCATCGTAACCACCCATGTCCACCTTGGTCATGTCGTATTTGCCGAGAGGCACGGTAGGGCCCCAGTAGTAACCCAGCCAGGGCTCTTCGGACTCATAGGCAGAAGCCATGGACGAAGCCAGAGTTTCACCGGAACCATGATTGAAGACCTCAATGCCCGAGGATTCCAGATCCAGAGCGCGAATCAGGTTGTCACTGACCACACGGCAACCCCAGCCATCCGGGCAGTTGTTGAAACGGGCACCGACCAGTTCCGGGTTTTCCATAATACCGTCAATGGTTGTCAGTTCAGGGTGTTCTTCCGCCAGATAAGTCGGAATCCACCAGCCTTCAACACCACCGGGTGTCAGCACCTTGCCCAGGCGCTCAACTTTGCCTTCTTCTTCCAGGCGGTTGTAGACATCACCCGTGGAATTCAGCCAAAGCTCAGTAATAATATCCGGCTCACCGTTTTCAGCAACGGAAGTCACAGCGGGAACGGTATCGGAAGGCACCACGGTGACATCACAGCCGTAGCCTTCTTCCATGATGAACTTGGCAACACCGGTTACGATGGCATTGGAGGCCCAGTTCATTTCCGTAATGGAAACTTCGCCGCAATCAGCTTGCGCCACGGCAGGAAGGGTCAGGGCGCACAAGGCGACACCAATCAATGATTTACGCATGCTTATAGCTCCTCTTTGATGACAGGAAAGTCCAGGCAAGACAGGGGCGAAGCATGAAAGGTAGGGAAAAGGCAAAGGGATTTGCCTTTACAAATAAAGCGGGTCGTTTTTTTCGTTATACAAGGCATACTGAGGTCACCCCTGCGGCCCTAGACTCTTTTAGCATACAGCTTCAACATAAAGTTACAAGTTGGCGGGATTATTCGTTCTACTTATGACTGGCTGGTCTGCTTTGGGGGGAGTGGTATACTTGCGCGCGAAATAACAGACCAAAAGAGGACTCGTTTATGACCGTCATCCGCCAGGACGACCTGATTCAAAGCGTTGCCGATGCTTTGCAATTCATCTCCTACTACCACCCCAAGGACTTCATTGACTCCCTGAATGAAGCCTACGAGCGTGAAGAATCCCCGGCCGCCAAGGATGCCATGGCCCAGATCCTGATCAACTCGCGCATGTGCGCCCAGGGTCACCGCCCCATCTGCCAGGACACCGGCATCGTCACCGTCTTCCTGGAAGTCGGCATGGACATCCGCTGGGATGGTGCCACCATGAGCGTGGAAGATATGGTCAACGAAGGTGTTCGCAAGGCCTATCTGCTGCCGGATAATGTTCTGCGCGCCTCGGTTCTGGCTGATCCAGATGGCAAACGTGCTAACACCAAGGACAACACCCCGGCGATCATCCACGTCAAACTGGTACCCGGTAACACCGTGGACGTTCACGTCGCAGCCAAAGGTGGCGGCTCTGAAGCCAAATCCAAATTCGCCATGTTGAACCCTTCCGACGATGTGGTGGAATGGGTGCTGGAACAGATTCCCAAAATGGGTGCGGGCTGGTGTCCGCCCGGCATGCTGGGTATCGGCATCGGCGGCACTGCTGAAAAAGCCATGCTGCTGGCCAAGGAAGCTCTGCTGGAACCCATTGATATTCATGACCTGCAGAAAAAAGGCGCAGAAACCCGTTCTGAAGAACTGCGTCTGGAACTGTTTGATAAGGTTAACAAACTGGGCATTGGTGCTCAGGGCCTGGGCGGTCTGACCACCGTGCTGGATGTTAAAGTCAAAGACTACCCAACCCATGCTGCCAACAAGCCGGTTGCCATCATTCCCAACTGTGCTGCCACCCGCCATACCCACTTTGTCCTGGATGGCTCCGGCCCTGCGGCTCTGGAAGCCCCCAAACTGGAAGACTGGCCCGAAGTCACCCGTGAAGTCGGCGAAGGCGTCAAGCGCATCAACCTCAACACCGTCACCCGCGAAGAAGTCAAAGACCTCAAACCCGGTGATGTCGTGCTGCTGTCCGGCAAAATGCTGACCGGTCGTGATGCTGCCCACAAACGCATGGTCGACATGATCAACAAGGGTGAAGAACTGCCCGTCGACCTGGCCGGTAAATTCATCTACTACGTTGGCCCCGTTGATCCGGTTCGCGAAGAAGTGGTTGGCCCTGCTGGCCCCACAACCGCAACCCGCATGGACAAATTCACCCGCACCGTACTGGAAAAAACCGGCCTGCTGGGCATGATCGGCAAATCCGAACGTGGCCCCATCGCCATTGAAGCCATCAAGGACAATAAAGCCGTCTACCTGATGGCCGTCGGCGGTGCCGCCTACCTGGTTGCCCAGGCGATCAAAAACGCCAAAGTCCTGGCCTTTGAAGACCTGGGAATGGAAGCCATCTACGAGTTTGAAGTGGAAGACATGCCCGTCACCGTCGCTGTCGACGTTAACGGCGAGTCCATCCATAACCTCGGCCCCGCCAAATGGAAAGAAATCATCGCCAAGGATGCAGCAGCCAGCTGATGTGATGTAAAAGATGCAATGACCAGCAACCCCAGGGAAGGGGTTGCATTGGTTCTTGTAAAAGAGCCATTGAAGAGTTTGTAAGCTTGACACCAAGAAAAAAGAGAACTAAAAAAGTAAGGAAATTGATCGGCAGTCAAGGTTGCGGTATTCTATCAACCCAACCTTACTAGTCTTAACAAGGAAAAAAGGAAATATATATGAGTGATAAAAATAAGTGGATGGCTGCAGTTGGGTATATTTTGGTGATTGCAGATTCATTTTCAACCCAGCTGTTCAATTTCTTTCAGTTTCATTTCTTTGGGTACTATGTGAACCTAGTAACACTTACACCTCTTGTGATTTACTATGCCATTAATAAGTCCCACTCTGATCAGTTCATAGCCACTCATTTAAAAAGGTCAATGAGGGTCTATTTCTGGTATGTTGGCCTTTCAGTAGTTAGTGGTGTTTTGTTTGAGCCTAATAATATGTGGTTGTATGTAGCTGGGGTCGGCGTGACTTGGTTAATGGTCATTGTACTGGTATACATTACAGTGAGTTGTGGGAAAGGAATTATTAGATCATTTAAAGAAGAGCCAGTATCAACCAGTAAAACAGTTAAGCCTGAAGCCTGAAGCCTGAATTAAACGTTAAATAAAACAGGCGGTAAATTTTTTCCGCCTGTTTTCTGTGGTAAGCGATAAGGCCCTTGAGAAAATCAGTAATCAGCTGATCATGGTAATAGGGTAGGAAGACAAGTCAGCTTCCCTTAAATGACAAACGGCCTCCCAGCTACACTGACTGGATGAAACACCGTGTGGATAGTCCCAAGGGCAAGCAAATTTACAGCCACCGCATGTCCGTTGTAGAGCCAGTTTTCGGCAACATCGGCACCAACAAAAGACTCAGCCGCTTCAGCTTGAGGGGTAAGGATAAAGTTCAAGGGCAATGGCAGTTGTATTGCCTGATCCACAACATTGAAAAGCTCGCCCACTATGGCAAGCTGGTTCAATAAAGCCGCAGAGCAGGGGCCAGGCCAGCCCAAAAACAGGTGCTGTAAGCCTTATAATGACTGACTTACAGAGGCCAAAGCCTGAAAAGGCTAGAAAACACGGAATTACAAACGACTGCCAACAAAAATCGGCAATCGAAAAATGAACAACAGAGAAAGAGCTGTTGGTAGAAAAAACTAAGAGGTTTCGGTTTCTGAGAATTTTTCTTGCTTCTACGTAAACTCTGAAGTTTTTGATGGTGAAAAGTGCTCCAGAATTTACGTAGAGTCGCTATTTTTAGTACAAAAAATGATCAATTTTATAGGCTGAAGTTTTTCTACAATCACTCGTTAGAAAGGAAGAATCTTGACATTCGAGCAAGTCGCAATAGAGCTTAGGCAATTAAATGAAGATGTACCCAAACCATTAAGATTGCCCACGGAGCATGAAGTGACAGAGGCAGAATCAAGGTTGGGTGTTCCTTTTCATTCTGAGTTTCGCCGTTATCTGCTCGAGCTTTCAGACGTTGTCTTCGGCCCTTTTGAGCCGGTCACACTCACAGCCTCCGACTCACATACCCACTTGGACAGCATTGCTACTCATGCCTGGTCAGATAGGGGTGTCCCAGGTAATTTAATCCCCATTTGCCACGACAACGCTGATTTTTATTGTGTGAATAAAGAGGGGGAGGTCGTGTTCTGGTCCCATGACATGCAGGATTTGTCTGGGGAAAAATGGCCATCGATAAAAAACTGGATCAAAGATGTCTGGATCGAGGAAACAAAATCGTTCTAATGGCGTTAGGTTGAGAGGACCATGCGTAGAAAACGCTTAAATCATTATGCAGACGTTGTATGCAAGATGTTTGTCGGGTGGCGCATGGGTGACGACATGGAGGCACTATCGGATTTGCCAGATGGCACTATCTCAATCAATTTGCTGACGGGCGATGCAGTCCATTCTGAAGTAGGGCTGCTGGATCTGCATATAGCCAAAGAAATCCAGGCATGGTTACAGCAGCAAGGCGCGAAAGAAGGTGTGGATATAGAGAAGCTAAAGAGTGCTACCCTCGAAGTTGACGTAGATACTAACAAGGTTGCAACTAACAAAAAGAAGGTGCTCTTGTTCAGCTTTAGCTGCCGAAGCAACTTGAAGACCGATACTGCCACCTATCAGGGAGCGCTTACGGATGAGTATCATTGGTATACCAGAATCATAACCTAACCATGCCAGCGACGGCTACTGCATTGCGGCTTCGGCTTCATTTCGTAGCCGCGCGTGCTGAGCGGCGTTAGAATAATTACACAGTTCAATATTAGGAGATAGAATGAATATTTTAAAATCTGCAATTTTTGGATCCGTATTAATTTTAGTGTCTGCAAATTTATATGCTGACGAAAGTAAAGATTTATTGGCCATTGAGTATTTAAAATTGTCAAAAACGAAAGAAACCTTCGATATGACTATAGATGCTTATGTCGAACAGTTTGCTAGTCAAGGTTCTGATGCAGATAAAGAGAGTCTCAGGTCGTTTTTTAAAGCTTATATGGGTTGGGAAACTTTAAAAGAACCTACAATAAAACTGGTTGCTGAGACCCTAACAGCTAAAGAGTTGAAAGATATTAATGATTTCTACAAAACAGACAGTGGGCGTGCGCTAGCCAAAAAGTCACCTAAAATGGCATCGGATATTTCAAACCTAATTGGTGCAAATCTACAAAAAGCCATTCAGAAAATGCAGGGATCCAAGTAATTCTGATACCTATGAGCCTTCTGACTGTCAATAGGCCGCAGAGTTTTTTATTGGCCGCGTCAGCGGCCAATATCAAGTCCCTGAGCCAGTGATCCTACTTCATCTGTCATCGCTGGCTGTTGGCCAGGATGGATAAGCAAGATCGAGCTATTCAATCAGGCTAACGGCCAGCACGGACAGAATCTTCTGCGCTGTTCCACTCCAGACATATCTGTAATGACCGCCCTGAACAGGAATGGAAGTGGCTTTGGGGGTGAAGAGGGCTGCACACTCGCCGCCCTGGTGGCGAACGCTATTATAGAGGATTCCGTGAGAACCTGATTGACGTTGGTTTCGGGCAAATTGCTGGGGGCAGGAATAATCGGTCGGGTGGTGAAGTTCTGCAAACTCCTGGCTACGAATATCACCCAGGGGTAAGCAAATGCTGCTGATGTATTCGCGCATGGTGATTTCAGTGTCAGGCTCCTGGGTGGCCGCAAGAAAACGCTCACGATGATAGCGTGTTTCGGCCAGGGCAACGTCCAGAGAGTTTCCCGCGTAGTAGACTCCAAAACGGCCATCAGTGAATCGGCTGGGTTGACCCATATGCGTGAATGCGGCCATAACCGGGCTGGAGCCGGGGCCTGCTATGCGTTCAGATGCAGGGACCAACCTCAAGTCACCGGTTTCATCCCTCAAGCGATCATTGGTCAGGCTTTCGATCTCGAAGACCAGTTCCAGATCCTCTGGATCTGAGACCGTTTCAAATAGGTTGATGGGCGGGTAGTGGCAGGGCACCAGTCGATGGGCTCGAGTCCAGTCCGGGATTAATGCCTTCATTCACCTAGCCTCTCATTATAGTCCAGGTAGCGCCGAACATCGGCCAGATTAATCATGCTGCCCTTAAGCATGACAGCCAGCGCAGATTCGCCATCGAAATCTCGATTGGGTTTGCCGGGCCAGGCGTTGGCTTGCTCCTCCGTTGGAAACAGAATTCTTAAAGCCTTATAGATGCCCAGTATGTAGGAGATACGCTCCAGGGTATCGCGACTGATTGCCGGGCCTTCACCTTTTTTCCATTTATAGAAGGTGCTTCGGGGAGGGTCACCCAGCAAGATTTTCTGTTGATCCGCTTTCAGATTCCAGCCTTCGGTGATTTTGAAAAAGGTTTTCAGTGCAACAGCTGATTTTTTCTGCTCATCAGTTGCTGCTTGCTGGAGTAGGGCTGTCATGCTGTATACCTCATCATGGCTGGTACGGCTTTATTTTAGTCTCTGTAGGAATAAAAATCAAAATATATCCAAGAAGAGACTTTTTGGTCTCTAATGCCATCAGTACTCCGACACTGGCCACCGCGATGCTCTCTTTTGACATACTAAAAATGGTATGTATACTCTTTATGGTATGTGGCAAATATTAGAACATAAGCGGATTTCAAAGAACCTTAAGGGCGCTCCGATTGAAGTCCAGAAGCGCTATGAGAAATGGAAAGATATTGTTTCTCTATCCGGCCCTTCAGGACTACGCAAAATCAAGGGGTTACATGATGAAGCCCTGAGTGGAGAGTGGAACGGATACCGCTCGTCCCGGTTGAATATTCAGTACAGGGTCATTTACAAAGTTGTGAAGGATCAGATTCAGGTCAGAGTGGAAAAGGTAACGGCCCACGATTACCGGAGAAAATGATATGAGTGATTATGTTCAAGCCGAGAGGCATGTTGCGGTATCTGTTGGAGAGTCTGTGCGTATCATTCGTGAGCTTCAGGAAATGAGCCAGAATGACCTGGCGGCGGCAACCGGGATACCTCAATCCACCATTTCGGCAATCGAAAATGACAGAATTCAGCTTGGTGTCGAAAGAGCCAAGGTTCTTGCACGTGCTCTGCATTGCCATCCAGCTGTGCTGGTTTTTCCCGGCTGGGATGTTGATCAGAATTCAGCCGCATAACAACAGGATGCATTCATGGCAGTCGCCTTACCGCCTGATTGGGAAGTCAGGCTCAACAAGCTGAGCATCAAGAGTCCTTTTTTCAATCGTGTGCTTGGCTTGGTTTTTATGCCTTTTATTGCCCGCAGTGGCTTGAAGGTGAATTACGATCCCGCCGATTTTTACGCCTATTTGCCCAAAAAACGCTTTAATTCCAACTGGTATGGTACTCAGTCGGGTGCGGCGATTTTGGGTAACAGTGAGCTGGCCGCCGGTGCCTATCTTTTTATGCTGACTCAGGGTGAATATCGCATGGTCTGTACCCAGCTGGATTACCGTTTTCTGCTACCCAGTACGGACCCAGTGATTTTCAGGGTGAAGCTGGATCAGGCAGAGCTGGAAGAAAAACTGGCGGCGGGTGGCAAGTTCATGATGGATCTGACCATTAAGCTTTACCGCGCAACCTCCAGAACCAGCACAGGCAAGCGGATCGGTTCGGGCAAGATTCGCTTCAAGGTCTGGCCTGTGGGGGAATAAGCATGCCTGCCTCTGTGCTTTATGCCTTTTATCTGGCTTCATCCTGGTTGTGGTGTATCGGTGCTTTTTTGCCGGTGTTGCTGCTACGGGATTATGGCTGGGCCAGTCTTGTGGTTTTTGCCCTGGCGAATGTGGTGGGGGCGGCTGCTTTTGGCTGGGTGATGACCCAAAAGCGGCAGCAGGCTTTTCTGGTGAATCATCGGCCAATGCTTAAGCTTTTTTCACAGGTGACGGTGGCTTTTCAGCTGTTTTTTGTCGCCTGGCTCAGTGCGCTGCTGGGTTGGTGGTTATTGTTGGTGATGCTGGTGCTGATCGGCCTTTTTTATCGGGCTGACCGGGTGGTTGCCGGGGTAGCCGTGGGGGTGTTCCTGCTGTCTCTGGCGTTGTTCGGCAGTTATTTGCTGACCGAGCCACCGCTTCCTGTTGCTGCCCTGCAACCGGGATGGTGGCACACACTTTTGCCTCTGGTGCTGGGTTTTGCTTTATCGCCCTATCTGGATCTGACTTTTCATCGTGCCCTGGAACAAAGCCCTAACCCCAGACTGAGTTTTACGCTGGGTTTCGGTGTGTTTTTCCTTTGTCTGTTGGTTTTCGTGTTTTTCTACAGCGCAGATCTGGCGCAGTTGATGGCAGGGGCTAGCCCGGATTGGCCGGTGCTCTGGCCGGTGGTGGCTTTTATTGTTTTGCAAACGGCTTTTACGGTGGCACTTCATCTCAAAGAAATGCAGCGTTTGCAGCAGGCTTCCCGGCTGGCGCGGTTATGGCCTTGGGGTCTTTACCTGCTGTTGTTGATATTGTTGCTGGAGCCTCTGGCAGGCTGGGCCTTGCCCTGGATAGATCTGCCGCTCACTGAAGGCCTTTATAAAGGCTTTCTCTTTTTTTATGGCCTGGTTTTTCCTCTGTATCTGCTGTTGGGCAAAAAACCAAAACGCTTTTGGATCACTCTGTTGTTAGCCACACCGGCTTACGGCCTGGGGTTTCTGGTCGGCGGTGATTTCTTGTTTTTACTGAGCCTCAGCATGGCCTGGGTTGCCGTGATACTTTTGTTAACTTTTCGCGATACTCTTTTTAATACTCCGTGACTCCTCTGTGAGGGTGTTTACCCAGGATGGTAACTGAGCCTGCCCTTCAGCAGGCGAGAAACTCTTGAGGAGAAAACACCATGAACAAGTTCACTGTGATCGCCGCTCTTTGCCTGTTTGGTTTGATGGCCTGTGCCAGTCCCACGGATAAAATGCAATCCGAAGAGGATATGATGAAAGACGACATGCAGGAATCGATGGATCATAATTCCATGAAAAAGGATGAGATGTCGGACAGTTAATGACTCGAAACGTACTGATTATTGAAGATGATCCCAGTATCGGGGAGCTTGTGTGCATACATGTGGCCGACCTGGGTATGAACCCCGTTCTTTGTGAACGGGGGGATGCCGGGCTGGAGCGTTTTCTTGAAGGGGATATCGACCTGGTGATCCTTGACCTGATGCTGCCCGGAATGGATGGCTTGTCGATCTGTCGCAAAATTCGCTCCGGTTCGGACTATGTTCCGGTTTTGATGCTGACCGCCAAAAGCACGGAGCTGGATCGGGTTTTGGGTCTGGAAATGGGGGCGGATGATTACCTCACCAAGCCTTTTAGTGTGGCTGAACTTGCAGCGCGGGTAAAAGCCCTGTTTCGGCGGGTGGATGCCATGGCATCTTCACCCAGCCCGGAAGTTGCAGTTGCTGAACTGAGAGTCGCGGAATTACGTCTTGATCCGACACGTCGCCGGGTCTTTGTCAAAGAGCAGGAAGTGGAGCTCACCGCACGTGAGTTTGATTTGCTTTGGCACTTTGCCCGGCATCCAGGGCGGGTGTTCAGCCGTGTCCAGCTTCTGGATAGCGTGTGGGGTTACAACCATGAGGGCTATGAGCATACCGTCAATACCCACATCAACCGCCTGCGAGGGAAGATCGAAACCGACCCGGCCCGACCTGAGTTTATTCAAACGGTCTGGGGTGTCGGATATCGTTTCCGGGAGTAACCCATGCTGAAAACCCTCTATACCCGGCTAGCTCTGGGCTTGTTTTTGCTGCTCTTGGCCGTGGGTCTTCTTTATACCGTTATCAGCTATTATTCGCTGCGTGAATACAGCGCTTCAGTTAATCAGGAACTGCACCGGGACTTGGCCAAAAATCTGGTTGCAGACAGAAATCTGGTGAGGCAGGGGCAGCTGGATCGCAGTGCTTTGAAAGAACTTTTCGCACTTTACATGACCATCAACCCCAGCATTGAAATTTATCTGTTGGATCTGGATGGAAGCATCCTTTCCTATTCAGCCGACCCGGCCAAGATCAAGCGTAAACAGGTTTCGCTGGAACCCATCCAGCGTTTGCTGGATAACATGAAGCGTTACCCTCTGTTGGGTGATGATCCGCGCAGTCATGATCGGCAGAAGGTATTTTCCGTGACTCCGGTACCCTCGGCAGAGAATCCCGAAGGCTATCTCTATGTTGTGTTGCGAGGTGAGGAATACGATGCTGCAGAAACCCTGGCGCATGGCAGCCAGGTGCTAAAGCTGAGTGCCTGGGCACTGGTCGTCAGTCTGGCCGTGGTGATGATGGCCGGGCTGGCTGTATTCAGACTGTTAACCCGCCGCCTGAGTGACTTGACCCGGTTGGTGGAAAGCTTTGAGAGTAACGACATGCGCCAAAATCCACCCATAACTTGGCGCGACAAGCGACCCTGGGTTCAGGACGAGATCGACTACCTGGGTGTCACTTTTGATGATATGGCTTACCGGATTGCTTCCCAAATCGAGCAATTGAAGGACAAGGATGCTCAGCGCCGCCAATTGATTGCTCAGGTATCCCATGATCTGCGTACCCCTCTGGCTTCCATGCAGGGTTATATTGAAAGCCTGAAAATACGCCGTGACCGTCTTGGTTCCCAGGAGCAGGAGCACTTTTTGGACATAGCCCTCAAGGAGGGCAGGCGTTTAAATCGTCTGGTGGATGAGCTTTTTGAGCTGGCCGCACTTGAGGCACAGGAAAAGCAGCCGGTGCCCGAGTCTTTCCCGCTTGCCGAACTGGTGCATGACGTGGTTCAGAAGCATGCCCAGGCCGCCCAGAACAGCCAGTTGGAGCTTACCCTGAGCGGCGATCCTGATTTGCCAGCTGCCTACGCAGATCTGGCGATGACCGAACGTGTATTGGATAACCTGATCGCCAATGCCATCGCTTACAGCCCGGCAGGTGGCCGAATTGAAGTGGTTCTCGGCCAGCAAGGGGGTGTGCCTGAGGTTTGTGTGCGTGACAGCGGCTCGGGCATTCCTGAGCAGGACTTGCCGCATATCTTTGATCCCTTCTATCGTGGTGACTCCTCAGAGGCGGGCCATGCGGGTCTTGGTTTGGCGATTGCCCGCAGAATCATGGCACTCCAGGGTGGCGATATCCGTGTTGAAAACCGTGCTTCTGGAGGAGCATCCTTCTGTATAAGCTTACCTGTACAGATCACTCATTGAGCTTTCGTTATAAAAACGTGATAAACAGGAGAAAACGCTGTGATAAATCTCTTGCAAACTGGTCACAGTATTCACAGAGCAGGAGATTAAGATAATGAAACGCAATCTATTACTGGTATCTGCAGTCGCGGCTCTGTTGTTGGTGGGGTTCCAGCTGGGAGCTGTCAGCAATAACAACTCGAAATACGCCCCGGATGATCCCGATCTGGCCGTGGCGACTTTTGCCGGTGGCTGCTTCTGGTGTGTGGAAGAGTACTATGAAGAAAAAGTGCCCGGAGTGGTTGAGGCTGTTTCCGGCTACAGTGGCGGCAAGGAGAAAAATCCCACCTATGAAGCGGTTGCCAGTGGTCGCACCGGTCATACCGAAGCAGTGCAGGTTTATTATGACCCGGAAGAGATAACCTATGCAGGCTTGCTTCAGGGGTTGTGGCGAACTGCCAATCCCACCGATGCCGAAGGTCAGTATGTCGATCGGGGCCGGCAGTACCGTCCGGCCATTTTCTATCATGATCAGGAACAAAAAAGGGCGGCAGAAGCTTCCGTGAAGGCGTTGCAGGAATCCGGTCGTTATGAGGATGCCGTGGTTATTGAAATTGTTCCCTTTGAAGCCTTCTATGAGGCTGAGAAATACCACCAGGATTACCACCAAAAGAACCCGGTGCGTTATAAATTCTATACCTTCAATTCCGGGCGTTACCAGTTTATTGAGGAAGTCTGGGGTGAAGATCAGGAGGTGGATTTTTCCAAATACCGCCCGGAAAATGGAGAAGGCTTTAACCCGGATCGCTTTGAAAAACCAAGCGATGCTGCGCTCAAGACGCGATTGAGCGAGGAGGCGTATTATGTCACTCAGGAAGATGGGACGGAACCGGCTTTTGAAAATGCCTACTATGATGAAAAGCGGCCCGGTATCTACGTGGATGTGGTCTCTGGCGAGCCCTTGTTCTCATCGCGTGACAAGTATAAGTCCGGTACCGGCTGGCCCAGTTTTACCCGCCCCATCAACCCTGACTGGGTGGTGGAGAAAGAGGACAACACTCTGTTCACCACTCGAACTGAAATTCGCAGTCGCTATGCAGACTCCCACCTGGGGCACTTGTTCAACGACGGCCCTGCACCCACCGGGCAGCGCTATTGCATGAACTCTGCAGCCATGAAATTCATTGCCTTGGAAGATATGGAAAAACAGGGTTATGGAGCCTTGACCAGTGAAGTGGAAAAATGAAGATTAGAGAAGCAAAAGCAGCCGATTTTGATGCGATTTGGCCTATTTTCCAGGAAATAGTTGCTGCTGGTGATACCTATGCTTATCCACCACAGACCAGCCGGGAGGAAGCGGAGCGCATCTGGATGCAGCAGCCACAAAAAACCTGGCTGGTGGAGGAAAAAGGCCGGGTTCTGGGAACCTATTACCTGAAACCCAATCAGGCCGGGCCGGGAAGCCATGTGTGCAACTGTGGCTACATGGTTTCTTCTGCAGCCAGAGGTCGGGGCCTGGCCACCGCCATGTGCGAGCATTCCCAGGAGCAGGCTCTGGCTCTGGGCTACAAGGCCATGCAATTCAACTTTGTTGCTGCGACCAATGCAGGTGCAGTGCGTCTCTGGCAAAAGCTGGGTTTTGCCGAGGTCGGACGTTTGCCTGGAGCCTTTAATCATCCTGAGCAAGGCTATGTGGATGCTCTGGTCATGTACAAGTGGCTGGACTTATGACGCGACCGGCATTTACATCAGTCCGACGGGTCATGTTAGGCTGAAATTGGTATTCAGGTTGGCAGGCAGGATTAAGCCAGCTTGTTCAATGACTTGAAAAAAGGAGGTGCTATGACCTTTAAGAAGCATGGTATTTCATTTGGGCTGGAAAGAGTCAATGAGGAGTTTATTCTCTTCATCAAGGCTCAGGGCAAGCTGGTGCACTCGGATTATGCCACCATGGTGCCCTTGCTGGAGTCAGCCTTGAAAGGGGTGGAAAATCCCGAATTGAAGGTGCTTGCCGATATTTCCGAGCTGGAGGGTTGGGAGCTCAGAGCTGCCTGGGATGATCTCAAACTGGGACTAAAACACGGTTCGGAATTCGAGAAAATCGCCATCTATGGCCATAAAAGCTGGCAGGAACTGGCGGCCAAGGTGGGTAGCTGGTTTGTTTCAGGAGACGTTAAATCCTTTGATGACTATGAACAGGCTCTGGCCTGGTTGACTGAATAAACAGGCCAGGCTTGGGGTTGGTCTAGCGCAGAACCCGCCGTATCAATAGTGGCCCGATGAGCTCAAAAACCAGGGTGGAGCCCACGACCACGGGCAGCAGCAGGCTCTGGAATTCCGGGAAGCGTTCGGCGGCCAGCAGGGCCATACCGATGGCGACCCCGGCCTGGGGGGTCAGTGCCAGACCCAGGTTGGCCGGTAGATGGTCGTCTCCAGCAGGTTGATGACCGCTGCGGCTGATCCAGCCGATCGCCAGCCAGCCCCCCAGAAGGCGACTGAAGGTTCGCAGCAGAATATAAGCCAGGGTCAGCCAAAGGGCATCGGTGAGCTGGTAAAGATCGATGCTGGCACCGGAAAGGACAAAAAAGAAGACCAGAAATGGCCATTCTATATGCTCGATTTCCCGGAAAGAGCGGGTGTGGTGAAGAGACAGGTTGGCAATCAAAGCACCGGTCACCATGGAGGCCAGCAGGGCAGAAACGCCCAGCAAGGAGGAAAGGCCGGCCAGCAAAAGAATCAGGGCAAAAGCTTCCACCTGGGTGGGTTCACCGGGCTTCAGGCGACCCGTCAGCCAGGCTGCAGGCAGGCCAATGAGACTACCCAGCAGTAGAGCGCCGCCCAGCTCCCAGGCGGCATGCAGTAACGCAATCTCACCATTGTTGCTGATGACCCATCCCAGAGCGGCCATGCTCAGCCCGAATACCAAAATGCCCCAACCGTCATCAATTGCGACAATGCCCAGTAATACCTTGGCTCTCAAGCGGGTGTCACGGCTTTCACGAATGGACTCTCTCAAGGCGGCAGGATCGGTGGCTACGGAGATGGCTGCCAGGGAGACCGCAATCACCAGGGAAAAGCCCAGCAACCATACGCCCAGTCCCACCAGAACAAAACTGAAAAACACCACCATCAGGGAGATGAAAGCCACCAGAGGGCCGGTGACCTTCAGACGTTCCAGAGTCAATTCACTGCCCAACAGAAAAGCCACCATCACCAGCGCGAGTTGAATCAGGGGTTCACCCAGGCCATCCAAAAGGCTGCCGCTGGCATAACCCAAAAAAACCTGTTGAACCACGGCAATGCCCACGCCCAACAAAACCAGAAGTGAAATACGGGGAATGGCCGTGCGACTGGCCAGGGTGTCGGCCAGAATGCTCAGACTCAGGATCAGTCCCAGAAGCAGTATGTTGAGATAGCTGGTGGCAATTTCAAAAGGTAGCCAGGAGGGCAGGGTGTCAGGCATTTTTTCCTCTGATGCTCAAAATGACGATTTCATTTATGTTAGTTTAATAGAATGATGATTCGAAAACACTTTTCAACCCTGGGTTTATTGCTGGGGACTTTGTTTTTTGCGCTTTCACTGACGCCCAGCCTGCTGCCCCGAGGGGAATGGGTTCAGGGGGTGATTTCCGGTCTGTCCATGCTTGCTGGCTATGGTTGTGGGGTTTTTTTGAGCTGGCTGTGGCTTTATTTGGGACTGGCCGCACCGGGATATCGCCTGCAAAGGGTACTGCAAAGCGTGGCTGCCCTGTTTTGTGGTCTGTTGGCCATCAGCTTTCTGATTCAGGCCAACGACTGGCAGAACTCGGTTCGCTCCCTGATGGGTATGTCAGAGGTGGATCAGGCTCGTCCCTGGCTGGTGGGCGGAGTGGCTTTTGCGGTGTTTCTTCTGGGCCTTTTACTGGCCAAGTCCTTTCGTTTATTGCTGGGTGGGGTGTCTTTTTTGATGCAGCGGCTGGTGCCCCGCAGGTTGTCCAATCTGATCGGTCTGGTTATTGCCTTTGTGCTTTTCTGGGCAGTGATTGACGGGATTCTTTTTACCAGCCTGTTGCGCAGTGTGGACTCTTCCTATCAGCAGGTGGATGCCCTGATTGAACCGGAAATGCAGCCTCCTGGAAAACCTGGGCAGACGGGAAGTGAGGCTTCTTTGCTGGCCTGGGAAAGTCTGGGGCGGCAAGGGCGCAATTTTGTGGCTGGCGGGCCGGATCAGAAGGATATTCAGGTATTTTCCGAACAACAGGCCCGGCAACCGGTGCGGGTTTATGTCGGCCTGAATGCTGCAGAAACACCGGAGGAGCGGGCTGAACTGGCTCTTGAGGAACTGCAGAGAACCGGTGGATTTGAGCGTTCACTGCTGGTTCTGATCACCCCCACTGGAACGGGTTGGATAGACCCTGCCGCCATCAATACTCTGGAATACCTGCACCAGGGCGATGTCGCCAGTGTAGCAGCTCAATATTCCTACCTGCCCAGCCCTGTGTCCTTGATGGCCGAAGGGGCCTATGGAGTGGAAACCGCCCGTGCCCTGTTTCAGGCCGTGTATGGCTACTGGCAGGCGCTGCCGGAGTCACACCGCCCGGAACTTTATCTGTTCGGGTTGAGCCTGGGAGCCTTGAACTCGGATCTCTCTTTTGATTTTTACGATATTATTGATGACCCTTTTGATGGTGTGCTCTGGAGTGGCCCGCCCTTCAGCAGCCCCACCTGGCAAAGTGTGACCCAACGCCGGGAGCCGGATTCGCCGCAATGGTTGCCGCGTTTTCGGGATGATTCCGTGGTGCGCTTTGCCAACCAGCAAGGCGGTTTACAAACTGGTGAGGCCCCCTGGGGTGATTTCCGCATTGCTTTTTTGCAGTATGCCAGTGATCCGGTGACCTTCTTTTCCCCGGATACTCTTTATCGTGAGCCGGAATGGATGCAGTCGCCCCGAGGCCCGGATGTATCACCGCTGCTGCGTTGGTTCCCCTTGGTGACCATGTTGCAACTGGCTGCTGACCTGGGCGCAGGCAGCGCACCCGATGGTTATGGGCATGAATATGCTGCTGAAGATTATCTGGATGCTTGGATGGCTTTGACCCGGGCCGATGAGCGCCGGAATGAGCTGGACATTCAGCGCCTGCGCGATTTTTTGCAGCAGTGAAAAAGCATAAAAATTTCTTGGGTTAACGGTTAACTGACATCTATATTACATAAGGTTTAACTGCTTCTTAAATACCTATAAAAGTGGTTGCTGATTATTACAGGAAGCGCCTACAGTAAATTAAATACTATTGACTCTGCTCTGGCTTACCAGAAAGAAGGTGCTGCATGATCAAGGTGATTCCTGTTGATCAGTTACGTGTGGGTATGTTTGTTTCCGATGAAAATTCCGAGTGGGTGCCTGAAAAAAACCGAACCAAATCTGGAATGATCCGTCGTGAAGAGGTGATAGACAAGCTTAAATCCAAAGGCATTGACTTCATCACCATCGACACAAGCCGTGGTGAGGATGTGTTGGAAATGGCGACTGAAGACACCGAGGCCGATTTTGGCTGGATCAATCCCGCCAACTTTGGTGAGCCGACCCAACCCCCGTCCGCTGATAAGCCCGAGAAAGTTATTGCCCAGCAGGAACAGTCCGGTGTGACCACCCCTTCAGCTCCGCGTCCTGTAAGTATCTCGGATGAACAGGAAAGGGCCAAACAAATCCATGATGAAGCCTTGAAAATGGTGGATACGGTCATGCAGCGGGTTCGCAGAGGGGCCGAGATTGATGTCAGCGAAGTGGAAGGTGTCGCTGAGCAGTTGGTGGATTCGGTATACCGCAACCAGAATGCGTTGGCCTGTCTGTCACGCATCCGTGACAAGGACACCTACCTGATGGAGCACTCCCTGAATGTGGGGGTGTTGCTGAGCATTCTGGCCAAATCCATGGGCTTTGAGAAATCCCTGGTCCGCCGTCTGGCTGTGGGGGGCATGCTGCATGATATCGGCAAGGTTCAGGTGCCTGACGAGGTGCTGCACAAGCCGGGCAAGCTGGAAGCCGAAGAGTGGGCGGAAATGAAACGCCATGTGGCTTATGGCGAGGCCTACCTGAATGGACTGGATATCAGCAAGGATATCCGCAATATCTGTGCCCAGCACCACGAGCGCCTGGATGCCAGTGGTTATCCCCGTGGTCTGGGTGGTGACAAGATCAGTCTTTATGGGCGTATGGCGGCTGTTTGTGATGTCTATGATGCCATCACAGCTGATCGTGTTTACCACAAGGGGATGCCTCCCCCTGTGGCCATGAAACGCTTGGTGGAATGGAGTGATGACCACCTGGATCGCAAGCTGGTATACCAGTTTATTCGAACCCTCAGCATCTATCCGGTGGGCTCACTGGTGCAACTGGAATCCGGTAAACTGGCCTTTGTCGTTGAACCCAACCCCAAGCACCAGGCACGGCCTCTTGTCCGAGCCATTTATCATGACAAACTCAAACAATTTATCCCGCCCGAAGACCTGGATCTGTCACTGGCCGGAACCGGAGATACCATAACCAGGCCGGTTGACCCGGCACGCCTGGATGTGAAAATTCAGATCGCAGACTTTATTTAAGCTGGTTTTTCCCCTTTCAGGTAAAACCAGTGACTGCCTTCTTTGATGAATTCAGACTCTTCTTCCATCAACTGCATGCCCTGGCTGGAGCGATACCAGGCACGGAAATGCACCCACCCCTGATTCCCCTCTTCGTGGCTGGAGATGACGTCCAGTCGCGCCCATTTGGGTGAGTTTTGCAGGTCAAGGTCGGTTGGCCGGGTGGAAGGATACCAACTGGCCAGCAGGTAGTTTTCCAGTTGCAGGACAAAAGCTGAATAGCGTGAGCGCATCAGGCTTTCCGGGTCGGCTGCTGCCTGGCCCTGGTGACAGGGCAGGCAACAGTCTGGATACGTATGACCCGAACCACAGGGGCAGGCCTGTGGCAGTGATTTTTTGTGCTTTTTCTTAGCCAAAATCAAACTCGCTCCACACGGGGGCATGATCCGAGGGTTTTTCCATGCCACGGATGTCGTAATCAATGCCGGTGTTGCGGCAATAGCCTGCCAGACCCTGGCTGGCCAGCAGCAGGTCGATTCTCAGACCACGTTTGGGGTCGTCCTCAAAGCCTTTACTGCGATAATCAAACCAGCTGAAGAAATGGTTGTTTTCCGGGTGTTGATCCCGGTAGGTGTCGATCAAACCCCAGCTTAAAAGCTTTTGCATCCATTGGCGCTCTTCTGGTTGAAAACTGGTTTTCCCGGTTCTCAGCCAGCGTTTGCGGTTCTGCTCGCCAATACCTATGTCCAGGTCGGTGCTGGAAATATTGAAGTCCCCGACAACCAGCACGCGGTCTTCCGGTGAAAAGTTGTCTTCCAGAAGCTTTTGTAGATCCGCGTAGAAACGCCGCTTGGCAGGAAACTTGATTTCATGATTGATGTTTTCACCCTGGGGAAAATAACCATTGATCAACGTCAGGGGCTTGCCATCCGGGCACTGGTGACGGGTGGTGATCAGGCGTTTCTGAGCTGTGTCATCATCGTGGGGAAAACCTTTTTGCACGGCCAGGGGTTCATCACGCGAAAGTGTGGCTACCCCGTAATGGCCTTTCTGGCCATGAAAAGCAACCTGATAGCCAAGATCTTCAACAGCCTGGAGAGGAAAGTCAGGGTCATTGACCTTGGTTTCCTGCAGGGCAATGACATCGGGCTGGTGTTTGGCAATCAGAGCTTCCATCTGGTGGAAACGGGCGCGCAGGCTGTTGATGTTAAAGCTGACAATTTTCATGAAAAAGGCGGTCTCTCTTGTCTCGTGAAGGCTGCTTCAAGCAAGTATGAAAACAAGGGATTTTAGCATCTTTGTTCTGCTAGAATAGGTCGAATTTTCCACGCCGAACAGAATAGGCTGATACCTGGGGAGCAGCATGAGCATTAAATCAGATCATTGGATACGTCGCATGTCGCAGGAAAAGGGCATGATCGAGCCTTTTGAGGCAGGCCAGGTGCGTGAAGCCGATGGCCAGAGCATTATTTCCTATGGTACATCCAGCTATGGCTATGATGTGCGCTGTTCCGATGAATTCAAGATTTTTACCAATATCAACTCCAGCATCGTTGATCCCAAAAACTTTGACGATAAGAGTTTTGTGGAAGTGAAAGGGGAGCGCTGTATTATCCCGCCCAACTCTTTTGCTTTGGCACGCACAGTCGAGTATTTCCGGATTCCCCGCGATGTGTTGGTGGTGTGTCTGGGTAAAAGCACCTATGCCCGCTGCGGAATCATCGTTAACGTCACGCCGCTGGAGCCGGAATGGGAAGGCCATGTCACTCTGGAATTTTCCAATACCACGCCGCTGCCTGCGGTCATCTATGCCAATGAGGGCGTCGCCCAGATGCTGTTCTTTGGTGGGGATGAGGTTTGTGATGTCTCCTACAAGGACCGCAAGGGTAAGTATCAGGGGCAGAGAGGTGTGACTCTGCCCAGAGCCTAGGTGATTAACTATTGCGCTTGGTGATGCTGCGTTAAAATTGCTCTCAAAATGCTCATTTACTTGTATGTAAACTCCGCTTTTTCGATCAATTTTGCCTTGCCTGACCTGCGCTCATGACGTTAATCAGCGATAGCCTGGATTATATCTGATTAACGAAAAAAGCCCGCTGCGAACAGCGGGCCAAATCTTACTTGCTCACTTTTACTACTTCAGGTTGCCTGGTTCCTCAGGCAACACCTCGCGCAGGTTCAGCCGAGGTCTCTTTGCGCAGTTGCAGGGTTTCCAGGGTTCTGGCCCGGACTTTCTTCAGCAACTCGGCGTTTTCAGCCAGGGTTTCCCCGTAGGAAGGAATCATGGCCTTGATCATGCGCTGGCCTTCATCACTGGCCAGGAGTTTGGGGAAAGCGCGTTCAACAATGGTCATCATCGCCTGAACCGCTGTGGAAGCACCGGGAGAAGCACCCAGTAGGGCAGCGACGGACTGGTCTTCAGAGACTATGACCTCAGTGCCAAATTCCAGCTTACCGCCCCCCTGAGGGTTCTTCTTGATAATCTGTACGCGCTGACCGGCAATGGACAGCTGCCAGTCATCTTCCTTGGCTTCCGGGAAGTATTTGCTCAAGGCCTGAACACGGTCTGCATGTGACTGCATGGACTCGCTGATCAGGTAGCGGGTCAGATCCATGTTGTTGAAGCCAACCGACATCAGTGGGCTCAGGTTGTTGAATTTGACCGAGAGAGGCAGATCCAGGAAGGAGCCTTTTTTCAGGAACTTGGTGGTAAAGCCTGCAAAGGGGCCAAACAACAGCGCTTTTTTGCCATTGATGATGCGGGTGTCCAGATGGGGAACCGACATGGGCGGTGCGCCCAGGGGTGGTTTGCCATAGACTTTGCCATTGTGCTGTTCGATGATTTCCGGGTTGTTGCAGATCAGCCATTGGCCGCTGACCGGAAAACCACCATAGCCTTTGCCTTCCTTGATGCCGGATTTCTGCAACAGGGTCAGGGCCGCACCACCGGCACCGATAAAGACAAACTTGCTGTTTATTACCGAGCGCTGGCCTGCTGCCGTGTCTTTAAGGATCACCTGCCAGCTGCCATCGCTGTTTTTCTTGAGGTTTTCCACAAAGTGGTTCAGGTGCAGATCAAAATCCTCCTGCTTGGTCAGGTTGTTGACCAGGCAGCGGCTGAGTTCACCAAAGTTCACATCCGAGCCGTAGGCAACGCGGGTGGCAGCTACTTTTTCACCCTCTTTGCGCGATTTCATCACCAGCGGCATCCACTCAGTGATCTTGGCGGGGTCTTCCGTGTATTCCATGTCACTGAACAGGTGGTGCTCGCTCAGGGTTTCATAGCGCTTGCGCAGAAAGGCAACGTTCTCGTCTCCCCAGACGAAACTGCAGTGGGGAGCGGCGTTGATAAAATTCTGAGGGGCGGGCAGTGAGCCTTCTTCAACCAGATAAGACCAGAACTGCAGGCTCTGTTCAAAGGCGGAGTTGATGTTCATTGCCTTGGTGGTGTCGATGCTGCCATCTTCACGCTGCGGCGTGTAGTTGAGCTCACAATAGGCGGCATGACCGGTGCCGGCATTGTTCAGGGCATCAGTACTTTCCTGCGCGACCTGGTCGAGTTTTTCAACCATGGCCATTTTCAGTGATGGATCCAGCTGCTTGAGAAGCATACCGAGGGTCGAGCTCATGGCTCCGGCGCCAATCAGCAACACGTCCACTTGCTTTGCTGTCATCTTATTAAAACCCCATCCAGTTTATTATGGCGGCGATTATAGGCTTCGCACTGCGACAATCAATCCACCTATGGTGGAATACGCCATAAATAATCGTTATGGCAAAAATTAACGCTGTGAGTTCCCCGAATTAACGTTTTAAATCAGTTTCCCCCTATCTTTTTGTCAGCCAGCGGCTAGAATCCCTGCGATTATTGTCTTTTTAGGAGTTTTTGTGCGCCTGTTACATTGCCTGTTGTCGAGTTTGAGTTTTCTGGGTCT
The DNA here is from genome assembly GCF_044810985.1 of Marinospirillum sp. GTDB lineage: Bacteria > Pseudomonadota > Gammaproteobacteria > Pseudomonadales > Halomonadaceae > Marinospirillum. The sequence goes on from NZ_CP085242.1 coordinate 497,712, forward strand.
CTATTTTTTTGCTCCGGTTGAGCAGGAAATTGCTGCAGGTCTGGCCATTCTGGTGATGATTGCCTGGTTGTGGTTGACCGAAGCCCTGCATGTGAGTGTCACCGCCTTGCTGGTGCCCCTGTTGGCCACGGCCACGGGTATCTTTACGCTGCCCAAGGCGGTTTCGCATTTTGCCGACCCGATTATCTTTTTGTTTCTGGGTGGCTTTGCCCTGGCGGCCGGCTTGCGTCAGCAGGGCCTGGATCGCTGGATGGCCGCCTGGGTGATGAAAAAAGCCGGGGGTGAGCTGGGTCGGGCTGCCCGCTGGCTGTTTGTACTGACGGCTCTGCTGTCGATGTGGATCAGTAATACCGCGACAGCAGCCATGATGTTGCCTTTGGCTTTGGGCCTGCTGGCTCCTCTGGAAGTGAAACAGTATCGCACAACCTGGATTTATCTGCTGCTGGGTGTGGCCTTCAGTGCCAATATTGGCGGGATTGGTACTCTGGTCGGCAGTCCGCCCAATGCCATAGCGGCCTCGGCTGTGGGGATCAGCTTCGGGCAGTGGCTGCTCTGGGGGCTGCCCCTGGTGATCGTGTTTTTACCGGCCATGGACTGGATGCTGCGCCGGGTGCTGAAACCTGCCTTGAAAGCAGAGGTGAGCGTGGTTGATGTCGAGGTTCAGTGGACACATCGACATACAGGAATGTTATTGGTGTTTTTGCTGACAGTCATGCTATGGGTTTTTGGTGCCCCGCTGGGCAAGCTGCTGGGGATCGAGCGGGGCTATGATTCCGCTGTAGCCCTGTTGGCTCTGGTGCTTCTGCATGCATTTTCTCTGGCCAGCTGGCGCGAGATTGAAAAAAGTGCTGACTGGGGCGTGCTGTTGCTGTTTGGTGGTGGTATCACCCTAAGTGCGGCCCTGGGTGCCAGTGGTGCCGGTGAATGGCTGGCAGGGCTTCTGGGTGGCAGTTTTGCGGTGATGCCGGCACTGGTGGTGATTGCCCTGATGATCGTTTTTGCTCTGGCCCTGACGGAAGTAGCCAGCAATACGGCCAGTGCCGCTCTTTTGATTCCTCTGTTTGTGGGCATGATTCCTGATGTCAATTCCGTGGTGATTGCGGTGATGATTGCCGTGGCGACTTCCTGTGCTTTCCTGTTGCCGGTGGCGACACCTCCCAATGCCATTATTTTCGGCAGCGGCAAGGTGCCCCAGCGGTCGATGATCATCAACGGCAGCTGGGTCACTCTGATTATTCTGCCATTATTGATTGCAGCAGCGGGTATTGCATTGCTAATCTTCTAGTTGGTTTGGCTTACAACCGGTGTACACATGCTTGGATTCTGGCGTTCTGAAAAGGGACAATTAAAGTTCACTATACGTGTAACGGTTGTGGGCATGTTTCTGCTGGTCACTTCTCTGGCAGTAGCCCTGGCACTGGGGTTGCAGTATTACTTCAGCAGCAGCCTGGCCCATGGATGCTGTTCTGAAAAAACACCGTCAGAGTGCCGCAAACACCAGTGCTTATTTGCAGCAAATCGATAGCCGGGCCAGTGAAGCGACCCACCTGCTGGCCAGTCGCCCGGATCTCGTGGAAAACGGCTGGATTACTGACTCGGCTCAAGAGATTCTGGCCGATACCCTGGAGCGCAACCCACTGTTTTATGCGGCCTACCTGGGGTTTGCCAACGGTGATTTTTACGAAGTGGTCAACCTGGAAGCCGGCTCTTTGGTGCGCCGCCAGTTTCAGGCTTTGCCACAGGATCGTTGGGTTGTTATTCAGGTAACGGGTGAAGGCGCAGACCGGGAGCGTGAATTTCGCTATTATGATGCCCGGTTCAATTACCGGGGCAGTCAAACGCAGCCCAGCAGTTATCAGGCCACCAGCCGCCCCTGGTATCAGCAGGCGTCCAGGCAACAGGTTCACAAGACTCCCCCTTATCTCTTTCAGCATCTTCAGGCTCCCGGACAAACCTATTCGAGCTACATCAAAGAAGCCGATGCCGTTCTGGCCGTGGATGTGGCCTTGTTTTCCCTGGCCGATCAGTTGCAGGCGTCCGGGCGTGATGAAGCAACACAAACCTACCTGTATCAGGCCGATGGCGAGGTCATTGCTTCCAATCAGGGTGGGGCTGCCTCTGAGCAGTTGCCGGAGGTTCCTGAGCTGCAGTTGACCCCGGAACAGCAGGCGCTGGTGGCAGAGCATCCCGTGCTGAATGTCTCCAATGAAATGGATTGGGCACCTTTTGATTTTGTGGTCTCGGGCGAACCCTACGGCTATTCGATTGATCTTTTGAATACCCTGGCGGCAATGACCGGTCTGGAAATTGACTATGTGAATGGCCTGAGCTGGTCTGAGCTTTACACCCTCTACAAAAACAACCAGCTGGATATTTTGCACCCTTTGCTGCCAACCCGGAACAACAGGGAGCAAGGTTGGCTGACCCAGCCCTTGCTTGATATAGAATATGGTGTTCTGACTCAGAAAGGCGACGAAGCCATCACCCAGGTTGAACAGCTTTTTGGCAAGACCCTGGCGATTCCCGAGGGTTGGTCAAGCATCCAGCCTTTGAAAGCCTATTTCCCGAAAATCAATGTTCTGGAAGTGGCGGATGTTAAAGAGGTTTTTGCTGGTGTCCGTGAAGGTCGGGCGGATGCAGGTCTGGACATGGTTTCTTTTCTGCAGTATTCCCTGCAGCAGTATTTTATTGATGACCTGGTGGTGCATCAGCCGCTAGATTTTGGTGAGGTCAAGATGCCTTCCAGCCTGCATTATCTGGTTCATCCCTCCATGCAGGGCATTGCCGAGCTGCTGGATGAAGCCTTAAGCCAACTGCCTTCGCAATATCGCCAAAAGCTGGCCGAACGCTGGTTGCTGACCCAGAAGGAAACAGAGGCTCTGCAGGCCTCCCGCGTGCCCTATGTGGAGCTGCTGGAGCTGGCCACTGATTCCGATTCTTATGATCGCCTGCAAAAAGTCCGGTTGGGTGACACGGCTTATTATCTGTATTTGCAGCCTTTGGGTGAATCCATTGCCGCGGCTGAATACTTTGCCGCTCTGACACCGGTTACCGATGTTCTGGCCTCCGTGCGTGAAAGGGTACTCTGGGCACTCTTGATTACCGGTGCCAGCCTGCTGCTGTTGCTGCCACTGTCCTCCTGGCTGGCCACTTTTATTGTCAATCCCATTCGCTATCTGGCCCAGGAAAACCGCAAGGTTCAGGCCCGGCAGTTTGCCCGCTTGCAGCCCTTGCGCAGCCGGATTGTTGAAATTGATGAACTGGCCGTTTCCCTGATGGATATGGCAGATTCCATTGAGCAGCACTCCGACAAGCAGGAAGCCTTGATGGAAGCTTTCATTCAGGTAATTGCCCAGGCCATCGATGACAAGTCGCCTGTGACCGGCAGGCACTGTGCGCGGGTTCCTGAACTGGCCCTGATTCTTGCCAGGAAAGCCGAGGAGTCTCAGCAGGCACCTTTTGAAGGCCCGATGTTTGAGCATGAAGAGCAATGGCGCGAATTCCGTATTGCCGCCTGGCTGCACGACTGTGGCAAGATTTCCGTGCCGGATTATGTGATTGACAAGTCCACCAAGCTGGATGTCTTTTACAATCGCATCCATAAAATCCGCATGCGTTTTGAAGTTCTCTGGCGGGACGCTGAAATTGAATACCTGGAAGCCTGCCAGCTCAAGCCCGAGCAACAAGGTGAATTCCATCAGCAGTTACAAAACAAACAGACCGAGCTGCAAGAGGAGTTTGCCTTTATTGCCCGCTGCAACCAGGGTCGTGAACGCATGCCGGATGACGATGTGCAACGCCTGCAAGCCCTGGCTGAAAAACAATGGCTGCGCCATTTTGACAACCGTCTGGGTCTGGCCCAGGATGAACTGCGCCGCTTTGAACGCCAGGAAAAACAAACGCTGCCCGTGGCTGAAAAACTCCTGGCGGATCACCCCTGGCATCTGATTAATCGCGACCAGCCTGCCGACTATCCCGAGCACCTGGGCATTAAAATGCAGGCCCCTGAGTATCTTTATAACCAGGGTGAACTGCATAACCTGAGTGTGATTGCCGGTACTCTGACCGAAGAGGATCGCTTCAAAATTCAGGAACACATGATCAGCACCATCAAGATGCTGGATGGCTTGCCTCTGCCGCCGGAGTTGAGCCGTGTGCCGCGTTATGCCACAACCCATCATGAAACCCTGAACGGCCTGGGTTACCCCAGACAATTGAATGCCGAAGACCTTTCCATGCCGGAGAGAATTCTGGTGGTTGCTGATGTGTTTGAAGCCCTGACTGCAGCGGATCGGCCCTATAAAAAGCCGAACCGGGTCAGTACAGCCGTTGCCATTCTGCACAAGATGGTCGAAAAGGGCCGGATCGACCGGGATGTTTTTGAACTCTTTCTGACTAGTGGTGCTTACCGGGAATACGCCGAGCGTTTTCTAAAACCCGAACAGCTGGATGAAATCAATCTGGAAGCCTACCTAACCAGGCCATCAACCCTTTAGCCAGGGCCGGTGCAAGGTCAATGGCATTGGAAGGGTGGGGTACTGAGTTGCTGGTGACCACCTTCTGAGTGTGGCTGGCCTTGAGCAGTTCCCAGGCATTGGCACCGAACAGACCGTGGGTGCCGATGCAGACAGCCGGTTGCATCCCGGCTTTTTGCAGGTGTTCCAGGGTTTGCAGCAGGGTGCGACCACTGGAGATGATGTCATCCACCAATACCGGGGTGTGCTCCTTGTAGCTGTCAACGTGAGGCACAGAAACCTCAACATCCAGATCACCGCTTCTGACCTTCTCCAGCACTTCAAAAGGAGCATCCGCCAGACGCGCAACCTCACCCACCCATTGCTCGCTTTCACTGTCCGGTCCCAGCAGCAAAGGATTGTGGATTTCCCGAAGTATCCAGGCCGCCACACTTTCCGCCGATGTCAGAGCCTGGTTTTCCAGGTCATAGATTTCATCCAGACTCTGATAACGGTGCAGATGAGGGTCCACGGTGATCAGAAAATCAAAGCTGCGGGAAATCAGGCTGGCAAAATGCCGGGAGGTAACGCATTCACCGCTTTTGAAGCGTTTGTCCTGACGCATATAGCTTAAGTAGGGGGCGACCAGAGCGAGTCGACGGGCACCCAGCTCTTTGAGTAGTTCGGCGGTGAAAATCAACGGCAGAAACTTGGGGTTGGGGTCGTAGAGACTGCAGACCAGCAGGCAGTCGCGATCCTGAACTGGGCTTTCAACCCGCAGGTAGCTTTCGCCATCGGGAAAATGCCGGTAGTCAAGCTGACCGCTTTCTCCCCCGAGCAGCTGGATCAGGCTATCTGCAATCGTGGATGGCGAGTCCTGGGTGTCCTCGAAAAAAAAGTCCAGGTTGAAAATCAGGGGCGTGGTTGTGCTCATCAGGTTATTCCAATCATTTCAGGGTGAGCTTCCAGGAACTCGACCGCATATTGTAATTCACCCGGGCTGTCCGCATGCAGGGTGATCAGAAGTTGTCCGGGCTGAATTTCATCCTGGAGTTTGACGTTCAGGGTGACGCCGGCTGCCGGGTCTTCCGGTGCCCCGGCCAGCTTGGCCAGTTGCGACAGCAGGCGATTGTCAATGCTGGTGACCCGGCCTTGGTGTTTGCTCTGCCAATTGTATTGATAGGGCGCCAGGGTGGGTTCGGTAAAACCGCCCTGGGCTTTGCAGATGGCCATAAATTGTTTCAGAGCCTGGCCGGAATCCAGGGTTTCCCGGGCCAGTTTCGGCCCCTGGCCGTGTTTTGCCAGACCGGCCATTTCCAGAAGCTGAGCGGCTAGAGTCAGGGCACGTTCGCGCAGATCCCGGGGGGCATCGGGTTCATTGCGCATCACTGCCAATAAGTCTCGGGCCTCCAGCGCTGGCCCTATGCCGCGTCCCACCGGCTGGGTGCCATCCGTGCGGATCACCTGAATATCCAGCCCCAAAGCTTTACCGGTGGTGATCAGGTGGGTGCTCAGCAGGTCGGCGGCTTCATCAGAGCGTACCTTGGCGGTCGGGCCCACGGGTATATCGATCAGGACATGGCTGGAGCCAGCCGCTGCCTTTTTGGAGAGCACTGAGGCCACCATCTGGCCTTCGCTGTCCAGATCCAGCATGCGTTCGATCCTGATCAGGATGTCATCTGCCGGAGACAGGTTGACCGATCCACCCCAGGCCAGGCAACCGCCGTGATCGTGAACGACTTTTTGCAGGGTTTCCAGATCCAGATCCACAGGCGTCATGGTGGCCATGGTGTCGGCGGTGCCTGCCGGGGAGGTGATGGCCCGTGATGAGGTCTTCGGCATGACGGCCCCACAGGCGGTCACGATGGCCACCACTATGGGGGTGGTGCGATTACCGGCCAGACCGCCAACGCAGTGTTTATCCACCACCTTGGGTTGTCCCCAGTCGAGCTGGCGTCCTGAACGCAGCATGGCCTGGGTCAGGGCAATGATTTCGTCCTGATTCAGGTTGTCACCAGCGCAGGCGGTGACAAAACTGGACAGGTGAACATCCGAATAACGCCCGGCGACGATGTCGTTGATGATTTGCTGGGTTTGCTCCTGGTTGAGGCGATGACCATAAACCTTGTGACGCAGGTGACTCAGCGACAGAACCGGATCAGGGTGGCGGATGTGGGCCTCGCTGTTGGCATCCGGTTGCAGGCGCTGCCAGGCCGATTCCGACAAGCCCATTTCACCAGGCTTGAGCAGGCCATCATTGACGATGGAAAGAGTCGCCAGGATGGATTTGTCGTTGATGCGGATCAGAACCCGAGTGCTGGAAGTAAAGCCTTCAGAGCGGCAGACATGGCTGTTGCGCCTGAGGTAAACAACCAGCTCCTGATGGGTATCAATACCCAGGCGTACCGGTTTGAGGCGAAACGCCGGTTCATCGCTGGCAACTGAGACAGCCATAAAAACTCCTTGTAAACAGAGGATATTACAGCAATCTTAGTGTGAGAAGAGAGGTAAGAGCAAGCTGCACTGCCGTGGTGCTAAACATTTTCCAGCCAGGAAGCGGGCAGGTCGGCACAAAGCACCAGCAGCTTACCGGAAGTACCCCCGCGAAGGGCAACGGACAGGGTGATATCCAGAGTGGCATCGGGGAGGCCCAGATAGGGGGCTGAAACCTGAACCTGACCGGGCTGCTCCAGAGCATTGCGAAAATAACTGCGCCTGGCCCAGAGAGCGCCTGCACCCTGATTGAGCGGAGCATAAGCCGGTGTGGCTGTAGGCGCACCACCTGGGTGCAGGTTTTCCACGATTTGCACCCCTTCTGCGTCCAGCAGGTAAATGCGTTCTATAGCTGGATGCTCCTGCAGAGGTTGGGTGGCTGTATTGAAATCTATTTCCTGTTCCAGACTTTTGGCAGTTTCCTTGAGCAGGCACTGCAAAGTGCGCTGTTTTCGGGCCTGGGTGTGCTGGCGCGCCAGTTGGCCGTGCAGGGCATGTTGGTGCAGGGATTGTATGGAGGTGGCCAACTGCTCTGCCTGGTAATCCCCCCGAAGAGAAGGCCGGGCAAAATAAAAACCCTGGGCCAGATCGCATTCACTGTCCAGCGTCAGCAGGGCATCGTCTTCGGTTTCTACACCTTCCAGCAAAACCAGGGCACCGGTTTCACGCAGTAGAGCCACACAGCGTGAAAGCCAGCGTTGCCGCCTGGGGCTGTTGCGGGCATTGACCAGCATGGAGCGATCCAGCTTGACGATGTGGGGTTCCAGTTGCCAGATACGGTCAAAATTGGAAGCCCCGGTGCCAAAGTCATCTATGGCAATCAGAAAACCCGCTTCCTTGTAGTGTTGAACAAAGTCCTGCAGCAGTGACGGATCTTTTACAGCATCTTCCAGAATTTCCAGAACAATTCGCTCACTGCCCAGCCCCTGGCGCTGCAGAAACTTATCCAGCAGACCTGAACGCAGGTTGCGGGGGTTGATGGTTTCACTGCGCAGATTCATGAAAAGCCACTGATTTTCCGTGTTCATCTCACCGAAATTAGTCAGGTGCCTGGCAATGCATTCACGGTCAAACTGTTCGACCCGGTTTTCCAGTTGAGCGAGATTGAAGGCTTCCAGAGGCGAACAGGGTTTGCTCGCGCGGGTTGCCCTGAGCAAAGCTTCATAGCCCACAACGCGCCGATGAGTCAGGCTGACGATAGGCTGAAAGTGGCTTTTGATTTGCATGGATTGGGTGGGCCCTTGGCTTTCGGTGACAAGGCTAAAGGGTAATTCGAAGTGGGACATCCTGCAGTCACCTTTTATTAAAATATCAGGTTCTTTGGCAAAACAATAGATTGCCAGCTCATTGAATGGTTAATAACTTTGCAAGAAAGAGGCCAAGTGTTGTAAACCTGACATGATCAGCTGTCAGCCCTCCTGAATAACGGTTTTTTTGCTGTTTGCTGTGCAGAGCCAAGTGGGTTCTGCACTTTTTTGGTGCTCCAAGCAAAGGATGCAGGACGCTGGTTTTGTAGTAAACTGTGCGCCTTTCATTTTCATTCAAGCACAGGAATTGAACACATGGGGCGCGCTTTCCAGAACCGCAAAGAATCCATGGCCAAAACGGCTGCGGCAAAAACCAAGGTTTACAGCAAATATGGGCGTGAGATCTACGCAACGGCCAAGTCCGGCGGTGCCGACCCTGATGGCAACCTGGCCCTGCGCGGCTTGATCGAGCGCGCCAAGAAAGACCAGGTGCCCAGCCATGTGGTGGAAAAAGCACTGGAAAAAGCCAAAGGTGGGGGTGGGGAAGACTTCTCTGTAGCCCGCTATGAAGGCTTTGGCCCCGGCAACATCATGGTCATCGTCAACTGCCTGACCGACAATCCCAATCGCACCTTTGGTGATGTGCGCCAGTGTTTTACCAAAACCAAATGCAAAATCGGCACACCCGGCAGTGTCAGTCACATGTTTTACCACAGTGCCATTCTGGCTTTTGCCGGAGACGACGAAGAAGCGGTTCTGGAAGCCCTGATGGAAGCGGATGTCGATGTCACTGACATCGAAAACGAAGAAGGCCAGATCACCGTTTTCGCCCCGCATACCGAATACGCCAAAGCTCGCCAGGCCCTGGTTGAAGCCTTTGGTGAGCTGGACTTTGCCCTGGATGAAATTCAGTTTCTACCCCAAACGACTTCACCGCTGAATGAAGAAGATGCGGTTATGTTCGAGAAATTTCTCGATCTTCTCAACGACCTGGATGATGTCCAGACCGTCTATCACAGCGCGGAATTTTGAAAAAACAAGGTTGAATAACGGATGGAACGCACCTATACCCTGACTATTTCCTGCCCGGATCGGGTGGGTATTGTCGCCAAGGTCAGTAATTTTCTGGCGATGTACGGTGGCTGGATTACTGAAGCCAACCACCATTCCGATCTTCTGGCCAATCGCTTTTTCATGCGCCATGAAATCCGTGCGGCTTCTTTGCCGTTTGGGCTGGATGAGTTTCGTACGGCTTTCGGACCGATTGCCCGTGAATATGAAATGGACTGGGACATCACCGATTCGGACATCAATAAAAAAGTGGTGCTGATGTGCTCGAAGGAATCCCATTGCATGGTGGATCTGCTGCACCGCTGGCAAAGTGGTGAGCTGGCCTGCGATATTCCCCTGGTGATTTCCAACCATGAAGACCTGCGCGACCTGGTGGAATGGCATGGCATTCCCTTCCATCACGTGCCCGTAAATAAAGACAACAAGCCCGAAGCCTACGCACGTGTGGAACAGTTGATTGATGAAGCCGAGGCCGACTGTGTGGTGTTGGCGCGCTATATGCAGATTATTCCCCCGACGCTGTGTCAGAAGTACCAGCATCGGATCATCAATATCCACCACAGCTTTCTACCCTCCTTTGCCGGGGCCAAGCCCTATCATCAGGCTTATGAACGGGGCGTGAAGCTGATCGGGGCGACCTGTCACTATGTTACCGAAGAACTGGATGCCGGGCCGATCATCGATCAGGACACGGTGCGGGTTAATCACCGCCAGACAGCCGAGGACATGGTGCGCCTGGGGCGGGATGTGGAAAAAAGTGTACTGGCCCGTGGTCTGGCCTGGCATCTGCAGGATCGGGTGCTGGTGTACGGCAACAAGACAGTGGTTTTCAATTAGAGGTAGCCGGGTTTGATTTTGCAGGGTTTTGCGGTTTTATTGTTTTTCCAGCTGCTGGGCGAACTCCTGGTTCGGGCCAGCGGCCTTCTGGTGCCTGGGCCGGTGCTGGGTATGGCGCTTTTACTGGCGTTCTTGTTGTTTCGCAAAGGGATTGCCGCTCCGATACGGGAGACTTCAGAAGGCTTGCTGCGTTACCTGCCTTTGCTGTTTGTACCGGCGGGGGTGGGTCTAATCAATCACGGCGTGCTGCTCAAGCAGGATTTTGTGGTGATTGCCGTGACCCTGGTGATCAGCACAGCGCTGACTCTGGCCGTGACCGTACTCGTTTTGCAGGGTTTGAAGAAACTCCTGGGAGCCAAGAATGCCTGAAGTTCCTGAAGTCTTGACCGAGCTGTGGGTTTACCTGACCGCCAGCAAAGTGCTTTATCTGTTTTTGACCCTGGTGGCTTTCATGCTGGCCCAGTGGATCAATCGCCGGGCCGGGGGAACACCTTTCCTGCATCCAGTACTGGTGGCGATTGCCCTGATTGTCAGTTTTTTGCTGCTGACAGAAACCCCCTACAGTGTTTATTTTGAGGGTGCCCAGTTTATTCATTTTCTGATGGGACCAGCCATTGTGGCTCTGGCTGTGCCTCTGTATGACCATCGGGAAAGGATCAAACGTGAATTCATTCCCCTGATGCTGGCTTGCCTGGCGGGGATCGTGACTGCGGTGCTTTCGACCATGGCGCTGGTGAAGTTGCTGGGTGGGCGCGAAGATACCCTGATGTCCCTGGCACCCAAGTCTGTGACTTCGCCCATTGCCATGGGTATTGCCGAACAGATTGGTGGTTATCCCGCCCTGGCTGCTGGGATCGTGCTGATCACCGGGGCCACTGGCTGCGTGCTGGGGCCACCCATCTTTCGCTTGCTGAGAATTGAAGATCATGCCGTTCAGGGGTTTGCCATGGGCCTGGCAGCACACGGTTTTGGAACGGCGCAAAGCTTTAGCCTCAGCAACCTCGCCGGGGCCTTTGCCGGTCTCGCCATGGGCGTCACTGGCCTGCTGAGCGCTTTTTTGATACCGCTGTTGGTTCGGTTGTTTTGATCAACAAGTAGCCAGATTTGGTCTTGTTATAGGATGTGTTTTGCTGCATCCTTTGATTATTGCCACTTGGTCAGTTTTGGTAGATCCGATGAATACAGCCCAATTTGAAAATATCACTAGCGCTGCAATGACCCTGCCTGAGCGGGAGCGTGCCAAACTTGCACATGATTTGGTAGCAAGTTTGGATGGTCCTGCTGATATGAGTGTGGCAGAGGCCTGGGATGCTGAGATTTGCCGAAGAATCAAGGATATTGAATCTGGAAAAAGTGAACTCCTGGATGCAGATGAAGCCATTGCGAGTGCCAGAGAACGCATAAGGAGCTGATTTTGAAGGTGAAAGTTAGCACGGAAGCTGCCGAAGAGCTGATTGAGGCCGCCGCTTGGTATGAGTCGGAAGTCCGCGACCTTGGAGAGCAACTGATAGATACGTTTGAGCAAGCGATAATCAAGCTCAGTGAACCAAACCCTCCGCTCGTACCCTTGGTTGGCGAAGCTGCCAAACTGGGAGCAAAAAGACTTATTCTTCAACGATTCCCTTTCTCCATTGTGACGATAACAAGTAGCCAAGTGATAACTGTTGTCGCTTTCGCTCATCACTCAAGGAAACCTGGCTACTGGCACGAGCGAATTATCCCCTAGCTATCTAGCTTTCTTTCAATCCAGCTGTTCAATTCGGTCACACTGGTGGCAATAAAGTCTGCACCCCAGTGGGCCGGATTTTCATCCATGCCGATATAGCCAAAACCGGCGACCAGGGTTTGCATTTCCGCTCTTAAGCCCGCTTCGATATCCCGGGCGTGGTCACCAATGTAGAGGCAATGCTCAGGCTGAACAGCCATTTGCCGGGCGGCAAAGAGCAGGGGAGCCGGGTCGGGTTTGCTGACACCCAGGTCTTCCGGGCAGACTACGACTTCCGGGTGGAGTTTCAGGGCTTTAACCAGCAAGTCCGTGTAGATGCGAGGTTTGTTGGTGACAATGCCCCAGGGCAGGGGTTGTTTTTCCAGGCGCTCCAGAAGCAGCTCCATGCCTTCAAAAACCCGGCTGTGCTCAGCGACCTTTTCCTTGTAAAGATCCAGAAGGCGGCTGCGTAACGGCGGGTGCTCTGCTTCTCCGACCTTGACTCCAAAACCCAGTTCGATCAAGGCATTGCCGCCGTTGGAGACCTGGTCACGAATACTCTCATAAGGCAGTTTCGGCAGGTCTTTTTCCATCCGCAAACGGTTGAGCGCCAGTGCCAGGTCAGGGGCGGTGTCGACCAGAGTGCCATCCAGATCAAAGAGGACAGCCTGGATGGGTTTGCTCTCAGCACCGGCGGGGTAACTCGGAGGTTCCTTTTGTTCAGCAAGGGATTGCACAGCTTTTGGCTCCATTATTCAGGTTTGGTGGCACGCATCAGGTAATTGACCTGAACATCATGAGGGGTCAGTTTATAACGTTTTGTGACCGGGTTGTAAGTCATACCCATCAATTCAGCCACTTCCATCCCGGCAGCACGAATCCACTGACCCATTTCTGATGGCTTGATGAACTTGCTGTACTCATGAGTGCCGCGTGGCAGCAGCCTTAGCAGGTATTCGGCACCCAGAATAGCAAACAGATAGGATTTAGGGTTGCGATTCAGGGTCGAAAAGAATACCTGACCACCCGGTTTAACCAGACACGCACAAGCCTGGATCACTGCAGCCGGATCGGGAACATGCTCCAGCATTTCCAGACAGGTGACGACATCAAAGCTTTCCGGGGCCTGTTCAGCCAGCTCCTCAGCAGTCATCTGGCGGTAATCGATCTCCAGGCCGGATTCCAGCTGGTGCAGACGCGCCACTGCCAGCGGGGCTTCACCCATATCAATGCCGGTGACCTGAGCACCACGCTGGGTCAGAGCCTCGCTCAGCAAGCCGCCGCCACAACCGATGTCAGCGACTTTTTTACCGGCTATGGCGGCTTTCAGGTCAATCCAGTTGGCACGCAGAGGGTTGATGTCGTGCAGGGGTTTGAATTCACTTTCGGGGTCCCACCAGCGCGAGGCCAGAGCTTCAAACTTGGCGATTTCGCTGGAATCAACATTGGTGCGGTTTTCTGCAGTGCTCATGCGTCAGCATCCTGTGATTGAAAAGTCTCTTTAATTCGATTGCGCCAGGCCGTGGCCTCGCTTTTTAACAACTTGAGATCCAGCCCGCAAAGCTTGCCATCCTTAACCCGCTGCTGACCCGCCACCCAGACGTTTGTCACCTTATCCCCCATGCGGCCATAAACCAGCTGCGAAGTCAGGTGATGAATCGGCCAGCAATCCGGTGCATCCAGTTTAAGGCTACAAAGATCCGCTGCAAAGCCCTTGCGCAGTTGCCCGGTAAAAGGCGAATTGGACAGGGCCTTGCCACCTTCCACCGTGGCCATCTGCAAAGCAGCCGTTGCTGGCAGGGCCGCGGCATCCTGGTGCACCGCCTTGGCCAGCAAGGCCGCAGTCTGCATCTCTGCCCAGAGATCCAGGTCATTATTACTGGCAGCACCATCGGTGCCCAGACTGACGCTGACTCCCGCCTGGTGCAAGGCTTCCACGGCACAGAAACCACTGGCCAGCTTGAGATTGGACTGAGGGCAGTGCACCACACTGGCCTGGCGATCCGCCAGCAATTGGATGTCTTCAGGCGTGGCCTGCGTCAAATGCACGGCCTGAAAATTGGCATCGACAAGACCGAGTTGATCCAGCCTTTGCAAAGGATTTATACCGTTATCCTCTGTCGCCTGTGTCACTTCAAAAGCCGTTTCGTGGACATGCATCTGGACTTTTAACTGCAGATCACGGTTGATGTCGAGCAATTTCTGCAGGGTGGCATCGGAAACTGTGTAGGGCGCATGCGGCCCGAAAGCCAGTTTGACCCGTGGGTTATCCTGATACTGCTGGTAAAGAGCCTGGGTTTTTTCCAGGGCATCGTCAGCCGAGCTTGACCAGGGGTTGGGAAAATCAATGATGGGGGCACAGATCAAAGCGCGAATGCCCATTTCTTCGGCCACCTGGGCCACCACTTCCGGAAAAAAATACATGTCACTGAAACAGGTGGTGCCGTTGAGCAGCATTTCCGCGACCGCCAGGCGGGTTCCGGCGCGCACAAAATCTTCACTGATGTGCTGGCCTTCAGCGGGCCAGATGTGTTCTTCCAGCCAGGTCATCAACGGCAGGTCATCCGCCATACCGCGGAACAGGGTCATGCCCGCATGGCCGTGCATATTGTGCAAACCGGGCAAGAGCACCTGATTGTCCAGGTATTGCGGCTGTAGGTGTGGGTAGGCCACCTGCGCTTGTTTTTGCGGAAGGATATCGAGAATTTCTGATCCGGCTAATACCAGAGCGTGATTTTCCAGCGGCTGCAGGCCGGAATCAGTCGCCAGGGTATCCAGAGTCAGCAGCCATTCTGGAAACAGCAGTTGATCGGCTGGGGAATTTGAAGGCTTGGGCATGGGTTTTCCGGTATACTCTCGCGCCACGTTTAAGCAGAGATTGATAACTGAAGTTTAAGGATGCGATATGACACCTGATTCAACCATGAAAGTAAAGGCGATTGACTGGCAAGCAGGCGAATTATTCCTGCTGGATCAGCGCCTTTTGCCTCACCAGGAAGTCTGGGTGAAGTGTAGCAGGGTTGATGAAGTGGTGGCAGCGATTCGCGACATGCTGGTGCGCGGTGCGCCTGCAATTGGTATCACGGCAGCTTATGGGGTGGCGCTGGCTGCTCGGCAGCGTTACCGGGAAAATGCCGAAGCCTGGCAGGCCGATATAGAAGAGGATCTGCATGCCCTGCAGACCAGCCGACCTACGGCGGTCAATCTGTCCTGGGCACTTAAACAAATGCGTCGCCAGCTGGTGAACATCAAACCCGGTGTTGATCCTTTTCCGACCTTAAGTGCTTTTGCTGAAGCCATTCATCAGGCGGACCTGGAAGCCAACCTGCTGATGGGCAAGCTGGGTGCAGAAATTCTCGCCAGCAACCAGGATCATGGCCGCGAAGTTATGACCCATTGCAACGCCGGAGCCCTGGCAACCGGGGGTTATGGTACGGCCCTGGGAGTGATTCGCGCTGCCTGGGAGCGCAAAGTGATCGACAAGGTGCACGTCAATGAAACCCGCCCCTGGCTGCAGGGTTCCCGCCTGACCGCCTGGGAGCTGGAAAAAGAAGGCATTCCTTCCCTTTTGCATGTGGACTCAGCCGCAGCCCACCAACTGAAAAACTCGCCCATCAGCTGGATTATCGTCGGGGCCGATCGCATCACCGCCCACGGCGATGTAGCCAACAAGATCGGCACCTATCAACTGGCCGTCCAGGCTTTGCATCATGGGGCTGGTCTTATGGTCGTGGCACCCACCAGCACCATTGATATGGAACTGGAATACGGTGAAGATATCGAAATCGAACAGCGCAGTGCTGATGAAGTACTCTGCGCAGGGGGTCAACGAGTCGGCGCAGAAATTGAAGTAACCAACCCGGTTTTTGATATCACCCCGGCAGATCTGGTGGACTACCTGGTGACTGAAAAGGGCGTTATTCACCGCCCGGACAAGGAACAGCTGCAAAAACTCATGTCACGTAAATCCATGCACTAGTAGTAACCCTTTAATACCACCGGGTAGACACCCTGTGGCAGGCTTGTTCCGGGTACAACAAAAACAGGAGACCCGGACATGAGCAAGAAAATTCTGATGATCACAGGCGATTTCACCGAAGACTACGAAACCATGGTGCCTTTCCAGACACTGCAGGCTTTCGGACACCAGGTGCACGCCATATGCCCCGACAAAAAGGCCGGAGACAGCGTAGCCACCGCCATTCATGACTTTGAAGGCGACCAGACCTACAGCGAAAAACCCGGCCATCGTTTCACCCTCAACGCCAGCTTCAGCGACATCCAGGCCAGCGACTATGATGCCCTGGTGATTCCCGGTGGCCGTGCGCCGGAATACCTGCGCCTCAACCCCGAAGTCATCAGCATGGTGCAGCACTTCTTTGAAGCCAACAAACCCGTTGCTTCCATTTGCCATGGTGCACAATTGCTGGCAGCTGCTAAAGTTCTGGAAGGGAGACATTGTTCAGCCTACCCGGCCTGCCAGCCTGAAGTGGAGCTGGGCGGTGCCCGTTATGCCAACATCGACGTCGACAAGGCTGTGACCGATGGCAACCTCGTCACGGCACCGGCCTGGCCCGCTCACCCGGACTGGCTGGCCCAGTTCCAGAAACTGCTGCAATAACCCGCACAACAAACAGGAGGGGTGTCATGTGTCAGCTTTTCATCAATGCCGACCCGGAACTCTGGAAAAGCGCAACTCATTCACTGCGCATCGACGGCATGGTCACCAGCATTCGCATGGAAAATGCCTTCTGGAAGATTCTGGAAAGTATTGCCCAGCGAGACGGCATGAACACCCCGCAACTCATTACCCGCCTGTACCATGAATCCATCGATGCCGGGCACGACCTCGGCAACTTCACCTCCTTCCTGCGTGTCTGCGCCCTGCGCTACCTCAACCTGCAACTCCAGGGTGAAATCCCGGTCGACACCGGCATAGGTATTGCTACACTCAATGCTCAGGACATCCTGAAGCGGGAACGAAGCCGCAAACATCATTGATGGTAACGATCATGCCACTCCTCTTTTCCTACGGAACGCTGCAACAAAAAGAAGTCCAGCTTGCCAACTTTGGCCGGGAGCTGTCAGGGGTTAAAGACACGCTGCAGGGTTATACAGTGGGTGAAATGGTGATTACTGATGAGCGGGTTCTTCGGGAAAGTGGCAAGGCAATTCATCCCATTTTACGCTTCACGGGTGATCTGGCCGAGGAGGTGAGGGGTACAGTCTTTGAACTCACGGAGGCTGAGCTTGCACAAGCGGATGACTATGAAGTTGATGATTATGTTCGCACCCTGGCCAGGCTGAAATCCGGTACAGAGTGTTGGATCTATGCAGCAGCAAGGTAACCCCATGCCCAGAATTGCAAACACGCCAGAACCGCCTTATTACGCCGTAATTTTCACTTCTCTGCGAACAGAGGGGGATCATGGCTACGATGAAATGTCCCGAAGAATGGTTGCGCTGGCATCGGAGCAGCCGGGTTTCCTGGGGATAGAATCTGCACGTGAAGGCGTGGGTATTACCGTATCCTACTGGACTGATCTGGAATCCATCAAAAACTGGAAAGCCCATGCCGAGCACAAGATTGCCCAGCAGCTGGGGCATGAAAAATGGTACTCCAGCTTCAAAACAAGAATTGCAAAAGTTGAGCGGGATTATGGGGTCGGAATCTGTTGATATTGGCTTTTCTGAGTTCGATGACGTACAGACGCATTCAATACTGCTGGCGAAACTGGTGATTCATCCGTCTCGTACGGGTCAACATCAGGAGAACAATCATGAATGCATATCGCCATCACGTATCGGGGTTTTTTGCTCACCGCGAAGAAGCTGAAAGCACCCTGTCTATGCTCATTGAGCAAGGCTTGCCACGCGAACAAACGAATATCTTTGCCGCCAACTCCACCTCGTCTTCACCGGCACAGGAAGTGAAAAGTGACAAGGCGCTGCAGGACATGGTGGTGGATGGTGCAATCGGTACTGCGGTTGGCACCGGTGTCGGCGCACTGGGCAGTGTGGCGCTGGCAGCCGCGAGTGTGACACTGTTCGTTGCCAGCCCGGTGGTTGCACCCCTGGTACTGCTGGGCTGGGGAGCAAGCGTCGGTGGTTTGATCGGGGTTGCTGCAGGGGCCACAGAAGGCGAAGGCAGCAAAAAAGGCTGGCTTTCTGATCTGGTTGCTGATGCCATCGCCAATGGCCATGTTGTGCTGGTGGTGGAAACCCGGAGCGAACAGGAATCGATAACTGCGCGTAATGTGGTCAAGGCTTCGATTGGTGAGTACAAAGAGGATCAAGCCCTGGTCTAAGACTCTGATGGAGCCAGATTACTGAAAAACGAAAGAAAATTAAAAATTAAGCAAAAAGGCTTGCAATTCAGTCAGTCACACCTATAATACGCAGCCATTGAAAGGCAACGCCTTCAACCGATTTACAGGACTATAGCTCAGCTGGTTAGAGCGCCACCTTGACATGGTGGAGGTCAGCGGTTCGAGTCCGCTTAGTCCTACCAAAATATGTATCAAAAAAAGCCGCTTACACTATACTGTAAAGCGGCTTTTTTTATTGGTGGCCAGACTCAAGAACACCCACATAACGACTTGGCATGTGAACAAACTTTATAAGAACCTAAGGCTTCTCTACACGGGGGGAAGCCACCGTGCAAGGCTGTTTCGCTACTCGTTGATTGTTTTTGATGCCCTTAGCATCGTCTACTTCATAGCCGTTGCAGCCCTTCCCGAGACGCCTGTCACCAGGGTGTTGAACAGTGTTTTGGGCATACTTATTCTCCTGGATCTTCTGGCCAGGCTATGGATTTCTGAAAACCGGCGGCGCGAACTGATTCGGATCTACACGATCGCAGATCTGATTGTCATTACTTCACTGCTGATTGCGCCACTTTTTGCCGCCAATCTCACATTTTTGAGGGTTCTTAGGGGCCTGCGGCTGATCCATGCCTATCACCTGTTGCGGGATCTCAGACGCGAAAGCCTGTTTTTTCGCCTTCATGAAGATGCGATTCTGGCCGCTGTGCATCTTTTCGTCTTTATCTTTGTCACAACCTCACTGGTTTTTGTGCTGGCTTTTGAAGAACATACCGGTGTCGGCGGTTATATTGACGCGCTTTACTTTACCGTGGCCACTCTGACGACCACCGGCTTTGGTGATATCACCATGACAACAGCAGGTGGAAAGCTACTTTCCGTCTTCATCATGATCTTTGGTGTGGCGCTTTTTGTGCAGCTGGCACGTGCTATTTTTCACCCTTCCAAGATAAAGTATAAATGTCCTGAATGTGGCTTGAACCGTCACGATCCGGATGCAATCCACTGTAAACATTGCGGCAAGTCACTTAAGATCGAGACAGAAGGCAGCACGGAAACGTAACACCCACCCATAAAAAAACCCACCAAAAGAGGTGGGTTCTTCTTCAAGCTGGCTTACAAGTGATTAGAGCACTTGAATACCGGAAGCTTGGTCGCCTTTGGGGCCGGTAGTCACTTCAAAAGAAACCTTTTGATCTTCAGTCAGAGACTTGAAGCCATCAGCGCGGATTTCAGAGAAGTGAGCAAAAACATCATTACCACCGTCTTCAGGTGTAATAAAGCCAAAGCCTTTAGCATCGTTAAACCACTTAACTGTACCAGTTTGCATATCGTAATACCTTTCGTTCAATAAATTATCAGAACTTCAAGAAAAACATTTCCAAGTTCGTTGTTGCTAGGATCAAGGGAGTTCTAAATAAAGTACTGACAAAACTGAAGGGTCTTGATTGCAGAACTGTTCCAAACACCGACTTGCTACCTACAACGCACAGGCTGCGCTTTTAAAAGCTCCCCGTCAAGCCCTCGAATTTAATTAATTTCGACTTCCGGCATTCAGTGCTGCTCCCAGGGTTGAAAAATATTCACGGAAAGCCTGATTGATTCGCTCTCGCTTTTCACCCAGGGGGTAGAGGCCTGCCTTGGCTTCCTCTGAGAAGCGTGTTCCTCTCACCAGAAAAGCATTACGTGGGCCGGTATCCTCCACAAATGCCTCGAAAGCACGTGCGCAGACCTCTTCCGGTCGGGCGTAGTAAAGAACGCCCAGTTTTTGATCCGCACGCTTCGAGCACTGAAAAAGTGAGCTGGGCTGGTTGCCGGTCTCATCCAGCAGAATCGCCTTGAAGCCTTCATTCAAGAGGCTGTTAATGGGGTGGGGGACGCCGGGTTGATTGTTCAGCCAGCAACTGGAAGCAAAGGCCATGCCTCCGGGCTTTTTAAAAGCCTTGTCAGCCAGGTAATGATCCAGAGCATGAAACCACTCATGGGCCAGACTCCCTGCACCTGCATTCTTGGCCAGAGCCAATTGCCTTGAGGCCGGTATATAATGAGCTGCCACACCGGGTCGCCCACCAATACCGTATTGAAGACCCAGGTGCCCCCGCAAAG
Source organism: Marinospirillum sp. (assembly GCF_044810985.1). Classification (GTDB taxonomy): domain Bacteria; phylum Pseudomonadota; class Gammaproteobacteria; order Pseudomonadales; family Halomonadaceae; genus Marinospirillum. The sequence continues at coordinate 517,948 of NZ_CP085242.1, forward strand.
AGATCAAGGTTTCCGGCCCTTGCAGCGTAGCCATCAAATCACCCAGAGCACGATGAAAATTCACCGCCGCCCGATCCCGCTCGGCTGGCGTCACCCAGCGACCTATTTCAATCGTGCGAAAATCGTACTGCTTGCGGATCGTTAAAAAGGTAACAGGTGAAGAAGATAGCATGCTCAACCTAAGACAAAACCGTAAGTGAATACTGACATTTATACAGTAAACTGAAAAGCGGAGGCAAATCAAGAAACTGTCAGAAAAAATGAGTAGGGGGTGCTTAACCCGCTCAGTCCCTTGGTTGTGCCAGTTTCAATGTCCAGTAGCCTCTGCCTGAATCTTCCCGTGTGGCGGCAATACCCAGTTCAGTGACATCACTGGCCATCATGTTGACGCAGTGCCCGTCACTGCCCATCCAGGCTTCTGCCAGGTGTTCAACGCTAGTGAAATAGCCAGCAGCCACGTTTTCCCGAATGGACTGCCATTCATAACCCTGACGGTTGATGCGGTCATCCGCTCCAGAGCCATCGGAACCGGTATGGCTCATCTGATTCATTTCAAACTGATCATCCGAGTGAGCCTGAGCGGCTTGAGCCACTTTCTGGTTCCAGGTTAACGGTTCTTGTTTGCCAAAAGCACCCTTGGAGCCACAAGTAGCGCCATTTGCCCGATAGTCATTAATGGCAATGATAAAATCATTGATTTCCTGAGTGGTCATGGGATTCGACAGACCGGCAGCTTCACCTGCATCAGAGGACTCGATACAGCCGGTCAACAAAATGATTGATGCTGCCAGCATGAAAGGTGGGAGAGTTTTAGAGTAAGGCATCCGAATTCCTTGAAGATCTTGGCGACAGAGGTGATTCAAGCAAGATATTCCGAAGATCCTGCAAGCGCAAGCTCAGTAATTCTGATCCACAGTATAATAAAGCATTGAAAGTCAATTAGCGGTGTCTAAAGGCCTTGTTGCATCTATCTGCTTGATAGCAAACGAGGTTTTTGTGAAAAAAGTACTGTTACTGATTGCTGCCGCCACTCTTGCCGGTTGTGCAACCCAGACCCCGCAAATGCGTGATGCAGAATCGGGGGTTTCTCCTGATCAACAACGAGCGGCTCAACTTGAAGTCCAGCAAGCCTCAGCCTCAAAGAAACTGGCCCTGAAACGTAAAATAGCGGTGGGCAGGCTTTCCAATGAGACCAACTACGGGCGTAGCCTGTTACGCCAGGGTGCAGAAGACCAGCTTGGCGCCAAGGTGACGGACATGTTCCTCCAGGCCTTGGCCAACAGTAACAACTTTCTGGTATTTGAAAGGCCGGATATTTCCTTGCTGCAGAAAGAAGCCAGCCTCTCTGGGCAGGAAGTGAATCTTGTCGGTGTTGATACCCTGGTGATCGGCTCTTTAACCCAGTTTGGTCGTGCAACCACCGGTGAGCGGGGTTTCCTTTCTTCATCAAAACGACAGGAAGCAAGCGCAACGGTGGATCTTCGCCTGGTGGATATGAACACAGGCCAGGTATTTGAGTCGGTTACCGGTTCTGGCTCTTCCTCTACCGAACATGCCCGCACCCTGGGGTTTGGCTCGGCTGCCGGTTATGACGGCAGCTTGAATGACCAGGCCATTGCCGCTGCAGTAACCGCTGCTGTTGACCAGATGACGCGCCTGTTTATGGACAAGCCCTGGACCGCCGATGTTCTGGGTGAAGAAGAAAACCTGATTTTCATCAGTGGCGGAAAAAGCCAGGGTATTCAGACAGGTATGACGTTTGATGTGGAAACCAGGGGGCGGGAAGCAAAATCCAAGACCACGGGTACGACCATTACCTTACCTGGCCGCAAAGTCGCTGAAATCAAGATCGTCAGTCTCTTCGGTGAAGATGTCTTGAATCAGGGTGCGGCTGCAACAGTTACCAGTGGCTCGCTTGAAGGGCATGAGCTGAGCGACCTCTGGGTTAAGGAGCAGGTGCAATGAAATACCTGATGATTTTAATGCTTGCTGTATTCCTGGCAGGTTGTGTTCAGTCTCCCACCCACAACACCCAGGTGGTTGATGATCGCCCGGGTCTGGCTTTTGAATTGCTGTCATCCTCGGCAAAGGTTTATGAGTTGAAGGTGGATGGCGTCTCTTATGGTCGCGTGGATCAATATCTGGCCGGTGAAAACCGACTGAGGATTATTGACGGCAGCCACCGGATAGAGCTTTTTGATCGACAGGGGAAGGTTGTTTACAGTCAGCGCGTTTATCTCGGTTCAGGAAGCAATCGCATCCTGAAGATCGGGAATTATGAATAAGAAACTGATTTTCATTGTTTTTCTGACGGTGATCGGAACAGGCTGCGCAAGCAACAACCGGCTTTATGATTGGGGGCAATATGAGCAAACGCTCTTTGTGTTCTACCATGACCCGGCCCAGAAGGAGCAGGCGCTGAAAGATTACCTGGCCTTTGTGCAGGAGCATGAAGGAGATCCTCGGCTGGCTCCTGGTCTTTATGCTGAAGCTGGCACTTTTCTGCTGGAACAGGGTGATGTGGAGGGCGCGGTTGGCTTTTACAGGATGGAATACGACCGCTGGCCGGAAAGCCAACCCATGTTGGGTGCTCTTATTACAAACCTGGAAGCCCAATGATGAGCCGTTTGAGACTAGCCTTGCTTGTTATAATCGCTCTTGTTGTCTCGGGTTGTGCGGCATCAAGTACCCGCCATTATGAGACTTTTCACGATGTTCAACTGAGATCCATTCTGGTGGTTCCACCCCTGAATGAAGTGACGGATGTTCAGGCAACCACCTCGGTTCTGGCGACCTTGCCCTTCTTTCTGGCTGAGAAAGGCTACTATGTTTTTCCGGTGAATACGGTTAAAACCCTGCTGGAGTTTGAAGGCTACTATGAGCCAGCTGAGGTGCATGCCGCACCCCCTGAGCAGTTAGCTAACCTGTTCAAGGCTGACGCCGTGCTTTATGTAACGATTCACGAGTGGACATCCAAATATATCGTGCTTGCGACCTCAACCCAGGTGGATTTTGGCTACAGGCTGGTTGCTGCTGACGGAAGCCTCTTGTGGGAGAAACGAAGCCGGGCGCACTACACACCCAGTAATAGCAGTGGCGGAGGGCTGGCCTTGATGTTGAATGCCATTCAGGCTGCAGTGGAAAGAGCCAGCCCCACCTATATTCCGCTCACCCGGTCAGTCCACTCGCAGGCTCTGCTTGGAGAGGGCAGTGGTAACCGGGGAATTCCTCCAGGCCCTTATCACCCCGGCCATGAAGCCTATCTGACATCAGAGGGCCTGCCCACTGCGCGGTAAGCAGGCTTGACCGATTCGGGTCATGGCATCCATGAATCTGGCCAGAAACCAGGGCAGTTCCTCTGCTTTGCAAACCGTAAAAAGCTCACCATGATCAGACAGTTCGACTTTGCAGCTCCGGGCTATTTGCTGCAGCTGGTCAGCTCGCTTGGCATTGGAGGCCATGCCGAAGGTTTGTGCGGCAAACAGGGTGTTGGCATTGTCTGAAATTCGGTAGCGTTCATTGCCCAGTTCCTGAACATAAGCACCCAGGCCACTGCCATCAAAAGCAAGGCTCAAAGGGCTTTGTAGAAAAACAAGGCCATCTGTGACAGGTTTGCAGGTCAGATTGAGCAGTGCTCCGGCATCTTCGCAGTTCATAGCAGCGGCCTCGTTTGTCCTGAATCGGGAAGGTTCAGTTCGGGAGCATCCATGATATTGGCATGCAGCAAAAAATCCTCCCATAAATCTTCAATGCTGGCATCCGGAAGAGGCTCGGCATAACCCGTAATGGCATCAGGAACACAGCGGTGCAGGTGCGGTGGATTCACTTCTCTGAGATACATTTCTTCGTTTTCTCCCACCAGATTAAGGTGGTGGGCGGGTTGCCCGGCATCCAGCCCGAGAATACGAACATCCTGAAAAAGCAGGCTGGCGGAGAAGGTGTCCTGAACGCCGGTTAGAATGCTAGGCTTGAAGTAAAGCTCAAGCACCAGACCTTCTGGAAAAAGGCCATCTATCATTAACGGGTTCTTACTGCTGTAGCTTTTGGGAAAGCAACGATCACTTTTCTGCGCCCAGTTGATTTGCGTGCCTGCAGCCCAGGCCTTGAATTCACTGATGACCAGTTGGGCCTCATCGTAGGTCACTTCCTTTATTTTGGGCACCGAGCGGCTCCTTGATGTTTTGCCATTGATTGGGATAATCCGGTTGCGCGAATATTGTAGCAGGTTTGGCTGTCTCGATTGACCACCCTGGTTACCATCCGGTTACTAAGGTGCTATGATTGACTTACATTTTATAGGGTGAAAATGCCATGGAAATCCGAAAATTTTCTTTGTTGTTTGCCGCTTTTCTGGTTGTTACGCTGAGTGGGTGTAAATCAGACTCCAATTCTGTGGAACTGGTGGAGAGCGAGGTTGAAAGCCAGGTGGAGAATGAAATTCAGAATGAATTCAAAGATCCAGCCGACACCCGTTTCCGAAAGGGCAGCTTTTCTTCGTATGACCCAGAGACACTGGAGTTTATCGGCGGATTTATTCCCGAAGCGACCAGTTTCATGTTCTGCGGTGAAGTGAATGGCAAAAACCGCTACGGTAGTTTTTCCGGCTTCAAGAAGTTTGCAGCTCTCTATTCACCACCGCTTGACGCAGACAGTGAACCTGATATTGATGTGACCTATGAGGGCAATCATCAATTCAAATCGATTTCCAAGGATTGCCCGTGAACACCCTGCAAATTCCCAGGCTTGAGCTTTTATACCGTTTATCGAAACAGCCTGATGCCGTTCCGGTGTTGTTTGTACACGGTATTTTCAGTGGCGCCTGGATCTGGGATAAGTATTTTTTGCCCTGGTTTGCTGAGCGGGGTTACCAGGCTTATGCCTTGAGTTTTCGGGGGCATGGTCATTCATCGGCTCCTGATCCGGACGGCCAGTACCAGATGCATGAATATGTTCAGGATCTGGCCGATGCTGTGGCGATCATTGAGCGTACCCACGGGCAAGCTCCTTTGCTGGTTGGTCATTCCATGGGTGGCATGGTGGTGCAGCGCTATTTAAGTGAGCAACGCGGACGAGGAGCGGTGCTGGTGACCAGCATTCCGCCACAGGGGATCTGGCCTTTGTCCTGGGCGAATCTGCTGACCCATCCTTTTGAATCCCTGAGCCTGTCCCGCAGCTTTATGTTTCCCGAATCAACCACACCCGCGGAGTTTCATCAGGCCATGTTTTCCGGTCCGGTGGAAGCCGGTAAGCTGGTTTCCTGGATGCGGCAGATGGTTCCTGAATCCTTTGCACTGATCTGGGATATGACCTGGCGTGACCTGCCCTATGTCTTTGAAGTCTATAAAACCCCGCTTGAAGTGGTGGGAGCCAGGCAGGACAAGGTGATTCCTCCCAGTATGGTGAAGCTGACCGCGGCCACTTATGGCTGCACACCCCGCTGGGTGGATGCCGGGCATGGCCTGATGCTGGATACCAGCTGGCAGGCCGCTGCCGAAACCGTCAACGAAGCTCTGGAAGCTTTGCTGGCTGCGGAACTCAAACAACAGGCTTGACCCGGATCGGCCAGCCTCCCTCACGGATAACCGGGCAGCCAGCAGTGGTGTGGTTGTAAAGATACACCCAGGCCTGGCCCTGGTTGGTGGCAAGCTGGCGACGATGATAAAGCCCCTGGGTGGAGTTGCGTTCATCAACGCCTTCCAATACATCCAACTGGGTAAAGGTTTGGCTGTCCACTTCATAGATTTCCACGACAACACCCGCGGAAGGCTCCAGGCGTGCACCAGGGTAGGGCCCCAGATCGTATAAAACCAGATTGTGGAGCCGGTCTTCGCCCAGAAAGCGGGCTCTGTTCATGTAGTGATGATTGCTTAATCCCTTCTTTAAAGTCCCATAAACAGCAACCCGAGTGGTCATTGCACGATCTCCTTAGTTGACGGCCACCTTGAGCCCACTGGCTCGATCCACTTGTTGTAGCAAAAGTTGTTCCAATACCCTGTCACTGGAGCTGACCAGGGTGAAAGTCTGGCTGGAGCGGGTAATGCCGGTATAAAGCAGCTCCTTGGTCAAGACCGGGCTGAAATGTGGGGGCAGAACCAGAGCTGTGTGCTGGAATTCCGAGCCCTGGGATTTGTGCACCGTCATGGCAAAAACGGTTTCCACCTCCTGCAGGCGACTGGGCAATACCCAGCGAATTCCTTTTTGTGCATCAGGAAAGGCAACCCTCAGCAGGGCTGGATCGTCTGCCTTTTTTCGGGGAAGTTGCAGACAAATGCCGATATCTCCGTTCATCAGCTGCAGGCTGTAATCATTGCGGGTCATGAGCACCGGGCGGCCTGAGTACCAGAGATGCTCGCCTGAAGGCAGTAACTGACGCCCTGCTGAAGTGGCTTTCAGAGCCTGGAAAATGCGCTGGTTTAGCCCTTCGATGCCCCAGTCTCCCTGGCGCAGAGCCGTTAACAGCTGAAACCGGCGGTGCTGGGCAAAGACGGCTTCTGCCCAGGCATTGAGCTCGGACTGACTGGCGGTTGCCTCTGGCCTGAGCTTTTCAATCAGCTGTAAATAGGGCAGGTAGCCCTGGGTGACCAGGTGAATAAAGGCGCTGTCTTCCTGGCTGGTGATTTTCAGGTGGGTCAGGGAGGCATTATCCCGCTGTTTATCCTCGTTGAAGACCTTTTCCAGCTCCTTTAGGCTGGCCTGGCCCTGATTGACGGTTTCAGCCAGTTGGCCAATGCCGGGGTAGCGATGGAAACGAAAACTGTGCCTGAGCATGGCGGTTGCCTGACTCAGTTCAGAACCCTGCTCATCCACCAGTAACCTGCCGCTTTTCGGATCACGAGCTTCTTCGCCAGTCAGTTCTTTAATGATTTGATGGGTCGCTGGGTGGTAGTTCCCCAGTTCGGCATCCCGGCAGAGATCACCCAGAATCGAGCCGGCTTCCACTGAGGCAAGCTGGTCCTTATCACCCAGCAGGATCAGGCGCGCATCGGGTCTCAGGGCCTCCAGGAGTTTGGCCATCATTTCCACATCCACCATGGAAGCTTCATCCACGACTACCAGATCCGCAGGTAGTGGGTTGGCTGAATGGTGACGAAAATGCCGGGTACCAGGCTGGCTGCCCAGCAAACGGTGCAGGGTGGTGACTTCACGCGGCAGGCTGTCACGCCAGATCTGGCTTTGGTTGCCCGGCAGCGACAATTGCTGGATGTTGTTGCCCAGGGATTCATTCAAACGTGCTGCGGCCTTGCCGGTGGGCGCGGCCAGGCGGATCTGCAACAACGGCAGGTTTTGATTCAGATGCATACCCTGAAGCAGAGCCAATAGACGTACCACGGTGGTTGTCTTACCGGTTCCGGGGCCACCGGTGATGATGGCAAACCCCCTGCGGGCGGCCAGAACCGAGGCAATCTTCTGCCAATCCGGGCTGGGTGCAGCCTGTCCTGGTGAAGGCTGAAAAAGCTCCTTTATCAGGGGTTGAGCCTGGAGCGGCAGGGTTTTGACCTGGGCCAGACGTTGTTGAATACCGGTCTGGATCTGTTGTTCATATTGCCAGTAGCGGCGCAGATAAAGCAGAGGTTGTTGGTCGCTGCCAGCCAGCACCAGGGGGCTGCCTTCCCTGTTAACCGCTTCACTGGCCTGCAACTGGGCTACCCAGGTTGGCAGATCCAGGGATTGTAATCTGGCTGTCAGTGCCTGTTGAACCTGATCCGCTTCAGAAGTGCGGTTGGCCGCAGTCAGCAGTTTGTGGGGTTCCCGAAGAGCGGCCTGTAAATCCAGACAGACGTGCCCGTGGCTGTTGCGCTCGCTGACCAGAGCGGTGGCCAGGAGCAGGCCGTCGGAAGGCTGGGAGACCTGCTGGGCGATAAAATGGGTCAGAGCCAGATCCAGCGCGCGCAGGGCACCGGCCTGCATCCATTCCTGCAGTTGTTCGAGCAGTGGTGGCTGTTCATGGGGTAACGGGTTCATGCCGGGCCTCCTGATTCTTTGCTGAACAGCTGATCCAGAGCTTCGATCAGTTCGCGGGGCGGCTTGTCAGAGAAAAGTCCCTGGCTGGGATGTTGGTTGCCGCGTAGAAACACATAAATGGCTCCACCCAGGTGGGTGTCATAGTCATAATCGCTCAGGCGGGCTTTTAGCAACCGGTGCAGGGCCAGCAGGTAGAGGACATACTGGAGGTCATAGCGTTTTTTGAGAATGGCTTGCTGCAGGGTTTCCAGACTGTAATCCTGATGCTGGTCACCCAGTTTGTTGGATTTCCAGTCAATCACATAATAACGCCCGTCATGCACGGCAACCAGGTCGATAAACCCCTTGAGCATGCCATTCAGCAGGCTGTCTTCGGCCTGGGGACGGTCAGCAGCCTCCAGGGTGTACTGGCAAACCAGTTGATCCAGCTGCCGGGTGCTGACCTCATGACTGGCCAGCAGGAATTCCAGTTCCACAGCCAGATCATCAGGGGATAGATCCTGGAGGGCAAAGCCGGCAGGCCAGGTTTGCTGCAAAAAGCCTTTCAACCAGTTGCTCAGAGGCTCAGCAAAGGCGTCCAGGTTACGCAGCTGGCAGCGTTTTTGTATCTGCTCCAGGCGTCCCTGATCATCAGCCACTGCTGCGGCAAACCCCCGGAGATCCTGCCAGTGGTGGGCAGCGGCCCATTCCATCAGGCTGTGTAAAAAAGTGCCGTAGGTGCTGCCTGCCGGAAAATGCAGCATCAGGTTCTCGGCGGTGACTTCCTGGGGGCGAATCTGTCTTTCCCGGATTTCATCCGAGGTTTCCTGGGCGGTGGCTTCAGCCGGGGTCTGGGGTTCTGAGTCTTCAGTCACGGAGGTTGTTCGGGCAAGGCCAGTGTATTCTATGGCTGAATAGCTGGCGATCCACCAGGGTTTGCGGGGCTTCAGGTGTTCGGCAGACAAGGCCGGTTCCAGCTCAGGGCTGGCCGCCTGACTGAGTCGCTGGCCAGTGATGGCCGGGGCTGCTTCCAGGCTCAGGGTTGGGCTGAGTGCAGCCAGCTCCTGCAGTTTGGCTTCCAGGCTGGCCGGGGAGTCAAAAACGGCCCCACCGCCTAGCAGATAGCCTAATGCCGAGCGTTCCAGTTGTGGCTTTTTGGAGTTGCCGGATTTCAGGGGTGCAACCCCCAGCCAGAGTGCATGGCGTGCTCTTGTGATGGCCACATAGAGCAAACGCATGTCTTCGCTTAAACGCTCATCCTTGGCCGCTTCCCAGGCTTCCGGGAAGGTTTTGTTGTCCGAGACTTCATAAAAACGACCTTCGGGTCTGCGCCAGGGCAGTTGTTTGGTTCGGCCGTCCAACTCCCGCCAGCCGGAAATAAAAGGCAGGAGCACCAGCGGATATTCCAGACCCTTGGATTTATGAATGGTGATGACCTGAACCAGCTGGGCATCACTTTCCAGACGCAGCAGTTGCTGGTCATCCGGGCTGTTCAGATGTTCAGCCAGATGGCGGATCAGAGCCTGTTCACCATCCAGTTGGGCGGCAGCTTCCTGAAGCCATTCGGCCAGGTGCAGCAGATTGGTCAGGCTGCGCTCTCCCTGTTCTTCCTGCAGCAGGCGTGCGGGTAGCTGATATTCATCCATTAACCGGCGGAGCATGGCCAGTACGCCCTGGTAACGCCACAGGGAATGAAGCTTCAGGAAGAAGTCCATCTGTTCTTCCCAGGCCAGCTCGTCTTCCTGCCATGCAGCCAGTTGTGACAAGGGCAATGCCAGGGTGTTGGTGCCCAGAGCCGCCCTGACCAGGCGCTCATCACCAGGCTGGGCGACAGCACGCAACCAGTGCAGGAGGTCAGCCGCTTCCTGACTGGCAAACACCGATTCCCGGTCGGACAGATAAACGCTGGCCACACCGCGTTTAGCCAATTCCCGGCGAATCACGTCGGCCTCTGCACCACGCCTGACCAGAATCGCCAGATCCGCAGGTTGCAGGGGCCGGGTTACCTGGCCGTCCTTGCCGAATCCGCTTTTATGCTGACGGGCACTTTCCAGCCAGGTGGTGATCTGACTGGCAGCACGGGCTGCAGCTTCTTCCAGATAGGCGCCGGTGCCCAGCACCTTTTCATCTTCGTGGGGTTGAAACTGCCAGAAAGTCAGAGGCTTGGCAGGCTGTTCATCCAGATACAGGTGTTCATCACGCCCTGCAGCCTGAACCGTGACATAGGGCAGGGGGTTGGTTTCCTCCTGCTTGAAGCGAAAGGCCCCGCGTGGATGCTGTTCGGCAAAGTTGAACAGGGTGTTGGCGGCTTCCACAACGCCCTGGGTCGAGCGAAAGTTACGACTCAGGGTGTAATGACGACCCTGGGTGGCTTCCCGGGCTTGCAGGTAGGTGTGAATATCGGCCCCGCGGAAGCTGTAGATGGCCTGCTTGGGGTCGCCGATCAGAATAATGCCGGTTTCCGGGTGGTTGTCTTCAAGTTGGTAGATCTGGTTGAAAATACGGTACTGAACCGGATCGGTGTCCTGAAACTCATCAATCATGGCCACGGGAAAGTTGTTTCTCAGCACCCGCGCCAGATTATCGGCGGAAGAGCCGGAAACTGCCGGGTTCAGAGCAGCTTCCAGCTGGGTCAGCAGATCATCAAAACCCATCTCGGCACGCTGTTGCAGGCGTTGATGGAAGGCCTTTTTAACCCACTGGGCCGCATGGGCCAGCAGGGCTGTTTTCAGGGGAACTTCCGTGCTTTGCTCTTCTGATTTTTCTGCAGACGGGTGTTGGAGGTAGTCAGCCAGCAGAGTGAAGGCCTTGAAGGGTCGGGGTTCCTGAATTGCGGATTTGGCGTAAAACTGGAAGCACCCGCTGGCAAAATTCTTCAGCTTTTTGGGCTGAGGGCCCTGACCCAGCGCCCAGGCATGAATTGCTTTCAGCAGCGCCTGGTAGCTTTCCGGGGTTTTGCTGTCATGACCGGGCGCTTTCAGGTGGGGTCTCAATTCCAGAAGGTGTTTTTCAATGGCATCCCATTCGTCCAGCCAGCTCTGGCGCAGTTGTTCTTCAAGCTGCTGCTGAATTCGGCGGGCTGCCTGCTGGGCCTGCTCAGCCTGGTGTGCCGCTTCCAGGTAGGGCTGCAGCTGAGGTACATCCAGAGGTTGCCCTTGATAGGTGACCCCCTGAATTCCGGTTTTGAGCAGATCCTGCAGGGCTCTTTGCAGTTGATCCGGGCCGCTGAACTCCTCACTGATCAGCTCAGCCTGGTCAGGGCTCAAAGGGTAGAAGTGAACCCGCCAGTAGTCTCTGACGACTTCGGCCAGCAATTCGGAGGTGTCGGTAACCAGCTCGCGGCTGAAAAGACCGCGAGTGTCAAAAGCATGTTCAACCAGCATGCGATTGCACCAGCTGTGAATGGTGGAGACACTGGCTTCATCCATGCCTTCTGCAGCCATCTGCAAGCGCCAGGCACAGCCTGACCAGAGTTCCTGCGGGTAGCTGGCTCTCAGTTGCTCCAGGGGATCATGAGGTTCGCGGCTGGTTTCGGGTGCTTGTTGAAAGTAGTCGGCAGCTTCCACCAGGCGGCTGCGAATGCGCTCACGCAGTTCTTCAGCCGCTGCTTCGGTGAAGGTCACCACGAGAATTTCCCGCGGGGTCAGAGGGCGGTGAAAGGCACTCTCTGCTTGATCCTGCCCCAGAACCAACCGCGTGTAGAGCAGCGCCAGGGTGAAGGTTTTACCCGTACCGGCGCTGGCTTCAATCAGTTGGCTGCCTCGCAGCGGAAATTCCAGCAGCTTGAGTGACTGGCTCATGGGCGCACCTCCTGCAGCAGCCGAACGAGGGGCTGGTAGAGCCTTGGTGCCAACTGGGTGAATACCGGTTCGGCTTCCAGCTGGGCATAAGTGGGCCAGAAGCGCAGCAGAGCCGGGTGTTCCTCTCTTTCACCGCGGCTGGCATAGCCACCTTCATAGACTTCTTTGGGTTTGCCCTTGTCTTCCAGCCCCGCAAAAGCGGTTTTACAAGGCAGGGGGAGCAGACGCTGCCAGCCTTCCTGCCAGGTGGCGGCGATTTCCAAAAGCAGGTTTTCTGCCTGATCCGGTTGCAGGGGTGGCAGGCTAAGATCGGTTTCCGGCCCCAGCAGACGGGTGGTCACCGGCCCTTGTAGTTGGGCAAAAAGATGTGCAGGCCAGTAACGGATGAGGTGATACCACTTGTAGCTATCGCCGGAATAGAGGCGGCTGGGCTGCAGGATAATTCTCAGAGTGTTCATCAGATCCTTGCTGCGCAGGTCAGTCAGGCCGGCTTCCAGCTGCAGTTCATCGCTCAGGGGCCAGTGACGGCTGAAGGCAGCGGTTTGCAAGGGGTATTCCTGCAGAAGTTGCTGATAGCTTTGCAGAGGTTCCAGCAAACCGGCGGTGATTTTTTCCCTTGCCTGGTCAGCAAAGGGTGGCAGAGGCAGGAAGCCGGCTCGTTGCAGGCGCTCGGAAGCCCTGTTCAGGCAATCTTCCGGGTCGGCCTGAGGCTGTTGAGCCAGTTCCAGAGTGGCCTGATCCAGAAGCTGTTTTTGCAATGCCCATTGGTTGAGTCCATCCAGGCGAAAATTCTCCTCATCTTCAATCACTTCTTCCTGGTTTTGCCACTGAATGCCCAGGCGTTGGCGGTAGAAGGTCTGTACGGGATTGCGCAGAAAAGCGGCCAGATCTGTGAGGCTCAAGCTGCCTTCGGGTTGCAAAACAGGTACCTGCAATGAATCCTGTGCTTGCTGTTGGTGGTGGTGGATAGCCCTCCATTCATGGGCGTAGGTGAAAAGACGGGGGTCGCGATCCGGGGCAAAATAACGGCGGCTGAAAGGCTGCAGGGGGTGTTCCTGAGTCAGGGCTTCCAGCAGGGGGCGTTGATCCGGGCTTTGCCAGCCAGCAGCCAAGTGGTCCCTGAGCTGACCAACCAGCACGGAAGGCGGTCGGGGGGAGTTGTCCCGAATATCCCGGCCAATCCAGCTGATCACCAGCTTTTGCCGGGCGGAAAGCAGGGCTTCCAGAAACAGATAGCGGTCATCTTCGCGCCGGGAACGGTCACCGGGGCGGTAATCCTGGGCCATGAGGTCAAAATCGGCCGGTCGCACACTGCGTGGATAGTCGCCGTCATTCATGCCCAGCAGCCAGACCTGTTGAAAAGGAACGGCCCGCATCGGCATCAGGGTGGCAAAATTGATCGAGCCACCCAGAAACTTCTGGGTCAGGGTGGGCTGATCAATTCCGGCCAGGAGTTCTTCACGCACCACCTCCAGAGGCAGGGTTTCACTGCTCAGGCTGCCCTGGGACCAGGTGTCTTCCAGTTGCTCCAGCTGGAGCTGTAGTTGATTCAATGCCCAGGTATCGGCCTTGCTGGCTTCCAGAAAATAATCGGCCAGCAGCTGCTGAAGCAGGCTGATCCAGTCTTGCGGCGTATGTGCCTGTAAGAGTTGCTTGCGGGTGGTATCCAGTTGTTCCAGCAGCAATACCAAAGGGCCGATCAGAGCTGCTTCCAGGCCTGCCACTTCATCATAGGGCTCAATGGACTGCCAGGCCGGGCCGGAACCGCTGGCAAAGCCCAGCAGCATACGTCTCAGCCCCTGCATCCAGGTGTTTTCCTCCAGCCCGGTGGGAAGCTCCAGGCTGGCTCTTTGCTCGCCATCCAGCCCCCAGCGGATATTCGCTCCCTGAATCCATTGTCGCAGACGCGGCAGGTCGGTTTCCTGCAGTTCATAACGCAGACGCAGCGCCGGGGTGTCCAGCAGATCCAGCAATTCACTGACGGCAAAGCGTGAGCCGGGCAGGTGCAGGAGTTTTTCCAGGGCAATCAGCAGGGTGTTCTGGCCGCGCTGTCCCTGATCGGAAATATGAAAGGGCAAAAAGCGCGGATCGCGAGACTCCCCCTGGCGGGCATAACGGCCAAAGACCGCCTGAATGGCCGGTGCATAGCTGTTGATGTCCGGCACCATGACCAGAATATCCCTGGGGTGAAGGGTTTCCTGGCGCTGCTGGGCCTGTTCAAATTCCCTGAGTAGCTGATCATGCAGGATTTCCACTTCCCGCTGGTGGCTGTGGGCCACCATGAAACTCAGGCTTTGATCCTGGGGGTCGAGCTGTCTATTCAGTTCACGGCAGTCCACCAGGGAGCGTAATTCCAGCAGATCGCTCTGGAGTTGATGCAGCAGGCAACCTTCACCCGGTGATGAAAAGAGATCGATCTGCTGAAAATACTGCTGATAGCTTTCCGGGTGGTCGCTTTCATCCAGCAGATGCAGGTAGTCACGGCCCTGCTTGCCCCAGGAGGCCAGCAAGGGGTGGCCGTAAACATGCAGTTCTTCCAGACTCAGGTTTTCCGGCAGTTTTCTTTCCCGGATGCGTCGGTATTCCTTTTTCAGCAGTTCCTTGCCTTCAATCAAATCGCCCCAGTAGTGCTGGCTGGGGTTGCTGACAAACAGCAGGATCTGGGTGAAAGGAGCCAGAGCTTCCAGCAGTTCCAGGGTTTGCCGGGGCAGGGAGGAAATCCCGAAAATCACGACCCGCCGTGGCAGGTTTGGAGGGCGATTGGCCATAGTAATCTTGCTACAGGCCTTGATGAAATCCTGATGAATGGCGGCACGGCTGGCTTTATCCCAGTGGCCCTGGCCCAGTTCAGGGTCCTGCTCTATGGCAGCAACCAGCTGTCGCCAGATGGCAGGCTGCCAGCTTTGTTCTTCCCGCAGAGGCTGAGCCCGGCCCTGGGCTGTGATCAGGCAGTCATCACCGGCTTCCCAGGCTTTCAGCCAGTCAGCCCGGTAAACCTGATACTGGTCGTAAAGGTCAGCCAGGTTGGCCGCCAGCTGATGCAGGCGGCGTGGGTCCTGGTCCTGGTGTAGAAAGCCTTCCAGAGGTTCCAGACAATTCGGGTTGGGCAGTTGGGCTTTCAGGGTTTCCAGATCAGCCAGCAGGCGGTAGAGCCGCCAGGTCAGCGGCCCCTTGTCAAAGGGGGAAGAAGACGGCAGTTCGGTATAGAGGCTGCGATAAGCCTGCCAGATAAAACGCCCCGGAAGATCCACCTGCAGGGCTGCCGCAATCCCGCAGCCACCATCCTCCCGGTCGGCTGCCAGAGCCATTTTCAGCCACTGGGCAATACCATTGCTCTGCACCAGAATGCTTTCATTCTCCAGGGGTTTCAGCGGGTGTTTGATCAACCACTGCACCATCAGCTCACGCAGTTCTTCCAGGCGGTTGCCCTGAAGAATCATCAGGCCGGGAGTGAGTTCCCCGGAAGCCGCTGCCGTCATACTCTCATCCTTAATCGAAGTTCACTTCCGGAAGGCATTCAAAGCCGGGTCTGGCAAAGTGGTAACCCTGCATCAAATCCACGCCCAGTTGCTGGTAAAATTTGGCTTCTGCGGCGGTTTCTATGCCTTCAGCCAAAACAGTAATTCCCAGCTCTTTACAGATGCCCACCAGCCCACGGGCGATAACCTGTTTGGTGGGGTTGCTGTCAATATCCCGGATCAGTTGCATATCGATTTTCATCAGGTTGGGAATGAATTTCGACAGCAGGTTCAAACCGGCGTGCCCGGCACCAAAATCATCCAGTGCGGTGATGAAGCCCTGTTGCTGGTAATAATTGAAAATATTGGTCAGGTGCTCGGCATCGTGCACCAGTTCGGATTCGGTGATTTCAAACATGATGTTTTCAATCGGAAAACCAACGTCTCTGGCTGCTTTCAAGGTGCTGCGAATGCAGTGGGCCGGTTCATACACCGCATTGGGCAGAAAGTTGATGCTGAGAATCCTGTCCAACCCCAATTCAGCTGCCAGAGTGATGGCCTTGACCCGGCAGGCCTGATCAAAGGCATAACGGTTATCATCATTGACCTGGGATAAAATCGACCAGGCTGACTCCTGGTTGATACCCCGGACCAGGGCTTCATAGCCCCAGATGCTCTGGGTTTTGAAGTCAACGATGGGCTGGAAGGCAAAAGTAAACTCAAAGCTTAAGGGTGTTGCACACTGTTTACAGCCATCCTGGGGGAAAGCGGTTGCCATGGTTGATCTCCTGATGCCATAGGTTTCAGGATATTCTAGAGAAAAATGAGCCAAAAGGGGGTTAAATATGCAAAAAGTCTGTCGGCGTTTTAAAGTGTCCGGACGTGTGCAGGGGGTCTGGTATCGCAAATCCACTCAGGCTGAAGCCGAGGCACTGGGACTCAGTGGGTGGGCAGTCAATCTGGCCGATGGCGGGGTGGAAGTTTGTCTGTGTGGTTCCGGTGAGGCTGTGGCCAAAGTGGCAGCCTGGCTGCATCAGGGGCCTTCTGCAGCCAGGGTTGCCGAGGTTGAAGAGTTGCCTGCACCTGAACACTGGCCGGAAAATATTTTCTCTACCGCTTAAAGGCCAGATTTTCCTTGCAAAAGGCCAGGAGAAAGGGTTACGTTTACAGAATGTAACCTTATTTTTCGATATAAAATGACAAGAGAAAGATAGCCCTATGCCCTCGCTATGGAAGCACCTTCCCCTACGTTCGCGCCTGTTTGTATCTTTTGGTGTGCTTTTGGCAGTCATTCTTGCTTTTTCATTGATCCTGCAATCTAGTTTTCATACTTCAAGCCGGGTCACCAGCCTGATTGAAGAAGAGCTGCCCAGCCGCCTGGAGCACCTGGGCAGTGAGGTGGCTCTGAGGTTGTCACCCAGTTTGGAAATGTCACGAAACCTGGCATCCAACACTTATATTGAACGCTGGGTCCGGGATGGCATGCCAGAAGAAGGGCTGGATGATGTAAAAAAGGAGATGGCCCGTGTTAATGACCTTCTGGATGCGGGAATCGTTTTTATTGCTGGGAATGATGGCGACACAGCTTATTATCATCACTATCAAAAGGGGCAGCTGAATCGTCGTGTAATGGAACGTGATTCCAATGACGATGCCTGGTACTTCCGTTTTCTGAAGAGTAACGCACCATATGAGCTGAACCTGGACTCCAACGAGTTCAGTGGTGAACAGCTGCAGATGTTTGTCAATTACCGGAGTTTGCAGCAGAACCCTCAAGGGGAACCGGTCAGTGTTGCCGGTGTAGGCATTGATATGCTGCATCTGGCGGAAATGATCAGTGCTTATCGTCTTGGGGAAACCGGACGGGCCTCTCTGGTCAGTGCTGATGGTCAGGTTCAGGTTGCACCAGAAGCGACCCTGGTCAGGGATTTTTCTGCATCAGCTGAATTGAGCAGTCTGCTGAATAGAGACAAAATTCAGGTGCTGGAAACCCGCCATGATGGAGAAGAGCTTTTTGTTGGCTCCATCTGGGTTGAAGACCTTCAGCGTTTCTTGATGGTGGAAGTGCCGCGCAGTGAGTTTATGGGGGCGATCAACCAGCAGCTCTACACCTCCCTGTTGATCGGTGCCGTACTGATCCTGCTCAGCCTGCTGGTGCTTTACCCGCTTTCCGGCAGCTTGACGCGCCCACTGAAGGCTTTTCAGGAGCAGCTGCAGCAGATCACCCATTCCCTGGATCTCAGTCAGCGTATTCAGGTTCCTGATGATGCCGAATTGGGTAAGCTGGCCCAGCAAACCAATGGCCTGTTGGAAAAAATTCATAATGTGATCACGGCCGTCTCCAGTAGCTCCACGCAGTTGAATGATTCCGCCAACCGTTTGGCTTACACGGCCGGTCTGGTGAGTCGCAACAGCGATCTGCAGGATGAAGTCAGCCAGTCGATGGCAGCTGCCGTGGAAGAAATGTCCTCCTCGGTGGCGGAGATCACCTCCACCATGGAAGAACTGTCCACTTCTTCAACCCAGATTGCCGATCATTCCCAGTCGGTGGTGGATGTCGCCAACCTGACGCTGGATAACAGCCGCAAAGGTGTGGATGCCATGCAGCACCTTCAGGAGCGCATGGGGGATATCTACTCGGACAGCCAGCAGAGTCTGGCGGAAATCATGGAGTTGGGTGCCAAGTCCAAGCAGATCAGCCGGGTGATGGATCTGATCAATGATCTGGCCGACCAGACCAAGCTGATTGCCTTCAATGCCGCCCTGGAAGCCTCCAGTGCCGGGGAATCCGGTAAGCGTTTCTCGGTGGTGGCCAGTGAAATCCGGCGTCTGGCCGACAGTGTCACCGACTCCACCCGTGAAATTGAGGATCGCATTCAGGAAATTCAGGACTCCATCAGCCGTCTGGTCATCACCTCGGAAAAGGGCTCCAATTCGATTCAGGCGGGAATGGAAGTCAGCTCCAGCACGGCAGAGGATCTCAACGCTCTGCTGGAAGCGGCCAGCCAGACCAGCAGTGCCGCCGAACAGATTTCCCTGTCAACCAAACAGCAAAAGACCGCCAGCAGTCAGGTGGTAGTGGCGCTGCGGGATATAGCCTCAGCCAGTTCCCACAATGCCCAGTCGGTGCGTTCAATTACCGATATCAGCGAGGATATGGTCGCCATGTCGGATCAGCTGAACGAACTGGTCAAGGCCTTCAAATAAATTTACAAGGGGAAAGAGGCGCATGAAAAAGGGCTGGCAAGAGTTGTCTTTACAAAGGAAGTTTCTGATTTCGGTTTCAGCCCTGATGCTGGCTGCTCTGGCCATGCTGAGCCTGCTGGCGGGCCAGCTCCTGACCCGGGAAGTGGATCAGGCGGTTGCCAGTGAAATGCATAATACTCTGCAGACCGCCCAGTCCCGCACCAGTGAGTGGTTGACTGGCAAAAAGGATCAGCTGCAGGCTCTCGCGCAACACCTGCCCGGTGAGCCGGAGAACCGTGAAACCTGGGAAAGCTTTCTGACAATAGCCAGGGAAGCCCAGGGTTTTGATCTGGTGCACATTGGTACTGCGGATGGCCAGGTCATCCAGTCGCAGCCTCCCATCGAGCTGCCACCGGGGGCTGATCCCAGAACACGCCCCTGGTTTATACAGGCAAAGGAAAAGGGCGAGCTGATTCTGACGCCGGTTTATGTGGATCTGCTGACCGGGGACCTGAACATGACCCTGGCTGTGCCCTTGAAAGAAAACCCGAACCACATTCTGGGTGGGGATCTTTATATCTCGGCGGTTGTGGATGAGCTGTTGCAGCAGAAAATGCGCTGGAACAGTCAGTTATTGATGCTGGACGCAGAAGGGCGTGTTCTTGCGCACTCCAACCCGGAGCTTCTCCAGAAAGAACTGCAGGAAGTATTGCCCGGTTTTCAGCAGCAGGGCGAGGGTATTCAGCAGGTTGAGTTTAATGATCAACCCTGGCTGGCATCGTCGATCCGCATAGAAGATACCGGATGGCAGTTTTTGTTGCTGGTTGATGCTGATGAAGTCCAGGCTGTCTCCAGTCAGCTTCTCAAGTTGCTGGGTGGCCTGGCTCTTCTGGTTACCCTGGTGAGCGGTCTGCTGGTTTATTGGCTGGCTTTGACCCTGACTCGCCCCCTGCAGAATTTTCAACAGCAACTGGAAGGCATTACCCAGACCCTGGATCTGGAGCAAAGACTGGACGTTCCCCGGCAAACCGAATGGTATCAACTGGCCAGCCAAACCAATCGTTTGCTGGAAAGGATTGACCGGGTGGTGCAAAATGTCATCCACAGCTCGACCCAGCTCAATGCCTCGGCGCGCAATCTGGCTTACACGGCCGGTCTGGTGAGTCGCAACAGCGATCTGCAGGATGAAGTCAGCCAGTCGATGGCAGCTGCCGTGGAAGAAATGTCCTCCTCGGTGGCGGAGATCACCTCCACCATGGAAGAACTGTCCACTTCTTCAACCCAGATTGCCGATCATTCCCAGTCGGTGGTGGATGTCGCCAACCTGACGCTGGATAACAGCCGCAAAGGTGTGGATGCCATGCAGCACCTTCAGGAGCGCATGGGGGATATCTACTCGGACAGCCAGCAGAGTCTGGCGGAAATCATGGAGTTGGGTGCCAAGTCCAAGCAGATCAGCCGGGTGATGGATCTGATCAATGATCTGGCCGATCAGACCAAGCTGATTGCCTTCAATGCCGCCCTGGAAGCCTCCAGCGCCGGGGAATCCGGTAAGCGTTTCTCGGTGGTGGCCAGTGAAATCCGGCGTCTGGCCGACAGTGTCACCGATTCCACCCGGGAAATTGAGGATCGCATTCAGGAAATTCAGGACTCCATCAGCCGTCTGGTGATTACCTCCGAAAAGGGTTCCAATTCGATTCAGGCGGGCATGGAGGTCAGCTCCAGCACGGCAGAGGATCTCAATGCCCTGCTGGAAGCAGCCAGCCAGACCAGCAGTGCTGCCGAACAGATCTCCCTGTCGACCAAGCAGCAGAAGACCGCCAGCAGTCAGGTGGTGGTGGCCCTGCGGGACATAGCCTCGGCCAGCTCCCACAATGCTCAGTCGGTGCGTTCGATTACCGATATCAGTGAAGATATGCTGGCCATGTCGCGTAGCCTGATGGATCTGGTTCAGGAATTCCGAACCAACGGAGTTGAACGGCCATGAATAAATCCAGGGTCTATCGGGTCTTGATCACCGATGACAGCGCCATGGCCCGAACCCTGCTCCGGGAGTTGCTGGAGCAGGATGGCATGGAGGTCATTGCTGAAGCCCGTAACGGCAAGGAAGCCGTGGAGCTGGTTCGTCAGCACCGCCCTGATCTGGTCACCATGGATCTGCAGATGCCGGTTATGGGTGGCATTCAGGCCATTGAGGAAATCATGCATGAGAAAGCTGTCCCCATCCTGGTGGTCAGCAGTGAATCGGATGCAGAAAAAGCCTGTCAGGCACTGGATCTGGGAGCCCTAGAGGTGATTTCCAAACCGGATTACACCCCGCCACAGGCAGCCGAATTTGTTCGCAAGGTGCGGATGCTGGCTGGAGTGCCGGTGATAACCCGGCTCAGGCGTCGCTCCGTCAAATCTGCAACGCCTCCCCAACCTGCGGCCTTTCACTGGCCGGAATCAGGTCATTTCAAGGCCCGCAACTACCAACAGGCCTTTGCCCTGGCTTCTTCAACCGGTGGCCCCCAGGCTTTGGCACGCTTGCTACCGCGCCTGGATGCGTCTTTTCCAGCCCCGATTCTGCTGGCCCAGCACATGTGCGATGGCTTCGTGGAGGGCATGGCTCACTGGCTTTCCACTCTTTGCCGGATCAAGGTCAAGGTGGCAGAAGACGGTGAGCTGCTCAAACCCGGTTGTGTTTACGTATCGCCATCGGAAACCCACCTGATCGTCACTGCCAGTCATCGTATTGCTTTGCAGGCCAGGGTGGACGGGGAAATTTATCGCCCCAGCTGTGACCATCTGCTGGCCTCCCTGGCCGAGGTTTACGGCAAGGATGCCATCGGTGTGATTCTGACTGGGATGGGGCGGGATGGAGCCACTGGCATGCTCCGAATTCGCCAGAAGGGCGGTATCGGGCTG
Organism: Marinospirillum sp.; assembly: GCF_044810985.1. Classification (GTDB taxonomy): domain Bacteria; phylum Pseudomonadota; class Gammaproteobacteria; order Pseudomonadales; family Halomonadaceae; genus Marinospirillum. Next base: position 539,240 of record NZ_CP085242.1, read on the forward strand.
GCCCAGAATGAAGCCACCTCGGTGATTTATGGCATGAATCAGGAAGCGGTGAAGCTGGGCGGAGTGCATCGGGAGCTACCGATTGATGAACTGGCCGGAGAAATGCAGCGTATTCTGGAATTGACACCTGCTGGTTATCTGCAAGATCTGGAGCGGAGTCAGGTATGAGTGACGACCTTCGTCCTTTCAAAGAGCTGATCAAGAACCACTGTGGCCTGCTTCTGGAAGGCATTGCTGAAGACCGTCTGCGTAAAGCCCTGCAGACGGCGGCCCAGGTTGAAGGCAAAAGGCTTGGGGATTTACTTCCCTTGCTGCAAAAGAACCAGGACCTGATTAAGGATTTGGTCAGTCAACTGACTGTCAATGAAACCTATTTTTTCCGTGAAAATGCCCAGATTCAGCTTTTGACCAGCCATCTTATACCGCGTTTGTTCAGCCTGCATGGCAAAAACCGACCCCTGAAGATTTTAAGCGCTGGCTGTTCCTCCGGCGAGGAACCCTACAGCCTGGTCATGGCTCTGGAAGAAGTCTGGGGTAAGTCAGCCCGTGAGCTTTTTCAAGTTGAAGGCGGTGATCTGGATCGGCAGATATTGCACAAGGCCCGCAAAGGCATTTATTCGCCTTTTTCCTTTCGTGGCGTTCCCGAAGACCTGCGGCTTCGCTATTTTGAATCTGCAGGGCCGCATTTTCAGTTGATTCCTGAGCTGCGTAATCGGGTGGACTTTCATGAACTGAACTTGCTGGATCCGCATTTTCCAGCCGATCTGAAGGGTTTTGATGTTTTGTTCTTCCGCAATGTTTCCATTTATTTTGATATGGAAACCCGCCTGAGAATTCAGAAAAAACTGGCTGAAATTCTCAAGCCCGATGGTTTTCTTGTCGTGGGCAGCTCGGAAACCCTGGCCAATGATCTGGGGGTTTTTACCCTGGTTGAAGAGCAGGGCCTGTATTACTTTGTCAAAGGCACGGCTCTATTACCGGCTTCTCAGCGTGCAGCTCAGCCACGTAAAATCGAAAAGCCGAGCATTGCAAAACCTGTTAAAAGCCCGACTCGGCCAGCTAGTAGGCCGCCCAGGGAAAAGCCAACGCCCAAGAAAACTACAGAGGCAGCTCCCGCCAGTGTGAGCTCCATTCTGCAACTCCTGTTGAACCAGGAAACCAGCCTGGCCAGTCAGCAGTTGGATCGACTGCTGAAATCCGGGAAAAACCTGCGCGAAGCCCGGCTCCTCAAAGCCTGGATACTGGGTAATCGCAAGGAATTCACACCGGCTTTAAGTCTGCTTCAGCAACAACTGGATGAAGAGCCCTGGTGGCTGGATGCTTTGGTGCTTCTGGGTTTGTTGAACAAATGGCAGTCACAACCCAAGGAGGCGGAGATGGCCTTTAAAAAAGCCGTCTATGTTCAGCCCGATTGCTGGCCTGCGCATTATTATCTGGCGGAAACTTACCGCTACAGCGAACAATACGATCTGGCGGTGCGAGCCTATCAATCCGCCCAACGACGTTTGCAGGGACAGACCGAAGCCCCCAGCGGGCTTGAACTTCTACCCCTGAGTTTACCCAGGTCGGATTTGCTGTTCCTGATAGAGCACCTGTTGACCCGCCTCAAGCAAAAGCTGGTTGCCAGCGGACAGGGAAGGGAGTAAAGCATGGCGCTGGATATCACCCGTTTTGTATTGCGTTTTATTGATGAAGCCCGGGAGCACCTGCAACTGCTCAATGAAGGGGTTGCCCTTCTGGAACAGGGTCAGGCGGACACCGAGCAGGTCAATAGCCTGTTTCGATCGGCACACACCCTCAAGGGCTCCTCCCGGATGCTCAAGCTGGTCCCGATTACCGAGACAGCCCATGCGCTGGAAGACCTGCTGAGTGCTCTGCGCGAGGGTAAGCTGGCCTTTGAGAGCACCCGGCATTCAAGTTTGCTTTACCAGGCTCTGGATCACCTGACCAGCCTGGTTGACCAACTGGCCGAACACCAGGATCCGACCTGCCTGCCTGATCGGGACACGGCTCTCTGTCAGGCCCTGACCCAAGCCGCCGAGGGGCAGCAAGCACCGGCAACCCCAGAGAGTCAGAGCACCCAGGCGGAGTCGGACAAGGCACCCGCACCGGTCAAGGAAGCCAGCCTCAAAACCAGCGACAGTGTGCGTATCAAGCTGACCCGCCTGGATGAGTTGATCAAACTGATGGGAGAAATCGTCTCCAGCCATGCTCACATGCGCGAGCTGGTCAAGGATTCCCGGCAACTCAAGCAGGATGCCAGCCTGGCCAGTTCCCGCTGGCTGAATGATCTGGATTTGTTCAATCGCGAACTGCGTGACGGAGTGCAAATCCAGGAATCCCTCATGCAGGAACTGCACGACAAAGCCCTGCAGCTGCGCATGCTCCCCCTGACCACCATCTTTGATTCTGCAGGGCGTCTGGTTCGGGAAATGGCACGATCCCTGGGTAAGCAGGTCGAATGTCGGGTTATCGGGGCAGAAATAGAACTGGATCGCCAGATGATTGATCAACTGGCTGATCCGGTGATCCACCTGCTGCGCAACGCCCTGGATCACGGTGTGGAAACACCCCAGGAACGCGAAGCGCTGGGCAAGCCTGCCCAGGGTCAGATCACCCTGAGTGCCTGGCAGGATGGCAGCTGGGTGGTCATTGAGGTGCGTGATGACGGTCGTGGTATTTCCCTGCAGGCCATCCGGGATAAGGTTTTGCAGAAAGAATTGATGACACCGGAACAACTGGATGCCTTGAGTGACCAGGAAATCATGGATCTGATCTTTCTGCCCGGTTTTTCCACCAGCGCCATGATTACTGAAATTTCCGGTCGTGGGGTGGGGATGGATGTGGTCAAAAGCTCGGTGGTGGACAGCCTGCAGGGTACTCTCAGAGTCCACAGCCGACCCGGAAAAGGCAGCCGTTTGAGTTTGCGTTTGCCCCTGTCACTGGCACTCATGCGGGTTCTGTTGGTGGAGGTGGAGGGCCAGAAACTGGGTTTCACCGCGCAGTACATTAGTGAACTGGTGAGAGTGAAGAGCGATGCCATGATGAGGGTGGCGGAACGCAATGCCATCATTCTGCGCAATGAGTTTGTTCCCGTCATGTCACTGAGCGAATTGATTCATCTGCCGGAAAAACCGGCCAAAATCAAAAAATCAGCGGATGAACTCCTGCTCCTGGTGACTCAGGTTCAGCATGAAAAACTGGCCCTGGTGGTGGATGAGTTGATTGACGAGCGTGACCTGGTGATCAAACAGCTGCCTGAGCATCTGCGTCGCCAACCCCTGATTTCAGGCATGGTGACCACCGGCCACAATGAGCTGGTCAGCCTTCTACATGTGCCCCACCTGCTGGAGCGCTCACGCAAGACCAAAACAGCCACCGGAGTCAGGGTTCAGCAGGGTCAGCAGGCCAACAAGGTGCTGGTGGTTGATGATTCCCTGAATACCCGTGAAATTGAAAAGGATGTGCTGGAAGCTTATGGCTATCAGGTCACTCTGGCAGAGCATGGTCAGGATGGTCTGGAAAAGGCACTGCTGGAAGACTTTGATGCCGTGCTGACGGACGTGGAAATGCCGGTCATGGACGGCTTCACCCTGACCGCGCGCCTGCGTGAACAGGAGCGTTATAAGAATCGCCCGATCATCATTATTACCTCACGTGAAAAAGAAAGTGATCGCCGTCGGGGCCTGGAGGTCGGCGCAGATGCCTACATTGTCAAAGGCAGTTTTGATCAAAGCAGCCTCGTTGAAACTTTAAAACTATTACTGGGCTGATGAAGCCTCTTAACAAGAACAAGCAGGAGTAAACTATGCAGGTTTTAGTTGTGGATGATGATGCCCTGGCCGGAGAAATGATTGTCGCTGTTGTGGAAGAAATGGGGCATCAGCCACTGGTGGCTGAAAACGCACCCGAAGGTATGGAAAAGCTCAATGAGCATCCTGAGATCGGCCTGATTATCAGTGACATGAACATGCCTCTGGTGAATGGCATCGAGTTTTTCCGGGAAATACGCCAACAGGGCAACACCTTGCCCTTTATTCTTCTGACCGGTGATGATCCGGAAGCAGCGCGCCAGCAGGAAAGCGGCCTGAATGCCTGCATCATGAAGGACTTCAGCCTGGATGAAAGTCTGCCTGGTATTGTTCGTGATGTTCTTGGCGGTCAGTGATCAGTGTTAATTTTACGGAGTCTGTAATGAATTCAACTCAATCCACCCTGCAGGAGAAGATCGCCAGGCTCAGGGCAAGTTTTATTGCTCAGTTGCCCAAGCGCCTGGAAGAAGCCCAGCAACAATTGAGCTTGCTCAAGGCTGACCCCTGCATGAACAGGGTGGCTGCTGTTGAGCTTCACCGCACCTTTCACAGCCTAAAAGGCACGGGCTATTCTTTTGGTTTTAATGAGCTGGCCAGTATTGCCGGAGATGCCGAGGATTACACTCAGCAGCTGCTGGATCTGCCGGATGAGAGCACTCCGCCAGGTTGGCCCGATCAGATGATCGGCTTGTTGCAGGAACTGGCTTCCCAGGCACAAATCCTGGTGTATACCGACCTGCGCAATGACCATCCTTTGCAAACGCCTTTCTTTGAGATGAATGAGGGGCACCCGGATGAAACCGTCAAACAAAGCCAACAAAGACTGGTTTATATCTGTGATGATGAGTTGGAACAGGTCACGCATTTAAGCTACCAGTTACGGTGTTTTGGCTACCAGGTTGAGCATTTTACCGAAACTGAAGATTTTGATCAGGCGGTGGTTAACAAGCGGCCTGACGCGGTGATCATGGACGTCCGCTTTCCCCAGGGGGGGACGGCAGGCACGGATGCTCTGGCTGAAATCCAGAAAGTAACCGGCCAGCAGCTCCCGGCGATTGTACTTTCCGGACGCGATGACTTTGAAGCACGTTTGAGTGCGGTTCGAGCCGGATGCCAATCCTACTTCACCAAGCCTGCCAAGCCATTGGAGCTGGCCGCAGCTCTGGATGAGGTGATGAGCGATGAGCCTTTTGAACCCTACCGCATTCTGATTGTTGATGATGAACCGGAAGTGGCCCAGTACCACAGCCTGATACTGGAAGAGGCCGGTATGCTGGTGCACCAGCTTTCCCGGCCTGCCAATGTGCTGGCCACGCTTCAGGAATTCCGGCCCGACCTGGTGCTGCTGGATGTTTACATGCCCGAATGCACCGGTCTGGAGCTCTCGGCCCTGATTCGCCAACTGCCGGAATATCTCAGCCTGCCGATTGTTTATCTGTCCAGCGAAACCGATCGACAAAAGCAGTTCTCAGCCATGCAGGTGGGGGTCGAAGGGTTTATTACCAAGCCCGTTATTCCTGAAGAACTGGTGGCTGCGGTGGCCTTGCGGGCCGAACGCATGCGTTCCCTGCGCTCGCTGATGGTCAGGGACAGCCTCACCGGCTTGTATAACCACACCACCACCACGGAGCTGATCGAAGCGGCTCTCTCCCAGGCCAAGCGCAAGCAGGAAAGCCTGTGTATGGTGATGCTGGATCTGGATCGCTTTAAAGATGTCAATGACACCTATGGGCATGTGGCCGGTGACCAGGTACTGCTGGCCTTGTCCCGCATTCTTCGCCATCGGCTGCGCACCAACGATATTGTCGGGCGTTACGGGGGTGAGGAGTTTGCCATTCTGCTCAAGGACGTCACCTCTGAAGTGGCCATGAAGCTGATTGATCAACTCAGGGAGGATTTTTCCCGGATTCGTTTCAGTTCCGGGGATAAAGAATTCAACTGTACCTTCAGTGCCGGGATCAGCAGTTTTCCGGTTCACACCCGTGCGGAGGAATTGCGGATTGCCGCTGATAAGGCCCTTTATCAAGCCAAAGACAAGGGGCGTAATCAAATCATGCTGGATGACGAACTATGAGTCAGACAAGTGTTGATGAGCTATTGGCACTCAAGCGTGAAGCAGCCAATGAAGTGGTGGATGTTGACGAGCCCACTGTTAAGCTGGTGATTTTTGCTCTGGGTGGCAAGTATTTTGCCTTTCGCGGCCAGTTTATCAAGGAGGTGCTGCCGGGTGATGAGCGCCTGTTTTATGTACCGGGCATGCCGCCTTCCGTGCAGGGAGTGATCAATGTCCGGGGTGATATTGAGTCCGTGATTCTGCTGCACAGCCTGTTGGATTTACCCACCCCCCAGGAAGTGGTGTCGGGCTCCATCCTGTTGGGACAAGCCAGTGGGATGCACAGTGGCATTCGCGTGGATGAGCTTCTGGATGTTGTGGATTTGCCTCTCAGCCAGTTGCAAAATCCGCCGGAAAGCCTGCCGGAATCCCTGCAACCCTATGTGGCTGCTCTGGTGGATTTTTCCGGAAAAGCGGTGGCCGTGCTGGATATTGAAAAGGTGTTTGCTGATTACCAGGACGGCCTGGGATGACCGGGGAGAGGGATTTGCAGCAGCTCAGCCTGCCTCTGGTGCTCCTGCATCAAGGGCGGCAAACTCTGGCTTTGGAATCCCGCTGGGTGCTGGGCTGCCACGCCTTTCGCAGCAGTGAGGCAGCCACCGGGGTTGTGGATGCTGCCCGTCTTTGGCCCCAGCCACCAGCCCCATCCCAACAGCAGTTGATGACCCTGAAAACCCCCTCGGGGGGCTGGTATTTGCGCTTTCATGGTGAGGTTGAATTTGTAGAGCTGCCCGCAACACAGCTCTATGCCCTGCCTGAGCTGATGCAGGCCCGTAAAACCTGGCCTGCAGTCAAGGCCCTGGTGGAATACCAGGAGCAGTTGCTGGTGTTGCTGGATGCGTTATCGCTTGAGCAACAAGCTTTAGCGGTCAGTTAGCTGGCGGATACCTGTCGCCAACTGGTTGAGTTCCTCCAGTAAATCTGGTCGGGTCAGGGCCAGGCTCTGCCAGGCTTCAGTGGCTTCCAACTCCTGCAGTTGTTGCTCAAGGGCTTGTGGCTCAGGGTTTTCCTGCCTCCGTGCCTGATAAAAACGATGCAGCAACTGCAGCTTCAAGCGCTGAGCATGATTGACCGGCGGCATATAGAGCTCCAGATGCAGTTCATCCAGGGTGGCTTCCAATAGCTCTTTCAGCGCCTGGGGCTCTTGAGCAAAGGCCTGGGGGTGATAGGCCCCCAGAGTCAGATAATTGTAAAGGCTCTGGAGTACCGGCTGACTGCCCAGAGGGCCACCGGCCTCCTGATAGTTTGCCAGCTCCTGCAATACTCTGCGCATCTCCTCTGCACTGGCAACTGGGTCAAGGACCTCCAGCTGCTCGGCTTTTTGCAGGCGGGTCTGAATGATCAGACTGAATCGACTCAGCTCATCCAGCGAATAGCGTCGATCCTCACTGTGCATCTTTTGCAGCAAGGCAAGACGCTTTTCCAACCACTCCAGGCGTTGCGGTGCCGTTGCGGCCAGCCGTGACAGAAAGCCGTAGCTTTGTACTTCCAGGCGCTGGGGCTGGAAGCTGGCCAGACGATCATTGCGAGCAGCCACCGGGCTGGCCTGGGGCAGGGCCTGCAGAACCTCTGTAAAAGCCTTGCGGGCCTTTTCAGACTGATCCAGTTGGAAGTAGGCATAAGCCAGGGAAAACTGCGCCTTAACAGCATTATTGCCGGTTAACCGCTTGCTGTTCAGCAGGCTCTCATAGTGTTCGGTAGCACGCGGGAAATCCTGGGCCTGCAGAGCATAAAAAGCCGCTCTTTCCTGCAGGGCCGGTGTTTCCGGGTGTTCCAGTTGCTGACCCAGGGCCAGAGCTTCTTCTGCCTGTCGGGAAGCCGCGGGATAACGGTTGCTGTAATAGAGGGCACGGGCATAGCGCCAGTGCAACCAGAGCTGTTGCTCCCTGTTCAACCAGGGCAATGCCAGGCGTTGACCCAAAAACTCCGCAGCCAGACCGTGGTTGCCCAGTTGAAAATGCAGCTGTCCCAGGTTTTCCAGCACGGCGGCTTCCACTCTCGGATTACGATAAGCCAGATCCAGACCCAGCATGTAGTGGTGATGGGCCTGTTGAGCCAGATCCTGATCGCGGTTATAGCCTTCCTGGGTCGCCAGGAGTTGACGGTGGTAGAGGTAACCCAGAAGCAGGTCGCGCACTCCTGAGTCCAGCCCGCTCACTTCCAGTTTCTGTAGCTTTTCAGCCGAGGCCTGCAAGGTTTCCATATCCGGATTTGGCTGGGTCAGCAAAGGCCTCAAGGCTTCAGCATAAAGCTGATTGTTGCCCAGGAGGTCTTCGGCCAGCAGTTGTTCATAAAGGCGCTGCATCCGCTCTTTCAGCGCTGGTTCGCTGGACTCTGCAAGCCCCAGTCTCAACAGATTGTAGAGCGCTTCCAGGTCGCTGGTCTGACGCAAGACGCTGTAAAAAGTATTCAGGGCGGTGTTGTTTTCTTCCTGAGACCAGGCCCCATAACCCCGGTTGAGATTGATGGTGGCATATTGCCCGGCTGCAGCTGCAAAACCGACATGGCGAATATTGGTTGTGGTCAGCCAATGGCGCGACATCAACTCCATGAAGTCGTATCTTTCCGCCAGCCCCATGCGCTGAATTGCACGGATGTGCAAAGCCCTGTGCATCTGGGGTTGGTCACTGTAGTCGCGCAATCGCCCACTGATGGTCTGGTAAAGGGCTCTTTCCTCGCTACGCTCGCTGGCTGCAGCCAGTTGCAAGAGGCTGATTTCATTATCCAAAAGGGCCAGAACCCGCTCGTCAGAGACGTTCTTCCGGACTCTCTGTAACTGCTGGATATGGGCTTGTTGGTCAAGGGCTTGGCGACTCAGCAGTTGCAGGTATTGAAAGGCATAAAAAACCCGCGCATCCGAGGCAATGACGGGGTTGCCGGTCGCTGCCAGCAAGGCTTGCCGTGTTTGTGACGCCGTTTCTGCGAGTTCCAGATCCAGTTGAATCTGCAAATAATGAGCGAGTGGCAGGGGCAATTCAGGGCTGTTGCTCAGGGTATTTCTGGCTTCCTGTGTATTCAACCCCAACCAGTTGATCCAGGCGCGGAAAACCGCAGTTTCTTCAGCCTGGGGGCTGGGCTGCAAAGCCTTGCGGGCCTGCTCCAGTTGGCCTTGGTAAGCGGAAGTTAGTTGCCCGGAAGGCTGGAGTTGCTTTTCTGCTTTAAGTTGCAGTAAAAGTTGCAAATTACTGTAAAAATGCGCAGAAACCGAGTCTTCTTCGGAGCGTTCTTGTAGTTGCCGTGTGAAATGGGATGCGGCTGTCAATTCCCCCATTTCCAGGTGATTGGCGAGCAGTTTTTCCAACATGGCTTGAGAAGTGGAACCCTGGCGATAACGCAGGTTATTGAGCAGCAGCAGGCGTTCAGCATAGTGGCTGGCGACGCTGTCTGCTTCACGCAGATCCTCTTCCTGCCAGTGCTCAGGTAGCTGGCCGCTCAGGGGCAGACGATAGGTGTCCAGTGATCCTTCATAAGCGCAGGTCATATAAAGCTGCTGACCGCCCAGAGCCGGGAAGTTACAGTTGTGGGCGACGGAAGTCAGTTGCTCGGGCAGTAAAGGCCGGTCACTTTCAAGCAGCCTCTCCAGACGGATGCGAAAGATGACACTGTGATCTTCACCATCAATTTGCTGGTCACCGCTGGTATCACTCAGAAAATGACTGAAGTAGAGGTAGCCATCCTCGGGGTTGTAGAGCGCATAGCTGCTCAATCCGGGTAAATCCAGGGGCAGGGGGCCGGTTTCCTGTTGGTTCTCCAGATCATAAACATACAGACCCTGTTGTTCTCCCCGGCGCTGAAAAAGCAGGTAACGTCCATCAGAGCTCACGGATGGGGCGGAAAGCTGGCCTTGCAACAGAACCTGTTGCTGGCCTGACGACAATGAATGCAAAACCAGTTCCTGATCGCGGCCGGTTGCGGCACGGCGCAGGTAGCCCAGGGTGGAAGCATCCACCCAGAAAGGCAACCAGGCGCGTTGCCCATCCGCTGTCAGACAATTCAGTTGGGGATCTTCACCCTGCAGAGGCAGGACACAGACCGATCCCAGGGCATTGCCGCGGTAGCTGGTCAGAGCAAGGCGGCGCCCATCCGGTGACAGGGCCGGGTCCTTGGCATCATGATCGGGTGGCAGCAGCTCACGCGTGCGTCCGGTTTCCAGGTTCTGCTGAACCACCTGGGACACCAGGCTTTGATGACGGGTGTAAAACAGGCGTTGGTTGTTGATATCCGGTCGGGCCTGATAATTATCCGAAGGCCCCACAGTGATTTTTTCCGGCAGCAGCAGTTGATTGTTGCGCCAGTCAGGCGGGTTGGCATGAACCGGCAGGGCCAGCAGGCTAACCAGAGCGGTAAAGGCAATTTTTCTCATACAAATGCCCCCTTAAGGCTGGTCATCCGTGGTGGCATATTCATCATCCAGCAGCCGCAGGGCCGTGTCTTCCTCCAGACGTTCATTCAGGCCTGTAAAAGGCTGGGGGCCGGTGTTGAGATCCGACCTCAGGCGCTGTTCCAGCTCGGGCCAGTCGCCTGCAGCATCGGCTTCCATCACGGTGTGGCGATCCACCAGGTAAACATCCGGCACCAGGGAGTTTAAAAAATTGGCACAACCGGTCAGGCCAAGGCTGGCCAGAACAAGAACAAGGGCGGCAAGAGGTTTCATGGGGCAGACTCCAGAGGTAATAAGTCGGGCAGCATCAGGGCTTCTTCAGCAAAGCGTTCAATCAGCGGGGATAAGGGCAGGTTGCGCACCCGGATGGGATCACTGAACAGGGACAGACTGAGGGTCAGATCCATCAGGCCATTTTGCATCTCCACCCGCACCCAGCGGGGATGGGCCGCTCGCAAACCGGAACGCGCGGTGGCCAGCTGTGGATCACGGTGATCCGGGTCGATAATATCCAGGATTTGCAGCAACTGGGTCCGGTTGATGTCGGTCAGATCCACCCGGCCTTCCACCAGGCGTTGGGAGAAATCAAATTCCAGGGCGGTGCGGGCATTGACGGGTGAGTAGCGGGTTTCTGCCAGAGTCTCCGGCAGCAGCTTGCGCAGATCTATCCGGCTGACACGACTGAGCAGACCCAGGCGCCAGCCTGCCGGGTTGACGTCGAGATAGAATTGCCCGGCCACTTCACCGCCCAGCGCAGCCAGGCTGAAATCTTGCAGACGGATCAGGTTCTGTTGGATAGGCAGGGTGGCTTCCAGCGGCCCCAGTTGCAGGTCATTCATTTGCAGTTTTTCAATACTGAAATCCTGGCGACCGTCCAGCCAGGGTTCCACACGGTTGAAATCCACGCGCTGGAAGGCATCCGGGGTCAGCAGATAACGGAAGCTGAGACGTTCTTTCTCCAGGAGTTGCAGATCTTCCTGAATACGGATCTGGCCTTGCATACCCTGAATGCCCATTTCCGGCAGTTGCAGGCTTAAATTCTCAAATTCAGCTTTGGCCTGCAGGGAGAGCTGGGTGGAATCCACCAGGCTGATAGACCAGGGCAGGCGTAACTGACCGCTGCCTTGCATGGGGCCTGTAAAGGGGGTTAAGAGGTCATCTCTCAAACGAATTAGGGTGGTTCCGTCCAGGAGCAGGCTCTGGCCTGAAAAGTTGGCCTGCCCACTTAATTCCTGGCTCATCCAGGCATCACCCAGAGTCAGCTTCAGGTTTTCCAGATTGAGGTTTTCTGCGTTGAGATCAGCCTGAGCGCGGCTGTTCAGGGTGAAGGGAAACACCAGATCCGTCAGTTCCAGAGGTTGTTCCTCTTCGGGAAGCTCAACCTGTAAGAGGCCAGCATCCAGGGTCAGGGAAAGGTCAGAAGCCAGCTGTTCGTCCAGCAGATCGACAACCAGACCCAGTTGCAGAGCCAGTTGCTCAAGGCGTGCTTGATCGGGCAGGTTGATTTCTTCCTGCTCCAACTGCAGGTCAAGGCTGGCCCGGGTCGGCTCCAGGCCGGAGTTGGCTTTGGCTTGCAGGTTGAGTAGCAGGCCTTTGAGCGTCAGGTCTTCAGGCAGGCGCACCTCGGCGAGCTGAACCTGAGTGTTCAAAGAGGCTTCACGGCTGGACCAGTTGAGTTGCTGCTGAATCTGCAGAGGCTCCACCAGTGTGAATTCAGCGTCTGTCAGCGGATTCAGCTGTTCGATTCGGGTGGAAAGATCACCCTGCAACTGCAACTGGGCAAGATCCAGGTGTTTGGGGTCAACATCCAGTGGGCTGGCCCAGGGGTGCTTCAGGGCCAGATCAAAGCCCTGTTGCAGACGGATTGGGCCGAGAGCTTCCAGTTCTGCCAGTTCGGCCATAAACACCTGCCACTCCGGCTGTGCCTGGAGTTCAATCCGGCCCTGAAGGTCACTTACCTGGGGCTGGTTGGCCAGAGTCAGGGTCCAGTCCAGAAAATCCTGATGGTTCAGGCGTAGCTTGCCCTGAGTGCTCAGATCCTTCAGGGCTTCATCACCCGCCAGTTGCAGGCTGAGATCCAGCGGCAGAGGGCGCAGCAGCGGAGGATGCATGAATCCAGCGGATTGCAGCGCCAGAGCCACCTGATGTTGCCCCCTGTCCAGTTGGCTGTATTGATCCAGAACCAGGTTCAGAGGCCCGGTCAGTTGCAGGCCTTCTGTTGGGGCCTGTTGCTGGGTCAATTTGAAGTTCAGATGGTTGCTGACTTCACCCCAGGGCAGCCTGCTCCAATCCGCGTGCATAAGATTGGCCTGACCATGCTGCCATAGGCTCTGTCCATCCAGGTTCAGGGTGAGTTCCCCGACCTGTTGCAGTTCAGCGGCTTCGGCCAGGTAGTCTTGCAGGGCCAGAGGAACTTTTACCTGTAAACTCGGGCTGACCTGAAGTTCATCCGGCTGGTTATCCAGGCCCAGGTTCAGCTCCAGCAGCGATAAACCCTCGAACAGCAACTGACTGCTCATCTGTGCTGAGGATAGATCCTGACGTACCTGGAGTTGCAGACTGGGTGTCAGATCCACGGGTTGAAGAAGGGGGTCTGTCGCCAGTTGGCGGATATCCAGTTGCATGCCCAGCAGAAAGTCACCATCTGCAGCGGATTCATTCAAGTCTTCGCCATAGCTGCCAGCCTGAAAGGTGGCTTCCAGGGCATCCAGTGACAGGGGCTGGCCTGCAGCCAGTAATTGCAAGTTGCTCAGCCCCTGGCCGCTGGCGACTTCCATCTGCAGCTGGTTCAGATCGGGGTTGAGCAGTTCCAACTGACCCAATGCTTCCAGGCGCAGGCCGTGATGAAAGGCCGTTTCCAGATTCAGGTCTTCGGCCTTCAGTTTTAACTGTCCTTCAGGTAGCTGGCTGGAAACCACCAGGTGTAGATCCAGTGGCCAGTTTTCATCCAGCAGCAGGCTGAAACGACCGCCCTGGGCGATATTCAGTTGGTAATCAGGCCAGTCGGCGGAAAGTTGCAGGTTTTGGGAGTCCAGCTCAACCTGGAGATCGGCCAGTTGCAGATCCATTTCCAGGGGGGTTAATTCCAGTCGCCAGGGGCTGGAGCGCTGCAACTCCCAGCCCAGATTGGCATTCAGCTGAGGGAGCAGGTGCAGATCCAGGGATTCCTTGCCCTGTTGCTTGGCAGTCAGGGGGGCCAGGGATTGCAGTTGGGTGTTCAGGTGTCCGGCCAGGCGGTTTTCAGTCCACTGCAGGGAGGTTTCCAGATCCAATTGCCCGGCCCAGTGGGCCTGCATGGCCAAAGCTGGGATCTGCACCTGGAGATCAGCACGGATGTTTTTCAGCTGCAGTTGTTGCAGATGGATGTCCAGTGGGGGGTTGTTCAGGATTTCCGTGATTTCGGCCAGGGCTTCACGGGGATCAGCGGTTTCGGTTGGGGTCTCAGGTTCAGCGGTTTCGGGCAGTTCCACCAGCAGGCAACCGGCAACGTCAAGATCCTCGACTGCCACCTTTTCTACTTCCAGGCTGTTGGATAGCAGTGCCCAGGGGTTGAAACGCACTTCCAGGTGCTGAAGGGTGAGGTTGAGGTCTTCGCAGAACTCAGCCTGGGGTTCGATATTGGTGATGCTGACTTTGCGAACCAAAAGCTGGCCCAGCAGATCCACGCGCAATTCGTCCAGCTCCACCTGAAAACCGCTTTGTTCGGCGATGATCGGCTGAATACGGGGCCAGATCTGGGACTGCAAAAGGGAAGAACGCAGCAGACCATAACTGGCCGCCAGCAATACAAAAGGGATCAGCAGTAAAACCACCAGCAGCCAGAGTAGCCAACGCTTTTTGCTGCGCACGGGCTTAGTCGCACCCTCAGTCATGTGTTGTCCTTTCAATCAAAAATAGTCAGAGGCTTTCCGGGAGCTTCAGAGTCCACTCGCTGAGCAAGGTTGTCTGCTTTCACTGCATTCGACGTCCTGATACCTCAAGCAGTGCGCTGCGTTATCCCTACTCCGCTTGCCGCAGACAACCTTGCCGCGAGTTTGCAGGCTTTTTGGGCTATTAGTTAGGGGTTAGCACCGTTTTCGATCCAACTCGTGAGATCTTCTTTGAGATCTGCTGAAATATTTACGTTTTGAGTGGAGTGATAGCCTGCTGTACCAGAACACCTGGAGTCTGAAGCAATAAGTGCATCCAGTAGATATGAGTGATTTGGTGACGATGGAACGATGTAATAATCAGCGCCAGTTGCACACACGTCTGTGGGAGCATCAGAAAGCCCATCTCTCCAGTCTGGATAATCATCAAGGTTTTTACTGACCAACTGACTTCTGAACAAATTTTTTGTAGTTAAATCAGGGCCGTCACTAAGTGAATTTGAGCCTTGGGGGCCATGGCAGCTCCCACAACCTTGAATAACGGAATAACTCCAGACCCTTTCCAGAGTACCGGGATCACCTGTCGAGCCTTCCTCTTCATCCCCACATCCCGCCAGAAGCAGGAGCAGCAATAGGGGCAGTAGCCAGGTGAGCAGGGAAAAGTAGCGTCTGAGGCGGGGCAGTTTGTTCATGGCATTCAGTCCTTTTGCAAGTTTGTGCAAAGTATATCAACAAAGCCTGGAATTTGTATGCTTGCCCAGGGGTCAACTATGCTGCAACTACCTTTTCAGATCATACCAGCCCTTGGAGGCACTAATGCTGACTTTTTTTTTGGCTTTTCTGGCGGTGGTGGCCTTTTCACTGCTGATGCTTTATGTGGGTCGGCACAGCTTTCGTCAGAGGCCGGAGAAGCTCTTGCATCTGGTGCGTCAGGCGCGTGCTGGTCAGCTTGATGAAAAAGCCTGGACTTATGGGCTTTCCCAGCCTTATTACCATGCCCCTGAGGTGAATGAAATACGCGAACAGCTTCTGGATCTGGAAGGCAACTTCTGGGCCGGGAAGAGACAGATGGATCGGCACAAGCAGGATTTTTTGTTGAATGAAGAAGGTTTGAGAGAGCTGGAGCGGATTCAGTTTCGTCTGGAAAAAATTATTGAAAAACGTGCAGCCAATGAAAAGGAGAAACGTTAGTGACAGAGAAGCAGGTTTCCCATCTTCCCCAAACCATGGCCGCAGTGCAGTTGATGGGCCACGGTGGTGTCGATCAACTGGTTTACAAAACGGATGTCCCTGTTCCCCAGCCCGGCAAAGGTCAGGTGCTGGTGCAGGTAACAGCCACCGCGAAGAATAATACCGATCGTAAGGCCCGCGAGGGGCTGTATCCCACGAAAGACAAGGGCGAAGTGACTTCTTTTCAGATGGGCGGCTCGCCGACCCTGACTTTCCCGCGTATTCAGGGGGCCGATATTGCCGGTCGTGTTGTCGCAGTGGGCGAGGGGGTTTCTGAGGAGCGTATCGGCCAGCGTGGTTTGCTGGATTTCAATATTTATGCGAATGAGCGCAGGGATATCAATCTGACGCCGGATTATTACGGTCATGGTGCAGATGGTGGTTTTGCCGAGTATGTGGTTCTGCCTTCCGATCAATTTCATGAGGTGCAAAACCCTGAGCTGGCTGATGCCGAGCTGGCGGCGATGGGGATGTGTTCCTATCAGACGGCCTATCACATGATGACTTCGGCAGGCATCAAGGCCGGAGAAAGGGTGCTGGTTTCCGGTGCCAGTGGTGGTGTGGGTACGGCTTTGATCCAGCTGTGCCGGATTGTTGGAGCCATTCCCTATGCTCTGAGCAAAAAGGACAAGGCAGAAGCCTTGTTGAAGCTGGGGGCTGAAGCGGTATTGGATCGCTCTGATATGGAAGATTTCACTGAGAAAGTCAAGGCGGTCACCGAAGGTAGACCGATTGATGCGGTGATGGATCTGGTCGGTGGTGAAATGACGGATGCCTTTATCGACACCATGATTTTTGATATGAATCAGCGCACTACTTATCCGCGTTTGAGTATAGCCGGGGCCAGTGGTGGCAATCTGACGGAAATCATGTGGACGCGGATCTATCTGTACCAGGTGCAGATTTTCGGGGTTTCCCACGGAACTCGCGAAGAAGCCGAGCAGTTGGTGGAATGGATTCGGTCAGGGCAGCTCAAGCCGGTTCTGCATGCAGCTTTCAAGCTTTCTGAATTGCACCAGGCCGAAGAGTATTTTATTAATCGCAACAGCAACTATCTGGGCAAGATTGTCATCGTGCCCGATAGCCAATGGGATGAACAGGGCCAACCCTTCGCTCTGACCTGAAATTCTGACCCAGGAGTTTTTATGCCGCAGGAACTGACCCTGAAATTGATGGATACTCATGCTGGTGGTGATGTCAGTCGCATAGTGACGGGCGGTATTGACCCCTTGCCGGGCCAGACGGTTCGCCAGCAGATGGAGTATCTGCGCGATGATATGGATGGTTTACGCCGCCTGCTGTTGGAAGAACCCTATGGTATCCCGGAAATGTCCGTGGATCTGATCGTTCCTGCCACAGACCCCAAGGCTGAATGGGGTTATATCATCATGGAGGTAATGGGTTATCCCATCTACTCCGGTTCCAACACCATCTGTACGGCAACTGCCTTGTTGGAGGGCGGTTTCATACCCAAAAAAGAAGGTACCCAGACATTCAATCTGGAAGCTCCGGCGGGCCTGGTGCAGATTGAAGCCCGGGTTCATGATGGAGTGGTGGAGGCCATTACCTGTGAGGGGTTGCCCAGCTACATTCATACCTACAAGGCCAAGGTGGATGTGCCCAACCTGGGCGAAGTCACCTATAGCGTGGCTTATAGCGGTGGTTTTTATGCCCTGGTGGAGGCCAAGGATCTGGGTTTTGTTCTGGAAGCTTCAGAGGAAAGGCGTCTGGCAAAAACAGCCTATGCCATCGTCGAAGCCATTCAGGCAGAAAGAGGTTTTTCCCACTATACTCTGGGCGATGTTGGCCCCCTGCCTTTTCTGCACTTTATGGGGCCGGTTGAACAGGTCAGCCGGCATTTTTACCGCTCCCGTTCAGCGACCTATGTTCACCCCGGCGTGATCTGCCGCAGCACCACCGGCACCGGTACCTCCGCCCGTCTGGCCCTGATGCAGTACGAAGGAAAAATCCAACCGGGTGACAAGCTGGAAACCGTATCCCTGCGCAACACTGGCTTTATCGGCACCTACACCAGCCTGGGGGAAGAAAACGGTCAAACTGTGGTGAAGAACAAAATCACCGGCAAAGGCTACCTGCTGGCCCGGTCGGATATCGTCATTAACTGCAATGATGCCCTAACCTCCTGCGATGGCCTTTTGCCCATTCTGACCAGCAGCCATCCGGAGTGATGGCTATTTTCATTGGTAACAAAGTAACTGGAATGATGGGCAATAGAGCCTCATTATTCTTGTCTTTAAAATCAACTGGTTACTTTGTATTTTGTTGTTTTATTGGACCTTTGCATGTGATGTTTGACACGAAGAATTATTGTGATAAGATTTAACTGCCTTTATCAATGGGAAGTATCACAGAATAGCTTTGCTTAAATTAGAAGCGGTAATGCTTCGTGGAGTGTGAACTCTGCCTGATCCGGTGAGGCGCTCGCGCTACAATACGACTATCGTCGCCCGGATCGCTCGTCTGTGAGACGAGCAGGTTGGTTCGCGGGTAAAGTCTTCCGACAATTCCCAGGCGTTTTACTCTGGTTACTCTGTGAGTTCATCGAATTAGCGGTGAACGTAACCAAGAGAGGTGCATTTATGCTGAAACGTTTAAAGGCTTTTGGAAGACGATGTGTTGGCAAGATAGGGCGTTTTTTACAGCACCCTATCATGATCAAGTTAATATTCTTAGTGATTGGTTCAATCCTCGCTTGGATATTGAAGCTGTTGATCATTGTTCTGCTTTCCACAGCAGGTATAGCATTGCCCGTAGGGTAGGCCTTCTATCCAGCATCACCCGCGGGCATACAACCTTCTATATAAATGGATTGCTGCTATGAGTGATAATTTTTTTCGGAACTTAAGGTGTACCCTTGGTTTATCTGTGGATGACTTGGCAGCTAGATCTAATATGACTAGAAATCAAGTCTTGGCAACAGAAGGAGCTGGCTTGCCTCCTGCCAATTCGCTTATTAAAGCTTACTCGGACATACTAAATATTGATTTCAGGATATTGAATATTATTTTTTCTAAATCGACTAGAAAGTTTTTTATATTTGAAGCTTTTCGATTATTTGCATTAAATTTTTTGAATGGATACCTTGAAATCGGCCTCTGGATGGTGTCTTTCAATGAAGAAAAAAAATAAATATCCAATTAATCAAAGTCCACTTTACAAGCTATCTAATCAAAAAACTCTTGCAAAAATACTTAATATCAACCTTTCTACATTAAAGAGCATTGTCGCTCGTGGAGGGAAAAACTATAAGTTTGGGAGCACTAAAAACGGAAGGTCTATTCAAATCCCAAAAAGTCAATTGCTGCGTGTCCATAACCGAATAAACAACCTTCTTATTCGAATAGAAACTCCAGATTACTTGGTTTCTGGCGTTAAAGGTCGGTCACATGTGTATAATGCAAAACTACATGCTAGAGATGTCGCTGTAGCAAAAGTTGATATAAGTAAATTCTATCCATCAACTTCTTCCGAAATAGTAAAGAAGGCATTCAGAAAAATATTTAAATGTTCTAATGATGTGGCTGATACGCTCGAAAAAATCTGTACTGTGAATAATCATGTTCCAACCGGGAGCCCTCTAAGTCAAAGCCTTTGCTTTGTTGTAAATGCTCCTGTTTTTGATCATATAAATATTTATTCGAAATCCAGGGATATTGTTTTTAGTTTATATGTTGATGATCTGACATTCTCAGGCGGTTTTATTCCAAAGCATTTCTTGAGTTATGTGGAAGGATATCTTAAAAGAGCGAGGGGCTATCGTTGTCACAAATTTAGAACATATGGAAAAAACACTGAAAAAGTTATTACTGGTGTCGTGGTTAAGTCAAACGAAATTGATCTTAAAAGGACTCAAAGGAACGAAATATCCAATCTTTTTAATAAAATGCCATATTATTCAAACTTAAGGATAAAAGATGATGAAAGGGCCATTAAGTACTTCCAGAAACTTATTGGTCATCTTTTTTCTGCAGGTCAAATAAGTCCAAGATACCGTCAGTTTGGTTACGAAGTAGTTTCAAAAAGGAAAGATCTGGGAATTAAAGCCCAAAACCAAAACACTAAATAAAGAGTTATTTGTACCGTGATTTTTAACTTAAGATCACCATGTTTAAGGTTTCTAGCTATACTTTTAAACCTTCCCAGATCTGCAATGAAAACCAGAAAGTTTTGCTTGCGAAAAGTCTAAAAGGTATTTATATAGAAAACTGTATAGACAAACAGTCTCTTTGAGATAGCTTGGATAATAACCCCTGAAAAACTATTATAAGCATATGAAAGGAATATTGCTTCAGGCAGCCTTAACCTCCAGGTCAAAGCGTTTCCCAAGTGCCATTAAAGCATTTTCGACCTGTTCAATTTTGGAGCTGTGCAGTAAATCCAGAAGCCTATCTATCTGAGGTGGGTGCACATCCAGCTTGCGGGCAAGGTCGGCTTTGCGTAGACCTTGTTCCAAAAGAGTGTTCCAAAGCTCGATTTTCGCTAAAGTCAGTAGTGGAAGGTAGACAACAGGCTGGCTTTCCGCAGGTTTTGATGCGTGGGGGATTGGGCGTCGATTGTCCTGATAGAATGACAAAGCAGTTTCCATGCCATCTGTAGCATCTATCAGAGCCTCTTCAAGAGTATCGCCTGCTCCATGGAACTCAGGAATGTCTGGACAGCTTAGCCAGCAACCTGAACTATCATTTTGATGAACAATTACTGGATAGTTATACATTCTGCACCTTTTGCTTTCCTATTGAGAACTTCATTGCTTTGTAAATTGGCATTAATCCTTGAGACCGAGCTGTTTTATAATGCTTTTTCTCAAAGGTTCGCTGATTTCTTTGCTGCCATGGTAGGGAACTACAGTTTTTCTTCCCATATAGGTGGCTTTGAAATGGCTACCTTTTCCAGGCTCCAGCTCTACACCTTGAGCTATCAGCCAACGCCTGAATTCACTGTATTTCATGAAAGTCCTCTTTCACTTTTCCACGTTTGCAGTGTACAACCTTGGCAGCAAAACACAACATAAGTGTTGCTTTTCTCTACCGTGGCGAAAACCTTCTTTCGATCCCGGCCAAGGCCAGGATGCGGGTGGAGATTTCTTCGATGGAGTAGTGGGTGGAATCAATATGGCCGATGTTGTGGCGGCGGTAGAGGTTTTCCACTTCCTCAACTTCCCGGGTGCATTGTTTCAGGGAAGAGTATTTGCTATCAGGGCGGCGCTCATGGCGGATGGAGGCCAGGCGTTCGGGTTCAATGGTTAAGCCAAAGATTTTGTGGCGGTAGGGGCGCAGAGCCTTGGGCAGTTCGCTGTCCAGGAGGTCGTCTTCGGTGATCGGGTAGTTGGCGGCGCGCACACCAAACTGCAGGGCCATGTAGATGCAGGTGGGGGTTTTGCCGCAACGGGAAACGCCGACCAGAATCAGGTCCGCCTTGTCGTAGTGGTGGGTGCGTGCACCGTCGTCGTTGTCCAGCGCATAGTGCACTGAGTCGATTCTTGCCTTGTAGGTGTCTTCTTTTTCCTTGGTCAGGGCGTGGGTTTTGCCGACCGTATAGCTGGAATGAGCACCCAGTTCCTCTTCCAGAGGAGCCAGAAATGTGGAAAAGACATCAATGTTCATGGCGTTGCTGTGGCTGATAATATCGCGAATCGACTGATCGACGATGGTATCGATCAACAGAGGGCGCGCACCCTCTTCTTCGGACGTTTTGTTGATCAGTTGCACCAACTGGTGAGCTTTTTCGGCAGTATTGATGTAAGGCTGGGTGATCAGCTCAAACTGGATACCTTCAAATTGTGCCAGCAGGCTGCGCCCTAAAGCTTCGGCGGTAATCCCGGTGCCATCGGAAATGAAAAAGGCGGTACGCTTCATGCTGTCCCCTAAAATCGTGTATTATCTGTGGCAAATGAATTGCGTAGAGCTTATAGCTGGAAACAGGCATTTTGCCTGCTTTGTCCGGTTAAAGCCATCCGCTGAAATCAGTTTAACGGGAGGCCTGTCTTGAGCAAGACTGCAGAGGGTGCAAATAACGAGCATATTCTTTGGTTTGATCATCTGGGTATGGATGACGTCGAAAGGGTGGGCGGTAAAAATGCTTCCCTGGGTGAGATGATCAGTAACCTGGCTTCAGCCGGTGTTCAGGTGCCCGGTGGTTTTGCCACCACAGCCGAGGCCTACCGTGAGTTTCTGAAGCATGATGGTCTGGCTGATCGCATCAATCAGGCGCTGAACGAGCTGGACGTGGATGATGTTCGTGCTCTGGCCACCACGGGTGCACAGATTCGCCAGTGGGTTATAGAAACACCCTTCCCCGAACCTCTTGAAAAAGCCCTTGCTGAAGCCTACCAACAGCTGGAAAAACAACACCCCAACCTGAAAGTGGCGGTGCGTTCATCGGCCACGGCAGAAGACCTTCCCGATGCCTCTTTTGCCGGTCAGCAGGAAACCTTTTTGAATATTGAAGGTTTTGCCCAGGTCAAACAGGCCGTGCATGAGGTGTTTGCCTCCCTGTTCAACGACCGGGCAATTTCCTACCGGGTACATCAGGGTTTTGATCATTCCTTGGTGGCGCTTTCTGCCGGTATCCAAAAGATGGTGCGCTCGGAGACTGGCGCAGCCGGGGTGATGTTCACTCTGGATACTGAATCCGGCTTTCGTGATGCGGTTTTTGTCACCAGCGCTTATGGTCTGGGTGAAACCGTGGTGCAGGGTTCGGTCAACCCCGATGAGTTTTACGTTCACAAACCCACGCTGGAAGCCGGTCGCCCTGCTATCCTGCGCCGCAACCTGGGCAGCAAGCTGATCAAGATGGTTTATGGCGAAGAAGCCTCCACGGGTAAATCGGTGAAAACCGTGGAAGTGGATTTGGCGGATCGCCAGCGTTTTTCGCTTCAGGATGAGGAAATCATGAACCTGGCCCGTCAGGCGATGATTATCGAAAAGCATTACCAGCGCCCGATGGATATTGAATGGGCCAAGGATGGTGATGACGGTCAGCTGTATATTGTTCAGGCCCGCCCGGAAACCGTGAAAAGTCGTGATGGCAACAATGTCATGGAGCGTTTCCTGCTCAAGGAGCAGGGTGAAGTCCTGATTGAAGGCCGGGCGATTGGCCAGCGTATCGGTGCTGGTAAGGTGCGGATTGTGGAAGGCCCGCATCAAATGGACAAGGTTGAAGCCGGTGACATTCTGGTCACCGACATGACCGATCCCGATTGGGAACCGGTGATGAAGAAGGCTTCGGCCATTGTCACCAACCGCGGTGGGCGTACCTGCCATGCTGCCATCATTGCCCGTGAACTGGGAATTGCCGCAGTAGTGGGCTGTGGGGATGCCACTGAAGAATTGCAGGATGGTGCTGAAGTCACGGTTTCCTGTGCGGAAGGCGATACCGGTTTTATTTATGCAGGCATCCTGGATTATGAGCTGTTGACCAACAGTGTGGATGCCATGCCGGATCTGCCTTTTAAAATCATGATGAATGTCGGCAACCCGGATCGGGCGTTTGGCTTTGCGGCCCTGCCCAATGAAGGGGTTGGCCTGGCTCGCCTGGAGTTCATCATCAATCGTATGATCGGTGTGCACCCCAAGGCTCTGCTGGAATTTGATACCCTGCCCGCCGATTTACAAAAAAGCATTCGCAGCCGCACCGTGGGTTACAGTGACCCCGTTGAATTTTATGTGGAAAAACTGGTGGAAGGGATTGCCAGCCTGGCGGCTGCCTTCTGGCCCAAACGCGTGATCGTGCGGCTTTCTGATTTCAAATCCAATGAATATGAAAACCTCATCGGTGGCAAGCAATATGAACCCGCCGAAGAAAACCCCATGTTGGGTTTCCGCGGGGCTTCACGCTATATTTCCGAGAAGTTTCAGGATTGTTTTGAACTGGAATGTCGTGCCTTGAAAAAAGTGCGCGATGTCATGGGCCTGAATAATGTCGAGATCATGGTGCCCTTCGTGCGTACACCCGGCGAAGCCAAGGGGGTTTCCGACTTGCTGGCTGCCAATGGTCTGGTGCGCGGCGAAAACGGCCTGAAACTGATCATGATGTGCGAACTGCCCGCCAATGCCCTGCTGGCTGAAGAATTTCTGGAATACTTTGATGGCTTCTCCATTGGTTCCAATGACCTGACCCAGCTCACCTTGGGTCTGGATCGTGACTCCGGTATCGTGGCTCACCTCTTTGATGAGCGTAACCCGGCTGTTAAAAAGCTTTTGTCCATGGCGATTGTTGCCTGCAAGAAACAGGGCAAATACGTGGGTATCTGCGGTCAGGGGCCTTCGGATCACCCGGATCTGGCACGCTGGCTGATGGAGCAGGGCATAGATTCGGTTTCCCTCAACCCGGATGCCGTACTGGATACCTGGTTTAGTCTGGCGAATGAAACGCCGGAAAACTAACGAAAGAAACTAGACTAGATGCCGGAGCTTGTTGTCAGGACGCGTGAATACATCCCTGTAAGCTCTGGCTGCAACTTCCTGTTGCAGACAGCCTGACAAGCAACTCCGGCATCCAGCCAGATCAGCTACCAATTCAAAATAAGTGATAGTAAGGAGCAACCATGCACTATGTAACCCCTGATCTCTGTGACGCCTATCCAGATTTGATCGACGTTGTGGAACCTATGTTCACCAATCTGGGCGGTCGTGATTCTTTTGGTGGCGAAATTGTCACCATCAAGTGCTTTGAAGATAACTCACTGGTCAAGGAAGAAGTCGATAAGCCCGGTAAAGGCAAGGTTATGGTGGTGGATGCCGGTGGCTCTTTCCGCTGTGCCATGCTGGGTGACATGCTTGCCGAAAAAGCAGTTAAAAACGGCTGGGAAGGCGTGATCATGTACGGCTGTATCCGCGATGTGGACATCATCAATGAACTGGATATCGGTGTTCAGGCTCTGGGTACTCATCCGAAAAAATCCGAGAAAAAAGGCGTGGGCGAATACCAGGTGCCGGTTTCCTTCGGTGGTGTGACTTTTGTCAGCGGTGATTATGTCTATGCTGATAATAATGGGATTATTGTGTCCCCCGAACCCCTGGAAATGCCAGAGTAACTGGATCATTAAATGATCAATAGAAAATCACCGCTGTTGTTGGCTTTTGCTGCTTTGCTGGCCGGATGTGCGGGTGTCAGTGAAGAGACTGTGCGGGTCGATCCTGTTGAGCTGCAACAGCCGGAAATGGCCACTGGTTTGCAAAAGCGTGAAGGCACGGTGCATGAAAACTTTGCCGTTGCTGCGGCCAATCCGCTGGCTGCTGAGGCCGGCAAGCAGATTCTGCAGCAGGGTGGCAGTGCTGTGGATGCAGCGATTGCCGTGCAGCTGGTTCTGGGTCTGGTTGAGCCTCAGTCCAGTGGCATCGGTGGGGGTGGTTTTCTATTAAGCTGGGATGGTGAGCATCTGGTGGCCTGGGATGGTCGTGAAACTGCGCCTCAGGGTGCGACACCTGAGCTGTTTCTGGATGCAGAAGGGCAGCCGCTGCCTTTTAATGATGCCGTGGCCACAGGTTCTGCTGTGGGTGTTCCAGGGCTTCTGGCCATGCTGGAAGCGGCGCATGAGGAACAAGGTGAATTGCCTTGGGCGGTTCTTTTTGAGCCTGCCATCCAGCTTGCAGAGGAAGGTTTTGAGGTCAGCCCCAGACTGCACCAGATGCTGGCTGCGGATTCCTTGCTGCCGGAGAACCCGGCCAGTAAGGCGTTTTATTACACCCAGGAAGGTCAGCCTTTGGCAACCGGCACGAAGTTGACCAATCCGGCCTTGGCGCAAGTCTATCGTGGGTTGGCAGAGCAGGGCAGTGCATTTTTTTACCAGGGTGCTGTCGCTGACAATCTGCTGGAAGCGGTTCAGAATACAAAGATCAAACCCAGCAGTATGACTCAGGATGATCTGCGTAATTACCGGCCTGTCGCCAGAGAAGCCCTATGTGCCAGTTGGCTGAAACATCTGGTTTGTGGTTTCCCACCGCCCTCCTCGGGGCAGTTGGCTGTGATGCAGATTCTGGGTATTCTGGAAATCCTCAACAAGGAAGACACAGCCAGCCGGGACAACTTCTATTCCCCTTCCGGCCTGCATTGGTACATTGAAGCCTCACGCCTGGCTTTTGCCGATCGGGCCCAGTATGTTGCCGATCCTGATTTTGTGGAGCCACCCGGCGATGACTGGCTGAGTCTTTTGCAGCCTGAGTATTTGCAGGAGAGGGCGAAACAAATCACTCCGGTGACTCTGGGGCGTGTGGATGCCGGTCATCCGGGCAGCCTGGAAACAGGTTTGGCACCCCAACCCAACCAGCCTGAACACGGAACCAGTCATATCAGTATTATTGACAGCCAGGGGCGGGGTGTTGCCATGACCAGTTCTGTTGAGCAGGCTTTTGGCAGTCGTATTCTGGTTGATGGTGGTACCGGTCTGCCGGGGGGTTATTTACTCAATAACCAGCTTACGGACTTTTCTTTTCTGCCCGAAGATGATGAGGGCCACCCGATTGCCAACCGGGTTGAACCCGGTAAAAGGCCGCGTTCCAGCATGAGTCCCACCCTGGTGTTCAACCCCGAATCAGAAGAGCTGATTGCCAGCCTGGGGTCTCCTGGCGGTGCAGCCATCATTCATTATACGGCTAAAACCCTGCTGGGCATGTTGCAGTGGCAGTTATCGCCACAGGAGGCCGTGGAATTGCCCAATCTGGCCAACTTCAACTCCACCACTCTGCTGGAAAAAGGTCGCTTTGAATCCTATCTGGTTCTGAGTCTGGAAGCCAGGGGCCAGGAAGTTGTCGAGAAAGATCTGACCAGCGGCATCCAGGCCTTGCTGGTGACCCCCCAGGGTATTCTGGGAGGCGCAGATCCCCGTCGTGAAGGCAGGGTTTCCGGTGAGTGAAGTCCAGCACCGCCTTCCGCTCCTGAAGCATCTGGTCCTGGCTTCGGCTTCGCCGCGGCGCCGTGAGCTTCTCCAGCAATTGCAACCCTCCCTGCAACTGAGTATTCAGCCAGCCAACCTTGATGAAAGCCGAATTCATCAAGAAAACGGTGAAGAACTGGTGCAGCGCCTGGCACTGGCCAAGGCCCATCGGGTCGTCTGTGAGCTTGCCCCGGAAAAAGCGGATTTTCCGGTGTTGGCAGCCGATACCGAAGTGGTTTTGGATGGCCATCCGCTGGGTAAACCGGAAAATCCCGAGGCTGCCGTCAATTTGCTGAAAAGCCTGTCTGGGCGCTCCCATGAAGTGAAGACCGGCATGGCTCTGGTTCAGGGAGACACCTGGCTGACTGCGGTGGTGACGACCCAGGTGGTCTTTCGCAACCTGGATGACCAAGAAATTGGCGCCTATGTGGCCACAGGTGAACCGGATGACAAGGCCGGTGGTTATGCCATCCAGGGGCGAGGAGCGGCCTTGGTGGAGCGTATAGAAGGCAGCTACACCAATGTCGTGGGTCTTCCCCTGGAAAAGCTCACCCAGATGTTTCGGCGGTTGGGTTATCGGGTTTTTTGACTCAGTTTTTTTGCAAAAGATAATCCCTGCCCAACTGACTCACCTGGGTACAACCCAACAAGGCCAGAGTGCGATCCGCTTCCGTCTGCAGAAGGTCCAGAGCTTTTTCCGCCCCGGCCTGGCCCGCTGCGGCGAGACCGTAAAGGCTGGCCCGGCCACTGGTCACCAGATCCGCTCCCAGACAGATTGCCTTGATGATATCGCTACCCCGATGCAGGCCGCCATCCACCGCGAGCAGATAATTCTGGCCCACGGCCTGACGGATTTCCGGAAGCACATCCAGAGGGCTGGGAGCTGAGTCCAGCTGGCGTCCACCGTGGTTGGAGATAATCAGACCATCCACGCCCAGAGCTTTGGCTTGCAGGGCATCTTCGCTCGCCAAAATGCCTTTCAGAAGCAGTTTCCCCGGCCAGACTTCTCTCAACCAGCGAATGTCCTCCCAATTCAGGGAAGGGTCCATTTCCTGGGTTAGGAAACTGGCTGCATTTTTGGCGCTGGCTTTTTCCGGAGGCAGAAAATCCCCCAGATTGCAGAATTTGGGCATTCCGCCGGGCACCAGGATATCCCACACCCAGGCGGGCCGGGTGGCCAGATGCAGCAGGTTGCGGGTATTGAGTTTCATGGGCGCACGGTAATTGCGCTTGTCCCAGGCCCGGTTGCCGATGATGGAGGTGTCTGTGGTGAGCACCAGGGCTTCACACTGGGCGTTTTTGGCTCTTTCAATAATGCCCTTGAGGTTTTCCCGGTTTTTGAACAGGTAGAGGTGCATCCAGTGGCGAACACCGGTTTCCGCAATACGCTCCAGGGAAACCGTGGAGACCATGCTTTGAATATAAGGAATGCCCTTTTTCTTGGCAGCCAGAGCCAGCTTCAAATCACCTTCGTGACTCAAAAGACCGTTAAAGCCGGTGGGTGCAATCGCCAAGGGTAGCTGGATATTTTGCCCGTAAATTTCGGTTTCCAGGCTGCGCTGGGTGATGTCCACCAGAGTACGGGGGCGAAAAGTGATTTCCTGGTAAGCACGGCGATTACGACCCAGAGTGATTTCATCATCCGAGCCACCTTCCAGATACTCCATGCAGAAGTTGGGCAGGCGTCGGGCTGCTTTTGCCCGCAAGTCATCAAGCGTCTGGATCTGGCTCAGATCGGAGCCGGTATAGAGGTGTCTTAACAAGGGATTTTCCTTCTGCAGGCCAGGGCGGGAAATTATAAAATATGCGACAATCTTAACCCTTAAACCCACAATGCAAAACCCGGAGCAAGACAATGCCCTATGTCAATATCAAGGTAACCCGTGAAGGGGTGACTCAGGAGCAGAAAAAACAACTGATTGAAGGTGCCACCCAGTTGCTGGTGGATGTTCTGGGCAAAAACCCTTCAACCACGGTTGTGGTCATTGATGAAGTGGAAATGGAAAACTGGGGTGTGGGCGGCATTCCTGTGGATGAAAGGCGCAACCAAGGACTGTAATGACTAAAACCCTGGCTGCTCCGCTGGAAAGCGAGTTGATCATCAAAAAGTCGCGCTTTCTGGGACGAATCGAGGCAATAACCAGTCAGCAGGAAGGCCTGCTCAAGGTGGAAGCTCTGCGCAAGTCACACCCTGAAGCCCGGCATGTCTGCTATTGTCTGCTGGTTGCGGGCCAGGTTCGCCAGTCTGATGATGGTGAGCCTTCAGGGACGGCTGCCCTGCCCATGCTTCGGGTGTTGCAGCACAAGCAGCTGGATAATGTTCTGGCCACTGTGGTGCGTTACTTTGGCGGTATCAAGTTGGGTGCCGGAGGTCTGGTTCGGGCTTACAGCCAGGCCATCAGTGAACCTTTGAATCAGGCCGAACTGATTGAGGTGAAGCAACAGGGGGAACTCAGCCTGAAACTGGACTATGAGTTTCAATCCCTGCTGCGCCATCAGGTTGAACAGACTGACATAGAGCTAACGCTGGATTATCAGCAGCAAATCCATGCCCTGTTGCAGGGCGAACCCGAAAAGCTGGAAACACTTTACCTCAACCTCCGGGAGGCCACCCGCGGCCAGGTGGAGCGCCTAGGCTAGGCTGTTGATCCATTCTTCCGCTGGCTGGGGTTTGGAAAAATAATAGCCCTGGTAGAGAATCTCGGCTCTGTTGCACAAGAACTGCAGCTGCTCCAGGGTTTCCACGCCTTCAGCCACCACCTGCAGCTGCATCTTTTCAGCAACGGCCAGAATGGTTTCCACCAGAGCGGCGCTGTCAGCATCCGTCGATACATCCTGAACAAAGCTCTTGTCGATTTTCAATTCATGAATGGGCAGGTGTTTGAGATAAGACAGGGAGGAATAGCCGGTTCCAAAATCATCAATCGAGAATTTGAAGCCAAATTGGCGCAGTTCCTGCATTTTGCTGATGACTTCATCAAGGTTGTCGATAATCAGGCTTTCGGTGATTTCCAGGGTCAGGCGTTGGGGGCTAACACCGGAAGCGTAAACCTGATCCTTGATCCAGCTGACAAAGTTGGTCTGGTGGAAATGGCGGGCACTGATGTTGATGGACAATTCAAAGCTCAGGTTCTTTTCATCAGCCAGCTTGAGCAGGCGCAAAGCCTCAGCAACCACCCAGCAGCCCAGATCAACAATCAGATTGGACTCTTCAGCCACGGGAATAAAAGCTCCCGGTGCCAACAAGCCTTTTTCAGGGTGTTGCCAGCGCACCAGGGCTTCTGCTGCAGCCAGTTGCCCTGAGGCCCGCATCTGTGGCTGCAGATACAAACACAGCTCCTGATTTCTGATGGCGTGGGGCAGCTCTTTTTCAATCTGAAAGTGCTGGATGGCCTGTTCACCCATGGGGGCCTCAAAAAACACGAAGCGGCCACCGCCTTCACGCCGGGCCTGATCCAGGGCGGTATTGACCCTGCGGATGACGGCTTCTGTGGAATCCTGAGGGCTGTCAGGAAAGTAGCTGCTGGCCATTCGTGCAGAAAGACTGAGCTGTTCGCCATCAAACTCCAAAGGTTCTTGGAAGCACGCCTGAAGCTGCTGGGCCATGGACTCACCCAACTGCCATTCCATTTCACTGCTGAGCTTGCGATTGAAAGCAACCAGCACGGCAAATTCATCGGCATTCAGACGCGCCACCCAGGTTTGAAAATAACCAAATCTCTGGGTGTCCAGCGCAGCGCTTTGTTGGTGCAAGCGCTCAGCTACGGCTTTTAAAAGCTGATCCCCAAAGTTATTGCCACGGGCCAGATTGAGTACTTTAAAACGATCCAGGTTGATGAAAATCAGCAGGTTGCTCGTATGCTTATATTCATGATGGTTGGTTGCAAAAATTTCATCCAGGGTCTGGTTCAGGTACAAACGGTTGGACAGACCTGTCAGAGGATCGTAATAAGCCAAATGATGCACCCTTTGTGCCATGGCCTTGATTTCTGCATGGGAGCGGGTCAGCTTGCGGTTGGTGTATAACAGGTAGAGGCTGCCGGCCAGAAGCAGTACGGCCAGAGAACTGAGCAGAATCAGTGCCCAGTGTTTCCACTGCGCCCAGATATCCGCAAAAGTTAATTGAAAAGGCTGGTCGTAAGGAGGCAGGCGCAATGCCCGCGCCAGATCCTCAACCGGTGCATAGTCGGCCGGGATGGCAAAACCCTGGATGTGTGCCGCCTGAGCAACAGAGCTATCAGCCTTCAGCATCAAAAGGGCGGCAGCAATCCGGCGGCTGATATCATCATCCACTTTGGCCAGGGCCACAAAGGGCCATTCCGGGTAGAGGTGGGTTGAAAGATGAAGCGGGAAACCCCGGTCTGTCTGAGGGTTTAAAATGCGCAGCTTATTCAAATCCAGTCGGCCTTCAGCCTGCAAGGCTTCGAGTACTCCTGTGCGCACAAAGCCAGCATCAGCCTGCCCCTTGAGTACAGCTGTTACGGCCAGGTCATGGGGCATGCCCGTGAGTAATAGTTGTGAAGCCTCTTCAGGAAGCCGGATTCCCTGCTGCATAAGCTCAAAAGCCTGGGCCTGATAACCTCCCAGAGAGTCACTGGAAACGGCAGCCAGACGTTGATTCTTAAGATCGGCTAGAGTTTGGACATTCGATGTTTTCAGGGTAAAAATCACTCCGCCGAAGCCACTGAGACGGTGCCCTTGATCTTCGACCAGCAGGGTGGCCAGAGCACCGGAAAGCTCCTGATGGTAACGAATATGGATATAGTGGCTGGGGTTGGTCAGGACAAAATCCAGCTCTCCGGACGTGACCAGGGCATCCAGGTCTTTGTAGTTGGCAGCTTTCAACTGGATTTCGTGGCCTGGCAAAGCTTTGCTTAAATAATCGGCGAGGGGTTGCCAGCGTTCTTCGGTAATGGCAACCGGGCGGGGTGATAGCACACCCAGCGTGAAGGTTTTGGCCTCAATACCCAGACTGATGAGCAGTAAGCCCAGCAGCCCAAGTGCTTGCCGGAAGCGGTAAAACACAAAGCAGCCAGTGCCTGACATAATGACCCGAAATTTATAAGGATATGGGCCGCTCAGATTACCCCATCCAAGTATTGAGAGCAAAATGTTCTAGGCTGGTAAATTCAGTGGGCCGGTGTTAAAACTAGCCTTTTCTGATGATGCCAGGAGCACAAGCGTTTTGAGCCTCGAAACCTCGGATCATTTTTTTGTCCAGTTACCGCCATTGACTGATTTTGCTGAGGTTTTGGTCTCACGCAACTATCAGGAATTACCGGAAGACTGGTGGCTGGTGGTTACCGATGTGGAGGGCTCAACTCAAGCCATTGCAGAAGGGCGCTACCAGGAGATCAACTCGCTGGGTGGCTGTACGGTTGCAGCCGTTTTGAATGCCGTCAAACCACTTGTCATACCCTATGTATTTGGGGGCGATGGAGCCAGCTTCTGTATACCGTCAGGGTGTGTTTCCAGAGTCAGAAATGCATTACTGGGCTGCAGGGAAATGGCCGCTACCCAATTTCAACTGAATTTACGAACCGGTCTTTTGCCTTACCGGCGGGTGCGGGAAGAAGCCCAGGTTCTGGTATGCCGCTTTAAAAAGTCAGAAGACCTGCATCAAGCCATCTTCGCCGGGGGAGGCATGCTGGAAGCCGATCGTCTGGTCAAGCTGAATGCAGATTACCACGTTCGGCAAAGCGAGGGACATGCAGAGGCCGATTTTTCCGGTTTCGAATGCCGCTGGCAGCGGGTGCCCAGCCCTCTGGAGGTGACTGTAAGCCTGCTGGTGGAAGTGACAGCCAAAGAACTGGAAGAGCAGTTGAAAGATTATCAGGCCCTCTTGCAGAAAATGCAGGCTCTTCTGGGCAATGACGAGCATCAGCAACCTTTGAGTATTGAAGGCATGCGTCTGTCCTTTGACCGGGACAAACTGGCTTCCGAGGCGCGAGCGAATAGTTATATGCAAGCTGGTTCAGGGTTTGCGTGGCAAGTTTGGAAGTTGCGCTTGATCAATCTGGTCGGACTGCTTCTGATGAAGCTGGGAATACGTCTGGGTGGGGCAGAGTGGGGACGCTATAAATCCGATGCGATCCTGAGCTCTGATTTCCGCAAATTTGATGGCATGTTTCGCAGTATTTTTACTGCCCGGCAAAAAGACTTGGATGATTTGATCGTCTGGCTGGAAGATCAACGGCAGGCTGGTGTATTGAACTATGGGCTGCATGTCAGTGATGCGGCTCAACTCACCTGCCTGGTGAGTCAGGCAGGTGTCCACCACATTCATTTTGTGGATGGCTGTGATGGTGGCTATGCTCTCGCAGCCAGGGAGCTCAAACAGCAACAGCTGGCTGGAAAGGGAAAACCTAGCCCTTGAGCATCTTGTAAAGCTCATCTTTCAGTGCAAGGCGCTCTTTTTTAAGCTCTTCCATGCTCTCGTCAGCAACCGGTGATTCTTGTTTTTCCAGAGCCTCAACCCGGGTGGTGACTTGATCATATTCATCAAACAGCTTGCGAAAATGTGCATCACTCACTTTAAGGTCGTGAATGCGCTCTTTATACTCAGGGAATTCGTGTGCCAAATCATGATGTTCCAGACCCATAACTTTCTCCGCTATTTGATTCAATCGAGCCAGCACCATAAGGCTGAAACTGTGATAGGTCAAGCAAAGTCATCTAGTCTGGCTGCTTTTGAATTGGCGGAGCAAAAAGTGGGGCAAAAACCATCAGGCATAAAAAAAGGGCCTAGCCTTTTGAGCTAAACCCTTGATTTTTTTGGTCGGAGCGACTGGATTCGAACCAGCTACCCCTTGCACCCCATGCTATTAAATGGAAGCCTTCCATGGATCTGTGTGGACAGTCCGAGATCCAAAAAGTAATTCCAACCAACTGAATTATAATGGTATTTTTATTGGCGCTGTCCACTGATGTCTATTATCATCTACCTGAAGCTTCACCAATCGGTGGGGCAAAAGTGGGGCAAAAAAATAAAGGATCAGCGCGAATGGGTAAAATTACTGCCAAAAGGCTTGAAGCACTCAGCGACAAGAACGATGGGGATGTGCTACGCGAGGACGGAGGCCTTGTTGGAAAGGTCAGGGTTGGCAAGAGAGGTATCACTGTCCTGTTTCGATATGAGTTCAAACTTGATGGTCGAAAGCATGATCACCGACTGGGGAGTTGGCCAAAACGATCACTTGCAGAAATAAGAGCTGAACGCGACACCTTGCGAGTGTCGGTTAGCAAGGGGTTAGATCCAGCCAAAGCAAGAAGAGCAGAAAAAGTTGAGGCCAAGGCTGCCATTGAAGCAACCCTGGCAAAAGAAAAGGAAGAGACAAAAGAAAACCTCACCATTTCTGATCTCTTTGAAGAGTGGCTAAGAGATGGTGTGGCCAGACAGGATGGTAATGCTGAGTTAAGGAGAAGTTTCAATAAAGATGTACTCTCGGCCATAGGAAACAAACCTCTGCGAGAACTGACACACCAAGATATTTTGGCTGTGCTGAGAAAGGTGCGTGAAAGGGGGGTTAATCGGCTGGCTGTCATTCTCAACAATGATATTGGCCAGATGCTTCGCTGGGGTGAGAAACGGCAGCCATGGAGAAGCCTGATGGTCGAAGGTAATCCTGCTGACCTGGTGGACATTGAAAAGCTTCTGGATATGGATTACGAGGAAGAGCGAGATCGC
Organism: Marinospirillum sp.; assembly: GCF_044810985.1. Taxonomy (GTDB): domain Bacteria; phylum Pseudomonadota; class Gammaproteobacteria; order Pseudomonadales; family Halomonadaceae; genus Marinospirillum. The sequence goes on from NZ_CP085242.1 coordinate 573,226, forward strand.
ACCCTTTCGGATGAAGAAATCATCGAGTTAGCACACAGATTTCAGCAGTTGGAGAACGACTATCAGAACCAACCAGCTGGTAAAAAATATGAAGTATCACAACCTGTAATTAAAGAAGCCCAGCTAGCCATCTGGATCTGCTTGAGCACCCTGTGCAGGATTGGTGAGCTGCTGTCTGCTGAATGGAGCCATGTAGATCTAGACAAGCAATACTGGTTAATTCCTGCTTCGAACACAAAGGGGCGAAGGGGGAAAAAACAAGACCATCATGTTTTTCTATCGGATTTTGCTTCTCAGCAGTTTAAGAAGCTGAAAGCTATGACTGGTGGTGGTCGCTGGTGCTTCCCGGCCAAAAATAAAGAAGATAGCCATGTCTGCCCCAAGTCCATTAGCAAGCAAGTTGGAGACCGCCAAATTATGTTTAAGGATAGGAAGGTTCTCAAGGGCAGGCGCAATGACAACTCCCTGGTGCTTGCAAATGGAAAGAATGGCGCATGGACACCTCATGACCTTCGTCGCACTGGGGCCACTATCATGCAAAAGCTAGGCGTCAGCCTGGATGTGATTGACCGATGTCAGAACCATGTTCTGGCTGGCTCGAAAGTTCGTAGACATTATCTGAAGCATGAGTACATTGATGAGAAAACATCTGCATGGGGAAGGCTGGGAGACTACCTTGATAGCTTAGATTGGCAGGTTGCTAAAGAGTGAACGCGGCACCCTATTCCATTACCATTCTAAGCGACGCATATTGACGCTTGGCGGGGGTAAAGTAAAAGGAAGACCTAAAAGGAGATAGAGCATGCCGCGGAATCTGGATTTACTCACTGTTAAGTGCACACAATGCGACTGGTCTCTAAAGCTTCAGCCAGCGTGGGATCAGGATGCAGCAGAAACTGAGTGCCCGGCTCAACCCTGCCCAGCCTGTGGCACGGAAGAGACCATTATCGAATTCCAGCGTGAAGCAGAAGACTGGCTGAGCCAGTTAGCTGCACACCTTCACTGGCCAAAGCCACCTATAAATAAGAAGTAAAAACCGTTGCCCAGGTATTAAGTTTAGCTATGCCTGCCTTCAGTCAGATCAGCCTGAGTTTTGCAGCTTACCGAGATCATGTATTAACAAACCAGAAGGATAGAGCCATGCCGTTTCCCTTTATCCCTTACCGCCTTCGTTGTGCCAGTTGTGGCTGGACCAGGAAGTACGTTCCAACAAGTGACGATATTCTTATGCCCAGGAACTGCCCTGAATGCGGCAGTCCCCATTTGGCATTTAATTTGGAAAAATCGAAAAGGCCTAAAACTCTGCTGGGTCAGCTGTTTAATATTTGGAAGCGGTAGCCTCGGCTTTTGAATTCAAGGCTGCCAGGCGGTCAATCTGTTCATTCAGTAGTGGCAGAGCTTCCTGGCGATAGGCATTCAGCTCGTCCACGGCGCTGAGCATGTCGGTAAAGGCTTGTTCCAGGGTGTCCAGATCAATCAGAGAGCTACTGGCCTGCCGCTGAATTTCCACGCCTTGCTGACGCAGTTGTTGGGCGGTTCCGGCTAGAAGCTGATTGGTGGTGTTGTTGAGCGCGGCAATCTGGTTCAGTACCAGCTTCTGGTTGCCCAGGGCCAGAGCCACCGTGACCGCGACCTGCAAGGCACTGAGCGTTACATTCAATGCCCGATCCACGCCCCGGATCAACTCGCGGTTATTGCGGATAATGATTTCCTGAGCAATGACGCCCTGCTGGCAGACGCTGAGTTGCTGCTGCAGGTCCAGCGTTCTCTGGCGCAGGGGGAAGAGCAGTTCATTTTCCAGCCAGCTTTGTTGTTCGGAATCCCGGCTGGTCAGGGTGCGGTCTTCCAGATGCCGATCCAGCTCACGGGTAAAGTGAATTTGTTGATGCAGGGCAGCCAGGGTTTCTTTCAGGGCTTTCTGGTCTTTGGCCAGGGTCAGGTTGTCGCGCTTAAGGCGTTCCTTGCCTGCTTCCAGGGCTTCAAGAATCTGGTTTAAAGCGTCCTGGGCTGTTTCAAACTGGCGAAAGTAACGCTGCAAGGGGGTTGGCATTCCCGGCAAGCGGGTCAGCAGGGCTTGAAAACCCTGTGCTTCCAACTGTTTTTGCTGGGGGTTCAGTGCCTGCATCTTGTGCTGTAATTGCTCCAGAAGCCGAGCCACCGGGCCACCGTCTCGTGCGGCTGCAGCCAGCTCAGGTAAAGGGGCTTGCAGCAGTTCACTTTGTTGTCGTGCCTGCTGTTGCAGGGGCAAGCCAAGCTGATCAATCGCCTCACGCTGGGCTTGCGGGTTTTCTTTCAGCAGTTGTTCCAGCCAGAGATCCGGCGCTGTATCCGCCGTTTCCATCTGGGGTGCAGCTTCCAGTTCTTCGTTGATCTGCCGGTTAATGGCTTCGGGGGATGGCAAAGCAAGCATCGGGGTTCCTCTTGTGTATTCAGCTCATAACCGAGCGATCGTATTCATTTAACTGCTCACTGAAGCGTTTCAGCTCCTTCAGAGCGGCTTTTGCGGCTTCGGTTCCGCCTTGTTTTTCCGTGTTGATACTCGCCAAAGAGGTCAGAGTCGTATCCAGAGTTGTCAAGGCCATTTCGTTCTCAGCCGTCAGGTCCAGCAGACGGGCTTCCAGGTTGTCAATCAGCTGCTGACGGTCGAGCAAGGCTTGCTTTTCGGCCTGGTGGCGCACACCTTTGAGGCGACGCTGCACATACTCCTGATCCAGCCCTTGCAGGCTGCCCAGCAGAGGCTCCATGGCTTCAAAGCGATCAATGGCATATTGCAGCAGACGGCCCGTAAGCTGACGAAGACGTCGGGCAGTGATTTCATCCGGCTGGAAACGCTGATCCAGCAATTTTTTCAGATGCAGGTAGCGGCTGTAAAAGCGATCCGGCTGTTGAAGGAAAAAAGAGTCTTCCAATAGTGTCGGGTAGGCGTGCAAGGCCTCCTTGAGTCCAGCCAGACGATGCAGCAGGGGATCATCGCCACGAGAAAGATTTTTGGCATTCAGCTCAAGAGTATTGGATTCCTGTGCCTCCCGCATGGTTGCTTGTCTTTTTTGCTGCTGGCGTTCCTTTTCAGCCTTGCGGTGCTTGTCCTTGACCTCTTCTTCATGACCGGCATCAATTAAGACTTTAATCAGGCTGGGGGCAATCACCCCAGTCAACCAGCCCATTAAAGTAGGGCCAAAGCCACCCCAAAAGGTACTGACACCCAGAAAAAAACTAAAGGCAGGCAGAGCAAAAGCATAGGTGCCGATCACTCGGAATCGACCGGGGCGTTTATGCCTGGGCAAAACCCAGTCGGGATTATATATCCCCAGAAACAGCATCACCGGGCTGATCATAAAGAAGCCCAGAGCCATGCCTTGCAGAAAAAACGACATTAAGAGTGTGACCCTTTTCAATTGGAACCAGTGATCAAAACTAACTGACTCTTATATCCTGCCTGAAGCCGGACAGACTTTGTATCTAATCTTTAGCCTTGAATCCAATAAAGCGACACTGTTTGACGCATGCGCAGTATAGGGTTTCCTTAATCAAAAACAAGTGACTGGAAATGTCGTTTTAGATGTTTATTTGAGTCATTAAATTCGCTAAGGTATCCCAAGCACTCAGACAAGGAGATTAAGGAATGTCGGAAAGCAAGGACACCCTGCTCAGGTTACTGACAACCCTGCAGTTGATCCCCCGCCACCCAGGACGCATTGCCACACCGACCCTGCAGGAAAAGCTGGCAGACCGTGGTTTTCACATTGACCTGCGTTCGCTGCAGCGTGACCTCAAGGGCAGACTGTCTTCGCACTTCCCCCTGGCTTGTGATGAATCGGTACGCCCTTTTCGCTGGAGCTTTCTGGCAGACGCCCAGATCAACCTTCCGGCACTGGATACCCCCGCAGCTTTGACCCTGTGCCTGGCGGAAGAACAGCTGCGCAGCCTCTTGCCCGCCAGTGTGGCCGATCAACTCAAGCCCCAGTTCCAGGCCGCCCGCCAGCATCTTAACAGCCTTGAACACAATCAGCTGGCAGGCTGGGCAAAACGAGTTCGCGCACTGCCCAACGGCAAGGCACTGATTCCGGCCCCATTGCATAGTGATGTCTGGGCCAGTGTCAGTGAAGCCCTGTTGCACCAGAAGCAATTGGATGTCACCTACCTCAGCCGCAAAAAACAAGAAGCTAAAAACTTCACCCTGCATCCTGTTGGGCTGGTTTCACGCTATGCCCTCAGCTACCTGATTGCCCAGGTGGATGGTTACGACAACCTGCGCCATTTTGCTGTTCATCGGATCGAAAAAGCCACACCCCTGGATGCAGCCAGTAATGCCCACCCGGATTTTGACCTGGATGCCTACATCCAAAGCGGCGCTTTAAGCTGGAAAACTGCAGAAGGCACCACACGCCTGGTCGCTGATATCCACCCCCAACTGGCCTGGATACTCAAGGAAACGCCCTTGAGTGAAGAACAAAGCCTTACCCCCATCCCAGGCAGCGACTGGGAACGCCTGGAAGCCACCGTACTGCAGGACAAAGAAACCCTCTGGTGGATCTATGGGCTGAACGACAAGATTCGAGTGCGAGAGCCTCAAGTGTGGGTTGAGGAAATCAAGGCTACCTTGAACAACCTCAACAGCTACTACGCCACTCACTCGGGAGATCAGCATGATCAAACCCCAGCCTTATGAACTCATCTGTAAAAAATGCGGCTGGTCGAAAACCTTTGCCCCTGCCAGCGATGTCATCCAACTGGGTAGAGACTACGTCAGCGCTTGCCCTGAATGTGGGAATAGTGAATTGCAGCATAAAGCGGCAGAGCCGATGAAAGGGTGATTGCCGGAAGTGCGCGGGCAGTTGAAGCCATGAAATTTATGATATTGCGACAGGGCTTCAGAAAGTCCTTATGAAAGATCGCTCACTGCAAAACTCCTCATTTAGGAGTATGTCAGTGAGCCTGATTTAAATTAGAAATCACAATAACCATTGAAGGATGAACAATATGCTTAAAAGCCAGAAAGAGTTTATCATTAACCTGAAAAAAACTAGAGGAGTTGCTTGATGAATAGGGGGCTAATTTGAGCACATATTGCTTAGCTTCACTTTGGCTGGTAAAGCCATAGGGCTGCTGACACCTTTTTTACCCTATGATGCAGTGTTGCGCTTAATATTAAACTAATAAATAAAGGAAATAATAATGTTTATTCACTATCTTAACCTTGATCAACAATCAGCGTTGTATCACTTCTCTAAACAGCTCATTGCAGTAGATGGTCACATTGATGAGCGTGAAAACTTACTATTGGAAACTATTGTATCTCAATGCAGCGACAATGCTAATTTAGATAAAAGCTACGACTTGGTTGAACTATCGTCGCTGTTTTCGAAGCATTCTGAGAAAATGGCCTTCCTGCTTGAGCTTGTTGGCGTGGGCTATGCTGATCAGGTTCTTAAGGAGAGTGAAAATGATTTTATCAAACACATATCGGAAACAATCGGCGTCGATTTATCACGTATTGAGGAAATGAAGGGATGGGTTCAGCGCCAATTGGCCCTTGTGACAGAAGCACAGAATTTTTTGGAGGAATAAACATGCCCCTACCATTTATTTTAGCGGGTGCAGCAATAGCAGCGGCAGGTTACGGTGCCAAAAAGGGCTATGATGGCTACCAAGATAAATCTGAAGCAAACGAAATTATTGAGGATTCTAAAAAAAATTATGATAACCATAAATTAGTTTTTGATAAACAGAATGAGTGGACAAACCAAAGCTTAACTAAGCTTGGAGAGCTTCAGCTAAAGATTGGTAATGACTTTAAGGAATTCAGAATAATTGCAGAAAAGCTCTTAGAGAAGCTGAACCAAACAAGCTCCAAAGACCTTAATGTCGACTTTCCGCAGCATAAACTCGATGAAATCGATGGCCTCGCATTGTCGACTACCGCCTACATGGGCAAGATTGCAGGTGCTAGTGCGGCAGGTGCAGCGGCAGCATATGCCGTATATGGTGGCGTTATGGCAGTCGCCGCCGCTTCAACAGGCACTCCAATCGCGGCGTTATCAGGTGCAGCAGCCTATAATGCCACGATGGCAGCAATTGGTGGCGGTTCCCTTGCTACTGGCGGGTTTGGAATGGCTGGAGGTGCAATGGTGCTCGGTGGTGTAGTTGCAGCGCCAATTTTGGCCATTGCGGGTTGGGCTTTTGCCTCCCACGCAGAGGAAGCTCTAAGTGATGCAAGAAAAACCCAAAGAGAAGTTAATGAAGCTGTGGTTAAAATGGAAAAAGGTGCAAAGCAACTGAGTAAAACCAAGTCATACGTCGATAAAATCTATACTGAAACAGAGCGTCTGTATGCGATATTCAAAGAATATTTTGAAAATCTGAAAGCCTTTAATCAGCTAGTTTCATCACAAACTGATACATCTAGGTTTGAAGATGAAATAATTCGCCTTATTGGTAACGGCTACCAAGTTGCTGCCATTCTAACCAATGTAATTACGACACCGCTGTTTAAACCTAAGCTAGATGAGCAAGGTGGAGTGGTATTAAATGATGAAAATATCGTTGAAATAGAAACTGACAGTGGAGGGATGCAAGTAATCAACGAATCAGCAATTAATACTGTACTTTCTGAATCTAGCAATACAAGAAAATAACCTTGTACTAATTTAAATAATTGGAAGGAAGGGAGGGGAGTCTCCTTCCTTTTTGGAGTTGTATGACATGCCAAGAACTGATACACAAGATTTCCGGTTGGTTGAGGAACTAAATAAAAACGTGACTAAAAGCATAGTCACTACATTCGGCCTTGATTTTTTGCTTTTCGAAGATAAAAAAGGTGGAGATGTTGCGACGACCCATAATGCTCGCGAACATCAAAAAGGCGATACAGATATTTATATGTCTGATGGTGTTAAACAAGACTACACCAATAGAGGTGACTACAAGCCCATCAAGTATGATACGAATGGCGACATTATGACCGATGGAAAGGGCAACCCCAAAAAGGGAGACCTTTACCATTCACACCAAAATTATAAGGCCAAGGGAAAAGAGGACAAACAGCAGCAACAACGCGGTGAGCTGATTGATCAATACCGTGGCAAAAAGATGTCCAGAGACGAACAGCGCCAACTGGACCACACCATATCATCCCATGAAGTCCACGACGATGCAGGAAGGGTGCTTGCTGGCCTCAACGGCGTAGAGCTTGCCAACCAAGACTCAAATTTTCAGTCGACCCATTATTATATAAATAACCTCAAATCAGATCATTCGATGGATGATTTTCTGACCACAATTGTTCCAAAGACAATTGAAAACAAGCGCAAGAGCATTGAAAAAGATAGACAGCAATTAGAATCTATGCCAACCGAAACTAAACAGCAACGCCATGAAAAAAGTCAGCTTGAGAGCAAGCTTGCTAAGCAGAATGAGCAAATTGAGGTTCTTGAGAGTATTGACGAAGACAAAATGCGAGAAGCCGATAAGAAGGCAAGACAGGAGTACGATAAGCAGATTAATGCTACTTACTACACCAGCAGTAAGTTCTTTAAGAGTACAGCGATGGAATCTGGTAAAGCTGGCTTTAAGATGGGCGTAAGGCAGGCACTGGGGCTTGTTCTTGCTGAGGTCTGGTTTGAACTAAAAGATGCCATTCCTAAGGCTTTTAAAGAAACAGAGGGTAACTTTACCCTTGAAAAATTTCTTGAGAAGCTGAAGTCCATGGCTAAGGGTATTTGGAATAGAGTAAAAATTCGATTCAAAGATATTTTGGATGAATTTAAAAATGGAGCCTTGGCAGGTGCTTTATCTAGCTTAAGCACCACCATAATGAACATCTTTTTCACTACTCAAAAGTTGATTGGTAAGCTCTTACGAGAAACCTGGTCGAGTTTGGTCTCGGCGGTTAAGATCCTATTCTTTAACCCAGATAAACTTGCTCCTGGTGCATTGGCACGTGAAGTAATTCGTATCTTGTCAACAGGTGTCGCCGTTGCTATGGGGGTCATGCTCCACCAACAACTTTCCTCTTTAATGACTTTCCCTCTTGGTACCGAACTGGCTGCCTTCGTAAGTTCTGTCGCAACAGGTTTAATGACTATCGGTATTACCTACTTTTTGGATCACAGTCAGTTAATGCAAAAAGTCTGGGATTACCTCGATCAGTTCAAATCAAAAGCTAGAATAACATTAGAGTACTTTCAAAAAGTTAATACTGAACTCGACCGATATTTGATTGAACTGTCCAGAGTTGAGTTCAATCTTTCGCCAGAAGAGCTGACAAGGTTTGCATGCAGCCTGGAATCTACCAGCTGCGAACAAGAAAGAAGTCTCATGCTATCGAAAGAGATAAGTAAACGAGAGATAGAGCTTCCATTCGAGTCAAACAACCTCGATAGTACTCGTGCTTGGTTAAAGAGCTTATGAGCCAGCAATCTTTAACCCTATTTCCTTGCAATTCGTGTGGAAAGTGTTGTTCAAATGTTCACTTTTCGCAAGAGACGAAAAGTCTGGACCGAGGTGATGGTATTTGCCGTCACCTCAATATTAATAATAAAAAATGTAGTATCTATGATACGAGACCTGATATCTGTCGAGTAGAGCTACAGTATCGGAAAAACTATGCTTCCACATATACATGGAAGGACTTTGTTGAGGTGAATCTCTCAATTTGTAGAGGATTGCCTGACAGACTGAAGTAAATTGCTCCAGGAGTTATCAGCTTGACCACATCTGACCCTATGATGTATGAGATTATAATTAACGATAAAATTTTTGATAGCGTAGAAAGTTACCGGTGACTTGGTGAAAGCCCTTCGCCATAACAACAAGGTTCATAACAAAGAGCTTGCCTAGCCCTTCCACTGGACTAAAACGGCTGAATCCATCATGACTTCGGTGGCAAGGCAAAAAATAGTGCGATTAATGGTAAACTATCGAATTAAACGAACGGAATACTAGTGTTTTTTTGCAATTCACCAATCTGATGAATTGCAAGTCACGAGCCAAAATACTATAAGGCCATTGATTTTTATGGCTTCTATACCTGCTCAATCACCGCTTGCAGTTTGGGTTTGTAGTCATTATGTCCTGTAATGATGCTGCTGGCATTAATATTCACCACTTCTGCCTGCTGGCTGCCTTTGGTGTCAAAAAATTCCAGCTCCCCCAAGCCAATGGGTTCGTCGCCGAGTTGTGCTGTGCGGTAGAGCTTTTGCAGTACCTGGTCATTGTGCGAATAGCAGTTCACCACGCGCCGGGTGACGGATTGCAGCGCCCCGCCCCAGCCTTGGCGGTCTTTGCGCGAAACGGCTCCACCCAGTAAGTAGACTTCTTCCACCTTGCAGCCGCTGCCGATGAGTTCAATCAGTGCATGGTAAATTACTCGGCTGCCCAAAGAATGCCCCAGCAGGCGTAAACGCAGTTGCGGGTTGGTGGCGTGCATGAACTTGATATCATGTGCGAGGCGCTGGCCATAGGTGGCGGCATTGTCCACTGCTTCATACCAGAAACTTAAATTAGCCGCCACCAGGTTTCTGGCTGGCCAGGCAAAACCTGCCAACCCACCCGTCAGCGTGGGCAGCTGCTCAAACCCGCTTTGCCAGTCACAAAACTGTTCTTTGGAAGCTTCTGATAAGAAGCCATCAATGCAGATATTCAGCAAGGGCTGGTTGCTGGGTACTGGGATCAAGTGGTGCAGACCAAAAGTTTTTTCAAGACCTTGCGTCTGCTGCTGGCTGGCGAGCTGAGTGGCATGTTTGCGAAACTGGGAAAAGCTTCGCTTGGCAACGGATAAAGTAGGTACATAATCGGTGGCAAATTCCACAACACTCAGGGCTTTTCGCATGTAGTGGGTGCGGTTATCACGGCTTTTATAGTGACTGCCATCCAGTTGGCGTAGTGCATCCAAAGCCTCTTGTGTGGCCTGTTTATAGCTTAGAACTCGGCTAAAAAAGGTTTTTTCTAAGTCTTTGGTTAAGCGACCAAAAAATTCAGCTAGGGTCGCGATTTTAGCGGAATAGAGGGGTTGATCTGTGGCCTCCAGCGGCCACAAAAGCAGGATTAGCAGCAGCTTTTGTAACCAGGCGGGTAACTCGTTGATGTTTAATTCCGCACCGGGTGCTGGCATGCTCTGGCCTGCGTGTTGCTCAAACACTGGCAAAACCTGTGTTATGAACAGGGCTTCCAGGGTCTCTAAGTCATCTTCAGGCGTAGTAGATGAAAAATGCTGCTGAAAGATTGCCAGAAAATCAGCCGCCTGCTGGGGGTTTAAATCAATCAGCAATTCTGGATCGATTAAAAATAGCTTCGTACTCACCGGCTTGGCTTGGCGTGCTTTTTTATCCAGCTCAGTGGCATAAATCAGGTCATAAATGGCCATTGCGCCTTTGCATAGGGTGCTGGCCAAGTAGCGCGAGCGTTTTTTGTATTCACTGCCCAGATGCACATGGGGTTCGAGCTGCTTGCCAAAAAAGTCTTTGAGTCCCTTGTTATCATCAAAAGCCAGCTCGGTTAATTGGCCTAAAAGCAGCAATAACTTTTGCGCCTCCACACCAAGATGGTCTTGAATCATCGGTTCAAAAAGCCACTCCTCACGCAGGTCCACCCGCATGGCGGCACTCATTTCCTGTGCAGTCAGGTCAGCCATTTTGGCGAGTTGTTCCAGATAAATCCGAGCTTGAGGCTGCATGGGTAGCTGTTGAGCCAGCCCTAGCCCCAACAATTTTAAAATTAGTTGGCGTTCTTCTGTCGCGTTTTCTTGTAGCAGTGTATAGATCATACCGAGTCCACTTCCTTGAGTTAAGGCGAATCAATTTGTCGCTTTGTGTTGTTGTGCTGCCTGCAGGATCAGAGTTTAAATAAAATGCATCAGAGTTTGTTAATGTGTTTTCACTTGCTTATGATTTGAATTAATCTTAAAGAAAAATTGCCATGAATCAAGCTGATGTTCAACCAGCAGGAGCAGCATGATCAAGCCCCAACCCTATGAACTCTGCTGCAAAGAATGCGTCTGGAGCAAAACCTTTGCCCCAGAGGGTGATGTGATGCTGCGCGGATAGGATGTTGTCAGCAGCTGCCCCCGATGCGGCAACAATCAACTTGAACACAAAACCGCAGGGCCGGTAAAAGGTTTTTGGCAAACCTGCGTGAACAACTCAACTCGAGCTCGACAGGTAGAGCGTAAGTTGCTGATTTATCTGAAAACGCTCTTTAAGAATTGGCACTACAAGCCCGATGCGGCAGGCTGGGGCAGTTTAAGTGCACCAAAAAGATCAGGCCGCTGGCCGTTTCTTTACTGTACAAGTGACCTGAAAAAATTGTGTCCTGCGGGCAATTTCCAGGGTGCGTGTCGGTGAAAGTCCTTGTTCACTGGCTTTAATGCGCATCCTCAAAACCCGGTACAAGGCCAAAAAATTGATGGGTGGCTACCTTTCCACCCATCTTGCACCAATCATTCGGTGCTAATGCTCCCCCTTGCTACTTTTTTTTTTGATGAACCTCCCTGATCAAAACACTTTGCAAATCATCTCTTAATCGCAGGCTGGGCCAAGCACAAGCTGCACAGTGGTTGAACTTGAAGCATGCTAGAATCTACGTCCTGCCATCGGCGGTTAGGTTTGAACCAGGAAAAGTTTTTGGTGAACGCCTGTGAGTTGCCGGAATTTTTTGAAAAGTGAGCGTTGAAATGATGTCTGAAGAAATCGAAATTGAGATAAGCCCGCTGGGCTGTGAGTATTCCTTGGATGGCAAAACGGTTCAGGTGGAAATTTATCGAGGTACAGAAGAACCTGGCTGGATTCTTGAAGTGGTCGATGAGTTGGGCAATTCCACCGTCTGGGAAGATCCTCTGGAAACCGATCAGGCAGCTCTGGATCAATTCCATGCCACTGTTAAAGAAGAGGGTCTGGATTCCCTGATTGGTCCCTTTGAAGATTGAAGCAAACCTCAATCAATTCGGAAATCATCTGGCTTTGAGGTGGTGGCGCATTTATTGAATCCACCAGCCGGAAATGCTGGCCTGATGAATCTAGGTGTCCAGTTGAAACTTGATCTTATCAGAACCCTTGCCCCGTTATCTAAATAACGGGGCGTCTGAGTCTAAGTTACTGGTTTTCTAGGGTGTGATAAGATCACCCCAAGCAAATTTCAGGCACTGGGCTGCCGCCTTTTGAAAGGGATTCCCTGTAATGACTGACGATAAAACTTCTGCCTCCCAGACCGCAGCGTTCATCTGGTCGGTGGCCGATCTGTTGCGCGGTGACTTCAAGCAAAGCCAGTACGGTCGGGTGATTCTGCCGTTCACCTTGTTGCGCCGCCTGGAATGTGTGCTGGAGCCCACCAAGGATAAGGTTCTTTCTGCTGCTAACGAGCACCAGAACAAACCGGATGCGGTGCGGGAAAAGTTGTTGTTGCGTTGCGCAGACCAGTCCTTTTTCAATGCCTCGCCCTTGAGCCTGTCCAAGCTCTCGGATACTCAGACGGCAGAAGACCTGATGAGTTATGTCCAGGCCTTCAGCCAGGATGCCCGGGAGATCTTTGAGCATTTCCACTTTGAAGACTTTGTTCAACAACTCAGCGCCAACAATCTGCTGTATCAGGTGGTGCGAAGGTTCGCCAGTATTGACCTGAGCCCCGGCTCCATCAGCAATTTTGGTATGGGTGTGATCTTTGAAGAGCTGATCCGCAAGTTTGCCGAAAGCTCCAATGAAACCGCCGGGGAACACTTTACCCCGCGAGACATCGTTCACCTGACTACCTCACTGGTTCTGACCGACCAGGAAGCCAAGCTCAAGCCCAACAGCATCGTCACCATTTACGATCCGACAGCGGGTACGGGTGGCTTTCTTTCCGAAGGCGATGAGTACATCCAAAAGATCAGTGAACAGGTCACCGTTTCCCTGCATGGCCAGGAGTTGAACCCCGAATCCTACGCCATCTGTAAGGCGGATATGCTGATCAAGGGTCAGGAAGTCAGCAACATCAAGCTGGGCAACACCCTGTCCGATGACCAGCTGGCTGCCAATACCTTTGATGTGATGCTCTCCAACCCGCCGTTTGGCGTGGAGTGGAAGAAGGTTCAAAAGCAGGTGAACGACGAACACAAGCAGAAAGGTTTTAACGGTCGCTTTGGCCCTGGTTTGCCCCGAGTGTCGGATGGTTCGCTGTTGTTCCTGATGCACCTGGTCAGCAAGATGCGAGACGCCCGTGAAGGTGGCTCCCGCATTGGTATCATCCTGAATGGCAGCCCCTTGTTCACCGGCGGTGCTGGCAGTGGTGAGTCTGAGATCCGCCGCTATCTGCTGCAGAATGACCTGGTGGAAGCCATCGTTGCCCTGCCCACGGATATGTTCTACAACACCGGCATTGCCACCTATGTGTGGGTCTTGTCCAACAACAAGCCCGGCCAGCGTAAAGGCAAGGTTCAGCTGATTGATGCCACTGACCGAGCCAGCAAAATGCGCAAATCTCTGGGCAGCAAGCGCCAGTTTGTCAGCGATGCCGACCAGGACGAGATCGTGCGGATGTACGGGGAATTCCAGGAAACCAAGAAGAGCAAAATCTTCCCAATCGAAGCCTTTGGCTATCGCCGCATTACCGTCGAGCGACCACTGCAACTAAACTTCCAGACCTCAGAAGAACGCGTGGATCGCCTTCTGGAGGAGAAAGCCATCCAGAAGATGGAGGCCGAAGAGCAGGAGAGGATTCAGGCGGCCTGTCGAGCCATGGATTCCGATAAGGTCTACCGCAACCGCACCGAGTTCCAAAAGGCGCTTAAATCTCAGTTGACCGATCACCAGGTGTACCCGAGTGCCCCGCAAACCAAGGCGCTACTCAACGCCCTGAGTGAACGCGACCCTGAAGCGGACATCTGCACCGACAAAAAAGGCCTACCGGAACCGGATACCGGCCTACGGGATTACGAAAACGTGCCGCTGAGCGAATCCGTCTACGACTACTTTGAACGGGAAGTAAAACCCCATGTACCGGATGCCTGGATTGATGAATCCAAGTGCGATGAACAAGACGGGGAAGTGGGTATCGTGGGTTTCGAGATTCCGTTTAACCGGCACTTCTACGAATTCACACCGCCGCGCCCACTGGATGCGATTGATGCCGACCTGAAGCAGTGCACCGACCGGATCAAGCAGATGATTGAGGGGTTGTCGGCATGATGCCCATCGTTGATGCACCCTTTGGCGAATTTTTTGCATCCGGCCAGCGAAAAAGCAGCGGCTCACTTGCTGAACGGCCGAAATGTGTATATATTGCTCTTAACAATACCCGCCAAGGCTATGCTCTACGGAGCACCCTCAAACCGGCGGGTTACTTGTTTCTGGGGCGCTGAAAATGGATTTTAATAAACCAGCCACCCGTTGGGAGCAGCAAGTAGACCTCCTGCGCGCCAGAGGTATGGTTATCCCGGATGCAGGCCGTGCTCTGCATTACCTGGGCCATATCAATTATTACCGCCTGACGGGCTACTGGCTCCCGTTCGAGGCCGATCATGCCACCCATCAGTTCACCCCCGGTACCACCTTCGACGCTGTACTCAATCTTTATATTTTTGATCGAGAGTTCCGGCTACTGCTGCTGGATGCGATTGAGCGGGTTGAAGTCTCCTTGCGCGCCCAGTGGGCCTATCATATGGCGCACCGGCACGGACCCCATGCCTACCTGGATGCCAGCCATGCATCCAATCTAAAACTGCATGCCAGACATCTGGCGCAATTGGAAAAAGAGCTATCGCGCTCTGAAGAAGCCTTCATCCAGCATTATCAGGAAAAATACCAAAAGCCGGTATCACCCCCGGTTTGGGCGGTGAGCGAGATTATGTCTTTCGGCATGCTTTCACGTTGGATCACCCAGATGGTGCCATCAGATCGTGCAGCCCTGGCAAAAACCTACCAGATGGATCAGGGCATGCTGAAAAACTTCGCTCGGCACCTGACCTATGTTCGCAATCTTTGCGCGCACCACAGCCGAGTATGGAATCGCAAACTGACGGTAACCATGCCGTTGCCCAGGACAAAACCCACTGGGCTGAAAGACAACATGAGCACAATCCGAACCCGAAACATCTATAACACTCTGGTTATGCTTGTCCATTTACTGAGCGTGATCAGCCCCGAGAACCACTGGGCAGAGCGGCTGATCGCTTTACTGGAAAAACACCAAATTGAGACCTCGAAGATGGGCTTTCCTGCGGATTGGCGAGCAATGCCCATTTGGAAAACATCGGTGGAGGCGAACCATGAAAACAATTAACGTCTGGCTCTTGGTTCTTACTTATGCGGGACTGAAGGAGCATACCGATGGAGTTAAGCAAATAATTGAGGGGTTGTCGGCGTGAGTTTCCCACAGTACCCGAACTACAAAAGCTCTAATCTAAAATGGCTTGGGGATATCCCTGATAGCTGGGATTTGATCCGACTTAAACATTTGTTCTCTCTCGTAAAACGACCAGTAAGAGAGGGCGATGGAATTGTCACTTCCTTCCGGGATGGGGCTGTAACGCTTCGATCAAAGCGAAGGACTGATGGTTTTACCAATGCTGTTCAGGAAATTGGTTATCAAGGAATTAGGGCAGGAGACTTGGTAATTCACGCGATGGATGCATTTGCTGGAGCAATTGGAGTTTCTGATTCGGATGGCAAGTCATCCCCCGTTTATTCTGTTTGTGTGCCAAATTCAGAGGCCTCAAGCCTTCCAGAGTATTATGGCTGAGGTGGTCTAATGGATTTGTACAACCCAGTTAAGCATAATCAACTTAACTGAGGTGAAAGCAATGACAACACGCAAGAAATACTCCAAAGAATTCAAACTGGATGCCATCAGTCTGGTGCTTGAACAGAATTACACCCGAACTGAAGCCGCAAGAAGCCTGGGCATCAACTCCCAGATGCTGGGGCGCTGGGTGCAGGAACACCGGTCTGATGAGGGTCAGTCCTTTCGTGGTAATGGCAAGCTGACCCCCGAGCAGGAAGAACTCAGAAAGCTCAAGGCCCAGGTCAAACGCCTTGAAATGGAAAGAGATATATTAAAAAAGGCGACGGCATTCTTTGCAGCCGAAACGAAATAAAATATTCGTTCATCACCCAGCACAAGAATGCCTACCCCATCAGCCTGCAGTGTCAGGTATTGGGTGTCAGTCGCAATGGCTATTACCAGTACCAGAAGCGTCTGGAGAATGGCCCGGATAACCCTTTGCGTCAGGAAATGCTGGAAGAGGTCAAGAACATTGCCGAGAGTGCAGGCTATGTCTATGGTAGCCGTCGAATGCAGCGAGCACTCAATGCACTCGGCTACCCGGTGAGCCGAAGCAAGGCCAGAAAACTAATGCGTGAGGCGGGTGTTCAGGCCCGTCAGCGCAGGAAATACAAGGCCACGACCAACAGCAACCATGGTCATCCGGTCTTCGACAACCTGCTCAAGCGCAAGTTTGATGTGCCTCAGCCTGACCAGGCTTATGCCTCCGATGTAACCTACATCTGGACGCAGGAAGGCTGGCTTTACCTGGCTGTTGTCATCGACCTGTGTTCACGCCGGGTGGTGGGCTGGAGCATGAGTTCAAGAATGAAGTCGAGGCTTGTTTGCGATGCCTTGCAGATGGCTCTGTGGCAACGACAACCCCAGGCCGGGTTAATCCACCATTCGGATCGGGGTTCCCAGTATGCCAGCAAAGCGTTCCGACGTTTACTGAAAGCCCACGGCATCCGAGGCAGCATGAGCAGGAAAGGTGACTGTTGGGACAATGCTGTTGTGGAAAGCTTCTTTGGCAGCCTGAAGCAGGAGCGGGTGCACTGGAGGAGTTACCAGACACGCCATGAAGCCCAACAGGACATTCTGGAGTACATCAGTATGTTCTATAACGGCAGGCGGCTGCACTCCTATCTGGGCTATATGAGGTGGTCTAATGGATTTGTACAACCCAGTTAAGCATAATCAACTTAACTGAGGTGAAAGCAATGACAACACGCAAGAAATACTCCAAAGAATTCAAACTGGATGCCATCAGTCTGGTGCTTGAACAGAATTACACCCGAACTGAAGCCGCAAGAAGCCTGGGCATCAACTCCCAGATGCTGGGGCGCTGGGTGCAGGAACACCGGTCTGATGAGGGTCAGTCCTTTCGTGGTAATGGCAAGCTGACCCCCGAGCAGGAAGAACTCAGAAAGCTCAAGGCCCAGGTCAAACGCCTTGAAATGGAAAGAGATATATTAAAAAAGGCGACGGCATTCTTTGCAGCCGAAACGAAATAAAATATTCGTTCATCACCCAGCACAAGAATGCCTACCCCATCAGCCTGCAGTGTCAGGTATTGGGTGTCAGTCGCAATGGCTATTACCAGTACCAGAAGCGTCTGGAGAATGGCCCGGATAACCCTTTGCGTCAGGAAATGCTGGAAGAGGTCAAGAACATTGCCGAGAGTGCAGGCTATGTCTATGGTAGCCGTCGAATGCAGCGAGCACTCAATGCACTCGGCTACCCGGTGAGCCGAAGCAAGGCCAGAAAACTAATGCGTGAGGCGGGTGTTCAGGCCCGTCAGCGCAGGAAATACAAGGCCACGACCAACAGCAACCATGGTCATCCGGTCTTCGACAACCTGCTCAAGCGCAAGTTTGATGTGCCTCAGCCTGACCAGGCTTATGCCTCCGATGTAACCTACATCTGGACGCAGGAAGGCTGGCTTTACCTGGCTGTTGTCATCGACCTGTGTTCACGCCGGGTGGTGGGCTGGAGCATGAGTTCAAGAATGAAGTCGAGGCTTGTTTGCGATGCCTTGCAGATGGCTCTGTGGCAACGACAACCCCAGGCCGGGTTAATCCACCATTCGGATCGGGGTTCCCAGTATGCCAGCAAAGCGTTCCGACGTTTACTGAAAGCCCACGGCATCCGAGGCAGCATGAGCAGGAAAGGTGACTGTTGGGACAATGCTGTTGTGGAAAGCTTCTTTGGCAGCCTGAAGCAGGAGCGGGTGCACTGGAGGAGTTACCAGACACGCCATGAAGCCCAACAGGACATTCTGGAGTACATCAGTATGTTCTATAACGGCAGGCGGCTGCACTCCTATCTGGGCTATATGAGCCCAAATCATTTTGAGCAGCAGTGGTCGGAAGTGAAAGAGGCGGCTTAACTGGGTGTCACAAAAACCTTGACCACGTCAGGCAAGCTTCTACGCAGTATGGCGTTGTCAGGCTTTGTCACATCCTTGGCGAAGGGCATCCGTGAACGGTCTACAGATTTTCGATGGTCCGATGCTGGTGAAGTTTTTCTGCCAGTTCCATCGGCAGTGGAGCAGAAACAAATCGCCCGCTTCCTGGACCACGAAACCGCCAAAATCGATGCCCTGATCCACGAACAGAAGCGCCTGATTGAGCTGCTGCAGGAAAAACGCCAGGCGGTGATTTCCCATGCGGTGACCAAGGGGCTGGATCCGGATGTGCCGATGAAAGACTCCGAGGTGGAGTGGCTTGGTGAGGTGCCGGCTCATTGGTCGGTTGGAAAGCTAAGGTGGTACGCAACCATTCAAGGGGGAATTGCCAAAGGTAAAGATTACCAAGACCAAAAGACGGTTACTCTTCCATATCTGCGGGTTGCGAATGTTCAGGCGGGCTATGTGGACTTGACGGAGGTAAAGGAAATTGCGGTCCTTGAGTCAGAAATTGAACGTTATAGCCTGAGATCTGGTGACGTCCTCATGAATGAGGGTGGAGACAACGATAAGCTAGGAAGAGGAACGGTGTGGCAAGCCGAAATCAATCCATGCTTACACCAAAACCATGTCTTTGCGATTCGTCCGAACAAATACTTGAAGCCAGAATGGTTGGCTATGTTTACTCAGTCGAGCCGGGCTCGCTCGTACTTTTTCCTAAACTCCAAGCAAAGTACGAATTTGGCATCAATTTCATCAAGTAATGTAATGAATTTGGATTTGCCACTACCTTCGACGGAAGAGCAAGAGCAGATACTTAAGTTTCTTGAAGTTGAACTCAGTCGCTTTACCGAGTTGCAGAAGCAAGCTGATGCGGGAATTCAGTTACTTACTGAACGCCGTTCAGCCCTAATTTCTGCCGCCGTCACCGGCAAAATCGATGTCCGTGACTGGCAGCCACCCGCCGACGAAAGTGCTTTTGATGAGGAAGTCCGCCAAATCGGCATGGAGGCCAGGGTATGAGCAGATCCCCATTTTAATAGGAGCAGTCATGGCAGACAGCCGCGAAAAGTTTTTCCAGAATGACATCCTGGCGGATTTGAAAAGCCAGGGCTGGCTGGTGGGTAAGCCTTCTGGCTATGATCCGGTTCATGCGGTCTACACCGAGGATCTGGTGGGCTATTTCAAGGAAGCCTGGCCGGAGCGTTGGGACAAGTTTTGCCAGAGCAATCTGCAAAACCCTGAGCAGGTGTTGGTGCAAAAGACGGTTCGGGCACTGGAGAAGAAGGGCACGCTGGATGTGCTTCGCCATGGTTTCAAAGTGCCGGGGGTGAAGATCGATCTGTGCAGCTTCAAGCCAGACCATGACATGAACCCGGATACTGAATACCGCTATGCGGCCAACCGGCTGCGGGTTGTTGAGGAAGTGTCCTATTCACCCCATGCCCGGACGGGTAGCTACAATCCCCGCCTGGATCTGGTG
The DNA here is from genome assembly GCF_044810985.1 of Marinospirillum sp. Lineage (GTDB taxonomy): Bacteria > Pseudomonadota > Gammaproteobacteria > Pseudomonadales > Halomonadaceae > Marinospirillum. Next base: position 592,845 of record NZ_CP085242.1, read on the forward strand.
TTGTTTGTGAATGGCCTGCCCACGGCCACGCTGGAGCTGAAAAGCGAGTTCAAACAAACCGTTGAACAGGCCAAGCGCCAGTACAAGAAAGACCGCCCGGCAAAAGATCCATTAACTCGCAAACCGGAACCCTTGTTGACCTTCAAGCGAGGGGCATTGGTCCACTTTGCCGTCAGCCAGGACGAGGTGGCCATGACCACCCGGCTCAATGGTCAGGATACCTTTTTTCTGCCGTTCAACCGGGGCACGGAAGACGGCGGTGCCGGTAACCCCAGGGCCGAGGATGAAAACAGCTACGCCACGGGCTATCTGTGGCAGACGGTGTTCCAGAAGGATGCCTGGCTCAAGATTATTGGCCGCTTCCTGCATCTGGAAAAGAAAACCCAGGAGGACTTCTACGGCAACCGCAAGACCAAGGAAACCCTGGTCTTTCCCCGGTATCACCAGTGGGATGTGGTGAATCAGCTGGTTCAAACCACGAAGAAGGAGGGTGCCGGGCAGCGCTACCTGGTTCAACACAGTGCAGGTTCCGGAAAATCCAATTCCATTGCCTGGTCAGCTCATCAACTGGCTCAGCTGTACGATGAGGACGGCCAGAAGTTATTCAGCTCCATCATTGTCGTCACCGACCGCACGGTGTTGGACAGCCAGCTGCAGGACACCATTTATCAGTTTGAACACGCCCAGGGGGTGGTTCGCCCGATTACTCGGGACATCGGTAACCAGAGTAAATCGGAGCAGTTGGCGGATGCGCTGGCTGAAAAGACCCGCATTATCATCGTCACTATTCAGACCTTCCCGGCATTATTTGATGCCCTGGACAAACACCCGCAACTGGCATCAGGCCGCTATGCGGTGATTGCTGACGAGGCGCATTCCTCCCAGACCGGCTCTTCTGCAACCAAGCTGAAAGCCATACTGGGTGGTGATTTGCCGGATGGCGAAGAGATCAGTGCGGAAGAGTTGCTGGACGCGGCGGTTGCCTCCCGCAAGCCCAGCCAGAAGATCAGCTATTACGCCTTCACGGCCACACCCAAGGGCAAGACGCTGGAGTTGTTTGGTCGTGTGCCCGATCCATCTCAACCACCCAGCGAAACCAACAAGCCTGAGCCTTTTCATGTCTATTCCATGCGCCAGGCGATTGAGGAAGGTTTCATTCTGGATGTGCTGAAGCGCTACACCACCTACGCGGTGGCCTGGAAGCTAGCTCACCCGGACGGCGAAGATGAAGAGGTGGACTCCAAGAAGGCCCGAACCAAGTTGGCCAAGTGGGTGCGGCTGCACCCGTATAACATCAGCCAGAAGGTGGAGGTGATTGTTGAACACTTCCGGGAGAATGTGCGTCATCTGTTGGACGGCCAGGCGAAAGCCATGGTGGTGACCTCTAGCCGCCAGGAAGCCGCTCGGTATCAACTGGCTATGCTTCAATACATCAAGGAGCAAGGCTATAACGATGTGCATCCGTTGGTGGCCTTTTCCGGCAGCTTGCCGTCGGATGAGGTGTTGCCCGAGGAAGTCACCGAAACCAGCAGTTTTCTCAATCCGGGCCTCAACGGACGCGACCATGCCAAGGCTTTGGATACCGACGACTTCAACGTGATGCTGGTGGCCAACAAGTACCAGACGGGTTTTGACCAGCCCAAGCTCTGTGCCATGTACGTGGACAAGAAGCTCAAAGGCGTGGAATGTGTGCAAACCCTGTCCCGGTTGAACCGCTTATTCCCCGGCAAGGAAACCTTTGTCCTGGACTTTGTGAATGACGCCAGCGACATCCTGGAATCCTTCCTGCCTTACTACAATAAGGCGGAATTGAGCGGAGTGTCCGAGACTCAGGTCGTCTATGACCTGCAGGATGTGTTGGATGCCGAACAGATCTACCACTGGAACGAAGTAGAGGGCTTTGCCCGAGCCTTCTTTGATCCCAAGGCCCCCTCCTCACAATTGAGTTATTACTGCAAGCCTGCCCAACAACGCTTCAACCAGCGCTACAAGATGCTGCGTGAAGAACGCAAAGACGCCCAGGGCGCACGACGCCAAGCCGAGAAAGACGGCAACGAACATGGATTGAAGCAAGCGGAGGCCACGCTCAAAGAGATCGGTGAAGGCCTGGATCAACTGGATCTCTTCAAGAAGAATCTGGGCAGCTTTGTTCGGGCCTATGAGTTCATGGCTCAGATTATCTTCTTCGATGATTCGGAACTGGAGCAGTTGTGTGTCTTCGCCAAGCACTTGCTACCGCTGTTGCGCCAGGAAGCACTGGATGATGACGAGCTGGATATCACGGAGCTGCAGCTGTCGCATTACCGAATCACCAAACGTAAAGAACACGAACTCAAGCTCGCCGAGGATGAAGGGGACTATGTGCTGGACCCGGTGACTGAGATGGGATCCGGCAAGGCGCATGACCCGGAAAAAAAGCGACTCTCTGAAATCATCGAAACCCTGAATGATCTTTTTGGTGCTGAAGTCTCGGACGAGGATCAGCTGCATTTTGCCAATGGCATTGCGGATCGTGTACGCCGCGATGAGGCCGTGATGGCGCAGGTGAACAGCCATTCTAGGGATCAGGTGATGCATGGTTTGTTTCCAAAACGGCTGACTGACCTGGTGCTGGATTCGATGACCGACCATGAAAAACTGTCCATGGAAGTGCTGGAAAACGAAAGCAAACAAAAAACCTTTGCCCTGCTGATTTTGAAGCTTCTTTCCGAGCAAGGCCAAGCTGGTTCTGAATACTACAGCTAGGTAATTCAGCTTTACCGTGATAAAAAAATTAAAATATCATCAAATATCACTTTTTATCATTTTTTTATCAGTTGCGCTAAGAGCACATCTTGCTAGCATGGGTATTGCAAACTAACCAACAGGAGAAACATCATGGCTAAGCAATCTAATCACAATGCCGATATTTCAAACAGCAATAAAGGCACCAACGGCACTAACATCACCTACGATAAAAACCAAGGAAATCGAGGTGGGCAAATGAACCCTAATAATCCGCAGAACTCAGGCAAGAACAAGTAAGTTCGTTCAGGGGAGGAGAGATCCTCCCCTATTTTTTCGCTTGGTGGAACAGCAAAATGGATGAAACTAAAAATAAGCGCAAAAAAACCAACAAGAAACCATTCAAGCAAACCAGAGAGCTGGTCAGGATGGCTTTAAATGATGGCTGGACTCAGACGGAAATAGCTAAAGTATGCCGACTTGGTGATAAGCCAAATCATCAGTCAGTCGTAAGCGATTGGAGTCGTGGAAAGAAAAATGCTACAGAACAACAACTGCGCCCACTTCTTGAAATTTATGGCAGCAGGCTGAGAAGAAATACCTTTAAGGTTTACAGAGGTCAAGACCCAGAAACTCAGGAAGACATTTATTATCGTGTCGAAGGAAAAGTGATTCTGAGCCATACCTTGAACATAATAAATAACAAAGGCAAACTGCCATGGCTGCGAATCATCATACATTGGCAGAGTCAGGATAAATTTATTGTGGTAGTTCAGGATCGAAGTTGCTTTCCTGCTCCCAATGGTAAAGATGGGGATTTAGCCCTGCACCCGCATACGGTTAAAAATGATCACAATGGACAGTGGGTTGCAATTATTCGAGAAAAAAAAGGTGTGGGTGATTTGCTGTCTTACGTGAAAATACTCAAAGAAAATTTCATCAAAGATTTTGACTTAGATGCCATCACTCTCCCGTTTCTTACCGTTGAGGCTTTGCTCAAGCAGGGTATCGAGGTCGATGGTGTTGTGAAATACGACATGGAATGGTAAATTCATCAGGCAACCCAAAAAGGCTAGGGCGTCTTCAAAGCCCAAAATCAGGCTGTTAAGCCTTTGGAGTTACGCGCCTTATAACCCAGGCAGCCCCGCCAGTTAGCCCTTTGCGCTGGCGGCGCGAAGTAACTCCGTTTGGATTCCATGGCCGCCGCTTTGAATAAAGCTAGGAGAAAGGTAGTTCCGATTATCTGAACCGCCGTCATGGAATATTAGGGTAAGGGGTGGGCAAAAACCCAAGCCGTCAGTTTTCTGGCCGCTTGGGTTTTTTTATGGCTAGAATTGGCAATCCCTCGGTAACCCAAGCCATATATAACTTGAGAGATAAGTTGAGTCGGTCGCTGGATCGTTAACATTCAGACTGCTACGTCGATATGTTGCTATTAAGTAATATATGGGTGGCAGGATGCAATTACTCCCTTATTTCAATTGATACTCTTAATATCGGATTCAAGGCCATGCCCGATTATCAGGAATGCAGAGAGTGGCTGAAGGCTGAAGGCCAATGCGATGAGATTGAGTTTGTAGGCCGTTTTTTTAAGCCAAGAAATTCCGGCTATTTTTTGACTTGGAGAAGTGACATGAGTAGACAAGGGCGCAGCATTCGTTTGTTTTTAGTTGATGGGTTGGCCAATGGCTTGATGACTGCGGAAATCATGAATTGGACGGGGCACGCTTTAACTGGGCCTCGTACTAAGCTACCTGAACTGGTTCAGCGACCTGAATGTGCTCGTACCGGTGTCTATTTTCTCGTGGGTACAGACCCTGAAAATGCAATGCGTCCCTTGGTCTACATCGGGGAGTCGGATGATATTGCCAAGCGATTGAAGCAACATCATCGTCCAGAAGATCAGGGTGGCAAGGATTTCTGGGAAAAGGTCTGTGTGATTTCAAGTAAAGATCAAAATCTAACTAAAGCCCATGCAAAATTTCTTGAAAGCAGACTACTTGCCTTGGCTAAAGAATCGGGTCGCTGTGGTCTGATCAATAACACCGCCCATGACTACACCATCCTGCCTGAGTCTGATCAGGCGGATATGGCTTTCTTTATTGAGCAAATACGCATGCTCTTGCCTGTTCTCGGCTTTGATTTTCTGCGTGAGCGGCAAAAGGCGACCCAAATGCCACAGTCTTCCAATAAGACTGAAGAGTCAGTCACGACCTTTGTGATGGAGATTGCAAAATACGGCATCAAAGCGCAAGCCAGAGAAGTCGAGGGAGAGTTTGTGGTTTTGGCTGGAAGCTATGCAAGAGATCATTGGGCCAGTAAAACTGACTACGCCAGTTACAAGCCGCTTTACCAGCAACTGGTGCAAGATGGTGTATTAGCTCAGGATGATAAAGGGGGCATGCGTTTTACCCAGGATCAGGGTTTTTCCAGCCCGAGTGCTGCCGCAGCTATTGTCTCTGGACGGCCTGCCAATGGTCGGACTGTCTGGTTTGAGAGCCAGAGTCGTAAAACTTATGGCGATTGGCAAAGTGAGCAGGTGGAGTAAGCCCAAAGTAAAGCAGTGAATGACGTAGGGGTAGGGGTGTCAGTTTAAGTGTTCATCACATTAAAATATACTAATATACATAATGAAATTGCTTTGAGCTTTGCTAACTAAAATGTAACTACTCGTGTTGCAGGTACTCCGTATACTTTTTCCCGGGGTAAGCGAGGCAGGGTGACTATTATCAAACATGGCAATGGTTGAATCTAAGAAATGGGGTTTGAACCCGGAATACTGAAAAAAATTAAAGCCACTACTCCCGAAGCAGGGTAGTTGTTAATGGCCAACTAAACTGACCCGCTTCTGGCCATTAATTTTGACCCACCCCCAAGGTGGCTTTGGCCACCAAAACCAGTACCTTCCCTCAACGATGATGATTAAGGGGAAGGGTTTTGAAGGAGTGGGTTGTGATTCATAAAATCAAAGCACTACACGACAACGGCCAGGGTCTTTCCGTCCGAGCCATCAGTAAGCAGTTGTCCATCTCTCGCAATACCGTTCGCAAGTATCTGCGTCTATCGGAAGAAGCCATTCAAGGTCAGCAATCAGACCCCAGTCGCAGCAAAAAGCTGGATGATTACCGCAGTTATCTGGTGTACCTACTGGGTGAGTTCCCCAAGCTGAGTGCGGTGAAGGTTGCTCGTAAGCTGCGTACTAAATATGGCTCCATCCCTGCATCTGATCGAAGTTTGCGCCGTTATATTCAACAGCTGCGCCAGGAAGTGGCTGTAGCTCAGGTTCGCTACTTTGAACCCATTATTGATGATGTGGCCGGTGTTCAATGTCAGGTTGATCCCGGCGAGCTGCGAGGCGTTCGGGTCGGTGATCAGGAGGTCACCCTTCACTTTGTTGTCTTCGTGCTCTCTTTCTCGCGTCTGATGTATGTGGGCCTGAGCTTCCAGCCCCTTGATACCCAGGCCTTTATTCAACTGCATGATGAAGCCTTCCGGTATTTTGGCGGCATCACCGAAGAGTGTGTTTATGACCAGACCAAGCTGGTGGTGATCAAGGAGCAATACCGGGAAATCGAGGCCAACCAGCGCTTTTACCAGTATGCCACCACCGCAGGCTTTAGAATCCATGCCTGTGAAGGCTATGACCCCCAGAGCAAGGGCAAGGTGGAAGCTGGGGTCAAATACGTCAAGCAGGACTGCTTTTATGGCGAACACTTCACCTGTCAACAAGCCGTGAGAGACCATCTGCAAAACTGGCTGGATGAAGTGGCCAACCGTCGTGAGCATGGCACCACCGGCCAGATCCCCCACACCGTTTTTATGGCCGAAGAACGAACTCAGCTGAAGCCTTACCTGGCCCCCAGCAGTCTTCGTCAGCCTTCGGCGATTGAAACTCGTCGTGCGGATAAAACCGGTCTGATCAGCTACCAAGCCAATAAATACTCCGTGCCTCTGGCCTGGCAGCAATCTCAGGTCGGTGTAATGCAGCAGGAAGGCCGTCTGGTCATTACCGACCTAAACACTGGTGAGACCCTGGCCGAACATACCCTGTGCCTGGAAAAGGGGCGCATCATCAAGAACAACAACCACTACCGGGACAGGGAAGCTCGGGTGGCGCAGCTGGAGACCGAAATCAGTCAAATGCTGGGAAAGGCTCTGGGTCAGACACTCTGCCAGCAGATCAGGCGCTCAGAGCCTAGAGTCGTCAAGGATCAGCTGGTTGCCCTGAAATCCATCCTGGCTCACCTGGAGCCGGAAGATCGAAAGCTGCTTGTGCAGCTGGCCGAGCGGCCCGGCATTACCGCTGGCAAGATCAAACGCTACCTGGAGGCGGAACGTCAGGCGCGGAGCAAAGGGCGTTATCCAGATCACGGTCTGCCAGAGGCTACTTCGGCCAACCATGTAGACCTCTCGGCTTACCAGCGACTTGGCCAGTCCAGTGGCCAGGAGGTGACCCATGGGGCAGCTTGAACAAACCCGCGCCCGCTGCAAAAGCCTGAGGCTGACCTGGATGGCTCAACAGCTCCCTCAGCTGCTCGGTGAAGCTGAAAGTAATGACTGGTCTTATCTACAGTGTATCGACCACCTGATGGGCTATGAGCTGAAAGAACGCGATCAAAAACGCATCCAGCGTCTGCGTAAACCGCTGAAGGTTGCCACCCATTCCATTTCAAAGCTGCCACCCGGACCGCGGCAAAGCTGCCACCCCAGGTGATGCTCAATGCGGGGTTTTCATTGTTATTCCGAAGGTGGGTTTTCAGTCAACTTTTTTCGCTTTTTTCTCATTGATTCCCCTCTTAAATTGATCTTGTAGGCGTTGTGTACCAGTCGATCCAGGATCGCATCAGCCAGGGTGGCATCACCGATGACACCGTGCCATTCCTCAACGGGCAGCTGGCTTGTGGCGATAGTTGAACGTCGGCCTTGTCGATCCTCCATGACTTCCAACAGGTCCCGACGGTTTTCTGCGGTCATCTTCATGAGTCCCCAGTCGTCCAGAAGCAGCACATCAACCTTGGCCAGGTTGGCGAGCAGGCGGGGGTATTGACCATCACCCTTGGCTACGGATAGCTCGTGGAACAATCGGTTCAGGCGAACATACTGGGCGGTGTAGCCTTCTCGACAGGCTTTGTGTGCCAGAGCGCAAGCCAGCCAGGTTTTGCCCACACCGGTTGGCCCTGTGATCAGTAGATTCAGGTGCTCCTTGATCCACTGACAGCTCCCCAGGGATTGAATGAGTCCCTGGTCCAGCCCCCGCGGACTGCGATAGTCAATGTCCTCAAGGCTGGCCGTGTGCCGGAGTTTGGCTCGCCTTAATCGACTGCTCATGCGCCGGTTTTCTCGCTCGGTCATCTCTCGATCCACCAGTAGGCCCAGTCGCTCTTCAAAGCTCATTTGTTCGCTTTCAGGTGTGAGGGACAGGTCGGTTAGAGCCGCTGCCATGCCATTGAGTTTGAGGGCGTGGAGTTTGTCCAGAGTGGGGTGTTTTAACATGATGAAGATCCTTTAATGGTAGTAGGCAGGGCCACGAATATTGTCGTGCTGATCCGGTAGGGAGAGCTCTTCCTGGATGTCCAGCGGTTGCTCATCCAGCCGGTGCTTGAGGATGGATTCGATGCTTTTGTAGCGGTAGCTACCCAGCATCAGGGCTCTTTGGCAGGCTGACTCCAGCCGTTTCTCACTGTAGGCCTTGCCCAGCCTCAGGATCCCCAGACAGGCTCGGTAAGCTTGTTGAGGGTGCTTGCGATGCGCAAGCGCCTTGATAATCATCTGCTCGGTTGCCGGGCCCGTTTTCGCAGCCCATTTCACCAGTCGCTCGGGGGTCCATTCACCGGCCTGGCGGTGGGCTTCAGGCATGTGTGCGGTCACCGTGGTATGACGACCCTTATGGGCACTGCGCTGATGGCTGGCAACGCGCTGGCCTCGATAAAAGACCTCAAGGGTGTATTCAGTGACTCTCAGCTCCACCTCCTTTTTTACCAGGCTGCAAGGAACCGAGTAATAGTGCCCCTCAAAGGCTACGTGGTAGTCCATGTGGACTCGTGCCTTCTTCCACTGGGCATAGGTGTAGGGTTCCGCAGGCAGGGGCTGTAGAGCCGGACGATCGATGGTTTCAAAGTGCTCCTGGCGATTGCCAGGCAGTTTGCGGAAGGGGCGCTGATTCAGCAGGGTGAGCAGTTCGCGGATGGAAGCGTTTAACTGACCCAGAGAGAAGTGTTGTCGGTGTCGCAGGGCCGCCAGGATCCAGCGTTCAACGATCAGCACACCGCCTTCAGCTTTGGCCTTGTCGCGGGGTTTACGAACCCGTGCAGGCACAACCGAGACCCCATAATGGGAGACCATGTCCTGGTAGGTTGGGTTCAGATCGGGTTCATACCGGTGAGCCTTGGTGACACCGGATTTCAGATTGTCTGGAACCACGAGCTCAGGCACACCACCCAGGAACTCAAAGGCACGAATGTGAGAGTGGATCCAGTCTGGCAGCTTCTGCGACCAGGTGGCTTCAGCAAAGGTGTAATTGGATGCCCCCATGACCGCAACAAAAATCTGAGCTTCACGGATCTCGCCTGTGTTGGGATCAATGACGGGGGCTGTCTGACCTGCATAATCCACAAAGAGCTTTTCACCGGCTCGGTGATTCTGACGCATCACCAGATCCAACTTGCCTTGCCAGCTCCGATAGTGATCACAGAACCAGCTGTATTGATAACCCTCAGGATTGGCCGCACGGTACTCCTGCCACAGCAGGAAGAGGGTGGTTTTAGGGAATTTAAGCTCCTGATGGATCTGCTGCCAATCAGGTAGGCCTCTGGCCTGAGCAGGCAAGTCAGGCGCTGGAGGAAACAGCTTCTGCTCCAACCTGGACTCATCCATCTCAGCGGGCAAGGGCCAGTTCAGACCCGCTTCTGAAAAACGTCGCAGATACTCGCTCACAGTCGGGCGACTGATACCACAGGTTGCAGCAACCTGCCGGTTACTGAGCCCCCTGTCCCATTTGAGACGCAGGACTTCTTTAATCTTACGCATGGATAACCTCTTGGCTGGCATCTGCTCATCTCCGAATGAAATGAAGTCAGATTACCGGTTAGTTATCCCGCAGGGAGCATCAAAAAAGGGAGATTCAGGCTCACTGCTCAGGTGGCAGCTTTGCCGTGGAATCAGTGGCAGGCTTCGCGTGGAATGGGTGGCAGCTTTCGTCTGGAATCAGTGGCAGGCTTGGTCTGGAATACGCAAGCGTCACTTCAAACAAGCTCACTTCCCGATGGAAAAGCGCCTGGATGACTTCGACTATCGTCACCAGACCACCATCAATAAACGCCAGATCAGTGCGCTGCTGGACTTCAACTTCCTGGATCAGCGCCAGAACCTGGTGTTCATCGGGCCACCGGGAGTGGGCAAAACCCACCTGGCCATTGGCCTGGGCTACAAAGCCATCGAAGCCGGTTACAAGGTGCTGTTCAAAACGGCCATGACCCTGGTGGAAGAGCTGGAACTGGCTGAAAAACGCGGTGAACTGAAAAAGCGGATCAGCCTGCTGGCCAAAAACGACCTGCTGATCATTGATGAGCTGGGATACCTGCCCATGAGCCGCCAGTCCCGCTATAACCTCTTCCAACTGGTCAACAGCCTGTATGAGTACCGCTCCATCATCCTGACCACCAACAAGGACTTCACCGACTGGGGAGAGTTCTTCCATAACGACAATGTGGCCATACCCATCGTAGACCGGATTATCCATCACTCACACATCTTCATGCTGGGAGGAGAAAGCTATCGACTGAAAGAAAAGTTAACCAACTAACGCACCAGGTGGGTCAATTTTATTGGCCAAAGGTGGGTCAAAATAAATGGCCATTGACAGTAGTAGTTCGCCAGTAGCCGCCAATTTGTCTCAGGAGAAGCTTTTCCCTACCTGGGCGCAAGTCATACGTGGCCCCTTTGCGCCTGTAAAGCTCCTGAACGGACGCTTGCTGGTGGCCTTGCCCAATGACGATAAGCAGCCTCACATGGTGCCTAACGCCTTGGTGCGCTGGTACAAACGCCAGGCTCAGCAAAAGCTCAAGGAAAAAGTGGCACGTTTTGCACCCAAGGTTGGCGTGGAGCCAAAAAGTGTAGGGATCAAAACCTTCAAATCCCGCTGGGGGAGCTGCACCGAAATTGGTGGGGCAAAAAGTGGGGCAAAAACCATCAAGCACAAAAAAAGGGTTTAGCCTTTTGAGCTAAACCCTTGATTTTTATGGTCGGAGCGACTGGATTCGAACCAGCGACCCCTTGCACCCCATGCAAGTGCGCTACCAAGCTGCGCCACGCTCCGTCAATCTTTTTACTGCTTCTTTTGGAAGCCATCCTGGGGCTGGTTGGGGTTTGCCCTCAAGACGCTGCGCATTATAGGCGCCTTTTTTAATTTTGAAAACCCCTTAATGAACAAAAGTTTAGGTTTTTTAACCTTTATAGGCTTCAACGCGACTTTTGAGCTTTTGACCTGCTTTAAAGGTGACGACCCGGCGGGCGGAAATGGGGATTTCTTCGCCTGTTTTGGGGTTGCGCCCGGGACGTTCGCGTTTGTCGCGCAGGTCAAAGTTCCCGAAACCGGATATTTTGACCTGCTCATTTTCTTTCAGGCAGTCCCTTATTTCACTGAAGAAAAGTTCAACCATCTCTTTGGCGTCGCGTTTGCTCAAGCCCAATTCATCGATCAGCTTTTCAGCCATTTCGGCTTTGGTTAAGGCTCCCACGTTTTAGCTCCTTCTTCTGGATAATTCGCTTGATTAAGCTCAGCACACCAGTCAAAGGAGCCTTTTATTAGCTCCTTAATTCCGCAGCAAAACCTTGCGAAAAGGCCGTAACTATCTGGTCAACCTGAGCATTTATTTCTTCATCCGTAAGAGTGCGCGAAGGATGTTGCCAGGTCAAGCCCAAAGCCAGGCTCTTTTTCCCTTCAGGAACCCCTTTTCCCTGGTAAACGTCAAAAAGGGTCACTTTTTGCAGCCATTCACCGCCCTGGTTTTCTGCTTCCTGTAGAAGCTGACCTACGGGGAGGCCTTCATCCACGAGCAGAGCCAGGTCACGGCGCATTTCTGGGAAACGTGAAAGGGATTTGAAGCGGGGGAGTTTGCCCGCCTGCAGGCTGTCCAGGTGAATTTCAAAAACCAGGGCCTGACCCCGGACATCCAGTTGTTTACTCAGTTGTGGGTGAAGAGCACCCAGCCAACCTGCCGACAACCAGTGACCATCCGCTTGTTGGCAGAGAACTTCGGCACTCTGGCCCGGATGCAGGGCAGGGTGTTCAGCAGGCTTGAATTGCCAGCTGCCAGAGTCCCCTCCCAGTTCCAGCAGAGCCTCCAGGTCGCCTTTGAGGTCAAAGAAATCAACGGCTTCATCCTGATTGCTCCAGCCTTCCGGCAGTCGGGCACCGCTGATCAGGCCAGCCAGCATGGGTTCCTGACTTAGACCTTCGGGTGTCTGAATAAATCTCAGGCCGCTTTCAAAGAGGCGCACACGCGGATGCTGGCGTTTCTGGTTGTGAACCAGTGCTTTGGTCAAACCGGGCAACAAACTGGTGCGCATGACCGACAGTTCCGTTGAAATCGGATTGGCCAGTGGCAGCGGTGTGTTGTCAGGGTCGAAGGCCTGGGACCATTTGGGATCGATAAAGCTGTAGGTCACAGCTTCCTGGTAACCTCGTGCCACCAGGGTGGAACGCAGTTGCCTGAGGGTGATCCTGGCTTCCGGCTGGCTTTGCAACAGCAGGGAGGCCGTGGGGGCTTTGACGGGTAACTTGTCATAGCCATAGACACGAGCGACTTCTTCGATCAGATCCACTTCCAAGCTGATGTCAAAACGATAACTGGGCACCTGAACCTGCCAGGCATCACCCAGATCATCAACCTTCAAGCCCAGACGGGTCAGAATGTCGGTTACTTCTTCGTCAGGAAGACGTACGGCCAGGAGTTGTTCGAGGCGGTTTTTGCGCAGGGTGACATCAGGGCGCGTGGGGAGTTGATCTGTCTGTACAGCCTCCACAACCGGGCCGGGTTCACCACCGGTGATGTCCAGAAGCAGTTCAGTGGCCCGTTCCATGGCTCTTTCCTGTACCTGAAAATCCACGCCCCGCTCAAAGCGGTGCGAAGCATCGGTGTGCAAACCATAATTGCGGGCTTTGCCAGCCAGAGCCAGAGGATCAAAATAGGCCACTTCCAGCAGGATATCCTGGGTGTTTTCAGTGCAGCCGGAGTGTTCGCCACCCATGATGCCAGCCAGTGCCAAAGCTTTGCTGTGATCGGCAATAACCAGAGTATCCGCGGTCAATTCCAGTTCCGAGCCATCCAGAAGTACCAGTTTTTCCCGGTCTTCCGCCAGACGCACACGAATACCTTCCACGATTTGTGAGTTATCAAAAGCGTGCAGAGGCTGACCCAGTTCCAGCATCACATAGTTGGTGACGTCCACCACGGGGTCGAGGCTGCGAATACCACTGCGGCGCAGTTTTTCCTTCATCCAGATGGGTGTGGGTGCCTGGATGTTGACTCCCTTGATGATCCGACCCAGGTACTTGGGGCAGGCATGAGGGGCTTCAAGGGTGATTTGGGGTTGTTCATCATGTGTGGGGGGGACGTGCTTAAAAATCGGCTGATTCACTCGGGCACGATTCAAAACACCCACTTCCCGGGCCATGCCGGCAATGGACAGGCAATCACTGCGATTGGGGGTCAGATCCACATCAAAAATGGCATCATTGAGGTTCAGATAAAAACGCAGATCCTGACCATTGGTGGCATCCTCGGCCAGTTCCATAATACCTTCATGGTTATCAGACAGGCCCAGCTCTTTTTCCGAGCTGAGCATGCCCTGGGATTCCACTTGGCGCAGCTTGGCCTTTTTGATTTTGAAATCACCGGGCAAAACAGCCCCGACCTTGGCAAAAGCGGTTTTCAGGCCAGCGCGGGCATTGGGAGCGCCACAAACCACCTGGTACTCTTCTTCGCCGTCTGTGACTCGACAAACCTGGAGTTTGTCAGCATTGGGGTGGGGTTCTGCAGCCAGGATTTCACCCACCACGACACCACTGAATCGACCCGCAGCAGGCTCACAGCCATCCACTTCCAGACCGGCCAGGGAGAGCTGTGTTTCCAGGGCTTCGGTATCCAGCGCGGGGTTCACCCATTCGCGCAACCAGAGTTCACTGAATTTCATTGATTTAAATCCTGTCAATTGGTGTGCTTGATGATCAACTCAGTTGGCCAAGAAACTTCATATCATTGTCAAAAAAGAGTCTGAGGTCATCGACGCCATAGCGCAGCATGGCCAGACGTTCAACACCCATACCAAAGGCAAAACCCGTGTATTTTTCCGGATCGATGCCGGACATTTCAAGCACCTTGGGGTGAACCATTCCGCAACCCAGGATTTCCAGCCAGCGGCCATCACCACGATCCACGTCCACTTCAATGGAAGGTTCAGTGAAGGGGAAATAAGAGGGGCGAAAGCGTACCCGCAGATCCTGCTCGAAAAAGGCCCGCAAAAATTGCTGCAATATGCCTTTCAGGTCGGCAAAACTGATGTTCTCATCCACCAGCAGGCCTTCGACCTGATGAAACATGGGGGAGTGGGTCATATCGGAATCACAGCGATAGACACGACCCGGACAGATGATGCGGATCGGTGGCTGCTGTTCTTCCATGGTGCGTACCTGAACGGGAGAGGTGTGGGTACGCAGCAGAGTGTGGGCATCAAAATAAAAGGTGTCGTGCATGGCACGCGCCGGGTGATGCGCCGGAATATTCAGGGCTTCAAAATTATGGTAGTCATCTTCGACTTCCGGGCCTTCAGCCACAGAGAAGCCAATGGTGGAGAAGAAATCTTCAATACGCGCAATGGTGCGAGTGACCGGGTGCAAGCCACCCGATGGCTGGCCTCGGCCCGGCAGGGTGACATCAACAGCTTCAGCAGCCAGTTTGGCATTCAGGGCCTGGGAATCCAGTAATTCTTTGCGCTGGTTGATGGCTTCCTGGACCTGCTGTTTGGCCTGGTTGATTTTTTCACCGGCCTGGGGACGCTCTTCAGCGGGCAGTTGGCCCAGGCTTTTCAGCAGACTCGTCAGTTCGCCTTTTTTCCCCAGATACTGGACACGAAGTTGATCCAGAGTTTGGGTGTCCTGGGCCTGGTTAAGCTGCTCCAGTGCCTCTTTGACCCTGGCCTCCAGTGTTGCATCATTTTCCATCTGCACGACTCCAGAAAAAATTGGGGCAAATAAAAAAGGGGAAGAGCAGTGCCCTTCCCCCGTTATTCAGCTTCCTGGTCGAAAACCAGAAGCTGTCAGCAATCGCTGGAGAAGTATCAGGCCAGGGCGGCTTTGGATTTCTCAACGATGGCTGCAAAAGTAGCCTGGTCGTGAACAGCGATATCAGCCAGAACCTTGCGGTCAATGGCGATATCGGCTTTTTTCAGGCCGGAAATGAAGCGGCTGTAGGACATGCCATTGATACGGGCTGCTGCGTTGATACGCGCAATCCAGAGGGCACGGAACTGACGCTTGCGAACACGGCGGTCACGGTAGGCGTACTGGCCTGCCTTGATGACTGCCTGTTTGGCAACACGAAATACACGACTACGGGCTCCATAGTAACCCTTAGCCAGCTTTAAAATCTTTTTGTGACGACGACGCGCCTGTACACCACGCTTTACGCGAGCCATGAAACTTACTCCTGACTTGAAAAATTAATTGAAAAGAACCTTAAACGCTGGGCAGCATGCGTCTGATCATCGGCACATCAGAAGCAGCAATTTGCTTCATGCCACGCAGTTGACGCTTACGCTTGGGGCTTTTCTTGGTCAGGATGTGGCTGCGGAAAGACTGCTTGTGCTTGAAGCCTTTGGCAGTCGGCTTGAAACGCTTGCGCGCACCACTGTTGGATTTGATCTTAGGCATTACTAAATACTCCACAAGTGCATCTAAAGATGCGTTGCAAGGGATTGGGCATGATCCAGGCCCGGAAATTGACCTGTGAACCAGAACTCAAGCAAGCCGGTTTTTGTACCGGCTTGAATATCACTGGAAACAGGGGATCATTTCTTCTTGGGTGCCATCATCATGACCATCTGTCTGCCTTCAAGGCGGGGACGAGATTCGATCACAACAGCATCACCCAGTTCTTCTTCAACCCGCTGGAAAAGGCGCAAGCCTATGTCCTGGTGCGCCATTTCGCGACCACGGAATCGAAGCGTCATTTTAACCTTGTCACCGTCATCAAGGAAACGTTTCAGATTGCGAAACTTGATCTGAAAGTCGCCTTCTTCGGTGCCAGGGCGAAACTTAACCTCTTTGATCTGGATCTGTTTCTGCTTTTTCTTCTGGGCATTCTTGGCTTTTTTCTGTTCGAAAACATACTTGCCATAGTCCATGATCTTGCAGACGATGGGGTCTGCTTCAGAAATCTTGACCAGATCCAGTTCGGCCTCAGCGGCTTTATCCAGGGCTTCCTGGAGAGGAACAACACCGACTTGTTCGCCATCTTGTGCGATTAAACGAACTTCTTCGGCCTGGATATTCTCATTTATCGGGGGCAGGTTCTTTTTTGGATCCCGCCCTCTCATTGGATTAGCTCGCTTGATTGCTATATCTCCATCTTGTTTGCAATTGATCACAGGGCTTTGGCTTGTTGCCGTTTCACCCTGCTGCCTTTCTTCAGTCGGTTACTGTCGCGAGTGTAGCACTTTCAACGCTCCAGCAGTTTGGCCTGAAGTTGAGCCAGATCATAAGTACCCAAGTCTTCACCATGTCGAGTTCTCAGGGCAACAGTGCCTGATTCGACTTCCTTATCACCCACAACCAGCAAATAAGGAATTTTGGCTAGGGTATGTTCACGGATTTTAAAGCCTATTTTCTCATTTCTCAAGTCGGTTTCGACTCTAATGCCGCTGGAATAGAGTTTTTTTGCCAGCTCCTGAACATAAGGAGCCTGTTTGTCGGTGATATTGAGTACCACGGCCTGGATGGGGGCCAGCCAGGGTGGCAGATCTCCGGCATAATGCTCGATCAGGATACCGATAAAACGCTCGAAGGAACCCAGGATGGCGCGGTGCAGCATGACCGGTGTCTTGCGGCTGCCATCTTCTGCAACATAGTTGGAGCCCAGGCGGCCGGGGAGGACAAAATCCAGCTGCAGGGTACCACACTGCCAGACACGCCCCAGGCAGTCACGCAGCGAGAATTCGATTTTCGGACCGTAGAAGGCACCTTCACCCGGCTGCAGATCCCAGTCCTTGCCGATCTTGTTCAAAGCATGTTCCAGAGCGTGCTCTGCCTTGTCCCAGAGGGCATCTTCACCGATGCGGCTTTCCGGGCGGGTCGACAGCTTGAGCTCAACATCTTCAAAACCAAAAGCTTTGTAAACATCCAGAGTGAGCTGAATGAAACGCGCGGATTCTTCTTCCATCTGCTCTTCAGTGCAGAAGATATGAGCATCATCCTGGGTGAAGCCGCGTACCCGCATCAAGCCATGCAGGGAGCCGGAAGGCTCATTGCGGTGACAGGAGCCGAATTCAGCCATGCGCAGGGGGAGATCACGGTAGCTTTTCAAACCCTGGTTGAAAATCTGCAGATGGCAGGGGCAGTTCATGGGTTTGATGGCGTAATCCCGGTGTTCGGATACTGTGGTGAACATGTTGCTGTGATAATGTTCCCAGTGGCCCGATTTTTCCCAGAGCATCCTGTCCACGATCTGCGGGGTACGCACCTCCTGGTAACCGTTATCACGCAACACGCCGCGCATATAGGTTTCCAGAGTCTGATAGAGTGTCCAGCCATTGGCATGCCAGAAGACCATGCCGGGCGCTTCGTCCTGGATATGAAAAAGATCCATACGCTTGGCCAGCTTGCGGTGGTCGCGTTTTTCGGCTTCTTCCAGGCGGTGCAGGTAGGCTTTGAGTTCTTTTTTATCGCCCCAGCAGGTGCCATAAATGCGCTGCAGCATCTTGTTGTTGGAGTCACCGCGCCAATAGGCACCAGAAACGCGCATCAGCTTGAAAGCTTTGAGTTTGCCGGTGCTGGGAACGTGGGGGCCACGGCAGAGGTCGATAAAATCGCCCTGACGATAGAGGGAAAGCTCTTCATTGGCGGGAATATCGCGAATGATTTCAGCTTTGTAGATTTCACCCATTTCCTCGAAAAAGGGAATGGCTTCTTCACGGGTCATGATCTGGCGTTCTACAGGAATATCCTGCTTCGCCAGCTTTTCCATCTGCTTTTCAATGGCCTGCAGATCTTCTGGAGTAAAAGCCCCTTCCACATCAAAGTCGTAGTAAAAACCGTCTTCAATGGTCGGGCCAATAGTAACCTGAGCTTTGGGAAAAAGATCTTTAACAGCCATGGCCATCAGGTGGGCACAGGAGTGGCGTAGAATTTCCAGGCCTTCCTGGTCACGGGAGGTGACAATAGCCAGTTCGCTGTCGCTGTCAAGGGTGTGGCTGGTGTCAACCAGAGTGCCATTGACCTTGCCCGCCAGGGCGGCCTTGGCCAGGCCGGCACCGATGGATTCGGCGACCTGATGAACAGTGACAGGGTGATCGAAAGCACGCTGGCTTCCATCGGGGAGAGTAATGACAGGCATAGTCTTTTTCCTGAGCAGTGGTGTCCCTTACGAGAGGACACTTGGTTCATGTGTTTGTCTACTTTTCTGGAAGCGGCGGCCACCGGACGAAGGTGGCACTTTCCCGCTTCAGGCCAGCGACAAGAGTATAAAAACGCAAAATAATGACAGGCAGGAATCAGCGTGTCCAGTCAAATGCGCTGTTTTCAGGTGTCTTCCTGGTACAAAACACCAGATTTGGGTAGAGGATGACCATCCAGTTGCGGCTGATCGCCCTGCAGTTGCAGACGACCCTGCAAAAACCAGCGCACGACGATGGGATAAAGCAAATGTTCCTTGGCCTGCACCCGGCGTGCCAGACTGGTCTCATCATCATCCACCTCAACCGGCACCTTGGCCTGAATCACCAGAGGGCCGCCATCCAGCTCTTCCGTGACAAAATGAATGCTGACGCCATGTTCATTGTCACCGGCTTCCAGAGCACGGCGGTGGGTATGTAGCCCTCTGTATTTAGGAAGCAGGGAAGGATGAATATTCAGCAGCCTGCCATGAAAGCGCAGCACAAAAGCCGGGGAGAGAATTCGCATGAAGCCAGCCAGAACCAGAAGATCCGGCTGATAGTCATCAATCAGGCGGATCAAGGCCTGGTCGTACTCTTCACGGCTTGCAAAACCTGCAGCAGGCAAAACTTCTGTGGCGATATCGGCTTGCTTGGCTCTTTCCAGGCCATAGGCATCGGCCTGGTCACTGATTACTGCAGCAATTTCGCCACCCAGGCCCTCCTGGGTCTTACAAGTGTCGATCAGTGCCTGCAGGTTGCTGCCATTACCTGAAATCAAAACCACGACTCGACGAGCGTCCACTGGTTCCCCGCCATGCATCATTCTTTAAGCCCCTTGATTTCGACGGCCTCTTCGTCAGGGTTGCGGTTGCTGATCACGCCCAACTCAAATACCGTTTCACCTTGTGCTTCCAGTTCTTTGCGGATGCTGGCTGCCTGATCCGAGGCAACAGCGAGAACCATACCAATACCGCAGTTGAGTGTCCGGTACATTTCTTTTTCGGGCACTTGGCCGACATCCTGCATCCAGTCGAAGACAGCAGGGCGCTGATAAGTGGTTAAATCCAGCTCAGCCTTACAGTTGTCAGGCAGCACCCGCGGGATGTTTTCATACAGGCCGCCACCGGTGATATGTGACAGAGCATGAATGGCCGCACCTTCCTTGATCAGTTTCAGCAGCGGCTTGACGTAAATGCGCGTGGGCTCCATGAGTGCCTGTCCCAACGGCTTGCCATCGCTCAGCTGCATGTCCAGGGAATCACCGCTGACTTCCAGCAATTTGCGAATCAGGGAATAGCCGTTGGAGTGAGGGCCTGAAGAAGCCAAGCCGAGGAGCACATCGCCTGCAGCCACTTTGCTGCCATCCAGCACTTCGGATTTTTCCACGATACCTACACAAAAACCGGCCAGATCGTAATCATCGCCTTCATACATGCCGGGCATTTCTGCCGTTTCACCGCCAACGAGTGCGCAGCCTGCTTGTTCGCAGCCAGTGCCTATGCCTGTCACCACATCAGCGGCCACATCAATATTCAGCTTGCCTGTTGCATAGTAATCCAGGAAGAAGAGGGGTTCGGCACCACAGACAATCAAATCGTTGACGCACATGGCAACCAGATCGATCCCGATGGTGTCATGCTGTTTCAGTTCCATGGCCAGGCGCAGCTTGGTGCCCACACCATCCGTACCTGAAACCAGAAGGGGTTCACGGTAACCGGCAGGAATCTGGCAGAGGGCTCCAAAACCGCCCAGGCCACCCATGACTTCCGGACGGCTGGTGCGCTTGGCTACACCTTTGATGCGCTCGACCAGCGCGTTCCCGGCATCAATATCGACACCGGCATCTTTATAAGTAATCGGGGTTTTGCTACGGCTCATGGAGTGTCCTGCATTAGAAAATCGGTCAGTAAAAATGGGCAAGGCCATAAAAGTTGCGTATTCTAACACCCTGAAGCCTCAGGCTCCACGAAGTCAGCCAGCCTGAGTTAAAATTGTTTGAGTCAATGACTGTTTGCACTGATAACGGATGAGCAAGGTGAAATTAATCAAGGTCGCTCTATACACAAGTATCTGGCTTATTTTTTTAATGGCAGGTGCGCAACCTCTTTATGCGGATCGGGTTGATAATCTTTACAGCCTTCAGGCTCTGGTCCCTGATACTCGTGATTCCACACGGGCAGAAGCTGCCAATGCAATGCTTAAGCGTCTTCTGGTTCGGGTTTCCGGCACTCAGGCCGTACTCGAGAAAATGCCACCGGACGATTTTCTTGAAATGAAAAAGGCACTGGATACGGCAGAGTCCTCTGCAGAGCGGGAGGAGGCACAAAAAACCTATCAGAAACTGGCCACGACAGAACAGCTTGAGCTTTGGGAGGAACTGGCCAATGCCCAACGTTGGGTCAGTCAATACAGTTACCAGTCCTCCGACCAATTGATTGAAAACAAAGAAGGTGATGAAGTTCGGGCCCAGCGTCTCGAACTGGATTTTGATCCTGACGGTATCAATCGTTTGCTGCAACGGATGCAAGCGCCCGTCTGGGATGCCAGTCGCCCCAAAACTCTTTTTTTGATTGCCTTGCAGGGCCGACAGGGCCGTTATCTGGTCACCCCCAGCAGCAACCAGCCCTTGAGCGAATTGCTTGATGAGCTTGCCCTACAACGGGGTCTGCCCTTGGAACTGCCTGATGAAGAACAGAAATCTTTACCGCCGGGTTTGTTGTCGGATATCTGGGGAGGCTTCAGCCGGGAAATTCTTGAAGCCAGCCAGGCCTATCAGCCGGACGCCATCGCCGTTGGACGTATTTACCCCTCATCCGGCACCTGGGCCGTTAACTGGCAGCTGTTCACCGGCCTGGACTCGGTTCGGGACAACACCTCGGCAGCCACTCTGGGTGAAGCGCTCGAATCTGGCGTTGATTTTGTGGCCGAATCCCTGTCTGAGCGTTATGCCAGCTCACCGGATCAGGGGGCGGGCAGTTATCGCCTGGCTGTTTCCGAGATCCAAAAAATTGCCGATTTTTCAGAAATGATGAGCTATTTGAATGAACTGTCCCTGACCAAGGATGTGGAGCTTGTGAAAACCCAGAAGGACCAACTCCTGTTACAGGTTGATCTGCGCGGCGGTGTGGATCAACTGCGTGCCAACCTGAAGCTGGATGGTCGACTAGAAGAGACGTCCTTCTACAGCCTTCAGCAGGCCAGAAAACAGGAGGACTTTACCGCACAGTCAGGAGCACTGGATCCGCAGGCAGGCGTTAGCGAAGATCCAGCTTTTTTCAGGCAAGTTGATGCCTGGTTCAAGTGGCAAGCCAACTAGGATTGATTAGCATGGCCGCACCCGTACAGCTTTCTCTTGGCGTTCATTTGCAGGATGCTGCCCAGTTCAGCAATTTTCATCTGGGTAAAAACCCGGCAATAGTAACGCATTTGCCGGAAATGCTTGAGCAACCCGGCTTTCGTTATGTGTTCCTGTGGGGAAAGCAGGACAGCGGCAAAAGCCATCTGCTGCAGGCATGCTACCACCGGGCTCAGCAGCAGGGCATGGAAGCCGCCTATCTGTCGTTGCAGGAGATGGCTGGAGGAAGCCCCAGCCCTTTGGCCGAGCTGGATCAGTCTCTGGTTTGTCTGGATGACCTGGATGCAGTTGCCGGAATCTCTGCCTGGGAAGAAGCCTTGTTCCATACTTTTAACCGCCTGAGAGACCAGGGTAAGATGCTGTTAATAACAGCCGCTTCCTCACCGGCCCATCTGCCGGTACAACTACCGGATTTGGCTTCGCGGCTGGCATGGGGTCTGACTTATCAGTTGCAAACACTTGAGGATGACGACAAGCTGGCTGCCTTGAAAATGCGTGCCCAAAAACGCGGTCTGCAAATGCCGGATGAAGTGGCACGCTACCTTCTACACCGCAGCCCCAGGCGCTTGAGCGGCTTGTTTGCAACTCTGGATGTGCTGGATGATGCCAGTCTCAAGGAGCAGCGCAAGCTGACAATTCCTTTTGTACGCCAGGCTTTAAAATGGTAGTTTGTGAGGGGTGCTGAAAGCGGGGGGTCTTGCTTCCAGCGCCGAGTTGGACTATAAATCTAAAAGCTGATTGACTTATTTTTGCCATTAAAACTCTAGCAGCAGAAGGAAAGCACTTTGGCTAAGATTTCTGAAAAAGAAATTGCTCATATCCTGCAACAATCACTGGATCTGGTTTTGGTGATAGACCCCAGTGATCGAAGTCTGCTGTTTGTCAATGAGCATGGTGCCGCTTGGTTGGGGATGGGGGTTGATGAACTCCTCTCAAAAGGCCCTTTCACCTTCCTGCCGGAACTGACCGATGCTGAGCTGGAAGGCATCCTCGAAAACCTGCAATACCTGGATCAAGGCGAGGGTATGACCCTGGTCACACCGGTCAGGCGCAGCCTGGGTACCGACCATGATTTTGAGTTCCGCATGCAACTGCTGGACTATGAAGGCCGCTCCTACGTGGTTGCCAATGGTCGGGACATTGCCGAACGGGTTGCGGTAACCGACAAGGTGCATAATCTGCTTGCCGATGCCCAGATTGAATCCCGCCAAGACAAAACCACCCATCTCTACCAACGCGATGCTTTTCTGCAGGTCTTTCGCGAGCTGCTGGATCAAGTCGGCCCCAATGGTCTGCGTCTGACCCTGGTTGCCATTGATATGAAAAACCTGCATGAAATCAATGAACAATTTGGCCAGAGTATTGGCGATCGTGTTCTCAAAAACATGGGTAGCCTGCTTCAGCATTGTGCGGGCAGGGATGATATCTGTGCCCGTTTCAGTGGCCGTAAACTCTGCATTCTTTTACCCAACAAGGGCCAGCAGGACGGCTTGCTGCTGGCTGACAAAATCAGCAAAGCCCTGAGCAAGGTCAAGTACTCCGAATTCCCGACCTTGCGAATCCATTCCAGCGTCGCTGTTGCCGAATTGCCCGAGCCGGGCGAACCGGAATTGCTGCTGGATAAGGTCATCAGCCGTATGCGTGAACTGAAAAACAAAGAAGTTGCCCATGAAATTCACCGTTTTGGCCTGGTGAGCCTGCAACTGCCATAAAATTTAACCAGCTGCGACAAAATGCCCATACAAACACGACCTAAGTAGCAGGTTTTGCAGTTGGAATCCCGTTTATAAGCTATAAAATGAGGGCTTCACTTCTTCTGGAGTTCTCATGTTTCACAGTCAGGTTATTCAACCGACCAGTACACCCACCTTTGCAACAGCCCTTCAGGAAGAGTTTCTTCTCGTTGATTTGGACACTTTGGATGTCATCGTCGAGCAGCCACCCGAGCTTATTCAGCGTTTACGCAATGAACTGGGTGAAAAAGTGCGGCCGGAATTTCTTGGGGCACAGATACGCACTGCGACTGGCTTTCATGAAAACCTGACCGAAATGCGCCGTGAAGCCTGGCAGCTTCGCAAGCAACTGGCCGCCTTGGCTGCTGATTTTGGCCTGGCACCCATGGCAGCGGGAACCCACCCTTTTGCGGATTGGCACCGTCAGCGGCAAACTCAGGATGGACAACAGCATGGAATGGTGTTGGAGCTGCGCGATTTGTCCCGACGTTTGCTGACTTGCGGCATGCAGGTCAAGGTGATCATTGAGGATCCTGACCTGCGTATCGACCTGATGAATCAGGTTTCCTATTTTGTTCCTCACATACTGGCGCTATCCACCAGCTCACCCTTTTGGTTGAGTGCCAAAACCGGCTTGAAAAGTTATCGCATCAGTGCTTTTTCCGAGCTGCCGCGCACGGGTCTTCCCGATCTTTTTGACTCCTGGGCTGATTTTGAAGCCCACACCAATGTGCTGGTCAAATCAGGCTTGATTGAGGACATTTCCCGGCTTTGGTGGGATTTGCGCCCTTCCAGTCGTCATGAGGCTCTGGAGATGCGGGTGGCAGACTCCTGCACCCGGATTGATGATTCGGTGGCCATCGCCGCTCTTTACCGCTGTCTGCTGCGTTACTTGTACCGTCTGCGTTTGCGCAACCAGCGCTGGCGGAGCTATGCACGCATGTTGATCAACGAGAACCGCTGGCGTGCCCAGTGTTATGGCACTGATGCCGGTCTGGTGGACCTGGGAACAGGGGAAATTCGTCCTTATAAACACCTGCTGCTGGAGATGTTGGAGATGCTGCAGGAGGATGCCCAAGCCCTGGGATGCCAGGAAGAGCTAGAAATCTGCGCCAAGATCCTGAACCGGGGAACCAGTGCACATCTGCAAATTGGTGCCCATGCCTCAGCACTGCGTTCGGGGCGCAGTGAGGAGGAGGCATGGCTGGAAGTGGTGCGTTTGCTGCTTAACTTGACCCAGGCAGACTAATCCAGGGTCGCTCCACGCAACTGCATGCCTCGCCAGCGCCCGTAAAGCATGGCGGCGGTGAATAGAGTCAAGGCCAGCAATGCCTGCAAAAAACCCAGCCCGGCCTTGCCTGGAATAAAAGCGGTGGTCACTCCCTGCATAAAGTACACCAGACTGACAAAGCACAGCCAGGCATGGGGGCGGGGCTGTTTTAACCAGATGAAAGGAAAAAACACCAATAGGGGCAGCCAAAGCACCCCGAGAATCACAGCAAAGCGGGCTTCTTCAGGAGGTGGGAAAGCAATGAGTCCGGCCAACAGAACCAACAGCAGGCCAAAATAGCTGCCCAGGGTCAATATCCGGCTGATGAGTAGTTTCTGGTGAAGTTCACGCTTGGGAAGGGGTTTTGCAGGTTTCACGTTTTTGCCTTGAAATTGAAAATGGGTTTAATCGCTGAGTTTTTTGGCCAGGCGGGCAATGCGTTCGCCCTGGGCGCGACAGAGTTTGATTTCCGTCTGGCTGAGTTCACTGTTGCTGTCTGCTCCAGCCACATGCGTTGCTCCATAAGGGGTGCCACCTTCCTGAGTGGCCACCAGTTCAGGGTTGGAGTAGGGCAGTCCGGCCCAGATCATGCCCTGATGCAGCAAGGGCAGGGCCATGCTCAAAAGAGTGGTTTCCTGACCACCATGCAGGCTGGATGTTGAGGTGAAAGTACCTGCTGGTTTGTCGATCAAG
Source organism: Marinospirillum sp. (assembly GCF_044810985.1). Lineage (GTDB taxonomy): Bacteria > Pseudomonadota > Gammaproteobacteria > Pseudomonadales > Halomonadaceae > Marinospirillum. The sequence goes on from NZ_CP085242.1 coordinate 618,268, forward strand.
GCACCGGACAACCAAAGCCCACTGGTGGAATCAATGAAATATTTCATGGGAGCCGCCATATTACCGAAGCGGGTGGGGCTGCCCAACAAAAGGCCTGCGCAGTGTCGCAAATCATCCTCTGTGGCGTAAACGGCACCTGTTTCCGGTACGGCTGCTGCAGTTGCTTCACAAACAGCGGATACAGCCGGTACGGTTCTGAGGCGGGCTTCCACGCCGGAAACCTGCTCGACACCCCGGGCCATCTCACGGGCCATGTTGGCCAAACTGCCATTGCGGGAGTAATAAAGTACCAAAATATAAGGCAAAGACATTGATGGTTCCTTGTAAAAAAGCTAGATGATTTCCAATACCTGCTCGGGAGGACGGCCAATGACAGCCTTGTCGCCCTTGATGAAAACAGGCCGCTCCATCAGCTTGGGATGGGCCACCATGGCGGCAATCAGCTGCTCTTCAGACAGGCTTTTGTCCTGCAAATTCAGTTCTTTATAGATACTTTCTCCGGAGCGCAACAGTTGCCGGGCAGTGAGTTGAAGCTTGTCCAGAAGCTGAACCAGCTCAGCCTGATTGAGGGGCTCCTCCAGGTATTTGCGTTGCTCGAAGTCCACCTGCTTCTCTTCCAGAAGTTGTAGAGCCTGACGGGATTTGGAGCAGCGAGGGTTATGCAGAAGGGTGGGGGCCATTAAATTGTTGCCTTTCTCGGGTCAGTGATAAACTGCAACCATTCTAACTGCCTGCTTGACCTGAAGGAACCTTGCTCATGCAAAGAATTGCCCAGCTGCTTGCCAAACTGCAAAACCTGGCGTCTTTTAAAATGCTGTTGTCTGTTTTTCAGCGCTTTATCAATGATGACTGCCCCAGAAATGCTGCAGCCCTGACCTATACCTCCCTGTTTGCCGTTGTACCTTTGCTGACAGTGACCTACTCCATGCTCGCTGCTTTACCGGTTTTCCGCGGCCTGGAGGATGATTTGCAAAGCATGCTGTTTGATCATTTTGTACCTGCAACGGGGCAGGTGGTGCAGGACTATATGGGTGATTTTGCTCAGCAGGCCCGGCAGCTGACTCTGGTGGGTGTTGTCTTTCTGATTATCACCGCCGGTCTGATGATTTTTAATATCGAAAAGGCTTTTAATGCCATCTGGCGAGTGGAAAAGCCCAGGCGGGGTTTGCAGGCTTTTCTGATTTACTGGACGGTGCTGACCCTGGGCCCCTTGCTGCTGGGGGCCGGTCTGGTTTTAAGCTCTTACCTGACCACCCTGCCACTTTTGGAAATGGTTACGGAGCCGGGTGGTGCGGCCATCCTCTGGAATTACGTGCCTTTTATTTTCAGTGCTCTGGCGTTCACTTTACTCTACTGGGCTGTGCCGCATTGCAGTGTGCGCTTTAAACATGCTGCCATGGGAGGGATGGTTATGGCCTTGATGTTTGAAACGGCCAAGGCCGGCTTTACCTGGTTTGTAGCCAGCTTCCCCAGTTATGAGCTGGTTTACGGGGCTTTTGCTGCCTTTCCTCTGTTTCTCTTGTGGATGTATGTTTCCTGGCTGTTGATTTTGCTGGCTGCAGAGTGGGTGGCTTTGCTGAGCCTGCCGGGAAAAGAAGTGACGGTTGAAAAGCTGGAGCCGGGCCTGCAATTACTGGTGGTGCTCAGAGTTCTCTGGGAGGCTTTTGGCAAAGGGGAGGGCATTGACGAGAACCAGCTGCGCAGCCTTGCGGGCAGCCAGAATCCTGAACTCTGGCAGGACAGATTAAAATGGTTACAGGATCAGCACTGGATCGTTTTTGATGCCGAACGTGAGGTCTGGCTTCCCGGTCGGGATTTTTCCAGGATCAGCTTTGCCAACTGGCTGGAACAACTGCCCTGGCGTATGCCTCCGGCCAGCTCCTGGCCGGACAGCCTTCTGGATTTACCGGCTTTGAAAGCGGCCCATGCAAGGCTGGAAAAGCATGAGCAAGAACTTTTTTCCCAGCCAGTCAGTTATTTTTTCGATAAAAACCAAGAGGTTCCCAATGAGAAGAGCAATTAGTGTTGTCTTGATTTTGATGGGTATCATCCTGCTCTACTGGGGCTATGATCTTCAACAGCGGTTGGATATGCACCTTATACGTGAAGTCACCGGCGAACCACCGGAAGCGGTCTGGCAATACTATGTCACTGGCACCCTGTCACTGCTGTTGGGTGGCTACGGTCTTTGGAAATTTCGCGGTTAAGGCTTGACACCGGGCAAAGAGGCTATATAATTCAAGCCTCTTCAGCTCGTGGGGCTATAGCTCAGCTGGGAGAGCGCTTGCATGGCATGCAAGAGGTCAGCGGTTCGATCCCGCTTAGCTCCACCAATTTATTCCTGGAATTACCCTTTCCTTTACTCGTATCCAAAAGAAACTTTAAGCACTTCCCTGTGCTTTGATCATGCTGTTATTCGCTAAAGGAAATTTCCGGGCCTGACCCGCTGTCCTGGTTTTCCATGTTCTCACGAATATTGGCGGCAATCTTTTTAAAGACTTCTGCAACCTTGCCTTCAGGCTCAGCTTCAACGCTGGGATGCCCCTGATCCACCTGTTCACGAATGGACAGGGCCAAAGGCAGTTGCCCCAGCAGTTCGGTCTGATATTCCTGAGCAATACGCTCACCGCCACCTTCCCCGAAAATCGGTTCACTGTGACCGCATTGTGAGCAGGTATGCAGGCTCATATTCTCCACCACACCCAGCACTGGCACCTTGACCTGACGGAACATCTCTATGCCCCTTTTGGCATCCAGAAGAGCAATATCCTGAGGTGTGGTCACTATGACAGCGCCACTGACTTCCACTTTCTGTGCCATGGTCAGCTGAATGTCACCGGTACCGGGAGGCATGTCGATAAACAGATAATCCAGGTCATCCCAGCGGGTCTGGTTGAGCAGCTGCTGAAAAGCTCCTGAAGCCATGGGTCCACGCCAGATCATCGGGGTTTTCTGATCCACCAGAAAAGCCATGGACATCAACTGGATGCCCTTGGCATAGATGGGATCAAAGGTTTTACCATCGTCCGACTTGGGTTTTTGATCGGCGGGAACAGCAAACATCTGCGCCTGGCTGGGGCCATAAATATCAGCATCCAGTACGCCAACCCGCTTGCCCTGAGCCGACATGGCCAAAGCCAGATTGGCGGTTACGGTGCTTTTGCCGACGCCACCTTTACCTGAGGCTACTGCGATAATATGCTTAACGCCGTCAGTCACTTGGATTCTCCTGATTAATATTGAACATCCAACCATCTTAGCCCTGATTACTGCATCTGGCAAAGCAGATCCATTGAATAATAACCCTTGAAAACAAGGAGTTTTTGCATGCTGGTCGAGAAAAAAACATTCACCATCGAGGGTTTCAAAACCTTCAATGGCAGCTTTTTGCCACAGGTACAAATCGGCTGGGAGTCCTGGGGCCAACTGAATACCAGGAAAGATAATGCAATTCTGGTGACCCATTATTTTTCCGGCTCCAGCCATGCTGCAGGGCGCTACCAGGAAACAGACCCACTGCCAGGTTATTGGGATTCACTGATCGGCCCCGGCAAGCCTCTGGATACTGACCATTACTTTATTTTCAGCTGCGACACCCTGGTCAACCAGGAGCCTTTCAATCCTTATGTCGTCACCACAGGGCCAGCTTCCATCAACCCGGAAACCGACAAGCCTTGGGGCCTGGACTTTCCAGTGGTCACCATTGCGGATTTTGTAAACACCCAAAAAGCGCTGATGGAATCGCTGGGCATTGAAAGGCTGCATGCGGTCATGGGGCCTTCCATGGGTTCCCTTCAGGCCTTGCATTGGGCTGTTGCCTACCCTGAAGCAGTGGAACGCATGGTGTCTGTGATCGGGATGGGTGAGGCGGATGCCTGGACCTGCCTGGGCCTACAACAGTGGGCAGAACCCATTCTGGCAGACCCCAACTGGCAGCAGGGGGATTACTATGCATCCGAACCACCGCTGCAAGGGGTTTTACAAACTCTGATGCAGATCAATCAGCAGGCGCTCAGCCCTGAGCTAATTAACCGAACTTTCTTTCAGCATCATCCGATGGAAGCCGGGCCTCTGGAATCCATTCAGGAAGATTATCGAATGGTGAAGCGCTTTCGGGAAGACTGCCAGGAAAGAGCCAAGCTGGCCGATGCCAATCATTTGCTGTATTTGATCAGGGCCAATCAGCTGTTTCTGGCCGGGCAGGGCAGCAGTCTTAAAGAGGGGCTGCAAAAAATTCAGGCCAAATGCCTGTTTCTGCCAGCCACCAATGATCAACTGTTGCCACCGCGCCTTGCCCTGAAAACCCATGAGCTGTTGCTAGAGCTGGGAAAAAACAGCCATTATCAGGAAATCACAGGCTCCTGGGGGCATCTGGACGGTATTTACAGCATCACCAGCCAGGGCGAATTGATCAGAGGCTTCCTGGAAGAGAGTTAAGTGCTTCTCAAGGCTGATGCAGCACCCAGCTTACGACTCCCCAGAAAATATCCGCTGCATCCAGCTGACTGATATCAACCGGAGGATAGCCGGACTCAGTGGTTTCGGCCACCAGCCAGGCTGAAGTTTCGTTTTTATGCAACCTGCGAACCACCAGCTCACCGAACAACAGCGCCACAACCACCTGTTCATGGCGGGGCGTCAGAGAAGAATCCACCACCAGCAAATCCCCATCGTGAATTCCCGCACCCCGCATGGCATGACCACTCACCCGGCAGAAATAGGTTGCCGAAGGATGGCGCACTAGGTGGCGATCCAGAGACAGCGTCTGACCGGAAAAATCAGCCGCAGGGCTCGGGAATCCAGTGGCTGAACGCTGGGTGGCCGCATCGGTGGGGGACTCTGCAGCCTGGGACGCAAACATTTCTTCAACATCCATAATCCACCTGCCAATAACTGAGTATTTATCCAGCAATCATTCTAACTGGATAAAAATCAGTATGCCAGCCGCAAGCTGAGTTTAATCAACCAGGTTAACTTCAAAAAATCCTGGGGCACTCCACCATTCAAATGACCATGAGGTATGCTCACCTGGCACCAGGTCACCTGGAGTCGGCAAAGATGTTGAATCCACTTTCCTGAATTTCGGTGGACACTTGGTGGACACCCAAAGCAAAAGAGGTATTATTGCAAAGAAAGGAAATTAGCTAAGCTGTTGATTTTCTTGGTGCCCGGAGCCGGACTTGAACCGGCACAGCCATAAGGCCGAGGGATTTTAAATCCCTTGTGTCTACCAATTCCACCACCCGGGCGGGGGGATTACAATTCAGGGAGGATCATTTTTCGTAGGAAAAATGGAGGCTGGGGTCGGAATCGAACCGGCGTCCACGGATTTGCAATCCGCTGCATAACCACTCTGCCACCCAGCCTTCATAGTTGCTTGGAGCGGGAAACGAGATTCGAACTCGCGACCCCAACCTTGGCAAGGTTGTGCTCTACCACTGAGCTATTCCCGCGCAACTGGAGGCACATTATAGGGAGTTATTATTTTCTGTCAATCCCTTTTGTTCTTTCTGTGCCTGTTTTTTTACTTTAGATGCAATAACTTAGCTGAGGTTACTATCCTTTGGCAGCAAATGCGGTATGGCGGCTTTCAGGTAGAGGTACATGGACCAGAGCGTTAGCAGGGCAGCCAGGTACAAGAGGCCCAGACCCAGCCAGGAGAAAAAATGTCCGGGCGGCCCCAGCAATAGCAGGAAGATGGAGATCATCTGGAAGGTGGTTTTCAGTTTGCCCAGCCAGCTCACTGCCACGCTGGCACTTTTGCCCACTTCTGCCATCCATTCCCGCAGGGCAGAAATCACCATTTCACGTCCGATGATGACCAAGGCTGGAAAAGTCATCATCCAGCTGGCATGGGCTTCAATCAAAACCCCCAAAGCGACAGCTACCATCAGCTTGTCAGCAACCGGGTCAAGAAAAGCTCCGAAAGGGGTCATTTGATTCCAGCGTCGAGCCAGATAACCGTCCAGCCAGTCGGTGAGGGCGGCAGCTCCAAACAGGAAGGCGCATATCAGGTATTTGCTTTCCCAGGGCAGGTAATATATCGCCACCAGTAAAGGAATGACCAGAATGCGCAACAGGGTTAAAAAAGTGGGGAAGTTCATGAGTTCAGTCTTTCTTTATGGAGTTGTTAATTGGGATGCAGGGTAGCATGAATTTCCTCAGCCAGGGCACGATTAATGCCTTCAACCTGGCATAACGCTTCTATACCCGCCTCGGCAACGGCCTTACGGCCACCAAAGTGTCTCAGCAAGGCTTGGCGGCGCTTGGCACCCACTCCCTTGATATCTTCCAGAAAGGAGGTGTTGCGTGTTTTGCTTCTTTTTTGCCGGTGCCCGGTGATGGCAAAACGATGGGATTCATCACGGATATGCTGGATCAAATGCAGAGCCGGACGGTGGCCGGGCAAATCCAGGGCCCGATCTGTGGTTTCAATGAACAGGGTTTCCAGACCGGCCTTGCGGGTTGTGCCTTTGGCCACACCCACCAGCAGCAGGTCGGTGATGTCCAGCTCTTCCAGAAGTGCGCGTGCGGCATTCAACTGGCCTTTGCCGCCATCAACAATCAATACATCGGGTAAAGCCACCTCGCCCTTTTTGATTCTCTGGTAGCGTCTTTTCAAGGCCTGACTCATCGCCGCATAGTCATCACCTGCGGCTACGCCTTCAATATTGAAACGCCGATAGTCCTGTTTGCGAGGGCCTTCCTGGTCAAAAACCACGCAGGAGGCAACGGTGGCCTCACCCTGGCTGTGGCTGATATCAAAACACTCCAGACGGGTGACGGGCTTCTCCATTTGTAAAACTGCTTGCAGATCTTCCAGACGTTTCTGGTATTGATCGGCCTTGTTGCGATGATGGCTCAGCTGTTGTTCAGCATTGGTTTGGGCCAATTCCAGCCAGCGTGCCCGTTGGGTGCGTACCTTGTGAGCCAGGCGTGGCTTGAAGCCAAACTTGTCGGCCAGTGCCTCCTGTAGAATTTCCGGCTCTTCCAGTTCATGGCTGAGGAGGATTTCAGGCGCAGGCGGTAAAGAGGTGCGGGTTAAAAAATACTGGGCGATAAAAGCGGTGAGAGTCGACTCATCGCTGGCATCCAGAGGATTTTCAAAGTTAAAGTGACGCGTTCCGATCAGGCGTCCCTGGCGCACCTGCAACAAGCTGATACTGGAGCGCCCTTCAGAGGCGACCAGGGCAAAAACATCGACATCACCGACGCCGGTATCCACATCCTGCTGCACTTGCAACTGACGTAGGTGCTGAATTTGATCCCGATAATGTGCAGCCTGTTCAAAATCCAGTTCGGCTGCAGCCGCTTCCATTTTTTCCGCTAACAGATCAGTGACTTTCTGACTTTTCCCCTGGAGCAGCAAACGGGCATGCTGCAGGTCATCAGCATAGGCCTGGGCAGAAATCTCTCCCGTACAGGGGGCCGAGCAGCGCTTGATCTGATATTGCAAACAGGGGCGGCTGCGATTGCTGAAGGTAGTATCATCACACTGGCGAATCTGAAATACCTTGTAGAGCAGCTGAAGGATTTCCCGAACACTGCTGGCACTGGGGTAGGGGCCAAACCATTCACCGGGGCCACGTTGGTGGCGGGCACGCTTGATGGTCAGTGCAGGCCATTTGTGATCCGAAAAATGCAGAAAAGGGTAGGACTTGTCATCCCTGAGCAGGATATTGAAAGGCGGCTTCAGGGCCTTGATCAGGTTTTGCTCCAGCAGCAGAGCTTCGGTCTCGGTGCGAGTGACCGTCACTTCAATCTGGGCAATTCGGCTGACCAGAGCCTGGGTCTTGATGGGCAGTTGGCTGGTGCGAAAGTAGCTGCCAAGGCGATTTTTTAGGTTTCTTGCCTTGCCCACATAAAGTATTTTGCCGTCCTCGGCATACATTTGATAAATGCCGGGCGATCGGGTTACTTCAGAAAGGAAAGTCTTACTGTCAAAGCTTGTCATGATCGGAGCGGGCTAGTCGGTAACATCAAGAAGCTTGTATCTTAAAGCCAGGTGAGTCAGTTCGACATCATTGCGCACTTCCAGTTTCTCAAAAATACGGTAGCGGTAGGTATTGATGGTTCGAGGGCTGACAAAGAGGCTGTCGGCAATTTCCTGCACTTTCTGGCAGTTGACAATCATCAGGGCTACCTGCATTTCCCGTTCGGACAGCTGGGAAAAGGGGTTGTTGTTGTGGTTGTTCTGGGGGTCGCGGGCAATCAGGCCACTGGCCACTGTCGGGTCAACATAATGCTGGCCGGAGGCCACCAGGCGAATGGCACGCACCACTTCCTCAAAACTGGAGCCTTTGGTCAGATAGCCTTTGGCGCCGGCCTGCAAAAGACGCTGGACAAAAGTGTCATCACCACTGGCCGTCAGACCAATCACCAGACTTTCCGGATGAGCACGGCTGATTTTTCGGGTTGCTTCGACACCGCCAATACCGGGCATTTTGACATCCATCAAAATAACTTCAGGCAAGAGCTCGCGGGTCAGTCGAATGGCTTCTTCGCCATCCCTGGCCTGCCCAACCACTTCTATACCTTCGGCTTCGGCCAGCATCTTTTCTATTCCTGTTCTTACCAGAACATGATCATCAACTATCAGCACTCGTGTCACTGGGTCACCTCAAAAGCAGCCTGACTGCAGACCAAGAAGGATAACAAATTTATTCGTATTATTGTGTGTTCCTGGACGTTTTTCGCACCGGGGCGATAAAGGTCAACATGAACTGGCTGCCCTGGCCTGGCTTGGAATGGAGTTCAAGCTGCCCTTGCAGTTGTTCAGCCAGCTCTTTGCTGATGGCCAGCCCCAGGCCCAGGCTGGTTACCGGGTGATGGGGATCAGGCTGTAAGCGTTGGAAGGGCTGGAAGATTTTATCCTGGTCCTGGGGTGCAATACCTGGCCCGGTATCCCTGACGGTCAGTGTGATCCTGGCTTGCTTGGCGGCCTGGAGTTCACAGCTGACTTCAAGTTCAATACCACCTTTTTCTGTGAACTTGGCCGCATTTTCAAGTAGATTGCTGACCAGTTGCAACAGCAAGGTTAACTGGGTTTGCACTTCCAGGGACTCCAGCTGCGGGTCTCCCTGAAAACTCAGAGACAAACCCTTTTTTTCGGCAGCCCAGGTAAAACTGCGCAACAACAACTCCAAAGGCTGATTCAGTTGAATCCACTGCATCTCCTCAACAGAGGCCGGTTCACCACCCTGGCGGGCCCGGGCAATCAGGTGATTCAACAGGTTCAACAACTGTTGGGCAGAAGCATCGGCAACCTGGGCCTGTTGGCGCTGTTCGGCATTCAGCTGGCTTTCCTGAAGCAGGGATAGCATACCGATGATGCCATTCAGAGGAGTGCGTATTTCATGTCCGATCAGGCTCAGAAAACGGGTGTCCACTCTATTTTTGTCAGCTGCATCATTGGACTTAAAAAAACTGAGCCGCGGAGCGAGCCACCAGGCAGCCAGTGAAAAAGGCAGCAGCAAGGCCATCAGCCCCAGCAGTTGTTGAAGCAAGAGGTAAATACCGCTGGTGTAATTCTCTTCAACCACAAGACAGAGCTGATGCCGGGGCAGCCAATGCCCAACACCACGAACTTTCTGATCCTTGTGATCCAGGTAAACTTGGGGTAAAGGGCGGTTTCGCAAACAGCTGTTCACGCCTTTGCTGTGCGTTGCCCGGGGATAGACCAGCTCACTGTCAGGCGATGATTCAGGGGGTGTGATGAAAAAATTATAGCGGTTAACCAGATAGCTTCGCGGAGAAGCTTCCTCGTCTGCGGAGACCATCAGCTGGCGTAGTTTTTCCAGATCTGCCCGTGCTGCTATGACCCCCACCTTGTGCTGATGACCACCGTCAGGACTTGGTAGCAGAAGGGGTCTGGCCAGGGTCATGGCCGCAGATTGCAGGGTGACCGAATGATAAACATTCTGAATATAGGGTGCATGAATTCCCTGGATGAAATAACGCCTGGAAGCTTTGTTCTTGCCAATCTGCTCGGGATCGCTGGAGTAAACCACATCACCGGAGCTGTTCAACATGAAGACTTCCAAAAAATCCCCAAAAGGACTGAGATAACTTTCCAGGGTTTCATTGAGAAAATGATGGTTCAGGTCAAGATCAGAGTGCACCTGTTCTGCCAGGACAGAGGCCGTCAAGGAAGCATTGGTGCTGGGCAAATGAGCCAGACGCAGCAGGTCAACATCAATGCTGTCCATCCAGCCAAGAAATTCCTGTTTTTTGTGGTCAGCAAGATCCTGCAGCCTTTGCTGCTCCTGATGTTCGCGCTGTATAAAGTTAAACAAAAACAGCGGCAGGCTGATCAGAAGTGCTGCCACCCAGATGGCCACCAGAAGTTGACGCTGGCTACTGGCCTGAGGCGTTGTCCCGAACATCAGTTGTCAATATCCAGAAAACGGTTGGTAAAAACCTGGCGGGTATCCACAGGCTGTTCAATCAAACCCTGGCGCTGCAAAGCTTCATAAAGCCGTTGCCAGTGATTGGCTTCCATCCAACCCAAAGGTCCCAGGCCGGAATGGATCAGAGGGGCTGAATGTTTCATCAAATATTGTTGGTGTTCCGGGTTTGCATAAAGTGGGTGCATATAGTCCTGAAGAAGCTCCAGGGAGTGATCCGGCTGCTCAATCATGAAACGCCAGCCTTTTAAACTGGCGCGTACAAAGGCACCAGCGGCGTCCTGATTATCGGCAACAAAATCTTCTGTGGTCATCAGGATATCGCCGTAACTATCAACACCATGATTTTGTGGCAGCAGCAGGTTGTAGTCCAGGTCTCTTGCATCCAGCAAAAAGGGTTCGTCGGTTATATAGATGGGTATGACATCCAACTCGCCAGCCAGAAAAGCATCCAGTTCATAGTTCATGGGAACTCTTTCAATAGCATCCAGTGGCAGACCATTCTCGGCCAGCAGAGCATCCATCAGTGTACTGGTGCCATCCGGCAGCACACCCACTTTCAATCCCTCAAGATCCCGCGGGTGGTGGACATCCAGCCGGGCGTGACTGGCAAAAGCAATGGGGCTGATGCGGAAAATGGCAGCCAGAGCCAACAAGGGATCACCTTGTCCGCGTGCAATCAAAACCTGATCGGGGCTATCAATGCCCAGATCGGCTTTGCCTGAAACCAGCTGCTGATGGACGGATTCATTGGTCTGATAGGGCAGAAATTCCACTTCCAGCCCTTCTTCTGCATAAAGTCCCAGCTCCTGGGCCAGAAAGAAACCGGCAAACTGGGGGTTGGGCACCCACACCAGAGCCATACGCAGTTTTTTTGGGCTGTTTGAAGCGGGCTGCTGGGCCGGACTGATGAAAAAAAGCCAAAGGGCGGCGAAAGCCAGGGGAAGAAGAATATAAATCAATGGCTTGCGCACAGGCATTGGACAGCTCGAATAACAAATGGGTGACCCTGAAGGGTTGAATGGTTAGAATGGGCGCTTTTCAACCCTGCATAGTGTAACCCTTTCATGTCATTAAGCTCTAGTTCAACTTCTGTAGCGCCTCGCGTGGGTTTCGTCAGTCTGGGATGCCCCAAGGCGCTGGTGGACTCGGAACGTATTCTGACCCAGCTGCGAGGCGAAGGCTATGACCTGGTTTCCAGCTATGAGGATGCCGACCTGGTTGTCGTCAATACCTGCGGTTTTATTGATGCCGCCAAGGCCGAATCCCTGGAAGCGATCGGGGAGGCCCTGGATGAAAACGGCAAGGTGATCGTCACCGGCTGTATGGGCGTTGATGAAAACACCATTCGCGAGCTTCACCCCCAGGTGCTGGCTGTGACGGGGCCACAGCAGTATGAGCAGGTGGTTCAGGCCGTGCATGAACACTTGCCACCACGCATCGACCATGATCCCTATCTGGACCTCTTGCCACCTCAGGGGATCAAACTAACCCCTCGGCACTATTCTTATCTGAAAATTTCCGAAGGCTGCAATCATCGCTGCAGCTTCTGCATCATTCCGTCGTTGCGTGGCGATCTGGTCTCCCGGCCTATTGGTGAGGTTCTGGGTGAAGCGGAGCGCCTGGTCAATGCCGGTGTTCAGGAATTGCTGGTGGTGTCCCAGGATACCAGTGCCTATGGCCTGGATTTGAAATACCGTACAGGCTTCCACCAGGGTCGACCGGTCAAAACGCGGATGAAAGAGCTGTGTGAAGAGCTGGGTCAACTCGGGGCCTGGGTACGCCTGCACTATGTTTATCCCTACCCGCATGTCAATGACATCATCCCCCTGATGGCAGAAGGCAAAATCCTGCCTTATCTGGATATTCCCTTCCAGCATGCGCATCCAGAGGTTCTGAAGGCCATGAAGCGCCCTGCGGCGAGCGAGAAAACTCTGGAGCGAATCCAGGGCTGGCGTGAGATCTGCCCGGATATCACTCTGCGCTCCACCTTTATTGTCGGCTTCCCTGGAGAAACCGAAGAACACTTTGAGTATCTGCTGGATTTCCTGGATGAAGCCCAACTGGATCGCGTGGGCTGCTTTACCTATTCACCTGTGGAAGGCGCTACTGCCAACCAGCTGCCGGGGGCTCTTCCTGAAGAAGTCAAAGAAGAACGCCTGGCCCGTTTTATGGAAAAACAGGCACAAATCAGTGCCGCCAAACAGCAACAGAAAATTGGTAAAAAGCTGGAAGTCCTGATTGATGAGGTGGGGGATGACGGAGCGGCGGCCCGAACCCAGGCTGATGCCCCGGAAATCGATGGTCAGCTTTTCCTGCTGGGGGAAACAAACCTGCAACCCGGCCAGCGGGTTCAGGTGGAAGTGACCGAGGCCGATGAGCACGACCTCTGGGGTAGGCTGCTTTAAGTGGGCTGATAGAGCGTGAGGATCTTATCGATGCAGTAATCAATATGCTTCTGCATCTCCTCACGGCTGGGGCTTTCACCCGTCATGATGAATTTGGGGCGAAAATAGGCATTGAGTGCTCCCTGAATAAAGAGGGCTGCCTGGTTGGCATCATCAATGACCAGGTTGCCAGCTTCATGCTGACGGGTTAAAAACTCGACCAGAAGCTTGCGGTCTTTTTCCATGCCTGCCTGGAAAAACATCCGGCCCAGATTCGGAAAATGCAGCGCCTCGGCCACCATCATGCGAAAAAGGGCAGTGTCTTCAGTTGACAGCAAATCGGAAATCAGCCCCTGGGCATAAGCCTGAAACACGGCTTCAACCCGGTCACTGCTGATATCCGTGGAGCGCAGTTGCTCATTTTCACAATTGCACAAGAGGTTGACCACGGCTTCAAAAAGGGCATCCTTGTTGCCAAAGTAGTTGTAAAGGGTTTGCTTGGCGACCCCGGCTTCAGCCGCAATGGTTTCCATGCTGGCATTCTGATAGCCCTTTTGCAGAAAGGCATCGGATGCAGCTTGAATGATTTGTTCACGCTTATCACTGCAAGCGTTCGGTTTTGGAACTTGAATTTTCACTGACAGCAGACCTCAAACAAATGGAAACCCTGTATATTCAGACCTTGAGTGTAACAAAAAATGTATCCTTTCAGGGAGCAGGGTTACTGTTATTTCTAATTTTAATGGGGAGACAAGGTGCCTGAGAGTTTAATGATGGCTTTTTCCTGGTTGGACTGGCTGGCTCTGGGCTGGTTTTTTGCCTGCTGGGCCTGGTATTACGAATACTCCCGTCGTCGTCAGCGCAGCAAACGCTGCCTGGCCGGTGTCATGCACGGTTATCGTTATGACTGGATGAGGCGTCTGCTGGGTCGTGAGGCCCGTATTGCCGATGCCACCATCATGACGCACCTGGAGCGTAATGGCGCTTTTTTTGCTTCCAGCACCCTGCTGATTCTTGCCGCCCTCTTTGGCTTGATGGGGACAACGGAAAGAGCTTTGCTGGTTCTTGCTGATCTGCCTTTTGCTGCCAGTTCGCCCAGCCGCCTGGGATTGGAACTAAAACTTCTGCTGCTGATCGGCCTGTTTATCTACGCCTTTTTCACCTTTACCTGGTCAATGCGCCAATATAATTTTTGTGCCATCTTGATTGGCAGTGCCCCGGCAGCGGATGAAAAAGACTCGACGCCGGGTTTGCGAAAGATGTTTGCAATCCAGGCCGCCAATGTCATTGATCTGGCCGCGAACCAGTTCAACTATGGGCTTCGGGCCTATTATTTTGGCTTGGCCTTGCTGGCGTGGTTTTTACACCCCCTAGCTTTTATTCTGGCCACAGCGGGGGTTGTGGGGGTGCTCTTTCGACGTGAATTTCACTCCAAAACCCTGAAAGCCCTGGCTGCTGGAAGGGATCTGGACATCACCTTCAGGGGCATTCTGCAACATGAAGAGACCACTTCTGAGTCCTTGAAAAGTCAAAACAAATAACGGTGTCTGGCTGGTGACACTTCAATTTTGGTAGCGACTCGGCTAGAGTCCCAGAGGATTTAACTCAGGAAGCAAACAATGAAGCAAAACAAAGGCAGGGGGCGTTTATTAGGTTTACTGCCACTCTTAGGTTTACTCTCAGCCTGCCAGGTTTTTCAGCAGCAGGAGCCGGTTAATCAAAGCCAACTGGAAGCTGCACTGGCCAGGCAGCAACAGGTGCTCAGCGAGATTATTCAGGCCCAGCCCGAAGCAACCAGTGAACTTTTCGGCAGCCAGCTCCAGGGGCTGGAAAGCCAGGTTGTTAAGCTTCTGGAAAGTGAGCTGACAAAAACCCGTCGCGATCTTGCTGAACTTCAGGAAGAAAACCTCCGTCTTCACCGTCAGCACACCTTTCAAATTGAAGAGCTGGGCCATCAGGTGACCGGGACTCAGCCTTCCTCTGAGCCGGGCTTCAATTCTTCTGCAGCTCCCGATGTGGTCAATGGCGACGGCTTGCTGGTTTTTGGGCGGCATGAATGGGTGGCCTTTCCCGATCACGGATTGCTCATGTCGGCTCGGGTTGATTCCGGTGCCAACACCTCTTCCATGCATGCCATCAATATTCGTGAGTTTGAAAGGGATGGCGATACCTGGATACGCTTTACCACCCAATACCAGGCAGAGGGGGAGGATGAAGCTGAAGACATAGAGCTGGAGGCACCGCTGGTGCGTCGCGTGACTATTCTTCAGGCATCCGGCTCTGAAAGCCGCCCCGTTGTGAAGCTGCGCATGCAGTTGGGTTCGCTGGTCAGTGACACCGAGTTCACCCTGACCGATCGGGGCGACATGAGCCATCCAACCCTGCTGGGGCGCCGCTTTATGATGGATATTGCCCTGATTGATGTTTCAGAAAAATACCTCCAGCCCAAACCCGAGCTTGAAGAAACCCCGACCACGGATGAGTCCGACTCATGAAAGCACCTCGTTCAACCCTGTTGTGGACGGCCCTGTTACTGATTGGCCTGGGTCTGGCTCATTCAACCTGGCGCCATCTGGTTCATCAGGTTCCCTTACTGCCTGGAAGTCAGGTGCAATACTGGGATATAGAGGCCAGAGTGGAGCTTCAGGCCTCGGGCGACTCAGTCCAGGTCAGGCTGGCCGTGCCTGAAAGTCAGCCTGGCTTTTTGATGCAGTCGGAACATACGGCATCCCCCGGCTATGGTGTTGATTTTATTGAAAATGGCTTGCGGCGTGTGGAGTGGAGCATTCGTGAGGCAGAAGGGTTGCAGTGGCTTTACTATCGCACCCAGTTTCAGGTGGATGACGAGCAACTGCTGGCCGCCGTGGATCAACCTCCAGCTATTCAGGAACAACTTTGGGAAGATCCCATTGAAACTGCTGCAGCCCAGCTGTTGCGCCGATCCTGGCAGGAGTCGGCAGAAGGCTTCAGCCTGGCCCGGGCTTTAACTCAACGTCTGAGTGATGACAGTAATGAAAACGCCGGCCTTCTTCTCAGTGAGCTGACTCCCGAAGAAGCCCTGGTCAGGCTGCTCAATGAAGCCGAGGTTCCTGCTCGGGTTTTACACGGCCTCAGACTGGAGGACGGTCGGCGCAACCAGCGCTTGCAGCCGCTGGTTCAGGTTTTTCAGGATCAAGAATGGCGTCTTTATGATCCGGTGAATGCCCTAGAGGAGCCCGGACAGAAATATCTGCTCTGGCAACAGGCTTCCGGCCCTGTTCTGGAAGTTATGGGAGCCAGGGATTCCCAGGTGAACTTTTCCATGCTGTCCACTCGGGAACCAGCCAGTGGGGGTGTTCATGCTCTGGCTGCCGGAGATGCCCTGCTGAACCTTTCCATTCACAGCCTTCCCATTACCGAGCAGGCCGTCTTCAGAACCCTGATGCTGCTACCTGTTGGTGCTCTGGTGGTTGTTTTATTGCGTGTTTTCATCGGTCTGAAAACCTCTGGCACCTTCATGCCGGTACTGATTGCCTTGGCCTTTCTAGAGATGTCCCTGCTGCCGGGTGTCATTACCTTCCTGATAATTGTTGCAGCAGGGCTGGTGATCAGGCAGCTGCTGGCTTACCTGAACCTGCTTCTGGTGGCCCGGGTCGGGGCGGTTATCGTCTGTGTGATCGGCCTGATAGCCCTGATGTCGGTGGTTTCCTTTCATGCCGGAATCAGCACGGGGATGCAGGTGACGCTTTTCCCGATGATTATTCTGGCCTGGACGATTGAACGCATGTCGATTCTCTGGGAGGAAGAGGGTGCCAAAGAAGTTTTTGTTCAGGGGGCTGGCAGTTTGTTGACAGCCATCGTTGCCTTTCTGGCCATGGATCAAAACTGGATGCGTTACTGGCTGTTCAATTTTCCCGGCTTACAGCTGGTTGTCATGGCCTTGATACTGATCGCAGGCAGCTATACCGGTTACCGCTTCGTTGAGCTCTGGCGATTCCAGCCCCTGGTTAGGGAAAAAGAAAAGGAAGACCAGAAAGATGTTGGCTAAACTGGCCCGGCACTTTGCAACCCCCGGCCAGCTCCGCCAGTCTGGAGTTTTGGGGATGAATCAGCGCAACCTGCGCTGTATCGGCAGTTATAATCCCAGGAAGCTTTTCCCCCTGGTTGACGACAAGCTGCAAACCAAGCTGCTGGCTGAAGATTACCAATTGGCCATCCCCCGACTTCTGGCTGTCATCCGCAGTCAAATGGATGTTAAACATTTTGAGCGCTTTCTGCCCTCGGGGCAGGGTTTTGCCATCAAACCGGCCAAGGGGAGTGGCGGCAAGGGTATTTTGATCATTCTGGAAACCCGTGGCGATTACTTTCGCAAAGCTTCCGGGCAATGGGTGTCCAGACAGAAGGTTGAACGCCACTTGTCCAATCTGATTTCCGGTCTCTACAGTCTGGGCGGCAATCCGGATGTTGCGATCATTGAAACCCTGATTGAAAATGCTCCTGAATTCAATGACTTCACCTACAAGGGAGTGCCGGATATTCGTATCATTGTTTATCGCGGTTACCCTGTTATGGCCATGATGCGGCTTTCCACCCAGGCCTCTGATGGCAAGGCCAACCTGCATCAGGGAGCCATTGGCGTAGGAATAGACCTGGCCAGTGGTCATGCTGTACAGGCCATCCAGCATGACCGGCCGGTAAAAGAACACCCCGACACCGGCAAGAATCTGAATGAATTGAAAATCTCTGACTGGCGCTCGATGCTGTTACTGGCCAGCCGCTGCTATGATATGACCGGCTTGGGCTACCTGGGGGCCGATCTGGTCCTGGATGCCCGACAGGGCGCACTCTTGCTGGAGCTGAATGCCCGCCCGGGCCTGGCCATCCAACTGGCCAATACCGCCGGTCTCAACCCACGCCTGGAGGCTCTTGATCAATGGACCCGTCGCATCAAGGGACCCGAGCAACCCAGTGAAGACCGGGTGGCTGCCGCTCAACAATTGTTTGCTTGTGATACGCCCGAGATCCGTGTTTGTGTCGATCAACCCCACCACGTAGAATAATGGTCAACTTTTCCAGCATGACACCTTTACCTAGAGACCCTTCATGAGCCAGGAAGCCGACAAGCTGATGTCTGAAGCTGACGCCCTGTGTCTGCGTAAAGGCCTGCGTCTTACTCCAACACGCCGCCGCGTGCTGGAACTCATTGTACAAAGCCCCGGTGGTGCCAAGGCCTATGACTTACTGGATGCCTTGACCGCTGAAAATCCTTCCGCAAGACCCCCGACCATTTACAGAGCCATTGATTTTCTGCTCAGTAATGGCCTGATTCACCGTATCGAATCCCTGAATGCCTACGTCAGCTGCACCTGCCCGGAGCATGCCCAGGCTTACCAGCTTCTGATCTGCAAAAATTGCGGTGATGTTCAGGAATTGCATGAAGAAAACCTGGACTCCCAGCTTGAAACGGCTGCCCGGGATCAAGGATTTCAGGTTTTGAGAAAAACCATCGAGGTTCACGGCATCTGCCATACTTGTCAGCAAGAAACTGTTTTTTAATTTTTTGGAGTGACCCCAATATGTATGATCTTTTGATCACCCAGGCCACCTTGGTTAATGAGGGCCGTATTCACCAGGCTGATGTGGCCATCAGTAATCAGCGCATTGTCAAAATCGGTCAGGATCTGTCGGCTGAAGCGGCCAAGCAAGTCATGGATGCCCAGGGTCTGCACCTCTTACCGGGAATGATTGATGATCAGGTGCACTTCCGTGAACCCGGCCTGACACACAAGGGCGATATTGCCACAGAATCCTCCGCAGCAGTGGCCGGTGGCATCACCACCTATATGGAAATGCCCAACGTCAACCCTCTGACCATCAATGCCCAGGCCCTGGAAGACAAGTACACCCGGGCAGCAGGGCGCTCCAGAGCCAACTTTGCTTTTTACCTGGGTGCCAGCAATGACAACCTGGAAGAAATCAAAAATCTGGACCCTCAGGCAGCCTGCGGCATCAAGGTTTTCATGGGTGCTTCCACCGGCAACATGCTGGTAGATGACCCGGAAATTCTGGAGGGCATCTTCGCCTCGGCCCCTATACTGGTGGCCACCCACTGTGAAGACACGCCCATGATTCAGGCCAACGAAGAAGCGGCCCGCGAGAAATATGGTGAAGACGTACCTTTCAGCGAACACCCGGCGATTCGTTCCGAAGCGGCCTGCTGGAAATCTTCATCCTACGCCGTGGAACTGGCCAAAAAGCACGGAACCCGGCTGCATGTTCTGCATATCACTACAGCCAAGGAACTGGAACTCTTCGAACCCGGCGAAATGCAGGGTAAACAGATCACTGCAGAAGCCTGTGTTCATCACCTCTGGTTCAGTGAAGAGGACTACCCGCGCCTGGGTGCCCAGATCAAATGCAACCCGGCCATCAAGCGTAAAACGGACAGAGACACTATTCTGCAAGCCGTCAAGGAAGGGCGGATTGATATCATCGCCACGGATCATGCACCTCACACCTGGGAAGAAAAACAGGGCACCTATTTCAAGGCACCCGCAGGCTTGCCTTTGGTGCAACATGCTCTGCCCAGCTTGCTGGACCACTGCCATGATGGACGCCTGTCCCTGGAAACCGTGGTGCAGAAGGCCTGTCACAACCCGGCTGAACGCTACCAGGTCAAGGATCGGGGCTATATCCGCGAAGGTTACTTTGCCGATCTGGTGCTGGTTGATCTGAAAGGCCAGTCTTTGGTCGATAAAGACTCGCTTCTTTACAAGTGCGGCTGGTCACCCTTTGAAGGCCATACCTTCAACTGCAGGATTGCTGCTACCCTGGTCAATGGCCAGGTTGCCTATGAAAACGGCCAGCTCAGTGAGGATGTTTTTGGGCAGCGAATTACTTTTAATCGCTGATTGAAGGCTTTTAGTCGGTCACGCTGCTATAACCTGAATCCAGACACGCCGTGAATACCTCCATGTAGGCTCGGCTGCCGCTTTCCCTGCGGCAGACGGTCTGGACTTCAGCCATAGCAGCTTTACTGTTAACTGTACGGAAATATCCAGAGTAGGCACAAAGGTACAGCAGCGAGTCAATACGCCAAAAGGTGTCGAGACTGCTTTCGCAGGACGTGTGAATACATCCCTGTAAACTCTGGCTGCAACTTCCTGTTGCAGACAGCCTGTGAAAGCAGCACCCGCCCCCTAACATTAACGAGTCAGTAGAGTGGAATTTTTGAATGGCTTCAAACAACCCCTTCTGGAAAGAACTGGAAAATGCCCCCTCGGGCACTGAAAAGTCGTTGAGCGAGGCGCTCGATCAACTGGCTTTCAACGATCAGGGCTTGATCACGGCCATTGCCCAGCAAGCGGATAGCGGTGAAGTATTGATGCTGGCCTGGATGAACCGGGAGTCCCTGGAAATCACACTGCAAGAAGGGCGGGCCTGTTACTGGTCACGCTCCCGCCAGCAGCTCTGGCGTAAGGGTGAAAGCTCGGGTCAGGTGCAGTGGCTGAAAGGTTTGCGTGTGGATTGCGATGGTGACGCCCTGTTACTGCTGGTGGATCAACAAGGCCCTGCCTGTCACACCGGACGGCGTAGCTGTTTCTATTTTGATTTGAACGGTGAACGCCTGGAAGTGGTGGCCGAGCCGGTCATTGATCCGAACACCCTTTATAAATAACGGCTGAAAGGCAAACCTGTGACTCGCAAGGAAATCCTCATCAACTGGCTATTGCTGCTGCCCCGTTTGCTGGGCTGGCTGCTGAAAATCCTGTTGATTGGGTTGGTGCGTTTTTATCAGTATGTGATCAGCCCCATGAAGCCGCCCAGTTGCCGCTTTTATCCCACCTGTTCCAGCTATGCAGTGGAAGCTCTGCAGGAGCATGGTCCGATCAAGGGTTTATGGTTAACAGTCAAAAGGGTAGGGAAGTGCCACCCGTTTCATCCGGGTGGCATTGATCTGGTACCGGAAAAGAAAACCCGCAAATCCGGTTGCAACTGCAACCACTAAGCCTGGGGATTACCGCGCTTCAGGAAGCTCTTCCAGTTTTTTCAGCAAAATATCGGCACTGCGTACGGCACTGTCGGCCATAACATCAGCGCTGGCATCGTGAATGAAATTCTTCTCAGCCGTGCTGGCCAAGCCTTGCATGATCATGGCTGCAATCATTTCACGTTTGCTTAAACCGCTACCACCTGCCAGAGATTCATAGCTCATTTCATTGCTCCTATTGGGCCTTAGCCAGGGTGAAAATTCTTTCCAGCATGGCATGAAGACCATTGCTGCGTGTGGGGCTCAAGTGTTTGTCCAACCCCAGTTTATTTAAAAAATCCGGGGGAGTGTCCAGTATCTCCTGAGGCGTTCGATCGTTATAAATACGCAGTAAAAGAGCAATCAGACCGGAAACGATGGCGGCATCACTGATGGCATTTAGATGAATCCTGCCATCACGCACTTCAGGACGTATCCAAACCTGGGACTGGCAGCCTTCGATCTTGTATTCAGCGGTTTTCCATTCCTCAGGAAAATCAGGCAGGGCTTTGCCCAAGTCAATAATATACTGGTAGCGATCCATCCAGTTATCAAACATTTCGAACTCTTCCAAGAGTTCCTGCTGGGCTTCTTGTGCTGACACGGAAATAACTCCTGATAAGATTTAGTCTTCAGTGCGCCTGACTTCAAGGCGTTCACTGCTGGCAATGCGGATGTGCTGGCCATTGCGCGTGGTAAAAGCATTTTCCTGCAAGTCTTTCTTGTAAACCCGGTATTCCTCTCGGGAACCCGTCACAGGATTAACCACAGTCACTTCCAGAAGGGTGCGTTTATCATGCCAATCATAAATGGCATAAGCGGCGCTGGCCAACAAAGCGGTAACCACCAAGGCGATCACAAAAGCCTTGACTGGAACAGGTGCCTGCCGGGGTGAGGGTGTACGTAGGCGGCGAGGGGTAGCCTGTTGATCATCACCGGCCTCCACCTTTTGCTGATGCCGCCAATAAAAATAAACACCGGCGATCACCAGCCCGGTTAGTAAAAGTTGTCCCAGCATCCAGATTCTCGCATTGATCAAAGACAGCTAGTTTAGCAGATTAACCTAGTCTTGCGTGTCTGCCCAGGGAGCCTGCCAATCCTGCTTGCGGTTCTGTTCCTGCCAGGCTTCTTCTTCTTCGTGCATATAAATTCGCGTCGTTGCCAGGCTGGCATGGCGGGCATTGCGGGCCAGAAAGCGTAGCTCAACACCGGCATCAGCCTGATGGGTGATGGAAGTATGCCGAAACCAGTGGGTGCTGGTTTTGGCAAGACGTTCGGCAATTTCCGGGTTGCTGGTGGCAAAGGCCCGGCTGGCTTCATCGGTCAGGTCTTTCATGGTGCGATAAATCATATTGGCACTGATGCCCTTGTTGCCCTGAAGATCCCGCACCACTGGGCTGTCATCATCACCAGGGGGCAGGGGAGGCAGCCCCATGAATTCGCGATAGCGTTTGAGAGCCGCAACCAGGGCTTCGCTGACCGGAATTTCCGCGTATTTCTGCCCCTTGCCCTGTACGGCCCACCACCAGTTACCCCGGCGTTGAAAAAAATCATTCATGCGTGCCTGAGCCACTTCATGCACCCGTGGAGCCAGCAGATACAAAAAAGCCAGTAATAGACGCCAACGTTCCAGCTGTTTCTGGCGTTTGGGGCTATCGACCGGCTGATGCTGAAGGTAATCAACCAGGGCTTCCCAGGTTTCGTGATCCAGGTGCCTTTCCCTGACCTGGCGGGCATCCTGGCGGATCTCCTTCTGACGAATCAAAGCCAACGGATTCCCAGCCAGATAACCGGCAGCATGCAGGTATTGAAAAAGCCCCCGCAGGATACGCAGTGCGTGTTGCTGGCTGTTCAGGCTCAAACCACCCTGAAAAGGTCGCCAGTCCGGGCTGTGGCGGGCTGCGCGTCCATGTCCACACCAACGCGCAGCAGGCTGAGGATCTTTCAGAAACTGCTGATAATCCGCCAGATCCTGACGGTTCAGGCTGGAGAAGGCCTTGCCTTTTTCCAGCCAGCACCAGAGCAGCAGGCGTTCAGCTTCCTTTCTGTAGGTGCGAAAAGTTTGAGGCTGGCTTTGGTATTCCACCAGCCAGGACTGCACGGCTTCCAGATCGGTACGCGCATCAAGCTGACAAATCTGGGTCGCCGGTGGCCGGTTAACCCCAAAGCGTCCATTCAGTTCATCCGGCAGTTCCGGCAAACGCTCCAGAGGTGCGAGTGGTAAAGCCTGACCGCTGGAACCTGAAGGCTGTGGGTAGCGAGGCATGGTGAATCCTTGAATAAAGGTTTTGAGGCATTTTATCTGTAATTTCCAGCTCTTGCCAGCATTCATGATAATTACGGTTATCATGAATATAGGATAGATTTCATATCATACTTTACGTTTTACGTAATACGTAATATTATCTATAAAATCGCCGAACGAATCACGGCAGTCCCCTGCCCTCGAAAAATGGGAGCCAAATACCATGGCCAGAAAAGGTGTGGAATACCAGGAAGTCGTTACCGTCATCCAGCAGCTACAGCGTCAAGGTGATAATCCAACCGTGCAGCGAATTCGTGAACTGCTGGGTACAGGCAGCTTCACCACACTCAGTGAACATCTGCGCACCTGGCGAGAAAATCAGCGGGATGCCAGTGCTTTGCAGCAGGACGCCCAGCAACTGCCCGAGGAACTCATGGCCATAACCCAAAAACTCTGGGAAGCCGCCTGTTTTCAGGCCGATGAAAAGCTCAGTGAGTATCAGCAGGAAGCGGATGAAGAAATCCGCAAGGCTTTGAGGGAAAAGCATCAGGCTCTGGAAACAGCCCAGCTCAGCGAAGAAAAGAATCAACTCTTGGATCAGAAAAACAATCAGCTTTTGCAGGAGAGCAAGCAACAAGCTGCTCAAATCAGCCGTTTGGAAGAGCAGCTCAATCAACGCGGCAAGGATCTGGAAACGGCCACCCAGCAAACCCAGCAGTTGGAAAAGGAACTGGCGGCCAGCAAACAGCTGCTGAGCCAGCGTCAGGAAGAGCACCAGGGGCAACTCAAGGCACTGGAAGAGCGTTCCCAGGCCGATCTGCAACAAGAGCAGGCACGTAATGAAGCCAACCAGCAACGCTGGTTAAAGGAAGTGGATTTGGCCCGCCAGCAGACTAAAATGCTGCAGGAGGACTACAATCGGGATCAGCAGCAATGGCAGGCACAGGAAAAGAAACTCCTTGACCAACAGAAGAACCTGGAAAATGCCAACAAGGAATTGCTGCAAAGCCAGGAAAAACAGGCCCTGGAACACCAGCAGCTTGAGCAGCAACTGGCAACACTACGCGAGGAAGCAGCCAGCCTGCGACAGGAAAGGGATACCACAAAAGAAGAACTTCAACGCCTGCACAGCGAGCAACGCGGCTACTGGCAAAAGCTGGAAGAGAAAAACAACCGGATTCAGAGTCTGGAAGCAGATTTGCGCCAGTTAAAGGAGAGGCACACCTCCCCTTTGATACTCACCTAGTCGCGAATGACCATGACTGAAATCTCCGCCCTTTCCACGACCCGTGCTGCCGTGGAACCCAGAAAAAAGCGCTCTACAGCCTTGGGGCTGTGACTCGGGATCACAATCAAATCGGCATGAACACGTTGGGCTTCCTTGAGAATCTGTTTATAGGGTTTGCCTTCCACGGCTCGCAGCTTGACCTCAAGGTTTTCAGGAATGAAGGGTTCCACCAGGTCGCGTAATTGACTGTAAACCGCCTCCAGCGCTTTGCTCATATTCTGCTGGGGAAAGTAGCTAGCTACGATGGGAGAGCCAAAACCAGGCATGACGGTCAAAATATGCAGTTGCGCCTGATTGGCCACTGCCAGGTCAACAGCCGCCTGAATAGCCTTTCCGACATCCTCGCCTTCGCTGATATCCAGTGGTAATAAAATCTGCTTGAACATTTCAAACCTCCCCAGACGAGGTTGCCGGATGATCAGGATGAATTCCACCCTGACGACGAATACGACGTTTTTGCAACCAGCCGATCCATCCCAGCAACACCAGAGGTGGAATCAGCATCCATTCCTTGGCCGGGCGTTCCCGCTCAACTTCCACTGCGGTAATTTCCCAGCCAAAATCAATGCCCAGGGCCTGGGCCGGGGAATCCCAGGTAACCAGATCCACGACCACCTGCTGATCGACAATATTCAGCATCAAACCGGCGTTTTCCAGACGGGTATTCCCATCCGCCTGAGGTCCCATGGGCAAAGCAACCACTTTACTGACCTGATCGCCATCCAGGTTGTCACCATCCACCCAAATGCGCAGCTTTTCATCGGCTGGAACCTTTTCTGCCGCCTGAACAATTTCCACTGCCGGAAGCTTGTCGATCGGAGGGTAAATCATGTCCCACCAAAAACCGGGGCGAAAGAGGGTAAAGGCAATGAGCAGCATAGCCAGGGTTTCCCAGAGGCGGTTGCGTGTCAGCCACCAGTGTTGAGTGGCAGCGGCAAACACCAGTATGGCCAGGGTTGCTCCCAGAACCACGGTGATAAAGTGAAAGACATTGCTGATATCCATCAGCAGCAGGTTGGTATTGAAAATAAACATGAAGGGCAAAATGGCTGTGCGGATATCATAGGCAAAGCCCTGCACCCCGGTCTTGATCGGGTCCGCTTTGGCAACAGCCGCGGCGGCATAGGCGGCAAGCCCCACCGGTGGAGTGTCATCCGCAAGAATCCCAAAATAAAACACAAACAGGTGCACGGCAATCAGTGGAACCAGCAAGCCATTCTGCGCACCCAGCTCAACAATAACCGGGGCCATCAAAGTGGAAACAACAATATAATTGGCTGTGGTCGGCAACCCCATACCCAGCACCAGGCTGATCACGGCCGTGAAAATCAGAATCAGGATCAGGCTGCCCCCGGAAATCAGCTCGACAAAGTCGGTCATAACCAGGCCAATACCCGTCAGGGTGACCGTGCCCACAACGATGCCGGCAGCTGCCGTGGCCACACCAATTCCAATCATGTTCTGGGCACCCTTGATCAGACCCTGAACCAAATCATCAAAGCCCTTTTTGATGGCACCCGTGTAACTGTCTGCAACCTTTTGCCCTCTTCGACTGCGGAACCAGGCCTGCAAAGGCCGTTGAGTCACCACAATGAAGATCATGAAGAGGGTTGCCCAGAAGGCGGCCATACCCGGTGAAAAACGCTCTACTGCCAGACACCAGACCAGAACCACGACCGGCAGCAAGAAATACAGGCCGGACTTAACGGTTGGCCCCACTTCAGGCAACTCCATAATCGGACTTTCGGGATCATCCAACTTGAGTTCAGGGAAACTGCAGGCATAAGCTACCAGAGCGACATAGGCAATCAGGGTCAGAAGTAAAACTACGGGTAAGGCCCAAGCACCCAGTAGGGTTTTCAGCCAGCCTATGCCGTAATAAACCATCAAGGTCAGAATGCAGAGGCCCAGAACAATGCCTGTGAAGTGGGTCAGGGAATGCAGCAGGGTTGGCTTGTAGCGGCGAGGAATGCCCTGCATATTGGCCTTGCAGGCCTCCAGGTGAACAATGTAGATCAGGGCAATATAAGAAATCAGGGCGGGCAGAATGGCATGCTTGATGACATCCAAATAAGGAATGCCCACATATTCCACCATCAGAAAAGCGGCCGCTCCCATGATGGGTGGAGTCAGCTGACCATTGGTGGATGAAGCCACTTCCACTGCCCCGGCCTTGGTGGCAGGAAAACCCACCCTTTTCATCAGCGGGATGGTAAAGGTGCCGGTAGTGACCACGTTGGCAATGGAAGAGCCGGATATAATGCCCGACATGCCCGAGGCCACTACGGCCGCCTTGGCAGGGCCACCACGCATGTGTCCAAGCAGTGAGAAGGCAACCTTGATAAAATAATTGCCCGCCCCTGCCCTTTCCAGCAAGGCGCCAAAAAGAACAAAGAGGAAAACAAAACTGACTGAAACCCCGATGGCAACCCCAAACACCCCTTCACTGGTCAACCATTGGTGCGAAAGCAGACGCTCCAGACTGGCACCACGATGCGAAATCACATCAGGAAAATAGGGGCCAAAATAGGTATAAATCAGAAAAACCCCGGCCACAATCATCAGTGGTGGCCCCAGGGCTCGGCGCGTGGCTTCCAGCAACAACAACATCCCCGTGCCGGCAAAGATCAGATCCGTTGTTATGGGAATACCAGGACGGGTTGCCAGGGCATCATAAGCAAAGACGAGGTAAAGCGCTGAAGCCGCACCGCCCAGAGCAAAAAGCCAATCATGCCAGGGAATTCGGTTTTGTGGTGAGTTTTTAAAGGCAGGGTAAGCTAAAAAAGCCAGAAAAATGGCAAAAGCCAAGTGTATAGGCCGTGCAAAAGAAGAACTGATGAGAGAAAAGGGTGAAGCATACCAGAGTTGAAACAACGACCAGCAAAGCGCAACCAGCAGAATCAGTTTCCCGGAGGAGCCGGGCGGATTGCGGGAACCACTTTCAGCGGCAACCAGACGGGCTGCATCTTCAGTTGAGGAGCTGTCTATACTGATGGACTTTTGTTTTTTGGTGGCTACCATGCGCTCTGTCCTCTACCCAATAAAAATGCCAGCTACACACAATGAATAGCTGGCATCTTTTAAAATGACCACAAGTCAAAGTCAGTCAATCAACCCAGCTTCGCGATAGTAGCGCTCGGCACCTGGGTGCAAGGGTGCAGAAAGACCCGCTGAAACCATATCCTCTTTTTCCAGGCCGCTGAACGCAGGGTGCAGACGGGTGAAGGTATCAAAGTTATCAAAAACAGCCTTGACCAGTTGATAAACCTGCTCATCCGGTGTCTGTGATCGGGTTACCAGGGTTGCAGCAACACCAAAGGTTTGCACATCATCCGGGTTGCCTGCATATTCACCACCGGGGATGGTTGCGCGGCGGTAATAGGGGTATTTCTCCAGCATCCGATCCACATAGTCGCCACGAACATTGACCAGACGGCTGTCGCAACTGCTGGTTGCTTCCTTGATGGCACCACTGGGGTGGCCAACAACGTAGATCATGGCATCAATACGGTTGTCGCACAGAGCCGAAGACATCTCTGCTGCGCGCAGGTCGGCGGCCTGGGAATAAATACCCATGTCCTGACCCCGCAGTTCCTGCATCTGCTCCACTGTCGAGCGCTGGCCCGAACCGGGGTTGCCAACATTCACCCGCTTGCCTTCCAGATCATCGAATTCAGGGGCTTTGGCATCAGCACGAGCCACCACGGTAAAAGCTTCCGGATGAACCGAGAAAACCGCGCGCAGATCCTTGTAGGCACCGGCTTCTTCAAACTGGGCTTCACCCCTGTAGGCATTGTACTGCACATCGGATTGGGCAATGCCAAAATCCAGCTCACCGGCACGAATGGTGTTGACGTTATAAGCAGAACCCCCGGTGCTTTCCACCGAGCAGCGAATACCATGCTCACTGCGATTGCGGTTGACCAAACGACAGATGGCACCGCCGGTCGGATAATAAACCCCTGTCACACCGCCTGTGCCTATGGTGATAAAGCTTTCGTTGGCAACAGCGGAAGTGCTGACTGCAGCCAAACCCATTCCTGCAGTGACAGCCGCTGCTGCCAGTGTGATTTTAAACCTTGACATGCCTTTTCTCCCAAGCAGTTATTCTTCTTAGTAGCAAATCGACTACATTTGTAAATCTAGGCAGCTGTAGAGCTGCTGTCAAAGTTTGATGAGCATTTATTTATAGTAGGCGTTTTCTTTGTCGGTATGGTCGGTGACATCACGAATACCTTTAAGCTCAGGCAAACGCTCCAGAAGTGTTTTCTCCACGCCATCTTTCAAGGTTAAATCCACTGCCGAACAACCCTGGCAACCGCCACCGAACTGAAGTACGGCAACGTTATCCTCGGTCAGCTCGATCAGCTTGATTTCACCACCATGCGCAGCCAGGCCGGGGTTGATATCACTGTAGAGAATGTAGTTGATCTGATCACCCAGCGGACTGTCTTTACTGACCTTGGGCATCTTGGCATTGGGTGCCTTGATGGTCAGTTGACCGCCCATACGATCCGGGTTGAAGTCCACCACGGCTTCGTCAAGAAAGGGCAGGCTATTTTTTTCCAGAAACACCTTGATTTTACCCAGCTGCACCAGCTCATCATTGGCATCTTCTTCGCCAGGGCGGCAGTAAGCCAGACAGGTCTCAGCATAGGGCGTACCCGGCTGAGTGATAAACACCCGGACACCCATATCAGGCACTTCCTGCTTGCTGAGCAATTCAGCCAGATAGTTCTCTGCTGATTCGGTAATTTCCAGAGGTTTGCTTGGGGCTTCAACTTCGCTCATATACTTTTCATCCGCCTATTCAATCAAGTTCGATACCTGCATCTTAGTCAATGCGGGGCTGAAGAACAATACCCTAGTCTTTTGATAGGTCTTTTTATCTCACCCCCAGCGCCTCTTTTTGCTAGAATGGCGCAAATTTTTCTGTCGGAGTTTGAAGCCTTGATGAACACCCCTGCCCTCACCCGTCTGGAGAGTCTTTACAAAGCCCTGCAAGAACGCCTGGTCATCCTGGATGGCGGCATGGGCACCCTGATCCAGAACCAGAAGCTCAGTGAAGAAGAGTACCGGGGCGAGCGTTTTGCCGACTGGCATCAGGACGTCAAGGGCAACAATGACCTGCTCGTTCTCACCCAGCCGCAGCTGATCCGTGAACTGCATGGCCAATACCTGGCGGCCGGTGCCGACATCATTGAAACCAACACCTTCAACTCCACCCGCTTGTCCCAGGCTGATTATGACATGCAGGAGTTGACGGCCGAATTGAATGAAGCCGGTGCCAGGGTGGCTCGTGAAGCTGCGGATGCTTATTCAACGCCGGATAAACCGCGTTATGTCGCCGGGGTGGTCGGGCCAACCAGTCGCACGGCCTCTATCTCCCCGGATGTGAATGACCCCGGCTATCGCAACATTACCTTTGACGGGCTCGTGGAAAACTATATTGAGGCCACCGAAGCCCTGATTCGCGGCGGTGCTGACCTGATTCTGCTGGAAACCATTTTCGACACCCTGAATGCCAAGGCGGCGGTGTTTGCCGTTCAGGAAGTCTTTTATCGCCAGGGTTATGAACTGCCGATCATGATTTCCGGCACCATTACCGACGCTTCGGGGCGTACCTTATCGGGCCAGACTACCGAAGCCTTCTGGAACAGTCTGCGCCATGCCAAGCCCCTGTCCATCGGCCTGAACTGCGCTCTGGGTGCCGAAGATCTGCGCCCCTATATTGAAGAACTCTCGCGCATTGCCGACACCCATGTTTCCGCCCACCCCAATGCCGGTCTGCCCAATGAATTCGGGGAATACGACCAGACGCCTGATGAAATGGCCGCCATCCTGCGCGAATTCGCCCAGTCCGGTCTGATGAACATCATCGGTGGCTGCTGTGGCTCCACCCCTGAGCATATTCGCGCGGTTGCTGAAGCCGTTGCTGACTGTGCACCCCGCAAAATTCCGGAAATCAGCAAGGCTTGCCGCCTCTCCGGCCTGGAGCCTTTCAATATTCGCCCGGATTCTCTGTTTGTGAATGTCGGGGAAAGAACCAATGTTACCGGTTCGGCACGCTTTAAACGCCTGATTCTGGAGGAAGACTATACGACGGCCTTGGAGGTGGCACTGGAGCAGGTGGAAAATGGTGCCCAGGTTATTGATATCAATATGGACGAAGGCATGCTGGATTCAGAAGCCGCCATGGTGCGCTTTCTGAACCTGATTGCCGGGGAACCCGACATTTCCCGGGTACCCATCATGCTGGATTCCTCGAAATGGCCGATTCTGGAAGCCGGTCTCAAGTGTGTGCAAGGCAAGCCTATCGTCAATTCCATTTCCATGAAGGAAGGCGAAGCCGCTTTCCGGGAACAGGCACGCCTGTGCAGGCGCTATGGTGCTGCAATTATCGTCATGGCTTTTGATGAAGAAGGCCAGGCCGATACTTTTGAGCGCAAGATAGAAATCTGTGAACGGGCTTATCGCCTGCTGGTGGATGAAATCGGTTTCCCTGCTGAAGACATTATTTTTGATCCCAACATTTTTGCCATTGCCACGGGTATTGAGGAACACAACAACTATGGCGTGGACTTCATCCAGGCCACCGAATGGATTCACAAGAACCTGCCCCACGCCCTGATTTCCGGCGGGGTGTCCAACGTCTCCTTTTCTTTCCGGGGTAACAACCCGGTTCGTGAAGCCATCCATTCGGTCTTTCTCTACTACGCTATTAAAGCTGGCATGAGCATGGGGATCGTCAATGCCGGTCAGTTGGCGGTTTATGATGATCTGCCCACTGAATTACGCGAAGCGGTGGAAGATGTCGTCCTCAACCGCCGTGATGATGGCACCGAGCGCCTGCTGGATCTGGCCGAAAAGTATCGCGGCGATGGCAAGACAGCCGAAAAGAAAGAGGATCTGGAGTGGCGCAGCCTGCCCGTGAACAAACGAATCGCCCACTCCCTGGTCAAAGGCATTACCGCCTTTATTGATGAAGATATCGAAGAAGCCCGCCAGGCTGCCGAACGCCCGATTCATGTTATCGAAGGGCCCTTGATGGATGGCATGAATGTGGTGGGTGATCTTTTTGGGGAAGGCAAGATGTTCCTGCCCCAGGTGGTGAAATCAGCGCGGGTCATGAAACAGGCCGTAGCCATCCTGATTCCCTACATTGAAGCCGAAAAAGCCGGTGAGGTGCAAACCAAAGGCAAGATTCTGATGGCCACGGTCAAGGGCGATGTTCACGACATCGGCAAGAACATCGTCGGTGTCGTGCTTCAATGCAACAACTATGAAGTCATCGACCTGGGCGTGATGGTGCCTGCCGATAAAATTCTCAAGGTGGCCCGCGAAGAAAAGGTCGATATCATCGGCCTCTCTGGCCTGATCACGCCATCACTGGATGAAATGGTTCAGGTGGCCAAGGAAATGCAGCGCCAGAACTTTAAAATTCCGCTGATGATCGGTGGTGCCACCACCTCCAAGGCGCATACTGCGGTGAAAATCGACCCACAATACGATGAGGCGGTGGTCTATGTCAGCGATGCCTCCCGGGCCGTTGGTGTTGCCAGCAACCTTTTATCCAAAGAGCTCAAGCCTGCGTTTATGGCCAAAACCAAGGAAGACTATGATGCGGTGCGTGAACGCCAGGGCAAACGTAAAACCAAGGCTGCCACCTATGATTATGCCCAGGCTATTGAGCACAAGCTGCCCATAGATTTTCAGGCTGAGCCCCCCATCAAGCCCAGAATGATCGGCGTTCAAGCTTTTGATGACTATCCACTAGAAGAGTTGATCGAAAGGATTGACTGGACGCCCTTTTTTATCAGCTGGAATCTGGTTGGCAAGTACCCCGCCATTTTTCAAGACAAGGTGGTCGGCGAAGAAGCCAAGAAGGTCTTTGCAGATGCCCAGGAAATGCTGCAAGAGCTGGTGGCCGGCAAAAAGCTCAAGGCCCGGGGTGTCATCGGCCTCTGGCCAGCCAATACCGTGGATAACGATGCCCTTGAAGTCTATAGCGATGAAAGCCGAACTCAGGTGGTTAAACGCCTGACTCATCTGCGACAGCAAACCCCGGACAAAAACGGTCACTGCAAATCTCTGGCTGATTTTGTGGCGCCCAAGGAGTCCGGTATTCCCGACTGGATCGGGGGCTTTGCTGTAACGGCGGGTATCGGAGCCGAAGAAATTGCCAAGGCTTATGAAAAGCAAAATGATGACTATCGCGCCATCATGGTCAAGGCCCTGGCGGATCGTATGGCCGAAGCCTTTGCAGAACGTCTGCATGAACGGGTTCGCAAGGAGTTCTGGGGTTATGCAGAAGACGAGCAACTGGATAACACTCAACTGATCAAGGAAGCTTATCAGGGGATACGTCCAGCTCCAGGCTACCCTTCCTGCCCGGATCACACTGAAAAACAGGCCTTGTTTGATCTCTTGCAAGCGCCTGAAAACACCAGCCTGGAGTTGACGGAAAGCTACGCCATGTACCCGACGGCTGCCGTTTCCGGCTGGTATTTTGCCCACCCGCAAAGCAAATACTTCAACCTGGGCAAGATTACCCGTGATCAGGTTGAAGCGGCTGCGGCCAGCAAAGAAATGCCGGTCAAGGAACTGGAGCGCTGGCTGATGCCGGTTCTGGGCTATGACCCGGATCGCTAGGCTGCCTTTATGCTGAAAGTTGGCCGTACCCGCAAGATATTGAGTCTGGCTCTGCCTATTATGGGTGGAATGCTGAGCCAGAGCCTTTTGAATCTTGTCGATGCGGCCCTGGTTGGAAGTCTCGGGGAAACGGTGCTGGCCGGTGTGGGTGTGGGAGGCTATGCCATCTTCATGCTCACCGCCTTGATCATGGGTCTCTCCTCCGGTGTCCAGTCCCAGGTGGCCCGCCGACACGGTGCTCGTCTCTACTCAACCCGCGCCCTGCCACTCAATGCGGCCATCCTTTTGGCCCTGCTGGTTACCCTGCCCTTGAGCTGGCTGGCCTGGCACTTTTCTTTACCCATTGTCGGCTTGATCAATCAGGAGGCAGCGGTCCAGCAGACGGCCTCCGAATATTTCAGCTGGCGCAGCCTGGCTCTACTGCCCGTTGCCTTGACCCTGTGTTTTCGGGGCTATTGGCACGGCATTCATCAGCCGGGCATTTATCTGAGAATCATTCTCTTCACTCATTCCCTGAATATCCTTCTCAGCATCTGGCTGATTCATGGTGGCCTGGGTGTTCCAGCTCTGGGTGCGGTGGGTGCAGCCCTGGGCACCAGTATTTCAGTGACCCTGGGGGCTTTAGTATGGGGCTGGTTGACCTGGAAACGGGCCTGCCCCAGTGGTTTTATTTTTCAATCAGCTTCTCCCGGCCTGCTCTGGCGCACCCTGCGTCTGGCAGCCCCCAACTCCCTCCAGCAGTTTCTTTTTGCCGTCAGCTATGCCGTACTTTTCTGGTTTCTGGGGCAAATCAACACCTCCAGCGTTGCTGTCGGTCATGTGCTGGTGCACCTTTCTCTCTTGTTGATTCTGCCGGGAGTGGGACTGGGCATGGCGGCCATGACACTGGTAGGTTCCAGCCTGGGTGAAGAGGATGATGTGGAAGCACACCGCTGGGGCTGGGAGGTGGTGCGCCTGGCTTCCGTGTTGCTCGCTTTTCTGGGCCTGCCGATGCTGATCTTTCCAGAAGCCATTCTGGGCATTTTTCTCTATGAAGCCCACTTGATAGAGTTGGGTCGGGTTCCCCTGATGCTGACCGGCATCATGATCACTCTGGATGCCGCCGCTATAGTCTTTAATCAGGCTTTGCAGGGTGCAGGTGCGCAACGCCTGGTGATGCAGATCAGCCTGTCCATGCAGTGGCTGGTGTTTTTACCGGCAGCCTGGCTGGTGGGGATTCACTGGGAGGCAGGGTTGCTGGGTATCTGGTATGCCCAGCTCGGATTTCGTATTCTGAATTCCAGCGTCTTTGCCTGGGTATGGCAGCAGAGACGCTGGCAAAAATTAAAGGTCTAAATTAACTATTTTTTAGCGGTAGGTCGGAACCTGTTGAATACCCTGGAAAACTTCGCGCTCTTCAGTGATATCCCTTTCCATCAGCAGTATTTCCACCCGACGATTCTTCTTTCTACCGTCAGGAGTGGCATTGGTGGTTATGGGGCGCGCATCACCATTGCCCACGACATAGAGGTATTCCTCATTCATATCGCTCATCCAGGTCAGCTCATGGGCTACAGAGGTTGCCCTGGCAGCAGACAGCTCCCAGTTGGAGCGATAGCGATCGGTATTGATTGGGACATTGTCGGTATGGCCACCCACAACCACATACATTTCATATTCGGAAATCAGGTCACCCACCCGCTGAATAATGGGCACCATCTGGGGTTCCAGCCAGTCACTGGCTGAACCAAAAGCGGCATCATCAGGAAAGCGGATAATGATATGATCTTCATCCTGCTCCACAATCATCAGACCCTTCTCAATCTCATCCGTGAAATTAGTCTCCAGACGATTGCCTATGGCATCCAGTTGATCTTCAGAACCGGTTTCTTCTGTAGTGGGAGGCTCAGGTTTGATGGGTTCGATGATATTTTCTGTACGTGGGGGGTTGTCCACAGGAATCAGATTGAGTGGATTCATCATCTGAAAGCCGAATGAATCCTGCAGAGCCATGGATATAGCCCGATAACGTTCCTGCTCCATGGTGGAAAACGACAGTATCAGAACAAAGAACACCAGCAAGAGTGTCATCATGTCCGCAAAGGTCACCATCCATTTCGGGACCGGTGCATCCTTGATTTCCTTTTTTTTCGGCTTTTGGTTCTGATTTAGCATGCGAAGATATCCTGGTGACTACTCAACTTCTTCGTTCATGTTTACTGCCCCACGCTGATATTCAGGCAGGTAGGTTTCCAGTAACTCATCCAGAACTTGAGGGTTCATGCCGTTATAAATACCCATCACCGAATCGATGATCAATGACATATTGTTGCTCAATTCTTCACCTTTCAAAGCCAGCTTGTCGGCAATCGGCAGGAAAATCAGCTGGGCCATCAGGGAACCATAAAAGGTGGTCAGCAGGGCGATGGCCATACCCGGACCCAGGGCGGTTGGATCATCGAGGTTATTCAACATCGCCACCAGACCCACCAGCGTACCCAGCATACCAAAGGCAGGCGACAGGTCGCCAAAAGAGCGGAAAACTTTCTCACCAATGGATTTGCGATCAATAGTCAGCAGCATTTCTTTTTGTAGCACTTCCTGAATGAACTCCGGTGCGCTGCCATCCACACACATCTGCACCCCCTTCTGGAAGAAGGGGTTGTCAATGGGTTCATCTTCCAGGCCGAGAAGGCCATTGCGGCGGGCAATACGGGAAAGGCGGTTGGCCAGGGCAATGATTTCACGTGGATTGTCATTGCGTTCAAAAAAAGCGGTGATAAAACCTTCCTTGATCCCTACCAGATAACTCTGAACACGAAACTTGATCAAGGCTGCTGAAAAGGTACCCCCTACAACCAGGAGAATACCCGGCAGGTTGAAGAAAAGGCCCAAGTCTGCACTTGTAATGATGGCCAGTACAATCAGGGTCATACCCAAAACCAAGCCAAGCAATGTAGCAAGATCCATATTGCGATCCTTATAAATACAGCATTAATCTGAAGGTTGATGTACCGACTGGATGGGCACAGACCCCAGTATGATAGCAGCCTTGAGGCTTTTGCACAGCCTTGAAGCCCAAGCTTTTGTCGTGCAACTTACCTAGAGCACAGCAAAAAAGCAACAAGCGCCCTATTTTTGCAATCTGAGATAACTAGCATCGGCCAGGCTGACAATTTTTTAAGCTGCATTTTGCCGATCTTTGCTTTTTAAGGTAAAGTTCAGAATGTATAAGTAAAATCTGATGAAAAGGAGAGACAAGATGCTTAAGAAGCTAGCAATGGTTGCCGCCGCAGGATTTTTGGTTGCCAGCCCGGTTCAGGCCCACAGCAACCCCTTTAACGCTGAAGATGCCGTGGAGTACCGCCAGGCCCTTTATCAGGTCATCAGCGCCCAGGCCGGTGTCATGGGAGCCATGGTGAAAGGTGATATGGATTTTGATGGTGAAGAAATCAACAAACGCGCTAAAACGATAAGCCAGGTTGCCGGCCTTTTGTCGGAAACCTACTTTCCTGCCACCCGTGATGTCGACGCCAGCAAGATGAAGGACGTTGCCTGGGAGGAAATGGAAAGCTTTCAGAAAAAAGGCAAGGAATTTGGTCAGGCTTTACAGGAACTGGTTCAGGCCTCCTCTTCTGCAGACTTTGATCGCAACCAGGCCAAGTCCACTGTCGGTGCCCTGGGAAAAAGCTGTAAAAGCTGCCACGATGACTATCGCAATAAATAGCCCCCTGGAAAATCATCAGTGATTTGCAAAGAGGCCATTATGGCCTCTTTTTTTGGCCCCAGAAGGGCTTACAACCAGTAAAAGACCACCCCAACAGGCAGGAGCGCCAAAATAACGGCAAGCACAAATCTCGACCAGGGAAAAACCTGGGGTTCGGCACGCAAATCCCGGGGTTGCTTGCTCGGTTGCTTTTTACCCGTCAACATTGCCTTGGCGAGTTTTTCACCTTTCAGTCTGTAAACAACTATGGCCAGCAAATGCAGGGCAATCAACACCAGAAGCAAATTGAAGATCCGTGGGTGCCAGTGGGTCATCCAGTCTGAAACGGCTGCAGGCACCCTGTCATAGAGAGGGCCGGGAAAAATAAAATCATCAATGAACAGACCGGTCATCAACTGCAAACCCAAGGCAAGCAGCATAACCAGAACCATCCATCCGCCCGGTGGATTATGGCTGACATAAAGCGGTTTTTTCCCGGTGAAAAAACCTTTGGTGTAGTCCAGCAAAGTACGCGGCCCATATACAAAATGCCAAAAACGGGCATAGGGTGTTCCGATCACCCCCCAGATCAGGCGGTAGAGAAGCAGAAACATCAAGAGCTGGGCAAAAAGCATATGTATTTCTGTATCCAGACGGGTAAACCAGAGCGCAAAGATGACCAGTGGCAAGGACCAGTGAAATACTCTTATCGACCAGTCCCAGACTTTGATATTCTGAACATCCTGTTGATCTTTCATAGATAAGCTTCCCCTAATTCAATTAAAGTTGCTCACTTTACACCAAGAGGAATACAAGATGAACCGTGACCTGGCTGCCATGCGTCGTAACTATGCCAAAGATCCACTCAGTGAAAAGAAAGCGGGCGACTGTCCTTTCCAGCTGTTCAACCACTGGCTGGCTGATGCCATGGAAAGTGAAACCCTGGACCCCAATGCCATGACCCTGGCCACGGTCGACAACCAGGGGCAACCCAAGGCACGCACCTTGTTACTGAAAGGCTTTTCCAAGGAAAAAGGCTGGATTTTTTACAGCAACTATGAAAGTGACAAGGGCCGGGAACTGGCTGAAAACCCCCTTTGCAGCCTGCTTTTCTGGTGGGAAAACCTGGAGCGGCAAGTCCGCATAGAAGGCCGGGTGCAAAAGCTGCCGGAAAAGGATTCTGATGCTTATT
Organism: Marinospirillum sp.; assembly: GCF_044810985.1. Taxonomy (GTDB): domain Bacteria; phylum Pseudomonadota; class Gammaproteobacteria; order Pseudomonadales; family Halomonadaceae; genus Marinospirillum. Next base: position 656,131 of record NZ_CP085242.1, read on the forward strand.
ATACCAGCCGGCCGCGCGACAGCCAGATTGGTGCCTGGGTTTCCGAGCAAAGCCAGATCATTCCCAGTCGTGATGTCCTGGAAGAACGGCTGGCCGTGTTGGAAGAACAGTATGCGGGCATAGACACCCTGCCGCGTCCTCCTCACTGGGGTGGCTACCAGCTACTGCCCACCAGTGTTGAGTTCTGGCAGGGTCAGCCCAGTCGCCTGCATGACCGCTTGCGTTTCCGGCTGGAAAAAGACCAGTGGGTCAAAGAAAGACTGGCTCCCTGACCCCCGGCAGCTCCCCTAAAAAACGGGGTTCTGCAGCCTGTGGCGCTGCCAGTCGCTGGTGGGCTCATTCAAAGGAAGAACAGCGTCTATGACCTGTTCTTCCAGGTTATAGCTGCACTTGAACCCCAGGTGCTTCATCAGCCCACGCATGGGGTGATTTTCCACCATGATTTTTCCGACCATCTCCAGAGTTCCCACGCTTTTGCTGTAACTGATCAGCTTGTTCATCAATAGAGAACCCAGCCCCAGCCCCTGCAAATCATCACGGATAATCACCGAAAATTCAGTACGCACATTATCCGGATCGGTCCAGACACGGGACACACCCAGAATTTCCTTGCTGCCATCCTCCAGCGTCTGCTCGGCAATAAAGGCCATCTGGCGGTCGTAGTTGATCTGGGTTAGCAGGGACAAGTCACGTTTGCTTAAATCTGCCTTGTTGTGAAAATACCGAAAACGAATGCTTTCTTCAGAGAGACGACTGTGAAAGCCCAGGAGAGCCACGGCATCCTCACCCCGAATAGGACGCACCTCCACTTCCCGACCATCCTTGAGATTGACCACTTTTCTGAGATCTTCAGGATAGGGCATGATGGCATGATAAGCCGGGTCACCCAGATCACACTGCACATCTATGGCCAGCAACTCTTCACGGTTCAGCAGCAGCGGATTGATCTCCAGGCCCTTGATCAGAGGCAGCTCAGAGCAGAGTTGCGAGAGCTTGACCAGTAACTGACAGATTCGATCCAGGTCTTCATCGGCATGATTGCTGTGTTCCTGAATCAGGCGACCGGCATGGCTGCGCGTCACCAGGTCTTTTGCCAGCGTCATGTTTAAAGGCGGTAAAGCCAGTTGGCGGTCAAAGAGAATATTGACCTTATAGCCCCCGATGCCAAACAGGATGATGGGGCCGAAAACCGGATCACGGGTAACCCCCAGGTTCAGCTGCATGGAATGCTTGCCACGCTGCATGGACTGCAGGACAAAAGAGTAAAAAGGGCTGTCAGGGAACTTCTCTTCGCGCTTGGCCTGAAGCTTTCTGGCACCGTTTTCCACGTCTTCAGGTGTCTCCAGATCCTGTAAAAGGCCTGCTGACAGCTTGTGAGGGTGTTTACGGTAGACAAAAGGAAAAGAATTGTTGGCATGATTGATTTTCAGAGCTTTACTGCCAGGCAGAAGTTCAGCCATTTCCGCAGCCTGCTCAGGGGTTTGCGGATAAAAAGTCTTGGCCAGTTCAATACCATAGGCCTGCAGAAGCTCACGGGTTTCCCAATGGGTGAGATGATCCCTACCCTGCTCAGCCACCCTACTCACCAGCTCCTTGGCTCTTTGCCTTGCATCCCTGGCCGTTTCAAAAGCCAGGCTGGGTGGTGTTTCCTGTAAAAGACGCTGGTTGCGCTGATAGTTCACCAGGTGCATGAAGGCCTGCACCGCTTTTTCAGGGGACAGATAGGTGGGAATGCCCGCCAGATTGAATTCGTGACGGGCCGGAAAGGCATGATCCAGCCCCATCCAACTGGTCAAGAGGTTGCGTTTGTAAGTCTTGCGATTGGCAATGACCGCCATGGCGGTAGTTTCACTGGGAGCCAGACGCGTCGGTGCGTGTACCACCAAGACAGCATCGACATTGGGATCAGCAGAAACCAGCTGAATGGCATCCACAAAGTGCTGGGGGGTTGCCCCACCACCGATATCCAAAGGGTTGATCCGGTATTCATCACTGGGCAACCAGTCCCGGAGCTTTTCCCGAGTGGCTTCAGAAAGTGGCGCCAACTGCCCGCCCTGGTGTATCAGTCGATCCACCGCCAGCATACTTGGGCCCAGGCCATTACTGATGATGGCCAGACGATCACCTCTGACTGGGCGCATCCGGGTCAGGGTTTCCAAAGCATCAAACAACTCTTCACTGTTATGAACCCGAACCATACCCGCCCGTGAAAACGCCGCGTTATAAACAGGGTCACGGTTGGGTAATCCAGGCGTTAAAAGCAGAGGGTCACCCTGGGCTTCAGGGGTACGTCCGGACTTGATGGCCAGAACCAGCTTGTTGCGTGACGCTTCACGCACTGCGGTCATGAAGTGGCGGGAGTCGGGAATATGCTCCAGATGCAGCAAAATTGCCTGGGCACTGGAAAAGCGGTTGATAAAATCGATCACATCCGCCAGGCGCACATCCACACTGTCACCCAGTGTGATCAGATGGGAAAAACCGATACCCCGGCCATTGGCCCAGTCAATGATGGCGTTGCCCAGCATTCCCGACTGCCCGATGTAGGCAACCTTGCCGGCCTTGATATTCTGGGGGGCATAACTGGCATTGAGTTTACGACCCGGTACCAGTATCCCCATGCACTCCGGCCCCATGACCCGGATTCCGGATGTTTGGGCGGCTTCCAGAAGTTTTTGCTTGTAGTTGGTCTGCCGGTGCCCCTGGTTGGAGGTTAATATCAAAGCGGCCTTAACGCCAAAGTGGCCCAATTCTTCAACCACCCCCGGCGCTGCAGCTGCGGGCGTACAGACAACCGCCAGATCAGGCACTTCAGGAAGCTTCTGTATCGAGTGGTAAACCTCGCGCCCATGAACCTGAGCGTATTTTTTGGGATTAACCACCCAGACCTTGCCGGGAAAGTCGGCATCGTTGAGGTTGGCAACCACTTGACCACCCAGGCTGAAGTTTTTTTCCGAAGCACCTATGACCGCCAGGCTCTCAGGCTCAAAAAAATACTTCAAAAAGCGTGTGCTCATTCCCTACTCCTCACTAAAAACCAACAGACTGGCAGTGGCTTGCAATTATTTCGACGTTTGCCCAGTATCCATGAAACAGCAACAAGTTTAAACTGGGTCAAAAAAAGGACGGGCCTTATATGATCACTTCGTTTATCACTCATCAGGACTGCGCCCTTCATGATATGGGGCCCTGGCATCCTGAAAATCCACTGCGAATCAATGCCATTGTTGATCAGCTCATGCTGAGTGGCCTGATGAATCAATTGATTCAGTATAAAGCTCGGCCGGTAACGGATGAACAGCTGTATCGTGCCCACCCCAAAGCGCATGTACGCTCCCTGGAGTTGAGTCTGCCGGAAAAAGGCTTTACTGCCCTTGAAGAAGAAACCCTGCTGGCCCCCCGCTCTCTGGAAGCTGCATCTCTGGCAGCTGGGGCTGTTATTCGTGGTGTCGACCAGATTTTCAAGAACCAGGCCGACAATGTCTTCTGTGCCGTTCGCCCTCCCGGCCACCATGCTGAAAAAGTCGAGAGTATGGGGTTTTGTTTTTACAACAATGCCGCCATCGGGGCCTTACATGCCTTGGAAGAGCATGGCCTGGATCGGGTGGCCATCGTGGATTTTGATGTTCATCACGGCAACGGCACGGTCGACGTCTTTCGCAACGACCCGCGTGTGCTGGTCTGCTCCAGCTTCCAGCACCCCTTCTACCCCTGGCGTTATGCTGATTACCAGGGTGACAACATCATCAACACCCCGCTGGAAGCCCATACCGGCAGTTCTGGATTTCGCAAAGCCATTGAAAGCAACTGGCTCCCGGCTCTGCAGAAATTCAAACCCCAACTGATTATTATTTCAGCAGGTTTTGATGCCCACAGGGAAGATCCCATGGGCGAACTGAACCTGGAAGATGATGACTACTATTGGGTGACCAGCCTGCTCATGGATCTGTCCAGAACCTATACCAACGGGCATCTGGTGTCCGTTCTGGAAGGCGGTTATGACCTGAGTGCCTTGGCCCGTTCTGTGCATCGTCATATCGAAGCCTTACAGGGCATTTAATCATGGCTTCTTGCTTTTGCAATGCTTTGTCCTGGGGTATAGTGGCTGTTGAATCCAGTCAACTTCAGGTCAGTGAATTTACGCAGGAGTAAAGCGGTGATCCCGGCACCACTCAAGGACAAGCTCAATAATTGCAAGACTCTGCCATCACTTCCTGCAGTGGTTGTCAAAGTCATTGAGCTTGCTCGTCAGCCCAATTCCGGCAGTCGCGAACTGGCGGAACTCTTGTCCCAGGATCCCTCACTGAGTGCCAAAATCCTGGCTGCGGCCAACTCGGCCTTTTATGGCGGTCAGGAACTCAAGGGATTGCAGCAAGCCATCAATCGAATCGGCATGGAAGGTGCTCTTTCTTTATCGCTTAGCTTTGGTCTGGCGATGAACAAGAATATTGCCAGCAATGGCATGGATCTGGATTATTTCTGGAAACGCTCGCTGATCAGCGGACTGGCCGTACGCGAACTGCACAAAATCACAGAACTTAAATTTGATGTTGAAAGCGTGTATCTGGCGGCGGTGCTGCAGGATATCGGCATGCTGGCCCTGAATGAGCTGGATCCGGATATTTATGGCGTCATTTTTCACAGTGCACGCTCCCATCGCCAACTGACCTCTTTTGAAGAACGCGAATACGCCAGCAATCATGCTGTAATCGGTGCCTGGCTGGGCAAAAGCTGGGGATTACCCGACAAGTACACGGATCTGCTCTTTGCCAGCCATCAGCTGCCCAAAGAAATCCCTGCCGAAAACACCAATCTTCGCGTTCTGGCACTTTCCGGCCTTTTGGCTGACCCCTGGCTTTCCAGCAACAAGGAAATGTCCATGACCCTGGCTTTTCAGGCTGGCCAGGACTATTTGAATCTGGATGAGCACCGTTTTTCCCATCTGCTGCTGCGCCTTCAGGATCAACTGCCTAATATTGCCAGGCTTTTTGATATCAAGGCACCCAACAACATTGATACCTTCAATCTTCTGCAGGATGCCAAACACCTGCTGGTGGAGCGCAACCTGCGCATGATGCAGAAAATGGCTCAGCAGCAGAATGAAATCGAGCAGTTGAAAAAAAGCTCGGCGCGCCTTCAGGAGCAATTGAAACGCGATCCCCTGACGGGCATTTATAATCGTCAACACACCGAGCAGGAATTACACAGCTACTTCCAAACAGTCGCCAATTCCGCTTCCTCACTGGCCGTTGTGTTTATTGACCTGGATTATTTTAAGACCCTGAATGACCAGCATGGACACTCCGTGGGTGACTCCGCTCTTAAGGCTTTTGCTTCAGCTTTGGAGCAGGAGCTGGGCAATGACTGTGTAGCAGGCCGCTATGGCGGTGAAGAATTTGTGGCCTTGATGCCCGGCCATACCCAGGAATCCGCTCTGGAGTTTGCGCGTCGCCTCCAGGAGTACCTGGCCTCGACTCCACTGCTCAGTCACAACAGGGAAGATATCTATATTTCCGCTTCGATGGGAATTGCTGTCCATGCGCCTCATACCAAAAATAGTGAGCAGCTGTTCAGTGACCCTGATGCCCTTCTGGATGCTGCCGACAAGGCCATGTACAGCGCCAAACGTACGGGGCGGAATCAGATCCTTCTTTTCTGCAGCGAGGGCAGACATACCAACCTTGAAGGCTGAAAAAGCTTGCCGCAACTGCAAAAAAAAAAGCCACCGCAAGGGTGGCTTTTTGATTACTGCATGAAGCTAACCATCAGGCTTCATCAGCAGGGGCATAGGAGCCATCTTCACGATGCACTTCTGTACCGGTAATGGCTGGATAAAACACACAAGCCAGGGTCATGGTTTTGCTGGCACGCAACAAGTGTTGGTCATGCTTGTCCAGGACATAAACATCACCAGGCTTGATCGGCCAAATTTTACCATCAGCGACGGTTTCCACTTCCCCTTCACCTTCAATGCAGTAAACCGTTTCCAGGTGATGCTTGTAGTGGATGGGTGTTTCCGTATCCGCATAAATGCGGGTAATGTGAAACGAGTGGTTCATCTGGTCATCCGCCAGTACCAGGCGTGTGCTGTCCCAGTTGCCATTCTCGGCTTTGACAAAACGCTCGGTTTTACGAGCTTCGTCCAGGTTGCGTACGATCATCAGATGGCTCCTTAAGCTTGTTTGGCCAATTCTTCTTTCAGGACCTTCTCGAGTATATCCAGACCCTTGTTGAGCTCATCATCAGTAATCAGCAAGGAGCAGAGGCATTTCACCACCTGGCCTGAGTGACCGCAGGTCTCAATAATCAGGCCATTGGCAAAACAGCCAGCCACAATACGGTCGGCCAGATCGCCATCCACCACATCCAGACCCCGCATCAAACCACGGCCGCGTTCTTCAGAATCCTTGATACCGGCATCCTGACAAAGACGAGACATCTGCTTGAAACGGTGCTCAACGATTTTACCCTTGCGCTGAACATCCTTGGCCAGGTCATCATTGGTCCAGTATTCACGCATTGCAGCGGTTGAAGTGATGAAAGCCATGTTGTTGCCACGGAAAGTACCGTTGTACTCACCGGGCTTCCACTGATCCAGGTCGCGACGCATGAAGACAGCGGCAAAAGGCAAGCCATAGCCGGACAGTGACTTGGAAGTGGTCACGATATCAGGCTTCAGGCCCGCTTCTTCAAAGCTGAAGTAGCTGCCGGTGCGGCCACAGCCGGACTGGATGTCATCGACAATCAACAGGATATCGTGTTTTTTACAGATGGCTTCAATACCTTTCAGCCACTTGGTGGAAGCCACATTGATACCGCCTTCACCCTGCACTGTTTCCAGAAGGATGGCAGCCGGGTAATCAACACCACTGGAGCTGTCGGTCAGGGTTTTTTCCAGAAATTCCAGACTCGAGGAATCACCGGCCATATAACCGCAGTAAGGCATGAAGGACACGCCTTGGGTAGGTACGGCTGCAGCGTGACGGAACTTGCTGTTGGCTGTGGTCGCCAGGGCACCCAGAGTCACCCCGTGGAAAGCATTGGTGAAGGAAACCACATTGGTGCGGCCGGTGACATTACGCACAATACGCAAGGCGGCTTCAATGGCATTGGTACCGGTGGGGCCACAAAACTGAACTTTATAATCCAGGCCGCGTGGCTTGAAGATCACTTCTTCCAGGGTTTCCAGGAAATCCCGCTTGGCGGTTGTCCACATATCCAGACCGTGGGTAATACCATCGTCCGTGATGTAATCAACCAGTGCTTTTTTCAGCTTGGGGTTGTTATGACCATAGTTGAGCGTACCGGCACCGGCCAGAAAATCAATGTATTCACGATCCTGCTCATCGTAAAGTTTGGCACCACGGGCACGGTTGAATACAGTGGGGAAAGAACGGCTATAAGTCCGCACTTCCGATTCCATACGTTCCAGTGATTCTGAATTCACTTGGTTATTGCTCATTATTAGTCACCTGTCGGTTTGAAGGTAAAAAGAAAGTGTTAGCCGGCAGTAAAGGGGCCGATTTGAACCAGCATTTCCGGCTCATGATCACCACCCAACTGCTCGGCAGTAAACATCACCTGATTGTTCAGCTCAGCTTTGCGATCACGCGCAAAGGCACGGAAAAGCCCCCAGGAAGCCTGGTTGTCGGGAGTAATGGTTGTTTCCAGATAGCGCACCTCTTTACAGGCATCACCAGCCAGAACGGCATCCATCAGCTTGCGGGCCATACCCTGCCCACGCAGTTCATCCCCGACGGCAACCTGCCAGAGAAAAAAGGTATCGGGTGATCCGGGCTTGATATAGCCGGACAGAAAACCACTAACCTTGCCATCCAGCTCAGCCACCACACAGGTTTCAGAAAAATGCGTGGATTGCAGCAGGTAGAGGTAAGCAGAGTTCAGATCCAGAGGGGGGCAGCTCTTGATAAGCTGGTAAATCGGGAAGCCATCATCAACGATGGGTTTGCGAATAATGGGAGTTTTAGTATCCATTGAGTTATGGGTCTCTGTCCAAGATGGTGCTTATCTTACCAGAAAAGCACCAAAAATCAAATTTACGATTATGGAAAACTGCCAGAATCATAATTTTAAATTATGATAAAAGCAGCTTCCCCTTCTCTCCGATCAGGTACGCGTAACGCTGCGCAGAGTCACCAGCTCTTCAGCTGACGTCGGGTGAATACCGATGGTGGCATCAAAGTCAGCCTTGGTTAAACCGGCTTTTACCGCAATACCTATGCCCTGCACTAGTTCACCGGCATCCGGGCCAACTACATGACAGCCCACAACCTTGTCGCTGGCAGCATCCACAACCAACTTCATCAAACAGCGCGAGGGATTTCCGGACAAGGTATTGCGCATGGGTTTGAAGCAGGTGGTATAAACACGAATATTTTTATACACCTTTCTGGCTTCTTCTTCAGAGACTCCAACTGTGCCGATATTGGGATGGCAGAAAACCGCAGTGGCAATATTAGAATAGTCCATAACCCTGTTTTCTTCTTCACTGTAAAGGTTATGAACAAGCGTCATGGCTTCAGCCAGAGCCACCGGTGTCAGTTGTGGCCCACCGGTGACATCACCCAGGGCATAAATACTGGGCACCTGAGTGCAGAAGTTGGCATCAATGCTGATTTCACCCAGGCTATTGGGCTTAATACCTACATTGTCCAGTCCCAGGTTCTCGACATTGCCGCGGCGACCCGTGGCGCAGAGTACGGCATCCACCTCCAGAGTACGACCATCGCTCAAGGTAACAGCCAGGGCATTCAGGTGCTTGTCGATGCGCAAAATTTCTCGGCCCAGGAAGAAATTGACACCATGCTGCTGCATTTCCTCCTGAACAAAGCCTCGAACTTCTTCATCAAAGCCACGCAGGATTTTGTCGCCACGATAAACCTGGGTTGTCTCAGCACCCAGCCCCTTAAAGATCGATGCAAACTCGGTTGCTATATAGCCACCGCCATAGACCAGAAAACGCTTGGGAAACTCGGGAAGGTTGAATACTTCATTGGAAGACAGACACAGTTCTGAGCCGGGGAAGTCAGGGATATAGGGCCAGGAACCGGTGGCAATCAGTAAACGCTCTGCAGAATAGATCTGCTCGCCGACCTGCACCTCATGCGCTGAAACGATGACACCCCGGCCCTCAATGCGCTGCACGCCGCTGCCTTCCAGAAGACGGTTGTAGACACCATTCAAACGCAGAATTTCATTACGCTGGTTATCCCGCAAAGTCGGCCAGTGAAATTCGGGCTCACTGACCGTCCAACCATAACCGGCAGCATCCTTGAAGTCCTCGGCAAAATGCGAGGCATAGGAATAAAGTTTTTTGGGTACGCAGCCAACATTGACGCAGGTGCCCCCCCAGTAGCGGTCTTCAATAATGGCAACCTTGACGCCTCGCCCGGCAGCCGTGCGTGCTGCACGCACACCACCTGAGCCAGCACCGATCACCAGCAGGTCAAAATCATAATTGGGCATTTAATCTAATCTCTTGGTTCTTGGTTAGTGACGATCCGAATTCTCAACAGTCTATTATCGGTAACGGAAGGTATTGTGACAACGTCGACAGCTTTTGGCAGTCCGATCGATTTGCCGACCCGCGGCCGACATCTGCCCCTGATCCAGCAGGTCATTGATTTCTTCCAGATTATCAATGAATTCATTCATCAGATCATCATAACGCTCTTTTTGCTCCCAGATTTCCGGACGCGCCCGGCTTTGACCGAAAACCTCTCTGGGAGAAATCTCTTCAAAAAGTCCAGGGAGACGATAAGCATATTGAATCAGATCCTCGGAATAAGCCATGACCTCGTCAGGGTCTTCACTGCGCAGATTGACGACCTTGAAACGTAACGCTTTGAAAATACGCTCCATTTCATCAAAGGTTTCAATCCGAAGATTGACATCCCCGGACAAGGAGCCACCTTGAACAGGCAAAAATGTCAGGGCCAGAAGCAGAAAAAAAGCGGATCTTGCCGGTAAACTGTGTTTGTGCATATCAATTAATTCGTTTGAGTTTGATGCCCCAAACCAGGGTGGGATTCAAACGCGGCAGATTCTTGGGGTTAAAAGCCCCCATCACCGAGTACGGGTAATCACTGGTGTCCCTTTCCTGCATGCGCATAAAAAGTTGACCGTGAGTATCCATAAAACTGGTCACCAGGGGGGCTTTGTTGTCCGAAGTGCGTTTAATGACAATCGCCACCTCCCCATTGCGCAACCGTACACAGGCACCGGGTGGATAAAGTCCCAATTCATTCAGAAACACCATGCTGAGCTTGGGATCAAATTGTTTGCCGCGCTCAAGAAAGATGGAGCGGAGGCTCTGCTGGGCACTCAGCCCTGGGCGATGCGGTCGACCTGTGACCAGAGCCGAATAAACATCGCCCAGGGCAATGATTCTTGCTTCAGGACGAATCCGCGTGCCTTTCAAACCCTTGGGGTAGCCCTTGCCATCGGCTTTTTCATGGTGTTGAAAAACAATCTGCAGCCAGAGATTATCCATGACCCCGGCTTTGTTGAGCAACTTAACACCTTCCAGGGGGTGCTGTTCAACCTGCTCCCGCTGACGTTTGCTTAAAGGATCCTTCTGGGCATGCAAGCGCATCTGATAGCCATACATGCCGATATTCTGAGTCAGAGAGGCCGCCAGCATGGACAGCTGGATCTTCTGGGGCACTTTCAAGGTTCGGGCAATCAAGGCAGCCATCACCGTCACATGCAGTGGATGCTGAATCACATAAGGGTGCTCACTGTTCAGATGCACGGCACCCAGTACAGCATCGGCATTAAACTCGACCAGCCCCTGAATCTGGGTGGCCAAAGAATAACAGCGCTTTTCAGTCTGTCCGGGCTTGGTGTCCTGCTCTTCAATTTTCTGCAGCAGGACCTTGAGCTCAAACCCCAGTTCATCCAGCTCTGCAAAGGGATTGGTGCCTTCCGTGAAAACAACCGGTTGGGGTTCATCCGGGGGCGGCCCGGCCTCTTCACCTGCATCCGAAGCCTTGCGCTCACGGTGACGAAACCCCTTGTTGAGCAGGTTGTTCAGCTTGTGCTGAGTGTCAACAGGTGCCCCTTCTTTCATCAATAACTGACCGGCCTCTGAGTAGACCGTCCAGGGCAGGGGTTTACCCAGCTCCAGTTCATCTTCTTCCAGTGGGTAAAGTTCCTGATTGTCTTCTATAAGCATTGGGGTTCCGTGTTCAGAAAATCGGCAGATTATGAATTTTAAACCAGTCACTCCTTCACTGCATGAAACTGAACCGACAAATTACACACAATAACAAGACATTACCTCACTCATCCTTTTGCTGTTGAGCTTGCTGCCAGGCCTCAAGGCTTGGATAACCGGCTTCCAGTGCCCGCTCTTCCAGGATGACCGAGTAACGACCAATAAACGCAAAGAGGGCAATAACCAGAAAGCAAAGCGTTAAACCGACATGCAAAAGGAGAACCGGTGGCAGGTACAAGCGCTGAATCAGCAGCTTGCGGCTGGGTGGCCACCAAAGAAAACCCACCAAAGCCAGAAAAATACCGCTCAAAAAATACTGGCTCGTCAGCCAGAAGCCGATCAAAATCAGGGAGCAACCAAACAGCCAGCCCAGACTCGTGGATAATTTTCCATCCATTGTTTTTTACCTTTATTTGTAAAGCAGCAAAATGCTACGCTGATCACCTTTCAAGTCAACTTAGAGTTACAGCTTTGAAACCCGACCTTTCCCCCCAAGAAGTGCAAACACGCCTGAAATTTGCCGAAAAACTGGCTCTGGAAGCAGGCCGGATGATGCTGAAAGCACGCAACAGCGGTCGCTTTGAACGTGATTATAAAGCACATCAGGAGTTGGTGACTTCCAGTGACCAGGAGATCGACGACTGGGTCTGTTCACGTCTGCAGGAAGCTTTTCCTGAAGACCAGGTACTGAGCGAGGAAGGAGCCAGCAACACTCAGCAGGCGCAGGAAGCCGAGGCCCTGTGGATTCTTGACCCCATCGATGGCACCGTCAATTTTGCCCATGGACAGCCTCACGTGGCGATTTCACTGGGCTTTTATGGTCTGGGCATTCCGCAGCTGGGAGTGGTTCACAGCCCTTTTCTGCAGGAAACCTTTGTAGCACAACGCGGCTACGGTGCCCTCAGGAACAACCAACCCATCCGGGTCAGCGGTCTTCAAGACTTGCGTCCCGCTCTGATTGCCAGTGGCTTTCCCTATGATAAAAGCCAACTGGAAACTCCGATCCGGCGTCTGGAAGCCATCCTGCCCCACTGCCAGGATCTGCGCCGTTGCGGCTCTGCCGCTTTGGATATCTGCCACGTCGCAGATGGCTCTCTGGATGGCTATTATGAAAGCCTCAGCCTCTGGGATTTTGCCGCTGCGGTGCTGATTGCCGAAGAAGCCGGTGCTCAGCTCAGCCACCTCTACCCCAGTGAGGACACAAGCTTTTATCTGGACACACGCGACTGGGTCATCAGCACTCCAGCCATTCACCCGTCTTTACTTGAGCTGCTCTGGCAAGCGGATCATCAAACCGGTTCACCAAAGGGTGTGTGATATTGAGTTGTTGCTGATAGCGCCTGAAAACGCTGCGGATAATCGGTAAAGATGCCGGTGACGCCCCAGCTAAAGAATTTTTCCGCCTGCTTTTTTGTGTTAACGGTATAAACATAGAGTTCACGACCCAGCCCCTTAATTTCGGCAACCTCCCGGTGTTTCAAATACAAGGAACTGAGGTGAATTGAGCGCGCCCCCAGTGCCCGGGCCTGCAAGTGCCAGTTGTCCGGCAATTCTTCCCAGAGACAAGCACGGGGTACATCCGGCAGCAAGCGTTGGGCTTCAGCCAGAACCTGATCACTGAAGCTGGAAATCACCAGAGGCAAGCCAGGAAAAGCCCTCAACTCCTGGACAGCCAACTGCAGGGTAATCAGGTCTTTTTCTGCGCAGGTGGGTTTGATTTCCAAATTAAGACCCAGCCCCAACTCCTGTATCAACCGCAACCCGGAAGCCAAAGTGGCCAGAGGCTGGCTACTGCGGTCTTTCGCACCGCGTGGTGCCAGCACACGAAGATGTTCCAGAGCACTGAAATCAAACTTTTCCACCTGGCCGCGACCATTGCTTAACTTGTTCAACCAGGCATCATGAAACAAAATAGGCACTTGGTCGCGTGTCAGCATGACATCCAGTTCAACCCAGCGCACTCCCAGCTCTGCTGCCAGCTCGATGGATTTCAGGGTGTTTTCTGGGGCAAGACCTCTTGCACCTCGGTGCCCGATGATTGCTGACATCAACATGCGATAACCTTATATAGCAAAATGAAACCTGCCTGGAGGCAAGCAATGGGTCGTCCCCTAGTGGCTGAAATCAATCTCAAAGCCCTGCGCCACAATTATCAACTGGCACAGCAACAATCTGCAAGCGACCAGGCCATTGCAGTGATCAAGGCAGATGGTTATGGCCATGGTGCGGTGCAGGTTGCCCAGGCCCTGACCGACCTGGCCCCTGCCTTTGCCGTTGCCTCCCTGGAAGAAGCTGAACAACTGACTGTGGCTGGAATCACTCGACCCATTTTATTACTGGAAGGTTTTTTCAGTGCCGAGGAACTGCCATTGCTGATCCAGCGTGGCTATCATCTGGTTGTCCATAGCCAGTGGCAACTGGATGTTCTAAATCATTACTTTGCAGGCAACCCTGTTTCTGGGGACCAACCCCTGTTGCAAATCTGGCTGAAAGTCGACAGTGGCATGCACCGCCTGGGTTTTGACCCGGAACAGGTCGGCGATGTTTACCAGCATCTTATTCAGCAAAACTGGGTAGAGGAAGTGATCCTGACCAGTCATTTTGCCTGTGCCGATGATTTGCACAACCCCTTCACCCAGCAACAGCTCAATATTATGCAGAGCCTGAAAGAACAGCTGAATGCCACGCTCAGTCTGGCGAACTCACCAGCAACCCTGGGCTGGCCTTCAGCCTGCGAAGGCTGGCTGCGCCCCGGAATTCTGCTTTACGGTGCCTCGCCTCTCGCCTCAGGCCATCCTCTGGGTGATCAACTGCAGGCAGTGATGACGCTGAAAAGCCAACTAATCAGTGTGCGTACCATCAAGGCAGGTGAGCAAGTGGGTTATGGTGGCCGCTTTGTTGCTCAACAAACAACCACCATCGGGGTCGTTGCCTGTGGCTATGGCGATGGTTACCCTCGTCAGGCTGTTGAGGGTACACCAATATTAGTTAACGGTATAAAATGCAATCTGGCCGGCCGGGTCTCCATGGACATGCTGACCGTTGATCTGACGCCTGTGCCTGATGCCCAACCGGGTGATCCTGTAGAGCTTTGGGGGCCCAACCTGAGTGTCAATGAGGTTGCCGGTTACTGCGATACCATCAGCTACACCCTGCTGACCGGGTTACTGCCCAGAGTCAAACGCCATTACTTTTCATTTTAAGGGAATATCAGTATGTCGGAAGCACTGCCAAGCCTGGGTTTTATAGGCCTGGGACTGATGGGCCAGCCTATTTGCAAACGTCTACTGGATGCCGGTTTTCAGCTTAATATCTGGAATCGCACTCCGGCCAAGGCCGAAAAACTGGCTACTTATGGAGCACAACAAGTCAGCAGCCCCGCAGAAGTTGTGAAAAGTAGCGAAATTATTGGCCTTTGCGTGACAGACACAGCGAGTGTTCAGCACTTGCTGAATCAACCCGATGGCCTGCTGGAAGCTTTGCAGCCCGGCCAGCTGATTGTGGACTTTTCCAGCATTGCTCCCCTGGCTACACGCCAGTTTGCTGAAGAGGCCAGAAAACGGGGTGCAGACTGGGTCGATGCCCCTGTCTCAGGTGGTGTTCAGGGTGCAAAACTGGGACAGCTCGCCATCATGTGCGGGGGCAGCTCCTCCAGCCTGGATCGCTTGCAAGGAGTCTTTTCTCCCCTGGCACGCCAGGTTACCCGGGTGGGTGAAGTAGGCAGTGGCCAGGTTGCCAAAATCGGCAACCAAATGCTGGTGAGCTGCAATGCTCTGGTCATTGCGGAAATGTTGGCTCTTGCTGAGGCCTCGGGCATTGAGGTTGAACAGTTACCGGCTGCCTTTGCCGGTGGTTTTGCTGATTCTCTTCCCCTGCAAATCCTGGCACCACGCATGGCTGCAAAGGATTATGCCAACCCCAAATGGACTGTCAAAACCCTTTTGAAAGACCTGCAGCTGGCCGCTGACCTGGCCAGACAGAATAATCAGGCCACCCCCATGAGCCACCTGGCTGCCCAGCTCATGCAAATGCAGGCAACCCAGGGACGACTTGAGGAAGATCCGGCCACTCTGGTGGAACTCTACCGTCAAACACCCCAGCCAGGAAAAAACAAATGAAGCTGGCTGCCAATATCAGCTTGATGTTTCAGGAGCTCCCCCTGCTGGAACGCATCGCACAGGCCAAAAAACTGGGTTTTCAGGGGATCGAAGTCCAGTTTCCGTATTCGGAATCCCCGGATGCCTGGCACGAGGCCTTGCAGAACACGGCAATGCCGCTCATTCTCCTCAACCTGCCTGCTGGAGACTTTATGCAGGGTGGTTTAGGGCTGGCTTGCCATCCCGACCGGCAGGCGGACTTTGAGGAAGCCCTGGAAGCCAGCCTCCCTTATATAAAGGCCCTCCAGCCCAGAATCGTCAATGTTCTGGCCGGTCGTCAGGTGCCAGGCTTCAGTCAAGCCGCCTGCTTGAAGCAGTTGGTTGGCAACCTCCAGAAAGTCTGCTCACGCCTGCAAAGTTATGATCTAAAAGTCACCTGTGAGCCGATCAATGACCTGGATCAGCCTGGTTATCTGATCCCAAGGGTTCATCACTGGCAACAAATAGCCACCAGGATTGCAGCGGACAACTTTGCCTTGCAGCTTGATTTATACCATGCCGCCCGTATGCAGGAAGACTTGATTGGCTTGATCCATAAGCACGCGGATCAACTGGCCCATATTCAGTTTGCAGATTGTCCAGGACGCAGCCACCCGGGAAGTGGTGACATTGATTGGTGCGGCCTTCACACCGCTGTACAGCAAATCCGCTACTCAGGTTGGCTGGCTGCGGAATTTCCAGCTCAAGCAAGCGATGATTTTGGTTGGATGTCGAGATTGGAAGAATAACCCCATAAAACCCCGGTCTTTGTATGCAATCTATTACAAGCCACGTCATCAACTGCGACTGGAAGGAGCTTTCCAAGGTCTCTAATATGGCTATTGAGCATTCGGGTAGGGAGGCCTGACTCAACAGGCTAGAATCTCAACCTGGTTGAGAAGACTGACAATTAAAGATCTTGAGTGATTCTCAAGATCCAGGTCTGCGCCCCGCTTCGGCGGGGCGTTTCGCTTTCTGAAGCACCCTCTTCTTCCAACTTTGCATAGTGCTGAACAATCACAGGCGTAGCTTTTTTAGATTGGAAATCTTCTGCCAAGTAGGGGAAGATAGCGCCATCTGAAACTGAAAATGGATCGAGGTAAATAATGCATATTGTGATTTTTGGTCGCCCAGGCTGCCCTTTTTGTGTTCGTGCCAAAGACCTGGCTGAAAAACTGGAGGCCTCTCAGGGTGCCAGCTATCGTTACATTGATATCCATGAAGAAGGCATCACCAAGGCTGATATGGAAAAAACCATCGGCAAGCCGGTTGAAACAGTTCCACAAGTTTTCATTGATAAACAGCATATTGGCGGCTACACCGAAATGGAAGCCTACGCCAGGAATGAAAACCTGATTTAAACCAGAGCTGCAACCCGATTTTACAAAAGCCCTCGGCCCGACACTGGCTGAGGGCTTTTTTCTGGTAAACTGGCGGCTCACTTCATACTGGAAACCACCCATGCTCAGTTATCGCCACAGCTTTCATGCTGGCAACTTTGCAGATCTGCTCAAACACATCACCCTGGTCTATCTGCTGGACTACCTGAATAAAAAGGACAAACCCTACTGCTACCTGGATACTCATTCCGGTGCCGGGCTTTATGATCTGACCTCTTCCCATGCAGCGAAAACCAACGAATTCTCTGAAGGCATCGCCCGCTTTGCCCAGGCGTCGCTTGAGCAGCCACAATTACAGCGTTACTGGCAGCTCATCAAAAAAATCAACTCAGGAACACAGCTTCGGCTTTACCCCGGCTCACCCCAGCTGGCCAGTTTGCTACTGCGACCAACGGATCGCCTGCTACTCAATGAATTGCATTCAACCGATCACAAGCACCTGGTTGCACTGCTCAGCCAGGACAAACGCTGTCTGATCAAGCAGGAAGATGCCTTTGCTGTCTTGAAGGCCTCATTACCCCCCAAAGAAAAGCGGGGCCTGGTTTTTATTGACCCTTCCTATGAAAAAAAGGATGACTATCAAAAGCTGATACAGGCCCTGGTTTCAGCCCACAAGCGCTTTGCTACCGGCGTCTATGCAATCTGGTATCCTGTTATCAGCCGCCAGGATACGGAAGCCTGGATTCAAAAACTGGTTGCTACAGGCCTCCCCAAACTGATGAGAATCGAGCACTGTCCGTATCCAGACACCAGCGGACAAGGTATGACCGGCAGTGGCATGCTCATTATCAACCCTCCATACACTCTGGCTGAAGACTTCAAAAAGCTTCTAAAAGAGCTGGAATTCATTCTTCGTCAGGGAACACCGGGTAAAATTCGAGCTGAGTCCTTAAGTTAACCAGAAGACTATTAGACTTTTTGTGCATCGCACAAAAAACTTCTTCCCTTTAAAGTAAATTCTGGTTAAGGTGAGTTACAGCAGTAAAGACTCATCTGCTTTGCGCTTTTTTTTGCGCCCCTTAAGTCACTCGAGGAAAATACTATGTCCAGACCTTCTTATGTTGCCACAGCCGGTGGCTTCTGCATGGCTGGCAGTAGTCGCCCTTCTGCACCTGTCGATACCGCTGCAGAAGCTGCTGTTACCTCCGTCACGGCCAATAATGCCAAACCGGCTAAACCTGCCTTGAGCAGCAAGCCTACTGCCCCTGCAAACTTGAAATAGCCTACCTTGCCACCACCTGCGGCAACTCCTGCCAGCAGGTGGTGTAGGCAGGCGAACGCCTTTCCTGTTTAGCCTTCCAACCCACTTCTTTACGACCCACCCCTAAAGTCAGGCTACCCCGACCCTGCTGTTGATTCACCTGATCCATTACCTGCATCAGTCGCTCACTGCGCAATCGGTTTGAACGCCTGTTTTCGGTTTCCAGCACGGAAAGCTGCTGCTGGGACTGATCGACCAGCTCCATCAATAAAACACCAGCCTTGTGGTAGGCATAGCCTTCACGCCAGAGCCGACGCAGAAGCTTGCGTGCGACCCCCAGCATTTCACTAGTATCGGCTGTAGGCTGTTCAAATTCAAAAACCAGAGCATCACTGTGCTGTGGAAGGTCGGATCGAAACGGATTGGTGCGCAAAAAGACACTCAGGCTTTTGGCCAGACTTTTCTGATCCCGCAGTTTTTCAGCTGCCCGCTGAACATGATGCCTTAAAGCATCCAGAATTTCCTGCTGATCACTGGAAGCCGTACCCAAGCTGCGGGATACTCTGAGCTGCTTTTTAGGCTGTTCAGACTGCTGGTGGTCACGACATCTCTGGCCCCGCAATTCCATCTGCACTCTGGCCAGAGTAATGGAAAAGCGTTTTTTAATCAGTTCCTGAGGTGCTTCTCGCAATTGCCAGGCCGTCACTATCCCAAAGCTTTCCAGGCGACCCACCAGGCGCTTACCGACGCCCCAAACCTGACCAACCGGCGTTTCTTCCAGCAATTTGCGTGTGGTGTCTGAGCTGGCATCCAGAACTTCAACCTGTGGCCCTTTCTTCTGTTTGGCCACACGGTTAGCCAGCTTGGCCAGGGTGCGGGTTGGAGCTATCCCAACCCCCACGGGCAGGTGTACTTCCTGAGCAATGGCGGCTTCAATTTGCCTTCCCTGCTCCAGTAGGCCCTCCTTGAAAAAGCCGGAGAGTTCAACAAAGGACTCATCAATCGAGTAGGGTTCCACCTGGTCGGAAAAACGCCCCAAAACATCATTCACACGACGATTCATATCCGCATAGAGAGTAAAGTTGGAGCTGAGCAAAACAATGCGATGACGCCGAATCAGGTGGCGAATCTTATGCGTCGGGCTGCCCATTGCCACGCCCAAAGCCTTTAGCTCATCACTGCGGGCGATAATGCAGCCATCATTGTTGGACATCACTCCCACAGGGCGACCCAGCAGGCGAGGTGAGAAGGCTCTTTCACAGCTGACATAAAAATTACTGCCATCCACCAAAGCCACCCATTGATTGGACTTCAATTCACTGACGGACAAAGAACTCATAAAAACCTCGATAACATGATTTTTATACAGTATAGGTTTTCATCCAGTGTTTGTGTCAAGTGAAAATCAGCTTTTTTTGTGCCTGAAAGCTTTCTGGGCTAAGCTGCCGCCTTTATTTTTCAATGCCTGACAGGATGCTTTGTGCAAAAACCCAGCCCCCAACTGCTCCATCAACAATCCGGCCCCTTCTTTCTGGCTCTGGGTGGAGCCGGTGAAATTGGTGCCAATCTTTATATTTACGGTTGCCAGGGTTACTGGATTGCCGTCGACTGCGGTCAAGGATTCCGCTCAACACCAAGCGGTGAAACACAAACCGTGGTTCCTAATATCCAGGCACTTGAAGATAACGGTATAAAAATTCAAGCTCTGCTAATCACCCACTCCCATGAAGACCACATCGGTGCCCTGCCCTGGCTATGGAAACGCTTGAATTGCCCAGTGTACGCAAGCCCCTTTGCAGCAGGTTTGATTGAAAAACGGGTTGACCTCGGTAACAGCAAGTTGCAAATGCACCAGATTCAGCCCTTGAAACCCTATTCATTCGGCCCCTTTCAAGCCGAGTGGATTCCTGTCACCCACTCCATCCCCGAAGCCCACGGCATTTATTTGCAAGCCGGTGGACGCAAGCTTTACCACACCGGTGACTGGAAGCTGGATCCCAACCCGGTGGTTGGCCATCTCACGGCTATCAAGCGCCTTCAGGAAATCGGTAATAACGGGCTGGATCTGGTGATCGGGGATTCCACCAATGCACCCAACCCGGGCCACAGCGAATCCGAACTGCAAGTCCAGGAGGGCTTGCACCGGCTCATCAGCCCCCTGCCTGGCCGTGTACTGGTGACCTGTTTTGCCAGCAATGTCGCCAGACTCAGCAGCCTGGGCACCCTTGCCCGGAAGACTGGACGCCATTTGACGCTGTTAGGGCGCAGCATGGAGCGCATTCATGGTCTGGCTAAAAGCTTGGATTATTTACCGAACTTCCCCACTCTGATACCCCCTCGGGATATTGGCTACCTGCCTCGCCATGAGCAAATGATTGTCTGTACCGGCAGCCAGGGTGAACCCAAGGCTGCCCTGGCACGACTGGCTCAGGGTTCACACCGCCAGCTGGAACTGGAAGAAGGTGACCGGGTCGTGTTTTCCTCCAAGACCATTCCCGGCAATGAAGAAGCCGTTGAGCGCCTGCATGCACAGCTCAAACACAGAGGCGTTGAACTGCTGACCTCGGATCATGGGCTGATACATGCCTCCGGTCATCCTGCTCAGGATGAAATCAGGCAGCTTTACAGCTGGCTGAAGCCCAAGCACCTACTGGCCATGCACGGTGAATACCGGCACCAGGCTGAACACTGTGAGCTGGCCAAGGCACTGGATATAAGCGCACGAGTGCCTTTTGAAGGGGAGATCTATGACCTTTCTGCCCTGCCCAGACTGGCCGCCAAGGTCACCAGTGGCCGCTGGCTGGTCGACAACAATCAGCTTGTAGCCCTTGAAAATTGAGCTAAGCTCTTGAGTTGCTGGCGGTTTCAGAAAAAAACTTATAAAAAGTGATTGACAGTAAACAGCGAGCTGATAAGATACGCGCCGTGTTGGAGGGTTGGCTGAGTGGTCGAAAGCATCGGTCTTGAAAACCGACGAGGGTGAGAGCCCTCCCAGGGTTCGAATCCCTGGCCCTCCACCAAGAATTCAGCAATCAAGCGCCCTGCGGGGCGCTTTTTTGTTTATCCCACCCAAAATCCCATCCAAAATGCACAATCATATAAACGCCTCTTTGCTGAAAGTACGAAGACAATCCCTCGCCGGAATTTTGGCTTAAAAAACCGGCCTACAAACTCAATCTCACCGCATTGGCCTTCAGCCACTCCCTGCATTCCTGGTAATCGGGCATAACCCGCGCGACTTCCTGCCAGAATTCGGGGGAGTGGTCGTGACGGATCAGGTGGCAAAGCTCATGGATGACGACATAATCCACCATTCGGTTGGGTGCCAGGAAGATTTGCCAGTTGAATTCCAGATCCCCCTTGGTGGTGCAGCTCCCCCAGCGGGATTTGAAGGTTTTGATTCCTACACTTCCTGGCTCCACGCCAACCTTGGGTGCAAAACGTGCCACTTTTTCCTTGAGCTTTTGCTGAGCCTGGCGTTTATACCAGCGCACCAGGGCGTTACGCACCATGTGAGGCTGCTTATCGTCATTGGGCAAGGCCACCAGCAAGCGTCCATTCAGGAGCTTTACAGGCGCAAAGGGGCCACGTATGACTTTCAGACGGTAGTTGCGCCCCAGGTAGGGAAAAGCTTCTCCTGAGACAAATTGGCGGCTACTGGCAGGCGATTGCTCTTGTTGCAGTGCCATTTTTTCTTTGATCCAGCGGCGTTTGCTGGCCAACAGTTGATCAATCTTTTCCAATGAGGTGTCAACGGGCACCACAAGGGTCACCGCCCCTTCTTCCACGCGAATATCGGCTGATTTGCGTCGATGAGTACGGATGACTTCAACGATAAAGCCCTGGCCGTCACGGTATTCTGCTTCGGGAGTCATGGCGTTCATACGGTGTTTTTCTTGAAACGGGTTTGAGCCAATTCCATAAAGCGATCCTGAATGACCTTGACCAGCGCCTTGTCAGCAAAGGAGCAATCCAGTACAGCGCGTTTGATTTCTTTTTTCATGCGCTTGATCTGGTCTTCCTTGGCAAAGAAGTCCACGATCTGGGTCGCTTCATCAAACTGTTCCACCAAGGCTTGGGTGGTGGCTTTGATTTCTTCATGCACCCTTTCACTCAAGGCATCTTCACCTGAATGCTGGGTCACTTCCGCCATCAGGATGTTGTAGAAGGCAAACTCGGTTTCATTCAGGCCCAACTCCTGAGCTTCCTGCTGGTGTTGGGTTTCAATCGTATTGCGAAACTCCAGCAGCAGCTGCGTTTGCTCTTCCCACTTGCCCTGGGTACGCTCGATGATTTCTCGCAAGCGCAGGCTTAAGGATTTGTAATATTCCGGGTCTTCTTCCAGGTTGATGGTAATGTGGTGTTTGATGGCACTTTCAATCTCGGAGGCGCGGGATTCCGGGGATTTAATCTGTTCCACTTCCTCTCGAAAATTCCCGGCCATCAGGTCAATCGGTGGAATCTTGGGGTCAACACCAGTGCTGATAATGTGCTCTTCCACCAGTTGGCGGACTTTTTCACCGGCATCACTGATATTGAGGCCCGGATCACGATAACGATTACGTGCCGCATTCTGAAGCTTACCCCAACGCTTGAGATCAGGCACAAAGGGCTTGGCAGCGACATCCGGCAGAATGACATCCAGCTGCTTGGCAAAGCGTTTGAACGCCAACTCGAATTGCTGACGAATGTCTTCATCCTTGAGATAGATTAGTTGAGCATCCAGCTCTTCAGATTGAGCCCCGGCGAGGCTTTGCACTACACGGGTATGCGCAGCCTTGAGTTTGGGTATTTCGTCTTTCAGGCTGTAATAGCTGCCTTCGGTGTCTTCACTGCTGAACAGATCCAGTGCATCGGTAAGATGATTCGAAAGGCCGTAATAATCCACAATAAAACCAGCTTGTTTGGCTCCCTTGCCCACCGGAGATGCGCAAGTGCGGTTGACCCTGGCAATGGCCTGCATCAGGGTGTGATCCTTCAAGCTGCGGTCGATATACATCACCTGGGCGATGGGAGCATCAAACCCAGTCAAGAGCATGTCCTTGACGATCAGAAAGGCCGTCGGGTCTTCGGTCAGTGGCTTGGTGAAGTTCTTGATGGCCTCTTTCTGGCGAGTCTTATCCGTGTAGGGTGCCAGATAAGCCTTGTCATTGTGGCCCCCACTGATAATCACCTCGGCCTTGGGGGCTTTCAGCGCGTCCAGCGTCTGCTTGAAGAGAACAGCAGCATGACGGCTACCCACCACGATCATGCCTTTAAAGCCGTTGGGCTGAATATGCTCGCGGTAGTGTTTTATCAGATCCAGGCACACCCAGTGTATCCGGGCCGGGGCTTCACGAATGGCCCGCTCCACCCCGTATTTTTTCTTGATCTCTTTCTTTTCGTCGTCGCTGTAGTCCTGAAAGTATTCTTCAAACAAAGCATCCAGCGAATCCCCCACGACATCGGTTTGTACCTGACGGCCTTCGTACAGAATGCGCACCGTGGCCCCATCCTCCACAGCCTGGTTGATCTTGTATTCATCGATATAGCCACCAAAAGCCTGATCCATCTTCTGGGTTTTCAGCAAAGGCGTGCCGGTAAAACCGATTTTGGGAGCATTAGGAAGAGCGGCATTGATGGTGGCTGCCAGATTACCGAATTGGGTGCGGTGGGCTTCATCGGCCAGCACGATGATTTTGTCGCTGGGGTTGAGGTTGGTGAAATCGCCCTCTTCTTCGGCCTCCTGAAACTTCTGCACCATGGCGGTGACAATATCCGAGGCATCCCGCTGTAACAGGGTTTTCAGCTTGGCCACGGAATCCGCGTTATGCACAGTTTCATTCTGAGCATCCCGAAAGGTGGCTGAAAGCTGGCTATCCAGCTGGGTACGGTCCGTGACAAACACCAGCTTGTACTGTTGCAGCTCAGGATCACGGCGCATTTTCACCGCCAGCATCACCATGGTCAGGGATTTACCCGAACCCTGGGTGTGCCAGACCACGCCAGATCTGTCTTTTCTGGAGAGAGCCTTGCGACCCTTGCCTTGTTTTAGGCGTTCAATGACCCGGTTCACAGCACGATACTGCTGGTAACGGGCTATTTTCTTAACAATTCGCCCTTCCACGGTTTCATAAAGGGTGAAGTTCTGAATCAAATCCAGAAAAGCCGGTGGTGCAAAAATCCCGGCCAGCAGGCGCTCCTGGGCAGTGACTTCGCCTTGACTCTCGGCACCGGCTGCCAGACGTTGGGCTTCAGCCAGATAGACAGCAGAGGGCACATCAGAAAGTTGGTTGGCCTGCAGGTCGTGATGGGGCAAGGGGGCATTGCGAAGTTCAAGCAACTGCTCATCGGTAAAGGGGTAGGCATCCTTCCAGTCACCATAATGCTGGGCGCTGGAGCTGATCGTACCCACACGCGCCTGATCGCGGCAGGTGGACACCAGCATCTGGTTGTACCAGAAAAGCTTTTGGGCACCTTCTTCCACTTCCGGCTGTCGCAAATTGGCATAACGCCGAAGCTGGTCAATCCCCTGCTCCAGGGCATTGGCCACATAAGGGGATTTGCACTCCATCACGGCCAACGGCAGGCCATTCACAAAGCAGACCACATCAGGAATGATGTTCTGATTGGCCCCTTCTACCTTGAATTGATTGGTACAGAGAAAGTCGTTATTGGCGGGGTCGTCAAAATCGACGATCTTCACCGTCTGACCCTTGCGCCCCTTGCCCAAGTCCTGATCGACCGAAATGTAATTCACCAGCAGCTCGTAAAGCGACTGGTTGTATTCCATTAAGCCCGCATGATTGGGATGGGTGATATCCCGCATCACCTTGCGCAGGTTTTCTTCACTGATCCAGGGATTTAAGCGCCGAAGCGCTCCTTCCAGCCGAGGCAAGAGCACCACATCCCGATAATAGGCCCGCTCAGCAGGGGCCGCCCCTTCTTTCACCACTGCCGGAGCCAGCTCTGCCCCTGGCACATAAATCCAACCCAGTTTTTGCAACTGAGCCAAAGCAGGCTGTTCGACTTTGATGATTTCGTCCTGAAACAAGAGAGGCTCCTTGTGGGCTTTGTAGTAGATGATTAAAGCGGTTTTCTATCCTGCAAAAGTTACAGCGAACTGGCCCACAAGTAAAATAGGAAGTGCTGCAAGGAAGCGTTATACTTTATAAATCAGAGCACAGGATAACACTGAGTAGATTATGGCGACCGCAGAGCAAATCAAAGCACTTTTAAAAAGCCACGCTGATCATGATGAACAGCGGTTCTACTCTATTGCTCTGCAAGTGGCTGCCAAAGAAGCTCGCAAGGGCCACCACAAGCTAGCCAGTGATATCAAAGCGACCGTTGAGCGCTCGCAAAAATCTGCCAACAACCTGAGTATCGCCCCAGCCAAACCCACTCCTCTGGTTCAGCAACCCAAAGGAGACCTGAAAGGCCTGTTGGAGCTAACACACTCAGCAGCTCGTAAAAACGACCTGGTTCTATCCGATGAAGTAGAAGAACGGCTTAATCAGGTATTGTTGGAGCAACGACAAAAAAGCCGCTTGGCAGAGTACGGTCTGACCCCCCGGCGCAAACTGCTTTTCACCGGTTCCCCCGGTACAGGCAAAACTCTTTCGGCTGCCGTCCTGGCATCCGAGCTGAAGTTACCCTTGTACACTATCGTTCTGGATAATCTGATTACCCGCTACATGGGTGAAACAGCTGCAAAGCTACGGCTGATTTTTGATCACATCCAGCAGACACGAGCGGTTTACCTGTTTGATGAGTTTGATGCCATCGGTACACAGCGAGGTGCCACCAATGATGTTGGTGAAATTCGCAGGGTGCTAAACTCCTTTCTGCTATTTGTTGAGCAGGACGCGTCCGAAAGCATCATTTTGGCAGCTACTAACCACCCGGAGCTACTGGATAAAGCCCTCTACCGGCGTTTTGATGACATCATTCAGTTCCAAAAACCCGGCGAAGCCCAAATCAGACAGCTTATTGAAAACCGCCTGTCTGCATTTGATACCGAGGCCCTGGCTTGGCAAGAGATCACGCAGGCCGCAACGGGTTTAAGCTCTGCCGATATCACCCGTGCCTGTGAAGATGCTGCCAAAGAAGCCGTTCTTTACCAGGATGCAAAAATTACTACTGGATTGATCACCAAAGCTGTCCATCGTCGTCAAAACGGAAAATTCTAAGGAAGGTAAGCTATGGCGGATCGGAAACCGCATCTATTACTCTCTGGATTTGGTAAACAGGAAGATTTTCAATCCAGAAACCAGGGAAGAAGTGGCCAGGCTCCCTTGCAAAACCGGGTTCTTCATGGGCAGGCACTGGCTCAGCAATATGCTGATGCACTGACGCACCATCAGGCCCGTAAATCTGAATCGACTGCATCTATTACTGACGAAACCGGTATTTACGTAGAAATAGTTGGTTTTCCTAACCTTGACCTGCCACTGGATAGATTGGATAACCGTGATTTTCAGTTACGTGCCTTTAAAATAGTTCATAATCAAGAGGTTGCAATCCTCTTCATTCCTGAGAAACGCCGCAGTGCTTTCCAGCGCAAAATAACTGAATACCTGAATCAAAGTAACCCAAAAAGCGGCCTTCCTAAGCACCAGCCCCTGATCGACAGTATCGCTGAAATCAAACTCGCCAGCCTGCAATCCTTCTGGACAGATGATCCCAAATACTTCCCGGAAATCCGGCATCAAACCGTCTGGTGGGAGCTTTGGCTGAAAAAACGCCCTAATGACTCTCAACCTAATGTTATCGCTCGGCAACTGGCAGAGCGGCTGGGTGCTCAACTTGGAAATACTTCACTGAGTTTTTTTGGCAGCTTTGTTATTTTGATCAAAGCATCCGCTGAACAGCTTGAATCAGCACCTGAACTGATCGCCAACCTCGAAGAACTCAGACGCGCCAAGGAAACTCCCAATGTCTTCATTTCCATGTCTCCCAAAGAGCAGCATGACTGGGCCAGAGATCTGAATGCCCGAATCAAGATGGATGAAGACAGCAGCACTGCCATTGTCATTCTGGATGCGGGGGTCAATTACAATCATCCCTTGCTTCAACAGCTCACGGGTCAAGAACTGGCTGAAACCTGGCATCCCAGCTGGCCAAATTACGATGAATACCTGCCAACACAACCCCTTGCTCACTACAACGACCATGGCTCCAGACAAGCCGGGTTGGCTGCACTGGGTGAGCTTGATCAGGTACTGCTCAGCCAAGAAGACATTCAGGTTGCTTACCGAATAGAATCAGGCCGAATTCTTCCTCCAACTGGTAGTAACGACCCTGAACTTTATGGAGCCATTACTGTTGGCACTGCTTCCAAACTCGAAGCCAATAATCCCTTTATCTCCCGTATTTACTCACTGGCCGTGACCTCTGATCCTGAATCAATCGGCGGGATGCCCTCCTCCTGGTCTGCCGAAATTGATCAATTTGCTTTTGGTCTGGAAGATGATTTACAACGGCTTTTTGTCATATCCGCTGGTAACAATACGCAAATCAACGCCAGGCTAAGCTGTTGGGATCAGGTTAATCTTGCTCAAATTGAAGATCCCGCCCAGGCATGGAACGCCCTAACTGTTGGAGCCTACACAGAAAAATCCACCAATGACGAGGAGGACTTCGTAGACTGGTCACCCTTTGCTCAACCAGGCAGCCTCTCTCCTGCAAGTCGGTCATCCGTTAATTGGGGCTGGAAAAAACAGGCACCCTACAAACCAGACGTTGTTGCTGAAGGTGGCAACTACTTGTTATCACCGGATGGTCAGGAGGTTTCAGATGCTGACACGGTTTCTTTATTAACCACTTCAGGCCGAACCAGCGGGCAATTGTTTGAAAATGCTAAAGACACCAGTGCAGCCAGTGCTTTGATATCCCGCCTGGCCGCACAACTGATGTCTGAACGACCGGATTACTGGCCGGAGACCCTACGTGCTCTGATTGTCCATTCTGCTGAGTGGACGCCCAGAATGTGGGAACATTTTGGGCGATTGCAAAAAGACCACACCGCGACCAATGCCGCAAAGGTGATGTTGCGTTCTGCTGGCTATGGTGTCCCCAATCTTGAGCGGGCAAGATACAGTGCCAACCATGCCCTGACTTTGGTCGTGCAAGACACCTTGCAGCCTTTCACCAAGGTTGAAAACACTGCATCGAAAGACCCTAAACTGAACGAAATGCAGCTCTATCAGTTGCCCTGGCCGATTGAAGAATTGCGCAAACTACCCCCTGAGCTGGACATTAAACTCCGAGTAACCCTGTCTTATTTCATCGAACCTAATCCTGGCCGCAGAGGCTACCGCCAGCGTTACAGCTATCAATCTCACGGTCTGCGTTTTGCTGTCATTCGACCCAGCCAGACTTTAAAAAACTTCCGTGCAGCCATCAACAAGGTTGCCAATGATTCTGTAGATGACTATCAAGGCGTTGAAGGTGATAACAGCGGCTGGCTACTTGGACCCACACTCAAAACCCGAGGCTCTATCCATTCGGATACGTGGAAGGGTGCTGCCGCAGATCTTGCTGACATGCACACCCTGGCTGTTTACCCTGTTGGCGGCTGGTGGAAATATCGTGCGGGGGAAGAGCGCTGGAAAAACACTATTCGCTTCAGCCTCATCGTCAGCATTGATGTACCGGATACGGAAGTTGATATCTATTCAGAGGTTGAAAACCTGATTCAAACCAGCGTAGAGGCAGCTCCGTAATATGCGTTATGGTGACTTCTCCTGCTGCTAGGGTTCGCATTCCGTGAGATAGAAGCCACTTGAAAAACTGAACACTGCCCACTTTTAAAAGGATACTTCACATGCTTCAAGCGATTCATCAAGGGAAGAGTAAAATCTATCGCAGATATCTTGGAGAGCGAGATGGCACCGAAGCCAGAGTGGCTGAAGAAGATGAGTTGACCGCCCTTTTGCTTGGTCCCCTCCAGTTCATGCCAGAAAGAAATGCAGCACTCTTCTGGCACCAGCTTTTACTTGAGTTTGAAGCACCGAATTACTGCCCAGACACTTCACCAGAAGGTGTTTGCATGAAATTCTGGCCTTCGTTCTCCGCTGGACCAGGGCAGCGTGTCGAACCTGACTTGCTTGTCGAGCTGTCCTGGTCTGATGGGAAGACCTTAAAGCTGATTGTCGAGCTGAAGTGGCGTGCTCCATTGAGCGGGGAGCACCAACTGCATCGCCAATGGCGGCACTGCCTCACCAATAAAGAGCAAACCGCCGCCTACCATCTTTTCATTGCACCAGAAACCAGTGAAGCACAGGCTGCTTTGAGTAGCGATGCTGGCGACATCTGGAAAGGACGCCTGCTGAGAATCAGCTGGTATGAGCTGATGGGTTTATTTGATCAGTCATACCTTGAGTTAGGCGCTTGGCCAGAAATGATGGCCCATACATTGGATTGTTTGGGCATACATCGATTCAAGGGCTTTGGATCACTCAACAGCGCACCGGAAATTGTTTTCTCAGAGCAGCGTCCAGTTTTCTGGAGCAGCCCCATCCATTCATCAGAAACTTAAAAGGAATGACCACCATGGCACCAACGGCTGGTGTGAACCTGCACAATAGCGTGAAGCTGATCAAGCAAGCTGGAAAAGAAATCAATGCGCTAGTCGCTATGATCAAAAATGAAATCAACAGCGCGATTGAAAAAGATCAACTTGGCTGCAATGCCTACACACATGGACGCGGCTGGTCCGAAGAGTCTTATCTGGATGATGAAAACTATGTATGTGAGTTTTACTCTGAGGTGCTGCCTCTGCAAAAAACCAAAAGGAACAGAAAAGAGGCACAAAGGTATTTAATCATTCAGGTCAGCCTGGACGGTGAGGGCATGACCCATGAAGAAGCGAATAATCATGAGCCACTGATTCATATTTCTTTATGGGATGCGCCTGTCGACTTAAATGATGGGCAATACATGTCACTGCTTTTAGAGCATTTTGATGGTTTTTCAGTGCAGGAAAATGTTTTACTCAACTGGTATCCCGAAGTTGAGTGCTGGACTGAGCAATCCTGGACTTATTCACTGATTCTTACGAGCCTGAACACCCCCAAAGATATACAGAAAAAAGTGATCAACCCTATTCGCAATCTGATGAAAACTGGCGATCCGCTCAGTGCAAGGCTGGATAAGCTGGATGGCATTGTCAAATACAAGCTACTGCGGGAAGGCGTGCTTCAGGTTCTGTAAAACCAATCAAACCAGCCACCAGAGCTTTGTGCAAAAGGTCTGGTGGCTTAACAAGGATTCAGGCTTCGGCAGTTTCTGGAGTATCCACCTGAACACGGACTTTGCCGGTGAGCAGGTCTTGCATCAGAGCTTTTTTAAGGCTTGCTAGTTCATCAAGCTTCTGTTGCCTGCTTGCAAGCAAAGAATCAACGCTTGAAATTGAGCCACTTATTAGACGTTGCTCATTAACTGGAGGGATGACGTGGTCAAGGTTTTTGTGACACCCAGTTAAGCCGCCTCTTTCACTTCCGACCACTGCTGCTCAAAATGATTTGGGCTCATATAGCCCAGATAGGAGTGCAGCCGCCTGCCGTTATAGAACATACTGATGTACTCCAGAATGTCCTGTTGGGCTTCATGGCGTGTCTGGTAACTCCTCCAGTGCACCCGCTCCTGCTTCAGGCTGCCAAAGAAGCTTTCCACAACAGCATTGTCCCAACAGTCACCTTTCCTGCTCATGCTGCCTCGGATGCCGTGGGCTTTCAGTAAACGTCGGAACGCTTTGCTGGCATACTGGGAACCCCGATCCGAATGGTGGATTAACCCGGCCTGGGGTTGTCGTTGCCACAGAGCCATCTGCAAGGCATCGCAAACAAGCCTCGACTTCATTCTTGAACTCATGCTCCAGCCCACCA
The DNA here is from genome assembly GCF_044810985.1 of Marinospirillum sp. GTDB lineage: Bacteria > Pseudomonadota > Gammaproteobacteria > Pseudomonadales > Halomonadaceae > Marinospirillum. The sequence continues at coordinate 686,976 of NZ_CP085242.1, forward strand.
CCCGGCGTGAACACAGGTCGATGACAACAGCCAGGTAAAGCCAGCCTTCCTGCGTCCAGATGTAGGTTACATCGGAGGCATAAGCCTGGTCAGGCTGAGGCACATCAAACTTGCGCTTGAGCAGGTTGTCGAAGACCGGATGACCATGGTTGCTGTTGGTCGTGGCCTTGTATTTCCTGCGCTGACGGGCCTGAACACCCGCCTCACGCATTAGTTTTCTGGCCTTGCTTCGGCTCACCGGGTAGCCGAGTGCATTGAGTGCTCGCTGCATTCGACGGCTACCATAGACATAGCCTGCACTCTCGGCAATGTTCTTGACCTCTTCCAGCATTTCCTGACGCAAAGGGTTATCCGGGCCATTCTCCAGACGCTTCTGGTACTGGTAATAGCCATTGCGACTGACACCCAATACCTGACACTGCAGGCTGATGGGGTAGGCATTCTTGTGCTGGGTGATGAACGAATATTTTATTTCGTTTCGGCTGCAAAGAATGCCGTCGCCTTTTTTAATATATCTCTTTCCATTTCAAGGCGTTTGACCTGGGCCTTGAGCTTTCTGAGTTCTTCCTGCTCGGGGGTCAGCTTGCCATTACCACGAAAGGACTGACCCTCATCAGACCGGTGTTCCTGCACCCAGCGCCCCAGCATCTGGGAGTTGATGCCCAGGCTTCTTGCGGCTTCAGTTCGGGTGTAATTCTGTTCAAGCACCAGACTGATGGCATCCAGTTTGAATTCTTTGGAGTATTTCTTGCGTGTTGTCATTGCTTTCACCTCAGTTAAGTTGATTATGCTTAACTGGGTTGTACAAATCCATTAGACCACCTCAGGACTTTTAAAATGATTTTACTGCAATCAGGTACACGCAGGTGAGGTGTTGTGCTTCCACCACTTAAATCCGAAAGCTGCAACTGGCAGTATTCACTCTGCAAGGAATAAAGTAAAAACTGGTTAAGCATCTTGCTTTGATCGACCCTATAAACCATGGTACGTTGACCAAGAAACAGTCCTTCTGCATTTTCCAGAAGGCCACACTCACCAACAGGAGCTTCACGTGTAAAAATCAAGTCGCCCTTTTCAAGCTTTAAACGCCTTGTCCAAAGGTCAAATGTCTTGGAGGTGACATAACGCAAGTTTTCAGTTTTGACTCTACCGTCACGCACATTCGTGGTTCGAATCATTCTGTATGGGGTTGCATAGTTAACAACCGGAGCAGTCTTGTTTACACAGTCTACAATGTGGCTGCAAACCTTACTAATCTCTTGAATACTCCACCCCGCTGGTATCCGCCCCACGGGTGAGTCTTTGAACTCGGTGTGCGGAACGCCGCCCGGCCCAATGCCTTTGGTCAGCAGCTCTTGCATCATGCCGGTTTTCAGGTCTTTGAGCTTGTCGATCTGGGTGCGTGTTTTTTCGATCACCTCATCAACGGATGACAGAATGGCAGCGATTTTGTTCTGTTCGGGGAGTGGGGGTTCAGGTACGAGTAGATCACGCAGTAGTGCGATACCCAATGATGAACGAGTTGAACCTGTAAGAAAAAAATTTATCTGTGCTTGTGTAGGTTGAGATCTCAGACAGTGAACAAGGAACTTTTTGTCTACTTTGCCATTAGGTTCAACGATCGCTATAGTCGGCGATATCGTGACTTTCCGGTTAAAGCGCTTAAAATCTATGATCTTGCCTATCGATGCCACTCGACCAAATCCAATAGTATTGTCTGTTATTTGGTAACGTTGGATATGCTCATCGAAAATTTCACTTGGCACCTTACGAACCTTATTTTCACGAACATTACCAAATTCATCCAAATCCCCGATACCGGCAAAAGGGATTCCTTGCGGGTCTTCTATTGGTGCCCGATGGCTAGGGTGCGGATCAATTACTTGTGCTATTGCACCAACTACCACTCGCTTCCACTCCTTGGGTGCTTTTATAAACTCACTCATATCCCAACTCCTTGAGATACCCTTTCATCACGCTTTCCGCTTCTGCGACCTGCTGATCCAGTTCTTTTAGCGAGACTTTGTACTTATCCCACCAGCGTTCCACCTGGCTAATCACGGCTGAGGTATTTTCAGCATCGGGGGCTTGCTGCTGGATGATGTCACGCAGTTGTTCTTTGCTTTCAATGCTGTGTTTGAAGTCAAAGTAGTCGTTATCCCTGCGGTCAAAGATGCAGCTGACATCAAAGTCGATCAGGATTTCTTCACGGATGTATTCGCTTTCCACTTCCCGCACCGGGATGCCGCCATGCAGCAGGGCACGAACGTCAAAGATTTCCGGGGGTGGGCTGGTGTCGGCGTAGCGGCGGATGTTCAGGTTGTAGTCGTTTTCGGCAATTTCATCCAGGGGCACGACCCTGGAGTAGCGTTTGATTTCGGCATAGTCGTCAAAAGTCTGGACGATTTTTTCAATGTCCTGCTGACGCAGCTTGTTTTGGTTTTTGCCTTCTTCGTATTCCAGCTCACTGTTGATGAAGAGCACCCGGCCCTTGCGCTCAGCGGGCTTGTCTTTGTTGATGATTAACAGGCAGGCGGGAATGCCGGTGCCGTAGAAAAGCGCTGCGGGCAGGCCCACCACGGCTTCCAGCAGGTCGTCTTGCAGAATGCCCTGGCGGATGGCCTTTTCGCTGGCACCCCGGAAGAGCACCCCATGCGGCATGACCACCCCCATCATGCCTTCAGCATTGAGACTGGCGATCATGTGCTGCACAAACGCCAGATCCCCGGCATCCTTGGGCGGTGTGCCATAGGGGAAACGACCATAGGCATCGTTAGCCGCTTCTTCCTTGCCCCATTTTTTCAGGCTGAAAGGCGGATTGGCGATGACGCGATCAAAGGTCATGAGTTCGCCACCCTGGGTATGCTGAGGGTCGCCCAGGGTATCGCCCTTGCGAATATCCGCACTGTAAACACCGTGCAGGAACATGTTCATCTTGCAGATGGCCCAGGTGTTGAGGTTCATCTCCTGCCCGAACAACGACAGATTGGATGGGTTTTCACCATTTCTGGCCAGGTGGTTACGGGTTTGCACCAGCATGCCACCGGAACCGGCGGTGGGATCATAAATCCGCATTCCGGCATGGGGGTTGAGCAGGGTCACCAGCAGCTGCACCACTTCCGAGGGGGTGTAGAACTCCCCGCCCTTTTTACCGGCACTGTCGGCAAACATCTTGATCAGGTATTCGTAGGCGGTACCCAGCAGATCTGGGCGCTCAAAATCTTCATTGCGCAGGCGGTAACGGCTGAAATGGCTGAGCAGGTCACGCAGCTTTTTGTCGGACAGCTTGTTTTTGATGTTGAAGTCGATCGACACCAGCACCCCTTCCAGCGAGGCATTGGATTCTTCAATCGCTTCAGTGGCCTTGTTCAGCTCTGCACCTATGTCGTGCTTCAGGTCTTTGATCGCACCCCAGCGAGCACTGGGCGGGATATAGAAGGTTTTGTCGTACTCATCCTCATCATCAGCCAAATCACGGGCCTGGGCTTCGCTCTTGCCTTTTTCCAGGTAATAATTCACCACCCCTTCCTGAGCTTCCTCAAAGGCATCCGACAGGCGCTTCAGGAACATCATGCCGAAGATGTAATCCTTGTACTCAGACGCATCCATATTGCCGCGCAGGATATCGGCGGCCTCCCAGAGAAAGGATTCCAGTTGTTGCAGAGTGATATTGTGGCTCATTGATGATTCCGTTAACTGCAATGGTGGAGGGGAAAAGATCGCAGGAGTTTAGCCCTGTGGGGGATGGGGGTCAAAGCTACGGCTGTTGTTTAACCCTGATTTGCTCGCAGATCACGGACATAGAGGCCAGCGCCCTTCTTTTCCTTGCATTCAAAAAGATCGATAGCTCTAACCAAGTCACCCAGCTTTTTATAGCCGTAATTACGCGGGTCGAAAGGCTCCTGGTTTTTGATCAGACTCCCTACAGTACCCAGGAATGCCCAGCCCTGTTCATCTTTTGATGTATCGATGGCCTTACGCAGAAGGTTCATCAATCGGGTATCGGATTTCAGCTCGTTAGGCGTTTTGCGCTGGTAGCTATTCCCCGCTTCTTGCTGATCATTGCTCTCAGCTACTTCACTACCTGTATCCAGCTGCTCCAGAAACAAAAAATCGCTGCAAGCACGGGTAAAAGGCGCAGGTGTTTGTTTTCGACCAAAGCCAATCACCGGCAAGCCTTCAGCCCTTAACCGCATGACCAGTGGCGTGAAGTCAGAATCACTGGAGACCAAGGCAAAGGTATCGACCTTGCCACCATAAAGCAGATCCATGGCATCTATCGTGATGGCCATGTCTGTGGCATTCTTGCCTTTGGTTAGATCAAACTGCTGGATGGGTGTAATGGCATACTCATGGAGGCAGGCTTCCCAGTTCTTGAGGTATTCACTTTTCCAGTTGCCGTAGGCCCGTCGAATATTGGTTTTGCCATACTGAGCCAGCTCTTGAAGCACTGCCTCTATGCGGCTACTGGAAGCATTATCCGTGTCGATCAAAAGGGCTATGCGCTGCTGAGAATCTGACTTGGGCATTTGTATTCCTTTTTCTTGTTAACTTTCCAGCGGCTGAATTGGTTTAAAAGCATACCGCCCACTCATGTCCCTCACCAACTCAAAAGCATCCAGGGCGAAGATGGGGTCCACTTCTTCCAGGTTGTCGAAGTTGATTTTTTCAAAATCTGAACGGGCCACACGGGCGGATAGCAGGTAGTCATCTTCTTCATGCCCGGTGGCCGGGTTCAGGCGTTGGCTGTAGCCGGAGATGATCAGTTGCTGAAGGCTGGGCAGGCTGGCGAAAGCCGTACCGATGATGCGTAGAAGAACGCCATGCAAATGACGAGCGTATTCGTTGTTGAGTTGAGTCTGACTTTTGGTCTTGAGCACCAGGCGCAGCTCTCTGGCTCCAAGACGAGCTTCTTGATCGGGAAAGCCTTCGATTTCCGGGAGATCCACATCCAGCTTTAAAAGCTTGTTGTCGGTATCCAGGTCAAAGTCGATCAGGGTTTCTCGGGGCCAATCAAGAGCGTCCAGTTCGGCTTGGATCACCTCGGTCATTAAGTCCGGGTCGTTATTCAGGCGCTCAAAAAAGCTGCCATCTTCCACCCGCTGCTGCTGGTCATGGGCTTCCTTGCGCTGCCGCCATGCAGCCAGGTTTTTTTCATATTCCAGAATGCTTTCAGCCTGTTGGTTGTTCAGCTCATCCACTTCCTTTTCCCAAAGTTCATGGGCCGATTTCCACTCTGTCATGGCTTGTTGCCAAGCATCCAATAATCGTTGCTTACGGCCTGGAAGGAGACGATCAAAGAAACCGATGCGGGGCTCTTCTGGTTGTTCCGGTTGAGCGGGTGGCTGCTCAAGTTGCGGCTTGCGCGGTTGCAGCTCGGTGAAGGGCTCCACCTGATATTCAGGGGGTGAACTGTTCGGGGCCAGGGTATCCAGATGCGGGTTCAGCAACAGATCCATATCGCCATTGATGCGATCCATCTGCTCTTCCAGCCAGTCCTGAATGTCTTGCTCAAAGTCTTTTAACAACCGACGACGCAGGGCTGGGTCAACGGGTTGGCCACTGGCATTGGCCACGACCAGCTGACCCCGGTCATCCAGTGACAAGATGACTTCAGCCAGGTCCGGGTTGTTCTCCCTGACTAGTTGCTGGTTCCTGGTGCGATGCTGACGTTTTTCTTCCTGCTCAACCCGGCGGCGATGCGCCGGGCTTTTGTCCAGGCGGGTGCGGTAAGACAGGCCCGTACCAGGCAGACCCACATTGCCATGCACCCCACGCTTACCTGCAGTGACCGTTGCACCCCTCACCCCGGCAGAAAGACTGATGCCCGTTTTACCCAGATTCAGGCGAATACCGGGTGCAATGCGGATCGTGTTACGAAAACGAAAAGCCATGGATGCCTCCTTGCAGTGGCAGTATTAAAATTTGCAGTGGGGTGAAAATATGCTTTATGTCAGCGTCCCAGCACCAAGGAAAGAAACTTAATCAGACTGGGTGTTCGAGTAAAGATCCTTGGCGCAGCTCCAAAACACCATGGATCAACCAAGCATTATCGGATGAATATCTGAAAAAAGCTGGTTTGGTGTCACTGCGCGGTGGATGCGGTGCCACATGCAGGGTGTTGTGGGGGCTGGGCGGCTAGACACCCCCGGCTACCCGATTAGGTGCCGGGTTCAATTGGTTTGGCCTTAGTGAGCTTCTTAGGGTCAATTTCAATGGAAGAATCTCCGGCTTTTAGTTTTACCCCAGAAGCGCTCCCCATTAACGCGGATGCCAACTGATCAGCAGGATGTTGAACCTGTTCAACCTTTTGACCTTCATTGACAAACAAATTTCTCGACAGGCTCTCCAGTAATTCGGTAGGAATGGCTGTTCCTTTCGCATCCTTCCATTCCAAGCTCGTTTCTACAAGCCAGCTCGCTCTTTCCATATCAAGCTCAAATTGCTTCATATAAAACTCAGATTGTGAGTGCAGCTCAAACCATCGATTCATCCACCTGATTAAAAACACAACTGAAGCAACTGCGCCACCTGTATATATAAACTGTTTAACGCTTGCAATTAAAATCTTGCTCATATCAGATGATCTGAGGATTTCGTAGAATTCTAGAGCGGAAACAGAACCCAAGAAAACAAAAATTGCAATTAACCCAATCATGGCTACAGCAATTGGTTTTCTTAGCTTATTTGTCCCTTCAGTCAAACTAAATTTGTCCTGTCGAGCCTTTATCTCTCTAAGTATATCTCTTCGAATTTCACGCCGTGCGTGAGTGTTATTGCTGTCATCAAGTTTTTTTCTTTCTTCTTCTAAACTCTGTTCCCTTCCCGTGATTTTAGATTCTTGTTCCTCTATCTTTTTATCAAGCTCTTTTCTTCGGTTTTCAAATTCGTCTTCTAGGTTCTTTATTCGTCTCTGGTGATCATCATCTAGTTTTAAGCGGTAGTCGTGAGTTTTCTTAATGAGTTCTTCATTCAGAAGCTCAAGCCTTTCAATGCTTGAGTTATGAAGAGCCTCAAAGTGGGCCTGCTCCTCACTCATGCTGCCAGAAGCTGATCTCTTGGGGTCGAACGCTTTCAGCTTCTTGTTTATGACTGAAACTACTTCAATCACTTCTTCGCTATCACGGCTTCCCTGATTCTGATTCTGGTTCTGCCGCATTACTACTTCATCGTATATTCCAGATTTTTCCTGAGCCGGGTAACCTCCACCACGATGGAACGTAATCGGTAAACCCGGCCAGTTTAGTGAAATCGTCTCGATGATAGCGGAATTCTTTTTAAGAATTAATTCCAGAGAACTCGGCAACTCCCCGTCAAGATCTACCGCACCTATGTTATTAAATCCCAGTGCATTTATGCTTATCTGGGTAACACCGGTAATCTTCGCAAGATCCTTGAAGCAGGCAATTAGTACCTTATCCGAAGCTCTTGGAATTTTTATCCTCTGATCTGACACAAATCCTCCTAATCTTGCCTACTTGAAACACCTAACCAGGTTGTAGAAAAACCTCAGCCTAAAAAATTGATAATTTTTTGAACTAAAAATACCGACCCTACGTGAATTCTGCAGCACTTTTCACCATCAATAGCTTCAGAATTTACGCAGAAGCGAAAAATAATCTCAAAAACTTAAACCTTTTAGGTTTATCTACAGCCTGAACGAGGTTGTAGAAAAACCTCAGCATAAAAAATTGATCATTTTTTGTACTAAAAATGCCGGCCCTACGTAAATTCTAGAGAACTTTTCACCATCAATAGCTTCAGAATTTACGCAGGAGCGAGAAAAATTCTCAAAAACTGAAACCTCTTAGGTTTTTCTACAGCCTGAACGCCGTGCTAAGGGGCCATAGCTGCGGAGGTCCCAGTGAGCAAAGCGAACGAATTGTGCCTTGTTAGGTGCTTACACCCTCTAGTCGAAATTTTGCCATATTTGAATGTATGGAAGAAGACAGGCTTTCAGATTTATCAGCAATAACCATTATTTCATCGTAGTCGATACTCTTGTTCTTGTTTTTTTCCGAAATTATTCTTTCACGCCAAACAGTGTCACTTGTTTCCTCGTCATAAACTTGAAGAACAAGAGGGTTGTGGGCAATCAAATTTCGTTTTTCTAATAATTTTCGAATTTCTTCTAGGTTATTCAGAAATTCAGTTTTATTTTCTGTTTCAAGATTTTTAGGACTAACCAAATCGATTAATACTTCAGTTCTTTTAGCTAATGGCATACTTTTTAAAAACTTCGCGATAGTCTCTTCAGCGAATGCATCAATACACTTGTATGTACAACTTTCTATACTTCCGAATGCAACAAAAATTCTTCCAATTGCTACCGCCCACTTGTGATCTAAATCTACGAGCTTTACCACCGCAGCGTGCTCCTTGGGTCCATTTTTATACGAATTTACTTAAATAGGTCTTGATTATTTGCTGTTTCCCTAGCTTTTAAAAAAGCTGCTTCAATACCCTTTGCTGCTGAAAGGAGCTTTTTCATTTCAACAGTCTCTATATAAATCGTCGCCTTGTAAAATTGATTATTTCTATCAACAATATCGACTATTAGATCAGTTTGATTTCCGCTATTTGCAGAAAAAAACTTGAGACCCATTTGCCCTTCATCGAAGGCAGAGCTGTTTTTTTCGCAATGACCATATCTGTCAACTCCAAAACACCCAAGACCTTTTGTGGTATCAGCCTTACTTTTCTTCGCTACTTCAGACCAGTCAATTGCTTTTGATACTGCGTCTGTGAACTTTTCTTTAATTGATTTTGTATTTTCAACCATTACCGTTGCTGTGCTTAATGCGGTATTTACTTTGAAGAAGATGTATTCACTATTTCGCTCATCAACTCCAACCCAGATACTGAAGTCACGTTCTATCCACCGGTTTAGCATTTCATTGTGTTCTCGGCCCTTCACCACGTCCCCAACTCTGTAGATGTTGAAGGCCTTCGCTGCGCTTGAAATAGCAAGCAACGAAAACAACAAAACGAAGGTAGTCGCCAATCTTCTATTCATTTCTTGTTTTTCTCCTTTTCGCATAACGAGCTTGTAGAAAAACCTCTTTCCAGCCAGCTTTCCCTACAACAGCTCGTACTCTGTTGTTCATTTTCGGTTACCGGTTTTTGTCGGCAACCCTTAGTTGATTCTGTATCTTCGGCTTTTTCAGGCTTTATCCTCTGTAAGCTAGTATTTATGCAGCTTGCAGCACTTTACTTTATTCAGACCTGGTTCGAACCCTTTTTACTGATGATTTTTGATCAAGAAATAGATATTTAAAATTATAACCAATTATGATTAGCTGTCAATTTTCTCAACAACCACAGCTGTGCCTGAAGCAACTAAAAATAGCATTGACTTACCAGCACCAGAAAACTCACTGTAATCCAGGTCGACTCCTATAACAGCGTTGACACCAAGTTTTGCAGCCTCAGACTTTAGCTCATTTAAGCAAGTGATACGTGCATCCTTCAAGACATTTTGAGTGGACTTATTTCTTCCACCAAAAAAATCAGATACCCCTGCAAAAAAATCCTTGAAAATATTCATCCCGAAGGCACATTCAGCCGTAATAATATCTACAGTCTTTACAATACGATAACCTTCAAGTGTTGGGGCTGTCGTGATTTGCATAAATTTTTTGCATTCTTCAAAATTATCTTCAATTTCTAATTTAGATCTGCTGATTTCTAATCTAGATTTGCTGATTGCATTTCTAATATAAAAACCTGCATCTTTAGCGATAAGTGATATCCCCACCTTACCACTCTTAACTGCAATATCAAACCTGACACCATCCCTTACAATATCAAGTACACTATCATTCTCATCTGAGATCAAACCTATAAAAGTATCAAAACTTTCAACCCGCTGGCCGTTTACTGCGACAATAATATCACCTTCTTTAATTCCTGCTACCGCACCGTTACCATTTATATCGGCAATTTCTTCTACAAAAAGTGCTTTCATTGATCATAATCCTTCATCAGTTAGTTTTACTAAAAAAGAGAAAACCTATTGAGTATCTAAGTTCAACCAAGTCTCCCTAATTATTCACTGATAAAACCGTGCATGCACAGTTTCCAATGTTTGCTTTGCTCACTATCTCCGCAGCTGCATTCCCAAATTATTGAATGCATTGCTCTTTTTGGATTTGTCTGCGTCCTTTTGAGCATGGCTGACAAACAAAGTGTGCGTGCCTGGATTACAGCTTTCACGCTACCGCCTCAGGAGATGGGGTCATGGTGTGACTCGCATCCTGCGGTGGTGGGGTGATTCCTTTGTTCCCCTTTCTATCAAAGCCTTGCCTCTGGAGCAAGCAACCTGTTCTTTTTCTGCTTGTTTCTTGATTTGTCTTTGCTTCTCGCTTTGCTGTATAAATATCAGTATCAGCCCTTTTGGAGACTTTTCAATGGTGAGCTGACGGTCAAGCAGAAGGGGCTGACCTGGAGATCTTGGGTGTGGAGGCCTGTTTTTTGTGCCTTGATTTCAGCCTACGCACCAATAATAATCCGGTATTTTTAAAGGTTATTAGGCTATTTCCCCTTCTCGTCTCTGAAAAGCAACAAAATCCCACTAAAGGCATAATACTTGCATCAATACTGTTTGCACCTTCCTCTTTAAAAAGGATGCAAACATGAACGAAGTGGAACTGATTAATGCACTCTGGTTGTTGATGGCTGCTGTTCTGGTTCTGACAATGCAAGGAGGCTTTCTTTGTCTCGAATCGGGTTTGACCCGAAGTAAGAATGCCATCAATGTTGCACTAAAAAATGCCTTTGACCTTTTGGTTGTGGTTGCCCTTTATTGGTTGCTGGGCTTTAATTTGATGTTTGGCAGCCATCAACAGGGTTTTATGGACACCCAGTGGCTGGCTCCCGATTTTTCACAGAGCAGCTTCTGGGAAGCAGGTTTCTTCTTTTTCCAACTAACGTTTTGTGCCACCGCAGCAACGATTGTTTCAGGTGCCATAGCTGAACGCAGCCGATTCATTACCTATATGGCTCTGACCATACTGATTGCAGCTTTTATCTACCCTCTGGTTGGCAATTGGTCCTGGAGTAGTGCTTTTAGTCCTACAGGTGGCTGGCTTGAGCAGCTGGGGTTTGTCGACTTTGCAGGAAGCAGTGTGGTTCATAGTGTCGGTGGCTGGGTAGCCCTGGCCGCCATTATCGTCCTCGGGCCCCGAACAGGTCGTTTTGTCAAAGGCAAGCCCCAGGACATACCGGGCAGCAATCTACCCTTAGCCATGCTGGGGATGCTCTTCTTTCTTGTGGGTTGGCTGGGTTTCAATGGTGGCAGCACTCTGGAATTCAATGCCCAGGTGCCCGGAATTATCGTCAACACCCTCATGGCTGCCGCTGCAGGCGGGATCACTTCCCTGCTGCTCGCCAATACCTGGCTGCATGGGCAACAGGTTACCCCTTTAACCATCAATGGCACTCTGGCAGGACTGGTCGCCATTACCGCAGGTGTTCATGCTGTCTCCACTCCAGCAGCGCTACTGATTGGTTCAATAGGCAGTCTGGTTATGCTGCTGGCTGACCGTTTACTACTGAGACTGCAATTGGACGATGCCATTTCAGCGATACCGGTTCACCTTGCAGCAGGCATCTGGGGCACCCTGGCTGTTGCCATTTTTGGACAACCCGAACTCCTGGGGACTGGCCTGAGTCGCTTGGCTCAGCTACAGATTCAGCTGCTTGGTATCCTGGTTATCGGCCTCTTCAGTTTTACTCTGGCTTACCTTTTTTTGATCATCTTAAAACGTTTTATAACCCTGAGAGTCACAGCTGAAGGAGAAGCGGCCGGTCTGAATGTTTCCGAACATGGCGCGAAAACCGAATTAAATGAACTCCTCCAGGCCATGAGCGAGCAAGAGAAAACAGGCAATCTCCAACAGAAAATGCCTGTTGAACCCTTTACAGAAGTTGGGCAGATCGCACGTCAGTACAATCAGGTAATGGACAAGCTCAACCGCATGATCACTCGCACACGGCTGATTGTCAGGGATATACGTGATGGCGTGATCACCTTTACAGAGCAGGGTATCATTACCAGTGTAAACCCCAGTGCAGAGCACCTGTTCGGAAGCACCGCTGGTCGACTGACCGGGCAGCCAACCCAAAATCTTCTGCACTCTTCCTGTCAGAATCTCTACCCCTATTTAAAACTGGAGCAACTTTTACCGCGACTGGCGGCCGGGCACAATGAAGGGCCTCACGAGCTACTTGCACAACACCAGGATGGGCACAGTTTTACCATTGAAATCACCACAGCCGCCAGCCCCACAGAAGGCGGTGTTCAGTACAGCGCGGTCATCCGGGATATTAGCGAACGTAAACGCATGGAGGAACAGCTACACAGGCATTCCGAGCTGGCTCAGGTAACGCTGGAAGCCATTACTCAGGGGGTTATCACCTGTGATCAGAATATGCACACAGTTTACCTTAATCCGGTAGCAGCCAACTTACTGGGTTGGACTTCAAAAGCCGCATTTGGACTCCCGGTTCAGGATTTATTTGAACTGAGCACGGCAGAAGGCGAATTAATGACTGTTGAAGCCATTTGCAAGCAACAAAGCAAACAAACATTGAAGCTCACCAGTCAAAAGCAGCAAGTGCTGGATATTGAGCTGAATCCAGCCAGATTGCATGATGACAAAGGTCAACCTATGGGCTGGGTTTTAGTCTTTCAAGACATCACCCACAGCAATCGTCTTCAGGAACAACTTAATTTCCAAGCCATTCACGACAACCTGACCGGATTGATCAATCGCCGGGAATTTGAACAACGTTTACATCGCTTGGCTGAAGATTTTAAAACCGTCGATCCGGATGCGGAACATCTTCTCTGCTACCTGGATCTGGATCGGTTCAAAATCGTCAATGACAGCTGCGGACACCAGGCCGGAGACCTTCTGCTCAAACAGTTGGCCCGACAGTTACAGCCACTGTTGAGGGAAAGTGACACTTTTGCCCGCCTGGGAGGTGATGAGTTCGGCATACTGCTCAAGTATTGCTCGGTAGAAAAAGGACTGGAAATTGCTGAAAGGTTACGCCTTGCCGTTGATGCATTTCGTTTCACCTGGGAGCAGCAGACCTTTACTCTTGGTGTCAGCATAGGTCTGGTTCACTTGAATGCACAGCATCAGGGTATTGATGAAATCCTCAGCCAGGCGGACTCAGCCTGTTATGCAGCCAAAAACCTTGGCCGCAACTGTGTTCATCTTTACGCTCCTGAAAACAAGCAAGTGGAATACCAGCAGCAACAGGTCCATTGGGTTAACAGAATTCAGGAGGCGCTGGAGAAGGATCAGTTTCGACTTTATCAACAAACAATCCAGCCACTGAATGAGGATGAGCAAGAGAGCAAGCACTTTGAAATCCTGTTGCGCCTGCAGGACTCTGAAGGACAGGTTATTCCACCTGGTGCTTTTATTCCTTCTGCAGAAAGATTCAACATGATGCCACAGATTGATCTCTGGGTGATTCGCAACACCCTGGCATGGATGGGAGATCAGCTACAGCAGTCCAACCTGCCTCTTTACTGCTCCATCAATTTGTCAGGTGCCTCCATCGGTAATGGCACCTGTCTGGAAGAAATCCGAAAAAATATTGAAAAACACCGTATTCCAGCCCACTACATCTGCTTTGAAATTACCGAAACCACGGCCATGGCTGACTTGTCGAGAGCCCAGGATTTCATTTCCAGGCTCAAAAAGCTTGGCTGCCGTTTTGCACTGGATGATTTTGGCAGTGGTCTTTCTTCATTCGGTTACCTTAAACAGCTGGAAGTCGATTACCTGAAAATTGATGGCATTTTTATTCGTGAACTCGCGGAAAACTCGCTTGACCAAGCCATCGTGGCATCCATCAACAACATCGGTCACCTTCTGAAATTACAAACGATTGCCGAATTTGTTGAAGATGCCGCTATTCTGGACGTTTTAAAACAGCTGGGTGTTGATTTTGCACAAGGCTATCACCTTGGCCACCCTGAACCTTTGGAAAAACTGGGCAATGTCAGCCTGATGCCTCGATAATTGGGCTCAACCTTTCTTAACGTAAGGTTAATAGCTACAATGCCAGTATAGTTACTTATCATTCACTTTGACTTCAGGACTGAAGCTCATGGTTAGCGAGCAAGAAGCTGCTCCATCAGCAAATCTTCCCAGCTATTATGCCCGGGCGCTGAATACAATTGCTCATGCCATAGCCACTCATGAGAACACCTGGCATCTTCTGCAGGAAACCTGCCAGAGTACCGGACAAGTCCTGAAAGCGGATCGGGTGGTGATTTACGACTTGAGTTTTCACAAGGATAAGCTGGATGGCCTGCATGAATGGCTGAACCCCGATAAAAACTCGATTGAACAAAGCATAGGCAATTACCCTTTGGCCCTGTTTCGGGAAGGGGCCGAAGCTCTTTGGCAAAAACGCGGCCACTTGAGCAGTCATGCCAATGCCGTTCATCCAGCGCTCCTGAAAGATAGTTCTGCGCAAATCCTGCATGAGCAGATGCACATTCAAAGCCTACTCTGGTTCCCTTTTGCTTTTCGAAAGGATGGCTTTTACCTTCTGGTTCTCAATCAGGTCTTTGCCAGGCGTGACTGGCAACAGAAAGAGATCGATTTCCTCAATTCGGTCAGCACCCTGGTCACCATTGCCCTGAATAAAATTCGTTTGATGGCTGAGCGTGAAGCCTTGCTGGCCAGTGTTCAGGATCACAACCGGGAATTATCCCGGCTGAACGAAGCCATGACCCACCATTTTCAGGAACCCGTTCGCAGGCTTGCCACCTACTCTCAACAGTTGCAGTTGAGCCCCCTGTTGCGCGAGGATCAAGCCAGCAAGCTGGCTGTCGATTTTATTCATACTCAGGCCTTTCGGCTTTCCGAGCTGGTCAGGGCAGCACAGGGTTATCTGGCTGTTGATCAGGAAGACTACAATTTGAAAGCCATTTGCAACAGTGAAGAGGCCTTTAAAAAAGCCCTTACTGACACAGACATTGAACAACAAGCCAGCATTGAAGTGCGCTCGGCCCTGCCCTGGGTGATAATGGATAACTCAGCTTTGGAAAAGTTGTTCAGCCTCTTGTTGCACAATGCCTGCCACTATCAACACCCTTCAAGACCCCTGCAGGTTGAAATAGCTGTCAGCCTGACAGAAAACACCGCCACCTTTTATCTGGCTGACAATGGCAGTGGCATTCCTGCCCAGTATCGTGAATCGGTGTTTGAGCTTTTCACCCGTCTTGTCTCCAACAAGCAGCCAGGTTCGGGCATGGGTCTGGCCCTGGCGCGTAAGCTGCTCAGTAAGTACCAGGGCCGGATTTATATTGAGGATGGCCTGGAAGGTGGCAGCTGTCTCGTATTCAGCCTGCCCCTGGCTACTCAGAAGCCTGAAACTGCATGGCCACTGAATTCAAACAATAACGCTCTCCGGTAGGCTCAGGCCCATCATCAAAAACATGCCCCAGGTGACCGTCACAACGGGCACAGCGGATTTCCGTACGGATCATGCCTGCGGAACTGTCCGATAGATAGCGAAGGTGCGCCTTGTTGACCGGCTGGTAAAAACTCGGCCAGCCACTGTGGGACTCAAATTTATGCTCCGAGGAAAACAAGGGCAGCTCACACAGCGCACAGTGATAGACCCCTTCCTGTTTGTTGTCCAGCAGACCTCCACAAAAAGGGGGCTCCGTACCCTGATTCAAGAGGATACGCCGGGCTTCCGGGCTGAGTTTTTCCGCCAACTGCTGTTTTTGTGTTTCAGTCAGTGGCGTCAAATCGTGTTCGCTACTCATAATTCCACCCCCTTTTGTGCCGTGACTCCGGCATGAAAAGCATGCTTGATTTCGCGATGTTCGGACACCGTATCGGCTGCGTCAATCAGTTCCTGGCGGGCACCGCGACCGGTGATCACCACATGCTGCATCTTTGGGCGCTGCGCCAGAGCTTCCAGTACCTCTTCAATCGCAATATACTGAAATTTCAAGGCGATATTCAGCTCATCCAGGACAACCAAATCAACCGCAGGATCTTCCAGAAATTCTTTAGCCTGGGCCCAAGCCTTTCCGGCAGTGGCTATGTCCTGAGCTCGATTCTGGGTATCCCAAGTATAGCCTTCTCCCATCACATGGTAGCCAACTTCAGGAAACCGGCGAAAAAAAGCCTCTTCTCCGGTGCTGAAGCTGCCTTTAATGAACTGCACTACTCCCGCTTGCATACCATGACCCAGTGCCCGCGCCAGCATGCCAAAACCTGCAGTGCTTTTGCCTTTACCATTACCTGTGTGCACAACAACCACCCCTCTTTCTTCTGTGGCCTCTGCTATACTTCCATCAACCACCTGTTTCTGGCGCTGCATGCGCTGGTTATGACGTTGATCACGCTCATCATTGGACATACTGAACTCCTGACAAATAACGGGAAACCTTAACCCTTTCCTTGACAGGCTGCCAGCAATAGCGACAATAGCCAACACTTTTTCAGGTGCCTTGAAGCACTCCTCAAGGTTAAACGGGAAGCAGGTATGCAGGAAACTGCCAAGCCTGAGCTGCCCCCGCAACGGTAGGATGTTGTTGCTCCTAGTAGCCACTGTATTTTCGGATATGGGAAGGCGGAGCAAACTGGTGGTTTTACATCACCCGCATTGAGCCCGGAGACCGGCCTGAAAAGGTTCGCCCAGTGTTGATTTAATGCCTGGGCATCCCTGGTGATGCGGAGGGCTTCACCTGGCCAAGTATTCAACCATCAACTTCAAGGGTTGATGGGCTTAGCCGTGTCCTCCCTCATCGCTACACAAAATGCGATTGAGGAAACAAGCAGTGAACAAGTTTTATCCCAAGAAATCTTTTTTCTACGCCCCCCTGACGCTTGCTCTGGGCCTGAGCTTTCCCGCGATCACTCTGGCCAATGACAGCCAGGAACTGGATCCTCTGGTGGTCACCGCCCAGCGGATTTCCCAGCCGTTAAGCCAGACTCTGGCCGCCACTAGCGTGATTACCCGTGCCGATATTGATCGTCTGCAACCCTCCACTTTGGTTGACTTGTTGCAAGGCCAGGCCGGTATTGAAATAGGTCGTACAGGCGGCAAAATGGCAACCACTGGCGTATTCATGCGCGGTGCAGAATCCCGCCATACTCTCGTATTGGTTGATGGTCAAAAGATCAATGATCTTGCATTTGGCGGTGCCAGCCTGCAATTTATTCCGGTTTCCCAGATAGAGCGTGTGGAAATCGTCCGTGGCCCACAATCCAGCGCCTGGGGTGCCGATGCTCTGGGCGGTGTCATCAACATCATCACCCGCAAAGAGCATGACCAACCCTATGCAGGTTATCTGCGCGAGCGCATCGGTCGCTACCAAACGTACTCTCTGGATGGTGATCTGCGTGTTGGTAATGAAGCCACTCGTTTTAATCTGGGCTTACACCTGGAAGAGAGTGAAGGCTTTAACGCCCAAACTGCTGATACCACCGGCGAAGAAGATGGCTATGAGCATTACAGCATTAACCTGGGACTGGAACAGGATCTCGGTGAACAACATCAACTGGGTTTCAGGGTTCTGCATAATCGCGGTGAGAGTGAATATGACGGCTTTGGTGGCACCCCCGCAGATTCCCATCAAGAATTTGAAGTGACAACTCTGCAAGCAGGCTGGGAAGCTGAACTAAACCAAAACTGGGATATGCTCGTCAATGTCGGCAGAAACGAAGAGAAGCGTGAAGATTTTGCAGATGGAAACGAAAACTTCTCAGCTAAATTTCGTCGCGATAACCTGCAATTGGAACATCAATTTAACTACGAAGACTATTCCGCAGCTGTAGGTGCTGACGTCAGCCAAGAAAAACTGCTGGAAGTAGATGACTATGATAAAACCCAAAGGGATGCATACGGCATTTTTGCCCAAGGTAACTTTCAGTTTCTTGATAAACTAAATTTATCTTTAGGTAGTCGTTATGACGATGATGAGTTTTTTGGCAGTCAAGCTACTGGCAACCTTGCCTTAGCTTGGGATTGGTCTGAAGATACTCAAGTTGGTGCTAGTGCCGCTCAGGGTTACCTTGCACCAAGGATAGGCCAACTTTTTGGCCCTTTTGGAGCTAATCCTGACCTGGAGCCCGAAGAGTCGGTTAATTATGAAGCTTGGGTTGCCTATAACAACCAGCTAGGTTCTAGAGCCAGAGTTAGTGTTTTCAATAACGAAATAGATAATCTGATTGCCTGGAAAAATAGCACAAATGTCAATATTAACGAAGTCCGTATTCGTGGCCTGGAATTTGATGCTCAATATCGCCTGAATGACTGGCGTTTCGGTGCTTCTTTAACTCTTCAAGACCCTGAAAACACTGAAACCGGTGATCAACTTGCTCGCCGAGCCAAGCAGCACGGGAAAGTTGATGTTGATTACCTGGCTGAAAAATGGAGCCTGGGTGGCAGTATTCAAGGCCAGGGTGAAAGACCCGATGGAAGCGAAGATCTCCCCGGCTACGCTGTGCTGAACCTCCGCGGTCACTATGCCTTTAACGAAAACTGGCGTCTGGATGGCAAGGTCGACAATCTTCTTGATGAAGAGTATGAGTTGGCTTCAGGTTACAACACCGCCGGCATTTACCCTGAAGTCAGCTTAAGGTTTGATTTTTAAACATGCTTTTAACCTGGTTAAAAACCCTGCTTCTGGCCTGGCTGCTGACCTTCAGCACCGGGTCAGCAGCGGGTATTCAGGTAACGGATGCTGCAGGACGCAGCATCCATCTGGAGCGTCCGGCTGAGCGAATCATCAGTCTGGCACCGCATCTGACCGAAAACCTCTTCACTATTAGTGCCGGGGATCGACTGGTTGGTACCGTCAGCTACAGTGATTATCCTGAAGCCGCTCTGGACATCCCCAGGGTGGGCAGTTACAACCAACTGGATCTGGAAGGCATTCTTGCCAAGCGGCCTGACCTGATTCTCGCCTGGCAAAGCGGCAACCCTGCAAGCCAGCTTCAACGCCTGGAAGATCTGGGCTTGAAAATTTTTTACAGTGAACCTCGCAATTTTGCTGATATTTCCCGCGAATTTCTGGCATTAGGCCAGTTAACCGAAAAAAACCGTCAGGCTCAGGTCGCAGCTGACAAGCTGGATAACGGTATAAAAAGCCTGATCAAAAGCCATGCTGACAAGTCGTCCCTCAGTGTCTTTTATCAGATCTGGGAAGAACCCCTGATGACGATTAATGGTGAACACCTGATCAGTGAGATGTTGCGCACTTGTCAGGGTCGCAATATTTTCGCCGAGGCCGGTAGCCTGACTCCCCGGATTGATCGCGAAAGCCTGCTGGAAGCCGACCCCCAGGTCATTCTGGGAGGCAGTCAGGGTGAATCCAACCCGAAATGGCTGAAAAACTGGCAAGCTTTTTCTGAGTTGCAAGCGGTTCAGGCAGGCAATCTATTTGCTGTAAACTCCTCCCTGGTGACCCGCCCTACCCTACGCAGTCTGGCTGGCACTCAAGCCATCTGCAAACACCTGGACAAAGCCCGTGAGCAACTTTCTGAGGCTGCGGACTGATGTCACACCAGAGGTATCGCCTACTCTATTGGCTGCTGCCTCTGGCTGCCCTGGCCTTGCTGACAGGGCTTCTGGTGGGCAGCGTCCAGATTTCGCCGGGTGAAGCCTGGGCCGTTCTGAACGGCCAGGGCGACTCTCTGCACCAGACCCTGCTACTGGAGCTGCGACTACCCAGGGTACTGGCAGCTTTTGCTGTGGGTGGGCTTTTGGCCATTGCCGGAGCTCTGATGCAGCTTTTACTGCGCAACCCCCTGGCTGACCCCTATGTGTTGGGTCTGTCCGGTGGTGCTGCCACCGGTGCTCTTCTGGCACTTTTGTCAGGCGCTGGTGCCATTTGGGTTTCCGGCTCAGCTTTTATCGGTGCTCTGGTTTCTACACTTCTGGTGTTTGGTTTGGCGCGCCTGTCCGGCAATTGGAACCCTTTGCGCCTCTTGCTAACAGGTGTCGTACTGGCTTCAGGCTGGGGGGCTGTGATCAGCTTCATGTTGGCGGTCAGCCCTTCCAGGGAGCTGCCGGGAATGCTCTACTGGTTGATGGGTGACCTGGCTTATGCGCAGGGTTTTGCCCTGCCCTGGTCCACCCTGCTGCTGGTGTTATTGATTCTCCAGCCACTCGGGCGCAGCTTAAACGTCCTGTCCAGAGGCAGCCTGCAGGCAGCCAGCCTGGGCATGGCTGTTCCCAAAGTTGAGGGTTTGATTTATTTGCTGGCTGCCTTGATGACCGCAGTGGCCGTGACAGTGGCGGGCAGCATAGGGTTTGTTGGCCTGCTGGTTCCCCATGCTCTGCGCCTGCTGTTTGGATATGACCAACGCCTGCTGTTACCCGCCTGTGCTCTGGCAGGGGGCAGCCTGCTGGTATTGGCCGACACCCTGGCTCGCACCCTCCTTGCCCCTCAGCAACTGCCCGTCGGGGTGATTACGGCCCTGATCGGGGTTCCAGCTTTCCTGTGGCTTTTGTCCAGGAGGGCCACATGAAATCTGCACCCTTCCTTGAACTGAAAGACCTGGTCATGGACATTCCCAACCGAACATCGGGCAGCCCCTTGAATTTTCAGGTTCATCCCGGTGAATGCTGGGGGATTCTGGGGCCCAATGGGGTCGGGAAAACCACGTTGCTCTTGACCTTGGCCGGACTCTTGAACCCACGCCAGGGAAAACCGCTATTGAAAGGCCAGGCGATACAGCAGTGGTCGGCCCGGGCACGTGCCCGGCAACTGGCCGTTCTTTTTCAACAACAGCAGGATGCCTTTCCGGCCAGTGTTCTGGAAACAGCCTTGACCAGCCGCCATCCTCACTTGAAAGTCTGGCAGCGAGAAACTCCGGAGGACTGGGCACTGGCCCGCCGGTCCCTGCTACGCCTGGAGCTTCAAGCCCTTGAGCAACGTTGCGTTACAACCCTCTCGGGTGGGGAGCGCCAGCGCCTGGCCCTGGCGTGTCTGCTGACGCAACAAGCCCCTCTCTGGCTACTGGATGAACCCACCAATCACCTGGATTTGCATCATCAGGTTTCCGCTCTGGAGCTGGTCAAACAGCATGTTGAAGCAGGCGGAGCCAGCCTTCTGGCCATGCATGATATTAATCTGGCCAGTCGTTTCTGTACCCACCTGTTATTGCTCTACCCGGATGGCAGCGCCTGCTGGGGGCAAAAAGATCAGATGCTGGTGCTTTCAGCGCTGGAAAAGCTCTATCAGCAACCTTTAACCAGGCTTGAGCATCAGGGGCATTTATTGTTTTTTCCCCGGATCTAGAAGCAACCTCATTAAGAGTCTGGTAATAATAGCTGCCACCGAGTCAAAATTTGATACACTAGTCAAATTTCAATGACTCTCATGGAGCCAGTATGACCCAGCTAGCCAACAACCGTGTTGTTGTGGTTGACGATGAACCCATGGTTCGTGATCTACTCAAAGAGATTCTTAAAGACCTGGGTTATAACGTGGTCGCCCTGGCCAGCAATGGCCAAATTGCTTTTGAAAAGGTCAAGGAACACAAGCCGGAAATCGTCTGCCTGGATATCAGTATGCCGGTTGTCAATGGCCTGGATGCCCTGGCCAGTATCAAAACCGTGAGTTCAGAAATCATTGTCATCATGGTCACGGCCATCAGCGATTCCAGTGAAGTTCAGCAGGCCATACGTACCGGCGCAGATGGCTATATCCTTAAGCCCTTCACCGGCCTGCAAATCCACGAGGCCATTCAAAAGGCCCGCAAACGTAAACAGCAGGCCCAGTAAAACCTCTTAACAGGGGAAGCCTCTAGGGTTTTCTGGCAGTCACCAGAAATAAAGGGTACTGGCGTGCGTTTTTATGCTGAATCTGCAGTATTTCCTGGAACTGAACGGACTCCAGCCCAGCTTTTTCCATAAGGCTTTTCAGCTCTTCAGGCTCAAAACCCAGGTGTTTGACGCCCTTGGCTGCATTATCACCGTGAAAACTGCCGTCCTCCTTGTAGAGATCCACCAGACCCAGATAACCACCCGGCTGTAAATGTTCGGCAAAAACCTGCATCAAAGCGGCAGTGTCTTCCACATGATGCAGAGCCATGCAGCTGACAATACCCTCAAACCGATCTTCCAGCCCGGCAAAAACATCCTGCTGAAGGGTCTTGATATTGCCTACCCCTTTCTCATCCAGCACTTCCAGCATTTTTTCCGAGGTGTCCAGAGCCGTGACCTGCCTGACCTTCCCGGCAAGAGGCACTGATAACATGCCGGTGCCCGCCCCGAAATCCAGTAGATGTTGCGAAGGGGCCAAAGGAAGAGCTTCCATTAGCCTGGGGACTACCTGCGCCAGCTGTTGGGACATGGGGCGTTGATCCCAGTTACGGGCCGACTGATCAAAATGTTCGCTCATGAGAAAACCTCTTTATCCAATTCAATATAAGAGGATTCTAACATGACTCACAGCAGAATCCGCTGGTTCTGTAACTCCTGCAGTTGATCGCGAATGCTGGCAGCCTTTTCAAATTCCAGGTTTTTCGCGGCAGCAAACATTTCCTCTTCCAGGCTGGCCATTTGTTGATCCAGTTCTTTTGGAGTTTTCGGTTTACCAGAAGCATAACCGGCTCCAGGCTCTGCAATCTGGCGAAGGCTTTTCTTGCCTTCACGCTTGCCGGGGGTTTGTGCGCCTTCCAGAATATCTTCCACTGACTTGAAGATGGTGGTTGGTGTGATGCCCATTTTCAGGTTATGAGCGATCTGCTTGTTGCGACGCCGCTCGGTTTCATCGATGGCACGCTGCATGGAGCCGGTCATGCGGTCGGCATAGAAAATCGCCCGACCTTTGGCATTACGCGCAGCCCGACCCAGGGTTTGAATCATGGAACGCTCGGAGCGCAGAAACCCTTCCTTGTCGGCATCCAGAATGGCCACCAGAGAAACTTCCGGCATATCCAGGCCTTCACGCAGCAGGTTGATCCCCACCAGGACATCAAACTCACCCAGACGCAGATCACGGATGATTTCCACCCGTTCCACGGTATCAATATCCGAGTGCAGATAACGCACCCGCACCCCGTGTTCGCTCAGATAATCGGTTAAATCTTCGGCCATGCGCTTGGTCAGGGTGGTGACCAGAACCCGCTCACCCAAACTCGCCACCTGGTTGATTTCACCCAGCAGATCATCCACCTGGTTTTTGGCAGGGTGAACTTCAATTTCCGGGTCAACCAGACCGGTGGGCCGCACCACCTGTTCCACTATCTGTCCCGCGTGCTCCTCTTCGTACTTGGAAGGCGTGGCGGAAACAAAAATCATCTGTGGAGCCAGGGCTTCCCATTCCTCAAAACGCAGGGGGCGGTTGTCCAGAGCCGAGGGCATGCGGAAACCATATTCCACCAGGGTTTCCTTGCGCGAACGGTCGCCCTTGTACATGGCACCGATCTGCGGAATGGTGACATGGGACTCATCAACCATCAGTAAGGCATGATCCGGCAAGTAATCAAAAAAAGTCGGAGGCGCCAGACCGGGTTCGCGCCCCGAAAGGTAGCGGGAGTAGTTTTCTATACCGTTGCAATAACCCAGCTCGATCATCATTTCAATATCATAGAGGGTGCGCTGCTCAAGGCGCTGGGCTTCCACCAAACGGTCATGCTTGCGCAGATAATCCAGCCGATCGCGAAGTTCATCCTTGATCAGGTCCACCGCTTTCATCAGGGTTTCCCGCGGGGTGACATAGTGACTTTTGGGATAGATGGTATAGCGTGGCACCTTGCGCAGCACCTCCCCGGTCAAGGGGTCAAACAGGCTGATCTGCTCAATTTCATCATCAAACAGCTCAACACGCACCGCTTCGTATTCGGACTCCGCCGGAAAAATATCTATGACATCCCCCCGAACCCGAAAGGTGGCCCGACGAAAGTCCATATCATTGCGCGTGTACTGGAGTTCCGCCATGCGCCTTAACAACTGGCGCTGGTTCATGGGTTCGCCACGATCCAGATGCACCACCATTTGCAGATAAGCCGAGGGATCGCCCAAGCCATAGATCGAAGAAACCGTGGCGACAATAATGGCGTCATCTCTTTCCAGCAGCGCCTTGGTCGCTGACAGACGCATCTGCTCAATATGCTCATTGATCGAGGCATCTTTTTCGATAAAGGTGTCACTGGAGGGCACATAAGCTTCCGGCTGATAATAATCATAATAGGAAACAAAATATTCCACGGCATTATTGGGGAAAAACTGCTTGAATTCCCCGTAAAGCTGGGCAGCCAGGGTTTTGTTATGCGCCATGATCAGAGTTGGCCGCTGCACGGATTCAATGACCTTGGCCATGGTGAAAGTCTTGCCGGAGCCGGTCACCCCCAACAGGGTCTGGTGAGCCAGACCCTGCTCCAGGCCATCCACCAATTGGGCAATAGCCGTGGGCTGGTCACCGGCAGGCTGGTAATTGGAAACCACTTGAAAAGCTTGGGACATGAGGAATTAAAACACCCGTAAGGAATAGATTAAATTAAGGTTCACTAAATAACCGGAAAAACCCTGGCCTAATTGAAGCGGCTGGTTTCTGTGCTAATATCCTTTTTTTTAAACTGTCCAAGGAAAAGACCTATGGCAATAGCTTTGGTTCCCCGTTGCCTCCAGTCTCTACCCCCACTTATTTTTGCTCTCGTCAGTTTAACATTCGCTACAGGCACTCTGGCAAACAATCGTTTTGATCAGGTTACAGCCGACGACACAATTGCGGCTAGCGAGCGTCAGGCAGTCATGGGTATTTCCCGTCTGGGGCTGGAAACCACCCGCTTTGGCTTTCCGGTGTTTTACACGCCCCATGAAGGTAAAACCCGGCCTTTCGGTTATTGGAGTGTGGACATCAATCAAAACTATGCCGATACCACACTGGCTGAAAACCTGCGCTTTGTCATTCCGTCCCGTTTTGACCGCCTGATTTTTGAGGGTAATGAAGCCACGGTGGAAACAGCCACCCAGGTTTTTTCCAATCTGGATATTGGCCAGGTCATTCCCGAGCTGGATAGCAAAACCCGCAGTTACCGCCAGTATCGCAATTACCTGTTGGATCATCTTAACAGCCATGTTGCCCCGGTCATGCAGGAAGTCATGGGAACGGCTGCAGAAGCCCGTTACAAGGAAATGAACGCCCAGGAAAAGAATACCTTCATCACAGAACGCGCACGTCAGACAGGCATGCCGGCAGCCGTGCTCGAAGGCCTGGTTTCCTCCAGCTACGCCTTTGGTTTTTATCTGCCAGAGCTGCAGGGGCGGATGCATATCAGTCAGGTGGAGCGAACTCGCCTGGATGGTAGTACCTATTATGTTTATACCACTTCGCTACAAGCTCCTCTGAAAACCCGCATGATGGTTTTTCATTATAACGGCAAAGAGTTCACGACCGAGATTCAGCTGAATGCTGTAGCCGATGGAGTTTTTGAAAGTTTGGCTCAACAGCTTTCAGGCAGTGCCAGCATTACCACCTCCTGGCTGCCTCGTGAACGCCATGCCCAGGAAATCTTTGATGATATGTTTCAGCTGTCCTTCAAAGACTCCAGTATTGCCCTGAGTACCCGCTTGAAGGAGCATCGCCAGTTTGCTGTGGCCACGCTCGTTGTTGACCCCACACCGGATCAGATTCTTTTGGAGGTGGGCAACCAGGAAGACATTCGCGTTGACCAACCCTTCACTTTCAAACGAGTCGTTGACAGTAAAGAGCAGAGTGTTGGCTGGAGCCGTGTTCGCCAGCCGGGTAATTCCTGCCTGGTTTTACCTGAAGGTGAGCGCACTTCCAGTCGGGCACAATTGTTGGCTGGAGAGGTGGAAGAATTTGACCTGGCGCTTGAACACCCTTGGACAGGGGTCTATGGGCGCCTGAATGGCACACAAAGCAGCACTGAGCTAAGTATCAATGGCCAGGCCACAGGTGCCGGGTCGGCTTCCCTGGTGGAGCTGGGCTTCATTGGCAATCTGGGCTTTTTGCTGAATGCACCCAGCATGTCTGAAGTCTGGATGAACTTTGATTTCGGTCTGGGGATGAACTCTTCCGGTGAAGACGCCTATGATTACCTGGAGAGCAGCTCCGTGGGCCGCCTGCGTCTGGGTGCCGAAAAACGCTTTCATCTTGGCTATGGCTTCTACACTGCCCTGGGCGCTGACCTGGGTTTTGAAGCCCACAGTTTCACCGACCGTAACAATGAAGACAAAAACTTTGATCTCACCACCTACAACCTGATTCCTCGTGCCGAACTGGGCTATTACTTCACTCCCAACCTGAACTTCTTCGCAGGGGCTGCTTATAATCAACCCCTGGGCACTGAATACGATGAGTATGCGGATGGTACTCTGATCACCGATGACCTGGCCATGCAGGGTGGTTTGAGTCTTCATGCCGGGCTTGCTTTTCATCTGGGCTTTGCCGGTCCTTTTGCCAGCATGATGTCCAAACCTTCAGGTGAATGTGATGAACTTCGCCAGGCCCAACTGGAAGCCCAAACAGCACAACAATGAAGCTTCCAGCCATTAATATCAGGAGAAGAAAAAAATCATGAGCTACAAACTCTTTACTGCTTTGACCCTTGTTGCCTTGCTTACAGCTTGCGCAAGCACTCCTGAATCCAGGGTACACCCAACCGACCCGCCTTTATCCCACCAGGCCACACTGGTGGAATCCTATTCTTCCAGCGAGGTTTTGATCAGGGCAACCGGTATGGGTGACTCCATGGCTGAAGCACACAATGATGCCCGTAAGGCCGCCCTCTGGTTTGTCCTCTTTGGGGGTAATAATGCCCTCCTCTCCACTTCTGAGCAGCAGCAAAACTTTCGTGCCCAGGAAGGTGAATTCTGGGCCAATGTACAAAGCTATATTGCCCACGAAGGCGATATTCTCAGCAAGCGGGTGGAAGGTGGACAAAACCGTATTGAAAGAGCCTTGAGAATCAACATCAGCAACCTGAAATCGGATCTGGTTGCCCGCAATATTATTTCGGATACTGCCGAGCTGTCTGAGATGATTGCCAACCCGGTGATTTCCGTGATTGCCGACGATCCAGAAGGCGATGCCCGTCATGCGGCCAATGTCTTCTCCGAATATCTGCAGGACCGGGGATTTGAAGTCGTGGTGCTGGATGCCAATGAAACGGTTGATGAAATCGTTCAACAGGCCGCCGCACTGGAAGGCAACATCGACCCCATGTACATGCTTGCCCTGCAAACCGGCAGTGACATCTATATTTCCATCGATGCCGAAGTCGCCGAACGCCAGGTTGCCGGTAACCGGGTTGCTCAATCCACAGTGGGTGCTACCGCCTACTACACAGCAACCGGCTCCCAACTGGGTGCCTCCAGCGGTTACTCCGAAGAGCGTGCCATTGCCGGTGGCGCTGCCTTGACGGCAGAAGCAGCCAATGATGCTGCAGACAAGGTGCTGGGACAAATCAACCGTTCCTGGCAGCGTGAAATCCAGCGTGGCAAAGCCTTCAAGGTGGTGGTCAATGCCAGCCCTGAAGTGGGTGACATCAGCCGCAATGTCCACCGCCTGTTCAATGACATCTGCAATCGTGCGCGACGCAATGCTGCAGGCTCCACCAGTTTTGATTACACCCTCAACTGTGAGGGTCAGGACAGCGCCATGGATCTGCTGATGCTGATTGAAGACAACTACCAGGGCCCTGGTCAGGTCTTTCGTGTACTGGATTCCGGCTCCTTCCTGATCATCCGTATCGGTAACTCGGATTCCAACAGCATCACTATTGAATAACAGGAGACTTCGGATGCGTGTTTTTACTTTTAGCTGGTTCTTGATTCTCGCCCTGCTGGCTGTTCCGGCCAGTGCCGGGGCACAGAGTCTTCTTTTTGCCGATGGCTATGGCAGTGATGCTTCTGAAGCCAAGGAAAGTGCCTTGCAGGAGCTTTCCCAAACAGTCATTGCAGCCGTGGAATCGGATACAGAAAGTGTCACCCGTGAAGAGGGAGATGATTTTTCCAGCTCCTTCAAAAACCGCATCCGGGTTCAATCCAGCTCCTATTTTCAGGGCGTCCGTTATTCCGACCCCAAAGAAACCGAGGAGGGTGTGCGCATTCAGGCCTCTCTGGATCGCAGTGCTGTAGTCAGCACAGCCGAACAATTGCTGCGTGAAATACGCACGGATTTAAATACCCTGAGCCGTGCCCAGGTTGAGGAGGTCCGAGACAAAGCGGTTTTTCTGATGGCTTTCAGCCGTTATCTACCCACCAACCTTGACTTGAATCGCTCTGAGGTGGTTGCTGAAGCTGAAGAAATCCGTCAGTTGGCTTTGAAGTATCTCAACTTTGCACGCATTTCTTTTCAGCCCGAACCTGAAGAGGCCTCAATCAAAATTGATGGGGAAAACCTGGCGCCTGGAGAAATGCGGCTGTTGGCACCGGGCAACTACACCTATGAAATTGCCGCCGAGGGTTATCACAGCAAACGTGAAAGAGTGTATCTGTCCAAGGGTGAGCGTAGGCGTCTGGAAGTGGCTCTGGTTCCCCAGCGTGAGGGCAGCATTGCCATCCGGCTGGAAAACTCGGACGACTCGGCACTGATCACTGAAGCACGACGTGTATTTAACCGCTACAGCATTCAATATTCGGAAGATGCGCCCCAGGTGATCACTCTGGATGTGCAACAGCAGTTCGTTACCGAGATATCCGGCATGAAAATCTACAATCTGCAGATTGCTGCTGAAGCCACAGTTGATGGTGAAGTCCTGCTGGTTCGCCGCGGCTCACAACGCAATGTTGCGCAAAGCCAGGTTGATGCCCGACTCAAGGCAATAACCCGCGCCCTGGTTCAGTCCATTCTAACATCCGATGAAGCAGAAAATTTCTGGAAGTAGCCGCCTCTGAGGTGGCTTTTCTCAGCACAAAGAACTATTCCTGGGGTTGGGTTGATTAAAATCAACCCTGTTTGATAGCAGGGCTTTGAAGTTTCGTCGTTTCTGTTAAAATACATTTTAAAATCATCTTATTGCCATCAAAGATTGGAAGCCTGGATGCCCCCCAACCCCAAGTACCTTAAACTAGCCCTGGATCGCTTAGAGCCCGGAATGTTGATCTGTCGTTTGGATCAGGACTCACAAGACACACCTTTCGAGACCCGCAAACTGATTTTCAGGAATCATGATGATTTTATCCAGGCCTTCCCGGACACCCGTTACGTTTATGTTGACTTGAACCACAGTCAGCCCCAGGACCCCCTGGATACCAGCCGCAAGCTCTACTTGAATCTGCGCCAACAGATGGATCGGGTCATGAAGGATGTTCGCCTGGGCAACGCCTTGCAACAAAAACGCCTACTCCCGGTGCTTGAGCAGTTGATGGAAGCAGTACTCCATGACAGCAAAAGCATGACTTACTTGGCCATGTTGCGCGAACACCAGGATGAGCTGGTCGCCAAGGCAGTCAATGTAAGCGTTCTCAGCCTGGTTTTTGCCAAGCATATCGGTTTGCGCCAGGACCAACTGATTCCACTGGGTATGGGCGCTTTATTGCACACTCTGGGGCTGCTGCAGGTTCCTGTTGAGGTGCTCACCAAGGTAGACCCACTCAGCGAAGATGAGAAAGAGCTTATCCGGCAGTACCCCCGACGGGGTTATGAGTATCTGCTTTCTCAAGGCAGCTTTGATGACCAGACTCTGGATATCGTCTTGCACCACCAGGAAAGAATCAATGGAGAAGGCTATCCGGACGGACTCAAAGGTCGGCAAATCGGCTTTCTGGCGCGTCTGGTCGCCATTACGTCTGTTTATGAAGCCCTGACTCGCAATCGCAGCTACCGTCAGGCTCTATCCCCCTCCAGAGCTCTGGGACAACTCTACCGTTGGCGCTTCCATGATTTTGATAGCCGTCTGGTGGAAAAATTCATTCACAGCCTAGGAGTGTATCCACCGGGATGTCTGGTCGAGTTAAGCAATGGTGCTTTAGCTGTGGTACACGCCACCCATCCGGATCAACGCCTGAATCCGGAAGTAAGACTCCTGACCACTGCCGACCTGAAACCTCTGGAATTGCAGGAAACTCTGGATCTGGCCCAACAAAGCGACTTGAATATCCGCAAGGCACTGGACCCCAAGGAGCCCCGCCTGGAAAGCCTGTTACAGGAGTTGGTGAAGAACAATCCCGACTTCCTTGTCTAGAAACGTCCCTGCCCCTTCAGGATTTGGGAGGCTGGGCATCCAATTGCTGGCCCGTTACGCCTTTACTGTCCGGCCCCATCAAGTAGTAATAAGCTGGCAGGATTTCTTCTGGAGTAGGCAGGGTGTTGGGATCTTCACCCGGATAGGCTTTGGCCCGCATTTTTGTACGGGTCGCCCCTGGATTCAAGGTGTTGACTCTCACCTGACTGATATTTTCCAGCTCTTCAGACATGACCTGGGACAAACCTTCCAGGGCAAATTTGGAGCAGGCATAAGCACCCCAGAAAGCCCGCCCCTTGCGCCCCACAGAAGATGAGGTGAGGATCACCGAGGCATCCTGTGACTGCTGCAGTAAAGGAATCAGAGCCTGCAACATCATGGTGGGGCCCGTGAAGTTCACCTGCATGACTTCATGCCAAAGCTCAGGGTTATAACCCTGCAAAGGCGTGATCTGCCCAAGAATACCGGCATTATGCAACACGCCATCAAGACGCCCGAATTCTTCGTAAAGCCGATCCGCCATTTCCTTGTAATCCGGCCAGGTCGCGCCTTCAAAGTTCAAGGGGTAGATGGCCGGTTTTTCAGCACCTCTGGCTTCAATTTCATCATAAACAGCTTCCAGCTTGCTGATCGTCCTTCCCAATAAAACAACGGTGGCACCCTTGTCTGCGAAACCCAAAGCTGCAGCACGGCCAATACCATCTCCTGCACCGGTCACTAGAATAATACGACCCTTTAAAAGGTCATCAGCCGGCTGGTAGGAATAATGTGATTGCATAAAAGATTATCAACTCAGAGGAAATTAACGGTTTAACCAGGTGCGTGCCAGCTCAGCGGCTGGTTCACGGGGATATTCGGCGATAATCGACTCCATGATTTCCTTGGCCTGATCTTCATTGCCATAACGCGAACGAATCAATCCCAGTTTGTACTTGGAATCAGCGATTTTAAAACTGTCCGGGTAACGGCGTACAACAGCTTCAAACATTTTTTCCGCTTCACGGGTACGATTCTGAGCCATATGAATTTCGCCAATCCAATAATAGCCATTACCCACCAGCTGGGACTCAGGGTACTTGCGGATAAAGTCCTGGAAAGCCTGAATTGCTTCATCAAATTGGCGTTCGGGCACCAGTTGATAGGCTTTTGCATAGGCTTCACGAGCCGAGAGCTGATCCTTGTTACCCGAATCCGAAGTATTGGAGGTTGGAAGTGGTTCTGTGATTGAATTGGCCGCTGGCGCTTTTGCTGGGAGAGTATCGGCCTCCTCCAGTTTATTGATGCGCTTGTAGTGATCCTGGAGCCTTTCATCAAGGTCTATATAGCGGCGACGCTGCTCATCCTGCATGCGTGAGATGACTTGCTCCTGCTTTTCCACCTTGTTGCGCAAGCTTTGTACCTCAGCCTGCAACTGCTCCAATTGCATAAAAAGTTCTGCTTGAACAACAGCAGAGTTACGATTATCCCCCTGAGCAAAGCTCAGCAAGGGGGTCAGTAAAAAAGCACACGCCAAAACAAAACGGGGGCCATAAATGGCCCCTGTTTTAACTCTGACTGCTTTGCTGGTTTCAATAGCTTTCACGCCAGAGATATCCTGCTATCAGTAAACAAATTCAACACGACGATTCTGCTGGTGCTCTTCAGGATTCGAAGCATTGCGTACAGCCAGGCGCTCTTCACCGTAGCTCACGACTTCCATTTGTTCGGAAGCAACGCCCTGCAGTGACAAGTAACGCTGTACTGAGTTACCACGACGCTCACCCAGAGCCATGTTGTACTCACGGGTACCGCGCTCATCGGCGTGACCTTCAAGAACAACCTTGGAATCAGGGTTGGCCTGCAGGTAAGCAGCATGGGCATTCAGGTCTTCATAGAATTCACTGCGGATATTTGATTTGTCAAAATCAAAGTAAATCGTCATGACTTCAGGACGTTCAACAGCTTCTTCTTCAGCCATGGCTTCAGCGTTTGCAGCTTCTTCTTCAGCAGCGCCTGCAGTTTCTGCACTGTCTTCATCAGAGGTCTGCACTTCTTCGGCTGTCACTTCTTCTTCATCAGTTGGCTGCGTAGCCGCACCACCACCACAACCAGCCACCAATGCCAGAATGGCTGCCAGAGCGAAAGGCTTGCTATACTTCATCAGATCCATATTCTTCTCCTAGTTTTAAGAAGCTTATACTTATTTCCCATAGAGTGTAGCTCATACGGGACGGAACTTTAACCGGTAAATTATAATCCAGTTAATTCAGGAAAGGCGACCAGGCAGGTTCCCTGACATCGCCTCGTTCAGCTGGCAGCTCATACTGAATTCTGCCGTCTGTTGAAACAACACCGAGCACCCCCTGATCACCCTGCATGAGTGCATAAATAACCATGCTGCCATTGGGTGCCACACTGGGCGACTCATCCAGTGGTGAAGTCGTCAGAGTGCGCAGTCGGCCTGTATCCATATTAAGCCCAGCGATACTGAATAGTCCACCTCCAGACTCCCTGTGCACCATAAAAATTTCTTTACCGTCGGGTGAATAGCGGGCACGGGCATTATAATTACCTTCAAAACTCAGCCTGTCGATATTTCCTGACTGCAAATTAACTCGATAAATTTGCGGCCCGCCACTTCTGCTGGAAGTAAAGATAATATTCTTGCCATCCGGCGACCAGGAGGGTTCAGTGTCGATTGCGTAATGATGCGTCACCCGGATAAGACGCTTTTCTTCCAGATGGTAAATGTAGATTTCCGGGTTACCGTCACGTGACAAAGTCATGGCCAGCTTTTTACCATCCGGTGACCAGGCGGGGGCACCATTTAAACCCCTGAAATTGGTTAGCTGATAACGTGAACCCGTCGCCACTTCCTGAATATAAATCGCAGGCCGCCCCCGTTCAAAAGACACATAAGCCAGTTTTTTACCATCGGGCGACCAGTCAGGTGAAAGCAGTGGCTCACGGGAAGTGAGAATGGTGCGCGAACGCTGGCCATCAGCATCGGCCACATGCAGACGAAATTGATAATCCGCACGGCCACTGAGCTGCTCAGCCGTCACATAAGCCATACGGGTCGAGAAGATGCCCCGCTGCCCGGTAAGCTTTTCATAAATCCTGTCGCTTACAAAGTGAGCACGGGAGCGCAACTGGCTACGTTTGGCCGTCACCGTTTCGCCAAAAATTCGTTCCTGGCTGACCACATCAAAGAGTTCATAGTTAATTCGCAGCTGATCGTTTTCCTCTGCAATCGAACCAACCAATAAATAGTTAACATCCAAAAGCCGCCAGTCCCGATAGATCACTTCAGAAGCTTCGGAAGGAAGGCTGACCAGGTTTTCTCTGGGAACCGGCGCAAACAAACCGGTTCGCTCCAGATTATCCGCAACAATCCGGGCTACATCTTCAGGCAAGGCACCCGAACCCCGCCAAGCAAAAGGAACCAGGGCAATCGGTGTGGCTTTATCACTACCCTGGGTAATTCGGATCGTCAGGTTTGCCTGGGTATTAAAGCTGATAACCAATAATATCAGAGCCAACCACCAGACCTGCTTGCGAGGTTTCAAAATCACTGCGTCAAATCCTCAGGTGTGAATATCAGATCGATCACTCGGAATGCATTTCTTTGTCGCGGCTCAAGTTGCAATAGTGGAAAAGGCTCGGCCCTTTCTACTGCCTGAATGGCAGAGCGATCAAAGGCGGTATTACCGCTGGATTCCACCACTGTAACCCCATCCGGTGCCAGTTCGCCAGTGCCCAGCAGTTGGATGCGCAAAACCGTTTCCAGTTCACTGCTGACTCCCGGTGGTCGGGTCCACTGGCTGGAAATCAAATCAAAGATGATTCCTTCCATATCCGCAATGGCCTGAGCATCCTTTTCAGCCTGCTCGGCACGGGCCTCTTCCTGGGCTCTTTGTGATTGTTCACGTATACGCGCTTCTTCTTCACGCTGACGGCGGGCTTCTGCTTCCCGGCGGTCTTCCACCTGACGGCGAATTTCTTCTTCCTGACGACGCTGACGCTCGGCTTCAGTTCGGGCCTGCTGTTCTGCCTCACGCTGACGCTTCAACTGCAATTGTCGCTGCTTTTCCTGCTGCTCTGCCTGCCGCTCTGCTTCCCGGCGGGCCTGTTCTTCCAGCCGACGCTGTTGCTCTGCTGCCTCGCGCTGGGCTTCTTCACGTTGGCGCTGGGCTTCAGCTTCGCGGCGACGCTGCTCCTCGGCCTGCTGCTTCCGGCGTTCTGCTTCTTCCTGCCTGCGTTTTTCTGCTTCGCGCTGCTGACGCTGCTGTGCTTCACGCTGGGCCTCTGCCTGGCGCTCTGCCGCTGGATCCTGTGCCACGATCTGGGCACGAATGATTTCCTGGGGAGGCTCAGGAGTGGGCTCGCGCATCTGCAAGCCCTGCCAAAAAAACAGGGCTCCGGCCAGCAGGTGCACGACCAGAGTAAGAACAACGGACAAGGGCAGGTTGGCAGGCTTCAAACCAACACCTCTAGCGTTCTTCAGGTGGCTGGGAAATCAGGCCCACCTGAGTGACACCGGCACCCTGCAGGCGACTCATCAAAACCACCACCTCGCCATAGGCCACGCGGCGATCACCCCGCAGCAGAACTGGTATCTCAGGATTCTGGCGCTTCAGGCGTGCCACCTGCTGAATGACCTGTTCCAGATTCAGGGCTTCATCCGAGTCCGATCCCATTTCCAGATAATAATGGCCATCTGCATCCAGAGAGACCACCAGAGGTTCATTATCCTCTTCTGACTGGATGGGCTCGGAAGTCACTTCCGGCAATTCAACATCCACGCCCTGCGTCAAAATGGGAGCGGTCACCATGAAAATAACCAACAAAACCAGCATGACATCAATGTAGGGCAAGACATTGACTTCGGAAATCGGCGGCTTGGGTGGCCTGCGGCGTAACCTTTGCGTGCGCATATCAGCTTCCCTAGTCGGCTTTCTTGGTAATCAGGCTGCGATGTAAAATGCCGGAAAACTCATCAGCAAAGTTTTCATAGTGATTCAACAGGCTTTCACTGGAAGCAATATAGCGGTTGTAGGCAATCACCGAGGGAATCGCCACAAACAGCCCCATGGCCGTTGTCATCAGGGCTTCCGCCATACCCGGTGCCACGACAGCAAAGGTGGCCTGCTGCACACCCGCCAGGCTCTTGAAAGCCTCCATGATCCCCCAGACCGTGCCAAACAAGCCAATATGCGGACTGACAGAACCAATGGTTGCCAGTATCGGCAGACCGGAATGCAGGCGGTCCTGCTCTTCAGCCAGGGCAATACGCATGGAGCGCTCCACCCCCTCGAGAATGGGTTCCGGTTCAGTGGTTTTCTGACGAATGCGATTGAAGGTTTTGAAACCCGAGTAAATGACCCTTTCGGCGCCCTGGACTTCATAGGGGTCGGTATCCCGAAACAGCTCATTCAATTCAATGCCTGACCAGAACCTTTCCCGGAATTCATCGTGGGCTTCTTTGGCAACACGAAAGATCTGCCAACGCTGGAAAATGGAAATCCAGGAAATAATAGAACCGGCCAAAAGGGCCACCATCAGGAACTGGATAAAAAAACTGGCCTGGAAAACCATTTTCCAGAAAGTGAGCTCTTGCAACTTGGACTCCTTGAAACTTCAATCAGTTAAATTATTTTAATTCGCTGGCTTGGGCAGAGTAGCAAGCAGGCTGGCCGGTAAGCGACAGGGCCTCAAGTGACTTCTGTCAACACAGGCTACCTCGACCCTGGCCTGACAGAGAAGTTCCCCTGCCCGCTTGATCTGCTGTAAAAAAATCAGCTTTGCACCCCGGCTGGCTTCCAGAGTCACTTCAACCTGCAAAAGGTCGTCCAGCTGCGCCGGACGCAAATATTCGGTTTCCACTTTGCGCACCACAAAAAGCACCGGTAATAGCGATTGTTCCCAGCCCAGGCTTCGCAACCATTCGGTTCTGGCTCTTTCCATGAATTTCAGATAGTTAACATAGTAGACAATACCACCGGCATCCGTATCTTCATAGTAGACACGAACCTGAACAGCAAAACTCTTAGCGTCTTCTTGCATACTATCCCTACACCTTTTTATTCTGGAACCGCCAGACCAAAATGCAACCAGGCCTGACGGGTGACCTGGCGACCGCGTGCGGTACGCATCATAAACCCCTGCTGAATCAAAAAGGGTTCGAGTACTTCTTCAATGGTATCCCGTGACTCGGAAATGGCAGCAGCCAGGCTTTCCACCCCCACCGGCCCGCCGGAAAATTTTTCCATCATGGCCAAAAGCAAACGCCGATCCATATGATCCAGACCATGAGTATCGACATTCAGCAGGTTCAAAGCCAGATCGGCCAGCTCTTTGGTGATAGTGCCATCGGATTTGACTTCGGCAAAGTCCCGCACCCGACGCAGCAGGCGGTTGGCAATCCGCGGGGTGCCCCGTGAACGGCGGGCAATTTCCTCGGCACCGCCCAGATCGGCCTGCAGCCCCAGTAATTTGGCTGAACGGGTCACGATGGTGGTCAGGTCAGCGACGGAATAAAACTCCAGGCGCTGAACGATGCCAAAGCGATCCCTTAACGGTGCCGTCAAAAGACCAGCACGGGTGGTTGCACCCACCAGAGTGAAAGGCGGCAAATCCAACTTGATGGAACGTGCTGCCGGGCCTTCACCGATCATGATATCCAGCTGATAGTCTTCCATTGCTGGATACAGAACTTCTTCCACCGCCGGGTTCAAACGATGGATTTCATCAATAAAGAGAACATCGCCTTCTTCCAGATTGGTCAGCATGGCGGCGAGATCACCGGCTTTTTCCATAACCGGGCCGGAAGTGCTTTTGATATGCACCCCCATTTCTTCGGCAATGATATTGGCCAGCGTGGTTTTGCCCAGACCGGGCGGCCCGAAGATCAGGGTGTGATCCAGGGCTTCCTTGCGACCGCGGGCAGCACTGATGAAAATCTCCATCTGCTCGCAGACTTGCGGCTGACCGGTATAATCGGACAGGGATTTGGGACGTATCGCATGATCCTGGCTGGATTCCTGCGGCAGGCTTTCTGCTACAACAAGGCGGTCACTTTCAATCACTGCAGGGGATTCCTGTAAACGGGCAAAGATTCAGAACGCATTCTAGCAGAGAAAAACCCTATTCAGCTTTCCTGTAGTCGTCAACCAGTTTCCAGGCCAGGGCAAAATCCTCTTCAGCGACATAAACACGGGCAAAACCCATCGGGGCCATTTCCCCAATACCCCCATGAAGATAATGCCCGTCGACAAAGACTTCCAGATGCCGGGAGCGCAGCATACCTGCCACTATATGCGCTTCCAGAATATCACTGGCTTCGTAAACAACAATCATGTAGAAAATCCAACATCTGAAAAAACAACATTATCGGATACGCTCGGAAAATTTTTCAGTGCTCAGCCTATACGCCTCATCCATTGCAGGTGAGAGTTCTTCCAACCTGGTTCGATCAGGATTCAACACACAAACCCAGAACATCCACGCATAAACCGGATGTGGCAAAAGGCAATTCAACTGACTAAAATCCTGCTCTTCCCAGGCATCAACGGCAACCAGTCTCTGATAGCGTTTCAGAACAAATTCAGCCACTTCTTGACGCTCATCAACTCAGCCACCACAATTCAAAAGATGAGAATAAGCCCAAGGGCATTTGCACCTTTTATTTTGTCCAGTGTCTCAGCTAAAAGCCTGCCTTGCATAGGAACTGAATAAATGTTGAAACCCGTCGATTTCCAAAAAGCCCCGGCCAGGCCAACTTACCCGGTGATCGTGACCCAGGGTGATGGTATGTACACCGCAGAGTGTGATGCGCTGAGCCTGGTCACAGAAGCCAGAACCTTTGAAGAGCTGACCGAAAGAGTCTGGGAACTGGCACCGGATATGATTGAAGCCAATGACCTTGCCATGGACCCTGAAACCCTGCGCTTACGCTTTGAAGTTCAGCAGGATGCCTACCAGCTCAAGGTCAACTAAGGCATGGGCGCATCGCTCTACCCCGATCTAGTCAAAATCCTGCTTGCCTATCAATGCTCTTTCGTTCGACAAGGCAAAGGCAGCCATGAAATCTGGCAAAGCCCCATTACCCATCGTAAATTCCCTGTGGCCACCACCATCGTCTCCAAAAACACGGCCAACGCCATACTCAAACAAGCAGGAATTGAAGAAAGGCTCTAACCACAAAACAACCAGCAACACTCTCTGCACGAACGGATCAACAAACCTGAAATCACACAGCGCCTCATCAATCAATAAGCGCCTGAGCTCATGCCACTTGCCGCTGACTACACCTTGTCACTCTATCAACGACCAACACTTTGTAAAGCAGCCCTGATCAGCGTCTGGGTGTCCATACCTTCAGTTTCTATACCGGAAAGGGCGCGGCTGGCTTCGGTGGGTTTGTAGCCCAGGGAGATAAGAGCGGCTTCCGCTTCGGCGCGGTGGTCGGTGGTGGGCTGCTGGGCATCCACAGGCAATTCCAATTTGGCCATTTGCTGGGGTTGCCAGCTTTTCAAACGATCCTTGAGATCAACCAGCAGACGTTCAGCGGTTTTCTTGCCGATACCGGGAACCCGAGTCAGGGCTTGCAGGTCGCCATTTTGAATGACGTTGAGTAGCTGCCGGGATTCCAGGGAGGACAGAATCGCCAGGGCCACCTTGGGGCCGATGCCGCTAACCTTGATGAGTTCACGAAACAGCTGGCGATCTTCCAGGCGTGCAAAGCCGTAAAGCAGATTGGCATCTTCGCGGATCACCTGATGAATCCAGAGAATAATTTGCTCTCCGGTGACGGGCAGGTTGGCAAAGGCAGACAAAGGCAACTCCACTTCATAGCCGACTCCCTGAATGTCCAGAATCACCCAGGAAGGTTGCTTTTCCACCAGTACGCCTTGTAAACGACCAATCATTTTTTATCCTTATCTTCAATACTGAGAAAAACCGGCAGGTGCAGATGCCAGTGAATGGCAGCCAAACGCAGGCAGAGGACAACCGCCATGGCAACCAGGGTGTTGAAGGTTTCCCAGCCAGCCGGTAAAAACCAGTTCAGGTTGACGTAGACAAAGGCCCCGGCCATGACCGCTGTAGCATAGATTTCTTTCTCGAAAATCATGGGCTTGACTGCCGTCAACACATCCCGGACGATGCCGCCGAATACGGCCGTCATCACCCCGGTCACCACGGCAATCATGGGCGGATGCCCAAGATTCAGAGCCACCTTGGCACCAATCACGGTAAATACAGCCAGACCGATCGCATCCGCCACCTGAATCGCCCGGTGCGGAAAACGGATTTTACGCGCCAGGGTAAAGACGATCACCGAGGTGATAAAGGTCAGGGTAATGTAAAGGGTATCCTGCACCCAAAAAACCGGCAATCGTCCCAGGATCAGATCCCTGAGAGTACCCCCGCCAATGGCAGTAACGGTGCCCACCACCACCACACCAAAGAGATCCAGGCGCCGCTCGGCAGCCGCCAGAACCCCGGCAATGGCAAAAACCACGGTACCAAAAAGATCCAGGGAAAAGATAAACAGGGGAAGGTCAAAATTCATCGGTTGTTTCGCTTGGTTCGTTTGGCCAGGCTGGCCGGATCAAAGTGTCGCCAGCTGCTGCCCTTTTTGCTGCTGCCCAGCTGACCGGACAGCGCCACCAGACCGCTGGAGGTGTAGGCATGACAGAGAGCTATGGCCAGGGCATCCGCAGCATCGGCCTGGGGCGTTGCCGAGAGTTTGAGCAGGGATTTGACCATATGCTGCACCTGGGTCTTGTCCGCGCCACCCCGCCCGGTCACAGCCAGCTTTACTTCCTTGGCAGAATACTCACTCAGCTCCAGGCCATGATTGGCCACACAGACGATGGCGGTGCCCCTGGCCTGCCCCAGTTTCAGAGCCGAATCAGCGTTCTTGGCCATGAAGACCTGCTCAATGGCAACCTGATCCGGCTGGTACTGAACGACCAACTCGGCTATCCCGGCATAAATCTGCGCCAGCTTCTGGGCCAGGGTCTCCGCCTGAATACGGATGCAGCCACTGGCGTGATACTGCATCTGGCTACCCTCGGCATGAACCAGGCCGTAGCCGGTGATGCGCGAGCCAGGGTCAATCCCCAGGACAAGAGGCACTAGCCGAGTTGCTCCATCACTTCATCACTGAAGTCGGCATTGGAGTAAACTTCCTGGGTATCGTCCAGATCTTCCAGCATATCCACGAGTTTGAGAACTTTCTGGGCCAGGTCGATATCCGTAATTTCCGAATAGGTGTCCGGCAGCATGGAAACCTCGGCAGAAGCCGGTTCAAAACCCGCAGCTTCCAGGGCATCCTTGACGTCGCCAAAATGTGCCGGATCGGTAAAGATATCCAGACTGCCATCCTTGTTGGTCACCAGGTCTTCCGCACCACCTTCCAGGGCGGCTTCCATAACGTCTTCTTCGCTCACATCAGAATTGAAACTGATACGGCCACGCTTGTTGAACAGATAGGCCACCGAGCCGGAGGTGCCCAGATTGCCACCTGTTTTGGTGAAGGCATGACGCACATCCGAAACCGTGCGGTTTTTGTTATCGGTCATGCAATCCACTAGCACCGCCACACCACCGGGGCCGTAGCCTTCATAGACCACTTCTTCCATGTTGTCGCCGTCATTGGTGCCAGCACCCCGTGCGATGGCACGATCGATGGTGTCCTTGGTCATGTTGTTGGATAAAGCTTTATCAACGGCAGCCCGCAGGCGGGGATTATCGGCTGGCTCCGGGCCACCGGCACGGGCGGCCACGGTCAGCTCACGAATCAGCTTGGTGAAAATCTTGCCGCGCTTGGCATCCTGCGCTGCCTTGCGATGCTTGATATTGGCCCATTTGCTATGGCCTGCCATAGAAATCCTCCTGTCTTGCAAGTATTCAGGCTTCGCCTCCACACTTCGCGGCAAGGTTGTCCGCGCCCAGCTTTACAGGGATGTAAAGCGCGGGTGTTTATACTCATGGATGTATAGCCACCCGGAGAGCGGACTGCCTTGCAAAAGCGAAGTATTACTCCAGACTTTGCTTATTGCTCAGCCTGAGGCTTAGCCCGCAACCGCAAATTCAATTCTTTCAGTTGCGCCTGGCTGACTTCGCCGGGCGCATCGGTCATCACACAAGCCGCTGACTGGGTTTTCGGGAAGGCGATCACTTCACGGATGGACTGGGCTCCGGTCATCAACATCATCAGGCGATCCAGGCCAAAAGCCAGGCCGCCATGTGGAGGTGCACCGAATTTCAAGGCATCCAAAAGGAAACCGAATTTTTCCCGCTGTTCGTTTTCATCAATACCCAGCACCTTGAATACAGCGGCCTGCATGTCCTGATTATGAATACGAATGGAACCCCCACCCAACTCAGTGCCATTCAGCACCATGTCATAGGCGCGGGACAACTGCTCGCCAGGGTGAGCCTGCAGTTCTTCCGAAGTGCAAAGAGGTGCAGTGAAAGGGTGGTGCAAAGCGGCCAGGCTGCCGTCACTGTTCTCTTCAAACATGGGGAAATCAACCACCCACAGGGGTGCCCAGTCCGCGGTATAAAGATCCAGGTCTTCACCCAGCTTGCAGCGCAGGGCACCCAGAGCTTCATTAACGATTTTGGTTTTATCCGCGCCGAAGAAAATGATGTCACCATCTTCTGCACCCACACGATCCAGAAGCTCTTCAACGACCCCTTCCATAAACTTGACGATCGGGGATTGCAGACCTTCCAGCCCTTTGGCACGTTCATTGACCTTGATCCAGGCCAGACCTCGTGCGCCGTAGATCCCCACAAACTTGGTGTAGTCATCAATCTGCTTGCGCGAAAGCTCCGCTCCACCTTTGACTTTCAGGGCCGCAACACGGCCTTTGGGGTCTTTAGCCGGGCCGGAGAAAACCTTGAAGTCAACATCAGCCATCAGATCGTTGACATCCACCAGCTCCAGTGGAATGCGCAGATCCGGCTTGTCGGAACCAAAGCGGCTCATGGCTTCAGAATAGGGCATGCGTGGGAAATCACCCAGATCCACTTCTTTGGCTTCCAGGAAAATTTTACGAATCATGCCTTCAGCAACGGCCATGATGTCATTTTCTTCGACGAAAGAGGCTTCTAGGTCAATCTGGGTAAATTCCGGCTGACGGTCAGCACGCAGATCTTCATCCCGGAAGCACTTGGCAATCTGGTAGTAGCGATCAAAGCCGGACACCATCAACAATTGTTTGAACAGCTGCGGGGACTGGGGCAGAGCAAAAAAGTGACCGTCATGGGTACGACTAGGCACCAGGTAATCACGCGCACCTTCGGGCGTGGCCCGGGTCAGGATGGGCGTTTCAATATCCAGAAAGCCTTGCTCTTCCAGATAGTTGCGAATCTGGTGAGTCACGCGTGAACGAAAGCGCAGCTTCTCGGCCATTTCCGGACGGCGCAGATCAACGTAACGGTATTTCAGGCGAACGTCTTCACCGACCTTGCCGTGTTCATCCAACTGAAAAGGCGGGGTATCAGCCGTATTCAGCACTTCAACGCCCTTGGCCAGCACTTCGATTTCACCCGTGGGCATATTGGGGTTAACCGTGCCTTCAGGGCGATGACGAACCAGGCCGGAAATTTTCAATACATATTCATTGCGGGCACGATCCGCACGGGCAAAGGCTTCTTCAGTGTCCGGGTCAACCACTACCTGGGCCAGACCATTGCGATCACGCAGATCAAGAAAAATGACCCCGCCATGATCGCGGCGGCGATGGACCCAACCGCAAAGTTCAACTTCCTGGCCTAGATGACTTGTGTTCAAGTCGCCACAGTAATGGCTGCGCA
Source organism: Marinospirillum sp. (assembly GCF_044810985.1). Classification (GTDB taxonomy): domain Bacteria; phylum Pseudomonadota; class Gammaproteobacteria; order Pseudomonadales; family Halomonadaceae; genus Marinospirillum. Next base: position 729,944 of record NZ_CP085242.1, read on the forward strand.
TAGAAAAATTCCTGTTAGCTGTTCGTTCGAATAAAGGTTCAATGAAAATGAAAAGCAGGGCCAAAGCCCTGCAAGGTTAAAGCCGGAAACTTAGGCCGCAGGTGCTGCTGAAGGGCCTGAATCGCCACTTCCCGATGACCCGCCAGAATCGACCAGATTCTTTTTGTTGCCGCTCTTGAAGTCGGTTTCATACCAGCCACCACCGGCCAGACGAAAACCAGCCGCTGAAATTTTGCGTATCAACTCAGGTTTGTTGCACTCGGGGCAGTCCCTGGGGGGTTCTGCACTCATTTTATGCATGACTTCAACTTCATGGCCGCAGGCCTGGCACTGATATTCGTAAATGGGCATTGCTGTTTGCCTCAACTGCTAGGGGTTAAACTCAGAGCTTAAAAAGCAGGTTTTAAAATGGGGGAGCTTAGATTCCATTTCAAGGGGCAGCATTATAGCCTAGAGGACACCCATTACGCCAAGGCCTGTTCTTCGACGATGACCTCAGCCTGAGCGGAATCACTGTCCAGCCTTTGCCAGAGACGTTCCACCAGCGGCTTGTGCACCAGGGTACAACGATAAAGACGAACTTCCAGGGGAATGATCCACTGCTCGCTGCCGCAAACCAGCAGCTGGCCTTCATTCAACTCGCGTTCGATGCTCAAGCGTGGAATCCAGGCCACACCCCGACCCTGCAAAGCCATGCCCTTCAGGCCTTCAGCCATGGCGGTTTCATAAACGGTTTTAAACTGCAGGGCAACCGGTTTCTGACGCAACAGAAGACGCAAGGATCTTTCCAGAAAAGCTCCCTGGGTGTAGGCCAACAAAGGAACCTGTTGCTCTTCCAGAGTATCCAGCGAATGCAAGGGCTGGCCTGTTGAGTCCGGGGCACAAACCGGCAGCATTTCAGTGGCTCCCATGCGCAGTGATGGAAAGTGTGCATGATCCAGTTGCAAAGTACCCAGAGGATCATGGTAAGCCAGCATCAGATCACAACGCCCTTCGCGCAAGGCATGGGTGGCCTCACCAACATTCATGGCTGTCATGCGTGAATTGATTTCACCCACCACCTTTTGCAGTTTATCCAGCCACTGGGGAAAGAAGTTGAATGCCAGAGAGTGGGCGACAGTGAATTCCAGCAGTTGCCCAGCGGCAGGGTCGAGTCCTCGCAGGTGGCGCAAAGCTTCACCCAGCTGTTCCACCACATTTCTGGCGGTAATCAGGAACAGCTGACCGTCGGCTGTCAGTTCCAGAGGTGATTTACTGCGATCCACCAGCCTTGTGCCCACCACCCTTTCCAGCGACTGAATCCGCCGACTGAAAGCTGGCTGGGTGACAAAACGTCGCTTGGCCGCCTTGGAAAAACTGCGCGTTGCCGCCAGAGCCACAAAATCTTCTAGCCACTTTACTTCTAAGTTCACAATACTTTCTCGAAAAAAAGAAGTATTTTAACTGATTGCGCCCCGACTTAGTGCATCAGACTGTTAAATATTTGCTCCAAACTTCTTAGCAATTGTTATAGCATAACACTTGCTGAGTTGCTTATTATCTCCAGCCTTCTTTTCTCGGCCTGGATAACTTAGGATCACCATGCTCAAACGCTTTCTTGCCCACCATCGCTTTTCTGGCTTGCTGCTCGGACTAAGCGGGACCCTGGCCTTGGCACTTCTGCTCTTCTGGATGGGCAGCAAGCCGCAGGAGGAAGAACCCTATCTCCCTTCCGATAGCGAGATCATGGCGGCTCTGGAAGCGACGGATTTCCACAACTCCCTGATTCCTCCTTTGACACCACCCCCTGATTGGGACAGGTACACTCTGCAGCCCGGTGATCGTCTATCCCACCTGTGGCAACAAAAATGGCACCTGCCAGTCAGCACGCTTTATCAACTGCTCGACCAGGAGGGTTCCAGCCACCTCAACCGCATCCATCCCGGTCAGCACATAGAATGGCTGGCCAGCCGTGATGGTCAATTGCTGGCTTTGCGCATCTGGCGCACCCGGGCTGAAGGCGTGGAATGGCAGCGCGAGGAGGAGGGCTTCAGTTTCAGTGAACTGACCACTCAACGTGAAGTTCGCTTGCTGCGCCTGGAAGGCACTCTTGATGGTGCCCTTTCCAACAGTCTCAGCTCCATGCCGGAGATTGCCGGTCAGGAAGGAGCCATAGCCGCAGCCCTGGATCGCCATCTGCCACTCAGGCGGGATGCCCGCAATGGCGACACCTTCAGCCTGCTGATCGAACAGGAATGGCTCAGTGATGATCCCACCCCCTACTCCACCCGGCTTCTGGCTTTTGATTACCAAGGCGACCGCATGCAGATACGTGCAGCCCGCCACCTGGATGATGGCCGCTTTTACACCCCCGATGGGGTCAGCCTCATACCGCCCTTCGACCGCATCCCCCTGACCCGGCGTTACCGGATCAGCTCGAATTTCAATCTCAACCGGCTTCACCCCATCACCGGGCGAACCAGCCCCCACCATGGAACTGATTTTGCCACCCCGACAGGAACAACCGTGGTTTCTCCGGCCGATGGTCGGGTCGTGCGCGGACGAACCCATTCCTTTGGGGGCAAATACCTGGTGATTGATCACGGCCAGGGCTACATCACCCGTTATTTGCACCTGCGGCGTTTTCTGGTCAATCAGGGAGAGTCGGTCAAACGCGGCCAGCCGGTTGCCCAGTCGGGCAATACCGGGCGCAGTACCGGCCCGCACCTGCATTATGAGCTGCATATCAACGGTCGCCCCGTTGACGCCATGCGGGTTGAGCTACCCAGTGTGGAAAGCCTGGAAGGTGAGGCACTGGATGAGTTTCTGCAGCACAGCGAAAAGCTTTTTTCCGGTTTGGACAACCAGCTGCATCTGGATAAACTGGCGCAGCTGCTGCCCAACCAACATGAATAGCTGCTGGTAAAAGCAGGCCAAATACCAGACAATTCACACGACACCCGCTTCTATAACGATCAACCGAAGGTATCCACGATCCATGCGCGCTTCACAACTTCTGATTGCCACTCTCAAGGAAACCCCCAATGACGCCCAGGTCATCAGCCACCAGCTGATGCTGAGAGCGGGTCTGGTTCGCAGCCTCGGCTCCGGCCTTTACACCTGGCTGCCGCTGGGACTGCGCACCCTGCGCAAGGTAGAGCGTATTGTGCGTGAGGAAATGGACAAATCCGGTGCCCAGGAAGTACTGATGCCGGGTGTGCAGCCTGCTGAACTCTGGGAAGAGTCAGGCCGCTGGGAAGAATACGGCAAGGAGCTGCTGCGCCTGCATGACCGCCACAACCGTGAATTCTGTGTCGGCCCCACGCATGAAGAAGTCATCACCGACATGGTGCGCAAGGAATTGCGCTCCTACAAGCAACTGCCGGTCAATTTCTACCAGATACAAACCAAATTCCGCGATGAAATCCGCCCCCGCTTTGGCATCATGCGTGCACGTGAATTCATCATGAAGGATGCCTACTCCTTCCACCTGACCCAGGATTCCCTGCAGGAAACCTATGACGTCATGCATGCCACCTACAGCAATATCTTTACCCGTCTGGGTCTGGATTTCCGTCCGGTCATCGCAGACAACGGCTCTATCGGTGGCACAGGTTCACACGAGTTTCATGTTCTGGCTGATTCTGGTGAGGACGATATCGTCTTCTCGGACTCTTCCGACTATGCCGCCAACATAGAAAAAGCGGAAGCCCTGCCTCGTGAAGCAGAACGTGGACAGGCCAATGAAGAACTGCGTCTGGTGGACACCCCGGATGCCAAAACCATTGCCCAGTTGGTTGAACAGTTTGATCTGCCGATTGAAAAAACCGTGAAAACACTGGTCGTCAAGGCTGCCGAAGGCGGCCTGATTGCCCTGATTATTCGCGGTGACCATGAACTCAATGAAATCAAGGCCAGCAACCTGCCCCAGGTCGCAAGTCCACTGGAAATGGCCAGCGACGAAGAAATTAAGGCCGCAATCGGTGCCGGCCCCGGCTCTTTGGGTCCCATCAAGCTGCCTATCCCCTGCGTTATTGACCGCTCCGTGGAAAAAATGAGTGATTTCGGTGCCGGTGCCAACATTGAGAGTCAGCATTACTTTGGCATCAACTGGGAGCGCGATCTACCGCTGCCAGAAGTCGCGGATCTGCGCAATGTCGTGGAGGGCGACCCCAGCCCTGATGGTCAGGGTAGCCTGCTGATCAAGCGCGGTATTGAAGTCGGCCATATCTTCCAGTTGGGCACCAAATATTCAGAGAGCATGAGTGCCACGGTTCTGGATGAAAACGGCAAGTCGGTTCCGCTGATCATGGGTTGTTACGGTATCGGTGTCACCCGGATTGTCGCCTCGGCAATCGAGCAGAACCACGACGACTCCGGCATCATCTGGCCCAATGCCATCGCACCCTTTGAGGTGGCCCTGGTGCCCATGAATGCCCATAAATCTGAGCTGGTACGGGAAACCTCAGAACAGCTATATCAGGATCTGAAGGCTGCCGGTATTGACGTACTGCTGGATGATCGTGATGAGCGCCCCGGCTCCAAGTTTGCCGACCTGGAGCTGATGGGCATCCCCCACCGCATCGTCATTGGCGAACGCAGCCTGAAAAACCATGAACTGGAATACAAGGGTCGCCGTGATAAAAAGGCCAGCATGATCCCTGCAAACGAGATTCTTGCCTTTATTCAGGAACAACTGGCCCGATGATTCAGCTATGCGCCCTCCTCACCGGAGGGCGCAACACCTGGGAAACCCCTGATTCACGTCATGAGCGCAATAGTTAGTCAGGGGCTTTCCAGTCTTAAAGACCAAAACGCCCCAGATAATAAATCACCCCAATCAGTGAAAAACCAAAAATAATAATCAGATTAACCCTGATGGAATCTTCCTTGCGCTTAATGCGAAAGCTATTGAAAACCAGGCCCGCTCCCGAGAGCAGCATGATCAGCAACATCATAAAAAAAGCATAACGGAAGGTTGCCACATCCCAGTAGGGATTAACCTTCAGCCCCAGCCAACGATCAAAGAAGGTTTCCACTTCGGGGCGTGCCTGATCAATCAACAAGAGGGCCGGAAGCATCAAGGCCCAGGACACAAAGCCAAATACTGAAATCAAATGCAAAACGGGATCGCGGCGCTTGCGCCTGTCTCGCCCTACATGTCTTTCTACTCTTTGGTCTGACATGACCCCATCTCCTAAAATAAGAGTTGTTACTGAATACAGAGGATGATAGGCGAAAACTCCAACCCCGTACATCATGTATCTTTTTGTTAAAAATACCAAGTTATCTCAAAGTTTCCCAATGAAAGTGGAGGTACAGGCCTTTCATTTTTCGTTAAAATAATGTAAATATTTGTACTCCAAATTTATAGCTGGAAACCCCCAATAATAAACAAGGAAGAGCTCAACGTGCTCAAGCTTCAAACCAAAACCATGCTGGCCCTGGCTTTCGTCATGCTGATCCTGACACTAGTGATCACCATTGCCAGTCTGGCCTCCTTTCGTGACTTTTCAATACGCGCAGCCACTGAACATACCCGGACAACGGCTGAATTGATTCGGGTCGCTCTGACTGAATCCATGCTCAACGGCACCATGCACAAGCGTGACTCCCTGCTTGAACGCATTGCCCAGGTGGAAGGGCTGGATGAAGCCAGGGTAATCCGTGGCCCTCTGGTTGAAGAGCAGTTTGGTGATGGTCTGGAGATGGAATCCAACCCCGATCCCATGGATTATCAGGTTCTGCAAAGTGGCGAACCCGTTTATTCCCTGGTTGGCGGACGTTTTTCACCTGATTTTCGGGCCACCATTCCCTACATAGCCACCAGCACCGGCAACGTTAATTGCCTGAATTGTCATGCGGTGCCTGAAGGGTCCGTTCTGGGTGCAGTAACCCTTACAGCCTCGATTGACCATATGCGCAAAGCTGCAGTTCTCACCGTCTCTGTTCTGGTGGTTGCTGTGGTGTTCTTTGCAGTGGTCTCCCTGCTCTTTTTACGGCGTATGCTGCAGCCCCTGGTCACCACGGCCAATGAAATTGAATATGCAGTCAAAAAAGCCAAGTGCGGTGATTTTAGTGTCCGGGTCACCCAGCGCAGCAATGATGAAATTGGCACTATTGCCCAGCACTTCAACAGCCTCTCGGATGGCATCATCAGCAAACTCAGTGAGATTCGCCGCAATGTCGCGCATCTGGTGCAATCCAGCCCCAATCAGAAAGGTGACCTGCTGGCCGATACGGCTCACACGGTGTCCGGGCTGGTTCGGGTTGCCCAGTTCAAGCAGGCTATTGAGGAAGATGAAAGCAGCGAAGAGGTTTTTCAGCGCATTTCAGAAGTCATCCAGGATGTTTTCCAGTTTCCCAACTATTCCATTTATGAGGTGGATTACAACAAGAAGCTGATTAACACGATTAACGTTGACGGTATTGCCCAGTCACCCACCCAGTGGTGCTCCCCGGACATCAATGAAAAATGTACAGCCTGTCGTGCGGTACGCACCGGCCACTTCATTGATGGCACTGAAAACAACCTGATCTGCCGCTCCTTCGCCCCTGAAGCCCGTCAGGCAGGCAAAACCTATCTCTGCCTGCCCGTTATCCAGTCAGGGGGTGTCGGCAGTGTCATCCAGCTGGTTTTAAACAACGAAAAAGAAGTCGAGGAAGCTCAGACTGCCAAGCCTCTGATTGAGTCCTATCTGCGCGAGGCGGCACCGGTTCTGCAAGCCAAGCGCTTGATGGCCAGCTTGCGGGAATCAACTCTTAATGATGCCATGACAGGCCTGCGTAACCGCCGCTTCCTGGAGGAGTATTCCGATACTCTGGTGACCCAGTGCAAGCGACGCGAAACCCCCATGACGCTGGTCATGATGGATCTGGATTATTTCAAAACCGTGAATGACACCTACGGCCATGATGTCGGGGATTCCATTCTCGTGGATCTGGCCAATATCTTTAAGGCCAATGTCCGTGAATCGGATCTGGTCATCCGTTATGGCGGCGAAGAGTTTTTGATCATTCTGCTGGACACGGATGCCGAAGGCGGCTTCCTGGTTGCTGACAAGATTCGCAAAGCGGTGGAAGAGCACCAGTTCCAGGCGGGCAGCATTCTGCTCAACAAAACCATTTCTGCCGGTCTGGCCGATTATCCCAATGATGGTCAGGCCTTCTGGCAGGTACTTAAATATGCGGATGTTTCCCTGTATGCTGCCAAGGACAACGGGCGTAATCAGGTTGTGCGTTTTACGCCTGACCTTTGGGTGGGAGCTGAAAAATACTAGGGAGCCACCTTGCTGCATTTGTTTGAACGTTTAGCGGCTCGCCTGGGCCTTCTGCGCCCGGTGAGCCTTATCACCGCCGTAATAGGCCTGCTACTGCTGGCCGCCAGTCTGTTTGTGGCCGATTTTCAACACTGGCTGATGCCGGGGTTTCTGCTCTTTCTCTGGTCTCTGCTGGGTTACAGCTTTTTAACCCTGTTTCGTAGCCTGCCTGCTCCGCCATCAGCTCAGGAAGGCCTTTTTGCGCGCTGGAAAGGCAAATTGGTCCGAGGCGCTTACTGGCTGTTGGCCCTGGCCTTTTTACTGCTGACACTGGGTGTTCTGGGTATGACGCTGCGGGGGCTGGTGATTTTTTTCAGCGGATAAAAGTCATCCGCAAGAGCGTCAATTTTTTCCAGCCTGCGGGTATTTTTGTAGGGCATCTTCATAAACCCCGAAACCCCCAGGCCGGTGATCTGGGGAATCGCTGCCTTGATGCGCTGTAAACAGGCTTTCAACTCTTCTTCGCGCTCGGCATCCAGAAGCACATAGTAGCTGTGTACCTTCAGGTGCCGAGGCAAAACCTCAAAAATAATCAACCCGGTATGGCGCAGTTGGTTCAAGATCGCAATTTCGCGCAGAATGGCCTGGGGCAGCTGCAAAAGCTCATCCGGATCTTCACCGTCCTCAAAATAGGAATGGCTGCGACTGGGATCTTCCACGACAGGAGCTGGCTGCACTTCATAAGGCAATTGCCAGTCATCCGGGGGGATAAACGGCTGTCCGGGATCTTCCCTTTCCAGGTGACGGGTTGCCCTGGCATCAAACATGCAGCATTTGAAGACCCCTTCCTGACGGTCAATGGCCTGAGCCAGAGTGGTCAGATTATTGACCGAATCCACAAAGGACTTTTTCAGCGCTGGATCATGCAGCTTCAGGCTGGAATCCACCAGTAAACCCTCCTTCTGCCAGTGAATCGCCAACCCACCCAGCAGCGGATATTTGCCCAGGCGACTGACCGCGGCCAGAAAAGCCTTTTCGGTGGCTCCCATCCCCTGCATGAAGTTTCGATAATATTTATCCAACTCCACATCATCCACCTCGGCCAGCACCCCCAGATCCACCTGCTCCTGGCGCAAGAAGCTTTTGCGGGAGCTGTAAACCACCGTCTCCAGATCCTCTTTGCTATCGGCCACCCAGATGGGCAAGGTTGATCGCGATTCCGGCTCTTGCAGCTCGGGAAGCAACCAGCGACGCAGATAATGACCCTGGCTCAGCATTCTATCGCCCGCTGCTCGCCGGGTCGGCAGATCACCCGCCAGCATCGCCTGCAGGGTCTCGGCAAAGGCCCGTGGCAAACCCAGGGAGGTGGCGGGAATGGCCTGATAGCCATAACGGCAGGACTGGGCTGATGCCAATGCATAGAGGGTGGCGGCCATACCCTGCTCATCAAAACGCGGGGAGCTTAAATGGCCATTCAGTTGCTCATCACCTATAAAGAAAATATCCCCCAGGCGAGCATTGGTTTCTCCGGCCTGCCCACCGGCCAGACCCAGAGAACCGGTGCCCACTGGCTGCCCCTGAGCATCCAGCTGGGCAAATATACTGGAACCCCAATCCACCAGTTTGATGGTTTCGGTTTGCGGGTCAAAAACCAGGTTGGATGGCTTGATATCACCATGAACGACCGGCATTTCACCCTGGTCACCACAATGCTGGCGAAGTGCCTGCAGAACTTCGACCAGTTGCCAGGCAATCTTGACGACCAGACGGGCCGGTAAACGGCCTTCACGCAGAGAATACGCATCCAGATCCAGACCTTTGGCCCGCTCCATCACCAAGACAGACTGGCGCGCCAAACGGGCGTATTCAAACAACCGGGGGATAAAAGGATGCCGGACCCTGGCCTGCATCCAGGCCTCTTCCTCCAGGCGATCCTGCACCTTTTGCGGCAGATTGATACGGGAAAACTTGAACACATAATCCAGGCCTGTTTCCGAGCGACCTCCGAACACAAACCCAAAAGCCCCCTTGCCCACCAGCTCTATATCGCTGAAACCCAGCTGGGCCAACTGGTCTTCACAGAGCTGTATCCAGTCTTTGATCTTCTGGGCATCCTCATGGCTCATCAGATAAATGGATTGCTCTTCATTGATATAAAACTGTTGCAGCAGGGAGGAGGAGTTGCGCATAATTTTCTGCCTTCAGGAGCCTTAAGGGCCATTCTAGTTCATACTGGGGCCATGACCTAAAACACCCGCCGATACAGGGAGCAGGGAACTCATGTTTGTCACTTTGAAATGGCTGCTGCGAACGGGCTTTTTGCTGGCGGCCTTACTCTCCGGGCCGCTTTTGATGATGGCCTGTTCAGGCAGTGGATCTTCTTTGCACTGGTCGGAAGCCGACCGCTCCAGCACCGGCATGGCACCGACTCCAGAAGAAGCTTCCGAGGCTCTGGTTCAGGTGTATGCAGCCAGAGCTTTTGGCTGGCGCAGTCATTTTGCCGTACACACCTGGGTGGCCACCAAGGAAGCAGAAGCCGATACCTGGTATGTTCATGAGGTGATGGGCTGGCATTCCACGCCGGTACGCTCGACTCCCGACCTACCCGACCGTTCCTGGTACGGTGCCCAACCCAGACTACTGGCGGAATTGCGAGGCCCCAAGGCGGCCGAGGCGATTTCAAACATCCAGAAGGCAGTGGCTTCCTACCCTTATCCGGATCGTTATCAGGCCTGGCCGGGGCCCAACAGCAATACCTTTACCGCCTGGGTGATTCGTGAAACTCCGCAACTGGCACTGGTTTTGCCCAATATCGCCATAGGCAAGGATTATCCGGCTCCCTCTGTTTTTGCCTCCACCCCCAGCGACAGTGGCTATCAAGTTAACCTGGGCGGAGTTCTGGGAGCCAGCCTGGCGCTCAAAGAAGGCCTGGAAGTCAATGTTCTGGGGTTGAATCTGGGGATCGACCCCTGGCACCTGGGAATCAAGCTACCGGGCATCGGCCAACTGAGCCTGCGTGATCCCTGGCCAGAGCCACCAAGCACTTCGCCCTAATCGAGCAAATTCAAACGCCGGGTCGGCCAGTGCAGGGTGGCCGTACGTCTAATCATCTTTTGCCCCAGCTCAGGCAAGGCTTCCTCAATGACCCGTGCAGAAAAATCCGCCATGAAGCGGGCTTTCAGCTCCGCTCTGGCTGCATCCGGGCCCGGTTCAACATAGGGCGCTGAAGACAACAACAGGAAGCCATCATCGGGGATTCGCCCCTTTTCCATGTTGTTGCGGATAATCCCGGCGGCCTTGAGCAAAGGATCCGACAGATCAGGACTGTAAGGGCCGATAATCAAGGCCACATTGGGGGCGTGTAGAAAATCAAAGCCCCGTCCGACGCAGATCATCCATTCCCTGTGCTCAATATCCAGCTTGCGTTGCAGGGAGCGCATTTCCCGGATATGACGGATATTACCTTCCACCAGGGGCAAAAAATCATGCCGCACCTGGGCGGGCATATCCGGCAGGAGTCTTTCCAGACGTGCTGGCAGGCTTTCCACAGCCTCCTCAGTCAGAGTGGAAAGGTCCAGTTGCCGATCATCCGAACTGTGAAGTATCAAGGCATCTTCATCGGTTTCAAAACCACAGACCAGGGGATACACCGTCTGATGGCCCTGTCCGAAAATGGCCTCCACCTGCTGACGGATTTCGCAGGCATGCTCCAGGGCCGCCTCACGGTTGCAGTCAAAACCGGCACAACCCCGCGAGGGTTCACCTCGGGAATAGTGGTAGGTAATGATGATCAGCACCCGTCGACCCTGCTGAATGGCCTCCAGAACACTTTGCTCCAGCAGATCACCCATATAGGGCCAGCCGAGATCAAAGATCCCGCCCAGGTTGCGAAAAGGACGGATAATCCCCAAAGGGGTCTGGGTGGCATGCGGTAAATGCAGACGGCCATCCATGCATTTCAGAGCAATGATATGCGTGGGGTGTTCAGCCTGATAACGTTGACGGGCCAGATAATTTTCAGGATCGCAAAACTGTTGGGAGTGCTTGCGACTCAGGTTCAGCAGCCAGTCCAGTCGCTCCTGAATGGGTTGAGTGTGAATGGCTCCAGGCATTGTTGTTACTCTCCTGTAGGAAAAAGTCTCTGGTTAACAGCGGGCAAAGAGGGCCATACTCTCGACATGGGCTGTCTGTGGGAACATCTCCATAATGCCCAGGCGAGTCAGTTGGTAGCCCTGGCTTTTCAAGGTTTCCGTATCTCGAGCCAGGGTCGCGGGGTTGCAGGAAATATACAACAGCTTATCAGCACCCAGCACCTGGATGTCCTTGCACACTGAATCAGCGCCTGCCCTGGGCGGGTCCAGCAGGACAAGATCCCAGTGCCGATCAGCAAAGGCCTGCTGGCGAAGGGGTAGGCTCAGATCGGCTGCCAGAAAACCGGCTTTACTTGTCAGGCCGTTCGCTTCGGCATTGGCGGCTGCCCGCTCCACTTGACTTTGCAGGGCTTCAACACCCAGCACCTCTGCCGCCTTCTGCGCCAAAGGCAGACTGAAGTTGCCAAATCCACAAAACAGATCCAGCACCTTTTCATTGCCCTGAAGATCCAGCCAGATTAAAGCCTGGGCCACCATCTGACGATTGATTTCAGGGTTGACCTGAATAAAATCACGGCTGGAAAAAGCCAGATCCAACCCCTGCAATTTATAGCCAAAAGGATGAGGGCCAGGATCAGCCTTCACACAGGTCAATTCCTGATCATCCTGAAAGAACAGTAAAACGTCCGCTTCAGCCGCCCAGTCCTGCCACAATCGCTGATCAACCGGACTCATTCTGGCCCGGGAACGCAGCAGACGCACCACCAGACCCCGTCGGGTTTCTCCCTGAATCAACTCCAGATGCCCCAGATGCTTTTTGCCTTCCAGCCTGGGCAGAAATTCATAGAGGGAGGGTAACAATGACTGCAGCCCTGGCTGTAAAACCCGGCACTCCGGGGTTGCCGTCACATAGGGGGAATTTTTTTCCCGAAAACCCAGCAGCAGACGACCATCCTTGCGCCATTTCACACCCAGGCGGGCTTTGCGACGATACTCCAGCGGACTGCCCGCCAGAGGGGCCACCATGGCCGACTCGGGAAACCCAAGCAATTCGGCAACCAGTTGCTGTTTGAATTCCAGCTGGGCCGGTTGCTGCAGGTGTTGCAACTGACAGCCGCCACAGCTGGCATAGTGAACACAGGGGGGCGATTGGCGTTGCGGTGAGGCCTCCAGCAGCTGATCCAGCACGGCGTCATCATAGCGACTGTGAGTCCTGCTGACCTTGACGGTCACCCACTCGCCCGGCAAGGCTCCTTCGACAAACACCGTCTTGCCTTCAGAATTGCGAGCCACACCCCGCCCTTCATGGCTCAGACGCAGAACATGCAGGGCATTCGGGTGCTGGTCAGCAAAGGGGTTAGCCATTGGCTGGGCAGCTGCCGCTGAAGGTGTCGCTGTCTGTTCAGGCTTACGGGACTTCTTGCGAGGCTTACTGAACAGGCTGCTCATGAAACGGCTTCCTGACGTTTATCCTTGCGCAGCATAGCCAGGGTAAAGAGGGTTGCCGTGACAAACATCAATAAACTGTAGACGCTGGGTGCCACAGACATCGCAGAACTCTGCAGTATGCCCGTAGTCACCAGCAGAGCCAGGGTTCCGTTCTGCAAGCCCACTTCGATACTGATGGTGCGGGACTGGTCTTCACGATGCAGCAACCATTTGCCCAGCAAATAACCCAGCAGCATGGTACTCAGATTCAGCGCCACCACCGCCGGGCCGGAAATCAGAATGTATTGCCAGAGATCAGCGCCCAGATCCACGGCGATGGTCAGAATCAGCAGCCCCAGTACCAGAACCGAGAAAAAACTGATTTTCGGCTCAAAGCGTTGCGCAAAAGCGGTCCAGCGTGCGCGGGTCGCCATACCAATCAGCACCGGGATCACCGTAATCACCATCAGTTGCAGCCAGGTTTTGAAAATCGGCAACTGGAATTGCGGGTCGACATCACTGTAATGATTGATTGCCCAGGCACCCAGAAAGGGAATGGTGAAAGGCGTGATAAAACCAATAATCGCCGTCAGGGAAACCGACAAGCCCACATCACCCCTGCTCAGAAAACTGTAGAGGTTGGAAGTCACCCCACCAGGGCACAGGGACAGAATAAACAGACCTATGGCAATTTCACCCCTCAAGCCGAAGACGGAGATAATCAGCAAGGCAATCAGGGGCAGCAGGACCAACTGGGCAAAGGCACCCAGAAAAAAAGCACGCGGTTGCTGGAGAACTCGCTTGAAATCCAGGGGAGCCAGCGTCAAACCCACCCCCCACATGATAAAAATCAAAGCCAGGGGCAAACCGATTTGGGTCAGAGTTTCAAACATGGTTCAGGGACTCGGTTGGTTGTTGTTTATCCAGACAATACAGGTAAAAGGGGGATTGATGCCAGTCTGGAAGCTGCCAGGTATGCAGCGGGGAATACCCCGGCAGGGAGAAAAAGTGACTGAGTAAAAAGCGGGGCCTGGAGTCCAGATGCTCCAAACGTGCAGCCAGTTTGTGCATCGTGGGCCGTACCAGGTAGCAGATCAGCAAATCCGCCTGGGAGAGATCCGCCTGCAGAAAGTTACGCCGATAGAGCTTGAGATTATCCAGGCCCAAGAGTTTTTTGAGCAACCAACTGACCAGCCAGGGGAAAAAAGAAAGCTCATAGCCAATCACCTGATGCTGCGGAAAACGCCGGGCCAGAGGCACCACCAGATGCCCCCAGCCTGACCCCAGATCCACCAGGGTCCGGGAAGCTTGCGAACCCAACAGCTGCTGGGTTTGCTGGATAATAAAATGCCGGGCAGCCAGATGACTGGGTTGCGGGGATATGCCTGTTATCAGGGTCGAGGTGACCACAGAAATCAACACCAACAAGACCAACAGGCCCACCACCCACAACCCTGACATCCCTACTCCCTGACATTATTTACTTTTGCAGCTGGGCAAAATCCGCAGCACTGTGGCGCTCATGCAGCTGTTCACTTTCCTCACCCCAGGTGCGGTTGACCTTGCGTCCGCGTTGCACCGCAGGGCGGGCATCGATGGCCTCAGCCCAGCGCTTGACCTGCGTGTAGCTGTCCACCTGGAGAAACTCGGCGGCATCATACAGACGTCCCAGCACCAGAGCACCGTACCAGGGCCAGATCAGCATATCAGCAATCGTATAGTCTTCACCGGCCATGTAGGTATTCTCAGCCAGATGCCGATCCAGCACATCCAGTTGACGTTTGACCTCCATGGTGAAGCGATTGATGGGGTATTCCAGTTTTTCCGGAGCATAGGCGTAAAAATGCCCGAAACCACCCCCCAGCATGGGGGCCGCACCCATCTGCCAGAACACCCAGTTCATGCATTCAGTACGGGCTTGCAGATCCTTGGGCAGAAAGTGACCAAACTTTTCTGCCAGATAAAGCAGAATCGAACCGGATTCGAACACCCGCAGCGGTGGATTCTGGCTGTGATCCACCAAGGCTGGAATTTTGGAGTTGGGGTTGATCTCGACAAAACCCGAGCCGAATTGATCGCCCTGGGTGATATCGATCAGCCAGGCATCATACTCCGCTTCCTTGATCCCCAGTTCCAGCAGCTCTTCCAGCATCACTGTGGCTTTGACACCATTGGGCGTGGCCAGGGAATACAACTGAAAAGGATGCTTGCCCACCGGCAATTCCTTGTCATGGGTGGCACCTGCCTCAGGGCGATTGATGTTGGCAAACTTACCGCCATTGCCTGGCTCCCACTGCCAGACTTTGGGTGGGGTGTAATCTGAAGTGCTCATGCATTTCTCCTTGGATAATCGGTGTAACCCTCAGTACCTTGAGTGTAGAAGGTTTTGGGATCAGCCTGGTTGAGTTCTGCCCCCTCCTGAATACGCTCCGGCAAATCCGGGTTGGCAATAAAGGGAACCCCAAAAGCCACGGCATCCACCTGCCCCTGGCTCACCGCTTCTGCAGCTTCCTCGGGACTATACCCCATATTGACGATGAGATTGCCCTGATACTGCTCACGAAACGGTGTAATGATATCTGCCTGCTGCTCACCCTTGAAGTCAGCACGCATCAGGTGAACATAGGCCAGCTGGTAACTATTGAGCTGCTTGGCCAGCCAGGTCATCAGACCAACGGGGTCTTCATCTTTCATGCTGTTAAAGCTGTTCAGAGGTGAGAAGCGAATACCAATGCGGTCTTCACTCCAGACCTCTGCCACGGCTTCTATCACCTCCAACAGCAAGCGGGTACGGTTTTCCACACTGCCGCCATAAGGGCCATCACGATGATTGGCGCTGGTGCGTAAAAACTCATCCAGCAGATAACCGTTGGCGGCATGAATTTCCACGCCATCAAAACCGGCTTCACGGGCATTTTCAGCGGCTTTGGCAAAGCCTTTCACGATATCCGGCAACTCTGCATCTTTCAGAGCCCTGGGTTCTGGGTAATCCAGCTTACCTTCGGGTGTATTGGCCTTGTCACTGGTGATCGCCAGAGCACTGGGTGCCACCGGCTGTTTGCCATCATTGAGAACCGGGTGGCAGGTGCGACCGCCGTGCCAGATCTGCAGAAAGATCTTGCCGCCCTCGGCATGGACGGCATCCGTCACTTTTTTCCAGGCGGCAACCTGGGCCGCTGAATAAATACCCGGCTCCCGCCAGAAGGAGGAATTGCCCTCCATTGCCATCGTTGCTTCGGCAATGATCAGACCCGCCGAGGCCCGCTGGGCGTAGTAATCAACCATCATCTCGGTTGGCACATGATCCTGGTCGGCCCGGCAACGAGTCAACGGAGCCATGAGTACCCGGTTGCTGATCTCCACTGCACCCAGTTGCAAGGGGGTGAAAAGATTGCTCATAAATACACTCGCCTTAAAGTTGATGGTAAAGCATCTAGGTGGGGGTAAAAGGTGTCCTCTACAAGGCCTCAGGCTCAAAAACCATCAGAGACTAATTTTAACTTTACTAATATAAGGTTATACCACTAGTATGTAGGGACAATCGATACAACAATAACAAGAGGAGACCAGATCATGGCTCATGTTGTAATTCTGGGAGCAGGCACCGGCGGCATGGCAGCTGCTTACGAGTTGCGTCACAAGCTGGACAAAACTCACGAGGTCACCGTCATCAATGAACGGGATCACTTTCAGTTTGTACCCTCCAACCCCTGGGTGGGCGTCGGATGGCGGGATTCCAAAGACATCAGTTTCCCCATTGAACCCCACCTCAAAAAACACAAAATCAACTTCATCGCCCAGCGCGTTGACAAAATAGATGCTCAGGGCAACAGCCTGACCCTCGCCAACGGTGAAAGTGTCGGCTATGACCACCTGATGATCATGACCGGCCCCAAACTGTCCTTTGAAGAAGTTCCCGGCTCCGGCCCTCATGGCGGCCACACCCAATCGGTTTGCACCCTGGATCACGCCCAGGCTTCCTACAAAAATTTTGAGGAACTCTGTGAAGACCCCGGCCCGGTTGTGGTCGGTGCCATGGCGGGTGCCAGCTGTTATGGCCCCGCCTATGAATACGCCTTCATCCTCAACAAGGAACTCCAGAACCGCAAGGTGCGCGACAAGGTGCCCATGACCTATGTCACCAGCGAGCCTTACATCGGGCATCTGGGCCTGGGTGGTGTGGGGGATTCCAAAACCCTGCTGGAGTCCGACCTGCGCAACCATCACATCAAGTGGATCTGCAATGCCAAGGTCACCCAGGTTGAAGAAGGCATGATGTTCGTGGATGAGTACAATGAAGCAGGCGAGGTCATCAAACAGCATGAGCTACCCTTCAAGCACTCCATGATGCTGCCCGCCTTCAAGGGAGTTGATTGTGTTGCTGAGGTGCCTGATCTGTGCAACCCACGCGGTTTTGTCAAGGTGGACGATCACCAGCGCAGCCCGGTGTATGACAACATCTGGGCCGCCGGGGTTTGCATTGCCATTCCACCCGTGGAAAAAACCCCGGTTCCAGTCGGCGTTCCCAAAACCGGCTATATGATTGAATCCATGGTCACGGCCATCGTGGAAAATGTCCATGCCGTACTCAATGAGGAAGAACCCACTTCCCAGGCCACCTGGAATGCCATCTGCCTGGCGGATATGGGGGATACCGGTGCCGCCTTTGTGGCCCTGCCGCAGATACCCCCGCGTAATGTCAACTGGTTCAAAAAGGGCAAGTGGGTTCACGTCGCCAAGGTCGCCTTTGAAAAATACTTCATCCGCAAGATGAAAACCGGCAACCACGAACCCTTTTATGAAAAACAAATCCTCAAGATGATTGGTGTGGAACGCCTCAAGTAACCTTCCATTTCAGGGGTTTTCCCAAGCGAAGGCCCCTGAACTCCCGAATGGCTTGCAAAAACACCTAAAAGCCCTACCCTGTGTTTTTCCCAACCTCAGCCATTTCACTGAACCATGCTCCTGTTCAACAAGCGTCCACCCGCCCAGACCGGTTCCCTTTTTCGCCTGGCCTGGCCTTTGCTGCTTTCCAACTGCACCGTGCCCTTGTTGGGTCTGGTGGACACTGCCGTGCTCGGGCATTTGCCGGATGGCCGCTACCTGGCAGCCGTTGCTCTGGGTGCGGTCATCTTCAGCTTTCTTTACTGGGGGTTTGGTTTTCTGCGCATGGGCACCACAGGCCTGGTGGCGCAAACCTGGGGGCAGGAAGACAGAAAAGCTTTGGGACGGGTCATTTTTCAGGCGCTGACTCTGGCCCTTCTTCTGGGATTGGCCCTGCAACTCCTGCGTCCCTTTATTCCAGGCTTGTTGAGCCTATTGGACAGCAGCCCCGATGCCCGCCTTCTGGCCAGCGATTATGTCGCCATTCGCTTGTGGAGTGCACCTGCCGTACTCATGCAGTATGTGGTTCTGGGCCTGGCTATCGGCCTGGGTCGCACCGGAGTTGTTCTCTGGCTGCTGATACTGGGTAACGGTATAAATATCCTGCTGGATCTCTGGTTTGTGATGGGGCTGGGCCTGACCAGCAATGGCGTCGCCTTCGCCAGTCTTATTGCTGAAACTTCAGCTGCTGCTGTGGGATTGATCTGGCTGGTGGTTACCTGTAAAGCCCTGCAAATCCCCTTGCAGCGGCCTGTACCTGACCCTGCTAGCCTTAAAAAGCTCATTCAGGTCAACAGTGATCTTTTCATCCGTACTCTGGCTTTGCTGCTGGCTCTGGCGTTTTTTACCCGTCAGGGTGCTGCTCAGGGCAATGAGGTGCTGGCGGCCAATGCCGTACTCATGCAACTGGTGATGCTTTCCAGTTATCTTCTGGATGGCTTTGCCCAGGCTGTGGAAGGCCGTTTTGGTACTGCCTTTGCCCGCAGCCACCGTGAAGCCAGGGAAGTCTACAAAGCAGGGCTGTTTCTTTCTGTGATGACCGCTACAGCCATCACCCTGGCCGCCTGGCTGGGTGGCCCCTGGCTGATTCAGCAACTGACCGACCTGGAAGACATCCGCCAACTGGCCACCACCTATCTACCCTGGTTGTGGCTGATACTGCCTGTCTCCCTCTGGTGTTATCTCTATGATGGTGTGTTCATTGGGGCCACCTGGACAGCCGCCATGCGCAACAGCCTGCTGATCGCCCTGGTTGGCTACCTCTTGGCCTGGTGGCTATTGCAGGATTACGACAATCACGGCCTCTGGGCTGCATTTCTGGTATTCAATGCCTTGCGGGGGCTGACCCTGGGATGGGTGTTCAGAAAGCGTTTCTCACTCACTGTCACCAAACAATAAATCATCAATTTCGCGCATGATGAACCCATGATCGGTGATATTGTGCGTCAAATGCCGAGCTTCCTCTTCGGTGTAATGATGCAGGTTAAAACTGATCTCACCGGCCGCTTCACCGTCATAAAGCAGTTTAACCTGCAACAACCAGTTTTCAGCCTCTGCCGCAGGCTGTAACTCCATCACCGCTCGCAGATGACCTTCCAGATGACTGATTAAATGATAAGTGCCCATACGGCCTCCCCTTCAAAATAGCTGAGGCCATGCAAAAAATGCGCCCGCAATGCTCAGTTGTCTTGGTATGTCTTTTGCTGAACCGGAGAAGACTTTTCACTTTTCGGAAGGGACTCAATGGCTCGCATTGTTTTTTATGAAAAACCCGGCTGTATTAACAACACTCGCCAGAAGCAGCTACTGCAAACATCAGGGCATGAGGTGGTGGCCTGCAACCTCTTGACCGAACCCTGGACTTCAGCGCGGTTGCAGTCTTTTTTCAAGGACTTACCTTTAGAGCAATGGTTTAATCCAGCAGCACCCAGAATCAAGCAGGGTAAACTTGTGCCTGCCTCCTTGACCGAAGAAGAAGCACTGGCGCAGATGCTGCAAGACCCCCTGCTGATCCGGCGACCTTTGATGATCAGTGAAGGGCGCCATTTGGTTGGTTTTGATCTGGCCGAAGTCAAAGCCTGGGTGGGATTGGATCAGCAGGATACCAACATAGATGTAGAGACTTGTAGGAAGTCTCACACAACACCACCCTGAATCTTCAATTGAGCAAAAGATCCTTTTCTATCGGGATGAACTGATTTGCAGCCTTGACCAGGGAAGCCGAAGTTAATTGAGCAACACCATAAACTTCGACATCATTGCCGTTCTCTTTGCGCAATTTATCCACCAGAAGGTCAAAGTCACCATCCCCGGATACCAGGGCAACCACATCCGTTTCCTTTGAATACTCCAAGGCATCAATCACGATGCCTACATCCCAGTCTCCCTTTGCCGAGCCATCGAATCTTTGGATAAAAGGCTTCAACTTCACTTCAAATCCGATAGCACGCAATATATTTTGAAATTCATGCTGCTTCTGGTCACCCCGGTCGGTGGCATAAGCAATCGCTTTAACAACCTGTCGATTTGCGGTAACCCGTGACCAGAACCTGTTGTAGTCGAAATTACGCTTAAACACCTGCCGCGTCGTGTAATAAACATTCTGCACATCCACCAGAACCACTACTTTTTCCATAATTGCATTTCCCTTCGGCAGTCTCACCCGTTATTCGGGAGGATCATTGGCTTTCTCCAACGACGGCAATACAAGCACCGGACAGGAGGCATTGACTGAAACATACTCAACCGTTGCCCGACGCAAGGGCCAGTGGCCACTACTGCCACGGGAAACCAGAATCATCAAATCAGCGCAAAGCTGGCCCGCCAGGCTCAGCAGCTTTTCACCGGTATTTCCTGCGATGACATGCAGGTTGGCATGACTGTTTTTCGGCAGATATTTCTGGACCATTTGATCCAGGGTTTCCCGAACCGCAGCCTCTTTATCCTCTGGTGCTTCTTCTGTCACGTAAGGGAAGAATCCACCCCCGCCGGGGCTATACACACTGGCAAGATGCAATTCACCCCCTTCTGCCAGCATTTCCATGGCCGTTTCCAGAGCACGTTTTCCTTCGCCATCGTCTTCAGGATCTATCGCGATCAAAAGTTTTTGATACATATTCGCTCTCCTGTTTCGTTTCGGGCGCTACCTCCACCTCAGCAAAAGCTCGCCCTTGAACCAACTCATTCACGCTGTAGCCACGATAATCCGCCCGAAGTGCCCTGAACAACGCCACTGCCATGAAAATCAGCAGGATACAAAAAGGCAGCCCCAGGGAAGTAATAACGTTTTGCAGTGCATCCAGCCCCCCTGCCAGCAACAAGGTGGCCGCAATACCACCCTGGGCTACCGCCCAGAAGATACGCTGGCGCACCTGGGAAGGCTGATCATCCCAGCGAGTCAGCATATCAATGACCAGAGAGGCGGAATCTGAAGAGGTGGTAAAGAAAATCGTGATAATCACCACGCTCAACACTGAAGCCAACTCAGCCATTGGAAATGCATCCAGAAAGGCAAAAACAGCGACAGATGGGTCTTGTTGAACCTGCTCGGCCAATTCAACCTGTCCGCTCATCTCCAACTGAATAGCCGATAACCCGAAAATTCCAAACCACACCAGAGTGAAGACTGTGGGTGCAAACAGAACCCCCGCCACAAACTCACGGATCGTTCTTCCCCGGGAAATCCGGGCAATAAAAATGCCGACATAGGGTGCCCAGGCAATAGTCCAGGCCCAGTAGAAGAGAGTCCATTGACGCTGCCAGTCCGTTTCCTTGAAGGTTTCTGTCCAGAAGGCCAAACGGGGCAAGGCATCAAGATAGCCACCCACGCTTTGAACCATGCCTTCGGCAATAAAAACACTCGGGCCCAGGGTAAGAACAAACATCAGCAACCCCAACGCAAGCAGGATGTTGAGCTGGGACAGCCTGCGCACGCCCTTATCCAGCCCCAGAGCGACCGAAGTAGCCGCAATGCCGGTAATAACGGCTATTATGATGACCTGAACCAGGCCAGTAGAAGGCGCATCAAACAAATAGTTCAGGCCACTGTTCAGCTGCAGGGTTCCCAGACCCAGCGAGGTTGCCACACCAAACAGGGTTCCCAGCACAGCAATCACATCCACGGCCCAGCCCCAGGGCCCAAATGTTCGTTTTCCGAGGATGGGATAGAACAAGCTGCTGATACGCATGGGCAGATTGTGCCGGTAGGCAAAGTAACTAATGGCCAGCCCCGGCATGGCAAAAATGGTCCAGGTGTGCAGACCAAAGTGATACAGCGCCAGGCTCATGGCATCACTGGCCGCCTCCTCTGAACCCGGCTCCACCCCTTCAAAAGGCGGATTGGCAAAGTGGGAAATAGGTTCTGCCACACCCCAGAACATCAGGATGGTCCCGATGCCGGCAGCAAACAGCATGGTAAACCAGGTCAAATTGGAATAATCAGGCAGACTGTCATCCGTTCCAAGACGGATATTCCCATAGCGACTCATGGCCAGGCCCAGCAGGAAAATCAACAGGCCGCTCACAGCAAGAATATAAAACCAGCCCAGAGAATGAGCAACCCAGCCAGTCAACAGCCCAAAACTTTCAGCAACAATTTCGTTAAACGGAATCGCCAAAGCCACGAACAGGGCAGCAATCCCTGCCGAGGTAAAAAACACCCCAGGTATCGTCTGCAGCCCCAGCAGACGTTGCAAGCGTTCCAGCATTTCGGCCCCTGTTTCCTCAGAATGAATCGACAAGAAGCCTTACGCTATCACACGCAACCAGCGGAGGAACAGGTGTTAAACCCGCTAATCCTCCGCCAGAAAACCGCCCGACTGACGCGCCCAGAGCTGGGCATAAAGACCCCCACTGGCAATCAGTTCTTCATGGCTGCCGGTTTCCACTATATGACCCTGATCCATCACCACCAGGCGATCCATCTGGGCGATGGTGGACAGACGATGGGCAATGGCAATCACTGTTTTGCCTTGCATCAGGCGATTGAGGTTATCCTGAATGGCTGCTTCCACTTCCGAATCCAATGCCGAGGTGGCTTCATCCAGAATCAGAATCGGCGCATCCTTCAGCATCACCCTGGCAATCGCAATCCGCTGACGCTGCCCACCGGAAAGCTTCACACCCCGTTCGCCGACATGAGCGTCCAACCCCTTGCGCCCCTTGATATCCTCCAGCTCGGGGATAAAGGCATCGGCCTGAGCCTGTACAGCGGCCTGCCAGACGTCTTCATCCGTGGCATGGGGTTTGCCGTAACGAATGTTATCCCGCACCGAACGGTGCAACAGCGAAGTATCCTGGCTGACCATGCCAATCTTGGCGCGCAGGCTGTCCTGCTGCACCTCGGCAATGTTCTGACCGTCCACCAGAATGCGCCCGCCTTCCAGATCATAAAAACGCAGCAGAAGATTCACCAGAGTGGATTTTCCGGCACCCGAGCGCCCCACCAGCCCCACTTTTTCACCGGGCTTGATATCCAGCGACAGCTTTTCAATCACCCCGGAGCCCTTACCGTAATGAAACTGCAAAGCATCAAAATGAATGCCACCCTGCGCCACCTGTAAGGGCGGTGCCTCAGGCACATCCTCAACCACCTGGGGTTTGGAAATCGTGCCGATGCCATCCTTCACAGTGCCAATGTTTTCAAACAAGTAAGCCACTTCCCACATAATCCACTGGGACATACCCGACAAGCGCAACACCAGACCCAGCGCCACGGCCACCGCACCGACACTGATCAGCTCCCCCAGCCACAACCAGATGGAAAGACCCGCCACCGACAGCAGCAATAATGAATTCAGCAGGTAAAGACTGGTATTAAAGCCGGTCACCAGCCGCATCTGACGATGCACCGTCACTAGAAAATCATCCATGCCTTCACGGGCAAACGTGGATTCGCGCTGGGCATGGGAAAAGAGCTTCACCGTCTGGATATTGGTGTAGGCATCCACCACCCGCCCGGTCATGATTGAACGGGTATCGGCCTGCTGCTGGGCCACCCGCCCCATTACCGGGATGAAATACCACATCAACAGGATGTAACCGGCCAACCAGACCAGCAAAGGCCCCACCAAACGCAGATCGGCAAAAGCCACAATCGCCAGCGTACCGATGAAATACACCGAAACGTAGTTCAGGACATCAATCAGCTTGATGACACACTCACGCACCGCCAGCGAAGTCTGCATCAACTTGGTGGCAATGCGCCCGGCAAACTCCTCCTGATAAAACGCCATCGACTGCTTCAAGAGATAACGATGCACCGACCAGCGAATACGCATCGGGTAGTTGCCCATCAACACCTGAAAACTCAGCAAGGAATGCAACAACACCATCAGCGGCAGACCAAGAATCACCAGCGCCATACCCAGCAGCTTCCAGCCTTCGGTCGCCATAAAGGTTTCGCGGTTTTGCTCCGAAAGCCAATTGACCACATCGCCCAGAAAACTGAACAACCACACCTCAAGCAGAGCAATACTGGCCATCAGCACAGCCGTGACCGCTATCCAGGGCCAGGAACCTCGAGTGAAATACAAACAAAACCCCAGCAAAGAACTCGGCGGCTCCTGGGGTTCTTCAGGCGGGAAAGGATTCAGACGGGACTCAAACCAGCGCAACATGAGCGGCTTCCTGGAAAAATGAAAGCCTCCACTTTAACACAAAATTTTGACTGACCAGTCTAATTGGGAGCAAAACCCAGCTTTGTGCATCAGATTTTGACTACATCATTATTTTTTGATACCCCATATTCTGGAAACAGCAGCATTGGAGCCCAATATGCCCAGAACAACAGCAACCAAACCCACACTGAAAAAGACCACCACAGGAATAAGCGCCCCCACCTGACCGCTGGAGTAACCGGCAACACCCGAAACCAGTGACAGAAACAGGAACAAAATCCCCACGATCTTCAGAACAAACCTGTAGGATTCCTTATATTCTCCCGGTTCCTCGTCTGTCTCGAAGAAACTCAGGATTGGATGGAATACTTTTCTTAAAACGTCTTTCATAATCACCTGCTTTTACGTCACGTATTGCATTCAGCAACTCTTCACCAATATTGCGCTGGGCATCCCGTTCCATCAGTTCATTTTCATTCATTGGCATAAATCACCAGTAAGATTAAAACACCGCTTTCAAGTTGAGCTGTATAAGTCAACCTGGCACCACCTCGCTTTCCAGCAATAGAGCGTGACCAGCGAACCTTTCCTGCATCAGGGTTGGCTGCAAGAAAAGCAGCAAATTACGCCAAAGGAGTACTTTTGGCAAACGATACGAGCAGGATAACCCTGTTGAAAATTACTGTTCCACCCCATCACTGCCACCTGCTTTCTGCATCAGCAGACAAGCATAACCAAACTGGTGTCCAAAATGGCGGTAGATGTCGATTTCCTGACTCAGGGATATCAGTGCCGGATGGTCTTTACCAACTTCCGGCTCCAGTCGTTTGATCTGCTGCTCCATATCGGCATAAAAGTCCAGCCAGTCCTGTTGTGGCAGGATAAAGCTTTCTATCAGTTGATAACCCAATGCCTTGGCTTGCTGGACTCGGTCATCCATGTTCTCGAATTTTACTCCTTCCTGCTCAAGGTAAGTGCGAGCTTCCGGTGCCAGCTCATCACTCAGTTGCACCAGGTCGCTGATAAAGAGGTAACCCGTTTCTGTCAACAGTGGTCGCCAGAGC
Organism: Marinospirillum sp.; assembly: GCF_044810985.1. Taxonomy (GTDB): domain Bacteria; phylum Pseudomonadota; class Gammaproteobacteria; order Pseudomonadales; family Halomonadaceae; genus Marinospirillum. The sequence goes on from NZ_CP085242.1 coordinate 755,266, forward strand.
TTTAGCGCCTGCTCGTAACCAATGATATAGGCGCTGCCTTCTGACCAGATCAAGTCAAAGGTTCCGGTTATTTTGTCCAGCTCATCCATACTGCCGATGATAGCCGTGATTTGATCCAAGCCTTCCGCTACTGCGGCCTCTTGCAAAGCATCCACAAAAGGCTGATGATTATCCAGTGCCAACACTTGAGCCTGGGTTTCACGCGCCAGCACCAGTGCTGATGCGCCCTTACCGCACCCCATATCAAGAATACGCTCTAGTGGGCAAAGGCTCATGACTTTTTGCGCAAGGTTGCGGGTGGTGGCATCACTGCCCGGTCCTTGGCGCTGCATACCTTCAAATACCTTGAAAAAAACCTGCATATATCCCTGGTGTTCGTTCATATCTTTGGTGATCCATTGCAAATCAAGAAAATCATCTGGTGCGGTTGATATGGCTAATTTTCTGCAATTGCTCGCCCTGAAGTTCATAGGCTTTGCCAAAACCAGTGACGTAGCTGGCTTTTTGGGGTTGCAGTTCCAGCAGGTGGAAGTCGTTCAACCCCCGGATGACACTCACAGTATTGCCCAGCCTGGTTTCCATTTCTGACAACACGGCCAGCCATCGGGGTGTGTCCCGCTCGATGGGCTGGGCTGTGATTTCCAGGGTGGCGCGTTTGCAGGCAAAGAGGTTGCGGGGCTGGTTTTCAGTGAGTAGCAGGCTGGCTTGTGGGCGATCCAGCAGGTTGCGGGTGTGGCTGGCCAGTTCGGAGACAAAGATATAGAAGTTGCCCTGGTGGTGAATGCAGGGCGCATAGCTGGCTTCTGGCCCGCCTTCGGGGCTGGTGGTCGCCAGGGTGCAGCTATGCGCTCCCTGGATAAAGGCCGAAAAGTCAACTTTTATTGTTTCGAGATCAGCTTGTTGATTGCTCATGTTTTTGCGCTGATCTCTTTTAAAGACTCCACCAGAGTTTCGGGTTCCTGGGCACCGGAAATCAGGTACTGTTCGTTGATGATAAAAGCCGGAACGGAGTTGATGCCCGCTCTTTGAAATTTGGCTTCATCTTCACGCACGGTTTGCACGTATTGATCGGACTCCAGCACCTTCCGTGCTGTTTCGCCATCCAGCCCGATGCTTTCCACCAGGCTTACCAGCACTTCAGGATCAGTGATGACCGCATCTTCTCCAAAATAGGCTGCAAACAGGGCTTTTTTCATTTCGGTCTCTTTGCCCTGTTCACCGGCCCATTTGACCAGCCGATGGACATCAAAGGTATTGCGGGTGTGGCGCTCCTGCAGGGCCGAGAAATTCAGGCCCAGACCTTCAGCAATCTGCTGCATCTGGGTCTGGGTCTGTTCCATTTCTTCAACACTGCGACCGTATTTCTGGCTTAAAGCCTGCAAAATAGGCTGACCGTCACCTGACGGGTCGGGGTTGAGCTCAAAAGCATGCCATTCCACAGTAAAACTCATTTTATCCTTTAATTGCTGCATGGCCTCTTCCAGTCGGGCATAGCCAATGGCACACCAGGGGCAGGCAATGTCGGAAACGATGTCGATTTTCACGGGGGTCATAAAGGCTCCGGGATGAGTTCAATTGCAAAAAGTTTGGGCCAGAGTTTGCCGGTGACGAAAAGGCGCTGGTTTTCTGCATCCCAGGCGATGCCGTTTAGCACAGCGTCCGAGTCCTGCGGTTGCAGGTGTTCCGGCAGCAGGCCTTGCAGATCAATCCAGCCCTGAACACGTCCCGACTGGGGGTTGATCCGGGCTATGAGGTCACTGTGCCAGACATTGGCGAGGATTTCTCCCTTCACATAGTCCAGCTCGTTCAGTCGGCTCACCGCGCGGCCCTGATCCAGCACTTGAATACGTCGGGTTTCGGTAAAGGTCTCGGGATCGAAAAAACGCAGAGTTGCGCTGCCATCGCTGAGGATCAGGGAAGTGTCATCGGCTGTCAGCCCCCAGCCCTGGCCTTTATAGCTGAAGGTGTGGAGCAGTTCCAGGCTGTGCCGGTCATACACCCGTGCTTCACCGGCCTGCCAGGTGAGCTGAATCAGCCAATCCTCCCAGAGCGCCAGCCCTTCCCCAAACCGATGGGCAGGAAGCTGCACCGATTGCACCACCTCACCGCTTTCCAGATCCACTTTGCGCAGCGTGGATTGACCATACCGACCGGTGCTTTCATAAAGATGACCTTCATGGAACAACAAACCCTGGGTAAAGGCCTGGGGATCATGCGGGTAGGTTTGCAGCACCCGAAAGTCGGAAACAGGCGGAGTTGCCTGAGCCTGCTGAGGGTCAAGAAATCGACAGCTAACCAGAGCGAAGGTGAGAAATAGAAAACAAAGACGTACAGAATCCAAATTCAGCCGCAGCGTTTTTCCACCAGGAATCAATTCAGAGTGCTCATTATTGAACCGCTAGAATTCGGCATTTTCTGTAAACAAACTCAGGATCAAGGTCGACACCTGAATCCCACTCAACCGTATCAAAGGATACCTTAACCCGTTGGAATGCAACCGGATCTTTCAGACGTTGGAACACACCAAAATCAAGAAAGGGCTTCATGTCCAGCAAGCCTTTTTCACCATTATCGAAGTCGATTGCCAGACAAAAATCTTTTTCAGCAACAACTTGCACAACAGATGGATACATATTATTCACCATTTACTGAAGTGGTTGGATTTTAAATGGCTCTTCACCGTTCATAACCAGTTGCCAGTCAGCCATCAACTCGTCTTGATGCAGTTCAGCCCATGCAAGCACCAGTCGTTTCTGCTTGGTTGGAAAATCACCCTGAATCACTTCACAGGTTCGAATATCAATTGTTGCTTTATATTCACCATAGTACACATGGAAGTGAGGTGGCGGATGCTCTTTTGGTGCAAAGTACATCCGAATAATGATTCCATAAAACATTGATATCGTTGGCATCACTCATCCTCAAGCTTTTCTGTCCATATGTTTAAAGCAACAGCCTACCCAACAACCGGATCAGTGGCCAGTGCCAGCTCAACGGCCTTATCGGCATGAATGGCGGTGGTGTCGAACAGGGGCACCTTGGTGTCCTGCTGGCTGACCAGCAGGGCAATTTCCGTGCAGCCAAGGATGACGGCTTCTGCACCTTCAGCGGCCAGGCGCTGAATGCTGTCAACAAATACCTGGCGTGAGGCATCCTTGATTTCGCCCTGACAGAGTTCTTCGTAGATCACCCGATGAATTTCAGCCCGCTCTTGCGCTTCGGGCACCAACACATCCAGGCCGTATTTGTCCTTCAGACGACCCTTGTAAAAATCCTGTTCCATGGTGAAGGCCGTGCCCAGCAAGCCGACCTTGCGGCAACCGGCGTGCAGCAGTTTTTCGGCGGTGGCATCGGCCAGATGCACCAGGGGAATCTTCAGAGCGGCTTCCACTTCCGGGGCCACCTTATGCATGGTGTTGGTGCAGATCAGTAGAAAATCAGCACCACCGGCTTCCACCCGCTGGGCAGCCTTCATCAGAATACGGGCTGTTCCCGCCCAGTCACCCTGATGCTGAAGCTGTTCGATTTCTGCAAAGTCCACGCTGTAAAGCACCAGACGCGCCGAATGCAGCCCACCCAGGCGTTCCTTGATGCCACGATTGATAGCGGTGTAATAATCCCGTGTGGACTCCCAGCTCATACCCCCCAGCAGGCCGATGGTTTTCATTCTGAAGCTCCTAATGGTCAAAACTTGCAGTCTAGCGCAAATCCACCAGCATTTTGCCGGGCTGTTCCAGATAGCTTTTCCAGAGGTTGCAGAAACGTGCCATGGTGGCTCCGTCGATCACGCGGTGATCACCGGACCAGCTGACCTGCATGATTTTACGGGCTTCCACTTCACCTCGTGAATTGAAGCGTGGCAGTTCCTGAATGCGCCCCAGAGCGACGATGGCCACTTCCGGTTTGTTGATGATGGGGGTAGCGACGGTGCCGCCGATCACACCAATATTGGAAATGCTGATGGTGCCTTTTTTCATGCTGTCCGGTGGCAATTTGCCCTGACGCGCCGCTTCGGTCAGTTGATTGATTTCAGCGGTGACTTCTTTCAGGGATTTTTGCTGCACCTGTTTGACGTTGGGTACCAGCAGCCCCAGAGGCGTGTCTGCCGCCATCCCCACATTGACATCGCCCAGGTAGGTGATTTCCGTGCAGTCAGCATTCACGCGACTGTTGAGCAGTGGGTATTGCTGCACGGCCAGGGCAATGGCTTTCATCATGAAGGGCATCAGACTCAGGCGCAGTCCGGCTTGCTCAAAATCAGGCTTGAGTTGTCGGCGCAAGGCTTCCAGTTCAGTGACATCCACCTCTTCGGCATAGGTGAAATGCGGAATGCTGGAGTAGGCTTCCTGCATCTGCCGGGCCATGGCCGCCTTGATGCCTTTGAGGGGTTCGCTGCGATCCTGGGCACCGGCAACTGCCGTGGGTGGCGCGGAAGGCTGGCTTGCCTCACCTTTCTGATAAGGCAGCAGGTCTTCTTTCAATACCCGCCCCTCTTTACCACTGCCTTGAACCTGAGTTAAATCCAGATCCAGCTCGCGAGCCATCCGGCGCACTGCGGGGGTGGCCAGCGCTTTCTCACTGGAGCCCGAGCTGGAAGCAACTGCGGGTTCCGGTTTTGGAGGCTGCGATTCCGGGTTTTCCTCTGTGCCACTCTCGGCATCAATTTCAAACAGGGGCTGGCCCACTTTAGCCAGGTCACCTTTTTTGCAGTAAAGACGAGTGATGGTGCCTGTGTGCATGGCGGTGATTTCCACCAGCGCCTTGTCGGTCATGACATCAGCAACCGGCTGGTCTTCCTGAATTTTGTCACCTTCCTGAATGTGCCATTCCACCAGCTCACATTCGACAATACCTTCACCAATATCGGGCAGAATAAAATCGGTTTTCATGCTGGGTTCTCCCTTAATAATTCATGCTGGCGTGAATGGCATCCAGAGTGCGCCATTCATTGGGCAGATATTCATTTTGTAGTGCCAACGGGAAGGGAGTATCCCAACCGGCGACACGCATGATGGGAGATTCCAGATACAGAAAGCAGGCTTCCTGAAGACTGGCCGCCAGTTCAGCCCCAAAGCCCGAAGTTTTGGGCGCTTCATGGTTGATGATCAGGCGACCGGTCTTTTTGACTGAAGCAGCCAGGGTGTCTCGATCCCAGGGCAGCAGGGTGCGCAGATCAATGATTTCACAGGAAATACCCTCTTCTGCGGCCCGATCAGCCGCTTTTTCGATCACTTCCATCTGGGCACCCCAGGCGACCAGGGTAATGTCTGTGCCTTCACGCAGCACCTCGGCCTTGCCCAGCGGCAGTTCGTAATCGTCATCCGGCACCTCACCGGTGGAGGCCCGATAAAGTTTTTTCGGCTCAAAAAAGAGCACCGGATCTGGGTCACGAATCGAAGCCAGCAACAGCCCCTTGGCTTGATGAGGGTTGCGTGGGATCACCACCTTCAAGCCTGGTGTATGAGTGAAATAGGCTTCCGGTGACTGGGAGTGATACAGCCCGCCATGAATCCCCCCACCATAAGGCGCACGGATGGTCAGGCCACCGACATCAAACTCGTCACCGGAACGATAACGGAATTTGGCGGTTTCATTGACGATCTGGTCGAAGGCCGGAAAAATATAATCAGCAAACTGGATTTCCGCTACGGGCAGTTGGCCCTGGGCAGCCAGACCATTGGCAAAACCAATGATGCCCTGCTCGGTCAGAGGGGTATTGAAGCAACGGCTTTTGCCGAACTTTTCCTGCAGATGGCTGGTGGCGCGAAAAACCCCGCCAAAAGCCCCCACATCCTCACCAAAGCAAAGCACCCGCTCGTCAGCCTGCATGGCGGTATCCAGGGCGGCATTGATGGCTTGCAGAAGGTTCTTGTTGCTCATGATTGCAGCCTCCCTGCTGTCACCGGATACACGTCCGCATGCTTCTGGATATGGGTTTTGGCTTCTTCGAGTTGTTCCTGCAGGTGCCAGGGCATTTCTGCATAAACATCGGTGAAGAGATCTTCCAGGGGCGGCTTGGGCACTTTTTCAGCACGTTTCATGGCTTCCACCACGGATTTGCGATGCTCGGCCTGGCGGGCTTCGTCTTCTTCTTCCGTCCACCAACCTTGTGCGATCAACCAGCTGCGATAGCGGGCCACCGGGTCTTTATCCCGCCACTTGTCTTCTTCCTTGCGACTGCGATAACCACTGGGATCATCCGAACTGGAATGCGCACCCAGGCGATAAGTCATGGATTCAATCAATACCGGCTGGTTGTCTTCAACAGCCATCTGGCGTGCCAAGCGGGTGGCTTCATAAACCGCCAGAGCATCATTGCCATCCACGCGCAGGGTTTTCAGGCCATAACCCGGCCCGCGCCCGGCCACACCATCCCCGGCCAGTTGCTCATGCACCGGGGTGGAAATGGCATAGCCATTGTTACGACAGAAAAAAATCACCGGCACTCTGAGCACACCGGCCATATTCAGGGCGGCATGGAAGTCGCCTTCTGAAGCAGCGCCCTCGCCGAAATAACAGATCACACAGTTTTTCTTGCCCTGCTGTTTAAAGCCATAGGCATAACCCGTGGCCTGGGGAAGCTGAGTCGCCAGCGGGGAGGAAATCGTCAGGTAGTGAAGTTCCCGGCTGCCGTAGTGAATCGGCATCTGACGACCCTTGCCCAGATCCTTTTCATTGGAAAAGATCTGGTTCATGAACTGATCGACGCTGAAACCACGAAAAGCCAGAGCGCCCTGTTCACGGTATTGGGCCATGATCAGGTCTTCCGAATCCAGAGCAGCGGTACTGCAGATATCCGAGGCTTCTTCACCGGTTTCGGTCATGTAGAAACTGATGCGCCCCTGGCGCTGGGAGGCCAGCATGCGTTCATCCAGGGCACGGATAAACAGAAAGGTGTCCTGAATTTTCAGGGCCAGTTCTTTGGAAAGTTTGGGGGCTTCAGCACCGGGGTAAAGCTTGCCATCCTGTTGCAGCAGGGCAAAGGTGGGCAAAACCGAGGTTTGCGGATCCAGATACGCAGGCTGGTGAATCAGCTCCACGTCAAAGCTACGCAGGTCGCTCATAGGCAGGTTGTCCTTCTTGTTGTTGTTCACCGAACCACTTGTGATGGTTGGCCTGTTGATAGAGGGGAAAGATCATCCCCCCTCCATGAACCTAGTGTTGCGACTTTAGATTAGCAGCAGTGTTCCCCTTATTCCAGCAGGTGCTCGTAACGCTGATCCGTCAAGGTCTTCATAAAGGCCACCAGGGCATCAATACGTCGATCATCCAGGGCCGGGCCGGATTCCAGCAGTTCCATTGAAAGGTTTTCAGGCACTTCGGGGTCGGCCCAGGGCTCCCCGGTTTCCGGGTTGATCTGACGCGCTGGAGAACGGCTGTTGTACTTGTTGTAGAAAAGCACCACGGTGCGCAAATCCTTGAAGACGCCATTGTGCATATAGGGAGGTGTGACAGCGACATTGCGCAGTGAGGGTGTTTTGAATTTACCCCTCTGGGCCGGGTCATCAATCTCCGGGTGCATCAAGAGCCCCTCATCCACCTGAGTCACCTTATTGGCCTTGCGCAGCTCAGTGTTCATCGGTACACCGATATTGTGAAATTCATAATTGCTGAAGGTTTCCTGTGGGTGGCGAGGCGAAGTGTGCAACTGATGGCAGGAATTGCAGTTGGTGAACTGCTGGGAAAAAAACAAGGTACGCCCCAGTTCTTCCTGCTGGGTAAATTCCACTTCACCTTTCAGGTAGCGATCATAACGGGAATCAAAAGGGGCAAAGAGTTCTGTTTCTTCAAAAGCTGCTATGGCATCGCCCATCGCCTGGTATAACGCCTCAGGGTCGTCCAGAACCTCTTGACCATAGAGACTGCTGAAAATCTTGCGGTAGTGGGCTTTATCCAGCAGGCGCTCAGCCACTTTTTCCTTACTGGGCATGGCCATTTCCACAGGGTTGAGCGGTGGCCCGGCAGCCTGTTCCGCTAAAGTGTTGGCACGACCATCCCAGAAAAGACCTCCGGCGTATTCGCCATTCTCTTTCAAATGAAATTGCGGAGTTAAAGCTGCATAACCAGCACTGGGGGTATTGCGATCGCCCAGGGAATGACCATCATCCCCCAGAGAAGCGGCACTCCCCACCTGGTTCTCCCGGGAGTCAATGAAGGCTCTGTCGGGAACGTGGCAGGTTGCACAGGATTGGCTGCGATTCCGGGAAAGAGCGGGATCAAAGAACAGCTGTTGCCCCAGACGTTGTTTTTCTGCCTGGGAAGCCTTTTGTTCTTCTGATGCGCTGACTACTGCGGTCAGCATACAGAGCAAAAGCCCCGATAAGAATTTTGATTTTTTCTGCAACCCCATGATTCATGTCCCCTTTTGATAATCCACTCAGATTCTACAGGGTAATTTTACTGCATCCCACTTCCACCTACAAATGAGAAGTGTTACTCTTTAGAAACGTCATTCATTACCAAGGAGTTGCATTATGAAGGTTCTACCCCATTTATTGCTTGCTGCCGGTCTGACCGGCCTGGTCACCCTTACGGGCTGCCAATCCAGCCAGGATTCACAAAACCAGGCCGCCACCCCAAAAGCGGTGCTGGACACCTACGCTGATATAGCTGAAGCAGGCTATACCGATTCGGTGATCACGGCCAAGTCGTTGAAAGATAAAATCCAGGCCCTGCTGGATGAGCCCAGCAAACAAAACCTGCAAGCCGCCCGCGAAGCCTGGCTGGCCTCTCGCGTTCCCTACCAGCAAACCGAGGTTTATCGCTTTGGCAATGCCATCGTCGACGACTGGGAAGGCAAGGTGAATGCCTGGCCTTTGGATGAAGGCTTGATCGACTATGTCGATACCGCCAGTTATGGCGAAGAGTTTGCTGAAAACCCCTATTACACCGCCAATGTGATTGCCAACCCCACCCTGACCGTGGGCAACAGCAAGATTGATGCTCGTGAAATCACCCCTGAGCTGCTGGCCGAAACCCTGCATGAAATCGATGCCGTGGAAGCCAATGTGGCTACTGGTTACCACGCAATCGAATTTCTGCTCTGGGGTCAGGATTTGCACGGCACCAATCCAGGTGCAGGCGAACGTCCGGCAACGGATTTCAGTCTGGAAAACTGCACCGGTGGCAACTGTGATCGTCGTCGTGATTACCTAATGGCGGCCACCGACCTGCTGATCTCTGACCTGGAAGACATGGCCGACAACTGGGCTGAAGACGGAGAAGCACGCCGGGAACTGGCTGCCAAGGGCACTGACGGCGGTCTGGCCACCATCCTGACCGGTATGGGCAGCCTTTCCTACGGTGAACTGGCCGGTGAGCGCACTCAACTGGGCCTGATGCTGCATGACCCCGAAGAAGAGCACGACTGCTTCTCGGACAACACTCACAATTCGCATTACTACGATGCCCTGGGTATCCGCAATGTCTACCTGGGTGAGTACACCCGCGTTGACGGCAGTGTTGTGAAAGGCGCCAGCCTCTCTGATCTGGTGGCCGCTGAAGATCAGGCTCTGGACGAGCAGCTGCGCAAGGAACTGGATGCCAGTGTGGATGCCGGTATGACCCTGGTTTCCGAAGCCAAAGAAGGCAACACCTTTGACGTCCTCATTGCTGCCGGCAACCAGAGTGGTAATGCCATCGTGCAGACCTTTGTTGACGAGTTGAAAACCCAGACAGGCTCGATTGAAAAAGCCATAGCAACGCTGGGCTTGAGCAATATTGAGCTGGAAGGCTCGGATAGCCTGGATAACCCTGGTTCAGTCATGTAAAAAACGGACACCTCATGTCTTGCAATCACCCCAAAATACTGGGATGGAGTCTGGCAGCCACTTTGGCTGCCAGCCTTTCCCTGGCTGCTGATCCTCTTTTACCGGGGGGCGACACCACCAGCAACCAGGCCTCTTTTTCCCAACCTGCTTCAAACCTCCCTCTGGATGACCAGATGCCCTTTCATCTGGGCGACAGTATTTTCGACAAGCTCTGGGTCTCCTCACCGGCATCCACCGAAGCCAGTGATGGCCTGGGGCCTCTCTACAATGCCCGTTCCTGTGCCCGTTGCCACATCAATAATGGCCGTGGACACCCACCCGAAGCTGACAACCCGCGCAGCTTTAACCGCTCATTTCTACTGCGGCTGAGCATACCCGCAGAAACTGAGCAACAGAAAAACGAGCTGCTGGAAGGACGCCTGGGCTTTATTCCCGAACCCACTTATGGCTCCCAAATACAGGATCAGGCCCTGCAGGGAGTTGCTGCTGAAGGTCAGGTGGGAGTTCGTTATCAGGAACACCCGGTACGCTTCCCGGATGGTGAAGAAGTCACCCTGCGCAAACCCATTTTTTTTATTCAACGCTTGAATTATGGTGAACTTCACCCACAAACGCGTTTTTCCGGCCGCGTGGCTCCCCCCATGATCGGACTGGGATTGCTGGAAGCCATCCCCGAGCATGAAATTCTCAGCAATGCAGCCAACCAGGCCGAAGAAGATAACGGTATAAGTGGTCATGCCAATCAAGTCTGGGATGTGGAAAAGCAGCAAAAGGCAATGGGCCGCTTTGGCTGGAAGGCTGCCCACCCAACCCTGAAGCAGCAGAATAATGCCGCCTTTATTGAAGACACCGGTATTTCCACCTTGATGTTCCCCCAGGGTCACGGTGGCTGCACGCCACTCCAGAAGGAGTGCCGCAAACTGCCCGATGGCAACAGTGCCCACCTGGACGGGGTTGAAGCTTCCGCCAAGGTGGTCGAGGTGCTGGAATTCTATACCCGCACCCTGGCTGTTCCTGCCCGGCGCAATACCGACAAGCCTGGAGTCCGGGCCGGTGAAAAACACTTTCATCAGGTGGGGTGTGCCCAGTGCCATCGCCCTTCCTACACCACCTCCAAAGATGCCCTACCTTCTCTGGCCGAACAAACCATCTGGCCTTACACAGACCTCTTGTTGCATGATATGGGCGAAGGTCTGGCGGATGAACACCGCGAGTTTCAGGCCGCAGGCAGTGAATGGCGTACCCCGCCTTTATGGGGCATTGGCTTGACCCAGCGCATCAGTGGCCATACCCAACTGCTGCATGATGGCCGCGCCCGTAATATTCTGGAGGCGATTCTCTGGCATGGCGGTGAAGCTGAAGCGGTCAAAAATCGCTTCATGCAGATAAGCCGTGAGAAGCGGCAGGAATTGATTGATTTTGTGGAGTCCCTTTAGATGCTGAAGAAATACTACCTGAGTGCCCTGGCACTGCCCCTGGTGTTGTCCAGTACCTGGCTGCAAGCCGAACCGGATGAACAGCAATGGCAAACTTACAATACAGCTGCGCTGGAACAACAGATCCTGCCGGGCTACCAGGCTCTGGAAACCCACCTGGACACCTTGCATGGCCGCCTGGAAACCTACTGCTCAGGCCAGGTCGACTCCAGCCAGCTGTCCGAAGTCCACCAGGCCTACCGGGAATCCATGGATGCCTGGCAGGCCATCCAGCATGTCCAGTTCGGCCCGGTCAGCCTCTTCATGCGCAACTATGCCCTTCACTATTGGCCGGACAAGCGGGGCACCGGAGCGCGTCAAGTTCGCTCGGCATTAAACCAGACAGAAACCGAATACGATGCCGAGTATTTTCGTGAGGCCAGTGTCAGCCTGCAGGGCTTCCCTGCCATGGAAAGAGTACTCTTTGCCCCCGAGGCCAAAAGTCTGCTGATGCCTGGACAAAATTATTGCCGTTTTGCCGAAGGCTTAAGCCAGCACATGCTGACGACGGCCAGCGAAATTAATCAGGAATGGCAGGAAGAGCAAAAACAGCAAATGCTGCAGCCCGAATCCAGCCAGTATTTTGCCAGTCACAAGGCAGCAGCGGTGCCGCTGATGAAATCCCTGGTCGAGCCCTTGCTGGTGATTGAAGACTACAAGCTGGATTATGTTCTGGGAGACAGCCCCGAAGAGGCCCGCTGGAAACGCAGTGAGTCCTGGCGCAGCGGCCAGACTCTCAGCAATTTGCAGATCAATCTGCGCAGCTTGCAACAGCTGTATTCCGGCCTGGAGCCCGTGAATATCAAAACCCTTCTGGCTGCCGAAGGGGAAGAAGACTTTGCCGAAAAAATTGACCGTCAGTTTGATCACCTTCAAAAGCAACTGGCAGCCATGTCACCCCCTGACCGGCCCCAACTGGATCAGAAACTGGATCGCCAGTTGCGTGAACTGGAAACCGGCATTTCCGATCTCTACGAACAGTTGGAATTGGCCATGGGCGTTCTCAACATCCAGCTGGGGTTTAACAGTCGTGATGGTGATTAAGCGTCGACAGTTTCTAACCTGGCTGGCCGCCACTCCGGCTCTGGCAACCAGCAGCTCTTTGCTGCTGGCTGCTACCGGTAGAACCGGGCTGCGTTTTGCCAGCAGTGCCCGTGGCAATGATGGGCATTTTTATCTCAAGATCGCTTCCCTGGAAGGCAAGCAGCTGGCCAGCCATCGCCTGCCCGATCGTGCCCATCAGGTTCTGGCCCACCCCGGCAACCCCTGGGTGCTGACCCTGGCCCGGCGACCCGGCACCTTTATTGATATTTACGATACCGAGGCCCTGAAGCCTCGGGCACAGATCCAGGTGGAAAACGGCTACCGGCTTTATGGTCATGCCCAAATCAGTACCGATGGTCGTTATCTGTTCACCAGTGAACGCCATCCTGTGGAGCCAGAAGGCCGCCTCGTGGTCAGGGATCTGGAAGACAATTACCGGGTTGTTCGTGAAATGACCACCCACGGCATCGGCCCGCATGAATTCCACTGGATGCCGGATGGCAAAACCCTGGTGATCGCCAATGGCGGCATCCAGACCGACGGGCGGGAAAAGCTCAACCTGGATTCCATGCAGCCTTCGCTGGTTTATCTGGACAGTGAAAGCGGCGAACTGCTGGAAAAGCGCACCCTGCCGGATGAATTTCACCAATGCAGTATCCGCCATCTGGATGTGGCTGCGGAGGGTCAGGTGGTGATTGCCCTTCAGTACCAGGGGCATCCGGTGGATCGAGTTCCCCTGATTGCCGCTCACCGTCGGGGTGAGGAGCTGGCCGAGCTGGTTCTGCCCGAACGTACTCGCAGTCAGCTGCGGCAGTATTGTGGCAGCGCCTGTTTTGATTCCAGCGGTCGTTTTGCTGCGGTTTCCGCGCCCCGAGGCAACCTCACCACGCTCTGGGACATGCAGGAAAGGCGTTTTCTCAACACCGCCTATATTCCCGATGGCTGTGGCCTGGCCCCCACTCTGAAAGCAGGCGAGTTTCTGGTCAGCAGCGGCCAGGGACAGGTTTTCAGCATTCAGGCCCTGTCGGAAGAGCGTCAGCCTCTTTTCACCCAGAGTCCGCCCCCGGTCAACTGGGACAACCACATGACCCTGATTTAAAACGACCGCCTTTCTGCATCCCGGATGACAGGTGCAGAAAGGCAATAAAATCGCTAAGATAGGAGGATATTATTCAATCCCTAGACACTCACAAAGATTAAGACACTCCATGCCCACACAACGCAAGATTCTGGTGACCAGCGCCCTTCCCTATGCCAATGGCCCCATCCACCTGGGTCACCTGCTGGAATACATTCAAACCGACATCTGGACGCGCTTTCAAAACAGTCGCGGCAATCTCTGCACCTACGTCTGTGCCGATGATGCCCACGGCACCGCCATCATGCTGCGTGCCGAACAGGAAGGCATTACCTCCCAGCAGTTGATTGACCGGGTGCGCCATGAGCATCATGAGGATTTCAAGGATTTTCACATCCACTTTGACAACTACTATTCCACCCACTCCGATGAAAACCGCTACTTTTCCGAGCTGATTTACACGCGTTTGCGTGACAAGGGCCATATTGCCACTCGCGAAATCGAGCAGATGTACGACCCGGAAAAGGGGCTTTTCCTGGCGGATCGTTTCATCAAGGGCACCTGCCCCAAGTGCAAGGCGGAAGACCAGTATGGCGACAACTGCGAAAAATGCGGTGCCACCTACACTCCGGCGGAATTGATTGAACCCCGCTCAGCCATTTCCGGGGCCACGCCGGTGATGAAAACCTCCGAGCACTATTTCTTCAAGCTCCAGGATTTCACCGACTTTCTGCAGGACTGGACACAAACGGGTCGTCTGCAGGAACAAATCGCCAACAAGCTCAAGGAATGGCTGGATGCCGGTCTGCAGGAGTGGGATATCTCCCGGGATGCCCCCTACTTCGGTTTTGAGATCCCGGATGCCCCCGGCAAGTACTTCTACGTTTGGCTGGATGCCCCCATCGGCTATCTGGCCAGCTTCAAGAATCTCTGTGAGCAGCGTGAAGACCTCAACTTTGATGATTACTGGAAGCCGGGTTCCGAAAATGAGGTGTACCACTTCATCGGCAAGGATATCGTCAATTTCCACGCCCTCTTCTGGCCAGCCATGCTCTCCGGTGCTGATTTCCGCACCCCCAACAGTGTTTACTGCCACGGTTTTGTCACCGTCAACGGGGCCAAGATGTCCAAATCCCGTGGCACCTTCATCAAGGCGCGCACCTATCTGGATCACTTGAACCCTGAATACCTGCGCTATTACTTTGCCGCCAAACTGACCGGCCGTGTGGATGACCTGGATTTGAATCTGGAAGACTTTGTTTTCCGCGTCAATTCCGATCTGGTCGGCAAGCTGGTCAATATCGCCAGCCGCTGTGCCGGTTTTGTCAAAAAAGGCGGTGGTATCCTGAGTGAAATGAAGGAACCCGAGCTTTACGAACGCTTTGTGGCTGCCGGGGATGCCATTGCTGCCGATTATGAGCGCCGCGAATACGGCCGTGCCGTGCGTCAGATCATGGATCTGGCTGATGAAGCCAACACCTGGATCAACGATCAGGCCCCCTGGGTGCTGGCCAAGGAAGAAGGCAAAGATGCTGAAGTCCAGGCCATCTGCTCGACTGGCATCAATCTTTTCCGTGTGCTCATGACCTATCTGGCCCCGGTGCTGCCGGAAATGACGGGCAAGACGCTGGAATTCCTGAAGCTGGATCACCTGAACTGGGATGCTCGTACCCAGCCTTTGGTCAAGCATGAGATTGCCAAATTCAAACCCATGATCAACCGGATTGACAACGACAAGATTGAAGCCCTGCTGGAAGCCAGCCGCGAGGATGCTAAAAAGGAAATGGCCCTCAAGGAAGCCAGCGTTGGCAGTAATCCGGGTGGCGAGCTTTCTCCTGAAAACAAAGGCCCACTGCAGGCCGAACCCCTGGCTGAAGAAATCAGCTTTGATGATTTCATCAAAGTGGATCTTCGTGTCGCTCGCATTGTCCAATGCGAACACGTGGAAAAAGCCAACAAGCTGCTCAAGCTGACGCTGGATCTGGGTGGCGAAACCCGTACCGTATTTTCCGGCATCAAGAAGGCTTACCAGCCCGAAGACCTGGAAGGCAAACTGACCGTGATGGTCGCCAACCTGGCCCCGCGCAAAATGAAATTCGGGGTCTCCGAAGGCATGGTGCTGGCTGCCGGTGATGATGACGGCATCTACCTGCTGGAGCCTCACGAGGGTGCCCAGCCCGGTATGCGGGTGGTTTGATTTCCTGAAACCGAAAAGGAGTAGAGCATGGCTAAAGTGCGCTTTGAAAAAGACAGCCTGGGTGAACTGGAAGTACCCGCTGAAGCCCTCTGGGGTGCCCAGACCCAACGCGCCATCAACAACTTCCCGATCAGCGGTCAACCGCTGCCGGAAGTTTTCATCCGTGCTCTGCTGCTGATCAAGATTGCTGCTGCCCGTGCCAATGCCGAACTGGATGTCCTGACTCGCGAGCAGGCCGAAGCCATAGAAGCGGCTGCGGATGAACTGCTGGGTGCTGAGGATCTGATGCGCCATTTTCCGGTGGATATTTTTCAGACCGGTTCCGGCACCAGCAGCAACATGAATGCCAACGAAGTTCTGGCCCACCTGGCCAGCGACAGCCTGGGTGAAAGCATTGGTGCCAATGATCAGGTCAATGCCAGCCAGAGCAGCAATGATGTGATTCCCACGGCCATTCACGTCAGTGCGGCCATCAGCCTGCAGGAGGAACTCCTGCCTGCCCTCTTCCATCTGGAAAAGGTTTGCATGGACAAGGCCGCCACCCTGGAAAACCAGGTCAAGACCGGGCGCACCCATCTGATGGATGCCATGCCGGTCACCTTCAAACAAACCCTGGAGGGCTGGGCCGCCCAGATTCGTGGCAATATCCAGCGCCTGGTCAGTCTGCAGCCCCAGATTCAGGAAGTGGCCCAGGGCGGCACAGCCGTCGGAACCGGTATCAATGCCCCAGCTGATTTTGCCCAACACTTTTGCCACCAGCTCAGCGAACAAACCGGCATCCGTTTTGTGCCCGGCGATAACCTCTTTGCCTTGATTGGCTCTCAGGATGCGGCGGTCAGTCTTTCCGGGCAACTGAAAACCACGGCGGTTAGCCTGATGAAAATCGCCAATGACCTGCGCTGGATGAATTCCGGCCCTCTGGCCGGACTGGGTGAAATTGAACTCGAAGCCCTGCAGCCGGGTTCTTCCATCATGCCCGGCAAGGTCAATCCGGTGATTCCCGAAGCTGTGGCCATGGTCGCCGCCCAGGTGATGGGCAAGGATACAACGATCACTGTCGCCGGTCAGTCGGGTAATTTTGAACTCAATGTCATGCTGCCCTTGATTGCCAGCAACCTGATCGATAGCCTGCAACTACTGACCAACGCCAGCCACCTGCTCGCAGATAAAGCCATTGCCAGCTTTAACGTCAATGAAGAAAGGCTGCAGGAAGCGCTGAGCCGCAACCCCATTCTGGTCACGGCACTTAATCCGGTGATTGGCTACGCCCGAGCCGCCGAGATTGCCAAACTGGCTTACAAGGAAGGACGCCCGATTCTGGATGTGGCTGCAGAGCAAACCGACATGACCCGTGACGAGCTGGAGCGACTGCTCGACCCGGCTGAATTAACCCAGGGTGGTTATCGCAACCAGACCTGAAAGGATGGGACACTAATCAGGTGAAACCAGCAAACTTCAGGGAGCTGCTCTTTCAGCCAGTCATTCAGGTTCAATCCGGGCAGAGAATTCCTGCCATAGATCTTGCCAGGGGATTGGCCGTTTCCCTGATGATTCTGAGTCATGGTGTGGTCGGTCTTTTACCCTACGAAGACTTCACTGACTATGGTCAGATCCCCATCCACCTGATTACCAAGTTTTCCTCCACCCTGTTCATCATCATCTTTGGCATGGCTTTGGCAGTTGCTTTCCTTCCCAAGGTAGGCACGGAGGACTGGCCCAGGCTACGAACCAAGCTGCTGATCAATGCCGTGGTGGTGTTTTTCTGGTACAAAATCCTGACCATTGCCGAGCTGCTCTACCTGGCAGGGCCGGAAAGCATCAAGGAGCACCTTCTTTATCAGGATTTCCCATCCTTTGTAGAAATTCTGGGATTTTACGCCCTGGCCTTGCTCTGGGTGCCCTTTGTTCTTCCCCTCTGGGCGAAAACCCCTTTATGGGCACGTTTACTCACCCCCTTGCTGCTAATTCTGCTGAATATCTGGGTTGGTCAGCATTTTAATTTCTGGGGCATCGGCCAGATTGAAGCTCTGTTTGTCGAACATGAAGATTATTATACCTGGGGCCAACTGGCCCGCAGCCCGTTAATATTTCTTGGTCTGCTGCTGGGAGAGCTGTTGCTGGTTTGTTATGCCAAACCGGGACGGCGCCTGCTGCTTTTTGCGTTTCTCTTATTAGCTTCAGCAATCAGTTTTGGTCTGCTTTTCCTGTTCAGTTTTCCAGACTGGCTGAAAGCGCTTGAACAAATTGCTGCCAACCAGGGGAAACACCCACCGGAAATGCTCTTCATGCTCTTCTCACTGGGAGGTGCCCTGGCGTTACTGGCCCTTTCCATTCTTGGGGGCGGTTTGCTGGCTAAACTTTTTTTGCCGATAACAGTCATAGGCAGCAACGCGCTGCAAGCGTTCATTTTTCATATTCTGGTGATATTCATTGGTTTTCGTTATCTGCTGGGTTATTGGCACAACGTCAGTTATGAGTTCGCTCTGACATTCACGCTGTGCCTTCTCCCGGCAACAGCCCTTTGGATCAAAGTCATTTCCTGGATCAAGGCTCATCGATGAAGTTTTTTGTTCTTTTCCTTCTCCTTTTAACCCTGACCACCCCCAGCCTGGCAGCCGACTGGCAAAAACAACTCGAAAAAGACCTGGAAACCCTCGACCGGGAGTTTCCGGGGGACTTGAGTGTTGTGGTTCGGGATGTGGATAGCGGCCAAACGGTGTCTTTGCGTGGTCAGGATCACTGGTATCTGGCTTCAACCGTCAAACTGCCGATTGCCGTGGCTTTGTTGCATCAAGTGGATCAAGGAGATATTTCCCTGGATGAAGAGGTCGAGCTGTTTTATTCAGACTATGTCGATGGTGCCGGGCAAACCAACTGGCAACCCGCAGGCACCCATTTCACCCTGGAGCAGCTTTATCAGGAAATGCTTCAGGTCAGTGACAATACCGCCACCGACATGATAATAAGAACCCTGGGTATCGACTCGATCAACCACTACCTGCAAAGCCTGCAACTGGGTGAAATTGGCCCGATTACCACTCTGGCCGATGTCAGACGCCTGGTTTATGGTGAATTTGATCCAGCTTCCAAAGAATTTACCTCGGAAGAGTTTTTTCGGCTGAAAAAAACTGAAACCCTGGAAGAGCGTCTGGACGTTCTGGCGGATATCTTTGGCAAGCCGATTTCCCAACTCGGGCAACCCAGCCTGGATGCCGCCTTTGAGGCCTATTACGCCAGTGCTTACAACTCCAGCAATATGCAGACTATCAGCCGGTTACTGGAGCAACTGGTGACCGGGCAACTTTTAAGCCCGGAATCCACTGACTATCTTCTGGAAACACTCAAGCAGGTCAAAACAGGCGACAAGCGCATTAAAGCGGGCCTGCCTGAACAAACGGTTTTTGCCCACAAAACCGGAACACAGCATCGTCGTGCCTGCAATCTGGGTGTAGCCTGGAAAGCTGGCAGCCGCAATGACCAGGAAGGTGCCGTCATCATTGCAGCCTGCACACGCGGGCCACAGGATCTGAACCAGTCAGAAGCAGCCCTGAAAGCAGTGGGTGAAGTTGTCACCGACACAGGGCTTCTTGAAACTCCAGGGAAACGCTCACGTGATGGCATCTGATTCTGATGCCCTGCAGCCCGTCAACAGCTTTGCACCGGTTGAGCCCACCAGCTGTCGATTGCTGATTCTGGGTTCCATGCCGGGCAAAGCCTCCCTGGCAGCAACTGAATATTATGCTCACCCGCGCAATGCCTTCTGGCCGATTATGGCTGAACTGCTGGGGTTTGACCCCAAAGCCGACTACAGGCTGCGTACTCAGGCATTGCAAGAAGCCGGTATCGGATTATGGGATGTGATGCAGTCCTGTTTGCGACCCTCCAGCCTGGACAGCGATATTCTGGAAACCAGCATTATCCCCAATGATTTTCCCGGCTGGTTCCAGCGCCATCCTCACACCCACACCGTTCTTTGCAACGGTGGCAAGGCCTTCCAAAGTTATCAGCGCCATGTACGACCACTGCTGGATGAGCCCTTCCGGCAATTACCGCTGTACCAACTGCCCTCCACCAGCCCGGCCCATGCCAGTCTCACACTGCAACAAAAGCGGCTGGAATGGCATAAAATCATGGAAGAATTTTTAAGTTAGAAGGCTACCGCTTTCATTTCATATACTTTCCCATAGCGTGCTGCTGCGACCAAGTCGCCGTTACGCAAAGCATCTCTGACAGCATCCAGTTTACAGGCATCTTCAATACCAAGAGTCGGTGACCAGGAGGCTTCACTTTCTTCCACCTCCACTTCCACCTCAGCCACATAGCGACCTTCATGCAGGTATTTAATTTTTTTACGCTTACTCATCATTTCAGCCTCTCAAGAAAGTCATCACTCCAGCGCCTTGGATCTGGACGATAAGCTGTAACCAGTACTGCTGGCTTAGCGTAGCCTTTGGGGATTCCCCAGACGACATGAACCGGCAGATCACTTTCATCTCGTTGTAAAAGCAAAATACTGGCTCCTTTGGGAAAATCAGGATATTCCTCCACAACTAGAGCGTTGGGGACATCCTTAAGTATTTGACCTACTCCCAACTCATCCTCAGCCAGCTCATCATAGCCATGCTCCGAAATCCGAACTTCCCCACTGCCAACCAGATTCTTAATTTTTATGTACAAGTCAGACATACTTACTTCCCTGCATCAACTCCAATCAATTTTATTCTAGTCAAGTAAGTCACTAAACCCCAGCACAACGACCTGATCTTCCGGTTGCAAAGCCAGGAGCTGGCTGCGTAGCGGGTTGAGTTGCAGGCGTTTCCCGGGAGCGGCCTGAGGCCGATAAACACCCAGAGCCAGCTCACCTTTTTGTTCTGCGGTGGTTTGAAGATCTATAAAGGAAGCCTCTGAATCCAGTTGATACCTGTCCTGCGGGTGGAAAAATATTTCTGCACCGCCCACGGTGAACAATTCTTCAAACACCACACGAATCTCCCGGCGCATGGCGATTTGCGCCAGCAGGTGGCTGAGAATGACCGGGCTGACCAGCACTTCCGTGTGGGGAAGATTCAGCAGGGTTTCGTTGTCAGGATCACTCAACTCCAGAATGATCTGGGGGCGTTGCGGCAATTTCTCCACCAGACCTTCCAGTTGCAAGTGTCCGACCAGGGCACGGGCATCAGCTTCTTCCCCGGATACCAGATGATCGCTGCTGAGCAGAAGGATGGAAGCATAGCTGGCCAGATCCAAACGTCGCAGCTCTTCTTCAACCATGTAATCAGCCTGATGATGGCGATATTTCAGATTGGATGCCCCGGAAGGATTGCCCGGATAATGATGGATGGCTTTCTCACGCATTTTCACCGGGAGAACTGAAACCAGATCAACATCAAAAGTCCGATGAGAATAGCTGGCCATTTCAGTCAGCAAAGCAGGCACCCGGCGATTCCAGCCCAATACCAGCACTCGTTGATGCACAACAGCCTCTTTTTGGCTGGTCATGACTTCCGGTGAGTGGCTTGCAGTCACTTGGGACGGCGTGATGCGCTGGATCTGGGGCTGGGTGGCATCATAGTCACTGGCCATAAAGACCACCCGATCGCCTTCTTCGACTTTTGAGTCTCTGGGTGCCAGCAAATCCACTTTCCAGCCATCTGCATCCGGTTTCAATAACCCCAGTATCAGAGCATCGGGGCAAGCCTGTGCCAATTCCTGCAGGCTATGGCCGATCAGGGCCGGAGCAGAGCGCACCAGAATCTCGTTGCCATCCGCTGCGGTCAGCAGTTCATTGTAAACAGCCGCCAGCCCTGGATGAATCAGGTTTTGCACCAGAAGGCGACTGATGGTGGCGTCACTGGCGACCACCTCCAGAGGGCCGGGATAGGCCCGCCGGGCCACGGGCAGTTTATGGAGATCCTGCAACTCGGCCACCATCAGAGGGAGCGCCCGATCCGCGGCACGCCCCTGGGCCGTAATCGACAAAAGGGCCTTGAGCGTCTCCACATCTGCACTCACCAGGTTATCCGGCCCCTGAACATGGCTGGGCAGAAGAATAGCAGAGGCATCCAGGCAGGCCACACGGCTAAGGGCATCCGGCTGAATGGCCGTCCCGGCTCGCAAAATCACCTGCCGGGCCCGGCTGCCGATTCCGGCCTCGTTCACCAACTCCAGTCTTGAGGCGGCAGAAGCCTCGGTGGACAAAACCACCAGCCTCAAACGACTGGCGGCATTGCGTTCCAGAAAACGCTGCATCTGGCGGGAAGGCCCCAGTAGCTCACGCACCAGAGGCAGAGTACGGTTATTCCAGCCCAGCACGACCAGGTGGTTCTTCAGAGTGACGGGAGTTAATCCACGTTCCAGGTTATCCATGATGCTGATCAATTTACGGGTCATGATGGCGACCAGAGCACCCAGGAAAACCACATAGCCACTCACCGTCAGCAGGGTGGAAATCAGGCGTATCCAGGCCCCTTCATCATCGCCCAGATAGCCGGGATCGGTCAGGCGCAGAAAAGCCCACCAGATGGCAGAACGCAAATCGGGAAAAGCATCACCGGACCAGGCCACCAAAGCCCCGCCCACCACGGAAATCAAGCCAATAAAAAGGAGAACAACCAGCAGTTGAAAACCGGCTCCCTTGATGAATTGGCGTTCAACGAAGAATTTGATGCGGTGAATGAAACCCAATTTCAGCATTTCCACTTCCTCTGGATTGAAAAACAGGGGTTGAGTAAAAATCAGGCATAAAAAAACCCACCAAAAGAGGTGGGTTTCTCGTCAAACTGGATTACAAGTTATTAGATAACTTGAATCTTAGCAGCTTGCTTGCCTTTAGGGCCAGTAGTGACGTCAAAGGAAACCCTTTGATTTTCAGTCAGAGACTTGAAGCCTTCTGATTGAATTTCGGAGAAGTGAGCAAACAGATCGTCGCCACCGTTCTCAGGAGTAATGAAGCCGAAGCCTTTAGTGTCGTTGAACCACTTAACTGTACCAGTTTCCATATCGATAATACCTTTAATCAAATTAATATCAGAACTTTTAGAGAAGAATTCCCAAGCTCGTTGTTGCGGGAATCAAGATAGGTCTATTCAAGAACTGATGTTACCGATATTTCGCGATTACAGTACTGTCAAAACACTTACTTGCTACCTACGAGATGCATAGTGCTCCCTTCCCTTATCCGCGTCAAGCAAATGTTTATTTATTTTTTTGAATTCGGGTTCTTTGGTTCTGATAACGGGTCAGCAAACGATCCAGCTGATTGGAAAACTCGCGCCGATCAGCCTGACTCAAAGCAGCCGGGCCACCCGTATGAATACCACTGGAGCGCATCGTATCCATAAAGTCACGCATATTCAGGCGGGCTTTCACTGTATCCACCGTATAAAGCTCACCTCGGGCATTGAGTGCCAGGCCGCCTTTATCAATCACTTCGGCAGCCAGAGGAATATCACTGGTAATCACCAGATCCCCGGCTTCAACACGGCGAACGATCTCATCATCCGCCTCATCAAAGCCTGAAGAAACCTGCAACGTACTGATCAAATCCGAACTGGGCACCCGCATTGGCTGGTTAGCTACCAATATCACGGGTACTTTTACCCGCAAGGCTGCCTTATACAAAATCTCTTTGATCACTACCGGACAGGCATCCGCATCCACCCAAATTTTCATGATTCACCCAGCTTGTCTGTTTCAAAACCGGCAGTTTAGCCGATTTTCAATCAGTAAAAACCTTTTACTGGAGTTAACCTTTGTCCATACTGAACGAAAGGCCACTCAAAAATTCAATTTCATCACTTCCAGCTTCAGGAACAGCTTAATGCCCGCAAACAGGCTTCACCTGAACTTCAACAAAAAACTTCTGCTGGTTTATACCAGCATTCTTCTGATCAGTCTTTTGATGGTCGGCCAGGGCCTTTACGCCCTGCACAACAACCTGATGGATGACCGTCGCCAGAGCATTCGGCAATTGGTCAAAAACACCCTCTCCCTGCTGGATCATTACCAGCAGCAAACACATCAGGGCCTGAGCCTTGAACAAGCCCAGCAACAGGCCCTGCAAGCCGTTCGCAGCCTGCGTTATGGTGAACGCGGTTATTTCTGGATCAATGATCTGGACACCCGGATGCTGGCTCATCCCATCTGGCCGGAAATGGAAGGTCACCTGCAAGAGGATTACCAGGACAGTCACGGACAATATATTTTCCGCAGCTTTGTTGATCGGGTCAAAAATCAACAGGGAGGCTTTGTCCACTATCACTGGCCCAAACCGGACGACACCCAACCCATCGAAAAGCTGTCCTATGTTGAGCTTTATGAGCCCTGGGGCTGGGTTCTTGGAAGCGGTATTTATCTGGATGACATGGAAAAGATTTTCTGGCAGGAAGCCAGGATTTATGGCTTGTCGTTTGGTGTGTTGCTGATCATTATCAGTTATTTGCTGTGGAGCATTCTTCGCGTTGATACGCGTGCTTTCCAGAGCAACAAGCTCATGACCTCCGTAATGGAAGCCTGTGCCGAAGCCATTATGGTGACCGACGAAGAAACCCAGATCATCTGGGCCAACACAGCCTTTGAGCATTTGACCGGGTATTCAGCACAAGAAGTTTACGGCAAAAAGCCGGGGGAAATCATTCGCTCTGGCAAACAGGACGCACATTTTTACCAGCAAATGTGGTTCCGCCTGAATCAGGGTCAATACTGGACCGGTGAACTCATCAATCGCCGCAAAAATGGTGATCTCTACTATGAACAAATGACGATTACTCCGGTTAAAAACCGTTCAGGAAAAATCAGTCATTATGTCGCCATCAAGAAGGATATTTCCCGCCGCAAGCAGGATCAGCTGCGTCTGGAAGAACTGGCTTCCAGAGACAGCCTGACGGGCCTGAACAATCGCCGCACCTTTATGGAAAGGCTGACCGCCCATCTGGAAATGGGAGGCGACAACAAGGGTGTGTTGATGATGCTGGATCTGGACCATTTCAAACACATCAATGACAGCTTCGGACACCAGTGTGGCGACCAGGTTTTGATTGGTTTTGCTGAACTAATTTCCAGCCAGCTACGCGAACAGGATCTTTTGGGTCGTCTGGGCGGCGAAGAGTTTGGCCTGCTGGTTCCCGGTGTCAGCTTTGCCGAAGGCATGCAACTGGCAGAAAAGCTTTGCCAGGCCCTGCAAAATCACCCGATAGTATTTAACCAGCTTGAACTTCAGGTCACTACCAGCATTGGTGTGACCCAAATCACCTCCCACGACACCCAGCCCGACACTCTGCTGGATCGCGCTGACAAAGGGCTTTATCTGGCCAAGCAGTCAGGGCGTGCCTGTGTACGCAGCCCCGACTGACGACCTTCTAGCCGAATAGGTTGTACAGGAAAACCCAGGCCACACCCACAGGGGTTACAAAGCGCAGCACAAAGAGAAACAGTGAGTGGCTGATACCCTCCAGCCCCAATTCCTGGTTCAGGGTTTCCCGACGCAGGGCCCAGCCTGCAAAGAGGGCAATGGCCAAGCCACCCAAAGGCATCATCAGATTGGACACCATGAAATCAAAGATGCCAAAGAGATTGCGCTCATCAAAACCGGGAAGGAAAGCCAGCGGATAAACTTCTGCCCAGTGGTTGAAGGACAAGACAGTGCCAATGCCCACAAACCAGATGGTGATACCGCCCAGAAGTGCACCCTTAAGACGGCTGATGCCTTTGCGCTCTTCCAGCCATTCAACAACTGGTTCCAGCATGGAAATGGCTGAAGTCACAGCCGCCATTGCCAGCAGTATGAAAAACAGCGTGCCGAAAAAGCCGCCCCCCGGCATTTGTCCAAAAGCCAGTGGCAGGGTCTGGAAAATCAGCCCTGGCCCTTCGCCTGCCTGCAGGCCTTCAGCAAAGACTACCGGGAAGATCGCCAGACCGGCCAGCAAGGCCACTGCAACATCCAGAAGGGCGATGGTCAGGGCGGTTTTGGGAATGTTCACCCCTTCCGGCAGGTAAGAGCCATAAGCCATCATCACGCCGATACCGATACTCAAGGTAAAGGCCGCATGACCCAGTGCCACCAGCACCCCTTCAGCGGTCAGGCTGGAAAAGTCCGGGAAAAACAAAAAGGCAAACCCTCGCCCGAATTCACCAGTGGTCATGGCATAACCCACCAGAACCAGCAGGAGAACAAACAGCAAGGGCATCAACCAGGTGATGGCTTTTTCCAAGCCCTGACGCACACCTCTGGCCACAATGAAAACCACCAGAAGCATAAACAGACTATGCCAAAGCAACAGAGTCCAGGGGCTGGACAGCAATCCGCCAAACAAAGCCCCTATGGCATCGGTATCGGCTCCCGTAAACTCACCCGTGGCGGCATGCCCCACGTAAACCAGGGACCAGCCACCGATGACCGCATAAAAGGACAAAACCAGAAAGGAAGCCAGCACCCCGTTCCAGCCAATCAGACGCCACCAGGAGGAAGTACCCTCCTGTTCGGTCAGCAGCTGCATGCTGCCCACCGGACTCTGGCGACCACGACGGCCCAGCAGGGTTTCAGCAATCAAGACAGGGATACCGATCAGGAGAATACAGGCCAGGTAAACGAGCACAAATGCACCGCCACCATTTTCGCCGGTGATATAGGGAAATTTCCAGATATTGCCCAGGCCCACGGCAGAGCCTGTGGCGGCAAGAATAAAGGCAAAGCGTGATGACCAGAGCGGATGGGCATTGCTGGTACGACTCATCATTAAGACTCCCGGATTTTATTTTTATAAAAGGGTCTTGCAGCTTCCGTAAGAGAAGCTGAAGAAAGGGTTTATGAAAAAGCGGAAAAAACTTGTCAGCGGTGATCCTTCACTCTTTCAAAATGCTGGCCAGGCCATCACAGACATAATCCAGATTCTGGGCCGACAAGCCCGCAAGATTGATCCGTGAAGACTCCACCATATAAATACTGAAGTCCTTACGGAGCTGCTTCACTTGCTCCGGGCTAATGCCCAGAAATGAAAACATGCCTTGCTGACGTTCGATAAAACTGAAATCCCTGTCCACACCCCGGGCCTGAAGGCCCTGGTTCAACTGCTGACGCAAATACTGAATGCGTGTGCGCATTCCATTCAGTTCACTTCTCCAGAGTTCATCCAGTTGTGTGTGCATCAGAATGGTTTCCACAACAGCAGCCCCATGAGCAGGTGGCATGGAATAGTGGGAACGGATGGTGGTGAAAAGCTCACTGGCCGTCGCCTGGGTCTGTTGCGCTTTAGCCGAAAGAACCAGCAGTGCACCGGTGCGCTCGCGATAAAGGCCGAAATTCTTTGAACAGGACGAGGTCAGCAAGGCTTCAGGAACCGAGTCAAAAAGATAACGAACGCCCTGGGCGTCCTCATCCAGCCCCTGCCCCAGGCCCTGATAGGCCAGATCGATAAAGGGCACGACACCTGTTCTCAGGCAAAACTCGGTGATTTCCTGCCATTGCTGGTTACTGAGATCAGCTCCACTGGGGTTATGACAGCAACCATGCAGTAGCAAAAGATCACCGGCTCGGGCCGATTTCTCCAGAGTTGCCAGCATGGCATCAAAGCGCACACCGCCAGTTTCGGCATCGTAGTAGGGGTAGGTTTCCAGGGGAAGCCCGGCCCCACCCAGCAAAGGCACATGATTGGCCCAGGTGGGATCGGACACCCAGACGCGTGCCTCCGGCTGGCAGCTTTTGATGAGTTCAGCGGCCATCCGCAAGGCACCGCAACCCCCCGGTGTTTGCGCAACAGCCAGGCGATCCTGGAGCCGGGCAGCAAGACCGGCCCCGAGAACCAGGCGGGTGATTTGCTCATTGAAAAGCGGTGACCCCGGAGGCCCGATGTAGCTTTTGGTCAACTCCGATTCCACCAGAATTCTTTGTGCCCGATCCACCGCCTGCATCAGAGGAGTACGTCCCTGTTCATCCTTGTAAACCCCCACTCCGAGATCAACTTTCAGGGGGTGGGTGTCTTCCCTGAATTCCTGCATCAGGCGCAGAATGGGATCAGCGGGTTTGGCTTGCAAATGTTCAAACATGCTTTTCTCCTCAGGCGGCTACAGCCAGGGTTTTCGGCTTGCCGGACTTGAACTCTTCCAGCAGTTGCTGTTTGCGTTTTTCCGCTTTTTCAGCAGCCTCTTCACGAACCGGGCCGAACCCGCGAATCTCTTCTGGCAAACGCGCCAGAGCGACAGCCGTATGTAGATTTTCTGCCTTGAGACCGGCCAGCAGCTGATCAAGCAGACGTTCATAATCAGCCAGCAACTGACGATCCAGCTTGCGATCCTTACTGAAGCGAAAAGGGTCGAGGGTGCTGTGACGCAGACCACGCATCCGCGCCAGCAGCTTCATGGCCTTCAGCATCCAGGGACCAAACTGCTTTTTCCTGGGGCGGCCACTGCGATCCTTCTTGCCATTCAGCAAGGGTGGAGCCAGGTTGAAGTTGATTTTGAAGTTGCCGCTGAAGGTTTCTTCAATTTCCTTGAGAAAATCGGTTTCGGTAAAAAGACGCGCCACTTCATATTCATCCTTGTAAGCCATCAGGCGGAACAGCTGCTCGGCAACGGCTTCACTCAAGGCTTTACTGTCTCCGTCCAACTGCTCCTCTGCTTGGCGCACCTCAGCCACCTTTTGCAGATAACGCTCAGCCCAGGCCTTGTTCTGATATTGCTCCAGGTAGCGGGCATGGCGGCCCAGAACTTCATTCAGGCTGGCCGTGTCGGGCAAGGGGCGCAGATCCAGTTGCTGTTCCAGATAGTCAGGTTCAACTGCAGCCAAACGCCCCCAGGCAAAAGCTTGTTTGTTCTTTTCCACGGCAACCCCGTTCAGCTCCAGAGCCTGCATCAAGGCGGCCCAGGACAGGGGCAGCAAACCCTTTTGCCAAGCAAAGCCCAGCAGCAGGACGTTGGAAAACACCGTATCACCCAGCAGCTGCTCAGCGGTCAGATTGGCATTCAGCTCCGAGAAGTGCTCTTCACCCACCGCATCTTTCAAGAGTTGCAGGCGCTTGGTTGAAGTCATATCCGCATCGCGATAAAGCACATAGTCTGCGGTGGGCAGCTCGGCCTGATTGGCAACAATCCGGGTGTGTCCCTTGTGCAGCACATTCAAGGCCTTCTGGGAGCTGGCCACCACCAGATCACAGGCAATCAGCGCATCCGCCTGGCCTTCTTCAATACGCACCTGATTCAAACCTTCTGGCTGTGCAGCCAGGCGCACATAGCTCAGGACCGCACCGCCTTTCTGGGCAAAACCCATGAAATCCAGAACACTGGTGCCCTTGCCTTCCAGGTGAGCGGCCATGGTGATCAGCTGCCCCACGGTAATCACGCCGGTGCCACCGACGCCACCCACCAGCAGGTCATAGGTACCATTAATTTCAGGGCGTTCAGGTTCAGCCAGTTTTTCCACCCGCTGCCAGAAAGAAGCATCCGCTTCTATGCCTTTGGGTTTGCGCAGTTCACCGCCTTCAATGGTGACGAAGCTGGGGCAAAAACCGCTGACGCAGGAGAAATCCTTGTTGCAGGAGGACTGATCAATCTTGCGCTTGCGTCCCAGTTCCGTTTCCTTGGGAAATAGCGACAGGCAATTGGACTGAACTGAACAATCGCCACAACCTTCGCAGACATGATGATTGATAAAGGCCCTTTTGGCCGGGTCGGGAAAGGTTCCACGCTTGCGACGACGGCGTTTTTCCGCTGCGCAGGTTTGATCGTAGATCAACACAGTGCAACCGGGGATTTCCCGTAACTCCCGCTGCAGGTCATCCAGCTCATCACGGTGATGAAAGGTCACGCCCTTGGGAAAGTCACCTTCATGCCCGCGGTATTTTTCCGGCTCATCACTGACCACCGCAACCTTTTTGACTCCTTCATCATGGGACTGACGGGCAATCATGGGGACGGTGATCTGACCATCCACCGGCTGACCGCCAGTCATGGCCACGGCATCATTGAAAAGAATCTTGTAGGTGATATTAACGCCTGCAGCAACAGCCTGACGCACGGCCATGGAGCCCGAATGAAACCAGGTGCCTTCACCCAGATTCTGGAAGATATGCTTGTCACCCAGGTAAGGGCTTTTACCCACCCAGTTGACCCCTTCACCCCCCATATGAACCAGGGACTCTGTTTCCCGACCCATCCAGGTGGCCATGAAATGACAGCCAATACCGGCCTGGGCTTTGCTGCCTTCAGGCACCTTGGTGGAAGAGTTATGCGGGCAGCCGGAACAGAAATAGGGCAAACGCCGCACACCACCAGGGTCCTGCAAACCGGTTGCCTGGCTGGAAATACGGGCCAGTTCCTGGGTCAGATCCAAGTCAAAAAAGCGCTTGAGGCGGGCAACCAGATAACCGGCCAGCAGCTTGGGACTCAGCTCACCAACATAGGGAATCAGCGGTTGCCCGACTTCATCCTGTTTGCCGGTCACCAGCACCTCTCCGGGATGATCCGGCTCGGACATATATTCCTTGATCTGGCTTTCGATAATCCCGCGTTTTTCTTCAATAACCAGGATTTCCTGCTTGCCGTGAACAAAATCCAGGGCTCCCTTGCGATTGAGGGGCCAGACCATGCCCACCTTGTAGATTTCAATACCCAGTTCACGCAGTCGCTTCTCATCCAGCCCCAAAAGACGCAGGGCTTCCATCAGATCCAGATGACCCTTGCCGGTGGTGACCAGACCAAAACGGGCTTCCGGGTTGGCATAAAACAATTTGTCGATCGGATTGGCCCGTGCGAAAGCCTGAACAGCCTTCAGTTTGTATTCGATACGGGTTTCCAGCTGGGGGCCGGGCAAATCCGGCCAACGATAGTGCAGGCCATCTTCGGGCGGGGTAAAGTCTTCGGGGATTTTATAGTCAGGCAGAGGCTGCACCTCCAGGGAGGCAGCGCTTTCCACGGTCTCGGAAACCGCCTTGAAACCCACCCAGCAGCCGGAATAACGTGAAAGCGCAATACCCCAGAGACCAAACTCTTCATATTCCGCCAGATTGGCGGGGTTGACCACCGGCATAAACCAGGACATGAAAGCCACATCCGACTGGTGCGGCATGGAGGAAGACACACAGCCATGATCATCACCGGCCACCACCAGCACCCCGCCGTGTGGCGAGCTGCCGTAGGCATTGCCGTGTTTGAGCGCATCCCCGGAGCGATCCACTCCCGGCCCTTTGCCGTACCAGAGGCCAAACACCCCTTCCACTTCCCTGTCCGGCTCGGTCTCCACCTGCTGAGTACCCAGCATCATGGTGGCGGCCAGATCTTCGTTAATAGCAGGAATAAAACGGATATTATGTTCATCCAGGTGGGGCTGGGCCTGCCACATGGCCTGATCCACACCCCCCAGGGGAGAGCCCCGGTAACCACTGACCAGACCCGCGGTGTTGTAGCCCAGCTTTTTGTCCAGTTCTGCCTGGCGCAGGGCAATGCGCACCAAAGCCTGGGTTCCTGTTACAAAAATACGCCCCTCTGAGCGGGAGTAGCGGGCATCCAGCTGATAAGCATCCAGACGGACGGAAGCTAGATTTGTCATGGGGAAACCTCATCTCAGTCAATTTGTTGTCGTTGTAGTACTGAGAAGTTTAGTTGGGGAGGCGGTAAAAGTGCTTGCTTTCTTGATATGGATCAAGGTATTTTTTGCAAAGATCTTTCTTAAGATCTAAATTGACACAATATTCTTTCTTTAAGCAGAGAACACAAACAAACAGAGAAACCCCATGGATCATCAGCTGGACAAATTCGACCAACGCATTCTGGTGGAACTGCAAAAAGACGGACGCCTGAAGAATCAGCAATTGGCAGAGATCATTGGTCTCTCTTCTGCAGCTTGCTGGAGAAGGGTCAAAGCCCTGGAAGAAGCGGGCATCATCAAGGGGTTCACGGCTCTGGTTGATCCGCAAACAGTGGGTCAACCGCTGACGGTGCTGGTCATGATCACCCTGTTACGCCACTCCATTGACAACACCCTGGAGTTTGAAGAAAAGATTCTGCGTTACCCGGAAGTCTTGCAATGCTACTCCACCACCGGCAACTCCGATTTTGTTCTGCGCGTGGTCATTGAAGACATGGCCGCCTATGACCGCTTCCTGAATGAAAAAATCTTTACCCTGCAGGGAATCTCCCAGGTCAACTCCAACTTTGCCCTGAGAGAAATTAAAAATGAAACGGCCATTCCTGTTAAAGGGTTTCCCGTGACAGAAAAGCCGGGTTAAACCAGCGCTCAGGAATGTCCACCGGTTCCGAAGAATGATAAAGAATCAGGGTTTGTTCATTCGTCTGAATTCTATCCTGAAGTTTCATGCCGCTGATCACCGGGCGCCCCTGCCTTTCTTCCAGCATAAATTCGGCTTCCCTCGCCAGACGCCCGGATTGCAGATAAAAGTCGGCTTGCTGAGGATGCAAGCTGTCTGAATCCACAAGCAACTCCACCCGCGTATAGGTCACCCCCGAACGCGCTGCTTCCAGCTCAAGAACCCGTTTTTGCCCCTCCTGCTTTTCTGAGATAACGGTATAATCATCTTTCCAGCGCAGAGAAGACAGGTCACCACTGGAGGCCTCACCCAGCAACTTTTGCATGGGCGTAATACGCAGTGGACGTCGGCTGGAGGGCATAAACAGCCAGTATTGATCATCCAGCATCAACATTTTTTGTCCGGCTTCGGCCTGACTGCGAAACAGCACCAGAGAGCGACGGTTTGACCCCACATAAACCTCATAATCCCGCTGGGATTCCAGCTCACCCTTTTTGTAAAGGCGAATTTCGGTCATCACCTTCACTTCTTGATCAGGGTTGCCCAAACGCAATTCATCCATGACATCCAAAGCGGGATGGGCCAGCAGAACCGGGCAAAAGCCCAGAAACAAAATCAGTAGTGCTGTTTGCTTAGACATGATTGAGTGCCTCCACGATGGGCTTATTGATTCCCTTGAGAGTTGCCAGGCCCGCAGCTAGAACAGCAAAAAGTACAACAGCAAGGCTGGTGATTCCTGCCATCCAGGGTGACCAGTAGATATACAGTGGATAGCCATCTGTTTGCCCTGGAGGTGGCGGCATCTGGACGTCCACCCAATAAAGCCCCAGGCTCAGGCCTGCCGCCATGATGAGCCCCAAGAGGCTGCCCAACAGCCCGATCAGCAGAGCTTCCTGCACAAAAAGCCCCAGAATTTCCCGCCGCCGGGTTCCCAGAGCTGCCAGGGTGCCCAGTTCACGGGTACGCTCCATGACACTCATGGAAGCCGTATTGAAAATGGCAAAAGCAACCATGACCAGCAGAATAACCCCCATCACACCAAAGATACGGTTATAAAGATTACGCACACTCTGGTAGAAGGTTACCCTTTCCAGCCAGGGGGTTACCCCCAGCTCGGGGTACTGATCACGGATCTTCTGGTCATAGTATTCATCCTGATGTGGGTGCTGCAGATACACCCCCAACTGACTGACTTGATCGGTAGCCAGCAACTCCTGAGCAGACTGCAGGTGAACCTTGAGCAGCCGGGCATCCAACTCGGGGATACCGGTACTGATAATACCGCGAACGCTGACATCCAGTGCATTGAGCACCCCTTTTGTTGTAGTGCCCAGCAGCGTTAGCCCATCACCCGGCTGAACCTTCAGAGAGGACGCCAGCCTTTGACCCAGAAGAACTTCAGGCACTGCTTGCGAACTTAATTCCGGGGTCAGCCAACGCCCTTGCTTCAAGTCGACACCGGGGCCCTGACGCTGAAAACTTTCCGTCTGCACACCCTGGCCCATAAAGATGGTGGATTTTTCACCATTACTGACCAGACCATCAAAATTGATCTGGGCCAGAGTTGTGTCGATTCCCGGATCAGCCTGCAACTCTTGCTGGAGCTGTTGCACCCGACCCAGCCCCAGCTCCATGGGAATATTTTCCTCGCGTTGAAAATAGTCGGGATGGCTCAGGATCACCTGACCTTCTTTACGCATACTGGCTTCTTTCAGGGACTCGTAGGTATAAAGAGCAAATCCACTTAAAGCCATGATTCCCAACACGGCAACAGCCGTCAGCAGCAGGGTGGCCAGAGTCCGCCGCCGATTACGCCCCAGGTTTTTCCAGGCCAGATATAGCCATTTCATGCTGCACCTCCTTGCAGAACACCCTGATGCAATTGATAAATGCAATCACACCAGGGTTTCAGACGATCATCATGGGTGGCGATCACCAGTGCACAGCCATATTCCCGCCCCAGCTTTTTCATCAAAGCAGCTACGACCAAAGCTGTTTCTTCATCCAGGCTGGCTGTTGGTTCGTCGGCAACCAGTAGTTGTGGTTTTTTAACCAGAGCCCGGGCAATGGCTACCCTTTGGCGTTGACCTCCCGATAAGGCATCCGGAAGTTGATCGGCAAATTCAGCCACCTCCACTTCTTCCAGCACGGTTTGTACTGCCCGTTTGATTGCTGCCCGGGAGTCACCCCGCAGCCACAGGGGGTAAGCCACATTGTCTGCCGCACTCATCACCGGAATCAGATTGAAGCTTTGAAAGACAAAGCCGATACGGCGGCGGCGCAGTTCGGTCAGTTTGGCTGTTGAAGAAAAGTCCATCGGTTGATCCTGCCACCACATTTCTCCACTATCCGGCTGATCGATCAGGCCACAAATATTCAACAAGGTACTTTTACCACTGCCGGAAGGGCCGATCAGAGCGGTCATTTCACCCTGATGAAGTTGCAGGTCGATTCCGGTCAGAACAGCCTGCTGCTGCTTTCCTACCCGGTAGCTTTTATGCAACTGCTGTATTGTTATCAAGCTCATGGAGCCACCTCTTCTATACCCAGAGACTGCAGACGCTGAACAGCCAATTCCTTCATTCTGGATTCATCCACTTCAGACGCAGCCTGGTAGAGGTACTGGTGAATAAAAGCCTGATTTTCTGCTGGAATGCCTTTCAACAAAGAGCTACTGCTGGCTTCCTGAAGAAGTTGATAACCCTGCTCAAAACGTCCAAAGAATCCAGGAACCTCAATGAAAGTGATACCCGCTAGGGCAGGCAATAACACCCCAACTGGCAAGCCATCCAGGTAGCGTTCCTGGTCTTCAGTGTTTAAAAGCTTCAAAGCAGCAGTCATCTGCTCCATGCCTTCCTCGGTATAGCGCAGCTTATTCCAGGGCATCCAGGCATCACGACCTTTGAGTACCTGACTGGCACCCAGCAAAAGTAAAGGAAGAGGATCATCCGGTTGTGATTGATGCAGGTCTTTCCAGGTGGCAGCAATACGTCCAGCAGAGTAGTCATCAGCCACTGCCGCCTGGTAGGACTCATAGGCCGACTGATATTCAGCCGCAACCTGATTGCCACTGGCTCCCAGAGGGAAAACCAGTAACAACAATAAAAAAACCAGGGGTTTCATCTTTACACCTCCTTCAAGAATTGAATACAGGTGAAAGATAAAAGCGGGTTTTCAGCTTGTCAGAAGTAAGCGACCAACGGTCTTATTGGCAAGTAAACGGTCACCGCTGATCAACATCAGTGACCGTTTATCGCATCAAGCTGCAGTGGGTACATATCAGATTTAACCTCAGTGCAAAATTTCTGCAGGGGGTTGTATGCGCGCGCAAGGCTTAATCTTCACATTGCTTTTTGTATTACTGACTCCATCACTTGAAGCCAGGGGAAAAAATCTGGACTGGCGTCTGGAAAGCCAGATGAGCGGCCATTACTATCACTGGGGCGAAAGCCAGCTGCCTGAGGCTCTACAACCTGCAAAACGTCAGCAGGCGGGTTACCTGCGCACCAGCCTCAGCCATTCCGGCTGGTTTGCTGACCTCTGGCTGGCCAGTAACAGAAACCCGCAAGATGGGGATCAAAGTTGGCATCCTGAAGTGGATGAGCTTTATTATGACTTTACACTTGAAAGTGAAGGCCCAACTGTGGAAATGACTCTGGGTGAA
This sequence comes from Marinospirillum sp., assembly GCF_044810985.1. GTDB lineage: Bacteria > Pseudomonadota > Gammaproteobacteria > Pseudomonadales > Halomonadaceae > Marinospirillum. Next base: position 790,747 of record NZ_CP085242.1, read on the forward strand.
AAAAGTCTGCACTGGGATTACGGCTTTCTGGCTTTGCCCCTGAACTGGCTGGGCCCGGGCAATGATCGCAGTACAACCCGCCATCAGGCTGACCCTCTGATCCTGGCTGAAACCTATCAGGGAATGACCGTTTTTCAATCAGTCTGCGCCTGGGTCGATACAGCTGAAGAAGCGCAAAAACATGAAGACCTTTGCCTGCTGCGTAGCCAGGGTTTTGTAGGCAAGGGAGAATGGCAGCTACTGGCTGGTTACCAAGAGGATTGGTTAGCTGGCTTGGGATTGGCCTGGACTCTTACTCCAGCTTTGGCCAGCTATGCTTCGGCAAGCTGGAAGGAACAGGAGGAAGATGAAAAAGCTCTGGAAGCCTTGGTCGGTATGACCTGGGCCTCCGCCCAAGGTTTGGAGGTGCGAGCCGAACACTTTTGGGGCAACACCGATGCAGCGCTGCTGCGTTTGAGTTGGAACCCCAATGACTGGACCTGGGTGGCTGGTTTCAACCATCAGGAACTGCAAGAGCCCCTGCAGATTTACGAATTGGGAATGGAGTATCAGCTAAACTCTTCGGCTCAACTGGAACTCAATTATTTCAGCTATCATCCAGAAGGTCGCCCCGGTGCCACTCAGCTCAACCAGGAAATCAACCTGCGTCTGACCTACACCACGGCGGGCCAGCTCAACTAGAAGCCCAATTTATGCATTCAGTGAACTCAGCATCAAACAAACCGCTTTTAAAGGAACTGCTGCAAAACCTGCTTTTCACCAGCTTCGCCTGTCTGATCATTTCGGTTTTGATGACCCTCTTGAGCCCTCTTTCTTTCTTGTCTTCCCTGAAGATTTCCTTCAGCTATGGCCTGACCATGAGCCTCTTGCTCAATCTCTTTATGGTCTGGTGGCCGCATCAACCGATCTGGCTGACCGCTGGCAGTGGAACTCTTCTGGGTTTGCTGCTGGGCACCAGCGTCATGATCCTGGAAATTCATGGCACTTTTGCCCTGGCTTTTCAGGAACAGCCCCTGCAACTTTTGGGCAACCTCGCCATTGGCCTGATTTTCAGCGTAACCGTCTGCTATTTTTTCTATATCCATTACCAGACACAAAGACTTCGTGCTCAACAGGCTGAAAAAGAAAAAAGCCTGGCTCTCAGCCAGCTCAGAGTATTACAAAGCCAGATGGAGCCCCATTTTCTGTTTAATACTCTGGCCAATATTCAGGGGCTGGTGGATGAAGAGCCTGACACGGCCAAACAGATGATCCAGGCCCTGACAGCCCTGCTGAGAAGCAACCTGGCCCAGGTACGCTCAGATACCAGCAGTCTTGGTCAGGAACTGGATTTGGTCACAGCTTACCTGGACATTCAGCAATTACGTATGGGTAACCGCCTGCACTGGACCCTGCAGTGCCCTCCACATTTATTGGCCCAGCCTGTTGCCCCCCTGCTTTTACAACCCCTGGTCGAAAACGCCATCAAACATGGTTTGGAACCCCTGCCCCAAGGCGGCGAACTGCACCTGATGATTCAGCAACAGGGTCAACAGCTGCAGATGACATTGAACGACACCGGGCAGGGTTTTACCCAGCATAGTCCCACTGCCGGTCAGGGCCTGGGGCTGAGCAATCTACGCAAACGTTTGCAACTGCTTTATGGAGATCAAGTCCAGTTGCAAATCACTCAACCGGCAACAGGCGGAACCCGCGTTGAACTCTGCCTACCTCTGACAACACCTGGAGAAGCACCGCATGCCACTCACCTGTCTGCTGGCTGATGATGAGCCGATACTGCGTTTTCATTTACAGCGTTTACTGGAAGAGCTCTGGCCGGAACTGGATGCGATCATAACGGCAGCCAATGGTGATGAAGCCTGGACTCTGATTCAGGAAGTCCGTCCCCAGGTGGTTTTTCTGGATATCAAAATGCCTGGACTAAGCGGCCTGGAAGTCGCCCAAAAAATGCAGGAGGCTGAACTCAGCCGCAATTGCCAGTTGGTTTTCCTGACCGCTTATGATCAACATGCCCTGGATGCATTTGAGCGCGAAGCCCTGGACTATCTGCTCAAACCGGTCGATGAAAAACGCCTGGGGAAGACCCTGGAGCGCCTGCGCCAGCAACTGCAGCAACAACAGCCCCGCTTTGCCGATCTGGAACAACTGCAGCAGCTACTAGCCGGTCAGGAATCTCCTCCAGCAGATAAAAAAACCGAGCAGCACCTCAAATGGCTGAAAGTCCAAAAAGGTGAAGTTCTGCAAGTACTGGATGTGGAACAGATTCTGGTCTTCCAGGCCGAGGACAAGTACACCACCCTGATCACTCCGGAAGGCGATCACCTGATTCGCACCTCGCTCAAACAACTGGAGCAGGGGTTAAACCCGGAGCTTTTCTGGCGTATCCATCGCCGCACCCTGGTTCAGGTCAGCCAGATAGACCGGGTAACCCGCAGCTTCACGGGCCAACTGGAAGTCAAAATGCATGGAATCAAGCAGCCTTTCACGGTTAGCCGACGCTTTGCCGAGCGCTTCAAGCAAAACTGACTGGCACCCCGCGATCAAACCGCCTAGGCTTGAAACTTCAAGCAGGAGACAACCATGAAATCCGAATTAACCAAAAATGTTCTGGGGGGCCTTTTACAACCCTGCAGCTTTGATACCCAAACCGGCTTTTTTCGTGATGGCTACTGCCACACCTGCATGGAAGACATCGGCATGCACACCGTCTGTGCCCAAGTGTCGGAGGAGTTTCTGGCGTTCAGCAAACAGCAGGGGAATGATCTCAGCACACCCCGCCCGGAAGGGGGATTTCCGGGACTTAAAGCCGGTGACCGCTGGTGTTTATGCGCACTGCGCTGGGTGGAAGCTTATCAGGCGGGCATTGCGCCTCGGGTGGTCCTGGAAAGCACTCATGAGAACACCTTGCAGGTGATTCGGATTGAACACCTGAAAGCCTATGCGGTGCAATAAATGAATCAGGAAAAATCCTTAAGCAACCTGGGTTCAAGACTCAGGCTCTGGTTGCCATCGGAAATGTACACCTGATCCTCGCTGATATTGCACTGCAAATGCATACCCCGAGACATCAGCCCGGCCATTTCCTGCACACTGGCTTCGGGTATTTCCCAGATTTGCAGGTTCTTGAAGCGTTGCAGGGTATTCTGATTCTGTTGCCACCAGACAGGTACACTGCGACCCCCATAAGTATAAAGCCTCACCTGTTTGGCTTTTTGGCTGGCCTTGCGCAGCCATTTTTCATCCAACTGGCCAAAGGCAATCCATAATTCGATATCCCCGTGCAGATTGTATTCCGCCAGCTCTGGCTCCCCTTCATCACTCAGATCCTTGGCAAACACCAGGTTTTCTGAAGCATTGAGGGCAAAAGCCAGCACCCGTACCAGCAAGCGCGCATCGGTTTCGGAAGGGTGCTGTGCCAGAGTCAGGCTGTAATCCTGATAATGGTGGCGCAGCATATCGGCAATCTGTAACTGGGCTTTGATGACTCGGGCTTTCTGGGCCATGAAGGGGCTTCCTGAATGAAAAGCCCCATTGTAATCAAGTTCTCAGCAGATTACCCGTGTCCTCCTGTCTTCGGAATTAACGTTGATCATGACCCCGCCTTTTTCCATCTCGCTCCGGCCAACCGGCAGCATTCAGGGGATAGCTGCGAACCTCTTCACCATCGGCTTGAATCAGGGTGACCTGATAACCGCTATCCAGGCTTTCCACACGAGCTGTTGCACCTGATCCCAGGTGTCTCAAAGCCGCCGCTTCTGCCATCTTGTGAACCTCTTCTTCGCTATACTGAATGCTTTCCCGCTTTTCGCGATAGGCTTGCATCCGCTCACCGCGTTCCATTTTGCCTGCACAGGGGGCAGCCGAACGCTTGTCGTCGGTTGCAGCCATCAGGCTGGCTGGGGCTAGGAACAACAGACCCACCACCAAAGCGGCCATGCTGAGTGTCCGGTTTTTTGCTTTCATGATCATTTCCTCTCTTTCTGAGTGAAGCTCTGCTTTTCAGAGCGCAGAATCATTACAGCAAGTACTTGTCGCAGGAGTATCCCAGGCAACCGGGAAATTGTCGCAGGAAAGTGGACAAGGGATACACTTTGAAGAAACTTTTGAGACCCGGCTTCTTTTATACTGACCTCCAAACCGGCAAACAGAAGGGAGTACAACATCATGTCTGATAACCAGCCACAACTGCTGGTGATTGACGATGACCAGGAAATCCGTGAGCTTCTGGGCCGCTACCTGGGCAATCAGGGCATTCAATGCCATCTGGCCGCATCTGCTGCGAAAGCCCGTGCATACCTGACCAACCACCGGCCCGATCTGATTCTGCTGGATATCATGATGCCCGGAGAAGATGGCCTCAGCCTTTGCCGTTATCTGAGTGAACATCAGCCGGATCTACCCGTGATTATGGTTTCGGCCAAGAATGAAACCCTGGACCGGGTTTTGGGCCTGGAAATCGGAGCCGATGACTACATCAGCAAACCTTTTGAACCTCGTGAACTGCTGGCCAGAATCAAGGCTGTACTCAGACGCAGTCATGCCGCCCCCTCCACTTCGGCAACCCGCTTGCCTGCCACCCCTGTTCTGGAGTTTGCACAATGGAAACTGAATACTGAAGCCCGAACCCTGGTGGACCCTGAAGGCGTGGAAATCACCCTGTCTGCTGCCGAGTTCAAACTGCTGCAGGTTTTTCTGCAGCACCCCAAACGGGTTTTAAGCCGTGATCAGTTGCTGGATTTGACCGCAGGCCGTGAAGCTCAGGCTTTTGACAGAGCCATTGATAACCAGGTCAGCCGTTTAAGACGCAAAATAGAACCGGACTCCCGAAATCCCTCGCTCATCAAAACCGTGTGGGGCGGCGGCTACCAGTTCAATGCTGAAGTGAAGTCTTTATTTTCAGATAATTAGGGCTTAAGCTGACTGCTGATGACCTTGTTTTTTTATCGGCTACCGGGAAAACCGCCATGACTCTGGAAGATCCGCATCTCAATCTTCGCAACCTGAAAAAGAAAGACTACCCCCAGCTGAAAAACCTGATGGACAAGGTTTACGACGATATCGGCGGTGCCTGGCCTCAGGCGACCATCAACAAGCTCGTCAAGGATTTCCCGGATGGGCAGATCGTCATTGTCGATGATGACCGTCTGGTGGGGGTTGCCCTGAGTGTCCTGGTGGATTACGCCACCTTTTCCGAGCCTCACAAATACAGCGACCTGACGGACAGCAAGGAGCTGGTGCGCAACAACCCCAATGGAGATGCCCTCTACGGTCTGGATGTTCTGATTGACCCGGATTACCGCGGCCATCGCCTGGGTCGACGCCTGTACGACACCCGCAAGGAAATGTGTCGCTCCATGAACCTGCGAGCCATTATCGCCGGGGGACGTATCCCCAGTTATCATGAATACGCCAAGGACCTGAAACCCACTGAATACCTGGAAGAGGTCGCCCGCAAGGAAATCCACGACCCCATCCTATCCTTCCAACTCGCCAATGACTTCATGGTCAAGCGCCTGATGCGCGGCTACCTGCCGGAAGATGACCGCTCCCACGGCTATGCCACTCTGCTGGAATGGAACAATATTCTTTATGAGCCTGCCGACCTGATTCTCGACAGTGTGAGTACCGAAGCTCGCGTGGGGGCTGTGCAATGGCAGATGCGTGAGTTTGATTCCGTGGATTCCGTACTTCAGCAGGTGGAATACTTTGTCGATGCACTTTCGGATTACGGCAGTGATTTTGCCGTCTTTCCTGAACTCTTCAACGCGCCCCTGATGGGGCTGACCGACCAGTCCGACACAGTGCAGACCGTGCGCTTTCTGGCGACCTTTACCGAGCAGTTCAAAACCGAACTCATGCGTATGGCGGTCAGCTACAACATCAACATCATTGCCGGCTCCATGGTTGAAGAAGGCGAGGACGAACTGCTCTATAACGTGGCCTACCTGTTTCGTCGTGATGGTACTCTGGAACGCCAGCCCAAGTTGCATATCACCCCTCAGGAAAGACGCGACTGGATCATTGAAGGCGGTCATGAGCTTTCGGTGTTTGAAACCGATGCCGGGCGCATTGGTATGCTGATCTGTTATGACGTGGAGTTTCCCGAGCTGGGCCGTCTGCTGGCCGATGATGATATGGACATACTTTTTGTGCCCTTCTGGACGGACACCAAAAACGGCTACCTGCGTGTGCGTCACTGTGCCCAGGCGCGTGCCGTGGAAAATGAATGCTATGTGGTGATCTGCGGCAGTGTCGGCAACCTGCCTTCCATTGAAAGCCTCGACATCCAGTATGCTCAGTCGGCCGTTTTCTCGCCTTCGGATTTCGCCTTCCCGCATGATGCGGTGCTCAACGAAACCACCCCCAACACCGAGATGATTTTCTTCTCGGACCTGGACTTCACCCGTCTGAAGCTGGTGCGCAGCGAAGGTTCGGTGACTAACCTGAAAGATCGCCGTCATGATTTGTTCAGTGTCAAATGGCGAAAGAAAAAGAAGGCTCCAGGAGGCTAAGTAATGCAGAAGAAAAAGCTTCTCCTTGTTGCCCACGCCCCGTCACCCAACACTCGCCGCCTGGTGGATGCGGTTCTGGCTGGTGCCGGGCATGAAGACATTCAGGGCGTGGACACCATCTGGATTCCACCCCTGCAAACCCAGCCGGAGGATGTCCTTCAGGCGGATGCCATCATCCTGGGCACCACCGAAAACCTGGGTTACATGAGTGGCGCCTTAAAAGATTTTTTTGACCGCTGCTACTATCCGGTACTGGAAGAAAAACAGGGCCTGCCCTGCGCCCTTTATATTCGTGCCGGACTGGATGGCACCGGAACCCGTCGTGCAGTGGAAAGCATCGTCACCGGGCTACGCTGGAACTGGGCGCAGGAACCCATCACTTTCAAGGGCCAATGGCAGGAGGATTTTGTCGAACAAGCGGAAGAACTCGGGCTGGCCATGGCCGCAGGCCTGGAAGCCGGAGTGTTTTAATCCTGATCGGATCTAACCTTATGGATTGATCCTGATCAATGAAAGCAGGCAAACAGTAACCTAAGATCGCCGGTTTTTTAACATCTTCTTTCAATTGAACGAAGAACCCCTGATTTTTTTGGGGAATAAAACCAGGGGTTCTCGTGGAAATTTGCCAGTCTACAGCCTTGAACGACAAAATCCGAAAGTCCAAACTTTTCCGTAAAACCTTTGCCAGCATCGTGATCGGAGCCCTGGCATTCACCGCTATCAGCTATTGGGCTTCTGTGCCCTGGCTGCGCACTACGGTGGAGCAACAGGAAGAGCAAACTGGCCGGGTTATCCTCGACAACACCTACCAACTGGCCCTGAGCATCCAGGAGGATGTTCAGGAATGGCGGCGATTTGCCCTGGAAACCCGGCGCCGTGAACTGAGCCACATTCTGGATCTGGCCGAAAACTCACTGCTGCAACTGGAAATTCAGCTTCGCCAGCAAAACCTGCCCCCAGAAGAGGTAGAAAAGCAATTAATGGAAGCTCTGCGCCATCTGCAGTTTGGTCAGGAAGATTACGTCTATCTTCTGGACACCCAGGAGCGCATTCTTTCCCACCCCCTCCCCCAGATGCATGGTCAGGATTTTTCGGAAGTTGGAGACGACCTGGGCTATCTGAACCTCCCGCAACTGATCAAACAAGCCCAGGAAGAGGGAGAGGGTTTTCACCGCTATCGTTGGACACGCCTCAGTGGAGGAGAGCTCAAGGAAAAACTCGCCCACTACAAATACCTGCCCGAGCGAGGCTGGATACTGGTGACGGGGGTTTATATTGATGATGTGGAAGCTCAGGTTCGTCAGCACAAGGAAAAGCTGATCGAACGGTTACGCCAACAAATACACCAGACGCACATCAACGAAACCGGCTACCTGTTTGTGTTTGATGGCAACAAGAACATGCTGATTCACCCCAACTCCAATATTGAAGGTGAAAATGTCAGTGGCATGATCAACCCCTTGACCCAGCGTTCTCTAGCCCATGAATTAATGGCGGCAGCTGATTCAAAAAACAACCGGATTGTCTACCAGTGGGACAGGCCCAGTGACCCAGGCAACTATGTCCATGACAAAATTTCCTGGGTACGTTACCTGCCGGAATTTGACTGGTATATGGCTTCCTCGGTTTATATGAGCGAGCTTCAAAGCACGGCCGATACCCTGACCCAACGCATCCTGATCATCGCAACACTGCTGTTGCTGATCACCTTTACTGCAGCCTACTTTTTTCTCAACCGCCTGATTCATCCCATCACCCGCCTGGCCCGGGATGCCTCACGGGTCAGAGACGGGGATTTAACGGTGCGCTCGGATATTCGGCGCAATGATGAGATCGGCGTGCTGGCCGCCACTTTCAATGCTATGGTGGCACGCATCAAGGATCAGATGGAGCATATGGAACAAAGGGTCGCCCGACGCACCGCCAAGCTGGCGGAAACGGTCAATGACCTGGAAAACCGCAACCATGAAAGCAGTGTTTTCACTCGCATGAATGAACTGCTCTTGTCCTGCCGGTCCGAAGAAGAGGTTTTCACCATCACCCTGCAAACCTGCCAGGCCTTTTTTCCAGAGGATTCGGGCTGTGCCTATCTGGCCGATGACCAGGGGCAGCTGCACCTGGTGACCCAGTGGGGTGACATCGACTCAGACCAGCGCCTTGACGACCACCTTTCCTGCTGGTCAATACGTCGCGGTCAAAGCCACCAAACCCTGGCCACCCAGACACGAAGCCTTTGCCCTCATTGCCATCAGAAGGATGCTATCAGCCTCTGTGTGCCCCTGCAGGCAGAAGGCCAGGTGACCGGCATTATTCGCCTGAACACCCCTGCCGGAACCCGCGAGCAGAATCAAAAGGAACTGGCCAGACGTGAGCGACTTCTGGGCACCGCAGTCGAACATGCAGCCCTGTCCGTGATCAACCTGCGTTTGCGCGAACGCCTGCATCAGGAGTCCATTCTTGATAGCCTGACCGGCCTGCACAATCGCCGCTATCTGGAAGCCACTCTGGACCGGGAAATTTCCCGGGCTGAACGTCATCAGAATCTGACCGGCCTGATCATGCTGGATGTTGACCACTTCAAGGATTTTAATGACCATTATGGGCATGAAATGGGTGACAAGGTATTAAGTCAAGTGGGCCATATTCTACGCCACAGTATCCGCAAGGAAGACACGGCCTGCCGTTACGGGGGTGAAGAGTTCACCCTGGTCATCCCGGAAACCGACGCAGAGGGGCTGGCCACTCTGGCCGAGCTGGTGCGCAGTCGGATTGAAACTCAGATCAGCCAACTTCTGGAAAGCCAAATCAAGGAGAAGGTCACCGTTTCCCTGGGAACCGCCCTCTACCCCCTGCATGCCCAGGATAAAGCCAGCCTGCTTAAGGCCGCTGATGAAGCCTTGTACCAGGCCAAGGGACTGGGGCGCAACCAGGTGGTGACCACGCAAACATCCTAGAAGTAGTAACGACCACCCAGGGCAGCATTGATTCCGAAATCACTGTCAGGGATCAGATCCATGGTGGGCACTGCTTCAACAAAAAGATCCACGGGTGCATCAGCAAACTGGTAGGAAATGCCCAAGGGTACTCTCACGCCCAGCAGGGTATCGTCATCGTCATGGTGTCTGTCGTGATCCCTGAATTTCGCCCGGGCACCCAGACCCAGATAGGTGGTCAGATCACCGGATAAATTCAGATCGTTTGCCACGCCTCTAAGCAATCCATACTGATGGAACAGATAGTCACCGTGCAGGTGAAAGGAATCGCTTCCTGAAGAAGACCAACCCAGCCCCAGATCCAGGGCGCGCCGGGAATCCAGCCACTTCTTGACACTCAACCCGGTGGGTTCACCAACGATAAAGCCGATTCCCAGTTGATTGCCCCTTTGTGCATGGGCGCTGTTGATCATGACCAGAGCCAGGAGCGACAGGCCTAATAAATGCAATTTTTTCATAGCTTTCTACCTTGGACAGCCCATAATTTCGACTGCGTGTTACCAGAAGGAAGGCAGCCAGTTTAGCTACGCAGAAGTCGGGCCCGAAAGTTTCGACCTTTCAGTTTACCGTCCGTCAGCTGAGCCAGGGCAAGCTTGGCCTGGTTACGTTCCACTGCCACATAGCTGCGCCGGGCAGTCACCTGAATTTTTCCAATTTGCTCAGCGTTCAGGCGCTGTTCAGCCGTCAAGGCACCCAGGATATCACCCGGACGCAGTTTGTCTTTTTTACCGCCGTCGATCACCAGAGTCAGCATGGCTGCCGGCTTTGGTTGGCTCTGCCCTGGATTTGCAGCAGGCAGATCTTCCGGTGTGATTCTTTCCTGCAGATAATCTGCCAGGGCATCCAGCCGGAAGCTATCAGCATCACTGAACAGGGTACAGGCCACGCCCTGTCCCCCTGCCCGTCCGGTGCGCCCAACACGATGCACATGCACTTCAGGATCCAGGGATAACTGGTAATTAAAGACTGCATCCAGGGTGGCAATATCCAGCCCGCGGGCTGCCACATCGGTGGCCACCAGAATACTGATGCTTTTATTGGCAAATTGCACCAGCGTCTGATCTCTGTCTTTCTGCTCCATGTCACCGTGCAGGGCCAGAGCACTGAAACCGGCCTGATTGAGCCGATCAGCCACTTCCTGGGTTTCCTTGCGGGTGGTGCAAAACACCACACTGGAAACTGGAGCCAGATGCAACAATAAGCCTTGTAGGGCTGCAAAGCGCTGGCTGTCATTTTTTAAACGGTAAAAATGCTGACGGATACTGCTGGCATCATGACCGCTTTCCACGGTGATGCGTTCGGGGTCTTTCAGAAAACGGGCTGCCAGGCTAGCGATTTTTTCCGGGAAGGTGGCACTGAACAAAAGGGTCTGGCGCTGGCTGGGCAGTTCGGCAACGATGGCATCCAGAGTGTCCTGAAAACCCATTTCCAGCATACGGTCGCCTTCATCCAGAACCAGGAGATTAACCTGATCCAGCTTCAGATTTTCCTTGCGCAGATGGTCATCAATACGGCCCGGCGTTCCCACCAGGATATGCGCACCCTGCTGCAGAGATAAAGCCTGAGGCCCAAAGGGCTGGCCGCCGCAAAGGGTCAGCACCTTGACGTTATGCGTACCCCGCGCCAGACGGCGGATTTCACCGGCCACCTGATCAGCCAACTCACGGGTGGGGCAAAGCACCAGGGATTGAATACAAAAACGCTCCACTTCCAGCTTCTGCAACAAACCCAGGCCAAAAGCAGCGGTTTTCCCGGAGCCGGTTTTAGCCTGGGCAATCACATCCCGACCTTCCAGAATCAGTGGCAGGCTCTGCTCTTGAATGGGCGTCATCTGCAGATAACCCAGAGTTTCCAGATTGGCTAAAAGTTCAGGGCGCAGGGTCAGATTGGAAAAAGCGGAAGCAGTCAAGGGAAATCCTGATGATGGTAAACATAGAAGGATACGAAGAGTAACACAGAAGACAAACTCACGTATAAAAAAAGGCCAGCCCGAGGGCTGACCTTTTGTTGCTTTGCTGATTCTGAGTAAGGCTTACAGCTTGCCTTCCAGCTCCGGCACGGCTTCAAACAGATCCGCAACCAGACCGTAATCGGACACCTGAAAGATGGGTGCTTCTTCATCCTTGTTGATGGCAACAATCACCTTGGAGTCTTTCATACCAGCCAGATGCTGAATAGCACCGGAAATGCCTGCGGCAATGTAGAGCTGAGGCGCAACGATTTTGCCCGTCTGACCCACCTGCAGGTCATTGGGCACGTAACCGGCATCCACTGCGGCACGTGAGGCACCCACCGCACCACCGAGCTTGTCGGCCAGCTTGTAGATAATCTCAAAGCCTTCCTTGCTGCCCACACCGCGACCACCAGAAACCACCACACCGGCTGCCGTCAGTTCAGGACGATCCGAAGCCACCAGCTCTTCACCCACATGCGAAGACAGTCCGGCATCGGTTGATTGGTCCAGCGTTTCAATCGCTGCAGAACCCGTGTCCGCCACCGGATCAAAGGAAGTGCCGCGCACGGTGATGACCTTAACGGCATCTTCGCTCTGCACGGTGGCAATGGCATTACCGGCATAGATAGGACGCTTGAAGGTATCCGCGCTTTCCACGGCAATGATTTCAGAAATCTGATTGACATCCAGCAGAGCTGCAGCACGTGGGAAGACGTTTTTGCCCACCCCGGTCGCACCGGTCAGCAGATGGGTGTAATCCTTGCCGATTTCACCCAGCAGAGCCGCCAAGTTTTCAGCCAGTTGATGGCCGTAGGCCGCATTATCAGCCACCAGCACCTTGGCCACACCTTCCAGCTTGGCAGCAGCTTCAGCGGCAGGCTGGCAGTTTTCACCGGCGACCAGAACGCTGATATCGCCACCGATTGCTTTGGCGGCGGCAACAACGTTGGCGGTCACGGGCGACAGTTCACTGTTGTGATGATCAGCTACAACTAGAATGCTCATTAGACCACCTTCGCTTCATTTTTCAGTTTATCGACCAGCTCATCCACACTGCCCACCTTGATACCGGCAGAACGCTCGGCAGGCGGCTCAACCTTGAGGGTTTTCAGCTTGGAAGCCACTTCCACGCCATAATCCGCCGGGGTCTTGCTGTCCAGCGGCTTTTTCTTGGCTTTCATGATGTTAGGCAGCTTGGCATAGCGGGGATCATTCAGGCGCAGGTCGGCACTGATCACGGCAGGCAGTTTGATTTCGATGGTTTGCAGGCCGCCATCAATTTCCCGGGTGATCTTGGCATTTTCACCCTCTACTTCCACCTTGGAGGCAAACATGCCCTGAGACATTCCAGTCAAACCGGCCAGCATCTGGGGGGTCTGGTTGTTATCGGTATCAATGGACTGTTTGCCCATCATCACGATTTGCGGCTGCTCTTCTTCAACAATCTTCGCCAGAATTTTGGCTGCGGTCAAAGAATCCACCGCTTCATCGGTTTCCACCAGAATGCTGCGATCAGCACCCAGGGCCATGGCCGTGCGCAGTTGTTCCTGGGCTGTTTTGGGACCAATGCTCACCGCAATCACTTCCGTGGCCGTGCCTTTTTCCTTCAAGCGTACCGCTTCTTCAACCGCGATTTCACAGAAAGGGTTCATGGACATTTTGACATTCGCCAGATCGACATCCGACTGATCCGCTTTGACACGAACCTTGACGTTGTAATCCACAACGCGTTTAACAGGGACAAGAACCTTCATAGATTCTCCGTTTTCTCAGTGGTTGAAACAGCAGGTAACTTTTTGGACGTAACCTGCAACATAAAAATCGGGGTGCTTGTAACACCGGGTTTACGAATGATGACTCTAAGTCGGCTTTCAGTCAAATTCCGACTTAAACTGACTGGTCACATTTTTAAGCTTATAATGCCTGTATCTTAAAAAACGGTGACAAGGCTTGACGCAACTATCTTTAAGCACTTCACTGAAGATCAGGTGTTGACCAAAAGCAAACGACCGTTTTAAATACACTCTAGCATTTCTGATAACGAAAACAACCCACTTTGAGGAGAGTTGCCGTGGAACGCGAATCTATGGAGTTTGATGTACTCATCGTCGGCGCAGGGCCTGCAGGCCTTTCCGCTGCCATCCGCCTGAAACAGCAAGCCAATGAAGCCGGACAGGAACTGGAAGTCTGTGTTGTCGAAAAAGGCTCGGAAGTGGGTGCCCATATTCTTTCCGGTGCGGTTATTGAGCCTCGCGCACTGGATGAATTGATCCCCGACTGGAAAGAAAAAGGTGCCCCACTCAATTCCCCAGTCACCAAAGACGAAGTTTACCTGCTAAGAAGCGAAACTGCAGCCAGCAAACTGCCTGGTTTTGCCGTTCCCAAAACCATGCACAACAAGGGCAACTACATCATCAGCCTGGGCAACCTGGTGCGCTGGCTGGGCGAGCAGGCTGAAGAGCTGGAAGTCAACGTTTTCCCCGGTTTTCCGGCCGCCAGCATTATTTATGGCGAAAAGCGCGAAGTCCAGGGGGTCATTACCGGTGATATGGGCATCGGTGCTGATGGCGAACCCAAAGACAGCTTTGAACCCGGAATGGAGTTACGTGCCAAGTACACCCTCTTTACCGAAGGCGTTCGTGGTCATCTGGGTAAAGAGCTAATCAGCAAATTCAAGCTGGATGAAGGCAAAGACCCTCAGCATTACGGGATTGGCATTAAAGAGCTTTGGGATATTGATCCCGACAAACACCAGCAGGGTCTGGTTGTGCACGGCTCCGGCTGGCCGCTATCCGGTGACACCGCCGGGGGTTTCTTCCTTTACCACGATGAAAACCACCAGGTGGAAGTCGGCCTGATCGTTGATCTGTCCTACAGCAACCCTCACCTGTCACCTTTTGATGAATTTCAGCGCATGAAGCATCATCCCGTGATCAAACAGTACCTGGAAGGCGGCAAACGGGTCAGCTACGGTGCCCGAGCAATCACCAAGGGGGGTTACAACTGCCTGCCCAAGATGACCTTCCCAGGCGGCCTGTTGGTCGGCTGTAATGCCGGCACCCTGAACTTTGCCAAGATCAAGGGCGTTCACACCGCCATGAAATCCGGCATGCTCGCGGCAGAAAGTGTTTTTGAAGCCATCAAGGGTGGCGATGAAGGTGGTTCCGAGCTGACCAGCTACTCCGAAAAATGGGAGAACAGCTGGGCCAATGAAGAACTCAAGAAATCCCGCAACTTCGGCCCCGCCATGCACAAGTATGGCACCTTCCTGGGTGGCGCTTTCAACTTCATCGACCAGAACATCTTTGGTGGCAACCTGCCGATCACTCTGCATGACACCAAGCCGGATTATGCCACTCTGAAACCGGCCAGCGAATGCGAGAAGATCGACTATCCCAAGCCGGACGGCAAGTTGAGCTTTGACAAGCTGTCTTCGGTCTTCCTGTCCAACGCGGTGCATGAAGAAGATCAGCCCTGCCACCTGCAACTGAAAGACCCGGAAGTGCCGATTCGCGACAACCTGCCCAAGTACGATGAGCCAGCACAGCGTTACTGCCCTGCCGGTGTCTATGAAGTGGTTGATGATGACGCGGGCAACCCCAAGTTCCAGATCAACTTCTCCAACTGCGTGCATTGCAAGACCTGTGACATCAAGGACCCAGCGCAAAACATCAACTGGGTCACACCGGAAGGCGGTGGCGGCCCCACCTACCCCAATATGTAAGCTATTTTCATCTGAAATACCAAGGAGGCCCAATGGCCTCCTTTTTTTTATTGGTCGCTGTAACGGCAGAGATAGGCCGTCTCTTCCTCCACCTTGACCTGAAATACACTGTTTGCGGGCACATTAAAGCTTTGCCCCTTGTGAAAACTGCGCAATGCCGGATCACCGGGCAAAAGCACCTGCAGGGTGCCGGACACCACGGTCATCTCCTCGTCCTTCGATGTCGAGAATTCGTACTCTCCTACAGCCATTACGCCCATCGTCAAGGGGCCATCGGCATTGGTCAGGGCTATGGATTTTACCTGACCATCAAAATACTCGTTTACTTCTAACATGGGTTGCTTCCTATCTGGAGTAAAGTTTTATTATCAACTGCCCGAGTGTTTTATACTAGCGGCTTAATGCACTTTCAGGATGCTTCATGATCAGTAAAAACCAGGCCAAGACCCTGCGCGCCCTGCACAAGAAAAAATACCGCCGTGAATACCAGCAGTTTCTGGTTGAGGGTGAAAAAAGTGTAGTGGAACTGCTGGCCTCCGGCTGGCCACTGCAGCAACTTTTTGCCAGCGAGGAGTTTTTACGGGCTCACGCCTCACTGATCGCCGATATTCCTGAAAAAGTCACCTCGGCCACGGCCAATGAGCTGACCCAACTGGGTACGCTGGTCAGCAATCAGGCTGCTCTGGCGATTGTGCAAATCCCTGAAGAGCAATCTCTGAATTGGCAGCCGGGCGAATGGCTGCTGGCTCTGGATCAAATCAATGACCCCGGAAATCTGGGCACTATTTTGCGGATTGCCGACTGGTACGGTATCCGCAAGGTCATGTGTTCACCGGGCACAGCGGATCTTTACAACCCCAAGGTGATTGCAGCCAGCAAGGGCTCCTTTTTACGGGTGCAGGTCAGCTATCAACCTCTGGAGCCTTTTTTGCAGAGCCTGCCTGAAAAGGCTTCTGTGCTGGGTGCTTTTCTGGAAGGAGAGTCGATTCACCGGCTGCAACTGGCTGATCCGGGTCAGGGGGGCGTGCTGGTCATGGGCAGTGAGGCTCAGGGCATCAGCGCAGAGGTGGCAGCTCTAATCAACCGCCAGGTGACCATTCCCGCCTTTGGCGCGGCTGAATCCCTGAATGTGGGGGTGGCCACAGCCATTCTCTGCGATAACCTCAAGCGCCTTGAAGACGCTGCAGATTAGCAACCTCTTCCTTGAGGCGCTTCAAACCGGCCTGATCAAAGCGGATATCCAGCAGGCGGCAGGGATAATCGCCCTCAACCCGCAGTAACTGGCCTTCCCCGAATTGCTGATGACTGACCCTGTCTCCTGGGCCGATCACTCCCGATTGGACCCTGGCGGGAGCAGGAGCCGATTGCGATTCTTCCTGACGCCAGGTGAACTCAGGCAAAACCTTTTTACTGACCTGCTGCCAGTAGTTTTGCAAAAGTTTGGGGTAGGCAACCGAACGCGACGGGGTTGAAGTGGCTTCACTGTCCAGATGTTCAGCCACAAACAAGGCATCCTGAATCTGGGCTTCCTGCAAAAAACGACTGCGCGGGCCACTGCCCTCACCTTCGGCCAGGACAAGATGCTGGCGGGCGCGGGTGACGGCCACATAAAAAAGCCGCCTTTCTGCTTCCTCTTCGGCCGGAGTCAGGCGACTGAAGCCGGAAGTATAGGGAAAGTCCCCTTCATTGAGGCCATAAACCCCAACCCAGTCCCATTCCAGACCCTTGGCAGCATGCACCGTGAGGATTTCCACCTGGGTGGCCTGCTGATGGGCCAGGCTGGCTGAGCCTTCCTGTTGGGCGACTTCCAACTCCTGAATCCATTCGCCCAGACCGGTTTTGCTTTGCCGGGCATAACGCCTCAGCCCTTCAATCAGGCGCAAAGCTTCATCGCCGCTTTCCTTGCTGGCTGCAGTTTTCTTCAACTGCTCCAGGGCATCGGTTTCCGTCAATACCAGATCCAGAAAAGCCTGGGGCTGTAAACTCTGAGCACGGGTTGCCAGTTTTTGCAAAAGCTTCAAACGCTTGACCAACCGCTGACGTTTGGCGGGAGGCAGCCGATCCAGGTTGGCCTCCAGATGCGCCTGACCCTGCATGCGGGCCTGCACCAGAGCCTGGCGTTCAGGATCGGTCAGATACAGGGTGGGAAAACTGAGCAACTGGTAAAAATCAGCCTGGGCCGCTGGATGCTGAAAATTGATTTTGCGCCCCGGTGCCGAATTCAAAGCCAGACGGGCATAAGCCAGCAACCCCTTGATCTGGGGACGATTGAAAATGAAATGCTGCTGACGCGCCAGCTGAAAGGGCTGATGGGCCTTGAGGAATTCCAGCTGCACCGCCAGGCTTTGTGACCAGCTGCGCACCAGAACAGCGGCTGAGCCCTGCGGATGCTGTTGTTGCCAGCCCTGGAGACTGCTTAACAACCAGGTCGCTCCCTGACCCTGCTCTATTGCTGTGGCTTGCGGCTTGACGGCCAGGGTCAGCTGGGGGGGCCTTTCTCGGTTATGCTGAATCACCTGATTGGCCGTCAGCGCCAGACTGTGGCCGAAACGAAAAGTGCCGGACAGGGGATAATCCATCACACCCTGAAAATCACGATGAAAGCGGTGCAGCATATAATCGGGACGGGCACCCCGCCATTCATAAATACACTGGTCAACATCTCCCACGGCCATCACCTGGGCCTGACCGGCCAGAGTCACCAGCAGTTCCTGTTGAACCTCATTGATGTCCTGATACTCATCGACCACCAGATAATCCAGAAAACCACTCAGGCGCTGCCTGACCTCAGGCTGTTCCTGAATCACCTGCAAAGGCCGCCAGAGCAGATCATCAAAAAACATCACCTGCTGCTCAGCCAGCAAGGTCTCCTGCTCGGCAAAAGCCTGCACAAAGTGGCCCTGAGTGCTGGGTAAACCCAGGTTTTCGGCCACTTCTTCCGGGGTTTTCAGGCCGCTTTTAACCAGGGTACAGAAACTTTTGAAGGCATCCAGGGCGTCTTCTTCCAGCCAGGGCTGGGGGTCTTCTCCCAGATTCTCGGCAAGGCGTTTCAGGGCCTGGCGGCTGAAGCTGTCCTGCATCCATTCTTCCTGGTGCAGACGCCGCTGTGACAAGAGGCCCCAGCGCACCAGGCTGGAGGTCAAACGGTGGCCCAGAGAATGAAAGGTGCGCACATCAGGCAGCGGAGACGCAGACTGGAGATCAACCGCCCTGGCCTGGAGTTTGGCCGTGAAATCCTCTTTTGCGGCCCGGTTGTACATCACCACCAAAAGGCGTTTGGCAGCTACCCCCTGGTTGAGAAGATGGATCACTCTGGCCACCAGAGTGGTGGTTTTACCGGAACCCGCCACCGCTCGCACCCGGGCATGACCCTTCTGGTGGTGGATCACTGCCTGCTGCTCCGGGGTAAAACGAATCCAACTCAAGAGAAACAACCCAGAGAAAACTCCTGACCGCAGCTGGTCAGGATCATACAGGTTTGACCGTCACCCTCTCTGGCTTCTGCCCAGTCCACCAGTTGATAATAAACCTGTGGCAGCAACCGGGCTTGCAAGCGGCCTCGAACCAACGCATAAGGGCGCGGCTCGCCGTCATCCAGTAAGCGAACTTCCAGCGGATGATCGGCATCCAGGTAAAATTCATCACTGACGTTGGTTTGCAGGCGGATCCGGGCGTCTTTGCCTTCACCTTCACGCTCGGCCAGCAAGACCAGAAAAGGGGCATCTTCCACCGCAACCGCGACCTTTTCCACGGGAGTCACCAGATAATGCTGCCCATCTTCCTCCTTGCGCAGCAGGGTGGAAAAAAGCCTCACCAAAGCCGTACGGGTGAAGGGCTGGCCTTCGTGATACCACTGGCCATTGCGATCAATGCGCAGATCAACCTCAACCTGGGTTGGTGGCTGCCATTCATCCACCGGCAAATCTGGGGTTTCACCCGTGTTTTTTTCAATACGGGTAATCAGGCCGTTCAGGGAAGCTGCAGTCATGATCAGGAATCGGTTGCTTTGGGTTTGTTGGCTTCCAGGTGTTTTTTACCACGCTGGCCGCGGTTGCCCAGGCGCACGCCGATATCCATCATAAAACGGAAGAATTCATCTTTGTCCTGAATCACATCCTGAAAGAATTCCGACTGGTAAAGCACGGCTGCACCGTGCACAAAAGCCCAGGAAGCGCAGTAATGAAAATAAGCAGGAACTTCTTCCAGATGACCTTCTTCGACACGGCCACTGATCAGGTCTGACAGGCTTTCCAGGTTCCTGGCACGAAACTGATGCAGTTCTTCGATCATTTCGGGGATGACATTGGCCTTGACCAGCTTTTCTTCCAGGCGGTTGAACAGCAGGTATTTAGCCGGTTCCTGCATGCGAAATTCAAAGTAGGCCTTGGACAGGGCTTCCTTGTTTTCAGCAATTTCCGGCAATTGAAACAGGCTCGCCATTTCACGCTCATAATCCAGCATCAGGCGCAGATAGATTTCCGCCTTGGTACTGAAGTGCTTGTAGATGGTGCCCTTGCCGATATTGACCTTTTCGGCAATCATTTCAACTGTCACCTTGTCTTCGCCCTGCTCCAGGAACAGCTCCAGGGCTGCTTCCAGAATTCGGGCTTCACGCTGTCGAAATTCCCTGACGCGGCGTGCTTGTTTTTCTACCGGTGATTCAGCCATGAATTGCTCCTCAGACTTGTGACTCAATTAGCCGTTTCAGTCAACAAGGTAATCTTCTTTATTGCTGCTGACAAGCCCGGGCGCCTGATTCCTGGCCAGAGGGAAAAGACGAAAAAAGTTTTCAGTGGTCTGGTAGGCCAGAAACTCACTATCCAGACCCCGCAAGTCAGCAATGAATTCCGCCACATCCCGCACGTAACCTGGTTCATTTTGTTGCCCGCGATGGGGCACCGGTGCCAGATAAGGGCTGTCGGTTTCCACCAGCAAACGATCCAGAGGCAAAGCTTCAGCCACCTTGCGCAGCTGTTTGGCCGAGTTGAAGGTCACAATGCCGGACAGGGAAATATAAAAACCCAGCCCCACCATCTGACGGGCAAAATCCAGGTCTTCAGTAAAGCAGTGAATGACCCCCTGCCCGCCTTTTTCGGCATAGGCTTTCAGCAATTCCAGCGTATCTTCCCTGGCTTCCCGGGTATGCACGATTACCGGTTTGTTAACCGCCAGAGCAGCATCCAGGTGCATCTGGAAGTAGTCCTTTTGCAGCTGATGATTATCCTGGTCGTAGTGATAATCCAGACCGGTTTCGCCCAGAGCCACGATGTCTTCCGCTTCCCCCAGCTTGATCAATTCTTCCAGGCTGAGAGGTTGATCCGGCTGATGCAGGGGATGCAAACCCACACTGAGGCTGACATCGGTGTAGGGTTGAATCAGCTTGCGCAGGTCATCCAACTGAAAGGGGTTGACGTTGATGCAGAGAAAGTGCCCGACCCCTCGCTGCCGCGCTTTTTCCAGCACGGCATCCAGACCGCCCTCAGGGCCTGTCGAGGTTTTCTGCAAGTCCAGCATGTCGAGATGGCAGTGGGAATCAACCAGCCACATAAATAGCGTTACCCCTAAAGAGTGTGAGTGGGTTTGTGGGTATTCAGAAGGCCAGCCAGCTGGTCTTCAATAAAGTAGCGCGGGGAGTCTTCATCTTCAGCAAAATGAATCCCGATGCCGGGTGTTTTTCGGCCCTGGGCACCCACAGGGGTACGCCAAACCATGGTGCCCACCACCTGAATAGGGTCGGGCTCATCGGCCAACTCCAGGGAAACTTGGAGGGTTTCACCCGGTGTGAAGTTGCGACTGGTGGGGATAAACAAACCACCACGCTTTAAAAAAGGCATATAGGCCGCATACAGGGCCTGCTTGTCTTTGAGCTTCAATGTCAGGGTTTTGGTTTCACTCATGGCCCAGCTCCTCGGTCAGCCTGATCAAAAGCTTTTCAATAAAAAGCTCATTGTTGGGGTTGGTCAGCAACTGATGGTGCGCCTGTTTGAATTCAGCATCCAGATTCAAGAGCTGCTGACTGGACAAAAGTTGCTGCCAGTTTCGGTACAGGGGTAATTGACGACTGTCCGCAACACCCGTTTCTCCAACCAGTTTAAGCCTTAGCGTATCAGCCAGCCAGCTTTGCAGATAGTCCAGCAGATCCTGCAGTGGAAAGTTTTTCAGACGCGCTGCCTGCTCACTGGGATCGGCGCCCCGGGTCATGGCTTCCAGGGTTTGCAACAACAGCTGGCGGGGTTCTTCCAGCTCCGGGGTCGCCAGTT
Organism: Marinospirillum sp.; assembly: GCF_044810985.1. Lineage (GTDB taxonomy): Bacteria > Pseudomonadota > Gammaproteobacteria > Pseudomonadales > Halomonadaceae > Marinospirillum. Next base: position 812,190 of record NZ_CP085242.1, read on the forward strand.
TCACCGCCTGCAGGGGACGGCCTCCGGCTGCCTTGAGAAGTATCTCGGGGTTTTGTTCCTGTGTCAGCTGACAACTCAACCAGGCCTGACCGGTCGCCTGATCCGGCGGTTTGATGGGCCACTGCTGACAGCGGCTGCGCAGAGTCGCCGGTAAAGCGGAAGGTTGATCACTGACCAGAACAAACTGAGTGCGCGGCTCCGGCTCTTCCAGGGTTTTCAGGAGGGCATTGGCAGCATTGAGGTTCATGGCCTCGGCCGGCCAGATCAAGACCAGTTTATAGCCACCGCGTTGGGCACTTTGCTGAACCTGGGTATTCATGTCCCGCACCTGATCCACCTTGATGGCTTTACCGGGTGCTTCGGGTTCCAGGCTGTGCCAATCCGGGTGAAAGCCTGAGTCCAACAGCTGACAGGAAGAACAGCGTCCACAGGGTTCAGTGGCCTGTGGCTGCTCACACAGCAGGTAGTGAGCCAGAGCACGCGCCAGGGTGCGTTTACCCAGGCCGGGCAAACCGCTCAGCAGAATGGCATGCGGCAAACGCCCATCCTGCATCTGTTGCAACCATTGCCGCCAGATTTCCGCCTGCCAGGGCAGAGGCAGGGCAGGCTTCTGTTCGGCACTGGGTGAAGTTCCGGCATCCTTGAGGCTCATGGCAAATCTTCTTCCTGCCTGCTTTTCCAGGCCAAAAGTGTCGGCAACAAGGCTTCCTGCAGGTCTTGCTGAACCGCTGCCAGGGGCTGGTTGGCATTAATCACCCGAAAACGCAGCGGATTTTTCAAAGCCTGGTTCAGGTAACTGTCTCGGACTCTTTGAAAGAAAGCCTGCTGCTCCTGCTCAAAACGATCCTTCTGTTCACCACGCTGGGTTACCCGTTCAGCCGCAGCAGCCACCGGCATATCCAGAAGAAAAGTCAAATCCGGTTCCAGGTCACCCTGCACCAGTTTTTCCAACTGCTGAATAGTGGCCTCACTCTGCCCGCGACCACCCCCCTGGTAGGCATAGGTGGCATCGGTAAAACGATCACAAACCACCCAGGTTCCCTGGGCCAGAGCGGGTTTGATGACTTCATCCAGATGCTGGGCGCGGGCCGCAAACATCAGTAGCAGCTCGGTCAACTCATGGGGTGTTTCCTGGCCTTTGGCCAGAAGCAGGCTGCGAATATTTTCAGCCAGAGGCGTGCCCCCCGGCTCACGGGTTGCCAGCCAGGAGATACCGGCTGCATCCAGCTGCCGGGTAATAAATTCCAGGTTGGTGGTTTTGCCCACTCCCTCCCCACCTTCCAGGGTGATGAAACAGCCGGGTGAAGTCCTGGTCATTCTGCTGCTTCCTCTGCCGGTGCTAGGGATTCTTCAACGGGTGCTGCAGGCCAGGAGCGGTAATCTTCCTGGCGATTGCGCTGATATTCCCGAACCGCACGGTTATGTTCCTGCAAGGTGCGTGAAAACTTGTGGGTGCCATCTCCCATGGCCACAAAATACAAAGTATCGCCCTCTGCTGGATCAACACTGGCCCTCAGGGATTCCTCACCCGGCAGGGCAATGGGTGTTGGTGGCAGCCCGGAAATGGTGTAGGTGTTCCAGGGCGTGGGTTCGCGCAGATCAGAGCGGGTAATCCGACCCTGATAGCGATCACCCATGCCATAGATCACTGTCGGGTCGGTTTGCAGGCGCATGCCTTTATGCAGACGACGGGTAAACACCCCGGCAATATCCCGACGTTCATGGGGTGCGCCTGTTTCCCGTTCGACAATGGAAGCCATAATCAAGGCCTCATAAGGCGTATCGTAAGGCAGACCAACCTGACGCTCTGCCCAGACGGCTTCCAAAAGGCTGCGCATACGCTGATGCGCCACGCGCAGAATGTCCAGATCCTGCATCCCTTTATGATAGGTGTAGGTGTCTGGAAAGAACCAGCCTTCTGCCGGTTCATCGGGCATACCCACCGCCTCCATGATTTCTGCATCGCTCCAGTCACGGGTTGTAGGCTCAAGCTTTTCAGCCTGAGCCATGACTTTACGCATCTGTTGAAACGTCCAGCCTTCCAGTACAGTCAGGCGATAGGTAACGATCTCCCCTTCCTGAAGTTTCTGATAAAGCTGTGGCAGGGTGATTCCGGGTTCAATTTCATATTCCCCGGTGTGAATCGGTTCTTCCTGACTGGAAATACGCAGCCACAAGCGCATCGGCAAGGCGGAACTGATCAACCCCTCGCGCTCAAACTGATGCAGCAAACCGATAAAACTGCGTCCCTGGCCAACTTCCAGCAGTTGGGGCTCTTCAATGGCCAGAGGTTCCTGCAGTTGCTGATAAAGCCACAGCGCCAAAGCGAGAATAACGGCCAGACCCAGCGTCAAGGCAGAGAATAGGATTTTTTTCATGACTTAAGGCCCTTATGCCAAGGGAAGCCCCATTTCGGGGTGGAAGGTTTGCATCAGTGCTTTCGTTTTGGAGCCTAGTGGCCAGGTCGCCAGGAGTCCAGAAGCATCGCTCAGGGAAGTGACCGGCCAGATACCCTGCAGGCTGTTACAGACCAGCAGTTCCTCTGCGTCCTGAATCTCCTGCAGACCCGCCTCATCTTCCTCAACAACATCAAGCTTATTCAGGAGTTGTTTGCGCAACACACCGGCCAGAGCGCCGGTTTGCAGTGAAGGTGTGTGCCAGTGCCCTTTGGCATACCAGAAGACGTTACGGGCGATGCCCTCAACCAGCTGACCCTGCTGACCATAAAGCAAGGCTTCAGGGTATTTATCGGGACAGGCATCCGAAGCCAGTACCTGGCAAAGGCGGTTCAAGTGTTTGCTGGCGGTCTGAGGGCCATTGGCCGGAGAGGCCAGCCACCAGAGGTGAGCCCCCTGATAGGCTGATTCATTCAAGGGCAGGGAGCGAAGGTGCAAAACCCGATGCCAGCGTTCGCCACTGACTGAGCGGCGATAGCCCCGACCACCCGGCCCGGCCAGCAACATGACTTTCAGCATGCCTTCCTGAAGCACTTCAGCCTGGGCTTGAGCTTCCTCTTCAAGTTGTTTCCAAAAGCGTGCTGGAAGTTCCACTTTCAGGCCAGCCAGACCACCACTCAGACGTTTCAGGTGATCCGGCCAGAACAGCAACCGGCCTTGCCAGACCCGCACACTGGTAAACATGCCCTCACCGAAAGCAAGAGCCCGACTGGCCAGCAACCAGTCGAGATCCTCCGGGGAGGGTGAATGCCCGTCAATCAGTGTCCGGTTAACCAGCATAGGCTCGATCAAACCTTGCTGAAGACCAGACTGCCGTTGGTTCCACCAAAACCGAAAGAGTTGGACAGGCTGTTTTTGATGGTCATCTGGCGCGCTTCGTGGGGCACGTAATCCAGCACACAGGCTTCATCCGGGTTCTCCAGGTTGATGGTGGGCGGTGCCACCTGATCACGAATGGCCAACACCGAGAATACCGCCTCGACCGCTCCGGCAGCACCCAGCAGGTGGCCAATCATGGATTTGGTGGAGCTGACCGCCACTTGGTTGGCAGCAGTGCCCATCACCGCTTCCACGGCTTTGCTTTCAGCCACATCGCCAGCCGGTGTCGAGGTGCCATGGGCATTGATGTAATCAATTTGATCCGGGTTCATGCCACTGTCCTTGATAGCATTGCGCATGGCTGCAGCTGCACCACTGCCATCCGCCGGTGGCAGAGTCATGTGATAAGCATCATCACTCATACCAAAACCGGTCAATTCGGCATAAATGGTGGCACCGCGGGCCTTGGCGTGTTCGTACTCTTCCAGCACCATAACACCGGCCCCATCCCCCAGTACAAAGCCATCACGGTCTTTATCCCAGGGGCGGCTAGCCGCCACAGGGTCATCATTACGTGTGGAAAGAGCACGAGCCGCAGCAAAACCGCCCAGACCCAGAGGCGTACTGGCGCATTCGGCACCACCACAAATCATGGCATCGGCATCGCCATAGGCAATGGTGCGTGCCGAATAACCAATGTTGTGCGTACCAGTGGTGCAGGCGGTGGTAATGGCAATGTTCGGGCCTTTGTAGCCATAACGGATTGCCAGGTTCCCGGAAATCATGTTGATGATGGAGCCAGGCACGAAGAAAGGTGAAATCTTGCGTGGCCCACCCTTGTTCAGGGCATCATGGTTTTTCTCGATCATTGGCAGACCACCAATACCGGAACCTATGGCCGAACCGATACGATCAGCATTTGCCTCGGTGCACTCCAGGCCGGAATTTTCAATCGCCTGGATAGCTGCTGCCATGCCATATTGAATAAAGATATCCATCTTGCGGGCATCCTTGACCGACATATAATCTTCAACATTAAAATTTTTGACCTGAGCACCAAAGCGGGTGCTAAAAGCAGCAGCATCAAAATTTTCAATGGGTGCCACGCCACTTTTACCCGCCAGAATACCTTTCCAGGACTCTTCCAGGTTATTGCCCAGAGGGGTTACCAGCCCCATCCCAGTAACCACAACTCTTCTTCGTGACATGCCCCTACCTCCAAATACTCTCTAGCCGGATACCGAGCTGCAAATGAACACGGTATATACTTGTAATCGGCCTGCATTATATCCTAAAAAATGAAAAACCGCCGCACCCTGTTGAGGGTGAGGCGGTTTTCTGTGAAGCTCAGAAAAACACTCGCTGATCTTCACGGCCTGACAGTAAGCCGCAGGGCTTACTGGTGAGCGTTGACGTAGTCGACAGCTTCTTGAACAGTCGTGATTTTCTCAGCTTCTTCGTCTGGAATCTCGGTCTCGAATTCTTCTTCAAGAGCCATAACCAGCTCAACAGTGTCCAGAGAATCAGCGCCCAGGTCCTCGACGAAGGAGGAGGAGTTCTGAATTTCCTCTTCTTTAACACCCAGTTGTTCGGCGACGATCTTTTTTACGCGCTCTTCGATGGTACTCATAACGTTTGTTTGCTCCTGGTTAGAGTCTTGCCGTGCATTGATCTGAAATTGCACGGTAGTTTATAAACCGAAGTGGACTCTTGCAACCTAAATTCTTCGATTTTGATTAAAAAAGTCCACTTCGAAGAAAAGGATTTAACGCATATTCATGCCGCCATTGACATGCAGCGTCTCTCCGGTGATATAAGCAGCCGGTTCGCTGGCCAGAAAGCCAACGGCAGCAGCAATTTCTTCAGGTTGACCCAGGCGACCCAAAGGCACCTGCTTCACCAGAAATTCTTTTTGGTCTTCGGGCAATACTTCCGTCATGTCGGTGGCAATAAAACCAGGAGCCACAGCATTAACAGTGATATTACGCGAACCCACTTCGCGGGCCAGTGACCGGGTAAAGCCTTCCATTCCCGCCTTGGCAGCAGCATAGTTAGCTTGGCCCATATTGCCCATACTGGCAACCACGGAACTGATATTGATGATGCGACCCCAGCGCGCCTTGCTCATGGCACGCATACAGGCCTTGCTCATGCGGTAAACCGATTTGAGGTTGGTGTCCAGAACACTGTCCCACTCATCCTCTTTCATGCGCATCATCAGGTTGTCTTTGGTAATACCGGCATTATTCACCAGAATCACGGGGGCTGAGTAGCGTTCGGTTACCGCCTTGATAACGCTGTCTATGGAGGCGGCATCCGTCACATTCAACGCCATGCCTTCACCGCTGACACCCGCAGCCTTGAGCCCTTCGCTGATTTTCTGGGCACCGGATTCACTGGTTGCCGTGCCCACAACCGTGGCACCACGACGCCCCAACTCCAGAGCAATGGCCCGACCAATACCGCGGCTGGCACCTGTGACCAGGGCAACCTTACCCTGCAAGTCCTGAGCTGTAGCTTGTTCTGTCATTTTTCGGCTCTCACTTAATAATCAGTTGGCTTCCTGCTGGTTACGCAGCAGTTCCAGGGCGGCCTGAACCGAGTCAGGATCATTCACGGCCAGGCTTTTGGCAGGCTTGACGATGCGTTTGTTCAGGCCCACCAGAACCTTGCCGGGGCCACACTCGATGTAGGTATCCACACCCTGGGCAGCCATGAACTCGATACTTTCGATCCAGCGTACGGGACGGTACAACTGAGCCACCAGATTGTCACGCAGCTGGCTCACTTCGGTTTCCGGGGCAGCATGGACATTCTGCACAACAGGAACACGAGGCTTTTTCAGTTGGATACGGTTCAGCTCATCAGCCAGCTGCTCAGCAGCCGGGCGCATCAGTTCACAGTGTGAAGGTACGCTGACCGGCAACGGCATGGCCTTGCGTGCACCTGCAGCCTGACAGGCCGCAATGGCTCTGTCCACCGCAGCAACCGAACCGGCAATGACGATCTGGCCGGGTGCATTATAATTGACCGCTTGAACCACATCACCTTCGGCCGCTTGTACACAGGCCTTTTCAACCTGCTCTGCATCCAGGCCCAGAATGGCGGCCATGGCCCCCTGACCCTGAGGCACAGCTGCCTGCATAAACTCTCCACGGGCACGCACCAGGCGCAAACCATCGGCAAAATCCAGGGCACCACTGCAGACCAAGGCAGAATATTCACCCAGACTGTGCCCGGCCACCCACTCAGGGCGCGCACCTTCCAGCTCTTTCCAGACCCGCCAGACAGCAACACTGGCCGCCAGCAATGCAGGCTGGGTTTTGTCGGTCTGGTTCAACTGCTCAACCGGCCCTTCCTGCACCAGTTGCCACAAATCATAGCCCAGCGCCGCCGATGCTTCCTCGAAAGTTGCACGAACAACTGCGTAGCGCTCCGCCAGCTCCGAGAGCATTCCTAAGTGCTGGGAGCCCTGCCCGGGAAAGATAAATGCCAGGGTAGAAGCCATAAAGTCACCTTAATCCTATACTCAGCTCAATTATGGGCGCGCATTCTAGCATAGCCCTCACAGAAGGCTATGCCTTTTGTCTACTTTTAAGCGAGTTTTGGTTTCTGACTGTCCTTGACGTCCATGTATTCGCGCTGAATGACCGTCTCCAGAGCATTGGTCGCAGTGACCAATTCTTCAAAAATGATGCGGCGATTGCGCAATTCATTAACCCGTTCAAGGCTGGGCGCTTCACCTTCGGTGGTTTGAGCCAGATCCAGCAGCTCTTTGACATAATCAGCGCGGGCATTGGCGACCATCGTCAGCAACGGCGCCAGATCTGCCAGTGCCAATTCCGGCACCAGAGGGTTGATCACTTCCCGGTTAATTTCCTTGCGAATCCTTTCCAGCTCAATCAACAAACGCTTTTTCATAACCCTTTCCTCAATTTCCAGGTGTCTGCATGGCCTGGTGTACTTCCTGCTCAGTCAGATAACGCCAGGCACCCGCGGGCAACTCCTGGGTGTTCAAGTGAATACCGGCCACAGACTCACGATGCAAACGCACCACATGGTTCCCCAAAGCCGCAAAGATTCGCCGCACCAGGTGATAGCGGCCTTCCGTCACGGTCAGACGCACCTGGGTCGGGGTCAGCCGTTCCAGCGTGGCGGGTTGCGTGGGTTTATCCTCACCCTCCAGAAGCAGACCTTCAGCAACACGTTTTTCAGCATCCTCCTGTAAAGGTTCTGCCAACTCTGCCCAATATACCTTGTCTTTTTGGTAACGGGGTGAAGTAATTTTGTGCAGCCACTGTCCATCATCGGTCATTAACAGCAAACCTGAAGTCTCCACATCCAGGCGCCCCACCGTTTGAATCAGGTGTTTACTGGGCAGGTCCAGCAAATCCAGAACCAGGGGGTGATGACTGCTGCGTGTGGTGCATTCATAACCCAGAGGCTTATGCACCAGCAGATACCTCAGGCCGACATCCTGCAGCTCCTGATCCAGCCAGGTCACCTCATCCTGATCACCGATCTGTACCGCCGGATTTTTAACCACCTCGCCATTGACCTTAACCTCCTCCCGATGCAGGGCTTTTTTGGCCAGACTACGAGTCAAGTCGGTTGTTGCCGCCAGGAATTTATCCAGACGTTGAGTTTGTTTTGCCATAAGGTTTAAAGTAACCCCTTTCCTTTCATTAACCAGACAACCCAAGGGTTAATCTATGAGCCGTTTCTGGAGCCAACTGGTACACCAGCTGACCCCCTATGTACCGGGCGAGCAGCCCAAAATAGCAGATTTAATCAAGCTGAACACCAACGAAAGCCCCTACGGCCCTTCTCCCAAAGTCCTGGAAGCTATACACAAGGCCACCAATGACAGTCTGCGCCTGTATCCTGACCCCCAGGGTCTGGAGCTGAAAAAAGCCCTGGCAAACTACTGCAACCTGGACGCCGAAAACATTTTTGTCGGCAACGGCTCGGATGAAGTACTTGCCCTGTCTTTCCAGGCCTTCTTTCGCCAACAAACTCAACCCTTGCTCTTCCCTGACATCACTTACAGTTTTTACCCGGTCTACTGTCAGCTCTATGAAGTGGAGTATCAACAAATACCCCTGGATGAAGGCCTGAACCTTCAGCTCAAGGATTACAACCAACCCAATGGCGGCATTATCTTCCCCAACCCCAACGCCCCCACTGGCAAGGCCCTGCCTCTGAGTGATATCCGCCAGCTTCTGACCAACAACCCGGATTCAGTGGTTATGGTGGATGAAGCCTATGTTGACTTTGGCACTGAGTCCGCCGCCTGCCTGGTCAAGGAGTTCCCCAATCTACTGGTGACCCAGACTTTCTCCAAATCCTGGGCCCTGGCCGGACTTCGGGTCGGTTTTGCCGTTGGCAGCCCCGAGCTGATAGAAGGCCTCAATCGGGTCAAGGACAGCTTCAACTCCTACCCTCTGGATCGCCTGGCACTGGCAGGCGCTCAAGCGGCCCTGGAAGACCTCGACTACTACCGGAAGCTGTGCCAGCAAATCATCGACTCCCGCGAAGAGCTGACCCGGCAACTGGAGGAACTGGGCTTTCAGGTAGAACCCTCCAAAGCCAACTTTGTTTTTGCCCGCACCCCTGATGGCGTGGATGCCACCCAACTGACTGCGCAGCTGCGTGAAAAAGCCCTGTTGGTTCGTCATTTCAGCAAGCCTCGAATTGACCAGTATCTGCGCATCACCCTGGGCACCCAAGAGCAAAATCAAAAGCTGGTACAAACCCTGAAAAACCTTTTGCAGACTTAATTCCCGCCCGAAGTGTAAAAAACCGCCCTGTGCAAAAAGCACCCAGGGCGGTTTTTTTGTAAGCGGGCTGAGCTCTGTCACTCCGGTGTGTAGCCCACCCGGAAGCCACCCCAGTGCTTGCCACGAATATAGATGGGCACCGAGAGGTCATGCACCACCTCACCGGTATCACGCTTGTAGGTCTGCACCAGAAGCTTATGGGTGTTGCTGGCACAGCGGCTGCCGGTCGGGTCCTGAAAAATCCGTTTACTGCGGCTTTTGACCAGATCCACCTGTGGATCCCCTGTGGGGTCATGGGCATAGGCATCGTTGTGCGTAGGCACATAACCATGACGGTCAAATGCAATGGCATAGGAAAAACCACCGGGAAAAGCCTTGCGTAGCGGCTCCTGAAGAGGCGGCAAGACCTCATCCGTGAAGCGGTCAAATTCGGTGTGATACTTGACCGGATCGGTATCGGGAATCGCCTGAAAGTCGGGTTCAAAAAGACTTGATTCTGAAAACTGGCCTTTCTGAAGCGCTTCTTCCAGCAACTCACCCACCTGGTCGGCCGCAGTACGCGCCAACTGATAAGCCTGTTGGTGGCGTGAATCCACCCGCTGAACGGCCAGATCCCCATTGATGGCTTCCGCATTCCCCATCAGATCCAGAGCCTGATCCGCCAGGTCGTGCATATCCTGGTTGCCTTCCGTGATCTGGCCCGTCAATTCCACCAGAGCACCGGCAATTTGCTGGACATGATCGTGGCTTTCGCCCACGGCTGAGGCAATAGAGTTGATCTGCTGCCCCACTTCATCAAACTGACCGGCCATGGAAGCCATCCGACCTCCAACCTCTTCCACCGAGGAAGCACCTCCAGCCACCTGCTTCATCAGGTGGCCGATATTATCCACGACCTCATGGGTGCTTTTCTGAATTTCATGAACGATCTCTTCCACCTGGCGAGTGGATTCCGAGGTGCGACTGGCCAGACTGCGCACCTCATCAGCAACCACCGCAAAGCCACGGCCATGCTCACCGGCACGCGCCGCTTCAATCGCCGCATTCAGAGCCAGCAGGTTGGTTTGCTCGGCAATGCCTTCAATAACCTGGGTGACCTGCTGAATACTGGAGCTTTTTTCATTCAAAAGCTCGATCAGATCCAGTGCCTGTTCCGAACGACTGGAAAGGTCGCGCATATCCGTCATCAGATCCGAGAGGGCATCCCGGCTCTGAAAACTGTTGTCCCTGGCTGAACCTGCCATTTCAGCAACATTGTTGGCATTCACGGATACCTGCTCAATGGCCACGGAAATGGACTCCATCGTACTGGAAATGTCCGATACCTTGGATTCCTGCCAATCCAGGCGCTTATCCATGGTGTCCGCATGGTGGGAGACTTCAGCCGTGGAGATAGCCGTGCGACTGGCCGTCTGTGCCAACTTGCTGGCCATTTTCTTGAGAGACAAGTAATCCGCTTCAGCAGGCTGCATATCCTCGGCGGACAGGCTTAAAAGCTCCTGGCCGTCCGCTTGATAAATCCGCTCCAGATCCTTTACCCCGGTATTTTTAACCGCACCCTGGGCTGCCGCAGGCCAGGACAGCAAAGCCCCGCCCAGCAGCAGGCTGGCAGCAGCCAATCCGACCCAGATGATCTGATCACCACCTGACCAAAAAAGCCCCAAGGATAAGAGCAAAAACAGCCACCCAAGCAACTTGAGTGCATTCTTCATTCACCACCCCTTTTCATTTATTATTATTGTCAAGAGTTTAGGCTGCTCAGCGACAACAACCAAGAGGCAGAAGGTGCAACTTTAGCCTTAAGAGCAACTGCAACAATGCCCTATTAAAGAAATGCTTATCTCGATAGCAGGTCAACAAAGGCTCGCTGCAAATGCTCCAGCTTGGGGGCGGCTACGGCCTGCACATAGGGCTGCCCGGGGTTCTGGCGGACAAAATTCTGGTGGTAGCCTTCGGCCGGATAAAAGGCCTCAAGCGGCTCCAGGCGAGTCGCCAGTGGCGCTGACCATGCTGGCAAACTTTCCAGCTGGTGCATATAGTCTTCGGCCTGGGCCTTTTCTGCTGAATTGGAATAAAAAATCACGGAGCGATACTGAGTCCCCCGGTCCCCCCCCTGGCGATTGAGCTGGGTGGGATTGTGGGCAACCGAGAAAAACACCTGCAGCAGCCGCCCTCTGGAAATCACCTGAGCATCATAAAGAATCCTCACCACTTCAGCGTGCCCGGTTGTTCCCGAGCAGACCTGCTCATAATCGGCGGTTTCCTTGCTGCCTCCGGCATAACCGGACACCACCTCGTGGACGCCTTCAAGAGCCTGAAAAACCGCTTCCACACACCAGAAACAACCTGCCCCCACAACCAGGGTTTTCAAGCCCTCGGCATCCCGTTCACCTTCCGGTTCCAACTCGGTTGGCAAAGGAAAGTCCTCTGCCGACAGCAGGCAGTCGCCCCCTGAATCCATTGATTGCAACATGATTTCACCTCACTTCAGATTCGACCCGGATGTTTGCAGGGCAGAGCCAAAAGCTCTTGCACCCGATCATGCCAGGCCGACAAAATTTCCGGTTCGCCACGCTCATCCCACCAGACAGCCAGGGTGGCCGAACCCCACTCCACCGCAAAAACATTCTCCGGCAAGGTCTGCAGCCAGGCATTGAATTCCTGTTGCTGAGCTTCCGTCAGAAAGCTTTTTTTACCCTGAGCCAAAACCCAGCCTTGCGTCCATTCTTCCCAGACAGGCCGGGCTTCTTCCCTGTCCTTGCGCAGCAAACAAAGGTAACCCGGCATCACCGGGGAGTCCGGGGATCGCAGCCAGCGGTAGGCCGAACCCTGAATACTCGTACCATTTTTCAATTTCAGCGGCGTCAGAGTCACCTTGATGCCCAGCCCTCTGGCCTCATCGCGGATACGCACCAGTTTTTTGTGCCGGGGTGTGGGTTTGATCCAGCTGAGAGGGGATAAAACCAGCAGGGCCGCCAGAAGCAGCCAACCAATAATCTCCAAAATTTACTCACTTTACAATTTATGGAAAAATCTTGCCCAACCAGAGACAGACCCAGGCCTTTCAGGCTATAGTCTCATGAAAAGGTTGTTTAGCAAGTCATAGGAACAGGAAGCTGATTATGAGCAATGAATACCAAAACATCCTGGTCGCCATCGACCTCTCTGAAGATTCCCGCCTGGTTCTCAAGCGTGCCAAAGAAATCGCGGCACGTAACCAGGAAGCCAAGCTGTCCGTTGTTCACACTCTGGAGCCTCTGGGTTTCGCCTATGGCGGCGATATTCCCATGGATCTCACCAGCATTCAGGAACAACTGGATGAGCATGCCCACAAACGCATGGCAGAGCTGATCAAGGATTTTGATATACCCGAAGAAAACCAGCACATTCTGGTGGGCATGCCGGATTCGGAAACCCACCGTTTGGCGGAAGAAAACAAAGTTGATTTGATTGTGGTCGGCAGTCATGGCCGCCATGGGTTGCAACTGCTCCTGGGCTCCGTGTCCAGTGGCGTACTCCACGGAGCACCCTGTGATGTGCTGGCCGTCCGGGTCGGCAAGGACAAGTAAGCCTTACCTTCTGGCCCTCGCTATCAAAGGGGGGCCAGCAAAACCACTTTCTCGTCACTTGCCAGAATCCCGGCAACCCCACCCAGCAATTGCATGCGCCTTTCCGAGCTTTCCCATTGACGCCAGGCCGACTCACTTTTCCAGTGGGTGATGATGATGCGATGATTGGGACGCTCCAGATCACGCAGAGACTCACCGGAAATATAGCCGGGAAACTCCATACAGGCTTGCAACAAAGCCTTGGAAGCCTCGTGGTATTCTTTCTCCAGGCCGTCCAGTAAATGCCGCTCAATTAAAACCTTGATCATTACTGACCCTCCCCATGAATTCAAGCTTGCTCTTGATTGCTAATTAATTGAAAATTATCGTCAATTCCCAATGACTGCAACCTTTTTTCGAGAATACCATGACCACCAGCCTAACAAGTGAAGCCACACACACGGAATGCCTGGATACCAGTGGGCTTTACTGCCCTGAACCCATCATGCTCCTGCACGAAAAAATGGATGATTTGAAGACGGGAGAGATACTGCTGGTCATCGCCACCGACCCGGCCACCACTCGGGACATCCCCAAATTCTGCCAATTCCTGAAGCACTCCCTGATCAAACAGGAAGAAGACGAACAGCAGTATCGCTACTGGATAAAGAAAGTATAAAAATTCAAGTGTTAAAAACTCTGATTTACGTCATGAGCGCAGGTCAGGCAAGGCGAAATTGAACGAAAAAGCGGAGTTTACACGAAGTAAATGAGTATTTTGAGGCCAATTTCAACGCAGCATCACCAAGCGCAATAGTTAATCAGAGCTTTTAATAGTCGACCTGCATCATAATCTCGTTAGACCAAACTTGGCTCACCATCCAGGCCTGGTTCAACCTGTCCACCAGACTGGCTGACTTACCCGCCAGCTTGGCATGCTCAAAAGCGATAATCAGGGCAAGAAGCTGACCCAGCTTACCCTGACGGTAAAGAATGGCATTTTTAATTTCGGTACTCAGGGGCAGTTGCTGTAGAAGCTCATCCAGACTGGTGCCCATCAGGACATCCATCATTGACATCAAACCCATCATAAAAGCCGTACGCGTATTGACGCCAGACATATCATCGGCCAGTTTCTCGCACATGGCTGCCCGCGTCAGGGCCTGGGGCAGCAGCAGACGACTGGCCGGGCCATTGTTTGCCAGCATGACCGTGGTGACTATGGTTCTGACCCGGTCAATTCCCAGAGTGTTCAAGGCCTGATGGATGGTTGTGATTTCACTGCGGCGACGAAAAGCGGCCGAGTTCACATACTTGAGCAACATAAAGGTGAGCTGGGGGTCCTGAGCAATGAGGTTTTCCATGACCTGATAATCCGGCTCTTCCTCTTGGGCTTCCTTGAGGATACGGATCTGCGCACCACGATTGTTGCCCCGCCCCTTGCGTGAGGTCTCGGCATGCACTTCAGGGCGGGCATAAAAATAACCCTGAAAATACTCAAAACCCATGTCCCGGTAGTGTTTGAAGGTTTCCAGATCCTCAACCTTCTCAGCCAGCAAGCGAATGCCTCTTTCCTTGTAGAGGTCGATATCCTCTTCACGCACCGGCTCAAAGAGATCCACTTTGATAATGCTGGCGACATCCAGCAAGGGTTCGGTTTCCGTGGTCAGAATAAAGTCATCCAGCGCCACCTCGTAACCCAGCGCCCGCACTTTTTTGAGGGCTTCAATAATTTTCGGTTCGCCTGTTACACTCTCCAGAACCTCCAGAACCACCTGTTCAGGGTTGGGCGGCAAAAGTTCCGGCTTCAGGATCCATTCGCGGGGGGCATTAAAAAAAAGCTTGCGGTTACCAATCAGTTTTTCCAGACCGGTTTCATAAAAGGCCGCATTACAAACCCGCGCTGTGGCTTGCATCTGATCGTCGACAGTCGCAAAGGTCGCATCAGCACTGGAGCGGTATAGAAGCTCATCAGCAACATGGCGCATTTTGTTGTTGCAAATAGGCTGCAAGGCAATACAGTAGTTTTCTGATGTGTGTTGTTCTTTGTCCTGAGTTTCCATGCCTACAGCCTCGTTCACCTATAATTTTCAATGTGCACTTATAGCTTAACAAAAGGCTGCAAAAAGTGTAGGTATTTAAGCAGCATTGAGACGCTTTGCCTTAACACAAAATTTCACACTTTTACTTGCGCACAAGCCATACTCAAGACTTAAGGTAAACAAGAATTCACATACACTAGGAAAAAAGCTACAGACTCAACAGGCTACAAGGCTTAACCTGTTGAAACATACTTCCCATTAATGCAAGAGACGCTGATGCTTGAGAAGCTACGCCCCGGAGAATTAGCAGTCGGTCGCAAAACCACCCAGGATATTTATACCAAGGGTGGAAGACTGCTATTGTCCCGCGGCGCCGTCATGGCCAACGAGCAGCAAATTGAAGTCCTGATGGATCGGGGTCTGGTCAAGCGTGATCCCAGCGACCGGGTCGACTACAGCAGTGAGTTCAAACCCGTTCGCTACGGCCCCAATGTCAATCCTTTTCTGGAAATTGAAGAGCTGGAGTCGCAGCTGGAAACAGCCTTCAAGCAAATCAAAAGCCAGAACTCCTCGGCGCCGGATGTTTTCTATCGCAAGATCCGCTCCATATCCGGCCAGTTGATCGGCTTAGCTGAACACAGCCCGGAAGCCCTGCTGGGGACGGTTCACTGGCCCAGGCACGATGAAGTGCCCTACAGCCTGCATCATCCCATCCAGTGCGCTGTACTGATTGCGGTGATCTCCAAAAAACTGAACCTGCAGGGCGAGCGCCTCTTTGCCACCCTGGCTGCAAGCCTGACGGCCAATCTGGGTATGATTCATATTCATGACAAGCTCAACAAGCAAAAAGAGCCTTTAAGTGAAGAGCAGAAAGAAGCCATCCACCACCACCCCAGACGCTCGATTGAAATGCTGGAAAGCATGAAAATCCAGGATTCCCTGTGGCTCAAAGCCGTCTTGCACCATCATGAACGCCTGGATGGCAGTGGTTACCCACAAGGCCTGAAGGAGGAGGATATCTGCAATGAGGCCAAGCTGGTTGCCCTGGCGGATATTTATATCGCCCTGATCGGTCGTCGGGAATACCGGGAAGCTCTACCCATCAAGCAGGCTCTGCGTCAATTGCTCAATGAGCGTGGCACCCTTGTGGGGCCAGCATTAACCAAGCTGTTTCTCAATCAGGTCGGCATCTATCCCCCCGGCACAGCCGTCAAGCTGGCCAATGGCGATATAGCTGTCGTCACCAAGCGGGGCGAAGACATCAATCACCCCATCTGTGCGGGCATCAAGGCCATGAGCGGCCAGGCCTACATGCATCCACCGCCCAGAGACACCAGTGATCCCCAGTACACCATTCAGGATGTGGTTGCCAAGGATATCCTCAAGCCCCTTCAGCCCTTTCTCTTCTGGGGTGTTCATGTACGCAAGGCCATCGAGCTTTAATGCGCAGGTGTCACTCTTAAAATCTGACCATTGCTTTCATCCGTCAGCACCCAGATACTGTCATCCGCGGCCTGATATAAGGCCCTGATGCGCTGATCAACGGGCTGAAAAAAGCGCTCCACCTCCTCAACCTGCCAAGCATCCGCTTGTTGTCGAACTTCCAGACGGGAAATCAATTGATCCTTGAGCGCCCCCACCAGCAGTTGACCCTGCCAGTCGGGAAAAAGCTCACCCGTATAAAACAACATGCCCGATGGAGCAATTGAAGGCGTCCAGTGCCATAAAGGCGACTTCATCCCCGGTTTTTCAGTGTGGGGCGTGATTTCACCGCCCCAGTAGGCAATACCATGCGTAGCTTCCGGCCAGCCATAGTTCTTGCCAGCCTGGATCAGATTCACTTCATCGCCACCCCTGGGGCCATGTTCCTGTGCCCAGACTTCCCGTGTTTCAGGGTGCAGCGTCATCCCCTGAGCATTGCGGGTTCCCCAGGCAAAAATCTCCGGCTGAC
Organism: Marinospirillum sp.; assembly: GCF_044810985.1. Classification (GTDB taxonomy): domain Bacteria; phylum Pseudomonadota; class Gammaproteobacteria; order Pseudomonadales; family Halomonadaceae; genus Marinospirillum. Next base: position 828,786 of record NZ_CP085242.1, read on the forward strand.
CTTCCTGGTCTTTGCCAAAAAAAGGATTGCCTTCCGGTATGCCGCCATCATCATGCAAACGGATAATACTCCCGGCATGATCCTGAGTATCCTGTGCCCGCTCTTTTTCACCTCGGTCACCCACTGAGAGGTAAACCAGTCCCTTATCATCAAAAACAATGCGCCCGCCAAAATGCCGTCCCGTGGAACTGCGCGGCAAGGCGGTAAACAGAATTTCAACCTGGTTCAGGCGACCTTCCTGATAACGCCCGCGGGCCAGACGGGTGGTGTAGCCTTCCTGGGTGCGATCCACATAACTGAAATACAACCAGGCATTGTCTGCAAAATCAGGATGCAGTGCCAGATCCAGCAGGCCTCCCTGACCCTTGGGGTGAATCTTTGGCAGCCCGCGAACAGGCTCGGGGTTCAAACGTCCTTCTTCCAGCAGACGCAAACGCCCCGGCCGCTCACTGACCAGCACATCCCCCTCGGGCAGAAAAACCAAAGACCAGGGGTGCTCCAAAGACTCCGCCACCACCTCCACCTGCAGCGGGTAGAGGTCACTTGGCACCTGCTGTGCTGCCAACAGCTGGCCAGCAAGCAACCAGGGAGAAAGCCCGAGCAGTAGGAATATCCAGCAACGCACTTGCCTCAACATAATCACTCCTTTGGATTTTGGCTTAGCTAAAAGGCCACTTCAGTTTAGGGAAGGCGAAAAAAAACCGCCACCCGAAGGCAGCGGTTTCTGAAGTCAGAACCAGTCAGTCAGACTTAGTTCTTACCTTCCATCTGTTGCTTGATCAGGTCACCGATGGTGGTGGGACCGGATTGAGCTTCAGGCTGGGCTTCACGCTGAGCAGCCATGGCTTGCTCAGTTTCCACCTTGTCTTTGGCCTTGATCGACAGGTTGATCACGCGGTTCTTGCGATCAACATTGACGATGCGGGCTTCAACTTCGTCGCCTTCTTTCAGTTCGTTACGTGCATCTTCAACACGCTCGGCACTGATTTCAGAAGCTTTCAGAATGGCCTGAACTTCATCATTCAGGGCAACAATTGCTTCTTTAGGCTCAACCGAAACCACCTGACCTTTAACGATGGAACCCTTGTCATTCAGAGCCAGGAACTCGTTGAAAGGATCGCTTTCCAGTTGCTTGATGCCCAGAGAGATGCGCTCGCGCTCAGGATCGATCGACAGGATGATGGTTTCAACTTCTTCACCCTTCTTGAACTTGCGTACGGCTTCTTCGCCCGCTTCGTTCCAGGAGATGTCGGACAGGTGAACCAGACCGTCGATGCCGCCGTCCAGACCAACGAAGATACCAAAGTCGGTGATGGACTTGATGGCGCCGGAGATCTTGTCGCCTTTGTTGTACTGGCCGGAGAACTCTTCCCAGGGGTTGGGACGGCACTGTTTGATGCCCAGAGAAATACGACGACGCTCTTCGTCGATGTCCAGAATCATGACATCGATTTCGTCGCCCAAGCTGACCACAGACTTGGGATTGACGTTCTTGTTCGTCCAGTCCATTTCAGAAACGTGAACCAGACCTTCAACGCCTTCTTCCAGCTCAGCAAAGCAGCCGTAATCGGTCAGGTTGGTCACACGCGCCTTGATGATGGAGTTTTCTGGGTAGCGAGCCTTGATCTGAATCCAGGGATCTTCGCCCAGCTGCTTGAGACCCAGGGAAACGCGGTTGCGCTCACGGTCAAACTTGAGAACCTTAACGGTAATTTCGTCACCCACAGCCACGATTTCGGAAGGATGCTTGATACGCTTCCAGGCCATATCGGTGATGTGCAGCAGGCCATCTACGCCGCCCAGATCAACGAAGGCACCGTAATCAGTCAGGTTCTTAACGATACCCTGAATTTCCTGACCTTCGGCCAGGTTAGCCAGCAACTCTTCACGCTCGGCAGAGTTTTCTGCTTCCAGAACAGCGCGGCGGGATACAACCACGTTGTTGCGCTTGGCGTCCAGCTTGATAACTTTGAAGTCCAGTTCTTTGTTTTCCAGGTGAGCGGTGTCGCGTACAGGGCGCACATCAACCAGAGAACCGGGCAGGAAGGCACGGATGGTATTAACGTCAACAGTAAAGCCACCCTTGACCTTGCCGTTGATAATACCCTTGACGATTTCGTTCTTGTCGAAAGCTGCTTCCAGTTCAATCCAAGATTCAGCGCGACGGGCTTTTTCACGGGACAGACGGGTTTCACCAAAACCATCTTCCACGGATTCCAGGGCTACAACCACCTGGTCGCCTTCTTTCAGTTCGTCAGCATTTTCGAACTGGTTGCGAGGAATCACACCCTCGGATTTCAGGCCAGCATTTACAGTAATCCAATCTCCATCAATATCAACGATGGTTGCTTTGATAATGGAGCCCACTTCCATGTTGACGTCTTGCAAGCTTTCTTCAAATAGTTCGGCAAAGGATTCGGTCATGTAGTATTTACTCAAGTTTTTAAGTCATTAATTGCGGCAAAATTGCCGCCCTCCGCGCCACCAACAAACGCGGGCCTGGATTGATTCCATTCAGAGGCGTTAACGCTGGTTAAGCCTGATGAGATTTTCAAAGGTTATCTCAGCAAACTATGACGCTACTCTGAACGACCTCCGTACTGCTCGACTTGAAATGCATCTCAGGCGGAGGATGCCTGGGATATCAAGCCTCGGCTTTTTGCTTCAGCTAGAATTAAGTCGACGACTTCTGTAATGCTCAGCGTTGTACTATCCACTTCCACAGCATCCTCTGCAGGCCGCAGCGGGGCTGTTTCGCGATTCATATCACGCGCATCACGCTCCAGAATGTCTTTTTTAAGGTCAGCTAGACTAGCAGTTATGCCCTTCTCACGCAACTGTTGCTCACGCCTTCTGGCGCGCTCATCGGCAGTGGCCGTCAGATAGATTTTCAGGGGTGCATCCGGGAAAACCACCGTGCCCATATCCCGGCCATCACAAATCAGTCCCGGCTCTTCGTTGAAGGCCCGCTGCCGGGCCAGCAAAGCCTGACGTACAGCGGGTAGCGGAGCCACCCGGGAGGCCAGACCTCCGACTCTTTCGGTTCGCAGCTCCTGGCTGACATCCTCACCTTCCAGAATCACCTGCACCAGCTCATCTTTGGACACCAGAAACTGAACATCCAGGTGTTCGGCCAGAACCGCCAGCGAGGCTTCATTATCCAGAGCCACGCCATGATGTTCAGCAGCCAAGCCAACCAGGCGATAAAGAGCACCGGAATCCAGCAGGTGCCAGCCCAGTTGTTTGGCCAATAGCATACTGACCGTGCCCTTGCCTGCTCCGCCCGGGCCATCCAAAGTGATGACCGGCGCATATTTTTCTGCAGCCATAAATACTCCCTTGGTTTTTGCTGCGAGATTATACGCTTTTTGATCACAAAAGCATCAAGAGGACGGCTTTTGCCACAACTCCAAAGTGGCCCGCATCTCACCCTCCAGAGGCACTGCCTTCTGGGCTTTCTGATCGGTCACCACAAAGGTCACATCGGCATCGGCCACCAGGGTATCGGTACCTTTCAAGACCACATCCTGATGCATCACCGCACTCTTGTTGCCCAGCCTGGCCAACTGCGTTACCACTTCAATCTCCTCGTCAACATAGGCACCGCGACGGTAGTTGATGTTGATGTTCACCACGGCCAGACCCAGGCTTGAGCCGGTGAACTTGGAAATGTCCACCTGTTGCTCCAGAAAATCCCAGCGGGCTTCTTCAAGAAACTCCAGATAGCGGGCATTGTTAACGTGACCATAGAGATCCAGATGGTAGCCACGGATTTTGATGGGGGTGCGTGTTTGCATAAAAGCTCCTTCATTTAAACAGGCAGGCAGTGTAATCCACACCCCGGCAAATTCAAACGATTGTTTGCCATCCGCACAATTATATACTTGCCATGTAGTTACATCTTCTTTAGGATAAATTCAATAAAATAACTTAACAGTCTGTAACTACACTATGTATCTCGACCTGATCAAGAAAGAACTGGCTGCCGAGCAAGAGGCCCTGACCCAAATTGCCGGGCAGTTGAACCACGAAATGGAAGACTTTCTGGATACACTTTCAAAGTGTCAGGGAAGGATTATTGTCTGTGCCCAGGCCCAGAACAAGGAAGCCGGTCGCAAAACCTTCTCCACGCTCACCCAGGCGGCAACTCCCTGCCTTTTCGTCTACAACGATGAAACCTTCAATCCTGATGCCGAACTGATCTTTCCAGAAGACACTCTGCTGGTTCTCTCCCTCCAGGGAGACAGTGAAGACCATAAAAACCTGTTGCGCCTTGTTCACAGCAACCGAAACCGTCTGACGGCCATAACCAGCAGCGCCACTTCACCCTTGGCCAGAGTGGCCCACCGGCATCTGACCGCCTCTTCCCAGGACAGCCTTGCCACCCTGGGCTATCTGGTGGCCAGAGCTTTCACTCAGGCCAGAAACTAAGCCACTTCGGCCAGCAGCCTACGAACTGTTTGGTGAGCCTGGCGATCATAGCCACCGCCAAACATATTGAAGTGATTCAGCAGGTGATAGAGGTTGTAAAGCTGTTTGCGAAGCGGATAACCGGCATCCAGTGGCCAAACGGATTCATAGGCTGCATAAAAAGCTTCACCCGGCCCACCAAACAATTCCGTCATGGCCAAGTCCACTTCCCGGTCGCCATAATAGACCGCCGGATCAAAAACAACCGGCCTGCCCTGCTCATCAGCTGCCCAGTTGCCGCTCCATAAATCACCATGCACCAGGGAAGGCACCGGTTGATAAGTGCTGAAGAAAGCGGGTAAAACGTCCTGAAGCTTCTCCAGATCCGTCAATAAAGCGGTTGGAGCCTTATTAGCCACCGCCCGCTTCATCTGATACCCCAGACGCTCTTCACGCCAGAAATTCACCCAGCCAGAGCGCCAGCGATTGGGTTGGGGTGTCTCCCCGATCCAGTTGTCCTCATGCCAACCAAAGGCTTCCGACTGAGTGGCATGCTGCTCGGCCAGCAATTCACCGAACTGACCGGCCGCCTTCAATGGCTGCAAATCCAGCGCTTCCAACAACAAGCAAGCTTGATCTTCATCTGAGCCCCAGGCCATCACTTCCGGCACCCGCAGTCCGGAAGCCTGCTGCAAGGCCTGAAGCGCCCTGGCTTCAGCAGCCAGTACCGGTGCTTGATCTGCGTTATTGGATTTTACAAAAAAGACCCGGCCATCCCGGCCCAACAACTTCGCTGCCTGATTAATGCAGCCACCACCCAAGGGCTGAACCTGCTGCACAACAAAGCGTTGCCCCGTCGCCTGAGTCAGTAAATCCTGCCAGAGACAATAAGCGTTATGATCAGCCATTCTTGCACGCTCACATCAATTTTGTTCAATACCCTGAGTATCTGCTCAGGCAAACTGCCTGCATTATTTTACAGGAGATATCCAATGAGTGGGTCACTGCTTCTTTCCATGTCCATATTTGCTTTGGCTGCTTCCATTTCCCCCGGCCCGGTTAACTTGGTCGGCTTAAGCAGTGGCACCCGTTACCCACTGGGCAAGGGGCTGATCTTTATTACCGGCGCCACTCTGGGCTTTATCGCCCTTTTCCTGGCGGTAGGACTGGGTCTCTACTCGCTGATGTTGCAATTTCCCTTGCTCCAGGAAGCCCTGGGCTGGGCTGGCGTGGCCTTTCTGCTTTACCTGAGCCTGCGATTGGCAATGGATTCGGGCCAACTTCCTGAAGAAGGTGATCAACTGGCCCCTGGCTTTCTGACCGGCATTCTGATGCAAGCCTTGAATCCCAAAGCCTGGCTGGCTGCAGCATCCGGCATAGGTGTCTATACTTCAGGCCAGAGTTGGGAACAACTTCTGGTTTTTGCAGCCCTCTATCTGCCCATTTGTTGGCTGTCCCTGGCTTCATGGGTTTATGCCGGTGCCTTTTTACGTCGCAACATCCAAAAACCGCGCAACCTGGTGCGACTCAACCGTTTTCTGGCAGCACTCCTGGCAAGCACCTGTGTTTATCTGCTATGGGGATAACACTTGGCGATACTGGTTGGGGGTTGCGGCCATCAAACGCTTGAAGGTACGCTGGAAGTGCGACTGGTCTGCAAAGCCCGCCGCCAGAGCTGCCTCAGCAATCGGTTTACCGGCTTTCAGCTCCTGACGACCCAGCTCCACTCGACGGTTCACCTGATAAGCATGCGGCGTCAAACCAAAATACTTCTTAAAAGAACGAACCAGATGCCCCTCGCTATAGCCAGACAGTGCGCATAAATTCTCCAGAGAAACCTCCTGGTCAACCCTTTGATCCAGATAGGCCGCCAAAGCCTGCATCTTTTCGGGAGCCTGTGGCAAAGATTGAACCGGAGCAGTGACTAGGTGATGCAGCAAGCCTGTCAAAAAATCCACCAGGTGAGTCTGCTTGTGCAGCAGGTCAGCTTCAGGATTCAGTAGACAGGCGGCCAGGTCACAATACCTTTGGTACCAATAAGGAAACGTCAACTTGGCTGTATCCAGATCCTGCCATACCGGTTCTGCCAGCAAACCCTCCCGAAAACACAGCTCCGTCAGCCAGGGAAGGTCGACATACAGCATCAGGTAGCTCCAGGGCTCATCCTCCACCGGATTACAGGCATGCACCCAGTGAGGATTAACCACAACCAGGTCTCCGGCTGCCACCGGGTAGACTTCACCCTGATAACGAAACTCACTTAGTCCCTGAGTGATGGCTCCCAAAGACCACTGGCTGTGGCTGTGCAAGGCATAGCAGACCTGACGCCCATCCTTCACCTGGCGCAACTCAACATAAGGCATGCGTGCATCACGCCAGAAAAGAGGGCAGGACAAATCAGTCATCCGATAGCCGCCAATAGAACATGCCTGACTGCTTACCCAGGATGGTGGCTGACAGGTGGGTTTCACTGGCGGCCCCCGCCAGGCCGTAACAGACATGCAGTGGCAGAAGATGCTCTTCACGAGGGTGGCAGAAACGGGCTGCAGGTGCCTGTTCCCAGTGAAGCAGGCGTTCATTACGCTCGGCTTCCGTGATATCGGGATCACAACAGGTCTTCTCCAGCCATTCCTCAAAAGCCTGGTTGCGGGCTTCTGTCTCAGCCGTGGAAGGGGCAAAAAAAGCCTGCATATTGTGAAAAGAAAAACCCGATCCGATCACCAACAGGTTTTCATGGTTCAGTGCCCGCAGAGCCCGGCCCATCGCCAGATGATTCGAAGCATCCAGGCTGCTGACCAGGGACAACTGCACGCAGGGAATATCCGCTTTGGGGTACATCAGCTTAAGCGGTACAAACAGGCCATGATCAAAACCGCGCTGGGTATCCAGTCGTGCACTGATTCCAGCCTGCTCCAGGGCAGCATGTATCTGCTGCGCCAGCTCTGGATGACCGGGGCAAGGGTACTCAATTGCATAGGATTCAGGTGGAAACCCGGAATAATCATAGATCAGTGATGGCTGGGCACCCGAGGTCACTGTTGGCACTTGTTCTTCCCAGTGGGCACTGACCACCAGAATAGCCGAAGGCTGACGTAGCTCGCCGGCAATCCGGGTGAGATGCTCCACCATTTCACGATGACCCGGGTCACCCAGCAAAGGCAAGGGGCCGCCACCATGCGAAATATACAGAATATCGGTGTTTGTGCTCATCGTGCGGATTCTCCAAAAATCAGGTTACACCACCTGGGTAATATACTTCTTTTTCAAAAGTCGCCAGAACACCACGGCAAAGGCCGTTAAAGGGATTGCCAGCAGCATACCCATAATGCCGCCAAGGGCGACTCCCCAGAAGAATACCGCAAAAATAATCAGGGCCGGGTGCAAACCGGTTCGATCCCCCATGATTTTCGGAGTCAGGAAATAACCTTCAATGGCCTGCACCGCACCAAATACCAGCAGAGTCAGGGCCACCTGGACAATGCCACCACCTTCACCGAAATAGGCCAGAGGAAGCACAAAGGTAAGGCCGACGATACTTCCCAGATAGGGAATGATATTGAGCAACCCCAGCGTCATACCGATCACAATACTGTAGGGAAGCCCAATCAAAGCAAAACCGGCAGCAAAAAGTGCCCCCTGAAGCAAGGCAATAATGATCTGACCGCGAAAGAAGGTGAGCAGAATACTGACAAACTGATCGAACAGATAAACAACATCCTCGCGGGTTTCCTTCTTTAAAAAGGGAAGAAACTCGCTGATTTGTTTGGGCTCAAAGGGTTTTGCCATCAGAAAAAAGGCCAGATAAAGCGGAAGCACTGCCCAGGCGAATAACCCCGAGACGGACTGAAACATCTGAACAACAGGCTGCGACATCCGTTCCCAGGAAGCCTGAAGAACCTGAGCCGACATTTCTCCGGGGTTTTCGAGAAGACTGGAGAACTCCGACTTCAATCCGTATTTCTCCAGCAATGCAGGAACCTGCGGCCAAAGTGACTGCCCCATATCCAGCAGGGCATTGAACATATCCGGCAAGTCTTCAAACAACTGGAGCAATTGGTGAGTGGCAAAAACACCGACATACCCCATGAAAACACCCAGAGGTATCAGCCCAGAAAGGAAAAACAACACCAGGGCACCCACCTTGGACCCCCGGCAAACCCCGACCAGCCAGCTGTAATAAGGACGCAACAGCATGGTCAGAATGCCCGCCACCACAGGCGGCAGCAACACATTCTGGAAAGTATCAACAAAACGCACCAGACCCCAGCCAACCGCACTGAAAGCCACTAGAAGCACCAGCACGGCCCCCAGGGTCAGTGCAGCGGCAATGGTCTCACGTTGTCTTGGCCCCAGCTCCAGGTTCACAGGCTCATCCTGTATCAGATTAGACTTACTGCTCTGGAATCACTTCCCGCAACTTGAACCCCAAGGTTAACATCACCGGCTTTCTGACATAAGCCTGCATCAGTGAGGCGCTTGTTACTCCAGTGCCAGGGGGTAACCTTGCATGATTGCATCGGCACTGACTGGCCTTGCAAACAAATAACCCTGCCCGGTCTGGCATCCCAGTTCATGCAGCACATCACACTGTTCCTGAGTCTCAATCCCTTCGGCCACCACTGAGAGGTTCAGAGAATCCGCCATCGCCATAATCGTTCGGGCAATGGCCTTGTCATCCTTGCAGGATGCCACTTCCTTGACAAAGACACGGTCTATCTTGAGCTCATCAATGGAGAAACGGCGCAGTTGTGCCAGAGAAGAATAGCCGGTGCCAAAGTCATCAATACTCACCAGCAGCCCCATATCCTTCAACCTTCGCAGAATCTTCTGTGCCTGTTCGGGATCAACCATCAGAGCGGTTTCCGTCAGCTCAATGACCAGCAGTTCAGGGGCCAGTTGGTATTTCTCCAGCAGATTTTCAATGGATTGCGCGATGTCACAACGGCGGAACTGCTCGGCAGATACATTGATGGACACACGCGGTATCGAGTACCCCTGCTCCCGCCAGGCGGCCACCTGAGCGCAAGCAGCATCAGCCACCCATTCACCCACCGAATCGATCAGGCCGGTCTGTTCCGCCAGGGGGATAAACTTGTCAGGAGGAATCAAGCCCAGTTCCGGGTGATGCCAGCGCAACAGGGCTTCGACACCCACCAGCTTGCCGTCAGCCAGTGACAACTGCGGCTGATACATCAGGAAGAGTTCATCCTTCTCGATGGCCTGACGCAGACCATTACCCAGTTGCAGGCGTTCATCAGCCGATTTTTTCAGATCGTTGGTGAAGAAATAATGAGTGCATTTACCGACATCCTTGGCTTTATACATGGCTCCATCGGCATGCTTAAGCAGGGTATCGGCATCCTCGCCATCTCCAGGAAACAGGCTGATCCCGATGCTGGCACTGATATGGATAGTCTGCCCTGACAAGGAGGTGGGGCTGGATAAGGCCGTGGCAATACGCCCGGCGGTTATCTCCGCTTCTGTTGCGTTGGCACCTTCCAGCAACAGGGCAAACTCATCGCCGCCAAAACGCGCCACCGTATCGGCACCCCGTACACAATCGCGTAAACGAACGGCGACTTCCTTGAGCAGTTCATCCCCGACCTGATGGCCGAGCGAGTCATTGATCACCTTGAAGTTATCCAGATCAACAAAGAAAACCGCCGCACAAATGTCTTTCTGACGACGTGCCTTGACGACCATGTGCTGCACACGGTCAAGGAAGAGGCCGCGATTGGGCAGGGAGGTTAATTCATCGTGGGTGGCAAGAAATTCAATGCGGCGCTGAGAATCCTTCACCACGGAGATATCACTGAAGATGCCCACGTAATTGATGATCTTGCCTTCAGTATCGTGCACCGTATTCACGGTCAGCCATTCGGGATAAATCTCACCGTTTTTCCGTTTGTTGCTGATCTCGCCCTGCCACCAGCCCTGCCCTTCCAGGGTATCCCACATGTTCTGATAAAACTCTTCACCATGCTGACCGGAGCTGAGGATCGCCGGTGTATGGCCGATAACCTCAGCAGCCTGATAGCCGGTCACCTTGGTGAAGGCATCATTCACCGTCAGGATATTCTGTGACGTATCGGTGACGACAATCCCCTCCCCGGCACGGTCAAAAACCCGCGCAGCCAGGCGCAACTGCTCCTCGGCATGCTTGCGTGAGGTGACATCAATGGCCTGGGTACAGATGCTCTGAACGACCCCATCGGCATCAAACAGCGGAAAGCGCATCGACATCAGGTAACGCTCACCTTCAAGGAAATCAATCACATCCTCTGATTCTATGGGCACAGCCTTGCGCGCAACATCCAGTTCCCGGCTGCGCAATGTTTCCGAAACATCATCAGGAAAGAACTGCGCATCGGTTTTCCCGATCACATCACTGCTTTTCAGACCAAACACCTTCTCAAACTGGGCGTTAACAAATTCATAGCGACCCGCCAGATCCTTGAGGGTGATGATGGTAGTGGAGTTACTCATGATCGCCATCAAACGCTGACGGCTCTCGCGGATCTCCCGTTCCTGATTCATCTGCTCGGTTTGATCCATCAGGGCAATAATGGCCCCGCGCGCGCCGGGCTGCATAGTCTGCTCATAGGGAGCAATGTGTAACACATAGTGGCGATCGTTGGTGTAAACCGGCTCTTCAATGGTGACGTTTTCATCAATCGCCTGATGGACCCATGCCGAGAAATCCTGCATGCCTTGAGGCAAACGCAGAACCGGAATAGCCTGACCGATCGACTTGCCCACCAGCGAGAAGATATCCGCAGCAGGGCTGTTAAAGCGCGTCAGTTCCATCTCGGTATTACAAACCAGAATCGGGAAGCCGACACTATTCTGGATTTTTTCCAGATCATTCAAGGCCTCAGCCAACTCAGCCGTACGCAGCTGCAACTCATCATTAACCGTGGTCAACTCTTCGTTGGTGGATTGCAGTTCCTCGTTGGAGGACTCCAGCTCTTCATTGGACGATTGCAATTCCTCATTGGCCGCCTGAACTTCCTCATTCAGCGCCTGCATTTCCTGATTCGAGGTTTCCAGCTCCTCGATCACGGTTTGCAGACGTTCACGGGTAATGGTCAGCTCATCCTCAAGCACTTTGACATCGCGACCTTCCTCGACATCATGAGAAGGTGCGGATTCCAGATCCGGTGTCTGAGGTTCAGGCACCTCCTCAAAACAAACCAGAAAGAAGGTATTGGTGACACCGGGCTCCAGCGGGTGTGCCGCCATGCGGGCATGGATCGTCCCATCCGGCCCTTTGATCCTGCGGGGTCGGGCATGAACCACTTCAAGCTTGCGTTCCACCTGATGGATCAATAACTGCAGGTCGGTACGAAATTCCTGCTTGATCAGCTGCTGCAGGTTGGTGCTGGGTCTACCCGCACTGATCCCCAGATAGGCAGACACATCGCCGTGGATATGCTGAATCTCATAGCTGGAATTGATCAAAACTGCAGGCGGAACATACTGTTTGATCGCAACATCCAGCAAACGCTGCTCGCTGTCCGAGGTGCGGGAAATATTCGGACTCTGATCACGCACTTCGGGAAGACGGAAGCTGGTGGACATCAGTCGCCCCTCACCTGCCTGACGACGGAACAGGTGAGCGGACTTATCGGCTGGAGCAAACAGGCTTTCCTGTTGGAAGATCCCTTCCGACTTACCGAGAAACAGCAGCCCTCCCGCTTTCAGTCCATAATGGAAGGTGGACATCACCTTGGCCTGAAGCTCCGAATTCAGATAGATCAACACATTACGGCAACTGACCAGATCAAGACGCAGGAAAGGGGGATCCTGAATAATATCCTGACGTGCCACCACCACCATTTCACGCAGGGTACGTGAAACCTCGAAGTGGTTGCCCGTGGAGCGGGTGAAATAACGCTGCAGCAGCTCTTCGCTCATATCACAGAGCACACTCTCGTTATAAGAACCACGCCGCGCAATGGCCAGAGCATTCATGTCGATATCAGTGGCAAAAATCTGGATGCGGTAATGCACCAGATTGGGTCCCAGGAGTTCGGCAAGCAGGATCGCCAGGGTGTAGGCCTCCTCCCCTGTTGCGCAGCCAGCCACCCACAGGCGAATTTCATCGCCTGGTTGTTTTTCCTGCAGCATGGCTTTCAAGGAGGCCCGCAACACCTCAAAGCCTTCACGATCACGGAAAAATGCGGTGACTGAAATCAGGATATCCTTGCACAGCTTGTCCAGCTCATCCGTATCACTCTCGACCAAAACCAGATAATCTTCCAGACTGCTCACCCGACGCGCCGCAAGACGACGCTCAATGCGCCGAATCACCGTGCCTTCCTTGTAGCCACCAAAATCAATACGGGTATGCTGCTTGACCTTCATTGTCAATGGCCATTTATTTTGACCCACCTTTGGCCAATAAAATTGACCCACCTGGTGCGTTAGTTGGTTAACTTTTCTTTCAGTCGATAGCTTTCTCCTCCCAGCATGAAGATGTGTGAGTGATGGATAATCCGGTCTACGATGGGTATGGCCACATTGTCGTTATGGAAGAACTCTCCCCAGTCGGTGAAGTCCTTGTTGGTGGTCAGGATGATGGAGCGGTACTCATACAGGCTGTTGACCAGTTGGAAGAGGTTATAGCGGGACTGGCGGCTCATGGGCAGGTATCCCAGCTCATCAATGATCAGCAGGTCGTTTTTGGCCAGCAGGCTGATCCGCTTTTTCAGTTCACCGCGTTTTTCAGCCAGTTCCAGCTCTTCCACCAGGGTCATGGCCGTTTTGAACAGCACCTTGTAACCGGCTTCGATGGCTTTGTAGCCCAGGCCAATGGCCAGGTGGGTTTTGCCCACTCCCGGTGGCCCGATGAACACCAGGTTCTGGCGCTGATCCAGGAAGTTGAAGTCCAGCAGCGCACTGATCTGGCGTTTATTGATGGTGGTCTGGTGACGATAGTCGAAGTCATCCAGGCGCTTTTCCATCGGGAAGTGAGCTTGTTTGAAGTGACGCTGGATGCGTTTTTGATCGCGTTCTTTCAGCTCATAGCCCATCAGGTGGTCGATACACTGTAGATAAGACCAGTCATTACTTTCAGCTTCACCGAGCAGCTGAGGGAGCTGTTGAGCCATCCAGGTCAGCCTCAGGCTTTTGCAGCGGGCGCGGGTTTGTTCAAGCTGCCCCATGGGTCACCTCCTGGCCACTGGACTGGCCAAGTCGCTGGTAAGCCGAGAGGTCTACATGGTTGGCCGAAGTAGCCTCTGGCAGACCGTGATCTGGATAACGCCCTTTGCTCCGCGCCTGACGTTCCGCCTCCAGGTAGCGTTTGATCTTGCCAGCGGTAATGCCGGGCCGCTCGGCCAGCTGCACAAGCAGCTTTCGATCTTCCGGCTCCAGGTGAGCCAGGATGGATTTCAGGGCAACCAGCTGATCCTTGACGACTCTAGGCTCTGAGCGCCTGATCTGCTGGCAGAGTGTCTGACCCAGAGCCTTTCCCAGCATTTGACTGATTTCGGTCTCCAGCTGCGCCACCCGAGCTTCCCTGTCCCGGTAGTGGTTGTTGTTCTTGATGATGCGCCCCTTTTCCAGGCACAGGGTATGTTCGGCCAGGGTCTCACCAGTGTTTAGGTCGGTAATGACCAGACGGCCTTCCTGCTGCATTACACCGACCTGAGATTGCTGCCAGGCCAGAGGCACGGAGTATTTATTGGCTTGGTAGCTGATCAGACCGGTTTTATCCGCACGACGAGTTTCAATCGCCGAAGGCTGACGAAGACTGCTGGGGGCCAGGTAAGGCTTCAGCTGAGTTCGTTCTTCGGCCATAAAAACGGTGTGGGGGATCTGGCCGGTGGTGCCATGCTCACGACGGTTGGCCACTTCATCCAGCCAGTTTTGCAGATGGTCTCTCACGGCTTGTTGACAGGTGAAGTGTTCGCCATAAAAGCAGTCCTGCTTGACGTATTTGACCCCAGCTTCCACCTTGCCCTTGCTCTGGGGGTCATAGCCTTCACAGGCATGGATTCTAAAGCCTGCGGTGGTGGCATACTGGTAAAAGCGCTGGTTGGCCTCGATTTCCCGGTATTGCTCCTTGATCACCACCAGCTTGGTCTGGTCATAAACACACTCTTCGGTGATGCCGCCAAAATACCGGAAGGCTTCATCATGCAGTTGAATAAAGGCCTGGGTATCAAGGGGCTGGAAGCTCAGGCCCACATACATCAGACGCGAGAAAGAGAGCACGAAGACAACAAAGTGAAGGGTGACCTCCTGATCACCGACCCGAACGCCTCGCAGCTCGCCGGGATCAACCTGACATTGAACACCGGCCACATCATCAATAATGGGTTCAAAGTAGCGAACCTGAGCTACAGCCACTTCCTGGCGCAGCTGTTGAATATAACGGCGCAAACTTCGATCAGATGCAGGGATGGAGCCATATTTAGTACGCAGCTTACGAGCAACCTTCACCGCACTCAGCTTGGGGAACTCACCCAGTAGGTACACCAGATAACTGCGGTAATCATCCAGCTTTTTGCTGCGACTGGGGTCTGATTGCTGACCTTGAATGGCTTCTTCCGATAGACGCAGATACTTGCGAACGGTATTGCGAGAGATGGACAACTGCTTACTGATGGCTCGGACGGAAAGACCCTGGCCGTTGTCGTGTAGTGCTTTGATTTTATGAATCACAACCCACTCCTTCAAAACCCTTCCCCTTAATCATCATCGTTGAGGGAAGGTACTGGTTTTGGTGGCCAAAGCCACCTTGGGGGTGGGTCAAAATTAATGGCCAGAAGCGGGTCAGTTTAGTTGGCCATTAACATTCATCAACAGCTTTTTCAGGGAAGTTGCTGCCGTGGCCGGTTTGGGGTTCAGGGAGACAGCACCATGAGTACGTGTGATCATGGCAATCTCGGTGGCAATTGATTCCGGCGGTAACACGGCATCGACACAACCGGTGTCCATCGCAGACTGGGGCATGCTGGAATATTTGGCTGAATCGGGTTCCTGAGCAAAGGTGAACCCACCGGCGGCCTTGACCTCTCGCAGCCCGGCAGCACCATCCGAGCCAGTGCCGGAAAGAACCACACAGATGGCATCCTCGCCCTTGCAACTAGCCAGTGAGGAAAAAAAGGTATTCACGGAAGGACGGGGCAGAGTCTTGCGCGGACCTTCAATCAGCGAAAAGCGGCCTTCTTTCAAGACAATATTATGGCTGGGGGGCGTCACATAGATGGTGTCAGCCTGAGGAAAGGCACCGTCCTCAACCTCCAGTACCGCCATGGCCGTTTCCCGCCCCAGCAACTGCACCATCATACTGCGATGGGTAGGCGATAGATGCTGAATCACCACATAAGTGGCACCCAGGTCCGTGGGCAAGGCACGAATCAGATTAGTCAGTGCTTCAAGTCCACCGGCAGAAGATCCAATACCGACAATATAAGGGCGTTTACCTGTCGCAGCCCCTGCTTCAGGCTTGCTTTGTGACTCGCTCGCTCGTTTTTTTATTGTTGTGGTCTTGCGCTGAACCTGCTTATTATCGGCAGCGGTTCGTTTTGCTGTCACTCAGCAGTACTCCCTAATGTAATCATATCCTTATGCAAAAGATGTAACCAAAATGACTCACAAAAGCCACCCTTGAGTGACAGTTAATGTGCGTACAGTACAGCCAATCCTATACAAAATGCAGGGAAATAGCTATGAAACACCAAGAAACTGCTAATATTCAAAGCAACTGAATAACACTACTGAAAAGTTTTTTGAGGGGGCAGGCGGCAAGCTGTTAAAAGCCCAGAAACAGCATATCTAACGCTGCGGAGATTTCATCCTGCTGCTCAGTAAGGCTACCAACGCCAGAACGCAATTCGCCTTCGGGTACAGCAGCCATGAACTGAGTGGCCATTACCAACTCCTGACCCTCAATGCTAAATACAGGATTCAGTCGCTGGGCAGGGAACGGCGCAGAGGGTTTGGGCAACAGTGGCACAACAACGCGGGTGTTCAAGCCGCTGAGAAGGTCTGATTGAACGTCCAGCAGATAGCCAGCTCCACCCTCATTTTCAAAGAAATCGAAACGGGCCATCAGAACTGACGGTACTGTGCGAGAGGCAAGCCGTTAGCTTCAACGTAGGCATTCGAGCTTGCCATAGCTTTCGCATTTTCTTTCAGCCACTTCGCCTGTTTATGTGATTTCACGGCCTCCGCGATCCCCGCCTCTGCGGACCGTGAGACATTGATACCCAGGCTTTTTGCCTCTTTGAGAAGTGCGCTATCCAGCGATAGGTTCGTTGGCTTTCGGGTGGATTTCGTAACTTCAACGGCTTGCATGATTCAATCCTCGTGCGGAACGATACGCTCATAATATGCGCATATTATTTGCGCATCAAGTCCATGTCTGCCAATAGCTCTTCCATCGCCGGGTCAAGGCTCCGGGGGTTTCCGCATAAAGCCGTTGCCCGATCGTCCAGGCCTGAGCACGCAAACGCTGCTGCTCACACAGGATCAGCTTTTGTAAGTCTTTACGTGTGGACTCTTTCGCCAACTCCTCTTTCTTGGATTCCAGCAGCCTGTCGAGTAGCGCCAAATCATGATCATCACCCAGGAGATCAGCGAGGGTTTTGGTCTCCTTGCGCCAGGCACGGAGGATAGGAGGCCACAGGGGCTTCAATAAATCCAGGTGGTGAGTGTGGTACTTGACCCGTTTGCGCCATTCATGGAAGTCGCTGGCATTTTCTGTCTTGAAGGCTGATTCAAGAGCTTTGCGACCCCGCCGATAAGTTTTTTTAAAGCCTTTTTTCACCGCTGGAAAGCCTTCGCTATCCAGCTCCCAAAGAGCCACCCGCTGGTGAGCTTTTTGCAGCGATTTTCGAGCCTCGGCCAGCAGAGCATGGGGGTCTTGTTGAGCGGTTCCGGCGGCGGCATCGCGCCTTGCGCGCAGTTTACCCAAAACCTGATCAAACCGGTGGCGCTCGCTATTGTCCAGCGAAGCCTGCAAACGCTCAAGAACTTCCACCAGTGATTGTTTATCCCTGAAAACCCCCAGCCTGCGGGCAGTATCACGAAAGCAGGCATTCTCTTGCTGATAAGTTTTCCCCAACGCCGGGCGCACCAAGCGCAGCAAAGCCCGCAACTTCTTGCACCTTTTGCGTACCTGATGAATTGACTGACTGGCATCAAGCCCAGAATCATCTATGTCGTCGATGGCCTTATCCAGCTGCTCTCGGGCCAGGCGTTGAATATTTTTCTGTATTGTTTCTTCGTTTCTCAGCTGATAGCTCATAAAGGCCTCCTTACACCACCTGCGTAATATACTTCTTTTTCAAAAGTCGCCAGAACACCACGAAGCCACCAAAAGCACCAGCACGTCCCCCAGAGTCAGTGCAGCGGCAATGGTCTCACGTTGTCTTGGCCCCAGCTCCAGGTTCACAGGCTCATCCTGTATCAGATTAGACTTGTCAAAAAACAGGCTAACTGGTGCGCGGTGCAAACATGATGATTGCCATTCCCACCAGTGCAACGCTTGAGCCAACCAGATCCCAGGCGGTTGGGCGTATCCCATCGACGGCCCACAACCAAAGGATTGCCATGAAAATATACACCCCACCATATGCGGCATAAACCCTGCCTGCAGCAGTGGGATGCAATGACAACAACCATGCGAAGGCTACAAGACTCAGCATACCCGGCACCAAAAGCCAGATACTCTTGCCCTCACGAAGCCAGAGGTAAGGCAAATAACAACCCACAATTTCTGCCAAGGCAGTGACAAGAAAGAGGCTGACGGTTTTCAGTTCAGGCAACAAAATGCCCCCTTGATTGTGAACGAAAATGTTTATTCACTTCTGTGTAGGCGTGCACCCTTGCGGTTCTGCATCAGGTGGGTGCGGTATTCCCCCGGAGTCATGCCAGTCCAGCTACGAAAAGCGCGGATAAATGAACTCTGTTCGGAGTATCCCAGTAAAAAGGCCACATCAGTTTGTGTCTGCGCCGGGTCAGCCAGGTACTGCCTGGCCAGAGTGTGTCGGGTATGCGCCAGCAAACCACGATAACTGTATCCGGCACTGCGCAGTTGCCGATAAAAAGTGCGCAGGGAGCAGTCCAGCGCCAAGGCAACGGCTTCGGCACTGACATCGCCATTTTTCATCGATTCGACAATCTGCTCCTGAACGCGGGAGAAAAACGGCCCCACTTCTCCGCCATCAAACTGTGGCTGCTGATTAAGCAGTGCCTGAGACTGTTGTTCCAGCAGACGTAACAGATAAGGATCTTTGCTGGAAATCGGCAGCGCCAGCAGGTGGGCAGGAATAGCAAGCTCGATGGCTCTGCGATCAAAGTCGATCGGGCATCCAAGCAATGCCTGATATACGCTTACATCGGGTGGTTTGGGGAAAGGCAACCCCGCACGCAAAGGCGTGACCGGTCGGCTGATCAAAGCCTGACACAAGCTGACAAACACCGCCAGGCTGAACTCGCAGGCCAGCGGCGTGCTCGCCGCAGTCCAGCGCATATAAAGCACATCATCCTTCAGCCAGGTGCGCGAAGCCAGACCACCTCGCAGCAAACCCTGATAACGATGGTATCGCGCCAGTGCCTGTCCCAGCGTACCGCAGGACGACACCATATAACCCACCACGCCAAAATGCTTCGGCTGGCCAGATAGCCCCAGACGCAAACCCAGCGCCTTGACCGGGTCCAATTGCCGGACCAACTCCAGCAACTCATAGAATCGCTGCACCGACACGCTGGGCGATTCCAGTTCCACGCCCATTTCGTCCAGCAACTCAGCCGCAGGCAGTTCACGTTCGCGCACGTAGTTCTGCAGCGTTTCGATAAAGCCAGAGGGTATATAACCGTTTTTACTCATGACAGGCACTATCGTGACACTGGCACAAAATGTCAATCAGGCATTTGCTGCCAATACACCCATCCAGACACGGACATAGAATATTGGCTTTTACTGTCCCTGCCCGGAGTCAATCATGGCCTACGTAGTCACTCAAAGTTGTATTGGCAACAAACACACCAATTGCGTTGATGTCTGTCCAGTCGAGGCGTTCCGGGAAGCACCTGAGATGCTGTTTATTGATCCGGACGTCTGTATTGATTGCAACGCCTGCGTCTCAACCTGCCCTGAGGGAGCTATTTTCCCGCAGTCCATGGTGCCAGAGGATCAGCAAAACTTTATTACTCTGAACGCCGAGGGAGCCAAAACCCACCCAATCATTCGTGAAAGCATTCAGGCTGGCCAGCATGCCGCCAGTCCGTTAGCGCAGTTACCAGGCCGTTTTGCCATTGTCGGTTCCGGCCCCAGTGGCTTTTATGCTGCCGAGGCGTTGATGAAGCAAATGCCTGCCGCTCGTATCGACATGTTCGAACGCCTGCCGACACCTTTTGGCCTGGTGCGCTACGGTGTTGCGCCTGACCATCCTCGCATCAAGTCGGTTACTACCGGTTTCGAGCGCATTGCCGAATCACAGAATTTCCGTTTCTTCGGCAACGTACAAGTTGGCCGCGACCTCTCCAGCGCTGACCTGCGCCAGCACTATCATGGCGTTATCTACGCCACCGGTGGCTCCCAGAGCCGCCCGTTGACCTTGCCGGGCGCGGATAGCGGCAACATCTTCGGCTCATCAAATTTTGTGGGCTGGTATAACGGCCACCCGGATGAAGCCGCCCTGGCCCCGACCTTGTCCGGCCCCACCGCAGTCATCATCGGTATCGGCAACGTCGCACTGGATATCGCCCGCCTGCTGGTGTTACCGCACACACAACTGGCGAAAACCGATATCGCCGATGATGCCCTGCAGGCCCTGGCTGAAAGTGGCATCGAAGAAGTACGCTTGCTGGCTCGCCGTGGCCCGGCCCAGGCTGCGTTTACCCCAAAAGAACTGGAACAGTTGATGGCCATTCCCGGCTTGCAGCTATTGGTTGATCCAGCCGATCTGAAACTGGATGCCGCCACCCAGCACCAACTGGAACAACCTGAATTTGCCGAAGCACGCCAGAACCTCAACCTGCTGCATGAAATCGCCGCCCGCCCCCAAAGGGAAGGCAAACGCATTCGTTTTATGTTCTATACCAGCCCGACCCGCTTCAGCACCGATAAGGGCCAGGTCAGCAGCGTGCATGCCCAGCGTACCGAACTGGTCCGTAATGACCAGGGCCAGATGATTGCCCGCCCTTCTGACCAGACCTTGGATATACCCGCCACTCTGGTCGTGCATGCTATTGGTTATCAGGGTTCAGCCATTGATGAGCTGCCCTTTGATGCCGGACGCGGGGTTATTCAGCATGAACAAGGCCGCATCAGCGGCAACTCAGATAACCGCGACTATGTTGCCGGTTGGATCAAGCGCGGTGCCAGCGGTGTGATTGGCAGCAACCGCCAGTGCGCCACGGAAAGTGTGCAGCGCCTGCTGGATGATCTGGGTGACAGCTTACCCAACCTGGCCGACGACGAAATCGATACCCTGCTGAAAGCTCGTCAGCTTGATACCGTCAGCCTGGCTGACTGGCGCTTGCTGGATCAACATGAACAGACTCGTGGTCATGCCGAAGGCCGCACACGTCGCAAGATTGTCAATATCGAAGAAATGCTGGCAGTGATCCGCGATGCCCGCGCCCGTGAAGCTGAACAAGCTCAGTTGCCGGTGAAAACCCATTTCCGGGCCTGCACCCTGTGCGAAGCCATGTGTGGTGTGGTGATCGAAACCCAAGGTGAGCAGATTTTATCGATCAAGGGTGACCCGGATGATCCACACAGCGAAGGCCACATCTGCCCGAAAGGTTATGCCCTGCAAGACCTGCATACCGATCCAGACCGCCTGCGCACACCGCTGGAAAAGATCAACGGCGAATGGCTGCCAATCGACTGGGACAGCGCGCTGGACAAGGTCGCAGCCAGGATTGTGGACATCCAGAAGCAGCATGGCAACGATTCCATTGCCGCTTACTGGGGCAACCCTTCTTCGCACAACCTGGGACTGATGATGGCTTCCGGTGGGCTGCGCAAGTCGATCGACACCCGCAATATCACCTCGGCAGCCTCGCTTGATCAGATGCCGCACCAGTTGGTGTCTTATCTGATGTTCGGCCATGGCCAGTTGTTCACCATCCCGGATATCGACCGCACCCAGTACATGCTGATGCTGGGTGCCAATCCAGCCGCCTCCAACGGCAGTCTGATGACCGCAGGTGACATTCTCAAACGCCTGGAGCGGATTCGCGAACGCGGAGGCAAGGTCGTGCTGGTTGATCCGCGCCGCACTGAATCGGCACGCTATGTCGATCAGCATCTATTCATTCGACCCGGCACCGATGCCTTTTTCCTGCTTGGCCTGATCCACCATCTACTCGACAAAAACCTGACCAAACCTGGTCGCTTACGCGAACTGGCGGATAACTGGGATGCCCTGGAACCCTTGTTTGATGGCCTGTCACTGGAACAGATCAGTGCCCATTGCGGCATTGCGGTCAGCGACATCAAACGCATTGCCGAAGACTTTGCCACCGCCAAATGCGCCGTCTGCTACGGCCGTATGGGCATCTCCACCCAGAGCTATAGCGCACTCAATCACTGGCTGATGCTGGTACTGAACATTCTAACCGGCAATCTCGACAGCCCCGGTGGCATGATGTTCACCACCCCTGCCTTCAACAAGGCACAGAGTCGCCCGATGGGCAGCTTCAATACCTACCAGAGCCGTGTGCGCGGCCTGCCTGAGTTCGACCGCTACTTCCCCGCCGCGACCCTTGCTGAAGAAATGCTCACCCCCGGAGAAGGTCAGGTGCGTGGTTTTGTCTGCCTGGCTGGCAACCCGGTGCTGTCCACCCCGAATGGCCGACAGATGGACGAAGCGCTGGAGCAGCTTGAATTCATGGTCTCGATTGATTTCTACCTGAATGAAACTTCACGCCATGCCGACATCATCCTGCCGCCCACCGGGCCGTTGGAACATGAACAATACGACATCGTCTTCAATATGCTGGCGGTGCGTAATCTGGCACGTTTCAGCGACCCGGTATTTGAAGCACCGGAAGGCACCCGCAGTGACTGGGATCTAGTACAAGGCCTGGCCGAGCGCATCATGGCACTAAAAAAACCGGATGCCGCGCCACGGCGCAAAATGCCAACCCCCGAACAGATTCTCGACCACGGCCTGAAAACCGGCCCTTATGCTGAAGGCTTCAATGAGTACAATAGTGGCGAGCCGGTGAGGCGTGAAGAACCGCTGAGCGTCGAAGTGCTCAAGCGTTACCCGCATGGCCTGGATCTCGGGCCGATGCGCGAGTCCTTCCCCAGCTACTTGTTTACGCCGGATAAAAAGCTGCACCTGACGCCACCGGAACTGGTCGCCGATCTGGATCGAGCGCTGGATGAGCTGCGCGGAACTGAAAATAATGAACTGATGCTGATTGGACGCCGTGACCTGCGCACCAACAACTCCTGGATGCACAACAGCCAACGTCTGGTCAAAGGCAATAACCGCTGCGCCCTGCTGATCAACCCCGCCGATGCTGAACGCCTGGGTCTTGCTCACAGCAAACCGGCTCGGATCAAATCACGCACGGGCGAACTGATGGTCAGCGTACAGGTCAGTGACGACATCATGCCCGGCGTTGTCTGCCTACCACACGGCTGGGGACATGACCGCGAAGGCATCAGCCTGCGCGTCGCCCAAAGCAACCCCGGCATCAACGTCAACGACATCACCGATGATCAGGTCGTCGATGTCCTGTCCGGCAATGCCGTGTTCAATGGCATTCCAGTATCGGTGGTTGCGGCCTGAAGCAAAGATAGATTTCTGGATCTTTCGTCAATCACCTATGCCGTGGGACACCTAAATCATCACCGTGGGGCAAGGTGCTGGTTTTGGTAGCCACCAGCATTTGCGTAGCCCCTTTTTGAAAACGGTAGCTGACAGGCTGTAAGAAGACATCAACACCATCAGCAGACAGTGCCGTCATAACAGCATCCAAATGTTTTGAAGTCTTCCCATCCAGTGAGATAACCGGAAAGACACGCACCTCGGAAGCAACCCTGCACAGCTCTCGCATTGAGGCCAAATGGGTTTCCTCATCGACTTGCTCGCTGTAGAGAAAAAGGTAATGCGAACAGAGGGCCAAATCGAAACTGGAATCCGGGAAAGGCAATGTAGGCAAGGAAGCGGGCATATACCGCCCCTGGCGACTACCGGCATCAAAGTCAGAAAGAAACATCGACATGGCTGCCATCCGAACCTTGCCAAGCTCTTCAACGCTACCCAGGGAATCCCAGATATAGCTGTCTGCCCCCTGCTTCATCTTAGCCATGATATCCGGGTAGACTTCATCAATCCGGCGACGTATCTCCTCCGCCCCGAACTGATACACCGGATCGCAAGAGGTCACCTGGCACCCCCATCTTGTTGCCTGCGCATTGAAACTCGCCGGGCCATCACCACAGCCAAGAATTCGTTTGCTCAAATCATCTTCCGACAACTCAAACATGGCCTGGTATTCTTCAAAGGACCGGCCCCAAGGAACGACGTTTGCTAACTTCAATTCTGGTTCTCCCAGTGATGACAAGCCACCATAAACGAACAGGCCGCCGCATCAACAGCCAAGCGACATTTGCGAGAACCCCAGCGTACCCCAGAGCAATCACCTGCTCGTCCTCAAGCGCCTTTCAAAAAGACTAATGCTCGCTCACTATAGATTTCGCCTCAATGCATAGGCTTTTAGTTTCTCGGCATATTCACGGCTGCCATGATCCTGAAAAGAAGCTTTGCCTCCAGTCTGCAACAACCGAGCGATCACCAGCGTAGCATTTCGGAAAAAATTTGGACTTTTCCAGACCTTCAGTTTCTGAAAAGAAATCCCGTCTTTGCCAGGGGTATTGGCTGCCCCACTCAGAAACACCAGATAACCATAGTGTGTGTAGCCAATAAACTTCTTGCGCAAAAACTCGGAAATAGCCAAGGTTCCATTGACTGGAATAAAGCGAAACACGCCCAGAACCAACTTCAAACCAAAGCCGAAAGGCACTCTGGGAACTCCGTCAGCAGCATTCACCACACGGTAAACCGGGGTTTTGATTCCTTTAAACAGGTCATCATCTCCCACCCTGGGACCACCAAAAGTGTAGCAGGCTCCCTGACTGTTCTTCTCCAGGTAGCGAATAGCCAGAATTGCGAGTGCACCACCCAGGGAATGACCAGTAATATAAACGGGCAAGCCTTCATAATTCTTTAAAGCACTCTGAACAGGCTCCTTTACCCTTTCAAAGGCCTCCAGAAAACCACGATGTGCTCTTCCTCCGCCTGGAGCCGCCACCAAGTCAGCTTTGATATCAGTGAGAACATCAGAAACTCCTGGCTGGGTACCACGGAACACAAGAATAAGCATACCGTCGAAATGCTCAGTTTTCTGCAAACGGGCTAAAAAAGCTTCCGTTCCACCCTGGTCAAAACTTTCAAGAAACTCAAAACCCGCTTCCTCAAGCAGGGAGGCAACTTCATTGCTACTACCCTGCTCTGCTTGTAAAGCTTTACGAAGAAGAACCGTTACGGTGCTCTCTGCCGAATCGGAGGCCACTACCTCCTTGATTTCACTCACCAGCCTGGTAATTGAGACTTCCTGAGGTAGTGGCTCATACACCAGCCGAGAAAGCTCAGCCATTATCCAGGCTGTTCGATCCGAATAGGCTGCACGGAAAACCGGAGGAGACTTCAAAAGGTCTGGGGCATTGAAATAAGTGGACACTGACTACTCCTTATCAAGTGGTTAATCAGGTAGTACTAAACAAATTTTTGCAATAAAGTCAGAACGATACCGCCAAATTCTTCACTATTGGATACGATATTGCTGATTTTTTTATTACGATCTTCCGATGATTTAACAATTTTCATTAAATCTTTCAGCTTTTTCACATCGCTTGGCTCGGGAAACAACTCCTGAACCTCATCATCAGTCATTCGCGTAAGCGACGAAATACGTGACGCCAATCGCTCGTCGGTTTTGTTGGCTGACTCATCAACTATTGAATCAATATCACTATCAAACTCATCCCAATTCACTGGCATTTTATTTCTCCTTTATGACTAAATTGAATCTCTGATCTCACGTACCTTGCCCAAAAACTCCTCGGCACGAACTGCTTTGTTCTCTGCATCTCCAGCCTTGCCCAGAAGATTCGTCACAGCAGCATCCGTTTTATCAATCAGCTGGCCCATGCTTTTATCAGTAGCGCCAGCCATTTCCAGGTAACGGTTTCTATTTTCACTCACTTCAGATGCAGAAACCAGAAAGCTGGTAATGCTGCTATTCATTGCTCTTACCTGAGTGTATTCCTCCCTGATTTTTCTCTCTATCTGCCTTTCAAGTTCATCCAGTGGCTGTATCAGCTCCAGCCTTTTTTCGTTTATCTTTTTTTGTAACCTGGGGCCAACTTTAACCAGAAACATTAACCTTTGCTTTTTGTCATTTTCCCGGACAAGGGTATCCCAGGCATTTGCAATAGCATCATTGGAAAAGAACTGATTCGCAAACTCGGGAACCCACTCATCTTCAATAAAGCGGTCAACCTCTTTACGTTTCTGATCAAAAAATCGATTCAGAAGTATAATGTTGGAGTCTTCAATTGCAGAAATACGCTTTCCAAGTTCAACGGACAGTTCAGGAGCCTCTGGCGGTATCGATGTACATCCCATTAAAGCCAGAACCCCAGCAAAGAATATAACCCTGATTATTTTCATCAACTTTCCCCTGTTTTTTGGAAAGATTAAGCCAAAAAATTGACTCTGACATGAACAACCAGTATTTCAATGCCCTGGATCAAATAAGGTTAAGCCAAAAAATTGACTCTGACATGAACAACCAGTATTTCAATGCCCTGGATCAAATAAGGTGACGGCGTGGTGACGCATCAATATCATCGTCCGCAAATCCCAGCCTGAGCAGGATTTGTGGAAATCCTGATTTGCTCATTAGGTTTTGGAGTTTGGGGCGCAGTGGGGCAACCTGGATCGGTTGATTTAAATAAGAGGCTTGGAGCCCCTGTGAATGTGCAGATAACAAGACCTTTTCCAACGCTTGACCAGCGACCAACCAATCTGCAAGGTGATCGCCAGAGGTGCCCAGGACAGCGAGTACCGGGGATTCATCAGCCAGCTGCCTATCCTTCGCGCCAATCCTTTTCCCCATATCAAAAGTTCGAACAACCATTTGTGCGATGGGCGCAATCACTCCAGGCACCGTAAGGCCATCTCCACTCCGGCGAGGATGCATCCATGCAGCAAGCTCCCTTCGCCAATCGGGGCTTGACCACTGAATCGAATCACCCTCTGAAACAAGCTCAGCAGCTCTCTGACGAGCCTCCTCTGATTCAATCACTTCCAACCAGGCACCTTCTTGTGCTGCAGCCCCTCTCAATAAATCAAGAATTGGAGTCGGTACATCCCTGGCTGCAAAACATTTTCGATAGGTTCGACGACCCTTGATAGATTTGAATAATTCGGCATCGTCCCTGGCTGGATATTCAGCCTGCTTAAAGGAGATCACAGCCAGCAGATCATCGTCACTGGCATCAGGCGCAAGATCAACAGTCACACCTAACCCTTCACGAGCCGCCGCCGAGCGCAGGTTCATCAAAGCGCAGCCACAGCTTATGGTGAGCTCTCTATCGTGCGGATCGTTGGCAGGCAAAGCTCGCGCTCTGTCCGCAAACATGGAAATCGTCCCATCAGTAACCTCAAATCGCCAGGGCTGGGTATTGTGGCTAGAAGGTGCGAGAACCGCATAGCCCAGTAATGATTTTATCTGTTCCTCAGTAAGGGGTATTTTGTCTGAATTCATCAAAGTTTCACCTCTTGCCCAAGCTCAGAATTCGTTTGCTCAGATCACCTTCCGACAACCCGAACATGGCCTGGTATTCTTCAAAAGACCGGCCCCAAGGAACTACGTTTGCTAATTCCAATTCTGGTTCTCCCAGTGATGACAAGCCACCATAAACGAACAGGCCGCCGCATCAATAGCCAAGCGACATTTGCGAATACCCGGGCGTACCCCAGAGCAGATGCCAGATCCCATGCCTCGTTCAAAATTATCTCCTTATACAATAGTCACTTATTATGGCTGCCACTCTTGATGGGTAGGGATACCTTCATACTCCAGCCATTCAGCATCGTGATCCATCCAAATATGGGCTTCAGGTCTTACACCTGGATCTTCATTCAAAGTTGCGACGCGGAGGATAATATGTTGCTGACCAGGCCTTTCGGCTACTAAATGGGTGCCGCAAACCGAGCAAAAATGCCTAATCTTTCCGGGGCTGGATTCAAAGCTCGAAAGTTTGTTTTCACCACGCAACCACTGGAAATTTTCTCTCATAACACCTGCTGTAGGTGCAAAAGGCGCAGCATGTGCTTTCCGGCAGGTTTTGCAGTGACAAAAGATGATAGGCATATCCAGTGTAGAAACCTTGTATTCTATGGCTCCACACAAGCAGCTCCCTTTCATAAATAATCTCCTATTAAATACTGAAACGCTCACCTCTTTGCCTTATTCGTAATGGCTCCATAGTCTGAGAACTTTTATCACCTGCTCGTCCTCAAGCACCTGGTAGACCAGACGATGCTGAAAATTAATGCGGCGCGAACAGGCTCCTGCAAGATCACCGATGAGCTTCTCAAACGGAGGCGGTTTACGGTAGGGGTCTTCTGCAATCAAGGCCAACAACTCCATGGCTTTTGGCTTGAGACCACTGGAAGCCAGTTTCTTTGCATCCTTCTGGGCTTGCCTGGTATAAACCAACTTCCATGTCACCAGTTCAGCTCCTCTTCACATTCATCCACTGGAGTGTTCATTCCCTCACGAATAGACTCCCGCATTCCCGGTACGGAGAGCAGGTAAAGTGTTTCCTGAATGGCCGACCAGTCTTCTTCGGATATCAAAACAGCTTTGTTCCGCTTACCCATGATGACGATAGGCTGGTGAGATTCAGCAGTTTCATCAATCAACCGATAAAGGTTACTGCGCGCCTCAGTTGCGGTGATTCCGGTCATGTCGCACCTCTTGCGTATTCAACCACTATTAAATAGTACGCTTTTCAGTACGTGCGTCAATACGAACGCCTGTTCGTGCAATGGAAGCGATCCATCACTCTCCCCAAAGACTGCTATAATCCCTGGTATGCAAGTCTCAAAACCCTATTCCCAGGCCTGTGAAAACAACAAAGGCCCCATACTGGCAGTCCTACAAGAGGTGCTGTCAGAGTCCTCGCACGCCAATGCGCGAGTGCTGGAAATAGGCTCCGGCACCGGTCAGCATGCTGCTTACTTTGCACCCCGGTTGCCCTGGCTCAGCTGGCAACCAACGGATCAAGCCCATTACCTGCCGGGATGCCGACTCTGGATAGAAGAAGCCCGAGCAGCCGGGGCTGATAATTTGCAGCAACCCAGGGTGCTGAATGTACTGGAACCCAAATGGCCAGAACTGGAAATGCAAGCAGCCTATTCTGCCAATACAGCCCATATCATGCCTTGGCCTGCTGTTGAAGCCATGTTCCACGGTCTGGGCCAGCGCCTTCCTGCCCAGGGATACTTCTGCCTCTATGGCCCCTTTCGCTACTCCGGCCAACACACCAGTGAAAGCAATGAAAATTTTGATCACCACCTGCGCCAGCAAGACCCAGGTATGGGCATTCGAGATCTGGACATCCTTGAACCCCTCGCCTCTGCCGCGGGCTTCAAACTAAGCGCAGATCACGCCCTGCCCGCCAACAACCGGCTACTTATCTGGCAGAAAGCTGACAAAAATACCCCGAACTAAATTCCAGCCAACGTATATTGACAACCAGATTCCGTCTTGTAAACTGGATACCAATTGACAACCAGTTTACAGGAGTGCTTTATGTCCGATCGATCAACCACACCACCCGACGACTTCACTGCCGTAATCCTGCAGGTCTTTCGCACCAACGGGCAAATGATCGCCTGGGGAGACCACTTTTCGGCTCCCTTTGGCCTCACCAGTGCCCGCTGGCAGATGCTGGGTGCCCTGGCACTGTCCCCGGCCCCCCTTACTGCGCCACAGATTGCCTTCAATATGGGGGTCACTCGCCAGGGTGCGCAAAAACAGCTCAACCTTCTGCTTGATGAAGAACTCGCCCAAAAACAACCCAACCCTTATCACAAGCGTTCACCTTTTTATCAACTGACTGATAAAGGGCAAGCACTGTATCAGCGCGTCGCAACGGATTGGAACCAGCATGCCAAAGAGGTGGGCCAGGCATTTTCCAGCCAAGAGCTGGCCACCACCCTAAAAGTGCTCAGCCGCATCAGCGAACTGCACGAAACCACTGAGTAAGGAGCCCAATCATGAAATCTCGAATGATATTAGTCCGCATTCACGCTCTTGCCGGACTTCTTGCCATGCTCACCATCGCCACTTTTTGGGTGTCCACACTCATCTCAGAGCTTTTTCTGTCAGTTCCGGCAGTCATCTGGGTCAAGCAAAGCATCGTGTGGGGACTGTTTATTCTAATTCCACTGCTCATGATCACTGGCGGCAGTGGCTTTGCTCTGGGTAAAAACAGCACGCATCCGCTTCTTGCGCAAAAGCAACGCCGCATGCCTTTCATTGCCCTCAATGGTTTGCTGGTACTGGTTCCTGCTGCCATTTACCTGTCCTGGAAAGCCCAGGCTGGCATGTTCGATACAGGGTTCTACAGCGTCCAGGTGCTTGAACTGATTGCCGGGGCAACCAACCTCCTGCTACTGGGCCTGAACGCCCGTGATGGCATGAATCGGCACCAAGGAACTCCAAAAGTAGGAGCCAACAAATGACCCACTCACTTTTAACGCTGTTGCACCTCATCGGTGCTGTACTGATGACCAGCGGCCTTCTTGGTGTCTGGATTGCCGATGTTCGCTCCAGGCAGGCCGATGACGTCACCACTTTTGCTGAGGCAGCAGGCTACATCCGTGTCTTCTACGATGGTTTGACCTTGCCCGGTGCCCTGCTGCTATTGATTTCAGGCGGTTTATTGATCGGCCTGTATTATGGAAGCAGCTTTCTGGAACACCCCTGGCTTGTTGGCATGGTAACCCTCTTCCTGTTCGAGTTTATTGAGGGCAATACAGTGACACGCCTGGCCTTTATGAAGCTCAACAGGGAAGCCAAAAAATCACTTCAGACAGGCCAATTCACCCCGGAGCGGACACAACTGCAAAAACGCAACCTGCCAAGCTTCACCCACTACCTGGATCTGCCCTTGGTTCTGGTCATCATCATGCTAGGTGTCTTACGTCCTTATACCTGGGATCTGTTTATTGCAGGAACACTCATCGCGGTGTTTATTGCCGGAACCTTAACATTTTTACTACCCCTTCTTTTAAAACAGGGAGAATCAAAAAATGATGCCGTTACCTTTAGTTAAATACATTACTCTCGCACTGGTGCTGTTTTTTCTTGCAGGATGTGCCGGGCCCGGACACCGCCAACTCCCGCAACAGCTTGAAGCTGAAAATGACAGACAACCCGTTGTCTCTATACAAGGATATCAGCTTTGTAAAAGCACCTCTCAACAGCAACTGAGAGCTGGCTGGGAGCGCATGGCAGAAATTATGTCGAGTCAGCCCGGCTTCATAAAAGCAGAGCTGAACCAGGGAAGTGGAGAATCACGCCTATGGATCGAAATGAGTTATTGGAAGGATGCTGCGAGCTTGCGCTCAGCACTTGAAAATGAAGACGCTCAAAAACAGTTACAGCGTATGCCGAAAGCCCGTTTTAACCATCTTTTTGTTCCAGAAATGGAGGTGAACTCGTTATAGGCTTTTCTACAACTGCTGGACACCAAGCAAACGACTAGCCTTTAAACAGTTGGTCGTTTTGCAAGCAACGCCCAGATGCCAGCAGTTGAAAGTAGCGCCCCACCGGCAAATTTAAACCTGCGCTGTGCTTTGCTCGATGCAAGCAGTCGACGAGCGTAGGAGGCAAAAACCGTGTAAAGCGTGGCGTTTAGGGCAGCCAAAGCAACAAAGGTACCCGCAAGCAACCACATTTGAAGCACCCCGCTTTCACCCGGCGTGATGAATTGAGGGAGAAAGGCTATGAAAAAAACAATACCTTTGGGGTTGAGTGCAGTGATCAAATAGGTGTTGGTGAACAACTTCAAACGCGAAGAATCAGACGCCAGCTCCGCCATTTCAGTGGGTATACAGCCTGAACGAAACAATTGAATGCCAAGGTAAAGCAGGTACAAACTACCCACCACTTTCACTGCTGTGAACCAAAAAGCAGAGACTGCAAATAACGCACCCAACCCCACGATGGAAGCAAACAAGGCCGTGGAGTCGCCAAGCGCTACCGCAGCCACCAGAGGAATATTGGCCCGGTGACCGTGAGTAACCGAATAGCTGATCACGGCCAGGATTGTCGGGCCGGGAATAACCAGCAAAATCGTTGAAGCAATGACAAATGCAAACCAGGATTCAATAGCCATGGAACCTTCTCTTGAAAGCTAGAGCCTCTGCACCTGAAGATCGTTGAGAATCAACGGCCATACCTTGCGGCGAGAAGGCCTAAACATATTGACATGTCCTATAGGGCCACAGCCCAATGCGCCCGGACTTAAAGGCACGATTTCCTTGGCAGTCAAGGGCATTAGTCTCAGCCAGTCCCTTATATTATCTTTGGTGGCAAGAGGGTCATCATCAGCAGAAAACAATGTAATAGAGCAAGTTAGTTTCTTGTAGTAGTCATGCTCCACGCCCTCGCCAAAATCACTTTCAAGATAGCCTGGGGTACGACACCATCTTGCCCACTGCAGCGCGACCATGGGAGGTAGATCCTCTCCCCAGCCAATCCATTTGGCAGGTGCATATCCCAAGCACCTAACAGCCAAAGGAATATAAACAAAGGTAAAAAATAACGCCGCCAATCGGGTGGGATACTTTATATTTCCAACGTATCCAGAAGATGCAGAAACTGCAACCAAATGACTTATCGACTCATGATTCGGCATCAACCCCACCAGCTGAGCACCAGCACTGTGGCCAATCAAAATAGCCTGGTCGGTGCCTGTCTTACTCAAGAGCCATTCTAAGGCGGCTGGCATATCCAGCTCGCCCCAATCCTGTTTCCGAGCCTTGGATTTCTTCACATGAGATTCAGCAAGTGACGAACCAACACCTCTATAGTCAAAAACCAAGACGCTATAGCCTTCCTCACTTAACCAATGGGAAAATGCATAATAAAATGATTGCCGAATCCCAGTGGCAGGACATATAAGTACAGGCCTGCCCCCTCCAGGATCAGAAGAAGGAAAATAGCTTCCTGACAACATGAATCCGTCAGCAGCTGGAAAGCGCACAGTCTCAAAGTTTATCGTTTCGTCCATAACCCTGCCGGTGTCCTTAACCCTTTAAACAGAAAACCACTGCACCTAATTAATTGGATACCTCAATATACCACTTGGGTTTAATGCGTCCGAAATCCTGGCGGATGTTTGATTTCAGTGCTTTTTTAGAGTCCAGCACTTTTGCCTCGCCATTATCTCGAACAAACACAACCCAATGCCAAAAGGGTTTACCCTGCTCTTTGCGCCATTTAATAGCCATAAGGGCTTTGTCTGGAAGGTGCTCCCAAGACTCGAAGGGTGTCTTCTTGGGGGACACAGAGATACCAAGCTCCCGCAGAAGCCTGCGGACGTGCGCAGTCTCCGACCAGAGGGAGGTATCTGCAGCATCAATGCCCAATGCATTTGCCTTACGTTTAGCTTCTGCATAGCCGATACCAGCTAAAACAGCGCATGCAGCAATACCACAACCGCTTATTTCTTCCTGAATGACTGGTTTCATTTCTCTACCAATTAATGCTTTTGTGATGCAGTACCCAGTCTTCGCGCATCATTCGATACAGCCGCACCGGCCGACTATGAAACTCCTGAACAGTATAGTCGCCAAACCCAGCCTTCTCGGTCACCCTGACGGATGCTGTATGTTCCGGTTCAATGATAACAACCACTGACTCACAGTGTTTTTGGTTGAAGGCATACTGCATCACACCCCTGACCGCTTCAGTTGCAAGCCCCTGATTCCAGAATCTGCGTGCCAATCGATAACCCAGATTAATTTCCTCAACCTCACCGACCAGCTCAGGCCCAACACCACAGAAACCAATAAAATCGCCTGACCCTTTCTCGGACAAGGCCCATGGGCCGACCCCGTGGGATGAATAGCATTCAAGACACCAGTCAACAAATTTCCTGGTGGTTTCCTCATCGCAAACTCCACGAACGGAGAACTTCATAACTTCAGGATCGCTCAGAATTTTGGCCAGCACAGGAACATCCTGGTGAGACAGCTCCTTTGCAATCAATCTTTCCGTTTCAAACAAGTACACGAAATTATCCCTATCGACACAGCACCACTGGTTATGCAGCATTTAGCGGCTTGATCCGATCTACTTCTTCTTTGATCAACTGAGCCGCCGCCCAAAGATCAACAGATCGCTGCGCATTCAGCCAGAATTCTGGAGAATTACCAAACAAACGAGCAAGTCGAAGCGCCATTTCAGGACTGACAGCACGACGTTCACACATTAATTCATTAACTGACTGGCGAGAGACACCCAGAGATTCAGCCAACCCTGTAACGGTCAGGCCATAGTCCAGCAGAAAATCCTCTCTCAACATTTCACCAGGATGGGTCGGCTTGCGCTGCATGCCGGTAGTATTTGAAATAGCCATAGTCATCACCTCACTCAGTGGTAGTCGCAGATTTCGACCTCATACGCATCGCCATCTTCAAAACGAAAACAGATGCGCCACTGATCATTTATTGAAATTGCGTGCTGCCCCTGTCTGTTTCCCGTTAGTGGGTGAAGACGATTACCGGGCGGCACTTTCAAATCCTCCAGCTGATTGGCCAGATTCACGTATTCAAGTTTTCTGGCGGCTCTGGGCGCAATATCCGCAGGAAACTTTTTTGACATGCCTTTGGAGTAAAGCTCTTGAGTCCGTTTATCAGCGAAGGATTTGATCATACAGCAAAGCGTATTGCGTCACGTGACGCGTGTCAATTTAGTTTGGTAGCGACTGCAAACGCAGCATTCAGCGGCTCGTCCGCTGCAATACTTGGTTATATTGCTCTAAATCCAAACCCAAAAAGTGTGTTCCTGGAACTGGGTTGTTCGTTACGGGTGGATGCTCAACAAATCCATATGACTTGTATAATTTCAAGGCAGTTCTGAACTCTGGAAGAACATCTAAACAAATTTTTCTGTAGCCACTGATAACAGCCTCTTGCAACACTCTATCAACTAGCAGTTTACCTAGATTGCGGCCACGAACACTTGGTTGGATATAAACTCGCTTCATTTCACAGACAGACTCATCCAGTCTCCGAA
Organism: Marinospirillum sp.; assembly: GCF_044810985.1. Classification (GTDB taxonomy): domain Bacteria; phylum Pseudomonadota; class Gammaproteobacteria; order Pseudomonadales; family Halomonadaceae; genus Marinospirillum. Next base: position 863,565 of record NZ_CP085242.1, read on the forward strand.
ATGCAGCACATCCAACAGGTTTGCTGTCTTTTTTCACCAAAAAGATCTTTGACTCTTCAGAGCTGTACTTTTCAGGCAAGTGGTTAAATTCCTGATCATTACCTTGGAAAGAAAGATCTACCGAGGTGCTGTTAACATACTCATTATACAGATTAAGAACATCTCTTAAATCATTAGGAAAAACAGCCCTTACTACCTCAAACACTTCACTCTCCTTGCGATATAACGCCGAAGTTAACCCGCGGCTCCGTCGGAGATGGAGTCGTCGGGTTCGACGTCTTGTTGGGCTTAACGCTTCGCTTAAGGCAGCTCCACCTCCTCTTGCTGAGAAGACCTAGATGGTGTCGCTCCTGCCTGCCCTTCCAGCAGATACAGAAGCATGAACGTCTTGAGCTCGCGCAGCGCCTCTTCCTTCGTCCTCACTGCAGAGGCGAAAACATACGCGATTATGAATCCGCCGAGAGCAAAGAGAAAGACCAACAAAAGCGCCCGGATATCTCCAATTTCTGCCGCTAGCCCGACAACAAGCCCAACTAAGAGCGGAACCCCAAATAACGCAACTCGCTTTGAATTTCCGGACCCCGTGTTTGCAAACTCAATCTCTGCCTGCAAGAGGTCAAGATGCATTTCAATTTCTTGAGCTTCGATCTTCTCTCTCTCAATCGCCTTCCTGAAGAGCTGGTAACGGGATGAGCGGTTATGGTCGTCGTCTGTAAACGCCGAGATATTACCGACAGCGCCAGCCTTCATCTGATCCCAGAAGAAAAGCAAAGCTACCTCAGTAACAATGACAGCGAGCATGGATACAATATCTCGCTCTCCTAGGAAAAGCCAAAGACACGCAGCAATAAAGCCAAGGGCAGAAAGGGCAGCGCTCAACCGCTGGCCGGAGCTGCCGCTCTTAAGCACCTCTTTAACTAGTCTGAATTTACTAGCCTCTCGGCTGTAGCTCAACCAGATGTTCACCCAACTGCTCCGCACCACAACTTTATCCACCAAGCCCTCCTACCTTCCTGAATCCCAATGCCCAACGAGCTGAAGAAAAACCTCTTTCCAGCCAGCTTTCCCTACCAACAGCTCGATCTCTGTTGTTCATTTTTCAGTTGCCGGTTTTTGCCGACAACCGCTTGTGATTCCGTATTTCCTGGCCTTTTCAGGCTTTTTCTTCTGTAAGCCAGTGTTTATACAGCTTGCAGAGTCTATTTTCGGGGCTGACTTGGCCCTCGCTCTACTGCTTTATTGAACCAGCTTGCCATAGTGGGCGAGCTTTTCAATGTTGTGGATCAGGCAATAGAGTTGCCATTGGCTTGCACCTTGGCTTTGCTTCTCAGGCTGAGCGGCTGAGTCTTTTGCTGGTACCGATGTTGCCGAAAATCGGCTCAACAACTGACATCCGGTGGCTGTAGATCTGCTTGCCCTGGGGACTTTCCACACGGTGTTTCATCCAGTCGGTGTAGCTGGGTGGCCGCTTGTCATTGAGTGGGATGTCAATGGCCATTTATTTTGACCCCCAAGGGGGGCAGTTTAGTTGGCCATTAACATCACTGATGTTGCTTTTGACTTCCTTGCCTCTTTTACTTTGCCCCTTCCTTGGGGTGTTGGTCTTTAGGAAGCGATCAACCTGCGTATTCCAGACCAAGCCTGCCACTGATTCCAGACGAAAGCTGCCACCCATTCCACGCGAAGCCTGCCACTGATTCCACGGCAAAGCTGCCACCTGAGCAGTGAGCCTGAATCTCCCTTTTTTGATGCTCCCTGCGGGATAACTAACCGGTAATCTGACTTCATTTCATTCGGAGATGAGCAGATGCCAGCCAAGAGGTTATCCATGCGTAAGATTAAAGAAGTCCTGCGTCTCAAATGGGACAGGGGGCTCAGTAACCGGCAGGTTGCTGCAACCTGTGGTATCAGTCGCCCGACTGTGAGCGAGTATCTGCGACGTTTTTCAGAAGCGGGTCTGAACTGGCCCTTGCCCGCTGAGATGGATGAGTCCAGGTTGGAGCAGAAGCTGTTTCCTCCAGCGCCTGACTTGCCTGCTCAGGCCAGAGGCCTACCTGATTGGCAGCAGATCCATCAGGAGCTTAAATTCCCTAAAACCACCCTCTTCCTGCTGTGGCAGGAGTACCGTGCGGCCAATCCTGAGGGTTATCAATACAGCTGGTTCTGTGATCACTATCGGAGCTGGCAAGGCAAGTTGGATCTGGTGATGCGTCAGAATCACCGAGCCGGTGAAAAGCTCTTTGTGGATTATGCAGGTCAGACAGCCCCCGTCATTGATCCCAACACAGGCGAGATCCGTGAAGCTCAGATTTTTGTTGCGGTCATGGGGGCATCCAATTACACCTTTGCTGAAGCCACCTGGTCGCAGAAGCTGCCAGACTGGATCCACTCTCACATTCGTGCCTTTGAGTTCCTGGGTGGTGTGCCTGAGCTCGTGGTTCCAGACAATCTGAAATCCGGTGTCACCAAGGCTCACCGGTATGAACCCGATCTGAACCCAACCTACCAGGACATGGTCTCCCATTATGGGGTCTCGGTTGTGCCTGCACGGGTTCGTAAACCCCGCGACAAGGCCAAAGCTGAAGGCGGTGTGCTGATCGTTGAACGCTGGATCCTGGCGGCCCTGCGACACCGACAACACTTCTCTCTGGGTCAGTTAAACGCTTCCATCCGCGAACTGCTCACCCTGCTGAATCAGCGCCCCTTCCGCAAACTGCCTGGCAATCGCCAGGAGCACTTTGAAACCATCGATCGTCCGGCTCTACAGCCCCTGCCTGCGGAACCCTACACCTATGCCCAGTGGAAGAAGGCACGAGTCCACATGGACTACCACGTAGCCTTTGAGGGGCACTATTACTCGGTTCCTTGCAGCCTGGTAAAAAAGGAGGTGGAGCTGAGAGTCACTGAATACACCCTTGAGGTCTTTTATCGAGGCCAGCGCGTTGCCAGCCATCAGCGCAGTGCCCATAAGGGTCGTCATACCACGGTGACCGCACACATGCCTGAAGCCCACCGCCAGGCCGGTGAATGGACCCCCGAGCGACTGGTGAAATGGGCTGCGAAAACGGGCCCGGCAACCGAGCAGATGATTATCAAGGCGCTTGCGCATCGCAAGCACCCTCAACAAGCTTACCGAGCCTGTCTGGGGATCCTGAGGCTGGGCAAGGCCTACAGTGAGAAACGGCTGGAGTCAGCCTGCCAAAGAGCCCTGATGCTGGGTAGCTACCGCTACAAAAGCATCGAATCCATCCTCAAGCACCGGCTGGATGAGCAACCGCTGGACATCCAGGAAGAGCTCTCCCTACCGGATCAGCACGACAATATTCGTGGCCCTGCCTACTACCATTAAAGGATCTTCATCATGTTAAAACACCCCACTCTGGACAAACTCCACGCCCTCAAACTCAATGGCATGGCAGCGGCTCTAACCGACCTGTCCCTCACACCTGAAAGCGAACAAATGAGCTTTGAAGAGCGACTGGGCCTACTGGTGGATCGAGAGATGACCGAGCGAGAAAACCGGCGCATGAGCAGTCGATTAAGGCGAGCCAAACTCCGGCACACGGCCAGCCTTGAGGACATTGACTATCGCAGTCCGCGGGGGCTGGACCAGGGACTCATTCAATCCCTGGGGAGCTGTCAGTGGATCAAGGAGCACCTGAATCTACTGATCACAGGGCCAACCGGTGTGGGCAAAACCTGGCTGGCTTGCGCTCTGGCACACAAAGCCTGTCGAGAAGGCTACACCGCCCAGTATGTTCGCCTGAACCGATTGTTCCACGAGCTATCCGTAGCCAAGGGTGATGGTCAATACCCCCGCCTGCTCGCCAACCTGGCCAAGGTTGATGTGCTGCTTCTGGACGACTGGGGACTCATGAAGATGACCGCAGAAAACCGTCGGGACCTGTTGGAAGTCATGGAGGATCGACAAGGCCGACGTTCAACTATCGCCACAAGCCAGCTGCCCGTTGAGGAATGGCACGGTGTCATCGGTGATGCCACCCTGGCTGATGCGATCCTGGATCGACTGGTACACAACGCCTACAAGATCAATTTAAGAGGGGAATCAATGAGAAAAAAGCGAAAAAAGTTGACTGAAAACCCACCTTCGGAATAACAATGAAAACCCCGCATTGAGCATCACCTGGGGTGGCAGCTTTGCCGCGGTCCGGGTGGCAGCTTTGAAATGGAATGGGTGGCAACCTTCAGCGGTTTACGCAATCAACCTTTTCAGCGGCTTCATTCAGGGTCAGGATGGTTTGGGCCTTGCGGATATCCTGATCCAGTTCTTCCTCGCTTTCCCAGGTATCACGCTCCTGGTGTTCATTCAGATGGTGACGGACCAGATGTTTGAGTTTGTTGCGCTTCTCTTTCAACTCTTTAAAGGTGCCTGACCATTCCTTGGCTGCATTGGAGCGCATTTTACAGCCATCAATGGCAAAGAGTTCATGGCCTACACCAATGCCAAGGGACCTACTTGCCTGGGCAAAGGTGTAATCTTGATCCAGCACCAGGCTGGCGGCTTCCTGCTTGAACTCAGGAGAAAATGAACGTCGTTTCTTGGTCATCAGACACCTCGTTTAGGGTGGTAATATTACCACCTACGTTGGTGTCCAGAATCATTGAACCACTACAGGAGGTTTTTCTACAGCCAGAACGTCGGCCATAACCGGCAGCGAAAGACGAAGCGAAGCGACTGTCTTTAGCTGTCCGCGTTAATGGCTTTGTTAGCCGCCTTCGCTACCTCACTCTTACCGCCAATAATGTAAAGCCCAAGCAACTCATTGGCAGCTATTCCTTTATTACTTTCTCCTAAATCTTTCCGCATTTCCCGGAAGAGCTTATCCACCAGCAGAAGACTTCTACCGCCGCTGTCTCCATCGGCAGATGCGGTACGCCATTCAGAATAGGCTTTCACCACGCCAGGGCCGCCGTACACAGTAACTTTGGCGGTAAAGTTGTAGAAGAACTCTTCGACGTTGTCCGGAAGCACAGCTTCTCCCTCCTTCCCTGCTTTCGTATTTCGCATCAGCTGAATCACCATCTCCATGTACTCGTTGTAGATTTCCGCTTTCTTTTCTCGATGAGCCTCAAAAGCTACTTTTTCTTTGGCCCGCCGCGAGTTGTAGGACGCGATGAAAACGGACGATATAACTGTTGCCGTACCGGCAATTAGCGACGCGCCGATGCTCGGATTCACGTCCTGAATCGAACCTGCAATCCAGGAAAGGATGCGGTATCCGCCGTAGGCAATCCCGGCTATCAGCACGAAGCCGAGGGCTGTGGAAATTTTCCGGTTCATGCTCAAGGTTTCCTTATGGCTAACGCTGCGCTCTGCGGAAAATTTTTCCGGCAGCAACGCCTTGTTAGCTGTACTTTTCTTCACACTTAGCCAAGAACAATAGGTTGGTAGCTGTAAGGTGTAGGGTATAGCTAGCCAAGTGCTCTGGAACAGATGTAACTTCAGCTCCCTGCCCATGACCACCCTCTTTATTCCGGACCGTTGGAATGCCGCTTTCGAGCAGGGCACGAACAGAGGAAAACTGGTTTTGTAGATACTCGGGTACCAAGCCATTAGCGAGACAACTATTAATTAATTTCTTCGCGGTATCGTTTTTATTAAAAGTCCATGCATGCTCTTCGTGGATAGCCTTCATCAAGCTTTCAAATGATTTCAGGCAGTCATTTAGGCTCTCTTTATATCGTTTATGGCGATAGTGTTCATGCGCAGATAAGAATTCATCATTTGCACCCGCATAATTTTTATTTTTGCCTAGCAAGCGCAACACAGGCTTAACAACCTCAGAGTGTACATATTGCGAATCAACCCTGATTAGTTCTCCAGACTCGAACTGGTAACCGATTCCCGCCTCTTTGAACCTCGAATTCAACTCGTCAATTGCATCATCAGGCTTTTGGGATACACCTGCTGCATTACGAAAGTCCCACTCTCGCTCACGCACATACGTATCAATAATACGAAACGCAAGTTCGATTATGTCAAGGCATTTTTCATGGTTTTTTTCATTTAGGAAGAATTCAAAAACGGATTCAAAATTTGAGTTAGAGTATTCCTTTAAAGAGAATACGCCATACTCTTTACAAAGCACCCGATGAATTTCTTTGTAAACGCCGTTAGTAGTATTGTTATAGCTCTGCTCAACGCCTATAGTGTCACGGATTATATGGACAACCTGAACTCGAAAACTTTGCTCAAGGGTTTCATATTGATATACGTCCGGGACTTCTCCCCTCAACTTTTTTTGTCGCTTTGAGAACAGTTCAAAAATTGGCATGCAATGTGTAACTCCTTGTAGCTAAAACGCTCGCATTTGCGGCTGGTTTGGAGCGCAGCGGAAAACCAGTCCGACAATATGCGCTTGTTAAATGCCGAACTCAATTAGCCCACCACATTTTCGTAGGAAGTCCTCACCAACTAGCATGGGATGGTATTTCATGCCACTGGTCAGACTATCAGCATGAGTCGCAATTAGACCACCAATACCTTCTTTCATTTCATTTACGATGGCATAGCTAGTAGGTAATGAAAAATCCATAATCTCCATAGTTGGCAATGTTAACCAAGCATGTATATTCAAAGATGAACCATTGATACCTGATTGCAATAATTCCCTAAGGTCTTGCTCGCTTTGATGGAACATTAAGCGATCAACTGTATCTACATACCCAATTGTGAAATAACATGGTGTATCGAATAATTCAGCCATTACTTCAGATAACCGATAGTGAATGGATAGACACTGAGCCACAAGTTCTTCAATGCTAATTTCACCAACTGCATCTCTTAATACATAAGGAAATTTTTTCATTCTTTCAGCAGTAAGCAATGTTCCACCGAAAAATACAACTTCCGGACACTCCAACTTAAAAGCTTTTGTTCTCTCTACTGCCTTCTCAAACTCTAATTTGTACACGATGCCTCCATGGTATTTAACGAGGTTGTAGTAAAACCTCAGCCTAAAAAATTTATCATTTTTTGTACTAAAAATGCCGACCCTACGTAAATTCTGAAGAACTTTTTATCATCAATAGCTTCAGATTTTACGCAGGAGCGAGAAAAATTTTCAAAAACTGAAACCTCTTAGGTTTTTCTACAGCCTGAACGCCTTGCTCACCGGAAAATTAGGAGCGCAGCGAGTAATTTTGATCTTGCCCCGATAAAACGGACACCTGTTGGTTAAGCTGCATTTTTCTCATACTCTACTGGGCTTTGGTAACCAAGACCAGAATGCAGGCGTTTCGGGTTGTAGAAGCCAATAATGTATTCATTCACGGCACGCTTCAACTGTTCATCGGTATTAAAGTGTCTTCCATGTATTAACTCTGCCTTTAGTGAGTGGAAGAAGGATTCCATATAACCGTTGTCGGTGCAGCAACCAGGGCGGTTCATACTGCTCAGGATGCCCTGCTTTTTCAGCAGGTCCTGGACTTCATGAGCACCGTATTCAACACCTCGATCCGTATGGAAGATCAAGCCTGCCTTGGGTTTTCGTGCATTCAAGGCTTGTCTGAGTACTTTACAGGTCAGAGCTGCTGTCTTCTGAGTGCCTAGCTTCCAACCCAGTATGCGTCTTGAGTGCTTGTCCATGACCACTGACAAATAGCGCCACTGACGACCCACTCGGATGTAGGTCAGGTCGCCCACCCACTGCTGATCCATCTGTTGTGGAGCACCTTGTTCCAGCAATAAGTTCTGATGTTTGGCATAAAACCGCGTGATACCTGGTGTTCGACGGTAAATCCGCGCCACCCGCGCTTTCAGGCCCATTTCACGCATCAGCCGGGCCACTCGCTTACGAGCAATACAGGTGCCGTCCTGGCGTAATTGTTGATGAATACGCGGAGCACCGTAGCGGCCTTTGCTGGCTGAGAAAGTCTGAAGGACCTGATGCCTGAGCATTCGATCTTGTTGCTTGTGCATCGATTCAGGGCGTTTCAGCCAGGCGTAATAGCCGCTGTGGGATACCTTCAGCCAGCGACATAGAAAACGAATGCCCAATTGCTGGTGGTGCTGCTTTATGAATCGGTAGCGTTCCTGCGTTGTTCCGCGAGAAACCGTTGCCACTTTTTTAGCAGGTCGACCTCCAGTTTTAGTCGACTATTTTCCTTTCTCAGTTTTTTCAGCTCGGCATTGTCCGAATCAGGCTTAGCTGGCTTGCGTGTTTTTTTCAATGATTTGCCTTTGGGTGGTGAGCGCAATGGATACAGCCCCTCACGATATTCTTTTCGCCAACGTGACAGCATAAAAGGATGAATACCCAAACGCTGTGCAACTTCTTGAACCTGGACACCCGGTTCTTGACTCATTTCAACGGCTTTGCGCTTGAATTCAAAGCTGTACTGACGCGTTTTTTTGGGGTTGTTGTATCGTGGCATTGTAGCACCTCCAGTGATGACTGAAGGTGTCCACTAAAACGGGGCAAGTACATTTTCCGCGTGCAGCAACTTGTTATGTAGCAGTTTCAAGTTTTTCTAAGTAGTCGCGATGATTAAGCACAGATGTTTTTATATCTAGAAATTTATAAACTTGCTTGGCACGCATATAAAGCTTTTTGTCTTTGGTGATAAAGTAATCTGCTTCACTTGCATAAATAACATGCTCAATATCGTGAGCGCTACTTTTAATCGTTCTCTCCTGACTATCGACTCTATAAGAAAGCAAATCCAGCATACCAAAAAGCGTATAGACTGCGTGCAGAAACTCATTTCGGCTTTCATTTTCTTTCATGCTCGATTTAGTAGCAAATGAAGAACGAGTAAAAAACAAAAGCTCATGGAAGTCTTCGTCACTCAAAGAGTCAAAGATATTGTCATTATTACCTATAGCTTTTTTGTGATACTCCGTGTCATACTTGCTTAGAAATAAAGTCCTTTCCCTGGAGGAAATAAACTTTAAACTTTCTACCGTTTCTGTACTTCCTGGGTATGCGTTCACTCTATCAAGGCCGTAATCAGGTTTTTCTATTGCATAAAAGTGCCCATTTTCACTAGGCAACACGACCAAGTTTCGAGTCAACTCAGTTAATTTAGCTAACAACCTTTTTACATCATCAGTCGTGCTTGCCTTATTTATCTCCTCCAAATGAGAGGGGCTATAGCAGATATCAAAACTTTTCTTTAATCTATTTATTGTTTCATAAACATAAACATCATTGTCATAGTCAGACAACATGTTTTGATCAAAGTAAACGACTTTTCTATTCGGCAAATATTTTTCGTATCCAAATTTCGTTCTGCTACTTCTCTTTAATGACGTAAGAATGTCATCATGAAGTTGTATTTTCTTCCACTTATGCAGCTCTATTTCTAGACTACTCCGATCCATTTGTTTTTGATTGGCAACATTAAGAAGCAATTTATTGTAAAAAACGTAGTCATAACAGCTTGCACAACTGAAACAAGGTTCTACGGGAGTACCTGGGAGAGCCGAAATCTCTTGATACAAAGGCATCAGCTCTTCGAGAGACTTCCTTTGCAATATCTTGTTCAAGATACTCTCTTGCAATCTACTGATTACATATGCTTTTGTGCAATTATCCATGATTCTCAAACTTCATATTGATACATAACTATTAAGCGGTTATGCGGACGGCACAGCTGTCGCATAACCGCATGTTGAACGGCCGCTGGCTCAGAGGTGGGGGCTAGGGAATTTGCTTTTTAAGATCCGGCTTTCCCTGGCCTTTTGCTGTCTGGGCGGGCGATCCCTTCAGGCTGTTTTTTTAGTCGCTTTCGGGCTGTTCTTGCTGCCTTTGCGATCATCTCTAATGGCTTTTTACCTGTTTTCCTTTTTGGGCACAAGGGCAAGGGGCAGCACGCTACCGCCGGAATGTTGGCGATGGGCTAACATCCTTGTTTGCGTTTTGGTTCTTACTTTTTAACTGATTGAGTGATTAAGCTCAACCTGAAACGGTGTTTTTGCGACAAAAGTCGGTGATGGTTTTGAGGTGGTTTTCAAAGCCCTGGAAGCTGTGGTCGCCGCCTTCTTCCAGGATGGTTTCGGCGTGGGTATAGGCTTTGAGGGCTTTATTGTAGTCCAGCACTTCGTCGCCCGTTTGCAGCAGGAGTAAGCACTTGCTGGTTTCCGGGTTATCGACCCGGTAGGTTTCCAGGCTGCGGCTGTGTTGGTGGGTCCATTCAAAGCGGGCACCGTCGTGGTAGTTTTCCACCAGGCCTTCGGCTTTTTCCAGGCTGAGCCAGGCTTCAGCCGCTGGGTTGATGAGCACGTAGGGCAGGTTGAAATGATGGCCCAGCCAGGTGGCGTAGAAGCCCCCCAGGGAGGAGCCGATCAGGGCAACCGGTTCGCCCAGTTTCTGGTAGCTGACCACCAGGTCGTGCAGGGTGTCGATAGCCAGCTCAGGAATGTAGGGTAGAGTCGGTGCAATAAAAGGAATCCCTTCCTTTTTGCACCAGTCACGCATTTGTTGGGCTTTGGTGCCGTGGGCACTGGAGGCAAAGCCGTGGATATAGATGAGCATTCAGCCCTCCTGGATTGTGGGTCGAATCAGCAGTTCGCTGATGTCGACGTGTTCCGGTTGGCTTAGAGCGTAGTAGATGGCGTTGGCGATGTCGTCTGATTTGAGGATGGCCATGTCTTCGCCGTACATATTGGTTTTGACGGCGTTGTGGATTTTTTCATGCTGGATGGAGTCCGGCAGTTCGGTGTCCACGGAGCCGGGCTGGATGTCGGTGACGCGCACGTTGAAGCGGATGGCTTCTTTGCGCAGGGTGTCGGAGATGGCGCGTACAGCGTACTTGGTGCCTGAGTAGACACCGGCACTGGGGAAAGTGACGCGGGAGGCCACGGAGCTGATGTTGATGATGTGGCCGCTTTTGCGTTCGGCCATGCCGGGGTAGACGGCGTTGATGGCGTAGAGGACGCCTTTGATGTTGACGTCGATCATCTGTTCCCATTCGTCGACGCGGCCATTGACGATGGGGCTCAGGGGCATCGTGCCGGCGTTGTTGATGAGGATGTCGATGCCGCCTTGTTGTTTGAGGCGCTCGCCCAGGGCTTCCATGTCCTGGCGTTTGGAGACGTCCACGGGTTCCAAGGTAACCTGGGTGCCCTGCCCTTGCAGTTCTTCGGCGAGTTTTTCCAGGCGGTCCTTGCGGCGGGCGGAAAGGACGAGGCTGGCTCCTTCGCTGGCGAGTTTGCGGGCGGTGGCTTCGCCGATGCCGGAGCTGGCACCGGTGATCCAGATGCGTTTGCCTTTCAGGGTCGTGGACATAAGTACCTCTTTTTAAAGCGTGATATCTCTTTCACTGGCGTTGATGAAGGCTTTTTTCAAGTCTTCATAGGTATGGACAGCGGGGTATTGTGGGAATTCTTCGATGACGTTTTGCGGGGCATGGAAGAGGATGCCTTGTTCGGCCTGGGCGAGCATGGTGGTGTCGTTGTAGGAGTCACCGGCTGCGATCACGCGGTAGTTGAGCAGTTGCAGGGCGCGTACGCTTTGGCGTTTGGGGTCGCGTTGGCGAAGTTTGTAATCGCTGACTCGCCCGTCTTTATCGACTTCCAGTTTGTGGCAAAGCAAGGTCGGGTGGCCCAGTTGTTTCATCAGGGGCATGGCGAATTCGTAGAAGGTGTCGGAGAGGATGACGAGTTGGAAGCGTTCGCGCAGCCAGTTGGTGAATTCGATGGCACCGGGCAAGGGTTCGAGTTCGGCGATGACGGCCTGGATGTCGGGCAGTTTCAGGCCGTTTTCGTCGAGGAGGCGCAGGCGTTGGCGCATGAGGACGTCGTAGTCGGGTACGTCGCGGGTGGTGGCTTTGAGTTCTTCAATACCGGTTTTTTCAGCGAAGGCGATCCAGATTTCGGGGATGAGTACCCCTTCCAGATCCAGGCAGGCCAGTTCCATAATGATCCTTTCGTTCTTGGTTGAATTCAGAGATTTGACCTGCCTAGTATAAAGGTTTTCTTAACGTTTCGGCAGTTCCAGTCCGGCAAACATCTGGTCGATTTCCTGGCGGCTTCCGGCCACCAGGGCCTGGTCGAGGGTGTCTCGGTCCAGGTGGGCGGCGAGTTTTTCGATGAAATCGTAGAAATAGCCGCGCATGAAGGTGCCGCGCCGGATGCCCAGGCGGGTGATGCTGGGTTCAAAAAGATGGCTGGCATCCAGTACCGCCAGGTCCTGCTCGTTTTCATCGGCGGCCATGTGGGCGACGATGCCAATGCCCACACCCAGGCGCACGTAGGTTTTGATGACGTCCGAGTCGGCGGCAGTGAAGACGATTTTGGGTTCCAGTTCGGCTTTGGCAAAGGCTTCATCCACCTTGGCGCGCCCGGTAAAGCCACTGATGTAGGTGACCAGCGGGTATTCAGCCAGTTTTTCCAGGGTGAGGTTTTTTTCCTGGGCCAGGGCGTGGTCTTTGGGCACCAGGATGCAGCGGTTCCACTGGTAGCAAGGCAGGGTCACCAGGTCGTTGTAGCTGGCAATGGATTCGGTGGCGATGGCCAAGTCGGCTTCCCCGTCCGAGACCATCTGGGCAATTTGCGGCGGTGTGCCCTGTTTAAGGCTGAGGGTCACATCCGGGTATTTTTCCATGAACTGGCTGATGACTTCGGGCAGGATGAAGCGGGCCTGGGTGTGGGTGGTCGCAAGAATCAGGCTGCCGCGTTTTTCATTGCTGAATTCCTGGGCGACTCTTTTGATGTTGTCCGCCGTGCGCAGCATTTCCCCGGCCAGGTCGATGACCATTTTTCCGGCGGGAGTAACCCGGGTCAGGTGCTTGCCGCTGCGGGCGAAGATTTCCACGCCCAGTTCATCTTCCAGAAGGCGGATTTGTTTGCTGATGCCCGGCTGAGAGGTGAACAGGCTAAGCGCGGTGGCTGAAACGTTGAGGTCATGGTGGGCCACTTCCCAGATGTATCTGAGCTGCTGTAGCTTCATCCTAGGTCTCCAAGATTCTTTAAAAGGTAATAAAACGCTTTCTGTAAATTACCTAAAAGAATATATGGGCTGGACACTTAACGCAAGTCTTCACTCACGGCCTCTGCTTGCAACCAGGCAGGGTCCAGGGCTTGCCAGTCCAGTGCCCAGGCGGGCAGACCTTCGGATTTGCCTTTCAGATCCAGGGTGCCGACAAAGTGACAGGGCAGACGATCCTTGACGGCTTCGTAGGTGGCTTCACCCAGCAGGATGTCCACGCTGGCACAGGGTTTATTTTCGCCTGCGGCCACAGCGGCTTTCCATTTGCTGTTTTCTTCCTTGGTGGCGCTTTCCAGACGTGCCGCGACGTTGACCACATCCCCGATGGCGGTGTAGTTGAAACGCTTCTGGCCGCCGATATTACCCACCACCCCTTCCCCGGTGTTGACCCCGATGCCCATCGCCAGACGCCGCACATCGCCTTGTGGGAAGTCGGCATTGAAATCCACCAGAGCGTGCTGCATGGCGGCAGCGGCCAGGCAGGCATGGTAGGCATGATCTGTGTCTTTCAGGGGGGCATTGAAGAGCCCCATCACGGCATCACCCATGAGTTTGTCGAGCGTGCCCTGATAGGCCTGGAGGGCATTGATCATGGCATCAAAATAGTTATTCAGGTGGCTGACCAGTTCTTCGGTTTCCAGAGCTTCGGTGGTGGGCGTGAAGTTGCGCAAATCGGAAAACAGCAGGGTGAGTTGCTGGCGTTTGCCACCCAGTTCCAGCTCACTGCTCTGCCCGACGATTTTTTCCACCAGAGCCGGAGCCACGTAGCTGCCAAAAGCCGAGCGCAGTTGATCGGCCCGGGCCTTGTTTCGCATGAACAGCCACAGCTCACCACTGATGATCAGGGCCAAAACCAGCAGCAGCGGATAGAAGATTTCCAGCCAGAGATCGGCCTGCAGATAAAGCAGCACCCCGGCCCCGTAAATACCGGCCACCAGGATTCCATAACCGATAAAGCGCAGCAGGGTTCTATGCTGCTGCAACAGGCCCAGCAGAATGACCATGCAAACGGCCAGTACCGCCAGCAGAGCCAGACCCTGAAGATCCTGCAGGAGACTGTCATCCAGCAGATTGGCGACAAAGGTCATGTGCACCAAAGGCCCGGGCAGTTGCCCCACGGGTGTGGAGCGCAGATCCGTGACTCCCGCTTCACTGATGCCCAGAATCACCCATTTGCCCGCCAGGCTTTGCGGGTCCCAGTCGTCAGCCATGAGTTCGGCAAAGGTCAGACGCTGGTAATCACCTTCAGGGTAGAAGTTCAGCTTGATGCGGTTGAGTTCATCCACCGGCAGGCTGCGATCCCCCAGGGTGGCGGTTTGGCCTTCCAGGGCCAGATCCTGCATTCGCGCCATGCGCCACATCTGCACACCCAGGTTGGGATAGGCGGCATCCTTGACCCAGAAGGCCAGAGGGTAATGCCGAAAACGCTGGTCGGCATCCGGCTCAATATTCAGGGCGGACAAAACCGGGTAGGCTTCCAAAATCGGGGAAACGGGTAACTCCAGTTGCTGGCTTTCGATTAGTTGGGCTTCACTGACCTGCATCAGGGAGGAATCCAGCACCCGCCCGTAGGCAGACTCATTCAGTAAACGCGCCTGGGGGCCATTGAGAAAGCTGCCACCTATGGCTGGCAAACCGCTGATGACCTCTGCCAGTTGCTGATCTTCTTCAGGGCGGGTCGGCTCGGCAAAGGCAATGTCCACACCGATGACTTCAGCCTGGTGCATCTTTGCCAGGCCTTCGGCAACCAGGCTGCGCGGCCAGGGCCAGCGCCCATAAGCCTGAACACTGGTGTTTTCCACATCCACAAACACCAGCTTGTCCGGGTAGCTGCGGCTGTTCCAGGTATAGAAGTCATCACTCAGGGCGCTGGATAAAGCCTGCACCATCACCGGAGGGCGCAAGCTGAGCAGGAAGACAGCCAGCAGAAGGCCCAAAAGAAGCAGCCAGAGCCGCCACTGACTGCGGAGCAGATGAAAACTGGAGTGCATCACTGCAGCCAGGAACCCAGATCATCCTTCAAGGCGGAGTAGCCTTTGTCCACTGGGGCGCCCACGGCTTCAGGTTTGCCATCCACACTGCCCAGGGTTAACTGGCGGCCTGGTTTCATGTCCACATCCCGACAAAAGGTGGAAAATTCAGCCATCACCTGTTTTTTATAATCCTCAAATTCCTGGTTGAAACTGTCCCGGAATTCCTGGAATTCGCGGCGCTGATAAGCCTGGAATTCGGCAAAGGTCATGTCATCAATGGATTTGGCCTGGTAGTAGGCCATTTCTTTTCCATCCCGGCGTTCAACATTCACTTCACCATCAAAAAGAGCAATGTCGTTACGCTCTTGATTTCTGGAGACCAGAAAACGGGTGCCTTTAACACCGATCACCACCAGGGGTGTGCGCGCTGTAAAGCGGCCTTCTTCGCGTTTGGCAATATCAAACAGAGCCGCACCTTCTTCCAGCTCCACTTCTTCAATGGAATTGACCACCAAAAGGCTGTTTTCGGAGAGCACCATCTGCCCTCCCGGATGGCTGATATGCGCCCGAGCCTTGGCTACGGTTTGTACCTTGTCACCTGGGCAGAGCGAGTGGGGCAAATCGGTAATTCGCTGTGGAAAAGGAGTTCCCTCTTCACTGACTCGAACCGGCCCGTCAACCTTTTCCAACTGGGCAAAA
Organism: Marinospirillum sp.; assembly: GCF_044810985.1. Classification (GTDB taxonomy): domain Bacteria; phylum Pseudomonadota; class Gammaproteobacteria; order Pseudomonadales; family Halomonadaceae; genus Marinospirillum. The sequence continues at coordinate 879,190 of NZ_CP085242.1, forward strand.
CTCTCACACCGGTTTTGCGCTTGTGCAGAACCACTGATCATCCAAATCAAAAGGAAGAAACTGCACAGGAAGCTGCTGGGATAGTGTTTCATTGGATGCATCTCTTAACGTATCGATCCATAAACTCTAGGCGCTTCTCTAGTAGCAGGTCAATAAAACTCTGCTCAACCGACACAAAAAAGACCCGCCGGTTTCCCGGCAGGTCAAGCAAGGGCACAGAGACGTGACCCACTGAGCAAAGGAGAAGCTAAAAGCTTACTTGAAGTTCTTTTTCATGAATTTCTGGATTTCCCCGACGATACCGGCGCGGAAGGTGAGCACCACCACCACGAAGATCACCCCGAGGATGACATCCACCCAGTCGCCCAGGAAGCTTTGCGATAACCAGTGCTCCAACGTGAGAACAAAGGTGGCCCCCAGAACCGGCCCAAAGAGGGTTCCGACACCACCCACCAGCGTCATGAGGATGATTTCCCCGGACATGTGCCAGTGGGCATCGCCCAGAGAAGCCAGCTGGAAGACCACGGTTTTGGTGGAACCGGCCAGTCCGGCCAGGGCTGCGGAGAGCACAAAAGCCACCAGCTTATAGATATCCGTGTTGTAACCCAGGGAAATGGCGCGTGGCTCATTTTCACGAATGGCTTTCAGTACCTGACCAAAAGGTGAATGCACGGTTCTCTGGATCAGCAGGAAGCCGAACAGGAAAACAGCCAGCACGAAGTAGTACATGATCAGGTTGTTGGACAGATCAAAAATACCGAACAAATGGCCGCGTGGCACGCCTTGCAGACCATCCTCACCCCCGGTGAAATCCGCCTGCAGGTACATGAAGAAGATCATCTGCGCCAGAGCCAGAGTGATCATGGCAAAGTAGATGCCCTGACGACGGATCGAGAGGATACCAAAGAAGGTGCCCAGTACCGTGGCCGCCAGGGTGCCGGTGATAATGCCCACTTCCGGAGTGATGGAATAGTTGGACAAAAGAAAGCCGGTCATATAGCCACCGGTGGCCAGGAAGGCTGCATGCCCGAAGGACAGCAGACCCGCATAACCCAGCAACAGGTTAAAGGCACAGGCAAAGAGGGCAAAGCACAGGATCTTCATCAAAAAGACCGGGTAGGCAGCAAAAGGAGCCACCAATGCCAATGCCAGAAGCACTGCGTAAAGAATATAGCGGCGACGGTTTTCAGCTTGTTTGCTGGCTTGTGCAGCCGTCATTTTGGTTTCAGTCGTGGCCATTGTTTAAGTCCCCTTTCCAAAGAGTCCTGAAGGACGCACCAGCAGAACAATGATCATTACCAGGAAAATCACCACGCTGGATGCTTCGGGATAGTAAACCTTGGTCAGGCCTTCGACGATCCCCATCATCAGGCCGGTCAGAATGGACCCGACAATGGAACCCATACCGCCGATCACCACCACAGCAAAGACCACAATCAGAAGGTTACTGCCCATATCGGGGGAAACCGAGTAAACCGGTGCCGCCAGAACTCCACCCAGGGCAGCCAGGCCAACACCAAAGCCATAAGTCAGGGTCACCAGAAGAGGGACATTAACCCCGAAGGCCTGCATCAGTGCCGAATTTTCGGTACCGGCGCGCAAATAGCCGCCCAGTTTGGTTTTTTCAATCAGAAACCAGACCCCGAAACAAACCACCAGTGCAACGGCAACAATCCAGGCACGATAAAGAGGAAGAAACATGAAGCCCAGGTTGATCCCACCCTGCAGAGCTTCAGGAACCGGATAACGGCTGCCGGAAACACCAAACCAGTTGGTGAAAGTGCCCTGAATGACCAAAGCCAAACCAAACGTCAGTAGCAGCCCGTAAATATGATCGATGTGCGTAATACGGCGCAGCAAAAAGCGCTCTATGACAACCCCGAGGGCGCCAACAATGATGGGAGCCAAAAACAAAGCCACCCAATAGTTAATCCCCAGGGTGTTCAGCAGCAGGTAGGCCGCAAAGGCCCCCAGCATGTATTGGGCACCATGAGCAAAGTTAATTATTTTCAGCAGGCCGAAAATGACCGCCAGCCCCAGGCTTAAAAGTGCGTAGAAAGCACCGTTGATTAGCCCCAGCAGCAACTGCCCGTAAAATGCGGCTGCGGGCACTCCAAAAATCATGGTCATCTGCGTACCATCCCCTAACATTTTGGCTTGGATCGCGGGGCCATTTGGCCCCGCTTTATTACCGAGGTATCAAGTGTATTGAAGGTTCAAGCAGGTTGATTACTTAACCAGTGAACACTTGCTTTGCGACAAAGGACGGAAGGCTTCATCACCTGGAATGGTGCGAACGATCTTGTACAGATCCCACTCGTTTTCAGATTCTGCAGGTGTTTTCACCTCAGCCAGGTACATGTCGTGAACCATGCGGCCGTCTTCGCGGACATAGCCGCCTTTGGCGAACATGTCGTTGATTTCGTTATCCGCCATCCAGGCACGAACATCAGATGCCTTGTCACTGCCAGTGGCTTCCACGCCTTTCAGGTAGTGCATGGTGCTGGAGTAGATACCGGCATGAACCATGGAAGGACGGTCACCGGTGCGATCATAAAAACGATCCGCCCAGGCGCGTGCATCTTCGTCTTTATCCCAGTACCAGCCGGTGGTCAGCTGAATGCCTTGGGCTGTTTCCGCGCCCAGAGCGTGAACATCGGTCAGGAACAGCAGCAGGGCAGCAACGGTTTGACCCGCTTGTGCCAGGCCGAATTCGCCAGCAGTGATGATGGAGTTCACAGTATCGCCACCGGCATTGGCCAAGCCGACCACGTCAGCGCCGGAAGACTGGGCCTGCAGCATGTAGGAAGAGAAGTCATCGGTGGACAGAGGATGACGCACACCGCCCACGATTTCACCACCATTGGATTCCACAACGCGGGTTACATCGCTTTCCAGGGCATGACCGAAGGCATAGTCAGCTGTGACCATGAACCAGGATTTGCCACCTTCAGCCACTACAGCAGAAGCCGTACCATTGGCCAGAGGATAGGTGTCATAAGTCCAGTGGATGTGGTTGGGGGTGCAGTGTTCGTTGGTGATGCTAGAGGCTGCAGAGCCGTTTACCAGACCCATAGTGTCAGTGCCGTTAAGCACCTTGGTGGAGGCGATAGTGACCGAAGAAGCCACCAGACCCTGAACCATGTCGACCTTGTCGCTTTCGATCCACTCACGCACGGTGCTGGAGGCCACATCCGGGCTGTTGCGGTCATCGGCGCTCGTGACGGTGATGTTCTTGCCTTTCACCTTGCCGCCAAAGTCTTCAATGGCCATTTTCAGTGCTTCTTCGCCATTGGGGCCAGCCAGGTCACGATAGGTGCCGGACATGTCGGCCAGATAGCCGATGCGCAGTTCGTTGTCGGAAATTTCATGACCGTCCGCATGAGCCGTGACTCCCATGAACAGACTGGACACAATTGCTGTTGCTAGTGCAGTTTTCATCATTTTCATTATTTTTACTCCGATGCCTTGCTAGGCTTTTCGCATTGTTGTTGTTGTGTTTTTCATCCGTGAATAGCCAGCAGCTAAGATAAATCCATGTTCTTGTTACCCGGCGTTTTACACGCCCAGGTAGGTGTTCAGAATTTCTTTTTTGGTTTCCAGTTCGTCTTTTCTGATTTCTTCCACGATCTGGCCGTGTTCCATCAGGTAGTGACGATCGGCAATGGGCGCTGCAAAACGGAAGTTCTGTTCCACCAGCAGGATGGTCAGGCCCTTGTTTTTGAGCATTTCCAGAACCTCTGCGAGCTTCTGCACAATTACCGGAGCCAGACCTTCGGTGATCTCGTCCAGCAGCAGCATGCGTGCGCCGGTGCGCAGAATCCGGGCCATGGCCAGCATCTGCTGTTCACCACCGGACAAGCGGGTGCCGACACTCTTGCGCCGCTCATAGAGATTGGGGAACATTTCGTAGATTTCATCCAGACTCATGCCGTCACTGCGTACCGTGGGAGGCAACAGCAGGTTTTCCTCGACATTCAGACTGGCAAAAATACCGCGTTCTTCCGGGCAATAGCCGACACCCAGACGGGCAATATGGTGGGGTGAAGTGTTGATGGTCTCTTCACCATTGATCATGATGGAGCCGGTGCGTTTACCGACCATGTTCATGATCGATTTCAGGGTGGTGCTGCGTCCGGCTCCGTTGCGACCCAACAGGGTCACCAGTTCGCCCCGGTTCACGTGCAGATCGATGCCGTGCAGGATATGGGACTCACCATAAAAAGCGTGCAGATCCTGAATACGCAGGTCTTCATAATTCTTGTTGGCGTTACTGCTCATCAGTGGGCCCCCTGTACTTCAGTATCATCACTGCCCATATAGGCTTCACGCACCTTGGGATCGGCAGAAACACTGGCATAGTCACCTTCAGCCAGGACCGCACCGCGAGCCAGAACGGTAATCTTGTCACAGAGTTTGCTGACCACGCCCAGGTTGTGTTCAACCATCAGCACAGTGCGCCCCTGGGCTGCTTTGCGGATCAATTCAACCACCTTGTCTACATCCTCATGCCCCATGCCCTGAGTCGGCTCATCCAGCAGCATCACGGTAGGCTCCAGAGCCAGGGTTGTTGCCAGCTCCAGGGCACGTTTACGCCCGTAAGGCAGCTCCACGGTGGTGATGTCGGCATACTCCGCCAGCCCCACTGAATCCAGCAATTCCATGGCCCGATCATTCAACTGGTTCAGCACTTTTTCATGCTTCCAGAAGTGAAAGGAATTGCCCATGGGGCGCTGCAGAGCGACACGTACATTTTCCAGTACCGTCATGTGCGGGAAGACTGCGGAAATCTGGAAGGAACGCACCATGCCCAGGCGGGCAATCTCGTTGGAGCTCATGGCATTGATGGATTTGCCACGATAGCGGATGTCCCCACGGGTCGGGGTGAGGTATTTGGTCAGAAGGTTGAAGACCGTGGTCTTGCCTGCCCCATTCGGCCCGATCAAGGCATGAATGGTGCCTTCTTTGATTTTAAGGTCTACCGAGTCAACAGCAGTGAAGCCGCGAAACTCCTTGGTCAGACCTCGCGCTTCTAACACGAACTCCTGGCTCATAGTAAATCCTCTTGCTGTGGGCTAATGCCCTGTTGTTTTTGTTGTCGAACCAGTCTTCAATGACCTTGACGTAAACGTAAACCATAACAACCAGCTCGACAAGGGGTTTTTTTGACTTTTTTGCGATTTTTGTCAGATCACCCTTTTTTGATAATTCCCGCCTCATCCAGCACTTCACCGATTTCCGGCAGGATGGAGAGATCATCAATGGTCGAGGGTGGCGCATAGTCTTCGCCCTCAGCAATTTTGCGCAGAATGGCACGCAGAATCTTGCCGGATCGGGTCTTGGGCAGGCGCTTGACCACCAGGGCTTTCTGGAAACAGGCCAGAGCCCCAATCTTCTCACGCACCAAGGCCACCAGCTCTTTCTCCAGCTGCTCATGGCTGATATCGGCCCCATCCTTCAGGAGGATCAAGCCCACCGGCAGCTGACCTTTCAGCTCGTCAGAGACACCGATCACAGCACATTCGGCCACCGCTGAATGGGTGGCAACCACTTCTTCCATTTCCCCCGTCGAGAGACGATGACCGGAGACATTGATGACATCATCGGTGCGCCCCATGATGTAAACAAAACCTTCCTTGTCGATATAACCGCCATCCCCGGTGTGGTAGTAGCCTCTAAAGGTGCTTAGGTAGGATTTCAGATAGCGTTCATGGTCGCCCCAGAGGGTCTGGGCCACACCGGGTGGCAAAGGCAGTTTGATGGCAATCGAACCCATTTCATCCGGGTCGGCCTGGGAGCCATCCGGGCGCAAGACCTGGACATCATAGCCGGGCACGGATTTATTGGTGGAACCCACCTGGATGGCGGTTTCTCCCAGCCCGGTCAGGGGGGCTGTTACCGGCCAGCCGGTTTCGGTCTGCCACCAGTGGTCAAACACCGGCTTTCTGGACAGCTCATGCAGCCAATGGTAGGTCGGTGAATCCAGCTTCTCCCCGGCGACAAAAATATGCTTGAGCGAAGAAACATCGTATTGACGGAAAAGCTCGCCTTCCGGGTCTTCCTTGCGAATGGCACGAAAAGCCGTGGGCGCACAGAAGATGCCATTCACGCCGTATTCCTGAATCACCCGCCAGAAAGCACCGGCATCGGGCGTTCTGACCGGCTTGCCTTCATAAAAGATGCTGGTGCAACCGCCCATCAGAGGGCCATAGATAATAAAGGAATGGCCAACCACCCAGCCAATGTCGGAAATGCCCCACCAGACATCGCCATCCTGCATGTTGTAGACATTACGCAGGGCATAGTTCAGGGCCACAGCATGACCGCCGTTTTCCCGCAGCACACCCTTGGGTTTGCCGGTGGTGCCGGAGGTGTACATGATGTATAGAGGATCAGTCGCCGCGACCGGGACACACTCGGCTGGCTCCACATTTTCCTGGGCCTGATACCAGTCCAGATCCCGACCGGGCTGCATTTCAGCCTGAGCCTGAGGGCGTTGCAGCAGAATCACTTTTTCCGGCTTGTGGGCCGCCTCTTCAATGGCCGCGTCCACCAGAGGTTTGTATTCAATCACCTTGGTGAATTCAATCCCGCAGGAGGCCGTGAGCACTACTTTGGGTTTGGAATCATCAATGCGCACCGCCAGTTCGTGAGGCGCAAAACCACCAAACACAACCGAATGGATAGCCCCCAGGCGTGCACAGGCCAGCATGGCAATACCGGCTTCGGGCACCATGGGCATGTAGATGATGACACCATCGCCCTTGCCCACACCCTGGGCTTTAAGCGCTCCGGCAAAGCTTTTCACGGCATCCAGAAGCTGGCTGTAGGTGAAGGTTTTTTTGGTATCGGTAACGGGGGAGTCGTAAATCAAGGCAATGCGGTCGCCCTTGCCTTCTTCAACATGGCGATCCAGGGATAAATAGCAGGAATTCAACTCACCATCGGCATACCATTGTTGAGTGCCATCGCTGTTTTCCTTGAGAATTTCCGTAGGCTTTTTGTACCAGGCGATCTGATCGGCCTGCTCGGCCCAGAAACTCTCAGGATTCTTTAAGGCACGTTCACGTGCGCCTTGTGCTTGTTGCATATGAACCTCGTCTCTGTTTTGTTTTTGTTTTGACGTTTTGATTGGCTGCGCGTCGGCTCTACTGTGTTAAAACCCGGCTCAAAATGCTCATTTACATGCTGTAAACTCCGCTTTCTCGCCGAATTTTGCCTTGTAGAGCTCTAGCTCGCTCAATCATTGGCAATTATTGCCTGCATGTATTTCGCACCTTGGCTGCCAGCAAGGTGCAGTGATGTTGCCTGTCAGGCTGTCTGCAACAGGAAGTTGCAGCCAGAGCTTACATGGATGTATTCACGCGTCCTGACAGGCAATGTCCTGCACCTTTGCTTTCTCAAGCATCGGGCTGCTTTTGTCAGGCAGTCTGCTCTTCGGCGCGTTCGGCTTTCCTGCCTCAAGCGCCGCGCTGCGCAATCCCTGCTTCGCTGGTCGCAGACAACCTGACCGCAGCCCTACCAACTCACAGCAAACGGCCAACCTTACTCAGCAAACATCTTCTGGATGCTGGAGAAATCCAGTCCACCATTGCCTTTCTGGGCATGCAGGGCAAACAGATTACGCGCCAGGCTGCCCATGGGTACGGAGGATTTGCTGCCCACGGCTGTATCCATTGCCAGCCCCAGGTCTTTGGCCATCAAATCCACCTGGAAGCCGCCCTGGTAATCATTGGAGGAAGGCACGCCTTCCATCACGCCCGGCCAGGGGTTGTAGACGTTCAACGTCCAGTTGCCGCCAGAGCTTTGCTTGATGATTTCCGACAACACAGCAGGATCAAGGCCGTTCTTGACGCCCATCGCCAGGGATTCAGTGGTGCCTGCCATCAGCACTGCCAGCAGCATGTTGTTGCAGATCTTGGCAATCTGACCGGCACCGGCTTCACCGGCATGAAAGGTCGCCTTGGCCATGGGCTCCAGAATTGGTTTGGCTTCTTCAAAGGCTTCTTTGTCACCGCCACAGATAAAGGTCAGGGTTCCGGCTTTGGCACCGCCGACACCACCAGAAACGGGGGTATCCATATAACGAATTTGTTTTTCAGCAGCGGCAGCAGCGACCTTGCGTGCAGTTTCAGCGGCAATGGTGGAGGAATCCAGCACCAGGGTTCCGGCAGGCAGCTGGCTGAACAGACCTTCGCTACCCAGGTAGACACCTTCAACATGCTGTCCCGCAGGCAGCATGGAGATAACCACTTCTGCACCCTTGGCGGCTTCTGCTGCGGAAGCTGCTGTTTTGCCACCGACAGCTTCAAGTTCTTTCAGAGCAGCGTCACTGAGGTCAAAGCCGGTAACGTCATGGCCTACCTTGACGAGGTTCTGAGCCATGGGACCGCCCATATTGCCGAGACCGATAAATGCGATTTTTGTCATTGTTTTTCTCCGGTTGCTAGTTCTTGTGTAATGAGTCTGGATAGTTCAAGGGGAAAGGCGTGAAGCAATTAATGATTCATTGACCCCTATTCAAAGGTCATTCAGTGGATTGATCCCCCACAGAGGTTCAAAAAAACTGTCGATCCATTGCTGCTCCACCGCCCCGACCGTGGGGTAGTGCCAGCGTGGTTTTTTATCCTTGTCGATCAGGAGTGCCCGAATGCCTTCGGCAAATTCACCTTTCAAGGCACAGTTGACCGATACAGTCAGTTCCTGCTGGAAAACTTCTTTCAAGGAAGCATGGCGGGTGCGTTCCAGTTGCTCCTGGATCAACAGCATGGAGGTGGGTGAGCCAGCCGCCAGGGTGGAGACCGCACGATTAAGCCATTTGTCTTCGCCCTGGTAGCTGGTGATTTTTTTCACTCGCTCCAGTGGTGAGTCCGCATCCGTCAGGTATTGAATCTGTTGGTAGTGTTCCTGCACAGGTGAATCCGGCAGTTCAGCCAGGCAGGGTTCTTCAAATTCCCGCAGGGTCTGGTTGACGGTTTTCCAGGGGTCTTCCCAGCCTGCTTCTTCCAGAGCACCCAGAACCTTGTTGCGTTGTTCATGCTTGATGAAACGATCCGCCAGGCCGGTGAAAAGTGCATCAGCAGCATTGATGTTGGCTCCGGTCAGGCCGAGAAACAGCCCTGTACGACCGGGCATGTGGTTGAGGAACCAGCTGCCGCCGACATCGGGATAAAGACCGATGGTGATTTCCGGCATGGCCAGGCGGGAGCTTTCGGTGACAACCCGGTAGGCCGCCCCAGCCATCAGGCCCATGCCACCACCCATAACGATGCCATTACCCCAGACGATCAGGGGTTTGGGGTAGGTATGGATCAGGTAGTCGAGGCGGTATTCGGTGGAGAAGAAGGTTTCGGCATAGGCATTGGTTTTGGCCGGGTCACCGCCACCGGAGTATTCGGTCATGGAGCGGTAGAGGGCAACGATATCGCCCCCGGCGCAAAAGGCCTTGTCGCCACTGCCTTCCAGCCAGACAGCGGCAATACGCTTGTCATCCGCCCAGCTGCGAAACTTGGGCAATAACTGTTCGATCATTTCCAGCGACAAGGCGTTGAGGGCTTTGGGCGAGTTCAGGGTCGCCACGCCCAGCAACTGGCCGTTGTTAAGCGGCAGCTCACTGAAAATTACCGGTAAATCACTCATGTTTTGCCCTCTTGGTTGTTGATTAGCGATTCTTCCACTCTGCCTGGCGCTTATCCAGGAAGGCCTTGACGCCTTCTTTCTGGTCTTCGGTATCAAACAGATCCACAAAGAGTTCCCGTTCCAGACGCCAGCCTTCGCTGTGGGCCTTGCCTTCGCGGGCGTTCATGACCAGCGTTTTGCAGGAGGCGATGGAGGAAGGCGACTGCTGGCAGGCCTGTTCGGCCAGTTCCAGGGCTTTTTCCAGGCTTTTGCCGGTGGGCACGACTTCTTCCACCAGGCCGATTTCCAGGGCCTTGTCGGCCTTGATGCGTTCGCCGCAGAGAATCAGGCGTTTGGCCCAACCTTCGCCCACCAGCCAAGGCAGGTTTTGGGTACCACCCGCGCAGGGCAGCAGGCCGACTTTGGCTTCAGGCAGGGCCATCTGGGCTTGTTCTTCAGCAATGCGGATATCACAGGACAGGGCACATTCCAGGCCGCCGCCCATGGCAAAGCCGTTGATGGCGGCAATGGAAACACCGCGGAAGTTGGTCAGGGCTTCAAAGGCCAGACCAAAGTGGCGGGCCATGTCCCGCGCCACGGCCTTGTCACCGTCAGCAAATTTGTTCAGATCGGCACCGGCAGAGAAGAATTTTTCACCCTCGCCGGTAATCACCAACGCAAAAATATCCAGGTCGGCATTCAGGTCTTCCACCAGCTTTTTCAAACCCGAAAGTGACTCCTCGTTCCAGGTGTTGGCCGGTGGGTTGTTGATGGTGATCAGGGCCACGTGGCCGCGTTTTTCGTATTTCAGCAAATCAGTCATTATTGAATGGCCTCCAGTACACCGTCTTCGAGTGCCCGGCGGGCAACGATCAGGCGCATGATTTCATTGGTTCCTTCAAGGATGCGATGCACCCGCGTATCACGCAGGTAACGCTCCAGAGGATATTCGCGAATATAACCATAGCCACCGTGCAGTTGCAGGGCTTCGTCAATGACATTGAAACAGACATCAGTGGCAAAGCGTTTTGCCATGGCGCAATAAAGGGTCGCTTCATGGTCGCCCTGGTCGAGTTTGAAAGCAGCCAGGCGAACCATCTGGCGAGCAGCGGTCAGTTCGGTTGTCATATCGGCCAGCTTGAATTGCAGGGCCTGGAAGTTGGCCAGCTCCTGGCCGAACTGTTTGCGTTCGTGCATATATTCACGCGAGCGCAACAGAGCAGCCTGGGCAGCACCCACGGAACAGGTGGCAATATTGATGCGACCACCATCCAGGCCTTTCATGGCAAATTTGAAGCCTTCACCTTCCTTGCCCAACAGATTGCGGGCCGGAATGCGTACCTTGTCAAAAGTGATCTGGCGGGTTGGCTGGCTGTTCCAGCCCATTTTGTCTTCTGCCTTGCCGTATTCAATACCGGCTTCTTCAGCAGGCACAATAAAAGCAGAAACACCTTTGGCGCCCTCTTCCTGGCTGCCGGTTCGTGCCATCACCACCAGAATATCGGTAGCTCCGGCCCCGGAAATAAACACCTTGGAGCCTTCCAGAATGTAGTGGTCGCCATCACGCGTGGCCTTGGTTCTCAAGCTTCCGGCATCGGAACCGGCACCGGGTTCAGTCAGGCAGTAGGAGCCCAACCATTCCCCACTGGCCAGTCTGGGAGCGATATCATCAGCCACTTCCGGCTGGGCAAAAGAAGCCACCATCCAACTGACCATATTATGAATGGTGATGTAGGCCGCCGTGGAGGGACAGGCTGCGGCCAGTTCTTCAACGATGACACTGGTATCCAGACGCGACAACTCCATACCGCCGTGGGATTCCGGTGTATAAAGGCCACAAAAACCCATTTCCCCAGCCTCCCGAATAACCTCCACCGGGAAGATATGCTCTGCATCCCATTGGCTGGCGTGAGGGGCCATGGATTTTTCTGCAAAAGCACGGGCCGCATCACGAAAAGCAAGTTGATCTTCTGTCAGGTTAAAGTCCATGCTTTGTCCTCATTATTATCTTCAGCAAAAACCGAGCACCCGCTAGGTTGTGTTAAAGCTAGCAGTAGTTGACGCACACGTAAATTGACTAAATTGCTCACAAGATGGATTATATTGCGATGTCTTTGACTTCGGATTGGCCTCTGCCCCCTGACAGCCTACGCTATATCATCCCGCAACGGGTTTTAAAGCTGCTGCAAAAGCACCCCCTCACGCGGGAGCTGTACCCGGTTTCCTTCGGGCACTACCGACGTGCACGTGGACACCGCATGCATCGGGATCGCCATGATGATGAACTCCTGATTTACTGCACCGAGGGAGAAGCCGAGGTCATCACCGGCCAACAGAAACTGAAAATCCAGGCTGGCGACCTGCTGCTTTTGCCCAGCGGTGAGCCTCACCGCTACCACACCCCCGACCGGAATCCCTGGACCATCCATTGGGTTCACTACACCGGCCCCCTGGCCAGCTACTTTCAACAATACCTAGGCTTCACCGGCCAGATTCGCAGAATCCACCTGGGCCGTCAGCCCAGACTGCTGGTGGACTTCAACGGCCTGCTCTCCGTTCAGGACTCAGGCTTTCGTGAGCAACCCCTGATTCACGCTGCCAACCGTCTCAGACAACTCCTCACCGCTTTACCCCTTTCCCACCAGGGGCCGCAACTCAAACAACAAACCGAGCTGGATCTGGAACGCCTGCACCAGCAAATGCGCAGCCATATTGAAGACCGCCTCGACCTGGACAGCCTGGCCGAAACCGCCGGCCTCTCCCGCTATCACTTTATCGCCCGCTACAAACAAATGACTGGCCAGACCCCCATCCAGCATTATCTGCACATGAAAATTGAAAGGGCCTGTTATCTACTGGATACTGGCGAATCCAGCATCCGCAGCATTGCCGAACAACTGGGCTATGAAGACAGCTACTACTTCTCGCGCTTGTTCAAAAAGGTGATGGGGGTGAGCCCCGCCAACTACCGCCGCGTCAATCGTTACTAAAAAAATTCGCTATTTTCCTTTACGTAAACGTCAACCTTGATTAGAGTTAGCGAAAAGCCTTTTTCAACTTAAGAAAATCATGAACAACACAACCAAAATACGCACTTACAGCATCAGCGACCTGGCGAAAGAGTTCGACGTCACCACCCGAACCATCCGCTTCTACGAACAGCAGGGTTTGCTGAATCCTGCACGCCAGGGCCAGACCCGCATCTACAGCCCCAAAGACAGGGTGCGCTTGATGCTCACCCTGCGTGGCAAACGCCTGGGATTCAGCCTGGCTGAAAGCAAAGAACTCTTCGACATGTACGACTCCACCACGGAAGGTGATGAAAAACAGCTGCTCTACATGCTCAACATCCTGGAGAAAAAACAGGCTGACATGCGCCAGCAGTTGCGTGATATCCAGCGCCTCCAGGAAGAACTCAACAACGCCGAAGAACGCTGCATGGATGCTCTGAACAAAGTCCGCAGCGGCAAACGGCAGAAGAAAAAGGCAGGATAGCTTTACTTAAAGATCAGTTATAGAAAATTTGAGCGCGGTGGCTGTGACTGACATGACTGATTAACAGGTCTGCGGCAAAGGAGGCTGCGAAAAGCGTAGCAGGGACAGCGAAGCGCACTGGTTGAGGCATCAGGACGTCGAATCCAGTGAAAAGCAGCCTCTTTGCAAAAGCAGACCGGATTGAAAACGTAAAATAATTTCCAAAGCTCCTCACAACCAACACACAACAAACACAAAAGGTGGGTTTATGAGCAAACAACCTAGCTACGTCAGTGGCATCAGCGACAAGCCCCTTCTGGGCATGACCATCGGCGACCTCTTTGACCGGACGGTTGCCGAATTCCCCGACAACGATGCCCTTATTTCACGGCACCAGAAACTGCGCTACACCTACAAGGAGCTCCAGCAGGAAGTCAACCACTGCGCCCGTGGCCTGCTGAAAATGGGGGTCAAAAAAGGGGAACGCGTTGGCATCTGGTCGCCCAACAACGCACAATGGTGCATCACCCAGTTTGCCACCGCCAAGATCGGTGCCATCCTGGTCAACATCAACCCCAGCTACCGCACCCACGAGCTGGAATACGCCCTCAAGCATTCCGGCACCAGCACCCTGATTCTGGAAGGCCAGTTCAAGGCCTCCAAATATGCAGAAATGCTCTGTGAGCTGGCCCCTGAACTGAAAACCAGCACCCCACAGAACTTCAAGTCAGCCAAACTGCCTGAACTCAAGCGCGTCATCTGCCTCACCGATGAACTGGCCACCGAGGGCATGCACACCTGGTCGGATCTAATGGCTCTTTATGACCAGGTCACCGAAGCCCAGTTGTACGACCTGCAGAAAACCCTGCAATTCGACGACCCCATCAATATCCAGTACACCTCGGGCACAACCGGCGCGCCCAAGGGAGCCACTCTCTCCCACCACAATATCCTCAACAACGGCTATTTTGTCGGCGAAGGCATGAACCTGACCCACAAGGATCGCATGGTCATCCCGGTGCCCCTCTACCATTGCTTTGGCATGGTCATGGGCAACCTGGGCTGCGTCACCCACGGCTCCACCATGATTTATCCTTCCGATGGCTTTGATCCCGAGCTGACCCTGAAGGCCGTGGAAGAAGAAAAAGCCACTACGCTTTACGGTGTGCCGACCATGTTTATTGCCGAGCTGGAGCACCCGGATTTTGAAAAATTCGATCTGCGCCACCTGCGCACCGGCATCATGGCGGGCTCCAACTGCCCGATTGAAGTGATGAAAAAAGTCATCGACAAGATGAACATGAAGGACGTCACCATCTGCTACGGCATGACCGAAACCAGCCCGGTCAGCTTCCAGACCCGAATGGATGCACCCATCGAAAAACGCGTATCCACCGTGGGCACCATTCATCCCCACCTGGAAGTCAAACTGGTAGACCCTGAATCCGGCAACGTGGTCGAGCGCGGCGAAAAAGGCGAGCTTTGCACCCGTGGCTACAGCGTCATGCTGGGTTACTGGAACAACGAAGAAGAAACCAAAAAGTCCATCGTCAACAAATGGATGCACACCGGTGATCTGGCAGAAATGGATGACGAAGGCTATGTCGCCATTACCGGTCGCATCAAGGACATGATCATTCGCGGCGGGGAGAACATCTATCCACGCGAGTTGGAAGAATTCTTCTACACCCATCCGGACATTTCCGATGTCCAGGTGATCGGCATACCCGATCAGAAGTACGGTGAGGAAGTCATGGCCTGGATCAAGCCGCATGAAGGCAAGGAACTGGATGAAGACACCATGCGCGAGTTCTGCAAGGGCAAGATTGCCCACTTCAAAATTCCGCGCTACTTCAAGTTCACCCAGGACTTCCCGATGACCGTGACCGGCAAAATCCAGAAGTTCAAGATGCGTGACCAGAGTATTGAGGAATTGGGCCTGCGCTGATCCCTGGCCCCACCGAGAGAAAGCCCCGCTGGATATCCGGCGGGGCTTTTTTTAGGCCGGAATAAAATTCACAGATCCAGACCCATGGCCCGGGCCATGGCGCCAATGCGCATGCCAGTGGCTGGATGGCGCAAGTCAGGATTGGCTCCCTGACGCTGCAGAAAAAGAGCAGCTTCTTCCTGGCGCATCATCACCGCAAACATCAAGGCAGTGTTGCCGTGGCCATCCGGCTGATCAATGTCCGCCACCAGTCCCGCCAGGCGTTGCAGTTCCTGCAAGTCGCCATTGACCGCAGCCAAATGAATCAAGAGATCATCCTGACTGGCCTCCATTTTCTGCAATTGCATCAGAGAAGCATGCTTACCCAGACGCATTTCAATGGCTGCCACCAACTGGTCACGGTTGGCCGGTTTGATCAGATAGTCATCCGCTCCCAGCTCGCAACCCAGCTTTTGATCTTCACTGGAATCGCGACCGGAGAGAAAGATAAACGGCAAATCAGCCCAGGCCGGTGTTGTTCTGACTTTTTTCAGAAGCTCAAACCCATCCATCACCGGCATCTGGATATCGCAAACCAGCAGATCAGGGCGTTGCTTTTCCAGCTTTTTCAACGCCCTTTCACCATTACTGGCTTTTTCCACCTGGTAACCCGCCTGCTCCAGAAGGGCCGCCAGGAGGCGCAGCAGGGGTTCATCGTCTTCAACCAAAAGAATATTTTTATCGGTCACAAAGGCCTCATGAGAATGAAAGAGGATAGAGGCTATAACAGTTTTTACCCTGTTGTTTTGCTGTATACATTGCCTCATCGGCCTGATGCATGAGTTGCGATATATCAACAGGAGGCTCTTGTGGGTAGAAAGTCACACCAATGCTGGCCGTCACATGAAGGCTGTGCCCTTTCCAGGCCACCGCTTCGCTCACTGCAGCCTGCAAACGCTCCAGCAAACCATCCAGGTATTCAGGAACCTGGACAGATTCCAGCACCAGGGCAAACTCATCGCCACCCAGGCGCGCCAGGGTGTCTTCATCCCTCAGACAGGCCTGCATGCGTTTGGCCACTTCCTGCAACACCACATCACCCGCCGCGTGACCATGGATATCATTGACCGGTTTGAAGCCGTCCAGATCCAGATAGGCCACGGCAATGCGGGTGCCATGCCGATCGGCATAGGCGGTTGACTGGTTTAAGCGGTAGTTGAACAATACCCGGTTCGGTAAATCGGTCAAGGCATCAAAGTGAGCCAGATGCTCCAGTTGGGTCTGCTGTTCCTTTTGTTCGGTAATATCGGTGAACAGCGCCACAAACTGGGTGATTTCACCCGAAGGATCGCGCACTGCACTCACCGTCATGTTTTCCACAAACACTTCGCCATTCTTGCGCCGGTTCCAGATCTCCCCTTCCCAGTGCCCTCTCTCAAACAAGGTAACCCAGAACTCCTCGTAAAACTCGGGAGTATGGTGACCTGAACTCAGCAGACTGGGCGTATGACCCACCGCTTCTTCACGTGAATAGCCGGTAATCCGGGTGAAGGAGGCATTCACTTCCAGAATAATGCCCTGGGCGGAGGTGATCATGATGCCTTCACGGGCATGGTTAAAAACGGTCAGAGCCAGGCGTTCGTTGGCATCCCGGTCATGACGCAGCAAAGCATAGCGTATGGCTTTACGAATCGAGGAGGCATCATCCCCCTTGGATAGATAGTCTTCAGCACCCGCTTCAATAGCAACTTCTGTCGCCTGGTGATCGTCCAGGCCGGTCAAGACCACCAGAGGCACTTCCGGGGCGATAGCCCGGCAGCGCTTGACGGTCTCCGGGCCGGTTGAATCCGGCAGATTCAGATCCAGAAGAATGACATCCGGTTTCAGGTTTTTCTGTTCCAGCTGGCTTTTAGCCTCCGTCAGGCTGGGCACCAGATAAACATCAAAAGCCTTGGGGTCCCGCTCCAGCAATTGGATGCGTATCAGCTCAGCATCGCCCGGTTCATCTTCGATGATCAATACGACCGGCTGTTTTTTCAGGCTGATTTCCGACATAAGCAAACCTCCATTGCCTGCTGACCACTAGTAACTGGGGCGTTTAACCAGCTCAAACCAGTAGTTTTCCAGCTTTTGAATTTGGTGAATAAAATCATCCACGCTCACCGGTTTGACGATAAAGCCAGCGGCACCCTGATCATAGGAAGCGTAGATGTCACTTTCGGCATCCGAGGTGGTCAACACGACAATGGGAATAATCCGCAGTTTATCGATCTTTTTGATTTCACGTAGAAACTCGCGGCCATCCATACGTGGCATATTCAAGTCCAGCAGGATCAGATCGGGCTGGGGTTTGTCCTGGTAGCCGTCTTCCTTGAGCAAATAGGCCAGGGCTTCCTCGCCATTTTCAACATGCTGCAAGTCCACAGCAATTCGGCCCTCCTGAAAAGCCATTCGGGTCAGGTGGGCATCAGCTGAATCATCTTCAACCAGCAAGATCGTACAAGGGCTACTCATTCCAATTCTACTCCTGGTCAGGAAAAGTCATTACAAAGGCCGTACCGCCTTCCATACCTTCTTCAATCGTGATTTCTGCCCCGGCCTGACGAAGGAGTCTGCGAACCAACGCCAGGCCCATACCGGTTCCCGGATAGGTATGACTGGAAGGAACCAGGCGGGTAAACA
Organism: Marinospirillum sp.; assembly: GCF_044810985.1. Lineage (GTDB taxonomy): Bacteria > Pseudomonadota > Gammaproteobacteria > Pseudomonadales > Halomonadaceae > Marinospirillum. The sequence goes on from NZ_CP085242.1 coordinate 896,891, forward strand.
ATTCAAACACCTGAAGCCGATACCTGGGCTCGATACCCGAGCCATTGTCCCTGACGTATATAAGATTACAATTATTTACTTTTTTCGCATCTATTTCAACAACCAAAGGACGTTCAGGGTTGCGGTAGGCCAGCGCGTTATCAAGCAAAGCCTGGAAGACTTCTTGCAAACGCCGCTTGGAAAAGTAAACGTGGGGCAGCTGGCTACTCAGAATAACCTTGGCATTCAGCTGGTGAAGCTGCTGCTTGAGTTGGGGTTCATCCAGCAGCTCTTCCAGCAGATCGCGGGTGGCCACCCACTCGGGTGCCGGGGTCACTTTTTCCAGCTCCAGATAACGCTGAACATCATGCACCAGTGAACTCAAACGCTGGGCCTGCTCGCGAATAAAGTCAACCGACATCTGGGCATCGGCATCCAGGCCACTGGGCGTTTGCTGAGTCAAACGCTCGGCAAAGGCCCTGAGCCTGCGGGTCGGCTCCTGAAAATGGTGTGCCATGACTTCACTCAAGCGTTGCAACTCCTGGTTGCTGGCTTGCAGACTCTGTTCACGTTGGTGAAGCTGGCTGGCCATGTCATTCATGGCTGCAGCAAACTGACCCAGTTCATCGTTTTTATCCAGTTGGATGCTGGAAATCAAATCACCCTGGCGAATTTTTTCCACGCCCTGCATCAAAACGCTCAGAGGCTGAACCACCAGGTGCTGAACCAGCCAGAGACTCAGAGGCACGATCACCAGAGCCGTCAGCAGCAGGGCCATCAGAATGGCCTGGCGGGTGGATTGCCGGGCCTTCTGATAGCTTTCCATGGGGTAGATAAAAGCCAGGTAGGCCTGTTGCTCATCACCCAAAGTCAGAGGATACAAGCCCCAGAAACCCTCGCGGGTTTGCAAAAGCTGCATTTCCCGGGACTCGGGGTCTGGCAGGATATTAACCAGTTGGCGATGATGTTCACGAACCTCCGACTGACCGGCTATCAGCTCGCCCTGAGCATTCAAAAGCCCGGCCTCAACCCCACCGCGGGTTGCTGCGGCCAGAAAATTGACATCCAGCTCCCGCACCAGAACCAGATAGCCGACGGTTTTCTGTTGCTCACCCAGCTCACGTACAAAGCTGAATTTCTGTTCCAGATAAACCTGTTCACCTTCAATTCGGTAGCGTTGCCCCTCGGGCATTTCAGCATGCAGGGCGGCACGTCGGGTTATTGCGGCTTCCAACTGGCTTCCCTCCAGATCACTTCCCTCTACCCACTGCAGCTCCGGCTGAGCCTGCGGGTAACTGATATAGCCTTGAATAAAACTATCGCCTTCCTGGGTTGCAAAGCCAACCAGTTGCTGCTCAAGGGTATAAACATAGGCTCCCGTACTGCGACCGGTTTGTATGGCTGCCAATAATCGCTGGGTCACGCGCTGTTTTTCTTCATCAAACAAAATAGCGTGATAATTGTCAGGGTCTTCAAAGTTGTTGACCAGATTCAGGGTGGCAATCAAACGCTTTTCCTGGCGCAGGAATCCCGCTTCCTGAGCCAAGGCTTCCTCAATCCCCTCACGATCTCTGCCAAGGGTGGCAAAACCCTCTTCAATCAATTGTTCAGCCGAAGACTGGTGGTAGTCCAGTAGATGGCGATCCACCAGATAACCGGCCAGCAACAGGGAAACCAGGCCAACAGCCAGGGTAAAAACCAGCAGCTTGAGCTTCAGCGAAAAGCGCAGCATTAAAAGATGGGCTCCACTTGGTCAACGTTTTCCGAGGTAACCTTAACGGAATCCAGAACCAGTTTACGGGGCACCTCTTCACCTTTGAGCAGTTGCATGGCCAGACGCGCACCTTCCTTGCCACCGGTCTGGTAAGTAAAGCTGGCACTCTGTTCGCCTGCACGTATGGCATCCCGGGCTTCGCTGATAAAATCAATGCCCACCAGTGGCAGGCTGGCCGGATCAATACCCGCCTGCTGCAAGGCCATGCGTGCTCCCGTGGCCATGCTGTCGCTTTGCGCATAGATGGCATCGGGCTTCACGCCTTCAGTCAGCAGGCCTGAAACGGCAAGAATCGCATCCGCCCGTAAAAAATTGGCGGTACGCCGGGTCACCCGAATGTCGGGGTGGTTTTGGAGGGTCTGCATAAAGCCTTCACTGCGTTCCTCGGTCGTACTGGCACCTTCAACACCTTCCAGCATCAGAATATGCCCCTGACCCTCCAGCTCCTGCACCAGATGTTCTGCTGCCGAGCGGGCGATGGCCCGGTTATCGGAAGTCACCAAGCTGGTATAACCGTCTCCGGCAATGGCCCGTGACAGCAGGATAACGGGAATTCCCTGTTGATGGACTTTTTCAATAACACTGCTGAGCACCACCTGATCCCTGGGGCTGGTCATCAACACATCCACGCCGCGAGCCACCAGCTCTTCAATGTGTTGGGCCTGAAGTGAGGTCTCACCTTCAGCATCAGTGACAATAAACTCCACCTGCGGGTACTTGTCCAGTTCCTGCTCAACCTCCCGGACCTGGGCCAGACGCCAGTCATTGCCCAGCGTATCCTGGGCAAAACCAATCCGATACGGCTCGGATGCCCAACTCCAAGGCGACAGAAAAACCAGCAAGGCCAGCAAACCTGCCGCTCTGATCAGTTTGCCCATGCTTCTTCCTCCAGATTGATATCCTGCGAAGCGCCCAGACCCGAACGCTGGTCAGGATGGTTCGCCAATAACAGCTGTTCCAACAGATACATCAACTCTGCACTGCATTGCTGAAGTTTTTGCAATGCCTGCTGGGCCTCGGGCTGTTGACCGGCCATTTTTTTTGCGATCAACTTTTCTGCCTGCTGGTGGGCTTGCTGATGCACCCGCTCCACCTGAATGAACAGAGGCTGTCGGGTTAAATGGCCCCGCTGCTGTTGCCACCAGAGGCCAAAACGACACTTGCTGCTGTCCAGAGCCGGTATCTGGATGTCTTCACCCTTGACCCAGCGTTCCAGCTGGGAGATCCAGCCCCGATGTTCGACCCCGGCAGAAAGCAGGGGCAGATCTTCGCGCCGGTAGAGAGAAAATTCCTGAGTACAGCCGCAATCCAGGGGCCACTTTTCCAGGCAGGCGGGTATAGCTTCCGGCAACAGAGGCGGCGAGAAATAATCCCCTTGCGCAGCACCACAACCCAGACGGGTCAACAGACGGCACTCGGCCGAGGTTTTTACACCCTTGGCCGTCAGCTGGCAGCGAAAAGCCGAAGCCAGACCCAGGCTGGCCTCAACCACGGCCAGATCTCCCGTGTCCAGTTGCATTCCGGCAATAAAACCCGGATTGATTTTCAGCTCACTGGGATCCAGACGCTTCAGGTAAGGCATCGATGTATAGCCGGCACCAAAATCATCCAGCACCAAGTGGATGCCCAGCAGTTGACAACTGGCCTGCAGGGCCTCTATGGCACTGAGCTTTTCCAGAGCCGTGAGTTCCTTGATCTCCAGGCGCAGACAGCCTCGCTCCGGCAGCCGATCCTTGCAGAGCGCATAGAGGCGTTCCGGGAAGGTCGCCTGCTGCAGCTGATACCCGGCCAGATTGATGGCAATCGGCAAGCGAATTCCCTGGGCATACCAGCGATTCACTTGCAATACGGCCTGATTAATCGCCCATTCACCCAGCTCGAGGATCAAATCCCCCTGTTCCAGCGTTCCCAGATAATCCTCGGGCAACAGCAGACCGCGCTCGGGATGCTGCCAACGCAATAAAGCCTCCAGGGCTATCGGATGGCCACTGCTCAGATCAATAACAGGCTGGTAATGCAGTTCAAATTCCCGGTTGTCCAGACCGGCCCTGAAGGCCGCTTCTTCAGCTGTGATCAGGTTGGCCTGTTCACTGGCCACCTGATCGTGAAAACAAAAGTCGTTTTTGCCGCCTTTTTTCGCCCGGTACATGGCCTGATCGGCCTGCTGCATTAATTTCTGGGGTGTTCCGGCCTCCGGGTTGGGGTAAAGGCTGACCCCGAGGCTGGCCGAAACCTGAAGCAGATGCTCCCCCCAGTGATAGGGCCGGGCTACTTCAGCCAGCACCCTTTGCAGCAGCTTGAGCGTTGCAGACATGTCCTGTTGATGCTGCAACAGGAGTACAAACTCATCACCGCCTACACGGGCCAGGGTGTCCTCCTCACGCAAACAGGACTGGACGCGTTCGGAAACTTCTTGAAGTATCCGGTCTCCAGCATCGTGGCCGTAGGTATCATTAACCGGCTTGAAACCATCCAGATCCAGAAACACTACCGCCAGACGACCACCGTGGCGTTTCACCCCGGCAAAGGCCTGCTGCAGACGATCCAGAAAGAGGCTACGATTGGGAAGGCCGGTCAGGGCATCATGGCTGGCGCGGTGTTGCAAATCGGTTTGCTCTTCCTTTTGCAGGGTAATGTCACTGAACATGGCCACATACTGGCGTATTTCCCCCCGCGCATTGGTGGCGGCATTAATTGTCAGGAGTTCGGTATAAATCTCCCCACTTTTACGCCGATTCCAGACCTCCCCTTTCCAGTGTCCCTGTTCCTGCAGAGCCTGCCAGAGACCGGCATAAAAGGCTGAATCATGATGCCCGGATGACAAAAGAGCCGGGGTCTGGCCCAGTGCCTCTTTACGGCTGTAGCCGGTGATGTGCGAAAAAGCCTCGTTGACATCCAGGATCACGCCCTGTTCATCAGTGATCAGTATGGCTTCGCTGGCATGGTGAAACACGATTTTGGCCATGCGCTCATGCTCATCCCGTTCATGGCGCAGAATGGCATAACGCAGGGATTTTCGTAAAATCCAGCTGTCCACGCCCTTGAGCAGATAATCTTCCGCCCCGGCCTCGATGGCCGCTTCGGTGATACTGAAGTCGTCACGGCCGGTATGCACCACAACGGGCACATTATCCAGCAGTTCAAGACAGCGCTCGACGGTGGTGATACCGGTGGAATCCGGCAGGTTCAAATCCAGCAGCACCACATCCGGCTGGTAGCCACCGCACAGCAATTTCTGGACGCCGGACAGGGATGCAGCCAGTTCAACCTCAAACGCATCGGCGGCATTTTCACACAACTGAAAACGAATCAACTGAGCTTCATCGTGATCATCTTCAACCACCAAGACCGCCGGTGTTTTTTTAAGACTGAGACTGGAGTTCATCAAGGACATAGAATTACCAAAAGCTGTTCAATTTATTCTGCTGGTCTTTTCACCAAAGTGAACCAGTAGTTTTCCAGTTGCTGCACCTGCTGAATAAAATCATCAATATTCACAGGTTTGACAATAAACCCTGAGGCGCCCAGATCATAAGAAGAAACAATATCAATTTCCGCTTCGGAGGTCGTCAAGACCACAACCGGGATGCGTTTGAGACTTTCCTGTTTTTTTATTTTTTCCAGAAACTGGCGGCCATTCATCCGCGGCATATTCAGATCCAAAAGAATCAGATCCGGGCGTGGAGCCTGGGCGAAATCTCCTTCGCGGTTCAGGTATTCTAGGGCTTCCACACCATCCTGCACATGTTGCAAATCAACCAGTACCCGGCCTTCTTCAAAAGACATCTTCACCAGATGGGCATCTGCAGGTTCATCCTCCACCAGCAGCACTTTGAAAATATCCGGTTTATCCATCATGGTTTTCCACTCCATCTGCAGGTAGATCAAAAATAAAGCAAGCGCCGCCCAGCTCACTTTCCACGGCCTTGACTTCTCCAGAGTGCTGCAAAACCACCTTCTTCACCAGTGCCAATCCCATGCCTGTTCCCGGATAATCCTTATGATTGGGCACCAGGCGGGTGAAGAGTTCAAACACCTGCTGACGATATTCAGGCCGAATTCCCTGGCCATTATCGGCAAAGCTCACCTGCACCCGGTCACCACAAAGCACCGCCTTGACCTGCAGCTTCAGGGTTGGCTGGGAACCGGCGTATAACAGGGCATTGTCCAGCAAAATGCTGAACACTTCCTGCAGTCTTCGTTTGGGAAAAACCGCAGTCACTTCATCCCCTTCCAGGCTGACCTGCAGGCGATCTTCTCTCAGCCCGGTCTCCTTGACCATCTCAGCAAAAATCCGGATCGGGTGAAGCCGCTCCGGGGGCAGTCGCAACTGCTCCAGGGCCAGATAACGCTGGACATCCTTGACCAGATTACTCAGCCGCAGCGCCTGTTCCTGAATAAAAATCAGGGATTGGCGACTTTCGGCATCCTCCTGGCCGTCTGCCTTGTTTTCCAGACGTTGGGCAAAACTCACCAGACGCCGGGCAGGCTCCTGGAAATGATGGGCCATCACTTCATTCAAGCGCTCCATTTCCAGGTTGGACTGCTTTAAGGAGCTGACCAGCTCATTGAAGGCTTGAATCACCTGGCCGATCTCATCTTTTTCATGCCCCGGCAAAGGCATTAAAGGGGTGAAGTCATGGGTATTGCGGTGACGTATCTGCGCGGCCAGTTGCCCCAGGGGCTGGGTCAGCAGCTGTTTGGAAATAAACAGGATCACAAAAGCCAGCAGGACATTGCGTATGACTCCAAAAATCAGCTCCCACCAGACGCGTCGGGTGAAGTCACTGCCAGCAATCCCGCCATTCAGGGTGATTTGCAGCTCACCGACCTCCTGTTGATCGCCGGTAAAGGTATTGTTCCAAACCAGAGGTTGCCGAAAGCTCAGTTCTTTGCCCAAGAGGCCACCCAGTGTGGGTGTCTTCTGTTCCTGGCGACGATCCCGGCTGGCCAGCACCCGGTCGCGCTCCGTCACCAGAGTCCCCGAACTGACGGCCTGAACGGCAAACAGGCCCTCCAGCACTTCTTCGGCCAGGGTTGCATCCAGGGTGTAGGCCGCCTGAGTGGCGGCATTGGCCGTGGTACGCAGTAATTCCTGGGTGGAGTCCTGGATATTGCTGCGCGTCTGCTGCAAGTCGACAAAAATCAACAGCAGGCTCATGGCCAGACCCAGCAACACTGCAGCCAGAAGCGTCCAGCGGGTTTGCCTCCAGGCCAGACTCCGGGTGATGTTCCCTTTCATTGGGCCTCCTCCTCAACCCGCCAGCGATCCCCGGCCCAGGCATCCAGAATGGCTTCAATCCGGCCTTCTGCACGCAGCTGCTGCACCGCTTCAGTCAGGGGCTCCACCCGATTCAGCTCGTTGCTTTTTCGGGACACCTGAACCGTCACCGGAGTGACCTGGAGAACCAGACGATCACCCAGCAGGTCTGCAATCTGCCTCTGCTCCTGCAAATAGGCCAGGGAAAGGCTGTTACCGGACAAGGCATCCAGGCGCCCTGCCGCCAGCATATTGATCTGGGTTTCATAGTTGCGTACCGGAACCTTGTAGAGATCATCATCCTGATCAAATTCAGGAGACAGGCGTATGCCTTGCAGAACACCGATGCGCAAACCCCGGAGGTCTTCATAACTCTGAAGCTTGATGCCTGAACGTGCCTGAACCACCGAACCAAAATTGAACAGGAAGCCGGCATGCACGACTTCATCCTCCCGGTCAGGGGATTGGATCAGGTAACTCAGATCGGCATCTCCCAAGGCCAGACTTTCCATCACCCGGGCGTAAGGCGCCAGGCGTTTTTCCTGAGGGATACCGCTTTGCGCTTCCAGTTCTTCGGCTATATCAATCCAGATGCCCTGTAACTCTCCGGTTTCCGGGTTGTAAAACCCCCAGGGTTCGGTTTCCATGATCAGGGCCTGCAAGGGGCTGGCCAGCAAAAAGCCTGGGCTGATCAGCAAAGCCAGCAGCAAATTCCAGGTGGCTGTTTTAAGCATTTTTTTGCCCCCTGGTCAGACTTGAATTCAGGGTGGGCAGGGTAAAATAAAAACAACTGCCCTGACCTTCCCCTGCTGATTCCATCCAGATTTTGCCACCGTGACGCTCAACAATTTTGCGGCAGATAGCCAAGCCCACTCCGTTGCCTGCAAATTTGTCACGGGTTTGCAGGCGTTGAAACACCTTGAAAAGGCGATCCGCCTGATCCGGGTCAATACCGATGCCCCGGTCGGCCACACTAAACAACCAGAAACGCTCATTCTCGGCGCTCACTTGCAGAGTGACTTCCGGCGTTTCACCGGGGGGGTGATACTTGACGGCATTGCTGACCAGGTTCTGAAAAAGACGGGTCAGCTCATCGCGGCTGGCCAGAACGTAGGGCCAGTCATTGCCTGCCACCTGGACCCGGGCTTGGTTTTCTGTGATTTGTGGCTGCAGGAAATGCAGGGCTTCATCCACGGCTTCACGGCTGGCCAGAGTTTCCATGGGCTGGCCCTTGCGACCCACGCGTGAATATTCCAGCAGGGAAACCAGCATCTGATCCAGGCGTTTGGCACCGTCCGTGGCAAAGTCCATCATGAGTTTATTGTCTTCATCCAGCTGGCCTTCCAGACGCCTTTCCAGCATTTGCAGATAGCTGTTGATCATCCTCAGGGGCTGACGCAAATCATGGCTGGCCACATAGGCAAACTGTTCCAGCTCGGCATTGGATTCACGCAGCTCCTGGGTGCGTTCGGAAACACGCAGCTCCAGGTTTTCCTTGGATCGGTTGAGGGCCTGCTCACGAGCCAGGATTTTGGTTTGCATCTGGTTGAAGGCCATTGTCAATTGTGCCAGCTCATCCTTGCCTCTGACTTCCAGTGCATTCATCAAGCCATCTCTGGCCAGCCCCTGGGCACCATTGCGCAACAAGATAATGCGTCTTAACAAACGCAGGATGAACACGCCAAGCAGGCTGCCCAAAAGCAGCAACGCAACCCCCGAAGCCACCAGGAAATACTTGAAACGCTGTTGCTTGCGATCCACCTGCTGATGATAGATGTGTTCTGCGCTGTCCTGGCGCTCCTGGGCAAAAACCTGAAAGTAGCGCACCAGGGCCTGGTAACGGCTGGTGGATTGATAGATAGAAAGGGCCATCAGTTGATCATACTGGCCCTGTTCTGCTGCCTTGGCTATTTCCTGCAGATCCTGGGAGTAACCCTGCCAGTTTTCCTCCACCTGGCGGCGGCGCAGACCCTCCTGCTGATCCAGTATAAGCAGCCAAGGAGTCAGTTGCTCATCAAAAGAGGTGATGGCCTGCCTCAGGTCATCCACCTGACTGACCAGGGCAAAATGATCACGGGTTTGCCGCAGCCCGGTTTCCAGCTCGCGCAGCTGCAAAAGCAGGGATTGCAGCTTGTTGGCCAGAGCCAGGGGCACCAGTTCCTGCTGCAAGAGCTGCTCACTGTCTCTGACGGTCTGATTCAGGGTGCGTTCAGCATAAACCAGAAGCAGAGATACAAAAATGACGCCCAAAAAGAAACTGGCAGCCAGTTTGATTCCCAGCCCCTGATACCAGGCCGGTTTATTCATGGACCCCCCTTTCGGATGCTTCCGGGTAAAGCTTCAGATGTCGCTGCCAGTAAAGGCGCTGACTGGCCCGCCCCTGTTTTTGGGTGATTCTCTCCCAGTCTTCTGCAACCTGCTGCATGGCTTCCTCTGCGGTTATTTCCCCACGCGCAGCCTTGTCCAAGGCCTGATTCAGGGCCAGCAGATAGCCATCATCTCCCGGCGTACCGGTTCCGGCAGGCACCGCCAGATCCAGGCTGGTCTGCATGGCAGCCAGGGCGGATTGGCCATAAACAGCCTGGATTTCCGGGCTCTGGAAATGTGAATAACGAAAGGGGTCCACAAAACTGCCGGATTCACTGACTGTGGCCGTGGAAATTTCGGCGGAAGTCACCCAAAGCGCATACAGCAGCGCCAGCTCCGGCTGGGGGCTGCTGGCAGGGATGATCAGGTTGTTACCAAAGGCCAGAGGCGTTCTTCTGACCAGACCCTGAGGGTGCTCCTTGCCGGGCAGGGGGTGAACCGAATAGCGCTCGGTAATCGGCTGCCCGGGCCGGTTAAATAGCTTGGCACCGGCCAGGGTAATCATCAGGGAATAGGCTTCACCCTGAGTAAAAATCGGCAGGGCCAGATCATAGCCTGATCCAGGTCGGGCTATGCCCTCCGGGGAAAAAGGCAGGGTTGCCAGATAACTTTGCGTAGCCGCAATGCCAGCCGGTGAGTTGACCAGGGGCTTGAGGTTGTCATCAAACAGAGGCTGATTGGGAAAAGCCTGGGACGCATAACGAGGCAACCAATGCATCCAGGCAAGAGCCGGATCACGCAGTTCAACCGTCCCGTAAAGCTGGTCATCAGGGCGATGAAAGAATTCCAGTTGATCCTGATATTGCTGCCAGGTTTTCGGAGCCTGCAGGGGGTAACCAAAGCGTTCCCTGAAGGCTTTTTTCTCTTGGGGGTCATCCAGCAGATCCTGGCGCAAATACAAAAGCAGGAGATCGCCATCGGCCGGAACGGCCAGGGTTTGCCCGGCAAAACGGGCCTGGGCCTCAAACAGAAAAAAGTCCTCGTCTGCATTCAACTCCAGCCCCATGGCCTGCAATGGCTCATCCAGGCTGATAATCAGTTCCTGATGGTAAAGATCAGCATATTCATGATTGCGGGCCACCAGCAGGTCGGCATCCGTACCCTTGCGCAGATAGTTGCCAACGGTTCCCTGGGGCATCAAGCCGATATCCAGAAGCACACCGGTGGCTTCTTCCCATTCCCGGCGCAGGGCTTGTCGGGTTCCCGTAAAAGAAGCGCGATTCCCCTGTTTGACCTGTAAACGCAGTACCGAACCCGGTGCAATCACACCAGACTCTTGTAACTGCTGCAGTTTTTCCAGAACCAGTTTCTGGGTGGGGGTCGCCGCCAGCACCTGCCCCCCGAGCCACAGACTGGCAGCTAACAGAACCAGCGTTGTCCTGAATACTGTAAGCATAAAGATTCCTTTAAAAAGCCTTATTATACCTGGGGCAGGGTAAAACAAAAACGACTGCCATGACCTTCACCTTCTGATTCCACCCAGATGCTGCCCCCGTGACGCTCCACAATTTTACGACAAACCGCCAGGCCGATGCCGTTCCCTTCATAATGATCCCGGGTTTGCAGGCGTTGAAAAACCTTGAACAGGCGCTTGAATTGCCTGGGATCAATTCCCAAACCCTGGTCATGGATACAAAACTGCCAGGCATTGAATTTTTCCTCCAGCTTCAGGGTAATCCGTGGACACTGATCCGGCTGGTGGTATTTGATGGCATTGCTGATCAGGTTTTGAAAAAGCCGCGTCAGTTCATCACGACTGGCGTAAACCTCGGGCCATGGCTCGGATTCCCAGTCAATCCGGGCCTGGGATTCCTCGATTTGCGGCCCCAGAAAAGCCAGAGCTTCGGCAATGGCAGCATGACTGGACACCTGGCTGCGGGGTTCCCCCTTGCGCCCGACCCGGGAATACTCAAGCAGGGACAGCAGCATTTGATCCAGACGCTGAGCCCCTGCCGTGGCAAAGTCGATCATGGTCCGGGCATCCGGGGTAAGGCTGTCACCCACCTGGCGCTCCAGCATTTGCAAATAGCTGTTGATCATCCGCAACGGCTGGCGGAGGTCATGGCTGGCCACATAGGCAAATTGTTCCAGTTCGGTATTGGATTCCTGCAGGGCCTGCTCATGGGCCAGCAGAGCCTGTTCGGATTGTTCGCGTTCATGGCGATCAATCAACAAAAGCAGGCTCTGGTCTTCCAGGCGCGTGCTATTGGGCAGAGGTATCCAATGGCCCTCAACTGCCAGCGAAGGCAGCCCTGGCTGACGCGGTTTCAAATGAAAATCCTGGCGTGCAGGTTCTGCTCCCTGCCCCAGACGCAGCAGGTCACTCAACCAGTCGCGACCGCGCGAATCCAGAAGTCGATACACCGAATGCTGACGCAGTTTGAGCGGTGACTGAAACCCGAAAAGCTCACTGGCCTGTTGGTTGGCTTGCTGGGTAACACCCTGCTTGTTGATCACCAAACCAGCCAGGGGCAAGTGTTCATAAAGCAGTGCATAGCGTTCTTTTTCCAGTTCCAGCTGTTCCTGGGTTTCCTGAAGGTGTTCGTTCTGCACTTTCAGTTCGGCTTCATAAATCCGCAGCTCTTCAATCAGGCGCTGCTGGTCATTGACTTGTGTGAGTAGATCCAGATCACTGGTTACCTCACCTTTTTGCAAGGCTTCCTGAGCTTCCTGGCGTAAAGCCTGATCCTGGGTTTTTTTTGAGTGCATTTTCAGGTCTCAATGAAGCTGTTATTGGCTTCCAGTTGGTTCCAGTGACTGATATTGATAAGGCTGACCACGGCCGACAGCTCATGCTGCCCGTAAATCGGGGCTGCATTCATAATATACCAGCGTTCTTGTGTTGCCGTATGGCAAGGGTACTTCATCACAAAAGAGGCCCGTTGACCTTCCAGAACTTCCTGTAAACCCTGCTGGGCTTCGATGGCCTCGGCAGACCGACCCTGCTGGTAGCGATGATCCGCCTGCAGGTGGTTGGCTCCCAGGGCTGTCAGCAACAGTTGCGGGTCTTCCTGGTCTTCGGAAAACTGCTGCCAGGCCTTGTTGATCAGGGCAATGGTGCCGTTTTTTTCCAGAACAGCCACTTTTTGCGGTAGCGCATCAAGGATGGCCTGCAAGCGCTTGTAATCATGAAAAGCCGTGATATCCACAAAGGAGGCCACCACTCCCTGATCCTTGCTGGAGGCAATGCGATAGGGCAAGAGCCTGACCAGATAGACCCGGCCCTCTTTGCTTTTCACTTCCTTTTCCACCACCTCCTCGGCTTGCAGAGTAAAGGCCAGATCATCCATCAGATCAAAGTAATCCAGTTGGTGGGTCAGGTGCTCCAGAGGGCGACCCAGGTCACTGGTGCGCAGGTTGAAGAGTCTGACGGCATCCGGGCTGAAGCGGGTCAGTTGCAGGCGACCATCCAGAAAGACGGTGGCAATGCCCACGGATTTGGCCATGCTTTCCAGATCCGCATTGAGGCGATTCAGCTGGCCGACTTTTTCCTGGTACTCAGCATTGACCGTGTTCAACTCTTCATTTACGGACTGCAGCTCTTCATTGGAGCTTTGCAGTTCTTCGTTGGAAGCCATCAGCTCTTCATTGGTCGCCTGCAACTCCTCGTTGGAGGTTTCCAGCTCTTCAATGGTTGCCTGCAGACTTTGACGGCTGGCTTCCAGCTCCTGCTGCAAGCTGGCAATTCGCTGGGTGTTTTCACTGTCAAGATTCAGCTCTTCGGGCTGGATTCCGGCCTCTTCAGTCGGGTGCTGGTCTTCTTCAAAACATAACAGCAGGTACTTTTGCCCGCCCTGGGTAATCAGTGGATGAGCCTTCAGACGCAACTGACGCTGATCCCCCTGACTGGTGAGAACCTGAAGCCGACTGGAAGTCAGCACCTGGTTTTCTTTCAGGGCTTTATAGATCAATGCCGACACCACAGGAACCAGGCTTTCCGGTAGAATTCGCCCGATCAACATGCTGACACTGCCCGGACGCAATGCAAAATACGGCTGGACCTGGCCAAAAAGATGGATGACTTCCTGATCCTCGTTGATCAGCATGGCCGGTGGTGCATAGTGATCCTGCAACTGCAAGGTGGCCGCATCGATAACTCTCTGATCCTGGTGCAGATGCTGGGTGGCATAGGGTTTGGGTGTCGAACGACGCAGGCTTTGCAGACCCGGCAGAATGCCCTGGGTTCGGGTCATCTCGGGGGCAGCAGCCAAGGGCTGATTGTTGCGCTGTAGAATTTTATGCTTGGAATCCAGCGTCACAAAACCCCGGTCAATCACATTACTGGACTCACTGGACCCCAGAAACAAGGCTCCACCTGGGCGGGTGGCATATTGCAGACGCTGCAATGCCCGTTCCTGGGCTTCGGGCTTGAAATAAATCAGAACATTACGACAGCTCACCAGATGCATGCGGGTAAAAGGCGGGTCGACGAGCAGGTTATGTCGTGCAAAAACAATACTCTGGCGCAGCTCGGGTTGCACTACATAGTGACTGCCCACCTGTTTGAAAAAACGCTCCAGGCGGGCCAGGGAAAGCTCTGCTGCACAGGATTCCGGGTAACTGCCCTGACCGGCAAAATCCACCACCAAAGGGTTCACATCCGTGGCAAAGATTTTCAGGTTCGGCCAACGCTGGGCTTTTTCAAAAGCTTCATGAAACAAAATCGCCAGGGAATAGGCTTCTTCTCCCGTGGAAGTACCCGCCACCCAGACCCGTAGGGTTTCACCCGAGGCGGTTTCTTCCACCAGTTGCGGAATAACCAGTTCGGCCAGTTTTTGGTAAGCCAGGGGGTCGCGAAAAAAACTGGTGACGGGGATCAGGAGTTCACGCCGCAGGTCGGCCACTTCTTCCGGGCTTTCCTGCAAGAGCTTATAGTAGCTTTGCAAGCTGACGAACTGTTTGACCTGCATGCGCCGCTGTATTCGTCGCATCACGGTTGCCAGCTTGTAGTCCCGAAAGTCGATCTGGCCCACATCTGCCAATAGCTGCAGTAATTTTTCCAGGATCACTTCTTCACTGTCCGGGCTGGACTGGGACTGAGCTGCAGGCAACTGCGGAGTGACTGTTGGGGTGAGAAAGTGTTCCACCAGGCGCTCACTCAAGCGTTCAGGTGGCAAAACCGCATCCATGACACCGGTGGCCAGAGCACTTTTGGGCATACCATCAAACTTGGCTGTTCGGGGGTCCTGCACCAGCACCAGCCCCCCTTCGGCATTGATACTGACTACACCACGGGAACCATCCGAGCCTGTGCCCGACAAAATGATGCCTGCTGCTTTTTCCTGGCGATTTTCTGCCAGAGAACGAAAGAATATATCAATCGGCAGGGTCAGGTGATGAGGGTCTTTACTGGACAACACCAGGTGTTTGTCCGTTAAGCGCATCAACACAGCCGGGGGAATCAGGTAAACATGATTCGGCTGTAACACCATACCGTCTTCCACGACCTGAATCGGCATGCGGGTATAACGGGCCAGGAGATCATGCATAATACTCTTGTGATCGGGGGACAGGTGTTGCACCACCACAAAGGCAGCCCCGGTGGTCTCGGGACAGGCTTTGAAAAACTGCTCCAGGGCTTCCAGTCCACCGGCTGAGGCACCAATACCCACCACAAAAAAATCATCTGAACCCATGCATCACCTGTTGTTATGGCTTGTCGTTGCAGCCCTGGCGGGCAAATCAAAAACCAGACAGGTTCCTGTATCCAGACCGTCTTCAATCCAGATCTCCCCACCTGCCTGTTTCACCAGCTTTTGTGCCAGTGCCAGGCCCATGCCCGTTCCCGGCGTGGAATTGGGAACCAGACGCGAAAAAAGCCCAAACACCTGATCCCGATATTCCGGTGCAATCCCCCGGCCATTGTCGGCAATACGAAAGTACACGCGTTCACCGCTTTGCTCGGCACGGATCTGAATACGCAGCACCTGATCTGGGAGTTGGTAACGCCAGGCATTGCTCAGAAGCACACTGAAAAGAAGCTGCAGTTTTTTGGCCGAAAAATCCACTTGTGGCAAGGGTTGCTGAATCTCCAGGTTCACTTCATCCGGGTTTAACTCAACGCTTTGGATTGCGGCCTGTAAACAGCTTTGGGTGTCAGCCAGCTTCCCAAAATCCACACCCAGGTGATCCAGGGACAAGTAGCGCTGAACATCTTTCACCAGATCGGAAAGACGTTTGGCCTGGGTATCGATAAACTCCAGGGACAACCGGGCTTTGTCATTGTTCACCAGATCCGTCTGGGTTTGCAAACGCTGGGCAAAACTCATCAGCCGCCGGGCGGGTTCCTGAAAGTGATGAGCCATGACTTCACTCAAACGGGTCAGCTCATTGTTCTTATCCTGCAGGGATGCCAGCAAACTGGCTTTCTCAGCTTCCAGGCGCTTGCGGCCTTGTATATTGATGATCAGTAGCATAATCACCAATGACTGGGCAGCAATCGCCAAAAGCAACGAATAGGTTTGCCAGCGTTTTCTTTGTGCGATTTCTTCGACCTGAGCATCCACCTTTTCCTCCAGCAGCACCTGATACTGCCAGAGTTCCTGCTCCTCATGACGATTCGGGGTGATGTCCTGAATAATGGACAAAAGCAGGCGCTGATCACCAAACCAGTAGGGCTGGGAGTGAACCTGCACCCGACGCTGCTCACCTGAAGCCAGGGCATGGCGGAAAATAAAATAATTCCGCCCCTGAGTTTCGGCCAGATGCCGCTCTTCTGCAACCTGTTCGGCATTGAAGGTATTGATCTGCTGAATCGTCATCTGCTGCAGTTGCTCTTGCGGGTAGCCGTAAAACACTGCAGCAGCCGGATTGGCTTGGACTATTTGCCCTGTTTCCGGCTCGATCAGCAGCATGATGACATTCTGCTGCTGAAAGACCTCCGTAAACTCGGGAAAAGACTGATCCGCCAGTAAGTGATTACCCAACATCCCAAAAGCAAAAGCCAGGATCCAGCAAGAAGCTTTTGTGATCTTAGTGGCCTTCACATGGCTTCTCCGGTCAATCTACATAAACCTTGAATTGTTTACGCAGTTCATCCAGCACCTGGGTGGTCTCCTGAACATGCTGGCTGGCAACAAAGGCCTGTTCCGCCTGGGATGCATTGCTGTCGGCCAGGCTGGCAATGCCTTCAACCGTTTCCGCCACTTCACGGGCAGCCATGGCCTGCTCCTTGAGAACGCTCTGGATATCCAGGGTGGCCTTGACCACTTTCTGGGTTTGCTGCTCGATCTCGGCCACCGATTGACCGGCACGCTTGGCCTTGTCAACACCGGCTTCCACCCGCTCAACACTGGACTGCATTTCATCCGCTGCTGCTTCGGTACGCTTCTGGATCTGGTTGACCATTTCAGTGATTTCCA
Source organism: Marinospirillum sp. (assembly GCF_044810985.1). Classification (GTDB taxonomy): domain Bacteria; phylum Pseudomonadota; class Gammaproteobacteria; order Pseudomonadales; family Halomonadaceae; genus Marinospirillum. Next base: position 913,632 of record NZ_CP085242.1, read on the forward strand.
CCGTGGATTGCGCGGTACGTTCTGCCAGATTACGCACCTCATCAGCAACCACCGCAAAACCACGACCGTGCTCACCGGCCCGTGCGGCTTCAATCGCTGCGTTCAGAGCCAGAAGGTTGGTTTGCTCGGCAATTTCACGGATAGTGGAAACAATCTGACCGATATTGTCGGAGACGGCTTCCAGTTCCTTCAACTGCGCCGCGGAATCCTTGACAGTATCCGCAATGGCAGCAATTTCCTGGGTACTGGCATACACGGCTTCAGCACCGGCCTTGGAAACCTCACCAGCCTGCTGGGATGCTGAGTGGGCCGAGTTGGCATTTTCACCGATCTGATCCACAGAGGCAGACAGCTCTTCCAAAGCCGCAGCCATACTGGCCGAAGCGGAAGACTGCTCCTGAGCACCCCGGGAGGTTTCTTCACTGGCCGAGAGCATTTCCTGGGCAGACTGATTGAGTGAACGCGCCGACTGGGTCATCTGGAAGGCAATCTCAAACAGACGATTGCGCATCACCTGTACCGCATTGAAGACACTGCCGATTTCATCCAGGTTGCCCATGGGAGCCGGAGCCACCAGATTACCGGAACCAATTTCCCGAGCCACCTTTTGCAGTTCATTCAAGCGCCCGCTGTTCACGCGCAAGACCAGAAACAGCCAGAGAAAAGCAAAACCACCGGAAACCCCCAGACCCACCAGCAAGGGCATCATGGCTGTTTCGATGGCCGCATCAGTAATCGCCAGAAACTGCCAGCCGGTGATACCGGCCATGACGGTAAAGAAGAACACCAGAGGCAAAATGGCCGTGAGGGTCAGACTCATATTATTGTAGGCATATTTGATGCGCGCACCCAGCCCCGGCAGGTGATAGCCACCGGCCAGACGCCCGCCGCCACCTTCGCGCATTTTTTTGTATAAAACTTCAGCAGCCTGAATTTCAGCCTGAGTGGGCTGCAGACGCACACTCATGTAGCCGCCATCCGCACGCGGTGTGGCCGTGGCTTTCACCCAATAGTGATCGCCATTCTTGCGACGGTTCTTGACCATGCCCTGCCAGGCGCGACCTGCCTTCAAGGTTGCCCACATATCGCGAAAAGCTTCTTTGGGCATGTCCGGGTGACGAATAATATTGTGAGGTTTGCCGATCAGCTCTTCACGATTAAAGCCTGCATACTCAACGAACTCATCGTTGACGTAGGTAATCTGACCCTTGGCGTCAGTATGGGAAATAATCGCGCAATCCTTGCGAACCGGATATTCTTTTTGGGTAACGGGTTGGTTGTTGCGCACTGAGCGTCTCCTGCCATGATATAGATCAATTGTTGTACTAAAAGTTACATTAAGAATACACTTTCCATGAATCCAGTATAGCGTTTTCGTAAATTAAAATACTATAACAAAAATCAAAAAAACCTATCATTAGAATTATATTAATAAACAAAGACTTATCCGGCCTGATCAATTCAAGATCAAGCCGGATGCAGGGTTGTTGACAGGAGTAAAAATGAACGGGAGGTCAAGCAGCCAGGATTTCAGTGCTACTCAGCAATCGCCTTGCTGACATTGATATTCCAGAACAGAAAGGGCTGCAAGGGCCTGAGCAGGTCCTTGTTGAGGATTTTCTGGATCGCCAGTTGCGGTTCACTGGTATCCCGGCGTGGAGGCTGCATGTAAACCTGGCCACTGGAGGCCCGGATACCCGCACAAACCGGGGTATTGATGGCTTCGCCCTTGGCGGTCACCACCGCTGTATCACCATTTTTCAACAAGACCGGGGTTCCCGGTGGATACAGACCCAACTGACTTAAAAACACCTTGCCCAGGCGCGCATCCAGAAGCTGTGCTTCTTCGCCCAGCATTTGCTTCATAGCCTGGCGGGGGGATAGCAGCGGGCGATACTCCCTGGGTGCCGTCAGGGCTGCATAGCTGTCTGCCAAGGCCACCATGCGCGCTGTGTTGGTGATTTGCTTGTCCACCAGACCCTTGGGGTAACCGCTACCATCCAGCCTTTCATGGTGCTGGAGCACCGCATTCAGCCAGATGCTGTCCTCCACCCCCATCAGTTCCAATAACAGCACAGATTTTTCAGGGTGGTTGCGTATGGCTTCTTTTTGCTGGTCCGTCAGGGGTTTTTGCTGGTTATTGAGTTTTTCCTGCAGGTGCATCATGCCCAGGTTGGCTGTCAGGGTGGCCGCCAGGGCCGAAAGCAGTTTTTCCTTGCTGATTTTCAGAGGTCGGGCAACCACAGCCAGCAAGACTGCACAGCGCATGGGATGATCAAGGGTGGTGGGTATATCCCGTGGCCAGTGAGCCGCTCCGAGCAGCGCATTGGGTGACTTGTGAGCCAGGTGGATCAACTGGTCACCGATATCCAGCATGCTGCGCTGAAAGCCCTTGCCTGCCGTGTTTTTTTCAACCAGTTCAAAAGCCTGCCTGAGCTGCTCCAGCAGGTTTTCTATTTCCAGAAAGGGGTTGAGATCATTGGAGTAACGACGACGCTGGAAGTTGGTTTCATCCTGGCGGACAATCGTTTTTTCCTTGGGGTTGATGTAGCCCTGTGCCAGCAGGGCCTGAACCTGCTGTTCATTTTCCACCGGCGAACCTTTGGTCAATAGCACCACACCACTGTGGGTATAAACATTCAGTGGTGCCCGGTCACCAACAACCAGTTGACCTTTTGCTAGTTTTTCCAGCATTCGCTCTGCTCCTTGCACAGTATCTCTTAACAAAACATTAAGACAGTTTCACAGGCTAGCGAACTCACACTGAAATTTACAGTTGCATTACGCGACTATTGTTAACAAAAGGTAACCGGGTGCTCTAAAGAAGCCTTAATTTTGATAAATCGGCCTGAATATCGACAATATCTTCCAAACCCACGGCAATACGCACCAGGCCATCGGTAATCCCGGCTGCCGCTCGGGCTTCTGGTGTCAGCCGGGCATGCGTGGTGGTGGCCGGGTGGGTAATGGTGGTTTTGGCATCGCCCAGATTGCCGGTGATGGAGAGCATTGAGGTGGAGTCAATCACAGCCCAGGCGGCATCACGTCCACCGGCCACTTCAAAAGACAAGACCCCCCCGAAGGCCCGCATCTGCTTTTTGGCCAATTCATGCTGCGGATGATCGGGAAGCCCGGCATAGTGAACAGCAGCCACTCCCGGTTGTTTCTGCAGCCAGGTAGCCAATTGCAGGGCATTGGCAGAATGGGCATCCATACGCAGCTTGAGGGTTTCCAGACCCTTGAGAAACACCCAGGCATTAAAAGGACTCATGCAGGGGCCTGCAGTACGCACCACCCCGAAGACTTCAGCCATATCCTTTTCACGGCCCACCACGGCGCCACCGATTGCACGACCCTGACCGTCGAGGTACTTGGTGGCCGAGTGCACCACGACATCAGCACCCAGCTCCAGAGGTTTTTGCAGGGCGGGCGTACAAAAACAGTTATCGACCACCAACTTCAGGCCTTTGCTGTGAGCCAGCTCAGCCAGAGCGGGCAAATCAGCCAGTTCGCACAAGGGATTGGAAGGCGTTTCCACAAAGAAAAGACGGGTCTTGTCATTGCAGGCCGCTTCCCAGGCGGCAAGATCCTGAAGCTCCACAAAATGGGTGGTAATCCCAAAGCGGGTCATGTAGCGGTTGAACAGGCCCACCGTGGAACCGAACACACTGCGGGAACACACCACTTCATCGCCCTGATTCAAAAAGGCCATGCAAACCGCCAGGATCGCGGCCATACCCGAGCTGGTGGCCACACCCCGCTCAGCACCTTCCAGAGCCGCCAGCCGCTCTTCAAAGCAGGCCACTGTGGGGTTGGTGAAACGTGAGTAAATATTGACTTCGCCCGTCTCATTGGCAAAACACTCGGCAGCATGGGCTGCCGACTCAAACACAAAGCTTGAGGTGGTAAAAATGGGCTCGCCGTGTTCACGCTCGGCAGTGCGTCGGTGACCGCTGCGCAGAGCCAGGGTGGAAGTGCCCCAGTTATTCTTTTGTTCAGACATAATTATCTCTTTCAGGCTTCTTCAGCCGAACTATCGTTATGCAAATCAATGGCCGAATTCTCTTCATCATTCTGGCCATTTTTGGCGGCATCGTTGCGCTGATTTTCCAGACGACTCAAATAGGCGGCATCAATACCGCCAGTCACATACTGGCCATCAAAAACCGAGCAATCAAAACCATCCACTTCGGGGTTGAGCTCTTTACAGGCAGCCACCAGATCCTGGATGTCCTGATAAACCAGCCAGTCAGCCCCGATCAGCTCGCCCACTTCGTCTTCGGTTCGCCCGTGGGCAATCAATTCATGCGCTGCCGGCATGTCGATGCCATAAACATTGGGGTAACGCACCGCCGGAGCAGCGGAGGCAAAATAGACTTTTTTGGCACCGGCATCACGCGCCATCTGGATGATTTCGTTACAGGTGGTGCCGCGCACGATGGAGTCATCCACCAGCAGTACGGTTTTGTCTTTGAATTCCATGGAGATGGCATTCAGCTTCTGGCGTACGGATTTTTTGCGCAGGGTTTGACCGGGCATGATGAAGGTACGGCCAATGTAACGATTCTTGATAAAACCTTCACGATAGGTCACGCCCAGATGCTGGGCCAGTTCCAGAGCGGAAGTCCGGCTGGTATCAGGAATGGGAATCACCACATCAATATCGTGCTCGGGCATGACGCGGCGGATTTTCTCAGCCAGTTTCTCACCCATCTGCATACGCGCATGGTAGATATTGATGCCATCCATGATGGAATCCGGGCGAGCCAGATAGACGTGTTCAAAAATACAGGGAGTCAGGCTGGGTTTTTCCGCACACACCTGGCTGTGCAACTGACCATCACGATCGATGTAGATGGCCTCACCGGGTGCCAGATCCCGCACCAGTTCAAAACCGGCCACATCCAGAGCCACACTTTCCGAGGCAATCATGTACTCGGTGCCCTGTTCGGTTTCACGTTTGCCGTACACGATCGGGCGAATGCCGTTGGGGTCACGAAAGCCCACCAGACCATAGCCGCTGATCATGGCAACGGCGACATAGCCCCCCTCACAACGCTGGTACACCCGGCCAATTGCAGAAAACATGTCTTCAGCGGTCAGGCTCATGCCCTGTTTGCCCAGTTCGTGAGCAAAAATATTCAAGAGCACTTCCGAATCGGAGTTGGTGTTGATGTGGCGCAAATCCGCCCGGAACAGTTCTTCGGTGAGGGCTTCGGAATTGGTCAGGTTGCCATTGTGCGCCAGGGCAATCCCATAAGGTGAATTGACGTAGAAAGGCTGGGACTCAGCCTCACTGGAAGATCCAGCCGTCGGGTAGCGAACATGGCCGATGCCCATGTCCCCGGTCAGGCGCTTCATGTGGCGGGTACGAAAGACATCCCGAACCAGGCCGTTGCTTTTACGCAAGAAGAAGCGCCCCTGATCACAGGTCATGATACCTGCAGCATCCTGCCCGCGATGCTGCAACACGGTCAAGCTATCAAACAACATCTGATTGACCGGCTCATGAGCCAAAATACCTGCTATTCCACACATGAAGCTTTCACCTATTCGCTGATATAATCATCTAAATGGGAGGCACTGAAATCACGCACCTCTTCCATATAGGGCATTAACCTCGATTCCTGCCAAAGGCTGTGCTGGCGTACATCGGTCAGACTGGCAACGGCCACACCCAGAACGATAATCACCACACCCCGGACAGCACCAAACAAGATACCCAGAATTCTGTCCAGTTTGCCCAGCCCGATTTTCTCGATCAGGGTGCCACAAGCTGAACAAATCACTTTACTCGCCAGCAGTACAACGATGGTAATCGTGACGTAGGCTGCCGCCAGCTGCAGGCCCGGATCGGCCAGCAGGGAAGCAAAAATCGGAGCCACCTGTTGCCCCAGCATGCGGGCGGCCAGCAAGGCAGCCACCCAGCCTGCCAGAGATAAAACCTGTTGCACAAAGCCTTTCCAGAAAGCCAGCAATACCGAAGACAACAAAATAACCAAAAAAACAATATCCAGAGAATTAAAACCCATCATCTTCCTTACTGCTCCTTAATCATCCAGGTTGGGTAAACTGCCTTCTTTACGGGCTACATTTTCAGGAACATAGTCGGTCAGGAGGGTTTTCATGCCCAGCTCCTGAAGTAATTGATCCTGTTGATTGCGTGCTTGTTGCTGATCAATGTAAGGGCCTACAAAAACCACGGCCAGGTTATTGATTTTGCGCCAGTAAGGCTGATAGTTCTGTTCCTGCAAACGACCCACCAGGCGTTTGGCATTGGCGGCTTCAGAAAAGCTGGCCACCTGAATGGCCCAGGCTTCCACGCCCCCTTCCGGACTCAGCTGCATGGCTGAAGAAGGCTCTGAAGAGCTGCGGGTTTGCTGCTGGCTGAGGGTTTGTTTTTCCTCATCCGTCAGAGCATCGTCAACTTCGGGAGGCTCGGGACGGGCCACCTCAACCTCAACTGGTTCAGGTGCCGGTGGTGTGACAATTTTATCAGAAACAGGGGCGGGCAAACGCTCTTCTTCCAGAACGAAGGGTAAAAAAATCACCGCCAGAGCAATCAGGGCCAGAGCGCCGATCAGTCTTTCTTTCAAACCGTAACGCATGAGCTTCTCGTATCTGCCTGCAAGGCATCCAGAAAAAGGGCCACTGTAAAGAAAGAACCCAAAACCACAACCTGGTCAAACTCTCCAGTACCCAGTAATTGCTGAGCCCGGCTAAAAACCTGACGCCCATCCGCCTGCGTAAAAACATCCAGCACCCTGCCACCCTTGCTTTCCAACAAGGTTTTGAGTTTTTCCGGCTGTTCGGCTCGAGGTGTCGGCAAGGCTGTGACCAACCAGGCATCCACCTGGGCAAGCAGTGGACTCAGGGTCGCGGCCTGATCTTTATCCGCCATCATGCCGACAATTGCCAGGCGCCGACAAGGCTTTTCCTGTGCCAGTTGCTGGCTGAGATAGTCAGCAGCCTGTGGATTGTGAGCCACATCCAGCAACCAGGCTCCCTGGCGTTGCATGCGACCCGTGACTCGGGCTTGACTCAAACCTTGTTTGATGGCCTCTTCACTGACCGGCAAACCACTCAACAACACAGCCTGAACAGCGGTTGCGGCATTGTCTCTGGGTAACTGCGGCCAGGGTAAACCGGGTAATTCCAGGGCCTGTCCCTGATCGTCACTCCCCTGCCAGCACCAGGTTTGTTGCTGATCCTGCTGGTTGAATTCCCGACCCAGCTGATAGATCGAGCAACCCAGGGCAGTGGCCTGCTGACGAACGGAAGCAGGTAGCTGGCGACTGCCCAGAACAGCGGCTTGCCCAGGACGGAAGATACCGGCTTTTTCAAAACCGATGCCTTCCAGGTCATCACCTAGGTATTCCTGATGATCCAGAGCCACAGTGGTTACCACAGCCACATCGGCATCCACCAGGTTGACTGCATCCAGACGACCACCCAGACCCACTTCCAGCAACCAGAGATCCAGGTCGGACTGATTGAAAATCACCAGGGCGGCCAGAGTGGCAAATTCAAAATAACTGAGGGAAATCTCGGCACGGGCTGCTTCAATTTTTTCAAAAGCAGCAATGATGGCCGCATCCGTGACGGGCTGACCCTGGATTTGAATACGCTCATTAAAATGCAGAAAATGCGGTGAGGTATAACTGCCCACCTTCAGACCCGCTGCCAGAGCCATGGCCTGGGTCATGGCCAGGGTTGAGCCTTTGCCATTGGTGCCAGCAAAAGTGATCGTACGGGGACGCTCAGGGCTGCTTTGCAAAGGCAACTGCAAACGCCGGGCAACCTGCCCCACTCGTTCCAGCCCCAGGTCAATTTCCCGGGAGTGCAGGTTTTCCAGGCGCTGCAGCCAGACTGTCAGCGCAGTGGAGGAAGCCCGGTCAGTGTCTGTGTCCTTCACGAAGCAATCAAGCTGCGGGCTGATGGGTCATCTTGCGCAGCAGGTCAGCCAGCTTGGAGCTCATCTCATGGCGATGAATAATCATGTCCACGGTGCCGTGCTCCAGCAGGAACTCTGCGCGCTGAAAACCTTCAGGGAGTTTTTCGCGAACGGTTTGCTCAATGACCCTGGGACCGGCAAAGCCGCACAAGGCAAAAGGCTCGGAAACATTCAGGTCACCCAGCATGGCCAGGGAAGCCGACACACCGCCGTAAACCGGGTCGGTCAAGACGGAGATATAGGGAACACCGCCTTTTTTCAGGCGCTCCAGAGCGGCTGAGGTTTTCGCCATCTGCATCAGTGAGAAGAGCGCTTCCTGCATGCGGGCACCGCCGGAAGCAGAGAAACAAATCAGAGGAATCCGCTCTTTCAGCGCCAGTTCTGCAGCGCGGACAAACTTCTCACCCACCACGGAGCCCATGGAGCCGCCCATGAAGTTGAATTCAAAGGCCACGGCCACCACTGGCAGGCCGGTCAGCTCGCCACGCATGGCAATCAGGGCATCCTTCTCACCCGTGGATTTCTGGGCTGCGCTCAGACGATCCTTGTACTTTTTTGAGTCCTTGAATTTCAGGCGATCAACCGGCTGCAGATCGGCAGCCAGTTCCTCGGCTGTTTCTTTATCCAGAAAGCTTTCCAGGCGTTTACGCGCTGTGATACGCATATGGTGGTTACATTTCGGGCAAACGTGCTGGTTTTTTTCCAGTTCAGGACGGTAAAGGGCGGCTTCACACTTGGGGCATTTACGCCACAGGCCTTCGGGTACATTGGCCTTGCGCGAAACATCGTCAGAACGAATGATGGAAGGAACAATTCGATTTAACCAGCTCATAAATTCATCAACCTGCTAATCAATTATCTAGGGTAGGCGGCAATGTCCAGCATTTTACCTTAAATCACCATCCACAGGGAAACCCGGGTCTGAAATCAGGCATCCAGTGCCTGGCGCATTTCACTCAGAACCTCTTTGAGGACGGGCGCAATCTTTTCAGGCTGATCCGCCAGTTCGGCAATACGACTGACCAGAGCACTGCCCACAATCACTCCGTCGGACACCTCCGCCAGAGCACGGGCTGTTTTCCCGTCCCGGATACCAAAACCCACGGCCAGGGGAAGATCGGTCATGTTGGCAAACTCTTCCAGCTTGGCTGCCACAGCAGGGACATCCAAAGTGGCCGAACCTGTCACCCCCTTCAGGGAAACATAATAGAGATAACCACTGCCCGCTGCGGCTATTTTACGTGCCCGCTCCAGCGTGGTCGTGGGAGCCAGCAGAAAGACCGAGTCCATTTCCTGACCTTTAAGCAGCTCAGCGAAGTCTTCCGCTTCTTCGGGAGGCAGATCCACCACCAGAACACCATCCACGCCCGCCATGGCAGCTGCTTTGACAAAGGTGTCATAACCGATGGCCTCAATAGGATTCAGGTAACCCATCAGCACAACAGGGGTTTTCTGGTCGGTTTTGCGAAACTCGGTCACCAGCTTGAACACATCCAGGGTACTGGTGCCGTGTTGGAGTGCTCTTTCACAGGCTTTTTGAATCACCGGCCCATCCGCCATGGGATCAGAAAAAGGCACCCCCAGCTCAAGAATGTCGGCACCGGCTTCCACCAGGGCATGCATCAGCTCGACCGTGTATTCGGGTGCGGGGTCACCTGCGGTGATGTAGGGAATCAGGGCCTTGCGACCTGATTTTTTTAGTTCGGCAAAGGTGCTTTGAATACGGCTCATAAGGTAATCCCCTGCATGGCGGCCACGGTCATAATGTCTTTGTCACCCCGACCGGAAAGATTAACCACCAGATGTTGATCAGAACTCATCGTGGGTGCCAGCTTTTTGGCATAGGCCAGGGCGTGTGCGGATTCCAGGGCAGGAATGATGCCTTCGAAATAACACAGATCCTGAAAGGCATCCATGACTTCTTTATCCGTAGCGACTTCGTATTTCACTCGACCAATATCTTTCAGATAAGAATGCTCTGGCCCCACGCCAGGGTAGTCAAGCCCGGCAGAGATGGAGTGGGTTTCAATAATCTGGCCCGCTGCATCTTCCATCAAATAAGTGCGGTTACCATGCAGAACGCCAGGGCGACCGGCATTCAGAGGTGCTGCATGACGCCCGGTTTCCAGACCATCGCCACCCGCTTCAATACCGTACATGGCGACATCATCGTCGGTCAGGAAGGGATAGAAAAGACCCAGGGCATTGGAACCACCACCGACACAGGCAATCAAGGCATCCGGCAAACGCCCGATCTGATCCAGGCACTGCTGACGGGCTTCACGCCCGGCCACGGCATTGAAGTCACGCACCAGCTTGGGGTAAGGATGAGGGCCAGCAACCGTGCCGATGATGTAGAAGGTATCATCGACATTGGTCACCCAATCCCGTAGAGCTTCATTCATGGCATCCTTGAGGGTTTTGGAGCCGGATTCCACAGGAATGACCTCAGCACCCAGCAGCTTCATGCGATAAACATTGGGGGATTGGCGTTGAACATCATCGGCCCCCATATAAACCTGACACTTCAGGCCCAGACGGGCCGCCACAGTGGCTGTCGCCACGCCATGCTGACCGGCACCGGTTTCGGCAATCACCCGTGGCTTACCGGAATACTTGGCCAACAAAGCCTGACCCACGGTGTTATTCACCTTGTGGGCACCGGTATGGTTCAGGTCTTCACGCTTCAACCAGATTTGCGCCCCACCCAGGTGTTGAGACCAGCGCTCGGCTGGATACAGGGGAGATGGGCGTCCGACATAAAGCGCCAGATCCCGGTCAAACTCGGCCTGAAAATCAGGATCAGCACTCAAGCGGGTGTATTGTTCGTCCAGTTGTTCCAGAGCAAAGCTCAGGGTTTCGGAGACAAAACGACCGCCGTACTTCCCGAAATGGCCTCGGGCATCAGGCAGTTTTAACAAATCAGCATATTTGGACACGTCTACACCTCGGGTTTTAATGATCGCCAGGAGCAAGATTAGCGATGAATTCGGTCATTTTGGTTGGGCATTTTATACCCCGGCTGGCTTCGACTCCACCGGAGACATCCACCGCATAAGGCTGAGTGGCCTGAACAGCCTGCCGGATATTGTCCGGGGTCAGACCACCGGCCAGTATCCAGGACTGGTCAGTACCACCGGGAAAACGTTTCCAGTCAAACTGCTCACCGGTCCCACCGGGAACGCCCGGCTGATAGGCATCCAGCAAAAAACCTTTTGCAGTGGGCCAGTTACGGGCTTCAACAACCGGATCCAAATTCGGCTTCATGCGCAGGGCTTTGATGTAAGGGCGATGAAATTGCCGACACAAGGCTTCGTCTTCATCGCCATGAAATTGCAACAAATCCAGTGGAACCCGGCTCAAGACAGCCTCGACCCATTCCGGCTCAGGATTGACAAACAAACCCACCGTCACCACAAAAGGGGGCACGGCCTGCATCAGTTCAACGGCCTGGTCGATGGTCACAGCACGGGGGCTGGGTGGATAAAAAACCAAGCCCAGGGCATCTGCACCCGCCTTCACGGCAGCCTGAATATCTTCAGGGCGGGTCAGACCACAGATTTTACAACGGGTTCTTTGCATTGTCCGCACGGACTCATCAGTATTGGACATCAGGCCGAACAGCCCCTCGGGTCAGATCACTACGATACCACTCCGGCAGAAACTCTGGATAGGGAGCATCCAGGTTTTCATCCGCAAGCAGGGTTAAGAAATTCGGGCCCAAGGGCTCCAGTGGCAGCTTGAACTCGCGCGGATAGAGCGCCGCCACAAAATACAGGCCTGCAGCAGGTGCGGTAATCCCAGCCTGGGCTCTTTGCCTGCGGGCCAGAAGTTCATCCACCCATTGAATGGGCTTCTCACCGCGACCAATCTTGATCAGGGTACCGACAATATTGCGCACCATATGATGCAAAAAGGCATTGGCCTGAATATCCACAATAATCATGTCTCCCCGGCGCAGCACCTTGATGAAATGCATGTGGCGCCAGGCAATTTTGGACTGGCAGCGGACCGAGCGAAATGCGGAAAAATCCCGTTCGCCCAGTAACAGCTGAGCCGCCTCATGCATCTTCTCGGCATCCAGGGGTTGATTCCACCAGGTCACCTGGTCATGCATTATGGAAGGTCGGGTGCGGTGATTATAAATGATGTAGCGGTAACGTCTGGCCAGAGCCGAATGGCGGGCATGAAAAGAAGCAGGAACCGGGCGGGCCCAGCGCACCCGTATAGCCGACGGCAGCTTGCCATTGACACCCAGTGTCCAGGCTCTTTCCGGCAGAGCCTTGCCAGTGTCCAGATGCACCACCATGCCACTGGCATGCACACCGGCATCGGTACGCCCGGCGCACATAACAGAAATCGGCTCACCGGCCAGTTGGGTCAAGGCTTTTTCAAGCAAGGGTTGCACACTGGGAATGCCTTCGCGCTGGGTTTGCCAGCCACGGAATTCACTGCCCTGGTATTCAACACCCAGGGCCAAGCGACCTGCCCTGGCCTGGGTTTCATCAAAAAGCTGGAAAGGATCGAGCAAATCCATATCAGGAGCTTAAAGACTCCAGCATCTGCTTGGCGGTGGCCTGTTGATCTGCATCCCCTTCAGCAACCACTTTTTCCAGTATTTCCTGAGCCCCGTCCTTGTCACCCATTTCAATGTAGGCAGTCGCCAGATCCAATTGGGTGTTCATATCGCCGTCGTTATCACTGAAGTCCAGGTCATCCCCCAGATCAGCCAGGTCACTCAGGTCATCCAGATCACCCCAGTCTTCATCATCGGGCTGCTGGGATTCTTCGTCCTGACCCAGCTCTGACAACTCATCAGTCAAAGTGGAGAGTTCTTCATCAACACCGGGAGCACGCACCTGCTCCTGACCTTCTTTTTCTTCATGAGGGGAGTCGTCGGAAGTATCCAGATTAATTTCATCCAATGCAGACATAAAATCATCGGCATCCGACTTGTAATCAACCGGTTCAAAGTCCTGAAGATCCGATTCATCTTCACTCAATTCTTCATCCGCCAGAGGTTTTTCCAGATCCAGTTCCAGATCCAGGTCTTCAGCTTCATCCTCGGCCAGTTCTTCCAGGTCAGACAAATCGTCATCAAGGTCTTCTTCCTGACTGGGTTCCAGAGGCGGTTTTTCAGTCAGAACCTCATCCAGCTCAGCTTCCAGGTCGTCCAGATCAGTGGATTCATCCAAACCTTCCAGGTCTTTCAGATCTGTTTCGTCTTCGGCTGGCTCTTCACTGGATGCCTCTTCGCTTTCTTCCGGGCCGAAAATATCATCCAGATCCAGGTCATCCAGATCTTCGTCTGGTAATTCCATTTCTCCCAGATCTTCTGCTTCGGCCTCTTCACTGGCCGCAACGGAAGCCGCAGCACCGGCGGTGGCAGCACCCGCTGCAGCGGAGGCGGATTTTTGCAGTAGTTCCGCCAGTTCTTCAGCTCTCTGACGGTTTTCGGGTGAAGGGTTCTGGGCTTCAAGTTGCTGCTTTTGCAGCAGAAAGGTGTCTTCATCATTCAGCTCAACGAGCACTTCCAGAAGCTTAACCCGCAGATCTTCACGCTCAGGGCTATTGGCCAAAGCCTTGTGCAGGAAGCCGGCCGCCTGTTCCAGGCGTCCATAGGCAATAAACATTTCTGCTTCCTGCAGAGGATCACGTTCTTTTTTACTTTCTTTTGCCGGAGTGGGCGGAGGGGGTTCCGGCATGTCTTCCAGTTCCGAGAAATCCTCATTCAGATCCAGATCGTCCAGGTCATCATCCAGGCCGAGGTCATCCAGATCCTCCAGAGGCTGAGCATTCAGGTCGCGATTGAAATCATCCGGCTGGGCATTAGTATCCATCATGGAATGCAGCTCTTCTTCGCGACGCCGGAGTTCATCGGCTTCCGCCTGCTCTTTCAGCTGTTGGGCGAGTTTGCGGCGTGTGGCAATCAGGGCCAGAAGCAAGAGGAAAAGGAGAAGCACCAGGCCACCCAAAGCAGCCAGAATCAGGGGTTGACGCTGCAGAAGACCCAGCAGATCTTCAGACTGAGCTGTTTCAGACTGCTGGTTTTCAGTCCGGGAAGGAGCTGACTGGGATTGCGACTGAGCGGCTGAACGATCAGCCAACTGGGTCTCCAGTTCGTCCAGTTGCTCATCCTTGAGGCGTAAAAGCTGTTGCAGGGTATCCAGTTGTTCCTGCATTTCCGAAAGGCGTGTGGCCAGTTCATCCTTTTCACGCTCGACACGATGCAGGCTGTCTTCACTTTGTTCCAGACGGGTTTCCAACTCCCCGATCAGGGCTTGCTGTTCATTCGTTTCACCAACAGTGCTGAGCTGGAGTTCACCTTCAGCTTCTTCATTCGGGGCGGTGCTGTCAGGTTCATCCGACTGACCCGACTGCTCCTCTGGCTCGGAGCGCTCTTCCTGAGCCGGTGCCGGGGATGTACGCCCGGCAACCCAGGCCTGGTTTTGACGGCGAACGGCTTCTTCCGCCTGCAGGGCGGTTCGGCTGCGCATGGCCGTTGCAGAGGGAATAATCAGGCTGGAACCGGCTTCCATTTCATTGATATTGCCGGTCGGAAAAGCAGACGGGTTGGCATCACGAATGGCCAGCATGGCTTGCTTGATGGTGATATTGCGGGCCGGTCGATTGGTGCGGGCAATACTCCAGAGGGTGTCGCGGGGGCCGACACTGATGCGGTTTTGGCCGGAGCCGCTGCGCGTTGAGGTCTGGGCAGTGGCGGTTGCCAGTTCTTCAGCTGTTAAAGCGGCAGGAGTCGAGTGAAGCTGTGATCCTTCCCACAAAAAATCCGTTGCCTTGTCCGTTGCGGCAACGCTCAGGGGAACCAGAGCAAATCCTGCCATGATCAGAAAACTACGCCAAGAACGCATTTTATTAACCTTCCTCTGCATACCCTGCCCCATTTCGTATTCTTTATGCCTAAGTAGAAAAAACGTCACTACTTTTATGGATAGGCTGTTTTTAACAGTTTTTCAGCAGTTTGTCATTGCTGTTTAGCGTTTTTTGTTGGTTGCTTGAAGATGTTGACCAGCAAAAAAAGTGGGTTGCCTTGAACAACAACCCACTTCTTTCAGCCTGACCTGCTCGCTTATCTGTGCAGCAGGATATGCAACATGCGGCGCAGAGGTTCAGCAGCACCCCAGAGCAGCTGGTCGCCCACAGAAAAAGCCGACAGGTACTGAGACCCCATATTCATCTTGCGCAGGCGACCCACGGGAACATTCAGGGTGCCGGTCACCTTGGTTGGGCTCAATTCGGCAATCGAGGCTTCGCGCTCGTTAGGAATGACTTTCGACCACTGGCTATGCTCTGCCAGCATCTCTTCAATTTCATCCAGAGGCACATCTTTCTTCAACTTGATGGTGAAGGCCTGGCTGTGGCAACGCATGGAGCCGACCCGTACGCAGATACCATCAATGGGAATGGGCTGACCATTGGTGCCCAGAATCTTGTTGGTTTCCACATGGCCTTTCCACTCTTCCTTGCTCTGACGGCTTTCCAACTGCTTGTCGATGTAGGGAATCAGGCTGCCACCCAGAGGCACACCAAACTGGTCGGTCGGAAAGTCAGGAGAGCGCATGGCTTCAGCCACCTTGCGATCAATATCCAGAATGGCAGAAGAAGGATCAGCCAGTTCTGTTTTGACACTATCACGGATACTACCCATCTGGTTGAGCAGCTCACGCATGTTCTGGGCACCGGCACCGGAAGCGGCCTGGTAGGTCATGGAAGTGGTCCATTCCACCAGTTGCTGATCAAACAAGCCACCCAGACCCATCAGCATCAGACTGACTGTACAGTTACCGCCAACAAAGGTTTTAACCCCGGCTTCCAGGCCCTTGTCGATGACATCGCGGTTGACCGGATCAAGCACGATGATGCTGTCATCCGCCATTCGCAGAGTAGAAGCAGCATCAATCCAGTAGCCTTTCCAGCCGGCTTCACGAAGAGGGCCATAAACTTCAGTCGTGTAATCACCACCCTGGCAGGTAATGACCACATCCAGTTTTTTCAGAGCATCCAGGTCTTTTGCACTTTGCAGAGGCTGACCGTCAGGACCGGGTTTGCCCGCCTGAGAAGTGGTAAAATACACCGCTTCAATCAGATCAAAGTCTTTTTCTTCCTGCATCCGCTGCATTAAAACGGAGCCGACCATACCGCGCCAGCCGACCAGACCTACCGTTAATTTGCTCATAAATACCTATACCTCAATTCTGTGTTTATTTAGAACGCGATTTAAAGCGCCTTCAGTGCCTTGACCACGGCAGTACCCATTTCCTGAGTGCCTACTTTGCGGGTGTCTGCAGACAGGATATCAGCAGTACGCAACCCCTGATCCAGAACCTCACTGACTGCCTTTTCAATCTTGGCAGCGACTTCAGCCTCACCAAAAGAATAGCGCAATAACATGGCAACTGACAAAATTGTTGCCAGAGGGTTGGCCATACCCAGCCCGGCAATATCCGGCGCGGAGCCATGGCAGGGCTCATACATGCCCTTGGCATTTTCATCCAGGGAAGCCGAAGGCAACATACCAATGGAACCGGTCAGCATGGCTGCTTCATCGGAAAGAATATCACCGAACATATTACCGGTAACGATGACATCAAACTGCTTGGGTGCCCGTACCAGCTGCATGGCCGCGTTATCCACATACATGTGCGACAACTCGACATCCGGGTAATCCTTGGCCACTTCTTCCATCACATCACGCCAGAGCATGGTAACTTCCAGAACATTGGCCTTATCCACGGAGCAGACTTTCTTGTTGCGCTTGCGGGCCATTTCAAAAGCGACTTTACCAATGCGGCGAATTTCACTTTCGGAATAAACGTAGGTGTTGAAGCCTTCTTTTTCGCCGTTCTCCAACTCACGAATTCCGCGTGGCTGGCCGAAATAAATGCCGCCGGTCAATTCACGCACGATCATGATATCCAGACCGGACACCACTTCCGGCTTGAGGCTGGAGGCTTCAGCCAGCTGCGGATAAAGAATGGCAGGGCGCAGATTGCCAAACAGCTTCAGCTCCTTGCGCAGACCCAGCAGACCGCGCTCGGGGCGCTTGGAAATATCCGGCAGCTTGTCCCACTTGTGACCCCCCACTGCGCCCAGCAAAATGGCATCAGCGGCTTTGGCCTTGTCCAGGGTTTCCGGGGGCAAGGGTTCACCGCAGGCATCATAACCGGCACCACCGACCAGACCTTCTTCCCAGTCAATCGCCAAACCCAAGTGGTCACGACAGACTTCCAGAACCTTCACCGCCTCGGCCGTGATCTCGGGGCCGATGCCATCACCGGGTAAAACCAGAATTTTTTTGCTCATAA
The DNA here is from genome assembly GCF_044810985.1 of Marinospirillum sp. Lineage (GTDB taxonomy): Bacteria > Pseudomonadota > Gammaproteobacteria > Pseudomonadales > Halomonadaceae > Marinospirillum. The sequence goes on from NZ_CP085242.1 coordinate 930,912, forward strand.
TCTTCGTCTCTAAATTGGCTGTAAAAAACTACGTGGCTCACTCAAAGTGCCGCTTTTATAAGGTAGCCTGCTTCTCAGGTGGCTGTTCTATCCTGAACAGACACCTGCGCTCGGCTTCCTGCCTCACTGACGCAGACCACCTTATCGCGGCTTACCAAGCAAGAACCTCTGAGCAACGTCATGAGCGCAGGTCAGGCAAGGCAAAATTGATCGAAATAGCGGAGTTTACATATAAGTAAATGAGCATTTTGAGAGCAATTTTAACGCAGCATCACCAAGCGCAATAGTTGGTCAGGGGTTCTTGGAAAATATCCAGGGCGTCTGTTCGGCTCGTTTCGTCTCATAAGCATGAATGGCATCAGCGTCTTTAAGCGTCAGGCCGATATCATCCAGGCCTTCAATCAGGCAGTGCTTGCGAAACGAGTCCATTGCAAATTCCAGGACTTCACCGGAAGGTGTGGTCACGGTCTGGGCTGGCAAGTCAATCAACAGGCGATAGCCTTCAGTGGCTGCAACTTCCTGGAAGAGGCGATCCACTGTGGCTTCATCCAGCTGAATCAATAAAAGACCGTTTTTAGGCGCATTATTGAAGAAGATATCTGCAAAGCTGGGCGCAATCACTGCACGAAAGCCGTAGTCCACCAGCGCCCAGGGGGCGTGTTCGCGTGAGGAACCGCAACCGAAGTTTTTACGTGCCAGCAGGATTTCACTGCCCTGATAACGCGGCTGATTGAGGACAAATTCAGGGTTCAAAGGGCGCTTGGAAGCATCCTGACCTGGAAATCCTTCATCCAGATAACGCAGTTCGTCAAACAAATTGGGGCCGAAGCCGGTGCGCTTGATGGACTTCAAAAACTGTTTGGGAATGATCAGGTCGGTATCGACATTGGCACGATCCAGCGGTGCCACCAGGCCATTCTCTTGGGTAAATTTTTTCATCTTTATTCTCCTAGAGAGAGCTGCAGTAACTGGCTTTCAGCCGGTCATGTTATTCGGCGCATTCGGTTTTCCTACCTCAAGCGCCGCGCTGCGCAGTCCCTGCTACGCTTTTCACATGAAACGGCTTACGCCAGTCTCAGCGAGGGTTACCTAGATATCTCAAGTCGCGGCAAGGTTGTCTGTAGCAAGTATCGACCTGCATCCAAGTCAGCCTCACTGAGAATCAAAACTCGCGCACATCGACAAAATGACCGGCGATGGCAGCGGCAGCGGCCATGGCGGGGCTGACCAGGTGGGTGCGGCCACCGTAGCCCTGGCGTCCTTCGAAGTTGCGGTTGGAGGTGGACGCACAGTGTTCGCCCTGCCCCAGTTTGTCAGCATTCATTGCCAGGCACATGGAACAACCGGGTTCCCGCCATTGAAAGCCTGCTTCGATGAAAATTTTGTCCAGCCCTTCTTCTTCAGCCTGTTTTTTCACCAGACCAGAACCGGGTACCACCAGCGCTTCTTTCAGGCTGGAAGCCACTTTGCGCCCTTTGGCCACTTCTGCCGCTGCGCGCAGGTCTTCTATACGCGAGTTGGTGCAGGAGCCAATAAAGACGCGATCCAGTTGAATATCCGTGATCGCCTGATTGGGTTGCAGGCCCATGTATTTCAAAGCGGCTTCCCAACCCTTACGCTGGCTTTCATCTTCTGCCTGGGCCGGGTCAGGTACTTTGCCATTGACCGGCACAACCATTTCCGGTGAGGTGCCCCAGCTAACCTGGGGTTCAATACTGGCGGCATCCAGTTTGACGACCTTGTCAAAGGCCGCATCAGAGTCTGAGTGCAGGGTATTCCAGTAGGCCACTGCCTGCTCCCATTGCTCGCCTTTAGGGGCAAAAGGACGTCCCTTCACATAATCAATCGTTGTTTGATCACAACCAACCAGTCCAACGCGAGCACCGGCTTCAATGGCCATGTTGCAGATGGTCATGCGACCTTCCATCGACAGGGCTTCAATGGCGCTACCCGCAAATTCCATGGCATACCCCGTGCCACCTGCAGTGCCGATTTCACCAATCACGGCCAGAATAATATCCTTGGCCGTGACACCCGGTTGCAGTTGACCGTCCACCTGTACCAGAAGGTTTTTCATCTTGCGCTGGATCAGGCACTGGGTCGCCAGTACGTGCTCGACTTCCGAGGTGCCAACGCCATGTGCAAGAGCAGCAAAAGCACCATGAGTGGCGGTATGGGAGTCACCACACACCAGGGTCATGCCCGGCAGAGTGGCACCCTGTTCGGGGCCAACCACGTGCACAATGCCCTGGCGGATGTCATTGATCTTGAATTCGGTGATTTTGAATTCATCGCAGTTGTCATCCAGCGTTTGTACCTGAATGCGCGAGGTTTCATCTTCAATACCGCTGACACCGGCAGAGCGCTCTTTCAAGGTGGTGGGGACATTGTGATCCGGGGTGGCCAGGTTGGCACCCAGGCGCCAGGGCTGACGCCCGGCCAGGCGCAAGCCTTCAAAAGCCTGGGGGGAGGTCACTTCGTGCAAGAGTTGACGGTCGATATAAATCAGGGCGGTGCCATCTTCACGTTGTTTAACGAGATGGGCATCCCAGAGTTTGTCGTATAAAGTTTGAGCCATGGTTTTTCTCCTCAGAGGCGAGTCAGGTTGCGACTCTTGCACTCATCTTAACGCCTGTGATTCAATAAAACCAATTCATAGATTTCATAAACAGGATAACCAAAGAGAATGGATATTCAATCCTTACAGGCGTTTATTCAGGTGGCCGAGAAGGGGTCTTTTTCCAGAGCGGCCGAAGCACTCTTTATCTCTCAGCCTGGCGTCAGCAAGCGAATTGCCAGCCTGGAAGAACAGCTCAACCAGAAGCTTTTTGACCGCATCGGGCGCAGCATCACCCTGACCCAGGCTGGCTTTGCCCTTCTTCCCAGAGCGCGCAAACTGCTGGTTGACCTGGAGGACACCCGCCGTTTGCTGGCCAACCTCAGTGGTGAAGTGCTTGGCCCCTTGATTCTGGCCACCAGCCATCATATCGGCCTGCACCGTCTGCCGCCCCTGCTCAAGGAGTTCACCCAGAATCACCCCCAGGTCAAACTGGACATGCGATTCCAGGATTCGGAGCAGGCCTATGCCGGAGTGATTGCCGGTGATCTGGAACTGGCCATAGTCACCCTGGCTCCGGTGCCTGACCCCTCTCTGGTTGTCGTGCCTGTCTGGACGGATCAGATGCGTTTTGTAGTCGCCAAGGGCCATCCCTTGAATCGTTTGCCCAGCCTGGATCTGGATGACCTGACCCACCATGATGCTGTTTTGCCGGGCCAGCAGACCTTCACGCGGGGAATCGTTGAACAGGTGTTTCGTGAGCAGGATCTGGAACTGAATGTCACCCTCTCCACCAATTACATGGAAACCCTGAAGATGATGGTGTCCATCGGGCTGGGCTGGAGCCTGTTACCGGAAACCCTGATCGATGACAGCCTGGTGGTTCTCAAACTGAATCACCCGCCCATCACCCGCCCTCTGGGTTTTCTGTATCACCGTGAGCGCACCCTGTCCAATGCGGCGCGCAAGATGATTCAGCTGCTGGAAGCCGCCAAAAGCTGAATGAAATCGTCTTCGATCAAAGGCTTGTAAAAGTAATACCCCTGGGCGTGAGGGCAACCCATGTCGAACAGTTGCTGGGCCTGACAGCTGTCTTCCACGCCTTCGGCCACCAGATCCAGTGACAGGTTCTGGGCCAGTTGAATGATGGTTTTGACAATGCTTAAGCTAACGGGATCATCGCCCATGTCCAGAATAAAGGAGCGATCAATTTTCAGGGTTGAAAGGGGCAGCTTGCGCAGATAAGAAAGACTGGAGTAGCCGGTACCAAAGTCATCCAGAGCAATACGAAAGCCCCGCTCCTTTAAGCGAGCCAGGCTCATCAAGGCTTTGAGTTCATTTTTCATCAGGCCGGTTTCGGTGATTTCCAATTCCAGCAGGCTGATGTCCAGGTCATACTCGTGCAGCAACTCTTCCAGCCAGTCAGGAAACTCCTCCTGCTCCAATTGCTGTACTGAAATATTAACCGCAATTCGGGGCAAGGACAGACCGGCTTCACGCCAGCTCACCAGTGACTTGCAGGTCTGGCGCAGCACCCAGCTGCCGATGTCCACAATCAAACCGGATTCTTCTGCCAACGGAATAAACACCCCAGGCGAAAGCGGCCCCAGCTCAGGGTGACACCAGCGCAACAAGGCTTCGGCACCATAGACGTGACCGGATTCGAGTAAAACCTTGGGCTGGAAGCTCAAGCTCAAGCCTCCACCCTTGATTGCAGAACGCAGGGCCTGTTCCAGCTTGAGTCTTTCCCTGGCTTCCTGGCTCATTTCCTGATCAAAGAAGCGAAAAGTGTCGCGACCGGCTTTTTTGGCTTCCAAGAGAGCCGCCTGGGCATTAATCAGCAACTGATCCGGCGTTTCGGCATCCTGGGGAAAGAAGGCGACACCGATGGATGGACTCAGGGTGACCCGGTGTTCGGTGAGATCAATTTCTTCCTGCAGGACTTCTTTCAGCTCGTTGGCTAACTGGCTGATATCATGCAGGGAGCTGTAATCCTCGACCAGCAAAGCAAATTCATCAGCACCAATTCTGACCAGGGTGTCCGCCTCCTGAACTTTTGCTTTCAGCTTGGCACTTTGCATACGGATCAGGCGATCACAGTTGGTGTGGCCCAGGCTGTCATTGATCAGCTGGATGTGCCCCAGATCAACAATCAAAAGCGCCAGCTTTTCTTCCTGGCCCTTGGCCTGGCGTATCCCATGCTGCAAACGCTCACTCAACAAGTGCCGATTACCCAGACCCGTGAGGGGATCATGGTGCACCAGGTGCTGGATTTCCTCTTCCTTGGCCTGCATTTCACTCAGGTCATGAAAAATGGAAACATAGTTTTCAATGCGCCCCTGGACATCGCGCACACAGGTAATGGTCAACCACTGCAGGTAAACACTGCCGTTCTTGCGCCGATTCCAGACCTCGCCCTGCCAGCGATCCTTGTCAGCAATACTTTGCCACATGGCATCATAAAAGGCCTGATCATGGTGGTCGGAACGCAACAACCTTGGCGTTTTCCCGACCACTTCTTCCGCCGTGTAGCCGGTTATTTCCACAAAAGCCGGATTAACGTGCTGAATACGTGCGCGACCGTCGGTCACAATCAGGCCTTCAATGGCATGATCAAAAGCCCGCTTTGCCAGACGCCTCTGGGTTTCCAGGCGACGGCGACGGCGCAAATCCCGGCCAATACCGGTAATCCAGAGGGGCCGCCCCTCTTCATCGGTATGCAAGATGATGGTCATCTGCATGGGGATGGGCTGGTCGTTGCTATCCCGAAACTCCAACTCACCCTCCCAGCGCCCTTTACCCTCCAGCAAGCCGGCAAAAATTTCCGTATCCAGCTTTCGATATACCGCGGGGGCGTGCAGGTCCTTGACGGTGAGGCGCTCTTTCTCGAGATCGAGATCATGGGGCAGCACCAGCAGTTGCCGGGCTGAAGGATTCAGATAAAGCAGGCGTTGCTCCAGATCTATGGTAGCAATCAACTCACTGGCAGCATCCAAAATAGCTTGTTGGCGGCTGGATTTGCAAAAGCTCAAGGGCAACACTCACTCAACTGATAACCTGAAAAATAAAAGGGTATTTGTTTTACAAAAAATTAACAAGCATTACAAATCAATCTTATCGATGCGGCTTATTCTTGTAACTCAGCTCAGGATCAAAAACCCTGGCCCTTCCCCGTCCGGCATGCTTGGCCGCATACATGGCGTCATCACTGCAAACAATCAGGGTATCGGCATCCTCACCGTGTTCTGGATAAAGACTGATACCAATACTCACACCCACCTGACGGCTTTCCCCGTCACGAAAACTCAAGGGCTCACTGACCACGTTAATGATCTCATCGGCCAGATCCAAAGCCTGGGTTTTTGCTGTTTCTCTGTCCCGCTCGGTCATCAGAACGATAAATTCATCACCCCCCAGGCGGGCCAGCATGTCCTGAGCAGGCAACAGCTTGCCGATGCGCAAGGCAATATCCTTGAGCACCCGGTCTCCTGCCTTGTGGCCCAGCTCATCATTAATGGGCTTGAACTTGTCCAGATCCATGAACAGCAGAGCCAAAGCCAGCTGCTTTTGTTTTGCTTTCTGCAGGGCTTGTTCCAGAGTTTTCAGAAAAAGGCCGCGATTGGGCAGCTCAGTCAGGGTGTCATGAGTGGCCAGATAATGCAGGTTGGCCTGATTTTCGTGGCGCTCCGTCACATCCATCAGGTACCCGTACCAGACGGTTCCACCCTGGCTTTTGGGTTCCGGCGAGGAATGCAGTTCAATCCAGCGCAGGCCCTTGACCGGATGCCGGAAGCGAAACACGGTTTTCAAATCCTCCCGCTTTTCCTGCGAACCCAGAAAGCCCTTGCGTAAATCCTCCTGATCCTCGGCATGCACCCCGGCAAAAAAAGCCTGGGCATCCTGTTTTAATTCTTTGGCTTTAAGGCCCAGCAAAGCCGCCATCTTGGGGCCTGCCAGAGGAATACGGTTCTGCCCGGTCACCTCCTGGTGCAACTCAAAAGGCACACCGGGCAAATGCCGACTCAGCTTGTACCAGCGCTCACGATAACTTTCTTCCAGACGGCGGCTGGTCACCAGACGTGCAATCCCCAGCAGATGGGTCAGCTGGCTCTCAGCATTGAAGATGGGGGTCAGCAGGGTGTTGACCTGCTCCTTGACGCCCTGGGCATTAACCTGGGTCCAGGTATCGTATTCCTGAACCTCACGACTCTCTGCAGCCAACTGATAACGTGGCTGCAGATCGGCCAGGAGTTCTTCGGGAAAGCATTCACTGATCAGACGCCCCTCCTGCTGACCAAAGGGTTGCTCCAGATGCCGGGCAAACGCAGGGTTACAGGCAGCCACACGAAAATCCAGGCCCGGCAAAACCTCCAGCAAAAAACAGGCATCCTGGGCCTGGTTCAGCGCCTGCAGCCATAATTCATCCCGCTTTGCCTGTGTCATAAACAACCCTTGACTGAACCTCAGATCAACCCAGTATAAGCAGCCGCCCGCGTTGACTAAAGTAAAAAAAGGCTACTTTCTGCAGCCGTGACGCAGGAGTCAAAAATTTTCCCTTTACGTTAACGTAAACTTGCCCTAAAGTTCCCTTAATCCCAAACACAAGAAACCATCAACAAACATGCAGAGGGTAACGGCCATGCAATCCTTATTTAAAGATATGAACTTCGGACTGGACGAAGAGCTGAACATGCTGCGCGAACAGGTCAACGCCTTTGCTGCTGCCGAAATCGCTCCGCGTGCCGCTGAAATCGATAAGAACAATGAGTTCCCCAACGACCTCTGGAAAAAATTCGGCGACATGGGCCTGCTGGGCATCACCGTTTCTGAAGAATTTGGTGGCTCCGGCATGGGTTATCTGGCCCATTCCATCGCTCTGGAAGAAATCTCCCGCGCTTCTGCCTCCGTAGGCCTTTCCTACGGTGCCCACTCCAACCTCTGCGTCAACCAGATCAAGATCAACGGCAACCAGGCCCAGAAAGAGAAATACCTGCCCAAGCTTTGTTCCGGCGACCACATCGGCGCTCTGGCCATGTCCGAACCCAATGCCGGTTCCGATGTGGTGAGCATGAAACTGCGTGCCGACAAGAAAGGCGACAAGTACATCCTCAACGGCAACAAAATGTGGATCACCAATGGCCCGGATGCCAACACCTATGTTATCTACGCCAAAACCGACACCTCGGCTGGCTCCAAGGGTATTACCGCCTTTATCGTCGAGCGTGATTTCCCCGGTTTTTCCCGACACCAGAAACTCGACAAACTGGGCATGCGCGGCTCCAACACCTGTGAGCTGGTTTTCCAGGATTGCGAAGTCCCCGAAGAAAATGTTCTGGGCGAAGTCGGCAAGGGCGTACGCGTTCTGATGAGCGGCCTGGACTACGAACGCACCGTTCTGGCAGCTGGCCCGATCGGCATCATGCAAGCCGCCCTGGACATCGTGGTGCCCTACATCCACGAACGTAAGCAATTCGACCAGTCCATTGGTGAATTCCAGCTGGTGCAGGGCAAGGTGGCGGACATGTACTCCACCATGAGTGCCTGCCGCGCTTACCTCTATGCTGTGGCCCGTGCCTGTGACCGTGGCGAAACCAGCCGCAAGGATTCTGCCGGGGTTATTCTCTATTCTGCCGAAAAAGCCACCCAGGTTGCCCTGGACGCCATCCAACTGCTGGGCGGCAATGGCTATATCAACGAATACGCCACCGGACGCCTGCTGCGTGATGCCAAACTCTATGAAATCGGTGCTGGCACCAGCGAAATCCGCCGCATGCTGATTGGCCGTGAGATCTTCAACGAATCGCGCTAAGAGACCTGGCCAGCTTGCAACTCAGCAGATATTGGTCGATTGACAGGTGGATAAACCGGGAGACGCCCGTAAATACCTCCCTGTAGGGCTCGACTGCTGCCTTCCATGGCAGCAGACGCTCCCGGTTCACCCCACCTGCCGCCGCCCGTAAGACTGAGCAAGAAGGTGCAAGGTGCTGCTGTGTCAGGCTGTCCACGACAGGACGTCGTGGCCAGAGCTTACAGGGATGTATTCACGCGTCCTGACAAGCAGTGCCTTGCGCCGAACAAGCCAGACATGCGGACATAACAACTTTACTAAGGATCACCAGCATGACCGTGATTAAATCGCAGATAAACACCCGCTCGCCGCAGTTTGCCGAGAAAGATGCAGCGATGCGCGGCCTGCTTGAAGACTTGCACCAGAAGCTCGATCAGGTCAAAGCCGGAGGCGGTGCCAAGGCCCAGGAACGCCATCTTTCCCGTGGCAAACTCCTGCCCCGCGAGCGCATTGAGCGTCTGCTGGATCAGGGCGCACCCTTTCTGGAATTTTCCCAACTCGCCGCCTGGGAAGTCTATGACGACTTCGTTCCCAGCGCAGGCATCATCACGGGTATTGGCCGGGTGTCTGGCGTCGAGTGCATTATTGTTGCCAATGATGCCACCACCAAGGGCGGCACCTACTACCCGCTGACGGTGAAAAAACACCTGCGCGCTCAGGAAATCGCGCGCAAGAATCGCCTGCCCTGTATTTATCTGGTGGACTCCGGTGGTGCTAACCTGCCCAATCAGGATGATGTCTTCCCCGACCGCGATCACTTTGGCCGTATCTTCTACAACCAGGCCAATATGTCCGGTGAAGGCATTCCTCAGATTGCCTCGGTGATGGGCTCCTGTACCGCAGGCGGTGCTTATGTTCCCGCCATGGCCGATGAGTCCATCATCGTCAAGGAACAGGGCACTATTTTCCTCGCCGGGCCACCACTGGTTAAAGCCGCAACCGGTGAAGTCGTCACCGCTGAAGATCTGGGTGGAGCCGATGTCCACGCTAAAATCTCCGGTGTGGCCGACCACTATGCCCTGAATGATGAACACGCCCTGCAGCTGGTGCGCCGCTCGATTGCCCGTCTGAACTGGCGCAAGCAGGGCGAGCTGGATATCCAGCCTTCCCGACCGCCGATTTATGACCCGGAAGAAATCTACGGCATTGTCGGCAATGACCTGCGCAAACCCTATGATGTGCGTGAAGTCATCGCCCGTGTCGTGGATGCCTCGGAGTTTGATGAATTCAAACGCTGGTACGGCGACACCCTGGTCACGGGTTTTGCGCGGATTCACGGCTATCCGGTGGGCATTGTTGCCAATAACGGCGTGCTCTTCTCCGAGTCTGCCCAGAAGGGTGCCCACTTTGTTGAGCTTTGTGCCCAGCGCGGCATTCCCCTGGTCTTCCTGCAGAACATCACCGGCTTTATGGTGGGTTCGCGCTACGAACATGAAGGCATTGCCAAGCACGGAGCCAAGATGGTCACGGCCGTGGCCTGTGCTCAGGTGCCCAAATTCACCGTACTCATTGGCGGCAGTTTTGGTGCCGGTAACTACGGCATGTGTGGCCGTGCTTATGACCCCAATTTCATGTGGATGTGGCCCAACGCCCGCATTTCGGTGATGGGCGGCGAACAGGCGGCCAACGTCCTGGCTCAGGTCAAGCGCGAACAACACGACCGCAATGGCACTGAATGGGCGCAGGAAGATGAAGAAGCCTTCAAAAAACCCGTGCGTGACATGTACGAACACCAGGGCCATCCTTACTATGCCAGTGCGCGTTTGTGGGATGACGGTATTCTTGACCCGGTACAAACCCGTGACACCCTCGGGCTGGCTATTTCCGCCTCCCTGAACGCACCCATCAAACCGACACGCTTCGGCGTCTTCCGCATGTAAGGAGAAGAAGATGAGTGAAGAACAGGCTTTACTGGAAATCGACAAGCGCGGGGTGGCCTACCTCACCCTCAACAAACCCGAAGTGCACAACGCCTTTGACGATGCCCTGATCAGCGATCTGCTCGGTAAGCTGGCAGAAGTTCGTGAAGCTGGTGCCCGTGCGCTGGTACTGGGTTCTCGCGGAAAAAGCTTTTCTGCCGGTGCTGATTTGGGCTGGATGCAACGCATGGCTGCCTACAGCGAAGAAGAAAACCGCCAGGATGCCCAGGAGTTGGCGCGCCTGATGCACGAACTCGACACCCTACCCTGCCCCAGCGTTTGCCGGGTGCAAGGCGCAACCTTTGGTGGTGCCGTAGGTCTTGCTGCCTGCTGCGATATCGTCGTCGCCAGCGAAAAAGCCCGCTTCTGTCTGTCTGAAGTCAAAATCGGCCTCTCCCCTGCCGTCATCAGCCCCTACGTGGTACGGGCCATCGGCGAAAGAGCCATGCGCCGCTACGCCCTGACTGCCGAAGTCATCACCGTACAGAATGCCAATCAACTCGGCCTGGTGAATGAAATCACAACTGATGATGCCCTCGACGGTCAGGTGGAATACTTCGTGGAAACCTTATTAGCCAACAGCCCCCAGGCCGTCGCCAGAACCAAACAACTGATCGACTACGTCGCCGACAGACCGGCTGACGAAACCACCCAGGACTACACCACCCGCTTGATTGCTGAAATCCGCGTCTCCGACGAAGGCCAGGAAGGGCTCAGCGCCTTCTTTGAAAAACGCGCACCGGGGTGGCAGGAATAATTATGACATCGCTCGCGGAGCGAGCTCCCACAAAAAATTCCTACCTTGTAGGAGGCCGCTCTGCGGCCGATTGCAGCCCTGGTGAGAACGCAGTCCTGTGGGAGCGCATTCTGAATCTGTGGGAGCGCAATCTGTGCGCGATCAACAATCGACCCAAAACATAATTAAAGAGAGGAACGCCTGATGTTCCGTAAAATACTGATTGCCAACCGCGGCGAAATTGCCTGCCGCGTGATTAGAACCGCTCATCGCCTGGGCATCCGCTGTGTGGCCGTTTATTCGGATGCCGACCGCCACGCCCTGCATGTAAAAATGGCCGATGAAGCCGTGAACCTGGGCGCTGCTGCGGCCAAGGACAGCTACCTGGTGATTGAAAAGGTCATTGAAGCCGCCCGACAAACCGGTGCTGAAGCCATCCACCCCGGTTATGGCTTCCTCTCCGAAAACAGCCGTTTTGTGGAAGCCTGTGATGCTGCAGGTATCGCCTTTATCGGCCCACCCGTGGGTGCCATTGAAGCCATGGGCTCCAAATCCGCCGCCAAACACATCATGGAAAAAGCCGGTGTGCCCTTGGTACCCGGTTATCACGGTGATGGCCAAAGCCCGGAATTGCTCAAGGCTGAAGCCGAAAAAATCGGTTACCCCGTTCTGCTGAAAGCCACAGCGGGCGGTGGCGGCAAGGGCATGCGCATTGTCGAAAAAGCCGGTGAATTTGAGCAGGCCCTGGCCTCGGCCAAGCGCGAAGCCATCAATGGCTTTGGTGATGACACCATGCTGGTGGAAAAATACCTGGTCAAACCGCGCCACGTGGAGTTTCAGGTTTTCTGCGACAGCCAGGGTAACGGCGTCTATCTGTTCGAGCGTGATTGCTCGGTGCAGCGCCGCCACCAGAAGGTGATTGAAGAAGCCCCGGCTCCCGGTATGAGCGAAGAACTTCGCGCCCAGATGGGGGATGCTGCCCTCAAGGCCGCTCAGGCTATTGGTTATGTCGGTGCAGGCACGGTGGAATTCCTGTTGGATGTCGACGGCAGTTTCTTCTTTATGGAAATGAATACCCGCCTGCAGGTTGAACACCCGGTCACGGAAATGATCACCGGTGAAGACCTGGTGGAATGGCAGCTTAAAGTTGCTGCCGGTCAGCCTCTGCCCAAGAGCCAGAGCGAACTGGTCATCAAGGGCCATTCTTTTGAAGCCCGTATTTATGCTGAAGACCCGGACAAGGACTTTCTGCCCGCCACCGGCACCCTCAGTTACCTGCGCACCCCCGAAGAAAATCGCCATGTGCGTGTGGATACCGGGGTACTGGAAGGTGATGAGGTCAGCATCTATTACGACCCCATGATTGCCAAGCTGATTGTCTGGGATACCACCCGTGAAGCCGCCCTCAGCCGCCTGGCACAATCCCTGGGTGAATACCGCATTGCCGGGGTCACCACCAACACCCGTTTTCTGAAACGCCTGGCCGAAGCACCACCCTTCCAGCAGGCTGACCTGGATACCGGCTTTATCGAACGCCATGAAGCCCTGCTGTTTGATGACAAGGGCGGCAGCTACAGCCCCAACCTGCTGGCCCTGGCGGCTCTTTATGCCCTGCTGAAACTGGATCAGGAACGCCAGCAGGAAGCACGCCTCTCCCGCGATCCTTTCTCACCCTGGCACGGCTTTGGTGGTTGGCGCTTGAATACCAACCCCACCCTGAAACTGCGTTTTGCCCTTCCCGACCAGGAAGAAAGCCTGGAAGTACTGGTCCAGGCCAGCGATGCCACCGGCAACAAGAACCTCTGGACGGTTCGGGTGGGTGACCACAAACTGCTGGTGGAAGGACGCTTGCATGATGACCGCCTGGAAGCCGTAGTCAATGGTCACCATCGCAGCGTGCATGTGGCGGATCTCAACAACCAACTGACCCTCTTCACCGCTGATGAACACTTCAACTGCCAGTGGATGCGCCCCGATCTGGACAACCATGAATTTGAAGAAGCCAGCGCCAACCTCACCGCACCCATGAACGGCTCGGTGGTGACTTTGCTGGTCGAACCCGGCCAGGAAGTCAGCAAAGGCGATGCCCTGATGGTCATGGAAGCCATGAAAATGGAACACACCCTCAGCGCCCCCGCCGACGGCCAGGTGGAAGAATTCTTCTTTGTTGCCGGTGACCTGGTCAGCCAGGGTGCTGAATTATTAAAGTTTGCTGCCACTGAAACAGAAGAAGCCTAAATAGAGGATCGCGCAGAGACTCACTGTGGGAGCTCGCTGTGGGAGTTCACTGTGGGAGTTCACTGTGGGAGCTCGCTCCGCGAGCGATATTTTTCGAGGATCGCGCAGGGACTGCGCTCCCACAAGACTGAGCTCCTACACCAAAACATCAAAGCAGGAGAAAAAAATGTCTTTTCCCAAACAGGTTCGTCTGGTTGAGGTTGGTGCCCGCGATGGCCTGCAGAACGAGCCGAGTCCGGTTTCAACCGAAACCAAGCTGGAGCTGATTGATCGTCTGGCTGCTGCCGGGGTGAGTTATATCGAAGCAGCCAGTTTTGTTTCGCCCAAGTGGGTGCCGCAAATGGGCGATGCCCGCGAGGTGATGACCGGCATTCAGCGCCGTAAAGGAGTGACCTATTCAGCCCTGACGCCTAACCTGAAAGGGCTGGAAGGTGCACTGGAAACCGGTGTTCAGGAAGTGGCCGTGTTTGGTGCCGCTTCCGAAAGCTTCACCAAAAAGAATATCAACTGCACCATCGCTGAATCCTTGGAGCGCTTTGCTCCGGTGATTGAAAAAGCACGCGCAGCAGGTATTCCGGTCAGGGGCTATGTTTCCACAGTACTGGGTTGCCCCTATGAAGGCGATATAGCGCCGGAGAAGGTTGCCGAAGTCAGCAAGACGCTGTTTGATATGGGCTGCTATGAAATCTCGCTGGGCGACACCATCGGCGTCGGCACCCCCCTGAAAGCCAAGCGCATGCTAGAAGTGGTCAGTCGCGACATCCCCATGGACAGGCTGGCCGCTCACTTCCACGACACCTACGGTCAGGCCCTGGCGAACCTCTATGCGGTGCTGGAAGAAGGCATCAGCATCATTGATTCCTCAGTGGCTGGACTGGGCGGTTGCCCCTACGCCAAGGGTGCTTCCGGCAATGTCGCCAGTGAAGATGTCGTCTACCTGCTGCACGGCCTGGGCATCCATACCGGTATCGACCTGCAAAAACTGGCTGAAACCGGCCACTGGATCACCCAGAGCATCCAGCGACCCAACCGCTCCAAAGTCGGTACCGCTTTAATGGCAAAATAGCTTTCACCCCCGCTTTTTGCTTTTGCCGCCAGGATAAGGTTTCTTGCCGGACTTTTTGCCGGGAGGCTTGCCTTTTCTGGCTGGCTTGCGTTCAGGACGAGGTGGCTGGGGCTTTTTGCGGGCAGGCTTGGGCGTTTTGCGCACAGAAGGGGCCGCCTGGGTGCTGGCTTCTTCGGTGGCACTGGAATCAGCCACCATCTGGTTGATCAGGGCCATTTCTTTTTTATTCAAAGGTCGCCATTGACCAACGTTCAGATCGCCCAGGCTGATATTCATGATGCGCACGCGCTTCAAGCGAGTGACTTCATAGCCCAGGTATTCAGCCATGCGGCGAATCTGGCGATTCATGCCCTGGGTGAGGATGATATTGAAGCTTTTCGGCCCCAACTGCCGGACGCGGCAGGGTTGGGTCACAGTACCGAGAATCGGCACGCCGGAAGCCATTTTCTGCACAAATTCCGAGCCAAAGGGTTTATCCACCGTCACCACATATTCCTTGTCGTGGGCATTCCCGGCACGCAGGATCTTGTTGACGATATCACCGTCATTGGTCAGCAAAATCAGACCTTCGGAAGGCTTGTCCAGCCGCCCGATGGGAAAGATACGGCCCTTCCTGTAATTAACCGCTTGAACAATATTGTCAGGCACTTCAGGGTCAGTGGTGCAGGTCACACCCACCGGCTTGTTGTAGGCCAGATAAACCGGGGCAGGCTTGGCCTTCAGAGGCTTCCCGCGCACCATCACCCGATCTTCCGGGGTCACCCGCAGGCCCATTTCCGCCACCCGGCCATTGACCTTCACCTGGCCTTCTTCAATCATGCGGTCGGCTTCCCGGCGGGAGCAGATGCCCGTTTCACTGATGAACTTGTTCAGGCGGGTGGTGGTGTCTTGGCTGGTCATCTGGTTGCTATTCCGATCAGGAGTTAAAGGCGACTATTGTGCCTGCAACCCTGACCGGAAAAAACCACTAACTCTTTTAATGAGCAGCAAAATACTCTTTGCTGAGTCTGAATACCACTGGACTCAAGAGCACCAGAGCCACCAGGTTAGGCAGGGCCATCATGGCATTCAGGGTATCCGCCAGCAGCCAGATGAATTCCAGATTGACCAGCGCCCCTACAGGAATCACCAGAATCCAGAGAACCCGATAAGGCTTGATGGCTTTAACCCCAAACAGATACTCGGCACAACGCTCACCATAGAAGGACCAACCCAGAATGGTGGTAAAGGCAAAAATGGCCAGGGAAATGGCCACCAGATAGTTACCAAAGGAGGGTAGAGCAGCACCAAAGGCAGCGCTGGTCAGGGCTGCACCTGATTCTCCGCTAGTCCAGACACCGCTGGTCACAATCACCAAGCCGGTCACCGAGCAGATAATCAGGGTATCAATGAAGGTGCCCAGCATGGCAATCATACCCTGGCGAACCGGGCTGTTGGTTTGGGCTGCAGCATGGGCAATCGGTGCAGAACCCAGACCCGCCTCATTGGAGAAAATACCCCGAGCCACACCAAAGCGAATGGCCGCCCAGACGGCTGCACCGGCAAAGCCACCCTGGGCAGCAACCGGAGTAAAGGCATATTCAACGATCATGGTCAGGGCTTCAGGTATCGCCGAGGCATTGATAGCCAGCACCACCAGACCCGCCAGCAGATAAGAAATGGCCATAAAGGGAACCAGGGCTGCAGCAACACGACCGATGCGGCGAATTCCACCAATCAATACCAGCCCGACCAACACCATGATCACCCCACCGGTCACGGCAGCTGGCAGGTTGAAGTTGGTTTCCAGTACATCAGCCACCGAGTTGGATTGCACGGTATTGCCGATACCAAAAGCCGCCACCCCACCAAAAATGGCAAACAAGGTGCCCAGCCAGGCCCATTTGGGTCCCAGGCCGTTTTTGATGTAATACATGGGGCCACCAACATGGTTGCCCTTTTCATCCACTTCACGGAAGTTGACTGCCAGAACGGCTTCGGCAAACTTGGTTGCCATCCCCACCAGAGCGGTAATCCACATCCAGAAAAGCGCACCGGGGCCACCCAGAAAAATGGCCGTGGCCACACCGGCAATATTCCCCGTGCCCACAGTCGCGGAAAGGGCGGTCATCAGAGCCTGGAAAGGAGGGATTTCACCCTTGTCAGCTTCTTCAGAGCCAGCACGGGTACCACTCAGCAACAGGCGAAACCCTTCGCCCAGCTTGAGAACCGGCATGAGTTTGAGTCCGATGGACAGAAACAAACCCACACCCAGAATAAGCACCAGCATCATGGGGCCCCAAACGACCCCATTAATACTGGTGACCAGAGATTCAATCGTTTCCATAAAAGTCTCCTGGCGCATGTTGTTTAAACATTAAAAATAAACTGTCCAGGCGACTTTTTCACGAAAAAATTACTCTTTTGGCAAATTTTCCTGACTCTCGGGTTCAGCAACCTCCTCTTCTTCAGCTTCTTCAGAGTCAGCCACAGCCCAGGGTTCAGCAGGTGCAGTCGCACGCTCACCTTCACGGGGAGCAAAGCGCTCACCGGCCAGTGCTCTCAGCAGACCAAAGATCATACCCACAACAATCACCGAAAACGGCATGGCAGCAGTAATAACCGCAGACTGCAGGGTTTCCAGACCCCCGGCCACCAAGAGAACACCCGTCAGCAGGGCCAGGAAAACACCCCAGAGCACACGATGTGCCGAGGGGGGATCGGCATCACCCCCGGAAAGAATGGTATTGATGACCAGGGTACCGGCATTGGCAGACGTGATCAGATAGGTACCGATCAGAACAATCAGCAGAGTCGAAAACACCGGCGTCAACTGCCCGACACCCATACCTTCCACCGTCACAAACAAAGCGGTGGAAACATCCTGCTCCACAGCCTGAACCACACCGCCTGGCCCGAACAGCTCCTGATAAAGAGCCGTGCCGCCAAACAAGCCGATCCAGACGATGGTGATCCCGGTGGGCACCAGAAGAACACCCATGACAAACTCACGGAAAGTGCGCCCACGGGAAATACGGGCAATAAACATCCCCACAAAAGGCGACCAGGCCAGCCACCAACCCCAGAAGAAAACTGTCCAGTCCGCCTGCCAGGTATCACCGTGGGTCACATTGGTATGAAACGTCATGCGCAGCAGGGTTTGAATATAATCCCCGGTGGCTTCAATGGTGACACCAATCAGATACTGGGTCGGCCCCAGCAACAGCATGAAAGTCACCGCAACAATACTCAGCCAGAAGTTCATTTCCGAGAGCAGACGCACCCCCCTGGACACCCCCGACACCACCGAAGCCGTGGCAATGAACATAATCACCGCAATGACCGTCAACTGCAGCTGCGTGGAATTGGCCAGACCAAACACCTGACTCAAGCCCGCATTCATCTGCTGCACACCCAGGCCCAGCGTTGTTGCGATACCAAAAACCGTACCGAAAACGGCCAGCAGATCAATCACATCCCCCAGAGGGCCGCGCACCTTTTCGCCCAGCAAAGGGTAGAGAGCAGAACGCACCGTCAGCGGCAGATCATGGCGGAAGGCAAAATAGGCCATGGTCAGGGCCACAAAAGAAAAGATCGCCCAGCCATTGATCCCCCAGTGAAAGAAGGACAAACGCATCGCCACCACAGCGGCATCCCCTTCCGAGGTTCCCGGCATAACAAAAGGGTTGGCCTGAAACTGCATGATCGGCTGAGCCACCGACCAGAAGAGAATCCCCACGCCCGTACCGGCCGCAAACAACATGCTGACCCAGGAAAAAAAGGTAAACTCCGGCAACTCGGCATCACCGCCCAGGCGCACATTCTTGTAACGCCCGGTGCCCAGCCAGATCATGAAAAACAGCAGGAAGGCCACCAGAATCACGTAGTACCATTCCAGAAAAGGGTTCAACATCTCGCGCAGTGCAGAAATTCCGGTCGCGCTGACCTCCGTGTAGAGGCTGCCCATAATCACGGTCACCAAAACCATCAAAATGGATACCTTGGTCATCATGGGGTTCATTCCCTTGAACAAACCCTTGGTGGCCTGGTTATACATTAAAACTCCTTAGTGAAACAGATGGATTGTTTTTATCTCTTATACAAGCCCGGTCGATCAGGATTTACCAGCCGTAAAGCCACCATCGACCAAAAGGTTGGTCCCAGTCACAAAACTGGCTTCATCACTAACCAAAAACAAAAAAGCATTGGCGATTTCTTCAGGCCGACCCAGACGCTTCATGGGATGCAGATCAATCAAAAACTGGCGCATTTCATCATCCAGCGCTTCCAGCAAAGGCGTATCAATGTAACCCGGCCCGATGGAGTTCACGCGAATGCCTTTGGTTGCATATTCCAGCGCCAGAGTGCGAGTCATATTCACCACCCCACCCTTGGCTGCCGTATAAGCCGCCGTCTGCGACTGACCGAACACCCCCAGAATGGACGCACAATTCACAATACTGCCACTACCCTGTTTCTCCATAAAACGCAGAGCAGCCCGTGCCACCCGGAAAACCCCGGTCAGGTTGATATCAATCACCTTGTGGAAGTCATCATCCGTCACCTCCGTGGAAGCCCCCAGATTGCCGATACCGGCATTATTGAAAACACCATCCACACTACCCAACTCGGCCTGCATCTTATCCAGCAGGGCATCCACTTCAGCTGTGGAAGTCACATCTACCGGAACAAACAAACACCGGCCCGAGTGTTTGGCATCCAATTCCCGAGCACGTTTGTCACCCTCACTCGACGGCAGATCAGCAATCACCAGGTTGGCCCCTTCTTCCAGACAACGCTCAACCGAAGCCAATCCGATGCCGCTGGCACCCCCCGTCACCAGAATATTCTTGCCTTGCAGACGCATAGCAGACCTCCATTTGTGAGTTTCCCTACATCTTATACCAGATAAGCAAAAGCTGCTGCCCGCACAACCAAAAACGGATAAAACCCGACCCGATCGCTTGGAAAAATTCGCCACAAAAGCTAAGGTTAGAAAAAAACCTAGGAGCCAGTCATGCGTTTTCTGATTTTCACCCTCTTAAGCCTGCTGGCTTTCAGCGCCAGCGCCGCCAACCTCAGCGACAGCGAAGTTCAACGCTGGATCGACACCCACCCGCAAATACAAGCCGGGCTGGATCAACACGATGATCTTTTTCCCGAAGAGGATGAAGATGCCATGAGCTTCAACATGGAACAGATCTTTGCTGAAGGCATTGAAGAACTGCGCAAAGCCGGACTCTACGACGAATTCAACAGCCAGATTCAGGACGCTGGTTTCAACGGTGTTGAACACTGGACAGACACCACCCAGAGCATCACCCTCGCCTACATGGCTTTGGCCATGGAAGACAGCCCCCACAGCCGCCAGATGATTGAAAGACAACTGGAAGAAATTCGCACCTCCCCAAACATCCCCGAACAACAAAGAGCCAGCTACGAAGCCATGATGACCAGCTCCCTGGAAATGATGGACATGGCCGAACAAGTACCCGATGCCGACAAAGAAACCGTACGGCCCCACCTGCCCCAGCTTGAAGACATGTTTCAAATGGAGCCTGAGTATTGAGAGTGTTATGCCCGGAAAGTTGATACTCTGAAATGAGTTGACCACTCTATGAATAAGTGGTCGACGAATTTGTAGCAAAGGGAAGTTTTTGTTTGACGAGAAGGAGGGTGAAGCAGCTTTTAAAGCCTTGGCTTGCAGGGCTTTTTATCATGCGTACTTATTGGTGTCGTTAAATCTATCGACCAGCAGCTTCACGTCTTTCAGGCTGGTCAGGTATTTATCAATTTTCTTTTTGCCTGTTTTTGCCATAAATTGCAGTAACACCTTGACCAACCAAATTGCAACTTCAGATTTAAGAAAAGGCGTGTAAGCCAAAAATGACCGAACCATGTTGTATTGAAACCTTAGCTTCAGATCATTTATTTGCTTATTATCGACAGTAACTTGATCTGCTTTACCTTCCATACTTTTTAACTTTTGAACATGGCGAGCAAAACGTCTGAGATCAAAGATGATCATTTTTTTGTTATGATAGTGCTCAATAATGGTGTTCAAACCATCGAGCAGCTGACGGGCCGCGTGATACTCTTCACGGGTTAGCTGGTGCTGGTTGTCAGCAATAAAAGCAAGAGTATCCCTTCTCAGCTGACAGAAGCGGAAAAGGTGACGGTCGTGTTTTTCGATGCTTTTGAATTTGATGATCTGGTAGATCAGGAACATTGCTACCAGAAATGCTATCACGTAGTACATGGCCAACCACGTTACTCCTCACTTTTTCCTGTTGTGACTGCTGGCTTAGCTGCTTTTTAATCAAAATGCTTATCTACCAGAACTCTGAGCATGGCATATCCAGCCATGTGACTCCAGCTTGGGTACGAACACCCTCAAACCGTCAAGTGCTTTTTAATCAGCTCATCACTCAGTTCAGCTATCTCCCCTTCGGCCTGGTTTTGCCCCCGGTCCATGATGACGAAGCGGTCGGCAAATTTGCGGGCGAAGGGGAGTTTTTGTTCGACCAGGAGTACGGTGAGTTGGTCTTCGGCTATCAGGGTGCGGATGACCTCTCCGATCTGTTGGACGATGTTGGGTTGAATGCCTTCGCCAGGTTCATCAAGAATCAGTAGTCGGGGTTCCAGAACCAGGGCACGGCCAATGGCAAGTTGTTGCTGCTGACCGCCGGAGAGGTCACCACCCCGGCGATGGCGCATTTCCTGAAGTACGGGGAAGAGTTCGTAGATGCGTTCAGGAATTTTTTTCTGGCCGTCACGGCGGGCGGCCAGGCCGGTGCGCAGGTTATCTTCAACAGTCAGCAGGGGGAAGATCTGACGCCCTTGGGGCACATAGCCGATGCCCAGGCGCGAGCGCTCTTCCACCGGTTTGCGGGTCAGTTCGATATCGCCTTGATACAGCAGGCTCCCGCTCTTGATGGCTTCCTCGCCCATGATGGCTTTCATCAGGGTGGTCTTGCCCACCCCGTTACGCCCCATCACGCAGGTACAGCGACCTTTGGGGGCTTCCAGAGAAAGGTCTTTGAGGGTGTGGCTTTGCCCGTAATACTGGTTGATCTGGTTAATTTTCAGCATCAGGCTTCTTCTCCCAGGTAAACTTCAATGACTTTCGGGTTGTTGGACACCTGATCCATGGTGCCTTCCGCCAGAACGCTGCCCTGATGCAGAACCGTGACCTGCCGCGCCAGAGAGCGCACAAAACCCATGTCATGCTCGACCACAACGACGGATTGTTTCCCAGCCAGGCTGGTGAGCAGTTCGGCGGTTTTTTCCATTTCCTGTTCGGTCATCCCGGCCACAGGCTCATCCACCAGCAGCAGGCGAGGGCGTTGCATCAGCAGCATGCCGATTTCCAGCCATTGTTTCTGACCATGGGAAAGAATGCCGGCCTGTTGCTGCCAGAGCTCTTTCAGGCCAATCAATTCCAATACTTCTTCGATTCGGGCACGGATTTCTCCGTTCATCTGCTCCACCAGCGTGGGCAGGATGCCCTTGTTGGTTGCGCGCGCCAGCTCCAGGTTCTGAAAGACAGTCAGGGCTTCAAAAACCGTGGGTTTCTGAAATTTGCGGCCTATGCCCAGGCTGGCAATGTCCGGTTCATTCATGGTCAGCAGGTTATGGCGGCTGCCAAACCAGACCGAACCTTCATCAGGTCGGGTCTTGCCGGTGATGATGTCCATCAGGGTTGTCTTGCCCGCACCATTGGGGCCGATGATGCAGCGCAGCTCGCCATCATCCACGGTCAGGTTCAGCCCATTAATCGCCTTGAAGCCATCAAAGCTGACGCTGACATCCTCCATGTAAAGGATGGGGCCGTGGCGCACATCCACCGGGGAAATCTGCGGTGCCAGAAAATCAAACACCCTGTCCCGACGTGCCATTTGCTGAATAAAACTCATGCGCTTGCCTCCTCTGTGCGTTGCTTCCGACGCCAGCTCAGCAAACCGGCTATCCCTTTGGGCAAAAAGACGGTGACGATGACAAAGAGTGCCCCCAGGGCAAACAACCAAGCATCCGGCATCACCCCGGTGAAGTAGGTTTTCGCGTAGTTGACCAGCAGAGCACCAATCACTGCGCCGTAGAGGGTGGCCCGTCCACCCAGAGCCACCCAGATGACGATTTCAATGGAGAAAATGGGTGAAAACTCACTGGGGTTGATAATCCCCACCTGGGGCACATAGAGAGCACCGGCCACCCCGGCCAGCATGGCGGAAAGCACAAAGACAAAAAGCTGAACTCTTTCCACCCGATAACCCAGAAAACGCACGCGGGCTTCGGCATCCCGGCTGGCAATACACACCCGGCCCAGTTTGCTGTTGATCACGGCCCGACACAGCCAGTAACCCAGCCCCAGCGCAACGCCTGAGGCAATGAACAGGCCCAGACGGGTGGCATCCGTGCGCAGATCAAAACCCAGAAGGTCGCGAAAATCGGTCAGACCGTTATTACCGCCAAAGCCCATTTCATTACGGAAAAAGGCCAGCATCAGCGCAAAGGTCAAGGCCTGGGTGATGATCGACAGGTAAACGCCGGTCACCCGTGAGCGAAAGGCCAGAAAACCGAAAACCAGAGCCAGCAGACCGGGAGCCAGAAGCACCATGGCAAAGGCAAACCAGGCCATGTCAAAACCCAGCCAGTACCAGGGCAGGCTGTCCCAGTTGAGGAAAACCATAAAATCCGGCAGATCCGCGTTGCCATAAACACCCCGGTCACCGATCTGGCGCATCAGGTACATGCCCATGGCATAGCCGCCCAGAGCAAAAAAGGCCCCGTGCCCCAGGCTGAGAATACCCAGATAACCCCAGACCAGATCCACGGCCACCGCCAGCAGCGCATAGCTGAGGTATTTACCCAGCAGGTTCACGGTGTAGGCGGAAAAATGCAGGGGATGACCTTCCGGCACAGCTAAGTGCAAAAGGGTCACCAGAATCAGGGAAGCCAGCAACAAACCCAGGAAAATACGAGTCGAGCGTTCAGTTAAAGGTTGTGTCAGCCACATGGATCAATCCCCCGCTGCCCGGCCTTTCTGCGGAAAGAGTCCGCGCGGGCGCTTTTGAATGAAAAGGATAATGAACACGAGTACCAGGATCTTGGCCAGAACAGCACCGGCCCAGGGTTCCAGCACCTGATTGATCACCCCCAGCGACATGCCCGCCACCAGAGTGCCCCAGAGATTGCCGACACCGCCGAAGACCACCACCATGAAGGAGTCAATAATATAGTTCTGGCCCAGATTGGGACCGACATTGGTCAGTTGCGACAGGGCCACACCCGCCAGACCGGCAACCCCTGAACCCAGCCCAAAGGTGAGCATATCCACACGGGTTGCCCTGATGCCCATGGAGCGGGCCATGGCCCGGTTCTGGGTGACAGCCCGGACTTCCAGCCCCAGACGGGTACGCTTCATGATGTAAATTAGCAG
This sequence comes from Marinospirillum sp., assembly GCF_044810985.1. Lineage (GTDB taxonomy): Bacteria > Pseudomonadota > Gammaproteobacteria > Pseudomonadales > Halomonadaceae > Marinospirillum. The sequence goes on from NZ_CP085242.1 coordinate 954,694, forward strand.
CCCGAAAACCACCAGAGCAAAAGCCAGCACATAAAGTCGGTTGAGCGTCAGGGAAAGAGCATCATTGATCATCAGGGAACCGCTCATCCATTCCGGAGTGATCACGGTTCGGTTTTGCGGGGAAATCACCGTGCGTACCAACTGCTGCAGAATCAGGCTGATACCAAAGGTTGCCAGCAGGGTTTCCAGAGGGCGGCCTTTCAGGAACTGAATCACACTGCGCTCTATCGCCACTCCCGCCAGAGCGGAGACCAGAAAGCCTGCGGGTATAGAAAGAATCAGTGCCAGGCCCGGCTGGCCGGGGAAAAGCTGTTGCATGGCCCAGGTGGTATAAGCGCCCAGCATGATCAGTTCGCCATGTGCCATATTGATCACGCCCATGACGCCAAAGGTGATTGCCAGACCGATGGCAGCCAGAACCAGAACCGAACCCAGAGAAAGACCGAAATACAGGGTTTCGGCCATGTCATTGATTTTTAATTTCTGTTGAATGCTGTTTACAGCCATCTGGGCTTCCTGTGCCAGCACAGGATCATCCCCGGATGCAGCACGATTAAGGGCCACTCTGACCCGGCTGTGCAGACTGCCCCGAAGTGTTTCGATGGCCTGAAGATCGCCCTTTTCTTCCAGACGGTAAATAGCCAGTGCCTGGGCAAGGCGTTTTTTCACCTGGAGGTTTTCTTCTTTCGCCTGAAGGTTGCTGATGACCTCTTCAAGATCGGCATCCACTTCACCCATCAAGCGGACTGCCGAGGCCAGGCGCTGATCCACTTGTGAGGAGTAGAGATCGACTACAGCCAGGGCACTGCGCAACTGATTACGCAAAGCATTGTTGATACCTATCCGATCCAGATCGCGTCTGGACATCTCACCCAGGTCGTCACCGCTCAGGGCATCTTCAACCGGCCAGCTGCGACCGCGGTTATCAACCACTACCACAAAGTGACCCTGATCCGTCCGCTGCAGGCGTCCATCCAACAAAGCAGACAACCAGTAGCGGGTGCGGGGGTGATTGCTGGCAATCAGTTGGTTGATGGCCTGGCTTTTGTCCACATAGGAGCGCACATCCAAAGCCTCAAGCAACGCCTGACCCTGGATATCCTGATTAGAGGAACCAGGTTCAGCCAGAGCCGGAACCGTCCAGCCAACAAGCATCCCGATAAACAGACAGGCAAACAAACGCCTCATAGCCCTATCCTTTTTTTGAAAACTTCTGACCTCTACCCTGCCGCCCCAGTCTGGAGCAACAGGGTAGTGGCACCTTTACAAGCAGCCAGCCTTAGTCTTCGGTGGCTTCACTGCCCCCGCAGCGACCGGTTTTGACATTGAAGTTGCCGCAGTCCAGAGGCTTGCGCCAGTCAGAAATCAGGTCACGTGAACCGGGTAGATAGTCCGACCAGGCATCACCGGCAACGGTGGACGGTGTTTCCCAGACCACATCAAACTGACCGTTGTCCTGGATCTCGCCAATCAACACCGGCTTGGTGATGTGGTGGTTGGGCATCATGGCCGCATAACCACCAGTCAGGTTGGGCACGGTAACCCCGATAATGGAGTCCTTGACGGCTTCCACTTCAGTGGTTCCTGCCTTGCGAACGGCCTCAGTCCACATGTTGAAGCCGATGTAGTGAGCTTCCATGGGATCATTGGTCACCGCCATGTCATCGCCGGTGTACTCAATCCAGGCATCAATGAAGTCGTAGTTGACGTCGGTATCCACGCTCATGAAGTAGTTCCAGGCCGCCAGATGACCGACCAGAGGGCCGGTGTCGATACCGGTCAGTTCCTGCTCACCCACAGAAAAGGCGACAACGGGAATATCGGCGGCATCAATGCCCTGGTTGCCCAGTTCGGTGTAAAAGGGCACATTGGCATCACCATTGATGGTGGAAACTACGGCGGTTTTCTTGCCTTCACTGCCAAAGCTGCTGATATCAGAGACAATGTTCTGCCAATCAGAATGACCGAAGGGGGTGTAGTTGATCATGATGTCTTCTTCCGCCACTCCGAATTCTTCCTTCAGATAGGCTTCCAGAATGCGGTTGGTGGTACGTGGATAAACATAATCCGTACCCGCCAGAACCCAACGTTCAACACCCACCTGATCATGCAGGTAGTTGACCGCAGGAATCGCCTGCTGGTTGGGTGCTGCACCGGTGTAGAAAACGTTCTCCGAGGATTCTTCACCTTCATACTGTACCGGGTAGAAAAGCAGGCCATTCAGCTCTTCCACAACCGGAAGAACGGACTTGCGGGAAACCGAAGTCCAGTTCCCGAAGATGACATCCACTTCTTCCTGATCCAGCAGCTCACGTGCTTTTTCCGCAAACAGCGGCCAGTCAGAAGCCGGGTCCACGACCACGGCTTCCAGTTCACGGCCCAGCAGGCCGCCTTCGGCATTTTGTTTTTCCACCAGCATTTCAATGGTGTCCTTGAGGACGGTTTCACTGATGGCCATGGTGCCGGACAGGGAGTGAAGTACACCCACCTTGATGGGGTCCTGGGCGAAGGCTTGGGTGGCTCCCAGGGCCATAGCCGTGCTCAGGCTGGTGGTTACGGCGATTTTTTTCAGTTTATTAGGTAGTTTCATCATGTTGCTCCGCTTCAGCTTGTTTCAGAGGGGTCATTGGAATCATCATTGCTGGCGTCCAGGTGCCTGGCTCTTGCCTCCTGCAACATATGTATTGTTATTTTTCTGACTTCATCCCGGCTGACGGCTATATGTGCAGCCATCAACCTTTTGGCATGATCTTCGCGGTGATGCCCGATGGCATCGAGAATGGCGGCATGTTCGTTGTAGGTGGCTTCAATGCGGTATTCCTTGGTGAAGTCCAGCCGCCGGATAATATGGATACGCTCGCTGATGTCCTGATGAATCCGGTGCATCTCCCGGTTACCGGCTGCAGCCACCAATTGACTGTGGAACTCCCGGTCCTTGTCACTCAGGCGGATGTCCGTCACCCGCCGGCTTTCCTCCACCAGCCAGAAACCCTGTAATTCCTGCAGGGGTTCCGGGGTGGAAGTCATTCCGCAGAGGCGCTCAATGGCGGCCGCTTCCAGCAGAATGCGCACATCGTAGAGTTCCTCAAACACCTTGAAATCAAAGGGCTTGACCTGCCAGCCACTGCGAAAGTGCACCTCTACATAGTGTTCACGACGCAGCCGGTACAGGGCCTCACGCACCGGGGTACGGCTGGCCTGAAAGCGCTCGGCGATGTCTGCCTCACTGAAGAAGTCACCCGGCAGCAGTTCAAAGTTGAAGATCATTTCTTTGATCTTGCTGTGAATCTTGTCCGCCAGGTTTTCCCGCCGGAGGTTTTTGGGGTTCTTGTTGAGAAAATTGGCCGGGCTCATCAGGCGACCTCCCCGGCCTGGGTGGTTGCCTTATCGGTATCAATCACCGCCAGCAGCTCACCGGCCCGCACGGCTTTGCCGGGAATACAGCTGAAAGTATCCAGCTGACCGGCCACCGGGGCCTTGATGGCAACCTCCATTTTCATGGCTTCCAGCACCAGGAGGGTGTCTCCGGCCTGAACCTGACTGCCCGGCTCCACCAGCAGCTTCCAGACGTTACCGGCAATTTCGGCATTTACCGGGGTCAGGTTGGCGGCCAGGCCTTCGCCGGTTTCCGGTTCTTCCGCCTGGGTGATGGCTGGTGGGGCAATGTCTTCAGCCTTCCAGCGGCTGACTTCTTCCTTGAAGGCGGCCTGTTGACGCTCCTTGAAAGCTGCAATGCCGGTGTTTTCCTGTTCCAGAAAGTTCAGGTAAGCAGCCACATCAAAGGTTTCCTGCTCGATCCGGCATTCAAAACGGCCATGCCGGAAATCCTCACGCAGGCTGTCCAGTTCTTCCTCAGTGACCGGGTAATAGCAGACCTGATCAAAAAAGCGCAGCAACCAGGGCGCATCCGGGGCGAACTGGCGGTTTTTCAGCCAGGTGTTCCAGATGGGCAGCGTACGCCCCACCAACTGATAGCCACCGGGGGAATCCATACCGTAGATGCACATATACATGCCACCGATGCCCACGGTGCCTTCTGCGGTGTGGGTGCGGGCCGGGTTGTATTTGGAACTCAGCAGACGGTGACGCGGATCAACCGGAACAGCGCAGGGTGCGCCCAGATAAACATCGCCCAGACCCAGCACCAGATAGCGGGCTGAATAAAGGGTTTCCTGCACTTCTTCCCGGCTGACGCCATTGATGCGGCTGATGAAATCAACATTGTTGGGCAGCCAGGGAGCGTCTTCCTTCACCGTTTCCCGGTAACGCTGAACCGCTTCCAGGGTAGCGGTATCTTCAAAAGCCATGGGCAGGTGCAGCACACGGGTGGGCAGCTTGACCTGACGGGGGTCTTCCAGGGTGGTTTCCAGCTTCAACAGCAGTTCGATCAGGGTATTCTGGTGCAGTTGATGGCCGTCATAACGAATTTGCAGAGAACGCACGCCGGGTGCCAGCTCTTCTATACCCGGCACCTGGCGACTTTTGAGCGCCTCCATCAACAGGTGGACGCGAATGCGGGTGGTCAGATCCAGCAGGTTCTCACCGTATTCCATCAGGATGTAGCCATCCCCGGCCTGGCGATAAACCACCTGAGGACGCTCGCCACTGGCAGGAAGACTGGCCAGGACACAGGGTGAAACCTCAGTAATGGATGTATTGACCGGGAGTTGCTGCCAGCTTTGTGGCAAAGGGCGCAGCTGATCAATGGAGATTTGCCACTGGCGATCCAGCTCCAGGGCAGCATCAAAACTCAAGGGTACAAAGCGGATTTGATCGCCCGGTTTGACCTGCCCCACTTTCCACAATTCGGCTTTGGCAATGGTCACCGGGCAGACAAAACCACCCAGGCTGGGGCCATCCTTCATCAGAATAACCGGGCTGTCGCCGGTGAAGTTGACTGCCCCTATGGCGTATTCACAATCATGGACATTGGAAGGATGAAGACCCGCTTCGCCGCCATCGGTTCGGGCCCATTCCAGCACTGGGCCAACCAGGCGCACGCCCAAACGATTAGCGTTGTAGTGAACCTCCCAGTCGGTGGCAAAAAAGGTTTCAAAAGCTTCCTGGGTAAAGAAATCCGGTGCCCCGTGAGGGCCAAGCAGAACGCCGATCTGCCATTCCTGACCGTATTTGGGCAGCAGTTCCTGAGGCGCTTTGGCGGGTGATTGCAGGTCTTTGCTTTCCGGCAAAATTTCCAGCTGATCGCCTGCCCTCAGGGTGCGGCCACAAAAACCCCCAAACTGGCCCAATGCAAAGGTAGAGCGACTGCCCAGATAAACCGGCACATCCAGACCACCCCGCACAGCCAGGTAGGAACGGCAGCCCTGTTTGCCCTGCCCCAGATTCAGAACCTGACCGGCTTTGACGGCAACTGCTTCCCAGCCGGGCAAGGGTTCACCATCCAGAGTAGCGGCATCACAGGCTCCGGTGACGGCAATCAGGCTGTCGATATTGAATTTCAGGCTGGGGCCAACCAGGGTCGCTTCCAACCCGGCTGCATCAGCGGGGTTACCGACCAGTCGATTGGCCAGGGCAAAGGCCTTGTCATCCATGGGGCCGGAAGGCGGCACACCGATATCCCAGTAACCCAGGCGACCCGGTAAATCCTGCACACTGGTGTAGGTGCCGGGGCTGAGGATTTCCAAACTGCGACTGGTGTAGGTGAAACTCTCCAGCGCTCGGGTGGACACCAGCCCATCGGCAAAGGCTTCATCGTCCAGCACCGCCCGCAGATATTCCAGATTGGTGGGAATACCGTAAAAACGCGCATCCGCCAGAGCCTTTTGCAAACGCAACAAAGCCTGCTGACGATCCTTGCCATAGGCAATGATCTTGGCAATCATAGGATCAAAGCCGGAAGAAACCTCACTGCCACTTTCCACGCAGCCATCCACCCGAATGCCTTCCATGCCCACAGGCAAAACCACTTCACTCAGGCTGCCGGGGCTGGGCTGGAAATTTTTCAAAGGGTTTTCGGCATAAATCCGCACTTCCATGGCAGCACCTTGCGGCTGGATGGGTTGCAGAGCATCAAGATCAGCCTGACCGGCAGCCACGGCCAGCATCTGTTCAACCAGATCCAGGCCAGTGGTCAATTCAGTCACCGGATGTTCCACCTGCAAACGGGTGTTCACTTCCAGAAAATAAAAGGCATCTTTGTCCGCGTCATAAATAAATTCCACGGTTCCGGCACTGCGGTAGTTGACGCTTTCACCCAAGCTGGTTGCTGCTTTAATCAGCGCTTCACGAGTCGCTGCAGGCAAGCGCGGTGCCGGGGTTTCTTCAACAACTTTCTGATGACGACGCTGCAGGGAACAATCCCGCTCACCCAGAGCCACCACCTGGCCCTGACCATCACCCAGCAGCTGCACTTCGACATGGCGGGCATGATCAATACAGTGTTCGACAAAAACACTGCCATCATTGAAATACTGCTGGCCCAAACGAATGATGCGCTCAAAAGCTTCACTCAGTTCAGCCGCATCTTCACAGCGGGTCATGCCGATACCGCCACCCCCTGCGGTGCTTTTCAGCATCACGGGGTAACCAATACGTTCGGCTTCTTCCAGGGCCTGGGCTTCGCTCTGCAAGAGATCACTGCCGGGGGTCAGGGGCACACCGGCGGCTTCCGCCAGGGCTCTTGCCCGATGTTTCAGGCCGAAATCGCGAATCTGGGCCGGTGTGGGGCCGATAAAGGTTATATTTTCAAAATCACACCGCTCGGCAAACTCGGCGCTTTCCGACAGAAAACCATAGCCGGGGAAAATCGCCTGGGCACCGGTGTTTTTAGCCGCCGCCAGAATCTTGTCCATATCCAGATAGGTTTCATCCGCACGCTGACCTTTCAGGGCCACAGCAACATCGGCATCACGCACATGCAGGGCATTGCGGTCATCTTCGGCATAAACCGCCACACTGCGAATGCCCAGACGTTTCAGGGTACGAATGGCCCGGCAGGCAATTTCCCCGCGGTTGGCAATCAGGACGGTGGAAAAATAGGGGGAAGTTGCAGCCTTCATGCGGAAGCCTCCTTTTGCTTGTTGAGTTCAGCGATATAGGCGCGCCAGCCGCCCAGATGAGTGATGTCGGTGGCACTTTCCAGGGCCAGGGGCTCGCAAATAAAGCCTTTAACCACCCGACCATCTTTCAGGGTCAGGTTGCCGACCCCCAGGGGTTCGGGGATTTCAGCAACAAAAGCACCGAAATGAGCCAGGGGGATATCCCAAAGCTCCACCTTGATTGATGCTCCTGCATCGCCTACTTTGACCAGCCCTGGTTTGGGTGGCGTGGTATTGGCCAGGGCATAAAGCCGGTAATCCGGCGCGGTCTCAGTGGCTTCCACCAGGCGGGCATTGCGGCTGGTCAGCTGAAAGTTCAACGGCATACCAGTGAGATGAGCACCCACTACAGCCAGGCGAACGGCATCGGGAGCCGGAGGACGCACAACCTCCTGGGTTGATGGGAGCTCACGACCTGTAGCCCCCAGAGATAGAGCCAGGTGGGCCTGCCAGCGCTGACCGAACTCAGCCAGGGCGGTGTCCTGCCAGGCGGCTGCAATCAGGGTCAGACCCACGGGAAGACCGTCTTCACGAAAACCGGCAGGCAAGGCCAGCGCACAAAGATCAGCCAGATTGGTGAAGTTGGTGTAGGTGCCAAACTGGCTGTTGTAGACCAGCGGCTCCTTTTCCATTTCAGCCAGAGTGCGAATTCGGGGGGAAGTGGGCACCACCAGGGCATCCACTTCAGCCAACTGCCGGTGAATACGGCGACTGAGAGCCTGGCGGCGATATTCGGCAGCAAAATAATCCAGCGCTGAAAACTGGCCGCCCTGGGAAACAATCTGGCGCACAGTGGGATCAATCGCTTCGGGGTGTTCTCCCAACAAAGAACCAAGGGCATGCGTTCGTTCTGCTACCCAGGGCCCCTGATACAAAAGTGCAGCCAAATCAGCAAAGGCACTGAAATCAATTTCCACCAGATCCGCGACTTCTTCCAGTTGACTGCGAGCCAGGGCAAAAGCCGCCTGCATCTGGGTGTCGCCATAAAATTCCAGCTCGGAAGGGATCGCCAGGCGGGGTCTTTCTGGTAATGCAACGGGAGAGGTTTGCGGGTGAGCACGCGACCAGGGATCGGTAGGATCAGGGCTTTCACCTGCAGCCAGACGAGCCACCTGCAGGGCATCTTCAACGGTGAGAGCAAAAACGGAAACACAATCCAGCGTGCGGCAGGCAGGCACCACACCCGAAGTGGACAGCCAACCGCGGGTGGGTTTGAGACCGACCAGATTATTAAACCCGGCAGGCACCCGCCCGGAACCGGCGGTATCCGTTCCCAGAGCAAAAGGCACCAGACCGCGGGCAACCACGGAGGCCGAACCGGAACTGGAACCCCCGGAGACATAATCAGGATTAAAACTATTGGGAACGGCACCATAGGGTGAACGGGTACCAACCAGCCCGGTGGCAAACTGATCTAGGTTGGTCTTGCCAATCAGAAGGGCACCGGCCTTTCTTAACTCAGCAATAACCCCGGCATCCTTTTCGGCCTGATAAGCAAACTCAGGGCAAGCGGCTGTGGTGATCCAACCCTCGGCATCAATATTATCCTTTATGGCAAAAGGCACACCAAAAAGCGGAAGGTGCTCACCAGCCTGCTTTCTGGCATCAAGCTGCTGCCATTCCTTTTCCAGGTATTCAGCAGCAATCCGACTGATCCAGGCGACATCTTTGTCTTTTTCAAGGCAGGTCAACAAGACCTGAAGCCTTCTCAATCCCTGGCCATCCTGCTGGGCTTTTTGCCATTCGGCCAAGGTCCAGCCACTTGTTTGCGGAGGTTTTTGCATGGGTCATCACCTTGTGCTCTAACTTGTATACAAGACAGAGCACAAGAGATGCCAGAAACAGAAAACCCATTATAACGTCAGTGACTTAAATGATTTTTTTCATGGAAATGACATATAAAAACGCAGAGAAAATGCACCAGCAGCCAGCAAGGGAGAGAGGTATTGCACCAAAAGGATTGTCCAGACCTAGCGTTGTCTTAATTTCGCCAGTCTGTCCGACATGTCCCTGTCGGTTATGCCGGAAAGCAAGGTGAAGCGGTCAAGTACAGACAGCAGTTGATTGAGTTCTTTCTTTGTCTGCTGAGTGGCATCTTCGTTACGACTCGCCCGGTAGGTTATAAGTCCCAGCCTGGCCAATTGCACCGGCAGAGAAAATCTTTCGTCCTTGCTGACGAAATTATCCAGGATGGGGAAGGCAAGACGCTGTTCTGTGCAGGCAATAAGGTCACTTCGAATGCCTCCTGTCCAGAGGGCGAAACCTTCCAGGTCATGGAATTCCGTCAGAAATTCACTCTCTTCACCCCCATTCAGGTGAATTTTATAGGCTAAAACCCGGCGGGCAACAGCAGCACTGACCACAGAAATGGCGTAGGTAACGACCAAAGTCACGATCAGCAAACCGGTGATCGATGCCAGGACTGTTGCCATCTGTGCCGCCGGGGTAGCGGGGGCAAGATCGCCGACACCCAGGGTGGATAAGGTGAAACCCACAAAATAGATAACGTCATATATGCCCACCCCCGACGCCTCACCGGAATGCGCAATGGCATTCGGTATTCCCAGAAACACCAGGACCCACCCGATCCAGAGTCCGGCCAGCCAGACTAAAGCCAGAGTTGATATGGACATTGCGCCAATGACTTCAAAGGGCCTGTGCCCAGCGCGTATGAACAAAGAGGCGATTCTTCGATATAGCCCGGATACAACAGAGGATATAAGGCCTTCACCCTGTGTCGTGAGTGTCGTACGGACGATATCGCTCATCACTATCAGGATGAGAAGCACGCCGGAAATCATATAAGCCATGGTGGTAGTCTTTCCTCTGAGGTGGTGTAGTGTATCAAGAACCCAGTCTGCTGAACGTACGCTATCACACAGTCTGTCCAGGCGTAGGTGGCTTCAGCCATAGGCTTACTCCATTAAAGTGAGTAATAGCAGGGTTCAATCATTCCAAAACCCTTTGTCGATCAACCCCAACGGATAAGGCAAAAGGCTCGCTATGTGTAACCAGGATCAGGCTGCCGGTGTACTGAGACAGGACTTCAGCCAGAAGTGACTGACTGTCCAGATCCAGGTGGTTATCAGGTTCATCAAGCAGTACCAGTTGCGCGGTTTCCGGCCCCATCAGACTGCAAGCCAGGGCAACCTTCAGGCGCTCTCCCCCGCTGAGTTGACTGATGGGTTGCAAGGCCCGGTCACCGCGCAATCTCAACAAGGCCAGCCGCTCCCGGTAAGCAGCCTCCGACCAACCGGGATTCAGGCGCTGAAAATTTGCCAGGGCACTCTGCTTCGGGTTCAACAACGTCAATTGCTGGTCCAGCCGAAGTAATGAACCACGCCGGTGAATTTGCCCGGACAGAGGCTTAAGAGCACCACTGATTGCAGCAAGCAAAGTTGATTTTCCGCTGCCATTGGCACCTTTTAGCCACCGGCGCTCACCGGCCATTATCTGCCAGTTCAGCGGGGAACCAGCCGTTACCCAGGGCAAACAAACCTCTTGCACTGCCACCAGGCAGCCAGAGACGGGTTTCGGTTCGGTTAAAGGAAAAGCCAGAGGGTTGTCTTGCCCTAGCACTGATTCAGCCCGTTGAAGGCGCTGTAACTCTTCATTGAGTACAGCCTGATGCTTCTGAACGATTCGCCCGCCGGTGTTTTCACTGCGCTCTTTACGGGCATCCAGTAAAACTTTTGGCATATCACCCTTGCGTGCCTTGGCACGGCCTTTGGATGTACGCTGCTCATGGCGCTCACGTTCCGTTTGTTGTTGCTGGCGTTCTTTTTTTAAAGTGATGCGCGCCTGGTTTTTATCCTGACGGGCTTTTTCAAGAATCTGGCTACGTGACTGTTGGTATTCAGCAAAACCCTGACCATGCTGATATAACTGACCGGCACGCAATTCCAGCAATTGGGTGAAGTTCTCCAGCAGTGCCTGATCATGAGTGATCACCAGCGTGCCCTGTGTACGCTGAAAGATCCACTCTGCCAGCCACTGACGTCCAGCCTGATCCAGATGATTGGTTGGCTCATCCAGAATAAGATAGGTATTCGACAGCCGGGACAATTTCAACAGATGAAGACGAGTACACTGCCCACCACTGAGGGTGCTGACCGGCAAGGACAAACAGCCAGCTTCCAGTTGAAAAGCGGACAGCTCAGCTTGCAGATCCTCTTGCAAAGTCCAGCGATCTTCCAGAATCGAGAGATCATCCACCCGCCCCTTGCCATCCAGCAAGCGCTGCAAGGCTTGCAAAGCGACTTCAACACCCAAAAAAGCAGCGACACTCTGGTGATCTTCCTGTTCAACGGCCTGTTGAGGCAAGAAAGCCACGGGCGCCTGGTGTTCTATGCTGCCTTCTTGAGGATTACGAACGCCAGCCAGGCACTCAGCCAGCAGGGTTTTACCGACACCATTGGCACCGATCAAAGCCACCGGCTCTGAAAACAAGTGCACCTCAAGTGCAGAAAAAATCGGGGGATGGGGTTCAAAAGCAAGGGTCAAACCCCTTGCGGAAATACACAAATCAGCCATGAATAACACCTCTGTAACACCAAAAAAGAAACGGGTTCAGAGTGTTGAAATCATTGGCATGACTCCTGATTGAAGTAAGGAAAGGTTGATGCGGAAATTATACGCTGAGTCCTGATATTTCCTCAAGCAGTTGAAGCTGGAGGACAGCTTACCCCGGCCTTTTGAATCGCTGCCGCGTCTGCTCGGCTTTTTTTCTGAAAACACAGCCATGGGCATGATCATTGATCAGCCCCATGGCCTGCATAAAGGCAAAAACCGTGGTGGGGCCAACGAATTTCCAGCCTTGTTTTTTCAAGGCTTTTGAAAGGGCAACAGATTCCGGTGAGGTTGAAACAGTCTGGGGTTCAGGCAGATCTTCTTCCCTGGGTTCAAATCGCCAGAAAAAAGCAGCCAAGGAACCTTCCTGCTCAACCAGTTCCTGGGCTCTTTTGGCATTGTTGATCACGGCTTCGATCTTGCCCCGGTGGCGGACGATGCCCTTATCCTGCAGCAACTCCTCCACCTCGGCTGCGCCAAACTCAGCCATCCGGTTGAAATCAAAGTCTGCAAAAGCCGCCCGAAAGTTATCGCGTTTGGCCAGAATCGTGCGCCAGCTCAGACCCGACTGAAAGCTTTCCAGGCAAAGTTTTTCAAACAGGCGGATGTCATCATCAACCGGATAACCCCACTCGTTATCATGGTAGTCAAAAAACTCAGGAATACTGCCACACCAGCCGCAGCGGGACTCGCCATCCGGGCCTTTCACTGTAGAAGCCATGTGCAGCTCTCCTGTAAAATTTTATATTATTGAGGCATCAGAGAAATCGCTACCAAAATCATGATACTTCCAATCAGGATATCAAAAATTCGCCAGCTCATTGAGCTCACAAATGGATTTTGATTTAGTCGTTGAAGACCAGGACGAATAGTTTTTATTGGCAAGATAAAGATCAAATTTGCGCATTTCCTTTTTCCAACAGGCCGGATGCCAGAAGCTGAAAGGCTTCGACAGCCTTGGGGGTGACCTCCTGGGGTGTGTCGCTGGCTGCAATCCACAAGGCTGCATTGAGTGCGGCACCGCTAAGCAGTCTGGCAGCAGCTTCAGGGTCAACAGGTTTCAGAATACCTTGAGTGATAAGTCCTTCTACCCTTTGTCGGGTCACTTCCAGGCAAGAGTTCTGACTGGGCCATTGTGAAGGATCACCCAACACGGCAGGCCCATCCAGCAATACAATGCGCTGTACTTCAGGGTCAAGTGCCATGCGTATATAAGCAACACCCTCTGCAAGTAATCCCTGCCAAGCATCCTCCGCATCCGCACCCACTGCATTTGCACGCAGTGCCATTTCAGTATCAATTTGTTCTACCACGGCAGCTAAAAGCCCGCGTTTGTTTCCAAAATTGTGGTAGAGCGCACCTCTTGTCAAACCCACTTCGGCAGTGAGGTCGTCCATGGATGCCGCTGCATAACCTTTTTCTGCAAAAGCTTTTCTTGCCGCCGAAACTAGCTTGGCACGGTTTTCTGCCATGGTTTGAGCGCGTTTATTCAACTGTTCTTCCTCTAGTTATTCCACATACACTGCGTATATAAACTTGACATACGCAGCGTATGCAATCATTCTATATACGCTACGTATGTAGTTTCAGTATATCAGTGCAATCCACAGTTACCAATTGAAATAAGGCCCAGACCATGCCCCAACGTGAAGCAATTTTTCCCGCCAACAGACACGCACTTTATGAAGAACACGGTTATTCAGCGGCAATTCGTTCCGGCGATCTGCTGTTTGTATCCGGCCAGGTTGGCAGCCGTGAAGACGGCAGTCCTGAGCCTGATTTTGCTCGCCAGGTCGAGCTCGCCTTTGAAAACCTGCAGGCCACCCTGACTGCTGGCGGCTGCACATTCGACGATATCGTTGATGTGACAACCTTTCACACCGATCCGGAGAAGCAGTTCGGCAGCATTATGGAGGTCAAACAGAAAGTATTCAGTGCACCGCCTTACCCGAACTGGACAGCAATCGGGGTCAACTGGTTGGCTGGTTTTGATTTTGAAATCAAGGTTATCGCCCGTATTTCTTAAGGCTCACCAGGGGTTAGGTCAGCTTTTATTCAGGTAACTGGATATCCTGTCTGCCCCTAACTGATCCAACGTGATCCGTGCAGGCAAGAATTACAAAAGCCCGTCACCTCAAAGCCTGCTTAACGCTGACGCCGATAGAGCAGCATGGTTATTGGGCCAAAGATTGCCAGGAGTACGGCTGGAGCAATCAGTGCGAGACTAATGACACCGAAGGTCGCCTCACCCGCCAGTAGTGCCCGTAGTGCCGTAACCAGATGTGCCACCGGGTTGAAGCTGACAACTTTCTGCAACCAGCCTGGCATGGTGGCCGGATCGACAAAGATGTTGGAGGCTTTGCTATGCCACTGGATTTAGATAAAAGTTACAAACACCTGATTCATCAGCTTGATCGCATGCTAAAAGAATGGCCCGAAGAATAGGCTTAGATATCAATAGCTAACTTTAAAGCCCTCCCCAGCAGGCATAGCGACCATTACACTGCTGATACCAGCTGGTGAAGTGTTTCGCGGGCAAGGGCCGGGACATCAGGTAGCCCTGCGCAAAGTCACAGCCCAGGTCGGCCAGAAAGTCATAAACCTCCAGGGTTTCCACTCCTTCAGCAATGGCACGAATGCCCATCTTGTGAGCCAGGGTAATGGCGGCTTCCAGAATATGGGCAGCTCCTTCATCACCCGGAAGTCGGCGTACAAAGCATTGGTCTATCTTGAGCAGGGAAATAGGCAGACTATGCAGGTATTGCAAAGAAGAATAGCCGGTACCGAAATCATCAATGGAAATAATGATTTTCAGATCATCCAATTTGGCCAGTTCATCCAGGGTGCGCTGCATGTCCATCATCAGCGCCCCTTCAGTCACTTCCAGTTCCAGATTTTCACCTTTCAGGCCATATTTATTGAGCAGTTCCAAAACCTTGTCCGAAAACCCTGGTTGCAGCAGATTGCGAGTGGAAATATTCACAGCAACCGGCAGGTGAATACCCTGTTCCTGCCAAGCCAATTGTTGTTGCAAGGACTGATCCAGAGCAAATTCGGTAATCGTGTTGATCAGGGTGCTCTGCTCAGCGCGGGGAATAAAATCTCCGGGGGGAATATTGCCCCGCGTAGGATGCTGCCAACGCATCAGGGCTTCAACACTGTGAACCTGGCTGGTGGGTATATGAATCTTGGGCTGGTAATGCATGGAAACCTCGCCCGAGCGCAGTGCCTTCTTCAGCTCGCCAAGAAGAGACACATTCTCACGGGTGGCAGAAAGAATTTCCGGGGAATAAACAACACTGTCCTGCACCTTTTCCTGAGCAACAATCAAAGCAGTCTCGGCGCGCTGCAGGTAGGTTTCTGATTGTTCACTCAGCTCACCCAGTTGCACACAGCCCATACGGGTATCCAGATGCACAGAAATATTTTCATACTTCAAAGGTTCTTGCAGGTCTTCGGCCAGGCTGTAAAGAACTGAATTCAACTTGTGTTCATCCGCTTTGATCAACACAGCCAGTTGTTCTGGAGCCGTGCGATAAACTTCCCGGTCTTCTATACGCTGCCTTAGTTTCTGATCAATCTGCACCACGGCTTTGGCAATCACTCCATAACCAAAGGAGGATTTCAGCTCAACCAGATTCTCAAAAGAAATCACCGCCAGAAACAGAGCATCCCCATCATTTTTGACTCGGGATAACTCACTCAGATGGCGAAACAAAGCCTGACGATTGGGCAGGCCGCTTTCACTGTCCCGTTCAGCCAGCCATTTTAAGTGTTTGAGGTAAGCCCTGGCGGCATCACTGGCAACACCACTGAGAAAACCGATCAAGGCAAAAAAGCCGGTACGGTAAAGCCAGTTTTTGGTGGCTTGCATTTCGCCACTGGCTACTTCAATCGGCATCATGGGTCCCAGAACCAGGCCTCCCACCACTCCGACCAGAATACCGCCTTTAAAGCCAAAGACCAGCCCGGCGAGTACAATGGGAAGATACATCGAATGGGAGTAAACATATTTGATGCCGCCCGTGGTATAAACCAACAAGGCCACGCCAATAACCAGAAGTACCAGAAGGGGTAATACAGTGAGGGGAATCAAACGCTTATGATAATCCAGCTCCTCAAACATCCAGGCCTTGTTCATTAATCACTCCTTATTAAGCTGAGAATCCTGTTTCTTTCCTGTTCCTGAATATCAATCTCAGCAGGCTGTGATAAAAATAGCAAGCAATTAATGTATATTTAATGTTCCATGAATACGGAAGTATAAGGCCGGCCAATGCCCACTATATATCAACCCGAAACACCCCGCTTGCTGCTCAGGCAATGGCAACCTGAAGATCGTGAGCCCTTTGCGGCCATGAATGCCGACCCTGAGGTCATGAAATACTTCCCCAGGACGTTTGGCCGCGAGGAAAGTGACCGCATTGCGCAATTATGTGAAGAGTTGATCCGGCAGTTGGGCTGGGGGTTCTGGGCTCTGGAACTTAAGGAAACCGGTGAATTCATCGGCTTTACCGGCCTGCACGCCCCCACGGACCCTCTGCCCTTTGTGCCCTGTATTGAAATCGGCTGGCGGCTGGCCAAAAGCCACTGGGGGAAAGGTTATGCAACTGAAGCGGCGCAGGCTACTCTCAAGGTGGGGTTTGAGCAGCTGCATCTGGAGGAAATTTTATCTTTTACGGCTGTGGGCAACCATGCCTCCGTGGCTGTCATGCAACGCCTGGGCATGGAATTTGTCGAGCATTTCGAGCATCCAGCTCTGCCGGAAGGGCATCCTTTAAGGCCTCACCTCTTATATAAAAAGGTGAATCCAGATCTGGTTAATTAAACCCCAGTGTATTACTCAATTTGTTTTGATACATGGCCTTGTCCGCCAGGTTTAACAATTGATCAATATCCGTGGTGTCTTGCGGGTAGATGGCATAGCCCAGACTGATACCCGGAATGATTGTTGTTCCCTGGCTCAGAACGATGGGCTCGATCGCCGTTCTCAAAAGTTGCTGGCAATACTGCTCAGCCAGCTGGCGATCCTGCAAACCCGGCAACAGCGCCACAAATTCATCGCCCCCGACCCGAGCCAGCGTATCCTGGTGGTTCACAGCAGCCAGCAGACGACGCGCCAGGGTAATCAAAACCTCATCACCTGCCTGGTGTCCCCAGGTATCATTGATCTGTTTGAATTTATCCAGGTCGGCCACGACAACGGTAAAGCCCATATTCTGTTCATCGGCCTGACGTTTAACCTGTTTGAAATGCTGACTGAGCAGTTTACGGTTGGCCAGGCCCGTCAGGGCATCATGATGAGCCTGGTATTCAAGCAGATGGTGGCTTTTTTGCAATTCCCGATTGGCTTCCTCCAGAGCTGAGGTTCTTTCCGCAACCCGCTCTTCCAGTTGGCGCTCACTTTTCTCCAGGGTTTCCACCATTTCCTGGCGCAGTTGAATGGACTGAGCCTGGGCTTCATCCCGAGCCTGCTGAATCCGATTGATGCGATCGGCCAAAGCCAAAGACAGCAACAACATTTCCAGTGCCGAACCGATCAACAAGGCATTCGAGGTCAGAAAATTGGAGGGCAACAATCCCAGGTTATGCAGGGAAATCACCAGAACCCCAGTCAACAAGGCCACCCAGGCCAGAACAAAAAACCGCGCACCCGGTTGGCGATGGTAAAAACTGACTGCCCCCAGTGATAAGGCCGTAAAAGCAAACACCAGAGAGATGAGGTTAACCGCAATGGCTCCGTGGTAATAAGACCAGAAAACCGTCGTCAGAAAGGTCAGGGCATAACCCAGACTGATCATGGGCATCAACCAGCCCAGGCGTAAACGACGCGGCGTATTGCCCAAAAAACCGTGCACAAAAAGAGCGCCGAAAAAACCCGCAGCGGAAACCCCACCTGTGGGGGACAAATGCGCCAGCCAGGCATTATCCGGCCAGATAAACTGCCCGGTGAAACCCGTCAACCCCGCCTGCCCTACCGCCAGGGTACTGATAAAGGCAACATAGGTGAGGTAAAGAGGATCACGCAGGGACAGAAAAAGAAATAGGTTGTAAACCAGCAGAGCAACCAGCAAACCATAATAGGCGCTGAGCAGTGAATAGCTCAATTGATCCTGCTGCCAAAGGGCATCCGGTCGCCAGAGAGTCACCGGCACACTCAGCGTGCCTTCCGAGGCCACCCGTAAATAGAGGGTGTAATCTGTTTCCGGCTGAAGTGTCAGATCAAAAACCGGATGTCGGTGTTGAAAAGAACGCTGGCTGAAAGTCAGCAGATCGCCTGAACGCTGATACTCATAATCCTGTTGGTTGACCGACAGGTAAAGCTCAACCCGATCCAGGGAGGCATGGGCAATTTCCAACAGCCAACGCTCAGGCAACTCTTCTGGCGTGGAAAAACGCAGCTGCATCCAGACTTCATCCCGAGTCAAACCAAAGTTGGTGGCAGCAGGTTTTCCGGTTTGTGCAGGCTCAAAAGCGCCTTTAGCATCCAGAGCTTGCACTGCTTGCAGGCTCAAGGACGAACCGGAATGACGGTAAACGGAAAAATGTTCGGATAAAGGCTGTTGGCCTGCCTGGCTAATCACCCAGTCTGGCTCTTCCTGAGCGAAGCAGTAAGAAGCAGTCAGCAAGACCAGGCCGATGAAGCCCAACCCGCGCCTCAAATAACGGCTTTTCCTCATAGTATCGATCAGCACCTAGATATTCCCTGGTTCAGCGTATGCAAATATAAAATAGCAGCAGTATATTGCTACTCTATGCAATATATTTCAACTTTCCGTTACATTTATTGCTTCAGAATCCTGATCGACGAAAACCTGGTTCAATATCGACTGCTCAATAAAGCTTTTTTGTGAGGCCCTTACCGGCACCCTGACCACCAGATGAACTTCTTCCGCATCGGGAAATTGCAGAGTAACCCTGGGTTCAACACTGGGAATCTCCAGGCCAAGACGACCTGAAAGCCGCTGCATATAGCGTTTGGCTTCTTCCAGATAGGGTGCCGACTGCTGTTCGGCTGCCTGAGTCAGCTTGTTTCTGGTCTCTTGCCAGGGATCAGTCCGCAGCAGGGGCAAAGTGAACACATGCAGAACAAATTCCCCGGTGAAGCTTTCATTGACGACCGGCTCAGCAACAAAAAGCGCATTGGGCAACACCAGGGTTCGCCCGGTGCGCTGGTGAGTCAGTTTGCCTGGCCCCACCTCCATCAAGGTGGTGGTCAGCAGGTTCTGATCAATCACATCACCCCGAAAATCCTTGATCTGAATACGATCACCAATATCAAAAGTGCGTGCGGCCGATTTGAGGAGACTGCCGGTCAAACACAGGATCAACTCCTTGGTGGCCACCACCAAAGCCACGGCAATGGCCACCACCGACAAGGCCAGAGTGCGCAACTCCTCACCCCAGATCATGAACAAACCCAGAATACCCAGGAGTAAAAGAGCATTGCGCGATTGTACCAGCCATTTGCGCCTGGATTCACTGGGCAAAAGGCTGCGTCGAATCAGCCGGGAAAGCAGGCCCTGAAGCACCAGAAGCACAACCACCAGCACCAGGCTCAGCAAAAGTAAGCGCATGCCGCCGGAGGACAAAAAGGTCTGGCCGACCCAGAGGTGAATGGATTCCAGCATGGTTATAGCAACTCTTCGGGTCTATAAAACATCATCATACAACACCCAAAAGTTTAAGTGCGGGAATAAACACTCAAAGCAGTGACGGTCACCAGAATCAGTGCCATCCCCAAAAGCTGTACGGCCACCAGATTTTCACTCAAAATTACCACACCGAAAAGCGAAGCCGTCACCGGTTCCACCATAGCCACCATGGCTGCCAAAGCCGGAGGCGTCGACTTCAAGCCGACGATGTAAAGTATGAACGACAAACCGGCTCCCAACACCCCCAGCAATACAAACAAGGGCCAGTTGGGAGCACTCAACACAGCCAGCGCCTGACCCTGACCACCCAGAGCAACAAACAACAGGACAAAGACTGTAAAGGCAATCGCCAAAATCGCCTGAGGGCTGCCATGCGGCGCTGCGAATTTGAAACCGAAAATGAAAAGCGCATAAGAAAGCCCGGAAAGCAGACCGGCCCCCACAGCCAGAGGGGTGACACTGCCAGATCCCAGTTTATAAACCTCGGTCAGCAACACCACACCCAGCATAACCAGGGTAATCGCAACCCACTTAAAAGGTGTGGGTCTTTCCAGCTTGAGCGTAAAGGAAACCAGTAAAACGAAAATGGGAGCGCAGTACATCAAGGTGGCCGCAACAGCGACACTGCCTTCGGAAATACTCAGAAAATAAAAGGAAAAATTGCCCGCCACACCCAGACCGGCTATCACTGACCAGAACCACAAACGCTGGCCGCCCAAACCACTCGCGTGGGAACGCAAAAGCAACCAGACCAGAACAAACACCAGCCCGATGGCACCCCGATAAAAAGACACCACCAGGGCATCCCAGCCCTGAGCCATCAAAAAACCGGCAATCCCTCCCGACAGCCCCCAGCAGAAAGCCGCAAAAGCCACCAGAACAGGGCCCAGAGCCGTTGTTTTGTCAGAAGAAATCATTTGCGACCTCCTCTTGGTGCTGCTTCAAGGGCTTAACCTTTAGGGACCCACCTTGCCCCGCAGGTTCTTTATCTGACCCCGCCGGGTTTTCTGATCCACCCGACGCCGCTGGGAACCCTTGGTGGGCCGGGTCGCCCGGCGCACTTTCACAGGTTTAACCGCTTCCTGAATCAATTCCTTCAACCGCTGCAGGGCATCTTCCTTGTTCATTTCCTGAGTGCGAAAACGCTGAGCCTTGATCACGATTACTCCTTCCTGAGTAATCCGCTGGTCAGAAAGCTTCAGCAGGCGTTCCTTGTAGAAAGGCGGCAAGGACGAGCGCCGGATATCAAAGCGCAAATGCACTGCCGAAGCAACCTTGTTCACATTCTGCCCACCTGCACCCTGGGCACGAATCGGCTGAAAGTCAAACTCCCAGTCTGCCAGGTGAATGTCTGGAGTAATTTCGAGCAAAAGAGCCTCTTGAATAAACTATTTGTAGCAATGGAAAAACCCCGGATCCGAAGACCCGGGGTTTTGTTTTCCGGTTGATTGTACCTAAAAATATCAGTGGTCGCTGGTATCCTTCCCGTGGGCATCAAAGACACTCTTGTCCGCTTCCCCTTCGACCGTCAGAAAACCAGCCAGCCCGCGTTCAGCCCGCGAGAGGGCGTGGTCAACCAGGATATAGCGCCCCGGATAATCCACATCAAACTCGACCATGGTGGAACCACCGGGAGCCACTGTTGTGGTTTGCACATTGTGCAGCGGCGGATCGGTCAAGGCCCCTTCATGATAAACACGGTCGAAAATTTCTCCGATCACATGGAAGGAGGAGGTTGCGTTTGGCCCACCAACGCCAAAGAAGATCCGCACCGTCTCACCCACCTGGGCCGTCATCTTGTGAGTACTCTTGAGCGAATTCACCGAGCCGTTGAAGATCATGTACTCAAAATCCTCATCCAGCAGCTTGTCGATCGAGAAGGACAACTCGCCCCGGGTACCAAAATCCTCTGCAGTATAAAGCTCGCCCTGCATCACATAGAATTCCCGGTCCACCGGATCAAGGCCCCCTTCCGGCTCGACCAGAATCATCCCGTACATACCGTTGGTGATATGATGCGCCACCATGGGTGTTGCGCAGTGATAAACATAAAGCCCCGGCTGCAATGCCTTGAAGGTAAAGCTTTCGGTCTGACCCGGTGCGGCCTGAGTGACCGCAGCGCCGCCACCTGGGCCTGTTACAGCATGAAAATCCACCGAATGGATCATGGTGGAGCTTTCAGGGTTTTTCAGGTTGATTGTAACGGTATCGCCCTCACGTATCCGTAGCATTGGCCCTGGCACGGTGCCGTCAAAAGTCCAGAACTTATAGCTGGAACCATTATCCAGCTTACCAACCTGCTCTATTGTTTCCAGGGTGTACTCCAGCTCAGTAGGGCCACGATCACCAATCGGATCCGGCAAGTCCATGGGAGACAGGGTCATATCCTCGGCATCCGTGTCAGCCCCCCTGTCCCCGTCACCGACAAGGATCTTGCCTTCCATCCCGGCAGGACGGTGGCCGGGGACTGAACACCAATAGAAAAACTCACCTTCCTGGTTGGCACGGAAGGCAAGTACAGTGCTTGAACCCTGCCCTGACACCTGATCCGACTTGGCGTTGTTGAAATCCGGCGCAACGATATCATGCAGGGCACCGTCACCATTGATCATATTGATCTGCACCATCGCACCCGGCTCCACATTCAGCGTCGGGTTAACCTTGCCATCAATTTCACCACCCTGGCCAATATAGACCAAACGACCATCGGCAATGGCCGTGCGCAGGGTAAAGGTCACATCAGGGGTGTACTTGGCGGAGGAATCGTTTGCTGTCGCAACCAGCGGAGTGAATAAGACTGCCACGAACAGCAGCAGATAGTTGAGAATTTTTATTTTCATGGTGTTTCTCCTGGTGGGCAACCCGGGGAATCAAGCTCGTGTGGAAGTTGATTCCATAGGACAGGTGTAGGACAGGAAACACCAAAAGACAAAGAATATTAATCAATTATTTCCAGTGGCTGGTTAACTGATGTTTGAACACCAGGCTTCAGCTCAGCTCAGCTCCTCATCCCGAAGCGTAAGCACTTCATAGCCCTTCGATGTCACCGCCAGGGTGTGCTCCCATTGGGCTGACAATTTCTTATCACCCGTGACAACAGTCCATCCATCATTCTTCCGTTTAATTTTTGCCTTTCCCTGGTTGATCATTGGCTCAATTGTGAAGGTCATACCTTCTTGCAAGACCAGACCTTTACCTGGCTGACCAAAGTGCAGGACCTGGGGGCCTTCATGCATTTCACGACCAATACCATGACCACAGTACTCCCGAACAATCGAGTAACCATGCTTCTGAGCATATTGTTGAATGGCATGGCCAATATCACCCAGCCTGGCTCCAGGCTTAACAAGCCTTATCCCTTCCCACATGGCTGCATAGGTTTTATCAACCAAACGCCTGGCCAATGGAGCCACATCACCAATCATATACATTTTACTGGAATCAGCGATAAAACCGCCCTGTTCAAGCGTGATATCAATATTGACGATATCGCCAGACCTGAGTTTCTGAGTAGTTGAAGGAACACCGTGACACACCACATTATTGACTGAGGCATTGAGCACATACTGATAACCATATTGCCCTTTACTGGCCGGACGAGCTTTGAGCTGATCGACAATATACCTTTCAACCAGATTATTAATATCCATTGTGGACATCCCGATCTTTACCTGGTTATCAAGATAACTGAAAACGGATGCCAGAAGTCGCCCGGATTTACGCATCACCTGCAACTCATCTGCGCTTTTCAGCGTGACCTCAGACACTGGCCACCTTCCTTACATCAACATCTGCACGCTGCATTTGCTCACTCACAATCTGAGTAAAGGACATACTCGGATTGGCTTCAGCAAGCATACCTATTTTGATCCAGTATTCAGCCTGAGCGTTGATGGAACGCACCATGACCGAGCTGGCCTTGCGAATTTCTTCATGCAATTCATCACTGATCTTTACGATACCCATAATCACCTCAAACATACGAAACATATATGAATCGTATACTGCCTGAGATTGGGCTGCAAGAAGAAGTTAGGGCGTTTCTTGAGGAATCTGAGCCAAGAGGTCAGTCACCCCAATATCCTCACCTGCCTGGGACAGTAAAGTAGAAACCTGGCCTCGATGATGGGTTTGATGGTTAAAGAAATGAAGAATCAAGTTTGAATAGCGTTTGCTGGACGAAATCCCTTTGCTGTTTTTATAACTGAGAACAGAATCCAGATCATTATCGGACAATTCAGCAACCCAATTGATAATTTTACGATCCAACCAGGTGCGATGCTCAGCCAAGCCATCAAAATCATCAAAGACCAGCTGGTTCAAGCTCGTTGGGGTTGGAAGATCAGCAACCTCGACCAGGGAATTCCGGCAAGGCGGGTGTGAAGCAAACCGCTGAAGCCAGATGGTATCCGCAACAAGAATATGATTCAAAGTACCCAGAATGGAGCCAAAAAATGCCCCGCGATCCTTGGCTAAATCCGCTGCAGTGAGGTGACTTGCTGTCTCATAAACCTTTGAGTTCATCCACTGGTTATAGGCAGCCAACAATTCAAAGTGATTTTTCAGGCTCATATGGGTTCTCTCTTATGTACAAGCTAGCCAATACAGGCCGAGAAAGTTTCATCTTACATGCTTAGACATCATCACTGAATGCCGTGCGGTGGAATATCTCAGCGGCCTCCACCTCCTCCACTCCACACTCAGATGGTTTTTCTGCATCACCTCCGGCCAGCACTTCCAGCACGGCATGAACCCCCTGGGAAAGCGATACCAGATTGTAGCCCCCTTCCAAAACCAGCACGAGTCTACTATCACAGTGTTCATCAGCAATGTCCTGAAGAATGCGCGTGATGACCTTGAAACCGTTATAGGTCAGGTTCATGGCCATATCATTATGATGGGCATCAAAGCCAGCGGAGACCAATACCAGATCGGGTTTAAAATATCGTGCGGCCGGAAGCAGTATTTCCCGATAGGCTTTCTCAAAAGCAATGTCACCGGAGCTTTCAGGGAGCGGAACATTGATGGTATAGCCTTCACCAAGGCCCGCACCCACTTCGTCCAGGTGGCCGGAGCCGGGATAAAAGGGTGCCGCACAATGGGTGTCAAAAAACAGCACATCCGGGTCCGCCCAGAATATTTCCTGCGTGCCGTTGCCATGATGTACATCCCAGTCAACGATCAGAATACGCTCACAGTTCAACTTCGACTGGGCATGGGCCGCCGCCACAGCAACGTTATTCAACAAACAGAAACCTCTGGCCCGAACCGACTCAGCGTGATGACCCGGAGGCCGCACCAAGGCAAATGCACTTTGTGATTTTTTATTGACCACGCTTTCCACTGCCGCGATGGCATTACCGGCCGCTGCGGTGGCTGCGTTGATACTGCCGGGTGAAACAGCAGTGGTATCTCGATCCAGCCAAGCGCTTTCGCCTGCCAATGAGAAAATATGATCCAGGTAGGATGTGGTATGGACGCGGCTTAGCTGTTCGTAGGTAGCGCTAGGGCCAGCGGCCAGGTGAATGCCTGGTATAGGGTGCTCATCCAGATACTTTTTGATGGCACTCAGCCGTCCAGGGTGCTCGGGGTAGCTCCAATTAAAATGCAGCCCCTGCAGGACACTCCTAACACGTTTCTCCACCCGGCTGGGTATAAAAGGTAAATCAACCTGTGGGTCATGGCCCAGCATCACTTCATCAAAAAAGACATTTACCGTGCGATCACCTATCACCCCATTCCCCTTTGGCCTATTAAACTGCTTGAAAAGATTGGATGGCATTTTTGCGCAGATGTTCAAACACTGAACAAAAGCAAGAGCAACCCGGCTTCAAGTCTGTTCAACCGACGATCCCTATCAAGAAAGGGAGTAAGATAAATAAGGTAACTGCCTGGTCAGGCATCAGGCTCTTCTTCTGAAAACAGATGCTTGAGCATTCGCTCCGGCCCATTCAGGAAGGTCCTGGTGATTTGGTAATGATCAGTATCATAGTAGTCCACTTCCCGGATACCATCTTCCTCAAACTGATACAGAGTAGCCCCTGGATAGGCCAGTAGAATTGGTGAGTGGGTGGCAATCAGAAACTGGGCATGGCGCGGGACTTCAAGCTCATGAATAATTCTCAGGAAAGCAAGCTGTCTTTGCGGTGACAGAGCTGCCTCCGGCTCATCAAGGATGTAGAGCCCGTGTTCAAACCGATTCTCGAACAATGCCAGAAATGACTCACCGTGGGATTGTTGATGCAGTGATTTGCCGCCGTAAGCCTTGAAATTGGAGACGCTGTCGAGATAGCTTGCGAAGTTGTAGAAACTCTCCGCACGCATGAAAAACCCTTCGGTCATTTTAGGCAGCCACGAGAGCCGTAAAGCCTGCGCCAGCTCTGACCGGTCTTCCCTCGCCTCCCGATAATGGTCTCGGTTTCCACCTTCAGGATTAAAACCACAGATTTCCGCAAGAGCTTCCAGAAGAGTGGATTTCCCACTGCCATTTTCCCCGACAAAGAAGGTCACTGGTGTTGGCAGATCCAGAGCAATTCCGTGACGAAACGCCGGGATATTGAAAGGAAAACCTTTATCCGTCATGCCCTCAAAGTTGCTGCGAATGCTGCGCAGATAAGGAGCACCTAACCTGTTCCCAGGTGCTGACAAGCTCATGCAGCAGAGTTATCCCGCTGAGAGCTATGTTTGATCAGGCTTTCCGCTGGAATGGAAAACACCTCGTGGAGCCCCTCAATCATTCGAAGTGTCAAAGGGCGTTTTCTAGCCAGCACTTCGTAAACACGGTTTTTTCGACCAATAACAGGGACGAGATCGTCAACCGTGAGGCCCTGTTGCTCCATTCTGAACTTGATGGCCTCAATCGGATCAGGGAAGTCGATAGGATAATGCTGTTGCTCATAGGCCTCGACCAGGGTGACCAGAACATCCAGTCGATCACCCTCCGCTGAACCAGCCTCAGCCGACATAAGACCTTCAACCTCTTTCAAAGTCGCCTGATAATCAGCTTCTGTTTTAATGGGTCGAATATTCATAGATCACCTCATATTGTCTGTGCATCAATCGCATCGTATTGCTTGTGAGTTCCGATAAAACGGATATAGACAACGCGATAGGCATAGTTGATCCAGACCACTAGTCGATACTTGTTGCCAGCGATGTTGAAGACCACCCGGCCATCTTTCAGGATACTGGCGTTCGAGAATTGTGCTTTAACATCATTTGGGTTGGCCCAATCAGC
Organism: Marinospirillum sp.; assembly: GCF_044810985.1. Lineage (GTDB taxonomy): Bacteria > Pseudomonadota > Gammaproteobacteria > Pseudomonadales > Halomonadaceae > Marinospirillum. The sequence continues at coordinate 981,213 of NZ_CP085242.1, forward strand.
CTTTAACGTTTCTCGATACCACGCCAACCCCGGTTCTCTAGAGTCCGAGTAAGCTGACGAACTTGACCAGAACGCCTTTAACGTAGATAAAGCAATCACTCGCATAGCATCACTTTAGTCCCAAAATGGGATCAGCACAACTCAAAAGGTTGATTTCAATGATCGTATAGGCAGGCGTTCAGCCACCTGGGTAATAAAAATTAGGCCCAACCCCTCAGCTTGGCAGCGATATAAGGAGCAAGGGCTGTTACTGCGAGGACAAGAGGCCAGATATTGCCGTCCTTGAAAGTGTAAGCCTCAAGTAACTCAGGCCAGGACTTGCCTTGCAGCAGCCCGAACGAAAACTCAAAAACAAGCGTGAGGGCAAGCCAGCCTAGCCCCACGGCCCAGAGCTGAACGGGGCGACGTATATGCAACCAGGGAAGTGAGAAGTAAGTCACCCCAATAATCAAAGCCGAAAGCAGCAACCCGCTCACAATAAGTGCAGTCGGAGTTCCCAACCCAGGCACCAGCACAGACTCACGCAGCACCCCATTGGCAATCGCCAGAACGAGAATAGCAAACCAAATCACCAAAGCCTTTAAAGCGATCATCGTAAACTCGAACCGGTTGATTGTTTTGTTAGAATTTTTTTTATATGGCTGGAGTACATCACCAACCCTCTAATGATTAAATCTGCAACCCCAAATCGCCGCTGCTGTATATTGAAGCAATCCACCATGTTAATTAATTCGGAATCAGAATAGTGCTTAGAATTTCTCAGCATCATTAAAGAATTTACTTCAAGATTATTAACTATCAATGTATCTATATCATGAACTTCTTCTGGCTTTGCTTCTAGTGCAACTGGAATTTCAGATTCCAAAAGAGTAGTAACACCAAGATGTATATTGTAATCCCGTAGTAGTTTCATAATATGAAAAAGAGGATTGCTACTTTTCACTATTGAAAAATCTTCATAAACAGCAGGGCACTTAAGTTTTAATGCGTCCTCAATACTAACAAATTCAGCTAGAGAGGCTCGCAAATACGCTTTGCTCGCTGAGTATGGCGGCATGATATACAGAGACGTCTTGCTATTAATGCAAGCCGCCATATATATGGCACAACAAAATCGCTCATATATATCATCATGACCTTCTGGCAAATAATTTGGCTCCGGAACAACCAAATAACCTCGTGTCATCTCTGGAAATTCATCGTAATTCATATGCGAAATTTCTAACGAGGTTGTAGAAACACCTCAGCCTAAAAAATTGATCATCTTTTGTACTAAAAATAACGGTTATGCATGAATTCTAGAACAGTTCTCATCACCAAGAAACCCAGAATTTATGTAGGAGCTCGAAAAACACTCAAAAAACGAAACTTCTTGGGTTTTTCTACAACCTGAACGCTGATGCTCATCCGCGCAGTGGTTTCCGCGTCGGATACAGCACAGGGTTAGGCGCGCCTAGCCCAAATTGAACTGCTCGTTGGATGGCCATGATCGTCCTCAATCGACGCATCGGGTTCCACTTCGCGTATACCTAAATCTTCAGCGTTTCGCTTGAGCAGCTTCCCAAACTGGGCGTTAAATGAAAACTGGGCTGGCGTGCCATGATTACTGCAGAAGCCCCCATTGTATCTGCGGAGTACATCGGCAGTAGAAAAGTGTTCAGACTCGATCTGCGCAATCATCTTGCGGATTCGATCAAGAGATACAGGAATTGCTTCATCCACGTCAATATCTTCCTCTATTGCCTACACCGCCAACACGAGCGGATTTGTAGTGAAGGCGAAGCCGTAACGGGAAAGCCGTCACGTGTTTGGCCTTGTTAAATTCTCGTTCAATTCACACCATCGGCAACAATCACCCCATCATTTTCAAGGAGCTCTGTTTCAGACGCTGATAGCGCTATATTTGCCGCCTGATCACCTTTGATCTTGAAAATACCGTATTCTAGGTGCGGTATATCAAAGGTGCGAGGAACTGCACGTAAGTTTGGAGGGAACGCCATGAACGCTTTTGGAGGCGACCCATTAAGATATAGTGATAGCTGATAGTACTGTGTATCATACGCAGGTAAACGAGAGGCAGCTATTCGTAGTTCTCGCCAGCTATCACTATCCTTTTGAAACGCTGCAACGTCTTTCAAAAGCTTTAGCGAAAGAAGTGAACCCTGTTTTCCTGATGAGTGCAGGTAGTTTAGTAGCCAGCAGAGCCCATTGGAAATTAACTTAATTTTTACGCCATATACCCCACTTTCTACCGAGATTCCCCGCTCAGCAAGCAGCACTTGATCTTTGTTGCTTAGTGTTGGCACCATGCTCTCCTTATGAATTTAACTCTTAAGCGGTTATTCAGGTGGCACAGCCATCGTATAACCGCATGTTGAACGGCCGCTGGCTCAGAGGGAGGGCTAGGCAGCTCTAATGACTTTTTACCGGTTTTCCTTTTTCGGCGCAAATAATTTTCAAATGATGATCGCGCATGGAATGCGCTCCTACAATGCGCTCCTACACTGTTTTATTAGGCCGCACCCAAACTATAAACCAAAGGCAATATAATAGCAGTCACTGCACCGGTCAGGCTCATGGCGAGGGCGGCGAAGGCGCCGGTTTCTTCGCCTTCTTCCAGGGCCAGGGCGGTGCCTGCGGCATGGGCGTTGAGTCCGAGGGTGAAGCCCCGTGCGGCGGGCAGGTGGATGCCTGACTTTTCCAGCAGCCAGGGGGCCATGACGGCACCAGCGACGCCAGTGATCATGACAAAAACCGCAGCCAGCGCCGGGGAGCCGCCCAGGTCTTCAGCAAGCAAGGATGGCAATGGGTGAGGTGACGGATTTGGGAGCCAGGGAGGCCAGCAGCTCGGGCCCTGCCCCCAGCAGCCAGGCAAAGGCCAGAGTCAGCAGTACAGTGGCAAAACCACCAATCAGAAGGGCTGTAACCAGGGGCCAGAAGTAATCCCGGATGCGGCGCAGGTGGGTATAAAGGGGAACAGCCAAGGCAACGGTGGCTGGGCCGAGAAACAGCCAGATCAAATCCACTGAGGCATAGTAGGTGTCAAAATCCACATCCAGCAGCAACAGCAGGCCAACCACGATCAGGGTAGCGACGAGCACCGGTTGGGTGAGCAAAGTGCGGGTGCGCTGGTTGAGTTCCAGCGCCAGCTGATAGCCGATCAGGGTGATCAGCAAACCAAACAGGGGGTGGTTAACCAATAGCGTTATCATTTGGATTCGGCTCCCCGTGTTGCCAGGCGCTGGAGCACCCAGGCGGTGAGGGGAATCGAAATCACCAGCGAACCCAGCAGGGCCACGCTGATGGCCAGGAAGCTGGAAGTAATTACTTCCCACTGGGACATAATGCCCACGGCGGGTGGAATCAGCATCAATGGCAGGTATTTAAGCAACTGGCCGCTGGTCACCTGCAGGGGTTCGGGCACCCGCCGCAGAACCAGTAGCACCACCAGCAACAGCAGCATGCCGATAACCGGGCCGGGCAGATTGATGCCCAGAGCGGCTATCAGGGTTCCGGCAAACTGAAACAACACCAGCAATAACAAGCCCCACATGGCTTCTATCCTTTCTCATCAAAAAAAGAAGCCATCTTAACCTATGCGAAGCTTTGCTATAATCCATCCATGAATTATCTCGCGCATCTGCATCTGGGTGGCTCCCGCCCTGAACAGCTTCTTGGCAGCCTTTACGGTGACTTTGTGAAGGGGCCGCTGAAGGGTGAATATCATGAAGATATCGAAAAGGCGATTGATCTGCACCGGCGTCTGGATGGCTTTACGGATCGCCACCCTTTGCTGAAAACTGCCCGTAACCGCTTCTCACCAGAGCTGATGCGTTATTCGGGTATTGTGCTGGATGTGTTTTTTGATCACTGTCTGGCCCGGCATTGGCAGGATTACAGCAGCACACCCCTCCCCCATTTTACCCAGAAGGTTTACCACCTGCTTCTGGATCAGCCTCAATTACCGGGGCGTCTGGAGCAGATGGCTCCTTACATGATTGCCGATGACTGGCTGAGCAGCTACCGGGATTTTACGGTGATTCGCCGGTCTCTGGCTGGTATTTCGCGGCGTTTGGGGCAACCGGGTTTGCTGGACTATTTCTGGCCACAGCTGGTCAAGGAGTATGATTTTTTGACCCAGGACTTTCACGCCCTTTATCCTGAGCTGCAAGAATTTGCCCGCAACCATCCCAGCGTTCAACAGGAGGCAAGAACTTGAGTCAACACCACTGGATTTTTGGCTATGGCAGTCTCATCTGTGCTGATAGCCGCTCGCGCACAGGCGTTACCGGTGAGGCCCTGAGCGTAGAAGTCGAAGGACTGGAAAGAAGCTGGAACGTGGCTCTGGATACCGCAGACTTGAGTGTTGTGGGAATTCGTCAACGCAAGGGTTATTGCACAGGAGGCATGTTGTTTCCTGTCGAGGAAGACCAACTGCCGTTGTTTGATGCACGTGAAAAGGAATACCAGCGAGTAGAATTGGCAAGTCGTGAGCTTCGTTGTCTGGACAATCAGGCTCTTCCTGAAGGCCATTTCTGGGTTTATCTGCCACCCGAACAAACCAGCCCTCACCCGATTGCCCTGAGCTACCTGGATGTAATTCTCCACGGCTGCCTGCAAGAGGGCGAAGCCTTTGCCCGGCATTTTCTGGAGTTCACCAGTGATTGGAAAACCTGCCTGGACGATCGCCAGCAGCCGCTTTATCCTCGTGCCCTGAATCCCGAGCAGCAACAGCAGTGGCTGCCGAAAATCGACAGCCTCCTGGCTCACTTCAATCTCCGTTAAAGGGCTTTTTCCAAGCGGTCACAGAGAATTTCCAGCGCCCGCACCCGTGCATAGCGTTTGTCATTGCCTTCAATGATGTACCAGGGTGCATTGGGTGTGCTGGTTCTTTCCACCATATCCGCCACGGCCTGGGCGTATTCATCCCATTTTTCGCGGTTACGATAGTCTTCATCGGTGATCTTGTGCTGCTTGTAGCTGATCTGTTCACGGGCCTTGAAACGCGCCAGCTGTTCGTCCTTGTCGATGTGCAGCCAGTATTTGAGTAGAACGATGCCGTGTTCGGTGAGTTCTTCCTCAAATTCATTGATCTCCTGATAGGCCCGTATCCACTCATCGGTACGCGCATAGCCTTCAATACGCTCCACCAGCACCCGACCGTACCAGGTGCGGTCAAAGATGGTCATGTGGCCGGCACGTTGCAGGTGCCGCCAGAAGCGCCAGAGGTAATGTCGGGCTTTTTCTTCATCGGTGGGGGCTGCTACAGGAATCACCCGGTAATGGCGGGCATCCAGGGCGTGAATCATGCGCCGGATCATGCCGCCCTTGCCACCGGCATCCCAGCCTTCCAGAGCCATGACGGTGCTGACTTTTTTCTTGTGGGCCTTGCGGGCCAGTTCATTGAGTCGTGCCTGATAGTCGGCCAGCTGCTCCTTGTATTCCTTCTTTTCCAGCGATTTTTGCAGATCTACGAAATCCAGCAGGGTGGTTTTGTCTTTTTTGGCGCTCCAGTCCACAGCCGGAGAAACCAGGGTTTTGGGATCGACATTCAGGCGTTTTTGAATCATGTCGCGCAGCAGACGCCCCACAGTGAGGCTGCGATAGCGCTGGTCATAGCCTTCCACAATAATCCAGGGAGCGTGACCCGTGCTGGTCTGGCGCAGGGTTTGCTCGGCAACCTGACGAAATTCATCATAAACCTTGATGTTGTCCAGGTTCTTTTTGGTCACTCGCCAGGCGGTCTTGGGATCGCCAGCCAGGGTTTTGATGCGGTTTTTGTATTGCTTCTTGCCCAGGTGCAGCCAGATCTTGATCAGCAGGGCTCCGTCATCCACCAGCATTTTTTCCAGGGTGTTGACCCGTGACAGGTAAGCTTCCTGGTCGTTTTCGGACATCTTACCGCTGAGGCGATCCGCAATGGGTTCGGAGTACCAGGAACTGAAGTGAATACCGATTTTGCCCTTGGGTGGCAGGGCACGCCAGTAACGCCAGAAATGCGGCCTTTCGTTTTCTTCATCGGTGGGTGCATCAAAGGCCGAAGTTTCCAGGTGGCGCGGGTCCATCCATTCGTGCAGCAGGTTGACCATTTCCCCCTTGCCAGCACCATCCACCCCGGAAATCAACAAAAGCACGGGGAAGTCGGCCCCCTGCAGTTGCTGTTGCATTTCCAGAAGTTCAACTCTTAAATCTTCAATTTCCGCTTTGTAGGTGGCTTTATCCAGAGTACGTCCAAGTTCTGCTGCTTCAAACATGGCCTTTTCCTTTATTTATTATTGAAGTGTCTAATGTTGCAGACTAACAGGAAAACTTACCTGGGAAACACCCGCTTTACGGGCTGTTTCACAAAAACCTGTCAGAAGTCAAAAACACATAGGTATGCAGGGCCAGCAAATGCACCACCAGCATCATCAGCACAAAGCCGAAATTCCAGCGAGTGAAGGCATGGGCAGGCAGGCCATAGCGCCCCTGCATCGCCAACTGGGTGCCTGATAAAGGCGAGAAAGCCACTCCCAGTGACCAGGTCATTAAAAACACCAGGGCCAGCAGGTTGGGGTCCTCCACGGAAGGAGCAAAAATCCCCCCGGCGGTGGCAATACTGATGACCGGATGCACCCCCACACCTGACAGGGCCACCAAAACCACCAATAAAAACCAGGCCTGCCAGGGTCCGAAATAGCTCACCTGCAGGCTGAAATCCACGGCCTGCATGAAAGCCCCCAGACCCGCGGCCAGAACCCCGGCGGCCAAAAACAGCAGGGTCTCACCCGACATGGTCGGCAGGGTATGTTCGATATGCTGACGCAGGCGTTTGAAACCCTTTTTCTGGTAACGCAGAAACAGCAAAACCAGGGTAAACAAGAGGGACAAAAAGGACACCAGGGTCAGAATCGGCAATTCCTTCCAGAGGCTGTGAGCCAGGAGCACACTGATGGCCAGGGTCAAAGGCAGAGTCAAAGCCCGCCAGTGCATGGGGTAAGCCTGGGTGGTTGCAGCTTCAGGAGTTTGCAGCAGCCACCAACCGGCCAGAAACAAGCCCAGCAAGGCCACCACTGAACCAACGGACATCAGCGTTAGCAGATCGGCCCCCGGTGCACTGACCAACACCACACCCATGGCGGCAAAAAAAGGCGACCAGTGCGCGGCCAGGGTAAAACCCCGGGAAATAACCAGGGCCTGCAAAGGTGAAAGCGGCTTACGGGAATGCAGGCGATCCCCCATGATGATCATGGCCGAAAAGTTGATCACGGCACCAAAGGCATGCACACCCAGCAGGGTTTTCCAGAGGGCTTTGCGTCCCTGAGGCAAGGCTTCTTTTGCGGCCAGATCACTGATCGCCACCAGGCGCAAAAAACTCACTGAAATCAACATGCTGAGTAGGGCCTGATTAGCTTCCCAGGCTTTTAACCACCAGCTCACCTCCACTGAATGCAGTTGCCCCCAGAGCAGCCCGGCAGAGCCGACTACCAGCATCACGGTCACCTGGATTTTCTGCAACCCGGCCAGACGTGGAAGGAGACGAAAAGCGGCCAGCCAGGCGAAAAAACCGGCCACCACAGCCAGGGAAGAAAACCCCAGACTGGCCAGAAGTGCAAAAACCACCAGAGCCAGCAAACTGTAACCGGTCAGGGCATCCGCTCGTTGCACTAATCGACTTCCTGGCCTTGCGGGTTTCCTGAAGGCAGCAGCAGAAGCAAGAGAGCCAGGCTCATGGCCAGCAGGGCGGCAGCCAGAAACACCCCCGTCAACCCGGCCCAGGCTTCAACCGGTGCTGCCAGCAAGGGTGACATGAACTGCCCCATAAAAAACACGGAAGCAAAACCACCCATCACCCGGCCCCGGTAAGCCACAGGAGCCAAGGTCAACAACCAGTGATTCCCGGCGGGAAAAGTCATACCCGCCCCGAAGCCACTCAACAAGACTGCAGCCAGGATCAAGAGGTAGGTATCCACCTGGGCCGCCATAAAATAACCCAGGGCAAACAAAATAAAAGCCAGGGCATAAATTTGCCGATGGCTGATCAGGTTTTTAATGCGTCCAAAGAGGAAACCGGCCAGAGCACCGGACAGAGTACTGGTAGCAATCACCCAGGCCGTTTGCAGGCTGTTGCTCTGAAAACGCTCGGCGAGCAGAAAAGGCATCTGGGCAGGCAGTAGGTAAAACAGGGCCATGGCAATAAAGCCCAGTCCATAAACCGGAAGAACAGAAGCCAAAGGGAAAGGGGCCTGAGGGTTAAAGTCGGCAGTGTCTTTTTCCGGCTGGGGTTCTTTTAAAAAGCGCCAGGCCAATGCAAAAACCACCAGACTGAAAAGATACACCAGAAAATTGGCGCGCCAACTTCCCAGTGCCAACAACCCACCCAGGTTGATGAAAACCACCCCACCCAAAGCCATGAAGCTGCCCTGCAGGCCCATGAAGGACTGGCGTTCCTGGCCGCTGAAATAATCCCCGATCAGGGTGGTGGCAATGCCCATAACCCCGGCCACACCAATGCCCAGCAGAGCACGGGTCAAGAGCATCCAGGTCATATTTTCGGCCAGGGCACCGGCTGCACCGCCAAAGGCATAAATCAGTAAACAGGTCAGCAGAACCGGCAAGCGACCAAAGCGATCCGCCAGCCAGCCCATCAGAGGCGAGAAGATGGCAATAAACAAAGCGGGCAGGGTAATAATCAGCTTGACCCAGACATCCGGGTAGCTGTCAAAGTAGCGGCCAATATCCGGCAGGCCGGGGGTAATAATGGCGCCTGCCATGACCGTAAGACTACTGGCCAGCAGCAACACCAGTTTGATCATCATCACTGAGTTGTCGGTCACCTGAAAATTAGAATCGCCAGTCTAACCGGGATCAAGAGGTAATTAAACCAGCAATTGAGACTACAAAACCTCTAGTGCAGGTCAAGACGCTGCATCTGCTCCAGCAGACGTGCTGACAGACCCTGCCTGGCTTCGGTGGCTGCCCGCAAAATGGCATAGGAAAATCCGCGGGCATCGGCATTGCCGTGGCTTTTGACCACACTGCCCTTGAGACCCAGCAAACTGCCGCCGTTATAGCGCACCGGATCCATCTGCTGTTTGAGTTGCTTGAGAACGGGGCGTGCCATCAGGCTGACCAGACGGCTGTAAATGCTTTTGGCAAACAACCCCTGAATCTGCTCGGAAAGAAAACGCGCCAGGCCTTCACTGGTTTTCAACGCCACATTGCCAACAAAACCATCACAAACCACCAGATCAACATCACCCTGGAAGATTTCATCCCCTTCCAGGTAGCCGATATAATTCAGCTGCGGGTTCTGGGCAATCAAATGCGCCGCCAGTTTGACCTGGGCATTGCCCTTGATGGCTTCACGTCCGACATTCAAAAGCCCGACTCTGGGGTGGGCCAGACCATCCACACACTGCACCATCACTGACCCCATCAGGGCAAACTGCAAAAGATGCTCGGCCTGGCAATCGACATTGGCACCCAGATCCAGTAAATAGCTGTGCCCCTTGCGGGTGGGAATCGCAGTGCTGATGGCCGGTCGCTCAATACCCGGCTGCATACCCAGATAATGCCGCCCGATCAGCATCAGGGCTCCGGTGTTTCCGGCACTGACACAGGCCTGACATTGACCCGCTGCAACCAGTTGTACGGCCAGATGGATCGAGGATTTTTTTTTGCTTCTGAGAACGGAGGCCGGAGCATCCTGCATCGCAATGGCATCACTGCTGTGCAGCAGGGAGATGCGACTGGCGAACTCACCGGTCAGATGATGTTGGGACAGGAGTGACTGAAGTAGAGGCTTATCGCCCACTAGGGTCACTTTGAGAAGGGGGTCCTGGGCCAAAGCCAGGATGGCACCAGCAACATTAGTGCGGGGACCTGAGTCCCCGCCCATAGCATCAATAGCAAGATTAACCTGCACAGAAAACTCCCTGTGCAGTGAAAAGCTTACTCGTCGCCTTTGTTGATAACTTTCTTACCACGATAGAAGCCTTCAGCCGTTACATGGTGACGACGGTGAACTTCACCCGTTGTTTCATCAACGGACAGGGCGGTGGTGCCCAGTGCATCGTGAGAACGACGCATATCGCGCTTGGAACGGGTTTTACGATTCTGTTGAACAGCCATGGTTTACTCCTGGGTTTTCAAAACTAAAGTGATCATTTCACTGCCTGGTTTTCAAAGATTTTTTCAAATCAGCCAAGGCACTGAAAGGGTTGTTTTCTTTTTCAGTCGGCTCATCAGCCAACTCATCTTGTTCAAGCGGCTGCAGCTGACACTCTTCTTCGGGATGATAAGCCACCAAAGGCAAAGCCAGAAGGAACTCATCCTCAATAACCGACATCAGCAACAAGCGGTCATTTTCAATAAAAACCGGCTCATGAGTTCGCGGCAGGTTAGCAGCAGACTCATCGGAAGTCACCAAACCCCAGAGGAATTCAGTGTCCAGAAGCTGCTTGCTTGGCCCCAGGCACCTTTGGCATTCCAAAGTCACCTCACCGTTCAGCCTACCTTCAACCTGTGGCAAGCGCTGACTGTCGTAGCTGAATTTCAGCTTCACCTGAAAACTGCCTTGAGTCGCCAACAGCAGATCCTGCGCTCTGTGCATGGATTCAAGCGGCAGCTCTAAACTGATTTCTCGTTCGGCCGCACAAAACTTGTAAGGATCCAGGGGTTCTTGCAGGTATTCATTTGCCATAAAATTCAAGCGCGCAATAATAGAGGGACAGAGCGTCTGTGTCAAAGCCGTTTTACTTGCCAAGCTCCTTAAGGAGCGCCATTCTAGTGGCTAAAGACCGGCAAGTCACCCACTATACAAGGAAAATTTATGCCTGACCTGGTTTTGGCGTCCAGTTCACCCTATCGTCAGCAACTTTTGCAAAAACTGCAGCTTCCCTTCACCTCGGCCAGCCCGGAGATTGATGAAACACCTCTTGGCCATGAAAGCGCACCCCAACTGGTTGAGCGTCTGGCTTGCCTGAAAGCCCAGGCCCTGGCCCACCGGTTTCCCCAGGCGTTGATCATCGGCTCGGATCAGGTCTGCTGCCATCAGGGTGTGATCCTTGGCAAACCCGGCAATCGCGAGCAGGCCATCCAGCAACTCAGCCAACTGCAAGGAGATAGCGTCAGCTTTTATACCGGGCTCTGCCTTTATAATGTAGCCAGCCAGCAGAGCCAGTCACTGGTGGATGAATTCAAGGTGCATTTTCGCGCCCTGAGCCCTGACCAGATCCGCTTTTATGTGGATGCCGAACAGCCTTTTGACTGCGCGGGCAGCTTCAAGTCCGAAGGCCTGGGCATCACTCTTTTCCAGCGTCTGGAAGGGGATGACCCCAACAGCCTGATTGGGCTGCCCCTGATCCGCCTGACGGAGTTGCTTCGTCAGGCGGGTGTGGAAGTCCTCAGGGCGTCAGCTTAGGGGCCATCAACTCCACCAGAGCCGCCTGGAAGGCTGCACCCAGGCGACGCTCAAGGCGCTCCCAGGGACCAGGCTCAGGTGTGTAGTTGATGCTTTGCTCAACACCCAGCTTGGCCTGCAGACTGTAAATGGAGCCCAGTTCATCAATCAGCCCCAGGTCCACGGCCATTTCCCCACTCCAGACCAGGCCGGAGAAAATCTCGGGATCCTCAGCCAGACGATCCCCCCGCCCTTCCTTGACGCGATCAATAAACTGCTGATGAATGGAATCCAGAACACTTTGCCAGAATTCACGCTGTTCTTTATCCATGTCCGAGAAGGGGTCCAGGAAGGCCTTGTTGTCACCCGAAGTGAAAACACGCCGTTCCACCCCCAGACGCTCCATGGCTTCCTTGAAAGCAAAGCCGCCGGAAATCACGCCGATGGAACCCACCAGACTGGCCTGATCAGCAATTATTTGATCAGCAGCAACAGCCACGTAATAACCACCCGAGGCACCCAGGTCTTCAATCACCGCATAAATCGGCATCTCTGGATGCTGCTCGCGCAGGCTTTTAATGCCTTCATAAATCTGCCCGGCCTGCACCGGGCTGCCACCGGGGCTGTTGATTTTCAAGACCACTGCTTCAGCCCGAGGGGCCTGAAAAGCCCTTTGCGCACCGGCCAGAACCCGTTCAGCACTCGCGCGTCCTTCACTGGCGAGCACGCCCTGAATGTCGACAACAGCCAAGTGGGGCGTATCGGATGGCGCGGGAGCTTCAGAAAAAGACAGCAATTCTCTCCCGGAGCCAAAAATCACCACCAGGATCACCAGCGTCAGCAGAATTCGAATAATACCACCGATAAAACGGCCACGCCGTGCTCGCCGCTGCTCCAACAGCACCTCTTTCGCCCAGGCCTGCATCCATTTTTCCGGTGGCGCATCCGGGTTTGGGCCTGCTTTGTCCTGGCGGGTTTCATCCACGGGCTTGGCCTGACTGGTCCAGGGGTCCTGGGATTCCGATGTTTCTTGCTTGTCATCACTCATGTTTTGAATTCCAGTTTTGCATCAAAGTTTGTACTTGCTTCCAGCTTGGATCAGGGCGAGCTTCAACTGTCAGGGTTTCACCTCCCTTGGGATCGGTGAAAACCAGACGCCGGGCATGCAAAAACATTCGCCCCACCCCCTGACGCTGAAAAGCCTGGTTCACCGCAGCATCACCATACTTGGGGTCCCCCAGCAAAGGAAAACCGGCATGGCGGGCATGTACCCGAATCTGATGGGTGCGCCCGGTCACGGGTTCGGCTTCCACCAGAGTAAATCCAGCGACTTTTTTCAGCACCCGAAAGCGCGTCAAGGCTTTCTTGCCTTCACCGGCTTCAGCAATGCGCATCAGCCTTTCTCCGGAAGGTGAAGAAGCCCGATCGATAGGCGCCGAGACTTCCCGCAAATCCGCTGGCCAGTGACCCACCACCCAGGCCTGATAAAACTTGCCCAGGGTTTTGCTTTGCAGCTGCTGTTGCAGAGCATTCAACACCTGGCGTGACTTGCCCAGGAGTATGCAGCCGGAGGTATCCTTGTCCAGACGATGCACCAACTCCAGGCCTTCCAGTTCTGGCCGTACTTGGCGTAGGGCTTCAATCAAGCCCACCCGGACGCCACTGCCGCCATGCACGGCAAGACCTGCCGGTTTGTTGAGCACCAGCAGGTCGGCATTCTCAAAGCAGACGGCCTCCCCCAGTAAAAGTTCGCGCAAACTTTTGCCCACCGGGGTTTCTGCTGCTTTCTGGCTGAGGCGCACAGGCGGCACCCGAATCAGGTCATCCAGCTGCAAACGTGTATCCGCTTTCGCGCGCTTCTTGTTGATCCTGACTTCGCCTTTGCGAATAATCCGGTAAATCAAGGTCTTGGGGGCACCCTTGAGTTGATTCAGCAAAAAGTTATCCAGTCGCTGCCCCACTGAGTTGGCAGTGACCTGTAAATGCTGAACCTTTGGCAAACCCGCTTCCATTTGTGTTTTCGACATAATCGGGCTAAAACCCACCTGCTGAATGAAAACCCCTATTATGCGCACCCCCAGAGAGAAATACTAATTTCCAGGGAAGCGGTTTCGGTAATTGCCCGCCAACAAACGACCTGTTATTATTGCGAAGCGCGTAAAAGGGTCAACCTCATGTAGCGCCTGCACCCATATTCCGAGTCACTTTAAATGGGCAGCACGCAGGCCAGCGCAAAACGAATTTTTATCACCGCCTGATGTCCCATCAGGTAGAAGAAAACCGCGGCCAAGGCACGCGAGTTGTGAAACTTATTTTTACCTTGTATTAACCGGCTTAAATGCCCTCCGTTTTAGTGAATAGCAACGATTTTTCACTGAAGCTCCTGAAGATTTCAGGCCAACAGGCTTCAGGTTTACAGGCTCATTACACACGAGCAAGAAGCACAAAATGGAGAAACTTGAGGTATCGGCCAAACCGGCTGCCTCAGTTTGTCGTGTCAATACAAAGAAACATTAGTACCAACAACCCGCCGTGACTGGGCTGCCCTGATTATTTGGAAGCCCCATGAAACGTATGCTAATAAACGCAACCCAGCCCGAAGAGCGCCGGGTTGCACTTGTTGATGGTCAAAGACTCTACGATCTGGATATCGAATCCGGCTCCCGTGAATCCAAGAAAGCCAACATCTACCGCGGACGCATCACCCGCGTCGAGCCCAGCCTGGAAGCCGCTTTTGTTGATTTTGGTGCCGAGCGCCACGGCTTTTTGCCCCTGAAAGAAATCAGCCGCGAATATTTCGCCAAAAACCCCGGCGATGGCCGTGGAGCAATTCGTGAACTGGTCAAAGAAGGCACGGAAGTCATAGTTCAGGTCGACAAGGAAGAGCGTGGCAACAAGGGTGCCGCTTTAACCACCTACGTCAGCCTGGCAGGCCGTTATCTGGTTCTGATGCCCAACAATGCCCGTGCCGGGGGTATTTCCCGCCGCATTGAAGGCGAAGAAAGAAGTGCTCTGAAAGAGGCCATGAGCGGCCTGAATGTTCCCAATGGCATGGGTGTCATCGTGCGCACAGCCGGGATTGGCCGTTCCAGCGAAGAGCTGCAGTGGGACCTGGATTACCTGATCAAGGTCTGGGAATCCGTGAACCAGGCGGCCATGGAAAAATCGGCTCCCTTCCTGATTTACCGTGAGTCCAATGTCATCATCCGCGCCATGCGCGACTACCTGCGCCAGGACATCGGCGAAGTACTGATCGACAGCAAAGAAGTCTATGAGCAGGCTCAGGGCTTTATTCAACAGGTCATGCCCTCCTACCAGAGCAAAATCAAGTTCTATCAGGATGATGTGCCACTTTTCTCCCGCTTTCAAATTGAAAGCCAGATAGAAACCGCCTTCCAGCGTGAAGTGAAACTGCCTTCCGGTGGCTCCATTGTGATTGACCACACTGAAGCCCTGGTGTCCATTGACATCAACTCGGCACGCGCCACCCGCGGTGGTGATATTGAAGAAACCGCCCTGCAGACCAATCTGGAAGCGGCTGATGAGATTGCCCGTCAGCTGCGCCTGCGCGATATCGGTGGCCTGATCGTTATCGACTTTATCGACATGAGCCCGATGCGCAACCAGCGTGAAGTGGAAAACCGCACCCGGGATGCCCTGAAAATTGACCGGGCACGCGTACAGATCGGTCGGATTTCCCGCTTTGGGCTGCTGGAAATGTCGCGTCAGCGTCTGCGTCCTTCCCTGGGTGAAACCAGTGGTGTCGTCTGCCCACGCTGTGATGGCCAGGGCACCATTCGTGATGTCAAATCCCTGGCCCTGTCGATTCTTCGCCTGATCGAAGAAGAAGCCATGAAGGACAATACCGCCCAGATCCGCGCCATCCTGCCGGTTTCCGTGGCCACCTTCCTGCTCAATGAAAAACGTTCAGCCCTGCATGACATTGAAAAACGTCAGCAGGTGGAAGCCTTGATCCTGCCCAATCCGGAAATGCACACCCCCCACTATGAAGTGTCACGCATGCGTGATGACGAGGTGGATGAAAATGAAGTGGGTGCCAGCTACGAACTGGACATTACCGCCAGTAATGACAAAGAACCCAGCAACGACACCAACAAGGTGACCGGTTTTGCTGAGGCAGCGGTACAAAATGTCATCCCCAATGCCCCGGCCCCTGCTGCGGCCAGTGAAAAACCCGCAACGGCCAAGAGTCAGCCAGCTGCCTCTCAGGAGCCCGGACTGATCACCAAGGTAAGCCGCTTTTTCAACAAGCTCCTGGCACCTGAACAGCCTGCCAAAGCCAAGCCCAGCAGCAAACCGGCAACCAAGCCTGCTGCAGACAAGACAGCAGGCAATGGCAAACCAGCGGCGGCCAGCAACAACAATCGTGGTGAGCGCAGCAACAACCGCAATCGCCCTGAAAACCGTCGCAATCGCCGCAGCGAAAGCAGCAGCGACAACCGCCGGAATGGCAACACTACAGCCAGTAAACCCGCCAGCAAGCCTGCTGCTGAACAGCGCCCGGTGGCCAAAAGCAAAGAAGCCACCCCGGCTCCTGCGGCTGCCCCTGAGCGCCAGGAAGATACAGCTCCGGCCAAACCTTCACGCAACAACCCGCGCAATCGTCGTCGCAACAAGAGGCTGACGGGCGATGCAGCAACGCCCCCCAACTTTGATGAGTTGAAGGCTCAACTGCTGCCAGCAGAAATTGCGCAGGAAGAAGAAGTTACAGCCGAAAATGCTGGCCCCGTCGTAGAGGCAGCCAAAGCCAGTCACGACCCTAAAACCAGTGAAAAGCAGCCTGAAGCTGAAGTAAAGCAACAGCCTGAAGCCACTGAAAAGACTGAAAAGACTGAAAAGACTGAAAGCAAAACTGAAGTACAAGCTGCTGCAGAAAAAGAAGAAAAACCAGTAGAAGCTGAACAACAGACTGAAGCGATTACCCCGGCTGCAGAAGCTGCTGTGGAGAAAGAAGAAAAAGAGAAGAAACCACGTGCCAGCCGCAAACCCAAAGCAGAAAGCAAGAAAGTAGCGGAGAAGGCTGAAAAACAGGAAGAAACTCCGACCGAGGCTGCACCTGAAAGCACTGAGACAGCCAAGCAACCCGAAGCTGAAGAAGCCAAGGTGGAAGTTGCTGAAGCTCAAGAACCAGAAGCCGCCAAGGAACCTGAAGTTAAGGTTCAGGAACCTGAACCTGCTGCAGAAAAGCAACCGGAAAACCTGGCTGACAAAACCGAGCTGACCGCTGAAGACATTCCTCCCATTAACGGTCGTGCTCCCAATGACCCACGGGAAGTGAAACGTCGCCAGAAGATTCTGGAAGAACAGCAGGCTGCAGTTCATCAGGACAAAGCAGCCAACTGAAACAACAGCTGAACAGCAAGCAATAAAAAACCCGCCAAGGCGGGTTTTTTATTGCTTCACCAGAAGGTTCCAGGTTCAGTCATTCTTGGCAGGCAGCAGCTCTGCTTTCAGAACATCGGGAATCTTCACTTTCACGTAGCTACCTGGGGCGGCTTCCAGAACATCCAGTTTGCCGTCTTCCGGCTTGCGCGCAGGCACCTGGGCATCCGGATCGGCATACTTGTTATCCACCATCCATTCCTGCCACAAGGGCCACCAGGAACCTTCGTTCTTCTCGGCACCGGCAAACCAGGCATCCGGCGTTTCTGCCAGCTTGTCGTTGGTCCAGTAGCCATACTTGTTTTTGCTCGGCGGATTAACGATACCGGCAATATGGCCGGAGCCGGAGAGCACAAACTTGACCGGGCCTGAATGCACCAAGGCACCCTTATAGGTGGATTTCCACTGGGCAATATGATCCTGGATTGTGGATACAAAGAAAGCCGGAGTCTTGATGCTGCTCAGGTCAATCTTGACACCATCCACTTCAATACCACCCGGTTCAATCAGCTTGTTGTGCTGATACATGTTGCGCAGGTAGAACTTGTGCATGGCAGCTGGCATGTTGGTGCCATCCGTATTCCAGTACAGCAGGTCAAAGGCTGCCGGACGCTCACCCTTCAGGTAATTGTTGATGAAGAAGGACCAGAAGAGGTCATTTTCACGCAACAGGTTGAAACTGAAAGCCATGGCACGGCCATCCAGATAACCGGTACGATCCAGCTGCTTCTCAATACCATTAAGGCTGACTTCATTGATGAAAACGCTGATCTCACCCGGATCCGAGAAATCCTGCAGAGTTGCCATATAAGTCACTGACTTAACCCGCTTCTGCTGTTTTTTCGCCGTCAGATAAGCCAGGGTTGAGGCCGTCAGGGTTCCACCGATGCAGTAGGATAGAAGGTTAACATCCGGCTCACCGGTTTGCTCCTTCACGACATCCATGGCCGCCAGCGGGCCTTCTTTCATGTATTCGGCCCAACCGTAGTTGCGCATGCTGGGCCCGGGGTTGGTCCAGGAAATCATGAAGACGGTATGACCCTGATCGGTCAACCACTTCACCAGGGAATTACTTTCCCGCAAATCCAGGATGTAGAACTTGTTAATCCAGGGTGGCACGACCAGTAAAGGAGTCTTGAACTGTTTTTCCGTTGTCGGGCTGTACTGAATCAATTGAATCAAGCGGTTTTGAAAAATGACTTTGCCGGGTGTGGTGGCAACATTTTCACCCAGCTTGAAAGCTGACTTGTCCGTCATGGTGACATTCAGACCTTCAGCACTTTCCTTGAGGTCCCGTGTCAGTTGCTCCATCCCTTTCAACAAATTCTGACCCCGGGTGGCGATGGTACGACGCATGACTTCGGGGTTGGTCAGAATGGAGTTGGATGGCGACAGGGCGCTGACATACTGGCGGGCATAAAAATCCAGCTGCTGGCGTACATGCTCATTCAAACCCTCCACACCATGGACGATATTCAGAAGGCAGCGGGAATACAGCAGATAGGATTGCTTGATAAAGTTGAAAATCAAGTTGTCCGTCCACTCGGGATCATTAAAACGGCGATCATCCTTGGCCGGTTCAATAACGGGCTCGACATCCTGTTCACCGAGTAGCTCACGTGCGGTATTTTGCCAAAGCTGCATCTGACCCTGCATCAGGCTCATTTGCTCGTCAAAGAGCACCATGGGGTTTTGTGCCAGTTGTTCACCCAGCTTCTGAAAGTTTTCACCCATATCATTGAAAACTGAAGCGGATGAGTCACTCATCCCCCCTTCACTACGGCTCATCAGTTGTTCAATAACACCCTGATAACGCTCATTAGCTTTGGTGATCCATTCAAACATTTCAGCCGGATCATACAGATCATCAGACTCGTTTTTAGCTTGCTCGGACATCAAAAGACCTCCCGATTTGCGCAGACAAAAAAGGGGCTCGAAAGCCCCTTTGACCCAGTTACTTCATTCAAGGCCAGCCTTATTTGGCAGCGCCACCTGAAGTAGACTTGGAGGCTGCTGGCTTGGCCGCAGCTTTGGTTTCTTCAGCAGCTTTGTTGAATGCCTGAGAGCGAGACTCTTCCAGAATCTTTTCAACTTCAGTTTTGAATTCCATGCTCATGTCAGCCATGGTTTTGGCATCTTCCAGAACCTTCTTGCTCAGGGTGCTCATCATTTCAGCCTGAGAAGCGCTGTAGTCACGAACGCTGTCAGCATCTTTAACTTCAGTGGCGCTTTTCATCTGAGACAAACCCATGTGGCTGTAAGCTTTCAGGGCTTCAAGCTGAAAGTCAGTCATTTTTTCCATGTTTTCAACCAGCAGCGAATTGATTTTACGCATAGGGTTGTACATGTTTTTGGTTTGTTCAGTGAAGGCATTCATCATTTTTTCTTGCATCGCTTTATCTTGCATCATGGTTTGTTACTCCGTTCGTTTTGTTAAGGATTTTACCCGTATTTAATAACTTTCTAATTATTTTAATCTACTCGTCCTGAATGACACTTAGATGACGTTCAGGCAAAAAAGTTTATTTGTTGCCCGTTGATCCCTGTCCATAACTGGACATCAGATCCATCATCATCTTTTGATAGCTACTGACTGAATCAAAACCTTGGGATACAAAAGGTGTAAACAGGGAGAGGGGATCGTAGCCTTCAGCACCGGCTTCCATTTGCTCCCTGATTTTATTCATCAGCTCTTCCTGAAAAGGCTGAACATCGGGCAATCCCATCGCCTGACGAAATTCATCGGGTGTCATATCTAGTTCAATATTGACTTTCACGCATGACCTCGCATTGGTTCGTGAAGTGTCTAGTACCTACTTTAACTACCTTGTGCCCTATAACG
This sequence comes from Marinospirillum sp., assembly GCF_044810985.1. Lineage (GTDB taxonomy): Bacteria > Pseudomonadota > Gammaproteobacteria > Pseudomonadales > Halomonadaceae > Marinospirillum. Next base: position 1,000,841 of record NZ_CP085242.1, read on the forward strand.
CAACTGCGAAATGGACTCTTTGAATCACTTTGCGAATAAACATAAGAAAACCACAAAAACAGTAGGTAAAACAGGATATTTCACTGGTTAAGGTTAGACGGTTTCCTGACAAATACCAGAAAACCGCTTAAAAAAATTACTTTACACCAGCCGGAATCCTTGGAGTTCCTGCTTCCACATCAGCATTCTGACCGCGATGCCGCAGCCAGTGATCCAACAAAACGAGGGCCAGCATGGCTTCCGCTATGGGGGTGGCACGAATGCCCACACAGGGATCATGGCGCCCCGTGGTGATGACCTCACAAGGCTCACCGTCAAGATTCACGCTGCGTCCCGGCAAATGCAGGCTGGAAGTCGGCTTGAGCGCCATGCCCACTTCAAGGGTCTGACCACTGGAGATTCCACCCAGCACACCACCGGCATGATTGCTGAGAAAACCTTCGGGAGTGATTTCATCCCGATGCTCCGTGCCTTTTTGTTCAACACACGCAAAACCTGCCCCTATTTCCACGCCTTTTACCGCGTTAATCGACATCATGGCATGGGCAATATCCGCATCCAGTCGATCAAAAATCGGCTCACCCAGGCCGGGTGGAACGCCCTCGGCCACGACCTGGATGCGGGCACCAATAGAGTTGCCCTCCTTGCGCAGGGCTTTCATGTAGTCTTCCATCTCGGCCACTTTCGTCGGATCAGGGCAGAAAAAGGCATTCTTTTCCACTTCCTCCCAGACCAGTTGCTCCGCCTTGATGGGGCCCAACTGGGAAAGATAACCCCGAATACGGATACCCAAGCGTTCCTGCAGATATTTTTTGGCGATGGCACCGGCGGCCACCCGCATGGCGGTTTCTCGGGCCGAACTGCGCCCCCCACCCCGGTAGTCACGAATCCCGTATTTCTGCTGATAGGTGTAGTCAGCGTGGGCCGGTCGAAACTGATCCTTGATCTTGCCGTAGTCTTTGGAGCGTTGATCGGTGTTTTCAATCATCAGGCCAATCGGGGTGCCTGTGGTTTTCCCTTCAAACACACCGGATAGAATGCGTACCTTGTCGGCTTCCCGACGCTGTGTGGTGTGCTGGCTGGTGCCGGGTTTGCGCCGATCCAGATCCAGTTGCAGGTCTTCTTCACTCAGGGCCAAGCCTGGCGGACAACCATCGACAATGGCACCCAGAGCAGGGCCGTGACTTTCACCAAAGGTGGTGACTGTAAAAAGTTTTCCAAATGTATTACCGGACATAGTCGTTTCACTTTGATCTTATGAACTGGAATCGTTAACTGCGGCCGCAAAGTCAGCCTGGAATTCATCCAGCTGCTCGGCCGTCAGGACAAAAACACCACGGGCCTGGGATTCAAAATCAACCCAGAGAAAAGGCACCTGGGGGAAAAGTGCCTGCAAATGCTCTTCGCTGTTGCCCACTTCAACCACAAGTACGCCCTGGTCACTCAGATACTGGCGAGCTTCGGCCAGAATAACCCTGACCAGATCCAGACCATCTTCACCGGCCGCCAGTGCCAGCTCGGGTTCCTGCCGGTATTCATCCGGCATTAGTGACAGGTCGGTGGCATCCACATAGGGTGGATTGCTGACAATCAGGTCATAGCGTTCACCCTGCAGGGCTGAGAATAGATCCGATGCGGTTGCAAAAACCCGGTCCTGCAGGTGGTGACGGGCAATGTTGTCTTCAGCCACTTCCAGGGCATCTTCGGAAATATCGGTCAGGGTGACCTGGGCGGTGGGAAAAGCATAGGCACAGGCAATACCAATACAACCACTGCCGGTGCACAAATCCAGAATCCGCCTGGGTGGAGCTGCTTCACTAATCCAGGGAGAAAAGTTATTCTCTATCAATTCCGAAATCGGGGAGCGGGGAATCAGAACACGAGGGTCCACTTTAAAGGGCAGTCCGGCAAACCAGCTTTCACCCAGCAAATAAGGCAGCGGGGTATGCTCTTCACAGCGACGGCGAATCAGTTCCAGCAACTTTTCTCTTTCCAGCTGTGTCAGACGGGCATCCAGCAATCTTTGATCGGTATCCCAGGGCAGGTGCAGGCTTCCCAGAACCAGGTGCAGGGCTTCATCCCAGGCATTGTCTGTGCCATGCCCATAATAGAGGTTATGGCGATTGAAGCTGGTGATGGCCCAGCGTATAAAATCACGCAGGGTTTGTAATTCCTGCACTAAAGAAGTCGTTGACTGGCTCATGTTGCTCGCATTTCCCGGTTCAGCTGAATGATGACCTGGATTCTAACAAAACACCAACCGGAAGGCTGAAAAACTTCACGCCTGCAGCAGGTTTAAGGAGCTTGATGTGTGCCCTTCAGATGAGCAGCCAGATGACCTGGAGCTATTCAGGAAACTGATGCGTGGCGTAAAACCCCTGGAGCAGAATAAAGCGGATTTGAGCCAATCGAAAAAAAAGCTGAACAAAGAAGTTCTGGCCCTTCGCCGTGAGGCTGCGGAAAACGAGTCCACCGCCCTGATTGAAGACGGCCTGTCGGACGGCCAGGTTCTCCCGGTCAAGCCCGGAGATTCCCTGGCTTTTCACCTGCCCGACCTTCCACAGCGAACCTTGCAATCTTTAAAAAAGGGACAAATTGCCTGGCAGGAAGGCCTGGATTTGCATGGTTACACTCTGGAATCGGCACGCACCGAGTTAAGCCGTTTTGTGCGTGACGGGCGCAGCCAGGGGTATCGGTGCTTGCTGCTGGTACACGGCAAGGCTTATAACCGTGAAGGCGAAACCCCCAGCATCAAGTCCCATGTTAATACCTGGCTGAAACAAATGCCGGAGGTTTTGGCGTTTGTCTCAGCCCTGCCCGCTGATGGCGGCACAGGGGCCGTGTATATTCTTCTGCGTACCAAAGCGCGCAATCAGTAGCCGCTTTCTGCCTTGACCAACCCTTCCGGCTCTTGCCCGGCTTCCAGTTTCTTCAGATTGGCCACCACCTGTTTGACCGCAGGTTCGGGCAGGGTTGCTGCGGCCATGTGTGGAGTAACGGCCACCTTGGGATGCTGCCAGAAAGGGTGATCCGTGGGCAAAGGTTCCTCATGAAAAACATCCAGCGCCGCAAAACGCAGATGGTCATTATCCAGCAGCTTCAGCAGGTCAGCATCCACGACCTGAACCCCCCGGGCCACATTCACCAAGGCTGCCCCCTTGGGTAACTTCCCAAGCAATTTGGCATCCAAAAGACCGCGAGTCTGGGGTGTATTGGGCAAAAGGCTGATCAAGACATCACTTTGTTGAACCAACTGCTGCAGACCCTGATCGCCGGTAAACACCTTGACCCCTTCCAGCTCGATCTCCGAACGTTTCCAGCCACTCACCGGATAACCATAGGTGGTCAGGCTTTTCGCCACCTGCTGGCCCAAAGCACCCAGACCCAGAATACCCAGGCGCATTTGGTCTCTGGAGCGTGCCGTGTGTTCCTGCCATTTGTTCTGGCGCTGCAAGTCAGCATAGAGGTCAAAATCACGCTGTACCGTCAAGGTTGCCCAGAGGATGTATTCCACCATCTGATCAGCCATGCCTGCATCCAGCAGGCGAATCAAGGGAATCTCAGCAGAAAGGTCATCCCGGCGGACAAAAGCATCAACACCGGCACCCAGAGCAAACACAGCTTCCAGATTGGGAAAATGCCCAAAAAGACCTTCCGATGGATTCCAGGCCGCCACCCAGCGCACCCGGTCAGCATCAAAGTCATCGTCTGCTGTGACCACTTTCAAGTCAGGTTGATGATGGGCAAAAGCATCCAGCCACTGCTGCTGGTCAGGTTCTATGTGCAAGTACAACATATCTCAATCCTCTATTCTTGGCGTCAGTTCTTACCCTTACCCTAACCAATAGCCGCACAAAAAGCCAAGTTGCCTTACTGATGTTATTAACTTTATGTTACCTTTGATTAAAGATTGCTTAACAGAGGTGGGCAGCCAAGATGAAACTTCAGGATTTACGTCAGTTTGAACAATTTTCTCAGCTTTCTGATGAACAACTGATCCTCATTAAACCCAAGCTCAAGCTCAAGCGTTGCCAGGCAGCCGGTGAAATGATTATCCCGCGGGGTTATGAAAAGGATCTGGAGTTTTTTCTGTTGCAAGGCAGCCTGCTGCTGGTTGCTGAAGACGGCCAGCAACAGGAAATCACCGCTGACTCCCCTGCAGCCCGGCTCAGTATTGCCCGCCTGAGACCCAGCCTCTATGAAGTCACCAGTGCCGAACCCTGCCAGCTTCTGGCCATTTCCGGTTCTCTGCTCACCCAACAGGTTCAGGCCTCCAACCTGGAACGGGAAAATGCCGGTCTCTCTGAGACTGCCAACAAGTTCTACCGACGCTTGAAAACAGCGCTGGAAAACCGGAACTTCAGCCTGCCCAGCCTGCCCAGTGTTGCCCTGAAGGTGCGCGAAGTCCTGCAGCAGGAAGAGCCGGAAATCAAGGATCTGGAGCGTGTTCTTAATCGGGACCCCTCTATGCTGGCCAAACTCATTGCTGCTGCCAACAGCCCCCTGTATCGGCGTGGCAACACCTGCCAGAGCAGCGGCGAAGCCATCATGCGTCTGGGCCTGGATACCACCTCCCAGTTGGTCATGCTGTTTTCCCTGCGACAGTTATTCAAGGCCAACAACCCCTGGGTAAAGCAGCGCATGACCCAAAGCTGGTGCCAGGGTGTGAAGGTGGCCGCCATTGCCCAGCTGCTCACCCTCCATCACCCGCATATCTCCGCGGACCGGGCTCTTTTGGTAGGACTGATTCACAATCTGGGTGAACTGGCCATTTTAAAATTCATCGATCTGGAACCGGAAATCGACCAGCAGCAAATGGAACAGGTATTGGAAGAACTCATGCCCGAAGCCGGTGTATTGCTGCTCAATTACTGGGGGTTCGATGAAGAGGTGATCCGCCTGGTGGCCCAGTTGAATAACTGGCAGTCCACTTCAGAGGGAAGCCAGGCCAGCCTGGAGGATTTGATTCGGGTTGCCCGATTGCACAGCTTTATTGGCACCGAAAAACAGCATCGACATCCTCGCCTGGATGAAGTGCCTGCCTTCCAGAAGCTGACCACCCAGGGATTAACTCCTGAATTCAGCCTGACGCTCGTTGAAGATGCAGCGGATCAGGTGGAGGAGGTACAGGAGATGTTTGGTCTGTAATCACTCGCGAAAGCAAACTTCCACCACAAAATCGCCGCTTTCGACATGAAACGGCAGGAGGATTTTGGGGCCATACACGCTGTGCAAAACCTGGTGCCCCTCACCGACGAAAGTCACCGGCTGGGAGAGGTAAAATTCATAGCCTTTTTCCGACAGGATTTTTTTGGCACCACCCGATACCATATTGGTGATCTCACCCACCAGGTCACGAACGGTATCATCAATTTTTTCCGGACGATCACCCAACATTTTTTCCACCAGCGCCAAAGCCACTGGCTCCGAGAAGGTGATAGCCAGGGAACCGGCCGTCTGCTCCCCCATCAGGTCGATGAACCCGGTGATTGCTCCTCGGGCTATATTGTCATCCTTGACGACTGGCTTACCCACCTGAGGCTGCATCTGAGCCATGGTGCGCAAAACATTCATCATGGCATGCAAAAAAGGGTTTATGAAATCTGCCCGCATAGCTCCTGCCTTAAAAGAAAACTTTAAAACGCAAGCTTACAGTAAAGAAAAAGCAAAAGGGAGACATCACCCCAAAAACAACCTGACATTTTTTGCAAAAAACTTTACGTTTACGTCAACTTCCTCTAATGGTATTTTAATCTCACCAGCATACCCAGCCTGTGATTCTTGCCTCAGGTTGGTTAAGCTTCAAGTAACAAGAATCTCGATACAATAACAATCAGGAGGCTTTTTCATGTCCCGACCTCTTTGGCAGCCCAGTGCTTCTGCTCTGGAAGCCAGCCAACTGGCACGCTTTATGAAGTGTGTGAATGAACGCTACCAGACACAAATCAGCAACTACGCCGACCTCTATGCCTGGAGTATCGAAAACAACCAGGAGTTCTGGGAGCTGGTCTGGGAGTTTTCCGGGCTGGTGGCTTCCGATCAGGGCAGTCAGGTTCTGGAAAATCCCGAGCGGATGCCCGGTGCCCGCTGGTTTCCTGAAGCCCGATTGAATTTTGCCGAGAATCTGTTGCGCTTTCGTGATGATCGTCAGGCGGTGGTCTCCCTGCGTGAAGATGGTCAACGCACCTCCCTGACCCATGCCGAACTTTATGATCAGGTCGCCCAGATTGCTCTGGCCCTGGAAAAAATGGGCGTCGGCCCGGGCGATCGTGTCGCCGGTTTTGTGCCCAACTGCCACTACGCCCTGATTGCCATGCTGGCGGCTGCCAGTCTGGGCGCCATCTGGTCCTCCTGTTCTCCCGATTTTGGTTTTAATGGCGTGCTGGATCGTTTCGGGCAAATTGAACCCAAGGTACTCTTTGCCACCGATGGTTATCTTTACAATGGCAAGCGTCTGGACAGTCGTGCCCAGGTTGCCGAAATTGCCGAGGCTTTGCCGGATCTTCAACAGGTCGTTGTTTTTCCTTTTCTGGAGGCCCACCCGGACATCAGCACCATCAGCAAAGCGGTTCTCTGGGATGATTTTCGCATTCCCGATGCCAAGGAAATCGACTTTGCCGAACTGCCTTTTGATCACCCCCTCTACATCATGTACTCCTCGGGCACCACCGGCGTGCCCAAGTGCATCGTACATTCAGCAGGCGGCACCTTGTTGCAGCACCTGAAAGAACACCAGTTGCACACCGACCTGACGGAACAGGACACCCTCTTCTACTACACCACCTGCGGCTGGATGATGTGGAACTGGCTGGTTTCTGGATTGGCCGCAGGGGCTTCCCTGGTGCTCTTTGATGGCTCCCCTTTTGCTCCCGAACCCAAGGCCCTCTGGGATATGGCCGAGCGTGAAGGTGTCACGGTTTTTGGCACCAGCGCCAAGTACATCGCCGCTTGTGAAAAAGCCGGACTCAAGCCGGGTGAAACCCATGATTTATCCAAACTCAGGGCCATCCTGTCCACCGGCTCACCCTTGTCCCATGAATCCTTTGATTATGTCTACCGGGACATCAAGAAAGACCTGCTGCTGGCTTCGATTTCCGGTGGCACCGACATTCTCTCCTGCTTTGCCCTGGGCTGCCCGATTCGCCCTGTCTATCGCGGTCAGCTGCAATGCCGGGGCCTGGGCATGGATGTGCAGGTCTATAACGATCAGGGCCAGCCCGTGGTGGGTGAAAAGGGTGAGCTGGTCTGCGTACAACCCTTCCCCTCCATGCCCATTGGCTTCTGGAAGGATGAAGGCGGGAAGCGTTACCACGCGGCCTATTTTGATCGCTTTGATAACGTCTGGGCGCATGGCGACTATGCCGAAATCACCCCCGAAGACGGCTTAATCATTCATGGCCGCTCGGATGCCGTGCTGAATCCCGGTGGTGTGCGCATTGGCACCGCGGAGATCTACCGCCAAGTGGAAAAAGTCGAAGAAGTGCTGGAAGCCCTCTGCGTTGGCCAGGATTGGAAAGATGATGTGCGCGTGGTGCTTTTTGTGCGCCTGAAAGAAGGCAAGGAACTCACAGAGGAATTGAAAAAACGCATTCGGGAAACCATCCGGGCGGAAACCACACCCCGACATGTGCCCGCCAAGATCATCCAGGTTGCGGACATCCCCCGCACCCTGTCCGGCAAGATAGTCGAGCTGGCCGTGCGGGAAATCATCCACGGCAGGCCGGTGAAAAACCAGGATGCCCTGGCCAACCCCGAAGCTCTGGAGTTGTTTGCAAACCTGCCCGAACTTAAGAGATAGCTCAGAAGAAGCCCTTGATTAACATGAGAAACACAGGTTAAGCAGGGGTTTCTAAAAAAAACCTGGCACTCAGGCCAGGTTTTTTATTGCTGCAGGTTGCTCATCAAACCAGGTTTTGGACATCATCCGGTGTAGGGTCATTGCCCCGAGCGGGTGAACCGCCTTCATTGGCCTGACGCGCAGCCTGATCATCTGTATTACGCTCAACGGTTCTGCTTTCATCTTCATTGTTTGCAGCAGTAGAAGCCTGTTCAGCATTCTGAGCCAACTCAATGCTGGGACGAATAATGCTGCCGTTGGGGCGCCCACTTTCATACAGAGGCACTTCATCGGGCGTTTCACCCAGCCGGGTCACCACATCAGAAGGTTGCGTGGAAACATTGTTGCTGGCCTCGGCACCACTGGAGGCAACCGGTTGGCTGGAGGCCTGCTCGGCAACAGCATTTTCATTGGTTTCCTGCTGTGCCTGCTGGGTACGAACATCCTGACCCTGTGCCTGGCGCAGGGAAGCAGAAGCTTGGCTACCAACATTGGATTCAATCATTGAACACCTCTCTTGTCGTGGGCGGCGACTAACCAGTTTCTTTTCAGAATAGCTAATCAGCCGCCCTTGTGCAAACTTTAACCAAAAGATAGGTTCACACTTAAGACATCAAAGCAATCAGATGCGTTCAAAAACCGTGGCAACCCCCTGCCCCATGCCAATACACATGGTTGCCAGACCCAGAGTGGCATCTTTTTGCTGCATCACATTCAGCAAAGTGGTGCTGATGCGTGTGCCCGAACAACCCAGTGGGTGACCCAGTGCGATGGCACCCCCATTCAGGTTGACCTTTTCATCCATCTTGTCGAGCAGTTTCAGGTCTTTCAGAACCGGCAGACCCTGGGCCGCAAAGGCTTCATTGAGTTCCACAATATCAATGTCATCAATAGTCAGACCGGCTGCTTTCAGCGCTTTCTTGGAAGCAGGAACCGGGCCATAACCCATAATCGAAGGATCACAACCGGCCACACCCATGGAGCGCACCTTGGCGATGGGCTTGAGACCCAGCTGCTGGGCCTTTTCATAGCTCATCATCAGCATACCGGAGGCACCCACAGACAGAGCCGAGGAAGTACCCGCGGTCACTGTACCGTTACGCGGATCAAAAACCGGTTTCAGCTGAGACAGGCTTTCCACTGTGGTTTCCGGGCGAATCACTTCATCTTTCAGAATCAGTTTGCGGCGGCCTTCAGCATCGTGGCCTTCAACACCGATGATTTCGTTATCAAAACGACCATTGATGGAAGCTTCATGAGCCAGACGGTGTGAACGTGCACCCATTTCATCCTGCTGTTGACGGCTGATACCGTGCATCTTGCCCAGCAGCTCTGCAGTCAGGCCCATCATCATGGCACCCTTGGCATTCTGCTTGCTTGCAGATGGGTTGACATCAACACCGTGCATCATGGAGACATGCTCCATATGCTCAACCCCACCGACCATATAGATGTCACCCAGACCGGCCTGAATGTTGGCACCGGCAATATGCAGGGCACTCATGGAAGAGCCACACAGGCGGTTGACCGTTTGCGCCGGAACCGATTTGGGAATGGAGGTCAGGATGGCTGCATTACGACCCACGTTATAGCCCTGCTCCAGGGTCTGGTTAACGCAGCCCCAGATAATGTCATCAATTTCTGCCGGATTGAGACCGGCATTACGGCTCAACAAAGCACGCATGATATCGGCAGAGAGTTCTTCTGCACGAACATTGCGAAAGGCACCTTTTTTGGCTTTGGCCATGGCTGTGCGTACGCCATCAACAATTACGATATCTCTTGGTTGCAGACTCATTATTTTTCTCCTGAATTCGGTTAACCGGGTCACTTAGGCGTAAAAACGCTCACCCTTGGCAGCCATATCACGCAGCTTGTCAGTCGCCCCATAAAGTGGGCCCAGTTCCGCCAGGGAATCAGCCAGATCCACAAAGGCTTTCACGCCCATGGCATCGATATAACGCAAGGCACCACCACGGAAAGGAGGGAAGCCGATGCCGTAAATCAGCGCCATATCCGCTTCAGCTGGAGTTTCCACAATACCGTCTTCCAGGCAGCGAACCGTTTCCAGGCACAGAGGAACCATCATGCGAGCAATAATATCGTCATCACTCAGTTCACGTGTTTCCTTGATCTGGGGCTTGATCAGGTCATAAGTGGAATCATCCACGACTTTCTTGGGCTTGCCTTTGCGGTCTTCTTCATAGCGATAGAAGCCGGTGTCGTTTTTCTGACCCAGACGTCCCTGCTCATTCATGACGTTCAAGATGGTTTTATCATCCCGCTTCATGCGCTCAGGGAAACCCTCGGCCATGACTTCATTGGCGTGCAGGGCGGTATCCAGACCCACCACATCCAAAAGATAAGCAGGGCCCATGGGCCAACCGAATTTCTCCATCACCTTGTCGACCTTCTGGAAGTCGGCTCCCTGTTCCAGCAGACCGATAAAGCCACCAAAGTAGGGGAAAAGCACACGATTCACCAGAAAGCCGGGGCAGTCATTGACGACAATCGGGGTTTTGCCCATCTGCTTGGCGTAGGCCACGGTTGCAGCAATGGCCGTTTCGGAGGACTTCTCGCCGCGAATGACTTCCACCAGTGGCATACGGTGTACCGGGTTGAAAAAGTGCATGCCACAGAAATTCTCGGGACGCTTGAGGTTCTGAGCCAGACTGGTAATCGAGATGGTCGAGGTGTTGGAAGTGATAATGGCATTTTCAGCCACCTGGTCTTCCAGTTCCGCCAGCACTGCCGACTTGACCTTGGGGTTCTCCACAACGGCTTCAACCGTCAGGTCGACATCCGCAAAGTCACCGTAGGACAGAGTCGGACGAATGCGGCTCAGAGCTTCACCCATCTGCTCTGCAGTCATTTTCTTACGCTCAACCTGCTTGGAGAAAAGCTTGTTGGCTTCTTTGAGGCCCAGAAGCAGGGCATCTTCGGCAATATCCTTCATCATGATCGGCGTGCCTTTGGAAGCCGACTGATAGGCCACACCACCGCCCATGATGCCAGCCCCCAGAACGGCGGCCTTTTTGGTGGGGTTGACCTGTTTTTCATAAGCCGAAGCTTTTTTCTTGACCAGTTGATCATTCAGGAACAGACCCACCAGATTGAAGCAAACATCGGTTTTGGCCATCTTGGCGAAGGTTTTGGCTTCCACTTCCTGGGCTTTTTCGCGCCCGGCGGTTGCCCCCTTCTGAATGGCCTTGATGGCTTCAACCGGAGCCGGGTAGTGAGGGCCAGCCTTGCCAGCCACAAAGCCCTTGGCGGTTTCAAAAACCATCATGGCTTCAATCGAGTTCAATTGCAGCGGCGCTTTTTTCACTTCACGACGTGCCTGCCAATCCAGGTTGCCCGCCTGGGCTTCAGCCAGGATATCCAGAGCGGTTTCACGCAGCTTGTCCTGAGGAACCACCGCATCCACGGCCCCCATTTTCAAAGCCGCATCGGCTTTGTTTTCCGTGCCGCCAGCAATCCATTCGATGGCATTGTCCGCACCGATCAGGCGGGGCAGGCGCACACAGCCACCCCAGCCGGGAATAATACCCAATTTGGTTTCCGGCAGGCCGATTTTGGCTTTTTCGGACATCACCCGAAAATCGGTGGTCAAGACCATCTCACAACCACCACCCAGTGCCAGGCCGTTAATGGCCGTCACGGTTGGAAAAGGCAGGTCTTCAATGGAGTTGAAAAGGGCATGAACCTTTTGGTTCATTTCAACCAGGTAATCTTCGGTTTCACCGAAAACACCATGAAATTCTGTAATATCAGCGCCAACAATAAAGGCTTCCTTGGCACTGCTGAGCAGCAGGCCCTTAATGTCCTTTTGCGACTGGATCGCGGCAACAGCTTCACCCAATTCCAGTATGGCTGCGGTACTAAGTTTGTTGACCGACTCACCTTGTAAATCAAAGGTCAGTTCGGCATTTCCGTCACTGAGGGCTTGCACCTTGAGGGCATTGCCTTGGTAAATCATCGTGTGATCTCCAGCTTTTTGTTGTAAGGAAAAGACTGATTGAAAACTTCAAACAAACTTTTCATACAGTCGTTTGAACTTTTACTAAGAGTCGTGCATCTGAACGATCTTGTCAAGCCATCGCCAACGAATTCCTTACCAGAAGCAGGTATAAAACGCGATTAGGGCAAGGGCTCCAGAGCCTTGATCCTGAGCCAGCGCCCTTTGTCGGGAGAGGCCTGGAAAAGCCCGGTCACCCTGACTTGCTGGTCAAGATAAGTTTTTGCCCTGTGATCCGGCTTGAGTCCAATACGATTCATGTCAGAGTCTTCCAGCCAGTAGTGTTCCGGTTCCTCCAGGCCTCTGACCTGCCCTTCCACTACAAGATTCCGACCGGAATAGGCGGTGGAATGTTCAACCAGAAAACTCAAGGACACCTCATCGGCTGCACCTGAACAGCCCAGCAGCAAGACCACGGAGATAACAAGAATCCAGGATTTTACAAACGGCATCAGAAACCTCGCAGGGGTTAAAAGGTTGCGGTACTGGGCAGGTGTTCCACCAGCCAATCAATCAACACCCGTACGGCAGGTACCAGGCCCTGGCGATTGGGGTAAACCAGGTGCAGGTGGCTGACCGGTAGCTGCCAGTTGGGTAAAACCTGTACCAGCCGACCGCTGCTCAAGTCTTCACGGCAGAGTCCCACCGGCAGGGCGGCAACCCCCTGTTGCTGAGCTGCCGCTTCACGCAGCATCCAAAGATCATCACAAATCAAGCGTGGCTGGTGATTCCAGCTGATCTTTTCCCCACTGACGGCAGAAGTCAGGTCATAGACATAGCGACCACTGGAATAGTGCATGGACAGGGTTGTCCAGGTCGCCAGGTCATGAGGATGGGAAGGTGTGCCTTTCTCCCTCACATAATCCGGGTGAGCAAACAAACCCTGCAGTGAGGGCGTCAAGGGTCGCACAATAAGAGATGAGTCCTCCAGAGTCGCGCGCACCCGCAGGGCCAGATCCACCTGGGCATCCAGCAGGTTAATGGGCTGGTTGGTCACCAGCAGATCAACCCTGACCTCGGGATAGGCTTTCATGAAGGCCGGAATCAATTGCGTCAGCATATTTTGGCTGATGGCATAGGGGCAACTGAGGCGCACACGGCCTCGGGGCCTTTCCTGAACAAACTGGGTGACTTGTTCCGCTGCCTCGGCGGCATTCAACACGGCCTGGCAATGCACCAGAAACTCCCGCCCAATTTCAGTGAGCACCAACTTACGCATGGTTCTTTGCAACAGACGCACACCTTGTGCTTTTTCCAGATCGGTGATGCGGCGGCTAAGAGTGGATTTGGGAATACCCAGAATACGGGCTGCCTGGCTGAAACTGCCGTGCTCTATGACCTGGGCAAACAAGACAAGGTTGGTGATATCTTTCATTATTATTCCATATATGGAACAGTTAATTTCATTTTAACCCACTAGTGGCCTGACAAATAGCCGAGTATTCTAGTCAACATTAACTCATTGCAAGAGGTTCACCCATGAATATTCTACACCTGGATTCAGGTCTGTTTACTGAACAATCCGTCAGCCGCCAGCTTTCCACTCGCATCATCAAACAACTGCAGCAGCAATACCCGGATGCCCAGCTGGTGCATCGGGATCTGGTTGCTCAGCCCATCAACCATCTGGATGCTGAAATTCTTATGGCCGGGAATACTGAAAAGGATCAGCGCAGCGAGCGCCAGCACAGTGAACTGGCCGTAACAGAAACCTTGCTGGCAGAGGTTTTTGCTGCTGATCTACTCGTCATCGGCGCGCCCTTTTACAACTTCAGCATTCCCACGCAATTGAAAGCCTGGGTAGACCGGATCGCTCAAGCGGGTCGCACCTTCCGTTACACCGAAAACGGCCCCGAGGGTCTGCTGCAAGGCAAACGGGCGATTATTGCCTCCGCTCGCGGCGGGGTTTACAGCGAAGGACCTGCAACCGGCATGGATCATCAGGAAAGTTACCTGAAAACCCTCCTGGGTTTTATCGGCATCAGTGATGTCACCATCGTTCGCGCCGAGGGCCTCAACATGGGCGACAGCCTGCGTGCCGAGGCTCTGACAGCTGCAAGCAGGGAAATTGATGGTCTGGCTGTTGCTGCTGAAGCCTGATCAATCAAAAAGGGTTGCTGGTTCAGGCTTGTAAGTCAGGGCCAGCAACTCTTTCTCCAAAGCAGCGGCCTTCACGGGCTGACTGCTGATGACTTCCAGCCGGGAGTCGCGTCGATAGGCCACCGGCTGGACCACCAGCTCCGAGCCCACCTTGTTGAAGCTGTGCCATTCCCTGCTGCCCACCCGAAAGACTCCTTTCAGGCGCAGAACATCTTTTTGCTGATCCACCCACTGGTAAAGTCGGTCTTCATCAAAGGCTGTATCGCGATGAAAGATCCAGCCCACTGAATGAGCCCCCTGCCCGTCTCCTGTTTTACAAACAGGCCTGCCGGGTTCGGGCAAGGCCAGAAACTCCAGTCCCTGCTGAGGTTTCAACAAAGAGGGTTTGCTGGCTAGCTGATGCTCCTGGCCGGGCTTGATTGACTGCCCCTGATAAATCAGCGTTTCTGCTGGCTGCAATACGGATTGCGGCAGCTGGCCCTGCTCACAGGTCAAAAGTGCCAGTTTGGGAGGGAAAAAACCACTGGCCTGATCCAGAGCCCGCTGGGTTTGCTCCGGGGTGGCCAGATCCGTTTTGTTAAAGACCAGAACATCAGCCAGGGAAATTTGATCCTGGAAGGTGTCATTGGCCAGCACACGGGGATCTTCCAGTTGCCGTGGGTCTACCAGGGTAATCAAGGGATGCAGCTCGACAAACTCGGCAAACTGCTCGCCGGTCAAGACATCAATAATACCGGCCGGATGCCCCAGGCCAGTGGGTTCAATCAATAGCCGATCCGGTTTGTATTTCTGCAGCAGGTTAACCAGAGTCACCGAAAGCGTTAAGCCCAGAGCACAACAAATACAGCCGCCGGGAATCTCTTTGACGCGAATATCATCTCCGGTTTCCAGCAGACTGCCATCGACGCCAATTTGCCCGAATTCATTGACCACCAGCGCCCAACGCTCACCTTCCGGCTTGTGGGCCAGCAAGTGATTGATGGCTGTGGTTTTACCCACACCCAAAAAACCGGTAATCAGGTGTACGGGGGTTTTGCTCATAGCGCTCCTTCTTTGTGCAGCAGTCTGCGTTTGAGATCCAGCCCCAGAGCATAGCCGCCCAGTTGACCACTTTTGCGCAGAACCCGGTGACAGGGAATCAACAGGGGCACCGGATTGGCACCACAAGCCGAGGCAACAGCCCGGACTGCACGGGGACGGCCCACATGCTTTGCAAGCTCACTGTAACTGAGTGTCCGACCACTGGGGATCTGTAATAACTGTTCCCAGACCATCTTCTGGAAAGCACTACCCTGCAAATCCAGCGGCAGAGCCCGGATCAGCTCAGGATTCACCAAGGCTTCGCTGATCTTCTGTGACCAGAGGGTGCGTTGACCTGGAGTCAGCTGTTGTATACCGGCAGGCTTGAAGTGCTCCTCCAGCAATTGCTGAAAGGCCTCATCGCTCATCACCGGCTGTAGGGCAGCCAAACCCCGGGGAGTCACCAGAAAAACAGCATTGCCCCACCCGGTTTGAAATTCACCCCACTGCGGAGGTTTTTCGCCGGGAACGAGTGAGGCAAGAATAGGCTTCAGGTTCATGAGACACCTTGACTGGGAAAGTCACTGTTAAGGCTTTGGATGATCATAACGGGTTTTTGGATAAAAAAAAGCCCCGCATTTGCGGGGCCAAGAGCAGAGAGCTTTTCAGTTTACTTCATGGAAATGGTGGTATTGACCCCGGCAGAAATACTGTCCGGCTCATACCAGCGCTCAGTGACTGTTTTGCTGTGAGTCCAGAACTTGACCGCTTCCTTGCCATTGGGACCCAGAGGACCCAGACGCGAACCGCGTGAACCGGTAAAGCTGAAGTAGGCCACAGGCACAGGAATCGGCATATTGATCCCCACCTGGCCGACATCAATTTCATTCTGGAACTTATGCGCCGCCCAACCGGAAGCAGTAAAGATGGAGGTGCCATTACCATTCGGGTTGGCATTGATAAATTCAATGGCTTCATCCAGGGTTTCCGCTTCCACCACACAAAGCACCGGTCCGAAAATCTCTTCCTTGTAGATATCCATATCCTTGGTCACACCGGTAAAGACGGTGGCTCCCACGAAGTTGCCTTTTTCGTAGCCTTCAACCACACATTCACGACCATCCAGTGCCAGGGTTGCACCCTGTTCCACACCCGAGTCAATCATGCGAATAATACGGTCTCTGGCGGAACTGGAAACCACAGGGCAGATATCCGCTTTAACATTGGTTCCTGGTCCCACCACCATTTTTTTGGAACGCTCCACAATTTCATCGGCCCACTGGCGTGCTTCACCCACCAGAACCACAACCGGGTTAGCCATGCAACGCTGACCGGCGGCACCAAAAGCCGACCCCAGCAGGGCATCAATCGCCTGGTTCTTGTTGGAATCAGGCAGAATCACACAGTGGTTCTTGGCACCCATCATGCACTGGGCCCGCTTACCGGCTTTGCTGGCATGTTCGTAGATCTGCTCACCGACATTGCTGGAACCGATAAAGGAAACCGCCTTGATGTGCTCATGTTGGCAAAGACGGGTTGCCACTTCCGGGCCACCGTGCACCACATTCAAAACACCGGGTGGCAGACCGGCTTCATGAGCCAGCTCAACCAGACGCAGAGTGGACGTAGGGTCCTGCTCGGAAGGCTTGAGAACAAAGGTATTACCCGTGGCAATGGCAATGGGAAACATAAAGCAGGGCAGCATGACCGGAAAGTTGAAAGCAGTGATACCGGCACCCACGCCTAGAGGCTGTTTCAGGGTATAAACATTGACGCCGGTTGCAACATTTTCCGCCATTTCACTGAGTTGCAGAGTGGGGATGGAGCAGGCATGTTCAACCACTTCCAGGCCACGACCCACTTCACCTTCGGCATCCGGCAGGGTTTTACCATGCTCTTCGGTAATCAGGGCAGCCAGGTCTTTGGCATTCTCGCGCAGCAATTGCTGGAACTTGAGCATGATGCGCATGCGCGCTGCCAGAGAGGTGTTGCGCCAGCTCTTGTAGGCTTCATTGGCATTGTTGATGGCGGCATCGACTTCATCCAGGGTACAGAAAGGAACCTTGGCCACCACTTCCTGGGTGGCGGGATTTAAAACTTCACGCCAGTCAGTTGATTGGGAAGTGACCTTCTCGCCACCAATGATCATGGGGATTTCGCGCACAGACATGGCTTACCTCTTTTTGCTGATTGTTTTTGTGGTTATAGGTTTAAGTAACCGTGCTTGCATCTTAGACCCCAGCAAGAATGCCTGACAAGCAACTTGAGTGCAAAGCACTCTTGCATATTTGCAAGGGCTAAAAAGTCCACAAAAAAAGGGGCCTTGCGGCCCCTTCCTGCTGCAATTCTGCCAGCTGATTTATTCTGTTGCTTCATTCAGGCGATTCAAGGCTTTCTGGCTCATGAACTGTTCACGCATTTCTGCGGTTGTGAAGGCCTCTTCTTCTGCACCGGCGGCTTCAGCAACGGATTGCAGCATTTGGGTCACGCTTTCCTGGCCAACAGCCACCATGGAACAGAACTGACGCTGACCTTCAATGGTCACGTATTCGGCGCGTACACGACGGCTGCCAACCATTTCCTGATCAACGATCTGACGGGTCACTTCTTCAAAGTTGCCCCCGGTGGACAGACCGTCTTCTTCGGTGTCGATGGTACGCTGATAGTTTTCAGTTAGTGACTGCACCTGAGCGCCCATGGTGGTCGCCAGTTGCTGACGAGCGGCCAGGTCGGCACGACTGCTGTCCGAGTTGATGCGCCCGGAAGCCGGCACACAACTGGTTGCTGCCAGACCATCCTGAACTTCAGGAGTAAAGATCCAGCTGGGAATTGAGGACTCCTCGGGTTGCTGTTCAGGTGTGCCAGCACAACCCACCAGGGCAATGGAAACGGCAATAGCAGAGACTGCAAAGATATTTTTTTTCATGGTTCTTAGTCTTCCTTTTTTGAATGATCTCGTCTTTTGACGAGGGAGTGCTTGTTTTGAAAAACCCGCTTAATCAAATTCACGATAAGCAGCCGTACGCCTGGCCACATGATCCAGGTATTTGCGTGTTTCTTCGTAAGGAAGCTGAGCACGCAACTGCTCATAGACTTCGCGAGGCTGCATAGTATTGATAATACCTGCTGCCTTTGCCGGACTTGTCGAGTTGCCGGTAAAAGTTCGTGCTACATTCCCTGCTCCGGTGTTATAGGCAGAGATAACGGCATACATGCGACTCTCGGAGTTTTCAATCTGGCGCAGATAGCGGCTATTGAGAATATTCAGATAAACCGCCCCAGCCTGAATATTGTTTTCCGGATTGTACAGATAGGAAGGGCTGAACACCCTGATTTCCCCGTAAAGCTCCTGGGCGACATCCTTGCCTGCAGAAGAGGGAACAATTTGCATCAGGCCAAAAGCAGGAATATGGGAGCGTGCCATGGGATTAAAGCTGCTTTCGCTGTGCATGATCGCCAGCATCAAGGCAGGTTCAACCTGGTGTTTCTGGGCATAATTGCGAACCTGTGGCAGATATTCTTTTGCTTTGTCTGTGGTTCGGGAAGGTGGCAGAGGCACCGTAAGCACCGTGACCTCACGTTGGCCGCCATCCGCAGCAGGCTCCTGGCGCTGGGATACCTGAGCCTTGTTCATCATGGCTTCGGCATGTTCGGGACGAACCTCACTGAGCACTCGCTTACGACCTTGGTCACCTAAAGACGGGCTGGGCAAGCCTGCTTTTTCCACCGCACGTTGGGTCACTTCATCCCTTTCCACGGCTTCTTCTACAGGGCGGTTGATGACATCCACCAGCATTTCCACGGCCGCATCCGTACGTCCACCGGTCTTTTCCGTATCCACCTCTATACGGATTTCATTGGCCTCATAATCCACGACACTGCGGCTGGTCTGATCTTCAGAGTATTCCACCCAGGTACGGTTGTCCGTGATCAGAGGTTGCGACCAGTGAGCGCGCAATTCTTCCTGATAGGCTTCAAAAGCTTCGTCAAAAGCATCCCGGTAAGCCTGAAAAGCCTCTTCAAAATCCTGGTTGAACTGCTGCATATCCTGCTGACGCTGCTGTTGAAACTCCTGGAGACTTGAAGAACTTCCGATCATGGGAGACAGCAACAAACCTGCAGCAAGTGATGAGACCAGAATTCTTTTCACGCTAATATTTCCTTAAGTTTCAACCCAAAAACCCGTAGTATTCATGTGATTCTTGCTGGGTGGCCCCGGAGTGTCAAGACAAGTATAAAAAACTGCCAAGAAGATCACACTTTATTTTATCAAGGCAATAATTCATGGACTGGGATGATATCCGTATTTTTCTGGAAGTCGCTCGCACCGAACGACTCAGCGAGGCTGCCCAGCGCTTGAGGGTGAATGCTTCCACGGTTTCCCGACGTTTGCATCGACTGGAAACCTCGCTGGAAGTGCAGCTTTTTGAAAGAGGCCAGGATGGCCACCAGCTGACGGATCAGGGTCGCCTGCTGCTGGCTACAGCGCGTCAGATGGAGCAGCAGGCCCTGACCGCCGGGGAAATTCTGCAAGGGTTGGGGGAAGAGCAGATCGGTTCAGTGCGCATCGGCTCCACCGAGGGTTTCGGCAGCTTTTTCATCACCCCCAGACTGGCCGACTTTTGTAAAAACAATCCCCGCCTGGTCGTTGAATTACTGCCCATGCCCCGTTTCGTCAAATTAACCCGACACGAAGCCGATATGGCAGTGACCATTGAAAGGCCCCGGCATACCAGCCTGGTGGTGACCAAGCTGTGTGATTATCGCTTGAAGCTTTATGCCACCCAGGAGTATTTGCAGCAGGCACCAGCGTTGGAGAGAGTGGAAGACCTCAACCACCAGCGCCTGATTGGTTATGTGGATGATCTGATGTTCAGTGATCAGCTCAATTATATGGAGCGTCTGCTTCCCGATGCCCAACCGGCCTTTCGCAGCACCAGCGTGGTGGCCCAATATATCCAGGCACGCTCGGGGCTCGGACTTGCTATTCTACCCTGTTTTCTGGCAGCAGAAGCACCGCAGCTAAAACCGGTTCTGGAAGAGGAAATCTGCCTGACCCGCAGCTTCTGGCTGGCGGCGCAACCTGAACGCAAACGTCTGGCTCGGGTGGAAGCCGTCTGGCAGGAGCTCAAGCGTCTGGCGGAAGCACACCAGCCCCTGCTGATGGGAGAATAAGTGCCGCTCAGGCAATCAACTCCGGTTCCTGTTCCAGCTCCACACCAAAACGCTGCTCAACACTGGCCTTGATTTCCTCGGCCAAAGCCAACAATTCCGTAACCTGCCCCCCACCCTGATGCACCAGAACCAAAGCCTGACGCTCATGCACTGCAAAGCGGCCTTTCTGGTAGCCTTTGAAGCCGCACTGATCAATCATCCAACCGGCCGCCAGTTTGACTCCATCTTCAGTGGCATAAACCGGCAAGTCAGGCCACCTTTGCTTAAGCTCCTCCGCCTTCTGTTTTGTGACCAGGGGGTTTTTGAAGAAGCTGCCTGCATTGGGCAAACGCGCCGGATCGGGCAGTTTTTCGCGGCGGATATCGGTGACCGTATCAGCAATGACTCGGGCCAGAGGAATGCAGGCCTGTTGCTGACGGTTGCGCAGCTCCTGTTTGCTGGCGACCCGCTCGGCAAGATCGGCATACCCTAGACGTGGCTGGGCATTTTTTTGCAAACGCAGTTGCAGGGCAGTGATGATAAAACGACCTTTCCAGTCCTGTTTGAAACGACTGTTGCGATAAGCCAGTTCACAGTCTTTTGCAGCCAAAGTATCTGCCCGGGGCTCTTTGCCGGGTTCCAGCCAGTAACCTTCCACAGTTTCCAGGCAATCACTGACTTCGGCCCCGTAAGCGCCGATGTTCTGAATGGGGGCGGCACCGGCCTGGCCGGGAATCAAGGCCAGATTTTCCAGACCAAAAAGGCCCCGCGAGGTGGTTTCCAATACCAGCTGATGCCAGTTGTAACCCGCAGGCACCCGCAAAGTGACGGTTTGATTCGCAGCACCCGACCAATCCAGAGGTTCAGGTAATTGCTGCAAAACCATGCCTTCCAGATCCCTGGCCAGTACCAGATTGCTGCCCCCACCCAGGGGAAAAACCGGTAAGTTCTGAGTTGCGGCAAAATCCAGGGCTTCCAGAAAGGCTTTCCGGCCACTGGTTTTGACCAGCCAGCGTGCCCTGGCAGGCAGATTCAGCGAGTTGAGAGGAGTGAGATCCGCCCACTCTTGCTTAGAGATCATGGCTTTTCCGCAACTGCACCAAGAGGCGTTTGCAGGCACTTTCCACCAGATCAATCACCTGTTGGAAGCCACTTTCACCGCCATAATAGGGATCGGGCACCTCGGTGATGGCAGAAGGATTGAAGCTCAGCAAAAGCCTGATTTTATCCATCTGCTCCAGTTCTGAAACCAGATCCTCAACATCGGCCTGATTCTGCTTATCCATCACCAGTACATAATCAAAAGTATCCAGGTCTTCAGGCTGAATCTGTCGCGCTGTGAGTCCTGATAAATCATAGCCACGCGCAAGGGCAGCGGCCTGCATTCGTTCATCCGGGGCCTTGCCCACATGCCAGTCGCCAGTACCGGCAGAATCAATGCGGATTTTGTCACTCAAACCCGCTTCTTCAACCAGATAACGAAAAATGCCATCGGCAGTGGGTGAACGGCAGATATTTCCCAGACAAACAAAAAGAACAGAAACTTGATTACTCATAAGCTAAGAGCGCCAGGCAGCCTCCGGTTGGAAATCGAAAAAAGTTGGTAGGCATTATAAGCCAGTTAACGGTAAAATGCCTTTATGAAAACCCCCTGTGTCGGCTTTTGCTCCACGACTTTTGGTGATCCCATCTGCCGGGGCTGCAAAAGAACCTCCAAAGAAGTGGATACCTGGAACCTGATGACGCCCGAAGAGCAGGAAGCTGTCTGGCAACGCCTGTGGCAGCAGGCTGAACGACTGGTGGGCGACTATCTTGTAGTAAAAGATCCTGTGTTACTGCAAAGCCAGTTGCAGCGCTTCGCCATTCGCCACCACCCTGAGGCTCCACCTGAAGCCTGGGTCATGGATCTGCTCAGAGCCGGGAGTGAGCGTATCAGAAACCTGGAAGCCTATGGTCTGCAAAGAACCGCCAAAGCCCGGAACCTCAGCCCTGCAGCTCTCTTCAACCACTTGACCCGGCTGTTTTTGTAGCGGTGCAGTCAAAGTGTCTACAACTTTTGCCCAACTTAACTTTGTTGACACTTTACTCTACAATGCCACCGCCTTATAAAAGGATCGATGAATCCATCGGTTGCTTTGATTCCATAAAACAGGACGTTCACAGAAAGATTTTTTTCGCTGTTGATCGAAGCGCTAACAGATGAGGGTATAAAACCGTGCTAGAAGCTTACCGCAAACATGTCGAAGAACGCGCGCAAGAAGGCGTTCCACCCAAGCCACTGGATGCAGAACAAACCGCTGCTTTGGTTGATCTGCTGAAAAACCCGCCTGCAGGCGAAGAAGAGTTTCTGGTCGACCTGATCAGCAACCGCGTTCCTGCTGGTGTTGATGAAGCCGCTTACGTCAAGGCTGGCTTTTTATCCGCTGTCGCCAAAGGCGAAGCCTCCTCTCCACTGATTTCCACTGAGAAAGCCGTACAACTGCTCGGCACCATGCAGGGCGGCTACAACATTGCCACCCTGGTGGAACTGCTGGAAGACGACCAACTGGGTGCTCTGGCCGGTGAAGAACTCAAGCACACCCTGCTGATGTTTGATGCCTTCCACGATGTTGCCGATAAAGCCAAAGAAGGCAACGAAAACGCCAAGGCTGTGATGAAGTCCTGGGCGGAAGCCGAATGGTTCACCAACAAGCCTGCTCTGGCGGAAAAAATCTCTCTGGCCGTGTTCAAAGTACCCGGCGAGACCAACACCGATGACCTGTCACCGGCTCCTGATGCCTGGTCACGCCCTGACATTCCTCTGCATGCCAACGCCATGCTGAAAATGGAACGTGATGGCATCAAGCCTGAAGAACCCGGTGTCACCGGTCCTCTGAAGCAAATTGAAGAAGTGAAGTCCAAAGGCTTCCCCGTTGCCTATGTCGGTGACGTTGTGGGTACCGGTTCTTCACGTAAATCAGCCACCAACTCGGTGCTCTGGTTCTTTGGTGACGACATTCCCAACGTGCCCAACAAGCGCGCTGGCGGCTTCTGCTTCGGTTCCAAAATTGCTCCGATCTTCTACAACACCATGGAAGATGCCGGTGCTCTGCCCGTCGAAATGGATGTGGACAACCTCAACATGGGCGACCTGATTGACGTCTACCCCTACGAAGGCAAGGTCTGTAAACACGGCACAGATGAAGTGGTTTCCACTTTTGAACTGAAAACCCAGATTCTGCTGGATGAAGTGCGTGCTGGCGGCCGTATTCCCCTGATCATCGGTCGTGGTCTGACTGAAAAAGCCCGCGCTGAACTGGGCATGGGTCCTTCTGATCTGTTCAAGAAGCCTGAACAGCCTGTCGATACCGGCAAAGGCTACACTCTGGCGCAGAAGATGGTGGGTAAAGCCTGTGGTATGGAAGGTGTTCGCCCCGGCACTTACTGCGAACCCAAGATGGCCACAGTCGGCTCTCAGGACACCACAGGTCCCATGACCCGTGATGAACTGAAAGACCTGGCTTGTCTGGGCTTCCAGGCGGATCTGGTGATGCAGTCTTTCTGCCACACCGCTGCTTACCCTAAGCCTGTGGATGTCAACACCCACCACACCCTGCCTGACTTCATCATGAACCGTGGCGGTGTTTCCCTGCGCCCTGGTGACGGTATCATCCACTCCTGGCTGAACCGCATGCTGCTGCCTGATACTGTCGGCACCGGTGGTGATTCC
This sequence comes from Marinospirillum sp., assembly GCF_044810985.1. Taxonomy (GTDB): domain Bacteria; phylum Pseudomonadota; class Gammaproteobacteria; order Pseudomonadales; family Halomonadaceae; genus Marinospirillum. Next base: position 1,024,679 of record NZ_CP085242.1, read on the forward strand.
CACACCCGTTTCCCGCTGGGTATCTCTTTCCCTGCCGGTTCCGGTCTGGTGGCTTTTGCTGCGGCCACAGGCGTTATGCCTCTGGACATGCCTGAGTCCGTACTGGTTCGCTTCAAGGGTGAAATGCAGCCCGGTATCACTCTGCGCGATCTGGTTCACGCCATTCCTTACCAGGCGATTCAGGACGGTCACCTGACTGTTGAGAAGAAAGGCAAGAAGAACATCTTCTCTGGTCGCGTACTGGAAATTGAAGGTCTGGAACACCTGACTGCCGAACAGGCATTCGAGCTGTCCGATGCTTCTGCCGAGCGCTCTGCGGCGGGTTGCACCATCACCCTGTCCGAAGATTCAGTGGCTGAATACCTCAAGTCCAACATCACCCTGCTGCGCTGGATGATCAGCAACGGTTACGGCGATCCTCGCACTCTGGAGCGTCGCGCCAAGGCAATGGAAGACTGGCTGGCTAACCCCTCACTGATGCGTGCCGATAAAGATGCTGAATACGCAGCCGTGATCGAAGTGGATCTGAACAACATCAAGGAACCTGTTCTTTGTGCCCCCAACGATCCTGATGATGCCCGCCTGTTGTCTGACGTGGCCGGTCGCAAGATCGATGAAGTCTTCATCGGCTCCTGCATGACCAACATCGGTCACTTCCGCGCTGCCGGTAAACTGCTGGATCAGTACAAGGGTGAACTGCCTACCCGTCTGTGGTTGTCACCACCCACCAAGATGGACCAGTACCAGCTGACCGAAGAAGGCTACTACGGCATCTACGGCAAAGCCGGTGCGCGCATGGAAATGCCGGGCTGCTCTCTGTGCATGGGTAACCAGGCACGCATTGCACCCAAGTCCACGGCGGTTTCCACGTCCACACGTAACTTCCCCAACCGTCTGGGTGATGGTGCGGATGTCTTCCTGGCTTCTGCTGAGCTGGCTGCAATTGCCTCCATCATGGGCAAACTGCCAACTCCAGAGGAATACCTGGAAAAAGCATCCAAAATCAACACCATGGCCAGTGAAGTCTATCGCTACCTGAACTTCGATCAGATCGAAGAGTATCAGAAAGCTGCTTCTTCAGTGATTCCTGTCGCCCAGGAAGCCTGATTGGCCTGATAAAGGGCAGACTCATCCGGGTCCACCCTTGAAGAAACCCGCCCTGCCTCGGCAGTGGTGGGTTTTTTTATTCGTCAAGAAGCGCCGCCAACACCCTTAGCAACGAAAATCCGTTACCAGACCTTGCAGACGATCCGAAAGAGCCTGGAGGGATTCACCGGAAACCTCCAGTTGTCTGGCTTCATCCGCACTGATTGTTGCATCCCGGGTCATGCGCTCCACCTGGTGATCCAACTGCTCCAGCGATGTTTTCTGGTGCTCACTCACTTCAACCAGAAGTTGTGCAGCCGATGAAAGCGCTGCAACGGTGCTAATAATGGTCTCCAAAGCCTTGCTGGCATCACCGGCAGCCGCTACGCCATCCCTGGCCAACCGCTGACCCGAGTTCATGCGCTCGGCCGCCTGTCCGGCATCTCTTTGCAAGCCGGTGATCTGCTCACGAATATTCCCCGTGGCCTCCTGGGTACGGGTGGCCAGTTGCCGTACTTCATCCGCCACCACGGCAAAACCACGCCCGGACTCTCCGGCCCTGGCGGCTTCGATTGCGGCATTCAGGGCCAGCAGGTTGGTTTGCTCGGCAATCCCACCTACCACCTCCAGAACCTGACCGATTTCTTCGGTCTGACTTTCCAGGTGAAAAACCGCTTCTCCGGCCTGCTCCATTTCTTCAGCCAGGCCCGTCAACCCCTGCAGGGTTTTCTGAATCGTGGTGTAACCTTCCTGGGCCTGACGGTCAGCCTCACCCGCTGACTGCATGACTTGTTGATACTCGCTGAGCGCCTGTTGCATCTGTTCCCCCAGATTATCCAGTGCGCTGCGTGCGGTCTGACTGCCTTTTTGCTGTTCCGCAACCCGCTGATGGGTTCTGCGGCCCTTGTCGGCCATGCTGGAAACAGCTTCGGACAGGGAATCCGAACTGCCCTGCAGCTCGCCCAGCAACTCCCGGAGATTGCGCACCATGCGATTGACACTGTCAATAATTTCACCCAACAAATCCTTGCTGACCAATGAGCATTCACGGGAAATATCATGCTGGCTCACGGCCTGGGCCACTTCGGCAATCTGGCGCATCTTGCTGAACAGCAACCGATGCACCAGCCAGTAATTGAACAGGCCAATCGACAGACCGGCCAGGATACAACCCAGTTGAAACCAGACCTTCAGCCCCGGCTTCCAGTCCACAAAAAACTGGGCGTACAAAGGAAAAATCAGCCCCATCAAAATACCAAAGGCCAGAAAGGCATAAAGAAGGCGACGCAGCAGGCTTGCTTTCATCATCAGGCTCCCGTTGATTGAATTAGCAAAACCTTATCTATACATCACCAGCAAGCAAACAGACAGGGCATAAAACCGCATATTTCCTGGCTTCAGAGAAACGGAATCACTTGAAGTCCCTTGTAATCAAGTGATTAGTCCCCATCTCATGATGACAAAACAAAACTCAGGCACAGCTGTTTTGGTTGCAATACTGACCCATATCAATCACATTATTGCAATGCAATAAAGCAAAAGGTTTTCCTCATGTCCCAAGTATTTTGTGCGCACCTTGATGACCTGGCCATTCTCGAGCTTCAGGGGGGTCAGCCTGACAAACTCCTTCAGGGCCAGATCACGGCTGATATGAATCTGGTCACGCCTGAACAGGCCCTGCCGGGCTTGCTGTGCAGCCTGAAAGGCCGGGTCATCAGCAGTTTTGAAGTGGTGGCTTTTGCTGAAAACCACCTGGCCCTGATCCTTCCAGCCGATAACCTGGAAGCCGTGCAAAGCCATCTGAAAAAATATGAACCCTTTTTCAAAACCCGACTGCTGGAAACAACAGACCAGTACCAACTGCTGGGTCTTTCAGGTAAAGAAACCCCTGCTCTGGTTGCCAGCCTGCTGGGAGCCTGGCCTAAAAGCAATTACCGCCAGGCCGTGACTGAGAAAGGTCTGGTTCTGCATCTGCCTGGCCCTCTGGCCCGAGGACTAGTGCTTTTGCAGCGGGATCACGAAGACTTTGCCGCCACCCTGGATAAAATCAAGAGCCTGACCGCGGCTGTTCCCCTGGATTGCTGGCGCATGCTGGATATTCAGGTCGGCCGTGCCCAGGTGAATGCCGATCTGGCTGACCAGTATCTGCCACAGATGCTGAACTATCAGGCACTGGGCGCAGTCAGTTTCAAAAAAGGCTGTTACATCGGCCAGGAAGTGGTGGCGCGTGCCCAGTTTCGTGGTCAGGTCAAAAAACGCCTGCATCGGGTTCACCTGAACACTGACAAACTGCAACTTCCCGCCGCTGTTTATGACAGTGCAGGCAAGCAGCAGGGTGAAATCATCCAGACGGCATCCGACAGACGCGGTGAACTTGAGGCCCTGGCTGTGATCAACCAGAAAGCATTAGAAGAAAATGATCAATTTTTTGCTAATTCAGAACTGACCCTGAAAGCCAGTCTGCTAAACTTGCCTTACGATCAGCAGGCGCGAGTTGCCTTGCACGGTGCCGAAGCTTAAAAACACCTTGTATTAATGAATCCTTGAATGATGGAGCGTGAAAATGCCAACTGTAGAACTAAAGCTCATGGGGCTGACCTGTAATGGTTGCGTCAACAAAGTAACCGAAGCCCTGATGAGTCAGGAGAGTGTTGATCAGGTGGATGTCAGCCAGGAAGCCGCCACCATCACCGGCAGCATCAGCCCGGACGAAGCTATTGAAGTGATTGAAAACCTGGGCTTTGAAGCCGAAGAGTAAGCCTTGCAGTGATCCTTCTCTAACTGCCTGTTGCAGGGTATGTGTTTGTCAGGACGCGTGAATACATCCCTGTAAGCTCTGGCTGCGACTTCCTGTCGCAGACAGCCTGACCAAACAACACCCTGCACGGCAGTCAACTCCCAACCTTATTTAGCCTGGAGACTCCATGTCCAAACCTATTCGCCTTGCCCTGAGAGGGATGACCTGCGGCGCTTGTGTCGGCAGTGTTGAAAAAGCCCTGCAGGGCGTTTCCGGTGTTGATGAAGTGAAGGTCAATCTTCCAGATCGCAGTGCCGAAGTCAAAGGCGAGGTGGATGAGAAAACCCTGGTCAAGGCTGTTGAAGAAGCCGGTTATGGGGCCACACCCATGGGCGCGGATTACGGTGAGGATGAGCGTCAGGCCGAAGAAGCTGCAGCCCTGAAAAAGGTCTGGATCAAAACCTGGGTCGCTCTGGCCGTTGGTGTGCCGCAGATGCTACTGATGTTTACCGGCCACCTGCCCATGCTGGAAGAGGCACGGGTTCTCTGGGGTATTATTGGTCTGGTGACTCTGGCCACCATGGTTTTTGCTGGGGGCCACTTTTATACGGGCGCCTGGACAGCCCTGAAAAACCGCCGCGCCAATATGGACAGTCTGATTGCTCTGGGTACCGGGGCAGCCTGGGTTTACTCCACCCTGATGGTGCTCTGGCCGGAAATTGTCCCAGCTGAAAGTCGGCATGTTTACTATGAGGCCGCGGTCTTCATTGTCGGTCTGGTCAATCTGGGGCAGGCTCTGGAAACCCGCGCCCGTGGGCAAGCTTCCCAGGCCATACGCCGTCTTATGCAGCTGCAGCCGGACACGGCCTGGCTGGTCACCCCTGATGGTGAAGAGAAGGAAATGCGTCTGGCCTCCATCCAGCCCAGTGATGTTCTGCGTGTGCGTCCCGGTGAGCGAATTCCAGTTGATGGCATCGTGGCGGACGGTGAAACCCAGGTGGATGAATCCATGCTGACCGGTGAACCCAACCCGGTGAGCAAAAAGAAAAAAGACTGGTTGTCAGCCGGTACAGTCAATCAAACCGGCAGTATCAAAATGCGGGTGCGCAAGGTCGGTGAAGAAACCGCCCTGGCCCAGATTATTCATCAGGTACGGGATGCCCAGGGTTCCAAGCCTGCCATCGGGCGTCTGGTTGACAAGATCAGTTCCATTTTTGTCCCTGTTGTTATTGTTATCGCCCTGATCACCGCTTTGGTCTGGTGGCTGGTGGGCCCGGAACCCCAGTCGGCCTATATGCTGGTGGCCGCCATGGCGGTGCTGGTGATTGCCTGCCCCTGTGCTCTGGGACTGGCGACCCCCATGTCCATCATGGTGGGTGTGGGCCGTGCTGCCAGCAAGGGCGTGTTAATTCGCAAAGGCGATGCCCTGCAGGAAGCTTCACGTTTGAACGCAGTGATTCTGGATAAAACCGGCACCATCACGGAAGGCAAACCCAGATTAGTGGACTTCAAGATTCAGGAGAACTCGGCTTTCCAGCTGTCCAAAGATGAATTGCTGGCCAACCTGGCAGCTTTGGAACAGGCCTCTGAACACCCTCTGGGTGCTGCTGTGGTTGCTGCCGCCAAGGAACAAAAACTGACTCTGCCCAAAACGGACACCCCGGAAATCCTCAGTGGCCAGGGCATCAAGGGCAGGATTGCCAACCAAACCTGGCTGGTGGGAAACCGCTCCCTGCTGGAATCGGAAGAAGTTGAAATCAGTGAGGCTCAGGAAAATCAGGCCTCGGAAATGGCTGATCAAGGACAAACCTGTATTCATCTGGCCATTGAAGGCCAACTGGTGGCTTTAATCGGCATTGCCGACCCCATCAAAGAAGACTCAGCCGCAGCGATTCAGCGCCTGCAGCAGGCCGGTGTCCAGGTGGTCATGCTGACCGGGGACAGCCAGAGAACAGCCCAGGCGGTCGCCCGTCAGGTGGGCATTGACGAAGTCTTTGCGGAAGTCAAACCGGACCAGAAAGCCAACAAGGTCAAGGAACTGCAGGACAAGGGCCTGAGAGTCGGCATGGTCGGTGATGGCATCAATGATGCTCCGGCTCTGGCCCAGGCCCATGTCGGCTTTGCCATAGGCACAGGCACCGACATTGCCATAGAAAGCGCTGATCTGACTCTGATGCGGGGTTCTCTGCACGGTGTTGCTGATGCCATGCTGATCTCCCGTGCCACGGTCCGTAATATCTGGCAGAACCTGTTTGGTGCCTTCATCTACAACACCCTGGGTATTCCGCTGGCTGCCGGTGTGCTCTTCCCGCTGACCGGCTGGCTGTTGAGTCCGGCCTATGCCGCAGCAGCCATGGCCTTGTCCTCAGTGACAGTCGTCAGTAATGCCAACCGTCTGCGTTATATCAAACTGGATAAGCACTGATCATGTTACGTCAAGTCAGGGTCGCAGCCACCCAGATGGCCTGTTCAAAAGACCGTTCTGCCAATATTGCCAGGGCCGAACAGCTGGTTCGCAAAGCAGCCAGCCAGGGTGCCCAGATCATCCTGCTGCAAGAGCTGTTTGAAACCCCCTACTTCTGTCAGAAACAGAAGTACGAGTATCTGCAACTGGCCACACGCCTGGAAGACAACCCGGCCGTTCAGCATTTTCAGAAGCTGGCTGCCGAGCTGGAGGTCGTGCTGCCCATCTGCTTTTATGAGCTGGCCGGTCAGGTGCGCTTCAACACGGTGGTTCTGATTGATGCCGATGGCAGCCTGCACCCCAACCTCTATCGTAAAACCCACATTCCTGATGGCCCTGGCTACAGTGAAAAATTTTACTTCACGCCGGGTGATACCGGCTTTCAGGTCTGGAATACCCGTTATGCCCGCATCGGTCTGGGCATCTGCTGGGATCAGTGGTTTCCGGAAACAGCCCGTGCCCTGGCGCTTCAGGGGGCGGAAATCATTTTCTTCCCCACAGCGATTGGCAGCGAACCCCATGATCCCACGCTGGACAGCAAGGATCACTGGCAGCGCACCCAGCAAGGTCATGCTGCGGCCAATCTGACCCCGGTGGTGGTTTCCAATCGGGTTGGTAAAGAAGAAGAGGATGACTGGCAGATCACCTTCTACGGCTCTTCCTTCATCACCGATGGAACCGGTGCCAAGGTCGCTGAACTGGACCGGCAGGAAGAAGGGGTTCTGGTGCAGACTTTTGACCTGGATGAGCTGGCCTTTGCCCGGCATTCCTGGGGTGTCTTCCGCGATCGCCGTCCGGATCGCTACGGCCACCTGATGAGCAAGGATGGTTCAAAATGAAAATCAGAATTTAAGTTTCTCGGCAATCTCTTCGCAAGCCGCGAGCACCTGGCTTCTGGGCACCGGTGGGCTGAAGTAATAACCCTGAACCAGGTGGCAGCCGGATTCCTTCAGAAAAGCCAGTTGCTTGCGCTCTTCCACCCCTTCGGCAACCACTTCCAGGTTCAGTTTACCGGCCATGGCACTGATGGCGGAAATAATCGCCATATCATCCTTGTCACCGGGAATATCTTTTACAAAGGAGCGATCGATTTTCAGGGAATGCACGGGTAACTGCTTCAGGTAACTCAGGGAAGAATAACCCGTACCAAAATCATCAATCGACAGGCTGATACCCAGCTCCTCTATCTTGTGCAGAATCGGCAAGCTCAGATCCATCTGATCCATCAGGGTGCTCTCAGTGATTTCCAGCTCCAGATATTGCGGTGGCAGGTTATAGCGGCTGAGCAAGGCATCCAGCTGCTCAGGCAGGCCTTTGTCTTTCAACTGGCGGGGAGAAAGATTCACAGCCACATAACAACGCTGACTGAGGCGTTGGTTGAGCCACACCAGATCACGACAGGCCTGTTCAAGAACCTGGTGGCCCAGCTCAATAATCAGACCGGTTTCTTCGGCAATGGGAATGAATTCTGCCGGGGAGATGATACCGCGTTCAGGATGATGCCAACGCACCAGGGCCTCAAAACCCACCACACTATTCAGCGGCAAATTGACCTGGGGTTGGTAGTAGACTTCAAAACTCTGTTCCGCCAGAGCCGTGCGTAATTCGGTTTCCACCTCCAACAGACGCGAGGCATGCTCGTTCATTTCCTGGCTGAAGAACTGATAATTGTTGCGGCCCCGGGTTTTCGCCTGGTACATGGCCAGATCAGCATTTTTCAGCAGCTCCGTTGGGTTGGCGCTGTCTGTGGGGGCCAGGGCAATCCCCACCGAGGTGGTTACTATGACACTGTTTTTTTCCAGCTCAATCGGCTGGCTGAGTTTTTCAATAATCTTGCGGGCCACGGCCGCAGCCGCTTCAGTATGCTGCAAATCCTGCAGTAATAGAGTGAACTCATCCCCCCCCAGGCGGGCAATGCTATCCGAATCCCGCACACAGGTGCGCAAGCGCTCGGCCACAGTAATCAGTAGCTGGTCACCGGCATCATGCCCCAGGGTATCGTTGATGCGTTTGAAGTGATCCAGATCCAGATACAAAAGGGCTGAAATAGTATTCTGGCGCCGGGCCAGTTTGATGGCTTTATGCAGCCGCTGCTTGAAGAGGCGACGGTTTTCCAGCCCGGTCAGGGTATCGTAAAGTGCCAGCTGCTCCATTTTTTGGTGGGTCTGCTTGAGTGCCGTAATGTCTTCGGCCACCAGAACAAAAAAAGCTTCCTGCTGATGTTGAAAATGCACCGGTGATATGGAAACCAGCATCCAGTAATGCTGCTGGGCACTGACCTGAAATTGCAACTCACCCCGCCAATACCCGGATTCGCGCATGCCTCTCAGCAGCCTCAGCCGCTGTTCCCGGCTGACACTCGCGCGCAGAAGCTCTTCAAGCTTCTGGTTCTTCAGTTCTTCCTGCTGGCGACCCAGGAGTTCGCAGAGCCGTGTGTTGGAGTAGTGAATAAGATTCTGGGCATCGCAGATGAGTACCGCGCTGCCGCTGTATTCCAGGGCGCTGGACAAAAGATGCAGTTGTTGTTGCTGCTCTCTCTGGGTGCTGACGTCCTGGGAAACACTCAGAATTGCAGGCTTTCCCCCCGTATCACTGAACTGCAACTTGCTGGTTTCCCAGGTTCTGGCAGGCTCCTGCCCCATTCCAGGAATGGTCTCTTCGCGCATATAGAGGCTGTCGCCACTGGCCAGCAATGCCCTTTCCTGGCTAAGCTGCTGTTCAAAGGCCTGGTTATCACCCGTGATTTCCGCCAGATTATTGCCCAGTAAATCCTGGGGCCGGGCATGAAAAAAGCTGGCCGTGGCCTTGTTGACCAGAACGAACCGCCCTTCCCGATCCCGGGCATAAATCATCTGGGGCACCAGATCTATGACCTGACGAAGCCGACGCTCGCTGCGTTCCCGCCCCCGCACCAGCTTGGAAAGCTGATAAGCCGCAAACAGGCCCAGATTCAATAAAAACAACAGAACCAGCAAAGCAGGGAGCAAGGAGGATCGCACCAGTTCCTGACCCGGCCTGGGTAAGGGGTAACGCAGATAGGCCAAAGGTTGCCCGGCTTGAGACTGCAGAGGAAAGAGGCCCTGGCCGCTGATGGTTATGCCCTGTAGATCCAGAGTCAGCTCAGGCAGTTGATAGACCCTCTGCCATTGTTCTAAAAGTTCGGGCGTTAGTTTTTCCAGCAAAACCAGGCTGCGATGATCGATAGACCGCAACTGGTAAAGGTACACTTGCTTGTCTGCTTTCAGCAGGCCCTGGCCCTGCTTGGCGTCCAGTTTACTCAGTTTTTCTTGCAGGCTAGCTGGCAGGCTTTCATTGCGCTCACAAAGAAACTCGGGGGCTTTTTCGGGTTCTTGCAGGAGCAGGCATTGCCCATCCAGTTGATGAGGCAAAAGTTGGGAAAAACTGGCCGAATCCAGATGAATGAAGAGAACCGCCAGCTGGTCAGACAACTTATTCAGGTGGCGCTGATGATCCTGCAGAGCAAACTGCAACTGTTGTTCGAGATTTTCATGGGCGCGCTGATCGCTGTTATGACCCAAAAGCACCAGGCCAAACACCAGGGCAAGAACGGAAGCACCCGCTAGAAAAAGGAAAGGGGCAAAAACCCGAAAAGAAAACATGCACTTAGGCCGATGGCTGGGAATTGCAGCGAGAAATCATACAGAAGATACTCCTTACAGACAAGATTACTTACATAAGATGATGGTAGCTTGCCCGACGTGAATCTTTTGTAATTTCCAGTAATCAGCCAGCCAGTCAAAACAGGCTTCACTGTAAAAGGTAATATGGGTCGGATCCATTAAATAGTGCCAACGCTTGAAAGCTTCCAGATTACGTGGCCTTTGCGTCATGATGCCCAGATAGCCACCCGGTTTCAGGCAAGCCAGCAGTTGATCCATCACCTCTGCAGGCTGAGCCAGATGCTCAAAAACCTCCGTCGTTACCAGAAAATCATATTGCCGCTTCAGCCGCTCGGGATGGAACGCAAAGTAGGGATCGTAATCAACGCAGTCATAACCGGCTTCACGGAACATCAGAGAAAGGGTCGGCCCTGGCCCGGAACCAAAATCCAGACCTTCGGGCATTCGCCCTTCACGCTTTTTGATGGTGTCCAGAAAAGGCAGCAAAGGTTCCAAAAGGCGGTTCAGGAAACGTCGATAACCCGCATCATCCGGGCGGTTATCATGCTGCTGGTAAACGGCTTTTTCCTGCTCGGGGGACAAATGAAACCCACTGGGCACATAGACCAGATCACAAGAAGCACAAAGCCAGTATTCACGACCTGCTAACGGATTACGGGTTTCTGTATGCCATTTTTTGACTTGATCGCTAAAACAAAGAGGACAAACTTCGGAGGGCATATTCAGTCCTGAAATAGTATGCATTTTAGCATACACCGCTGTTGCACGTACTCTGACGACTTCCTATCGGTCATAAAGAAGCCAGTAACATTAACGCTGTTCTACTACCTGGTCAGCATGGAGTAGCTCCCCCAGACCCGTTCGCAGCTATCAACACTTGAGCATCACTTACACCAATGGAGTTGTACCATGCACCAACCTACCCCAGTAACCAACTCTGTCGAACGCCTGAAAATGTTGAAAAATGCCCTTCAGTGTCAGCTACACGAAGCCCTGAAGCAGAAACAAAACCTGCTGGCTCCCCTGGCCAGACAAATGATGACCGGGATTGCACGGCCTAACGACGAACCACCGGGACGGTGACAGCATTCAAGCCGGTAAAGCTAGCCAGTGTTGATGTTGCATGTTCATTTTTTTGACTAAAAGTGTAGGTTTGGGGCTGTGCTTCACAGATCACTCACTCCCACCACTTCAAAAAGAAGAATTTAAGGCATATAATCCGATTAAGGAACCATAGCCAATCGGAGGCTGCATGTCACAAGCCAGTACAGAAAGCAAAATCACCCAATTCATTCACCAATACAGCAAACCGGAACTGTTTGAAGAGATTCCCCTTCTAGTCAGCAAAGCATTCAAGGAAGCTGACGTTGACTGCAGGGCGCGTATTCTAAACTGCTCGACCAGGCAAAATAGAAAACGCAGCCAGGATCGCTACTTCTACACGCAAGAGGCTCTGTGTAGCGCAGCCTCCGGCTGGAAGCCCTCAACCCAACTAACAGATAACAAAGGCGAGTCCTACACCCAACTCGAAACAAAAAACCTGCTTGCAACCCTTCACGTTCTCCCCTGGTTCGATGGTAAGATTCGCCGCGCCAAATCCAGAGACAAGAACGCGGCTCTTAATGAAGGAATTGCCGAGCAGCTTGAACTCTTGCTTGAAGAAGAAAGCAAAAGCAAAAAGCAGAAAGCCTTTGAGAAGCTCAACATACTCATTGTTGCTGTCGCGCCCCAGCCGGATCAACAGCAGGATGAACCCGCTCAAATTCAGGTGTATGTACCGCACGAGAGCAACAAAGGCTACCACCTTAAAATTAATATAGACGACCTGATCGCTGGCTTTGCAACTGCCCAGCCTATTACTGAAACAGAAGACCAGGCATGGCCGAAACTGCGTAAACAAATGCGCAAGTCCGAAGAAGAAGGCAGCCAGGGTGAACAGAATGAATAAGAGGTTGATCACACCATGAGATCCGGGATAAAAGGCTTCCAGTCATTACGCCTCAAGCAACTGCGCTCAAATGCCTCCATGACCCAAGCCGAACTCGCTGACCTCGTTCAATGTGCCAAAGGCAACATCTCCAAATGGGAGCAGGGTAAAAGCAGCCCTGAAGCCAACAGCTTCCAAAGAATCTGCGATGCATTCAATGTCCCTGGCTCCTGGCTTATGGAAGAGCCCATTGCATCACCAGAAACACAGCCCAGCTTCTTCAGAACCAACACGAGCACTACAGCTACAGCGCGTGCCCTGGCCAACATCCGCCTGGACTGGGCTGAAGAAATTGCCTACAAACTACAAGAAAGTCTTGAATTTCCCAGCATCAATCTGCCGGAATACACAGGCGACTTCAAGGATCTGGCCGACTATGAAATCGAAGACCTGGCCACTGAATGCCGCCAACGCTGGAATATCGGACAGGCACCCATTGGTAACCTGCTCAACCTAATGGAAAGCAACGGGGTTGTCGCAACTCGTGGCAAACTAGGCTTCACCAAAATGGATGGTGTCTCTCGCTGGTCACAGGTCGATGATTACCCCTATGTTTTTCTCTGCATGGACAAAGCAAACGGATTTAGAACACGATTTGATGCCGCTCATGAACTGGGCCACATCATCCTTCACAAGGCAGTAAGCCAGGCAGGCTATAAAAAGCACTACAAGCTGCTCGAAACACAAGCACACCGCTTTGCCAGTGCATTACTGTTGCCAGCTTCAGCCTTCGTGCGGGATATTCACTACCCAACCATGGAAACCTTTCTGGCCCTGAAGCCCAAGTGGAAAACCTCTGTCGCTGCCATGATTCGCCGCTGTCAGGATCTGGAAGTCATCAGCGAGCAAACAGCTTTAAGACTCTGGAAAGCACGATCAGCCAGAGGCTGGACAACTCGCGAACCGCTGGATGACACTCTGGAACCAGAAGAGCCCAAGCTACTTCAGCGCAGCATCAAAATGCTGGTCGAGAACAATATTCTTGATAAAAACACCCTACGCCAAGTTCTAGGCCTACCGATTCAGTATGCAGAAGAACTGTGCAACCTACCTCAAGGGTATTTTGATCTGGATGACTCCAGCAAGGTCGTTGAACTGAAGCTGCGTGCTGAAGCCAAACAGCGCATGAAGCCTCAGCAGCAGAAAGGAAATGGAAAAGTAATTAGCCTACACAGAAGCTAAACACCTCCAGCCTCTGGCCAGAGGCTTTTTTTATTCACCAGGACCCTTGGTGCGTACTAGCTCAGGCTCGGTTCCATCAGAAGCTGTATTAGCTTCAGTATCACAAACTGAGCAGATGTAAACACCCTGCTCTGTAGGCTGATGCCCCTCTCTCTTTATTTCCTCAAACTCTCTTTTACACTCACATTTTTTACAGTACAGCGTCTTAGTTGTCATAGCTAACTCCTTATCATCAACATTGGAATAACTAAGTTACCAGCCTGGCCTTCAGGGGCGAATGCACTTCCTTTTAAAAAAAGGGTTGGCATCATCTACGGGTATGCCGTTTCAACGCTACAACGAACTGCCAGAAAAGTGCGGCGAATATCAGATAGAACATCAAGCTCAGCAACTCCATTCCGCTAATCAGCACATTGCTGAAAGGGACTAAAGAGGCACCACAGTTCAGGTAACCCAAAATACCAGAGATCTCAGGCGAGCAAGGGTTATAGTTTTCTTGCAGATCTAAGCTACTGCCAAAGCATCTAATGGATACAACATGTGCTGAGACCAAAATCAGCATACCCACAGCAGGCCTAATATAACTTTGACCAAAATCAGAGGAAATTTTGTTGAACCAGTAAACAGGAACTTTTTCATTTACTCCTGAAATCCAATGAAAGAAATTTTGCAAGATATTTCCAAGGTGAATTCTTTCGGTGAGAAAAGGGGTAGAATACAGAAGTGTGATCAGAAGTAATAAATATAGTGGAGCAGTAAAGATAAAATACAAGAATAGCATCAACCATGGAAAAAATAGATCAGCAAGAGCCAACAAGTTTTTGTTTTCTTCTTTTGGTAAGACCTTAATATTATGAATATTAGAAAAAGTAAGGCGACCGCTATCCAGTTCTTTATGATACTTATCCATTTCCTTCGCAAAGAACTTGTTGGCTTCCAGGTGGTTACCGATGCTGTCAAAGGAATGCTTGATCAGGCGGTAGGTCTCGCGGGTTGTTTTAGATACATCTCCACCATCTACATCAACACCAAGAAAGTTAGCTTCGTCCGAGAAATTGGCTCGATCAAGATCAAGGCCGCCAAGGAATTTTGCGCCTCGAAAGGTGGCATGGGTATGAAAGGTTACATATTCAAAGGTAGCCCTATCATCCAAAACCTTAGCTTGTTCAAAAGCAAAAAAATCTTCAAAGTCAACACGTGTTAATGGCCAACTAAACTGACCCGCTTCTGGCCATTAATTTTGACCCACCCCCAAGGTGGCTTTGGCCACCAAAACCAGTACCTTCCCTCAACGATGATGATTAAGGGGAAGGGTTTTGAAGGAGTGGGTTGTGATTCATAAAATCAAAGCACTACACGACAACGGCCAGGGTCTTTCCGTCCGAGCCATCAGTAAGCAGTTGTCCATCTCTCGCAATACCGTTCGCAAGTATCTGCGTCTATCGGAAGAAGCCATTCAAGGTCAGCAATCAGACCCCAGTCGCAGCAAAAAGCTGGATGATTACCGCAGTTATCTGGTGTACCTACTGGGTGAGTTCCCCAAGCTGAGTGCGGTGAAGGTTGCTCGTAAGCTGCGTACTAAATATGGCTCCATCCCTGCATCTGATCGAAGTTTGCGCCGTTATATTCAACAGCTGCGCCAGGAAGTGGCTGTAGCTCAGGTTCGCTACTTTGAACCCATTATTGATGATGTGGCCGGTGTTCAATGTCAGGTTGATCCCGGCGAGCTGCGAGGCGTTCGGGTCGGTGATCAGGAGGTCACCCTTCACTTTGTTGTCTTCGTGCTCTCTTTCTCGCGTCTGATGTATGTGGGCCTGAGCTTCCAGCCCCTTGATACCCAGGCCTTTATTCAACTGCATGATGAAGCCTTCCGGTATTTTGGCGGCATCACCGAAGAGTGTGTTTATGACCAGACCAAGCTGGTGGTGATCAAGGAGCAATACCGGGAAATCGAGGCCAACCAGCGCTTTTACCAGTATGCCACCACCGCAGGCTTTAGAATCCATGCCTGTGAAGGCTATGACCCCCAGAGCAAGGGCAAGGTGGAAGCTGGGGTCAAATACGTCAAGCAGGACTGCTTTTATGGCGAACACTTCACCTGTCAACAAGCCGTGAGAGACCATCTGCAAAACTGGCTGGATGAAGTGGCCAACCGTCGTGAGCATGGCACCACCGGCCAGATCCCCCACACCGTTTTTATGGCCGAAGAACGAACTCAGCTGAAGCCTTACCTGGCCCCCAGCAGTCTTCGTCAGCCTTCGGCGATTGAAACTCGTCGTGCGGATAAAACCGGTCTGATCAGCTACCAAGCCAATAAATACTCCGTGCCTCTGGCCTGGCAGCAATCTCAGGTCGGTGTAATGCAGCAGGAAGGCCGTCTGGTCATTACCGACCTAAACACTGGTGAGACCCTGGCCGAACATACCCTGTGCCTGGAAAAGGGGCGCATCATCAAGAACAACAACCACTACCGGGACAGGGAAGCTCGGGTGGCGCAGCTGGAGACCGAAATCAGTCAAATGCTGGGAAAGGCTCTGGGTCAGACACTCTGCCAGCAGATCAGGCGCTCAGAGCCTAGAGTCGTCAAGGATCAGCTGGTTGCCCTGAAATCCATCCTGGCTCACCTGGAGCCGGAAGATCGAAAGCTGCTTGTGCAGCTGGCCGAGCGGCCCGGCATTACCGCTGGCAAGATCAAACGCTACCTGGAGGCGGAACGTCAGGCGCGGAGCAAAGGGCGTTATCCAGATCACGGTCTGCCAGAGGCTACTTCGGCCAACCATGTAGACCTCTCGGCTTACCAGCGACTTGGCCAGTCCAGTGGCCAGGAGGTGACCCATGGGGCAGCTTGAACAAACCCGCGCCCGCTGCAAAAGCCTGAGGCTGACCTGGATGGCTCAACAGCTCCCTCAGCTGCTCGGTGAAGCTGAAAGTAATGACTGGTCTTATCTACAGTGTATCGACCACCTGATGGGCTATGAGCTGAAAGAACGCGATCAAAAACGCATCCAGCGTCACTTCAAACAAGCTCACTTCCCGATGGAAAAGCGCCTGGATGACTTCGACTATCGTCACCAGACCACCATCAATAAACGCCAGATCAGTGCGCTGCTGGACTTCAACTTCCTGGATCAGCGCCAGAACCTGGTGTTCATCGGGCCACCGGGAGTGGGCAAAACCCACCTGGCCATTGGCCTGGGCTACAAAGCCATCGAAGCCGGTTACAAGGTGCTGTTCAAAACGGCCATGACCCTGGTGGAAGAGCTGGAACTGGCTGAAAAACGCGGTGAACTGAAAAAGCGGATCAGCCTGCTGGCCAAAAACGACCTGCTGATCATTGATGAGCTGGGATACCTGCCCATGAGCCGCCAGTCCCGCTATAACCTCTTCCAACTGGTCAACAGCCTGTATGAGTACCGCTCCATCATCCTGACCACCAACAAGGACTTCACCGACTGGGGAGAGTTCTTCCATAACGACAATGTGGCCATACCCATCGTAGACCGGATTATCCATCACTCACACATCTTCATGCTGGGAGGAGAAAGCTATCGACTGAAAGAAAAGTTAACCAACTAACGCACCAGGTGGGTCAATTTTATTGGCCAAAGGTGGGTCAAAATAAATGGCCATTGACAACACGACGCATTGTTAATTGTTTTGCTTCAATTCCAAATAAATCTGCAACCTTTTTAAATCTGATATTTCTGAGCACTAGTCTTTCAGTACTAAAATTTTTTAATTCAAATTTTTCTTCAAAGCATGAATCTCTAATCTCGATGCTCGGAAGCCTATTTCTATAAATTTCTGAAAGAGTGCTAACATTTTCAGGCGATCGAGTACATATTGTTTTTTTGTCGACTGAAAATCTCCCCTGCATCTTACAGTCCATTATAGAAAGAGAGTTTTTTTCGTCAACCTTAAATATAGACAAAATATCTTCAAACTTTACATCTTTCGAGACAGCAAATCCTTTAATTAAAAAATCACCCGACAAAGACATAATTGGCAGACACCCTGAAATTATAGATTGTTTTCCAGACTCAGTCTCTGACCTGATTAATAAAGACCCATTGAACAAGCAATTCTTCCTAAAGCTTTCAAATGAAAAAATATTCTTATCAGATGAACCACAGAAAGCGAGGCTTGTATCACCATAAAAATCACAACGCAAGAAATAAGGATTTTCTTTACCTATGGGAATTGAAGCGCTATAAAATCTGCACTGGTCATATACCACCCTATCCAACCTTTCTAATTTGTTCGAAAAACAACAATGCTCCAATAAAAGACTAGTAACACTTATATAAATACGGCTCAAAAAAGAAAACAACAAATCAACCAAAAACTGACTTAGACCATAAAAAAATACTCCAGACACCTGTATTTTCTTGCAATAAGAATATTGAATCTCATATTTTTCTTTCTGAACCTTATCTAAATCATTTTTCAAAAATAAATGAAAGTCATTTTCATTCGAAGAAAAACCTTTAAGCGTGCTATCATTAGTATTGGGAATTGAATTTAAAACTGAATCTGATGCAAACTGAGAATAAAGCATTTCTACAAAATCTTTTTCAAAAAGATCTTCATTAAAATTGGTTCCAGCTCTTTTTTCTGGAGGGAGGTGAAGCGAGCAAAACCCTTCTGCACAGATATTATTCTTACACCCTTCATACTGACACTTAGCCATCGGTCTTCCCTTTCTCTTGTACTCTGATTTCAGTCATTAAACCAGCCATCACCATGACCAGCAACCCGACTATGTTCTATTGGCACCCCCACCCACGCAAGCCTATGCTTCCCTCACTACTGCAAATTCAGCAGTCGGGTTTGGCAGCCTGGAGACAAGTGGGCATACCACCGCTTTCACAGCGGTTTTTTGTTCCTGCACAATGACTTGTGCCTGTTATGGGTGGGCCGTATGGAGACCTTCGGGTCCTGCCTGTCTCTGTCCTGGTCTGCCAACCTGTACGGTTCGCTCACCCTTATTGGCAGGAGGGCCTGGTCTAAAAACCAGACAGAGATAATGACCATGACTACTCAAATCACCACCGTAGATTTCCGCAGCTAGCATCTTGCCCTTGTAACTGATACCAGCAACCAGCCTTTGATACCCATCAAGCCCACCTGCATGTCCATGGCGATGCCCTCACCCACAACAACGATACCAACAGCCAGGTTCGCGACTATGTGCTGGGAATAGTGCTGATGAATACTATCCCAGCAATCAGGATTAATGGCTACAAGGAGGCGCGATGGTGTAAGCAGCCATCAACTACTGCAATCGGGAAAAGAAGTGGCAGCTACCCAACCCGGTAAAGGGTCGCAAGCTGAAAGAGTCACAGGGAAGAGTAAGGTGGATCACCAAGGCTTGAAGCTGAAGCCTTGTGCCGATCCGCCCACCAGGGGAAGGATGGGTAACTACCGGATGAATGGACTGCTGGGCTTGGAATGGAACAGGGTGGACTTCGCTAACCGTCTAGTGATCCTTGAGGGGGAGCACACCAAAGCCGGAAAGAGAAGATCCATACCCCTGAACAACGGTGCCCAGGCTGCGCTAAAAAACCGACTGGCCGCAAGAGCTGAATACAGCCCTGCGTCACCCTGGGTTTTCACACGCAAGAACGGGCAAAAGGTAACCTGCCTGAGAGTTGGATTCAAGAATGCCTGCCAGAGAGCTGGTATAAAGGATTTCAGGATTCATGATCTCAGGCATACCTGTGCGGCATGGCTGGTAACTATCGGAGTGCCACTATCTGAAGTCCGTGACCTGCTGGGTCACAGCACCATCATGATGACAGAAAGGTATGCGCACTTAGCGCCAGCAAGAGTTGCACAGGCAGTTGGAATGCTGGATGGAAATGACTCGGAAAGCTCCGTATCACATTCCTATCACACTGCTCAAAAAGTAATAAAGATAAGGGAGGGCTAATACTGCTGAAAGGCGCTTGAATCTTGATGGTGCGGATGGGGAGACTCGAACTCCCACACCTTGCGGCACCAGAACCTAAATCTGGCGTGTCTACCAATTCCACCACATCCGCTAAGATGGCGAGCATTGTATAGAAACCTTCTGTTAAGTCAAGCTGTTGAGGGCAATTTCAGAAACCGGCTTACTGCTTCAGCTGTGGGTCTATCCAAATAGGGCACACGACCCAGGCAAGGGGCTGGCAGGAGCTGCTCCAGGGTTTGGAAGTTTTCATCTTCTCTGGGCATGGTTTCACCTGCAGTTGTGGCGATCCACCCGGCCAGTGACAAGCCGTCTCTTTGAATGGCTTCAGCTGTCAGCAGGGCATGGTTCAAACAACCCAGTTGCATTTTCACCACCAGAATCACGGGCAATTGCAGAAGTTTGGCCAGTTCCGCCAAGGTTTGGCGACCTTGCAGCGGGACGCGCCAGCCCCCGGCACCCTCCACCAGTGTGAAGTCGGCTTTTTTGATCAGCTGTCCGCGTACCAGTCCGGCGAGGCGATCCAGATTCAGGCTGCGTCCTTCTTCGGCGGCGGCCAGATGAGGGGCAATCGCTGCTTTCAGCACCACCGGGTTCACTTCTGAATAGCGCGGCTTCAGGCTGCTCTCAGCCTGCAGGGCCAGGGCATCACTATTCTGCAAGCCACGGCCCTGATCTTCTGCGCCAGCAGCCAGGGGTTTCAACCCCAGGGTGGACAGGCCCTGTTTTCGGGCCAGATGCAAAAGACCGCAGGCGATCAGCGTTTTACCCACATCGGTATCTGTTCCTGTCACAAAAAACTTCACTTGATCAACTCCATCACCAGTAATTGATAGGTTAAAGGCAGGCCCTGAGGTGTGCGCCGCTGTTCCAGTTGTTGATGAATCCGTCGATACTGGTCTTTGCTCAGAAAACCGGCCCCACCGGAGGCACCGATGCCGGTGACGGACTGCAGCAGATCCCGGCTGGTGGGATAATAAAAGACTTGGGGGCTGGCTTCCAGATGAAAATGGCTGAAACCAGCCGCTGTGACTGCTTTTTGATAGGCTGCTTCAGGCTGAAAATTCAACACCCGGCTGAGTGCTCCGGCCTGCGACCAGGCTTGATGAATTTCTTCCAGACTGCCGGGTAGCAAACTGGTGATCAGTGCCCTGCCACCGGGTTTGAGAACGCGATGAATGCCTGTCAGTAAAGGCCGTAAATCCGGGCACCACTGAAGGGCCAGGTTGGAAAACAGCAGATCCAGGGAGTTGTTTTGCAAAGGCAAACTATAGGCATTGCCTTGCACAAAACCAATTTCAGGATAGGAGTGACGGGCCTGCCTGACCATTGCTGGACTTAGATCCAACCCCAGAACAGAGGCATCAGAATAGCTTTCGGCAAGCCGGGCCGTCCAGTGACCGGGACCGGAACCCAGATCCAGAACAGTGTCTGCAGTTTGTGGGCACTTCTGCCAGAGCAAGGTTCCCATCCTGGCTTGAGCCTGGGCCAACTGCCGGTAGCGTGCAGCCCCACGATCAAAGGAACGTCTGACTTCGGGAGCAGCAGCGATCATAACCGTGAACTCCAGGCCAGCAGCTGATTAGCCAACTGTTGGGGCTCACTGAATTGCGGAGCATGACCACATGCCTGCAAAGTGACCCAACTGACATTTTCAGAAGCATAGGCTTCCTGAAGGGCAGACCAGGGTTCACACAAAGGATCGTCTTCACCACGAACCAGCAACCAAGGCAGTGAAGGGTTCTTTAATAGTTCCGCTGCTTGCAGTTGCTGCAACAATTGCAAGCCAGTATTCAGGGCAAAGGTCGGCCAGGGCTTTTGCGCCTGCAACCGGGCCAGTACCCGGTTGCCCTCAGGCTCACCCAGGCTTTGCCAATTAAGAAAATGCTGCCAGGCCTGCTCCGGTTGTTTTTTGAAACCACGAACAAAAGCCTTAAGTTCAGCCGGGTTCAAACCCCAATGACAAGGCCTGTCTTTTCCGGCTACAAACCAGGGGCCAGCACCCAGAGAGACCAACCCGGTCACCAGCTGCCCCAGTTGGTGATGTTCAGCCATTTTGGCCGCTACCAGGCCACCCAGTGACCAACCCAGCCAAAGGGCCGGTTGCGGGTACTGTTCAGCCAGACGCATCAAGAGTGCATCCAGATTTCCAGCCTCTGCCTGACGCCAGCACTCGGGATCATCCGGCCATTCCAGCAGGGTGATTTTTTCGCCAGACAACTGCTCACGCAGTGGTTGCAGGCTGGCTGCAGTCATTCCCCAGCCAGGCAGAAAAACCCAGGGCAAGGTTGTTGTCATGCATTCCACCCCTCTCGGTCTTGCGCCTTGAGTTCAGCCAAGGCTTCAACCAGCAGCCCGACCTGTTCTTTAGTATGCAAAGCATTCAAGGTGATTCGTAATCGTGCCGTACCTGGGGGAACGGTCGGAGGACGTATGGCCGTGACCAGAAAACCCTGGTCGCGCAGCGCCTGCGACCAGTCCAATGCCTGCTGGTTACTGCCCAGCATCAGGGGCTGAATGGGAGTGGCTGAATCCATCAAAGGTAAACCGGCTGCCAGTGCTTGCTGACGGAAGGATTTCACTCTTTGCAGTAGGGTCCAGCGCCTTTCCGGTTCTTTCTCCAAAATATCCAGGGCTTGCAGAGTTGCACAGGCCTGAGCTGCAGGCTGGGCCGTGGTGTAAATATACTGGCGGGCAAACTGACGCAGATAATCAATCACCACCTGATCCCCGGCAATAAAAGCCCCGGAAGAACCCAGGGCCTTACCCAGAGTACCGGTCAACAAAGGAACCTGCTGAGCAGTGAAAGGATCACCTACCAGTCCTTCGCCTTTTTCGCCCAGCACCCCGATGCCATGGGCATCATCAATCAACAGCCAGGCTTGATGCTGTTCAGCAACAGCCACCAGTTGCCGGATATCCGCCTGATCTCCATCCATGCTGAAAACACCATCGGAAACAAGCAACCGGCGACCTGTACCGGCTTGTTTTAACAAACCTTCCAGGTGTGAGTAATCCAGGTGATGAAAACGACGGAAACGCGCACCGGAAGCCAGTCCGGCATCCAGCAGGGAGGCGTGATTGAGACGATCCTGAAACACCTGATCACCCCGCCCAACAAAAGTCTGCACCGCAGCCAGATTAGCCAGATAACCACTGGAAAAAGTCAGGGCTGCCTCTCTGCCGGTCAAGGCTGCCAGGCGTTCTTCCAGTTGCTCGTGAGGGCGCTGATGGCCACAGACTTGGTGGGAGGCTCCACTGCCTGCACCCCAGTGTTTTACCCCTTGAATCAGCGCCTCTTCGAGACGGGGATCAGCTGCCAGCCCCAGATAATCATTACTACAGAAGTTGATGACTTCCCGACTTTCAATCTGCACCAGAACACCTTGAGCACTCTCCAGCACAGGGGGTTGCCGCCAGAGCTGCTGCTCTTTGCGTTCAGCCAGAGCCTGATAGAGTTCCGACCGATCCATCAGGCTTCAAACCACAAGGCCACAGGGTTTGGTCACCGGCTCGTCCTGTTTGCGGGTGGCATCCTGATAAAGACTGTTATTGGCTTCCAGGGCTTCCTGAAGTGCGGCCTGATGTACGTCCTCTCCCACAGGCGTGCTGGTTTGCTGACTGTTGATGCCCAGACGTGCAAACAGTTGCTGGTCTTCTCCGGCTCCCGGGTTGCTGGTGGTCAGGAGCTTGTCGCCGTAAAATATGGAATTGGCACCGGCAAAAAAGGCCATTGCCTGCTGGGCGGCATCCAGGTTTTCGCGCCCTGCGGAGAGGCGAACTCGGGAGGCGGGCATGATAATACGCGCCACTGCAATCATGCGAATGAATTCCAGCGGCTCCAGATCCTCGACATTTTCCAGCGGCGTACCCGGCACCTTGACCAGCATATTCAGGGGCACACTTTCCGGGTGAGGTTGCAGGCTGGCCAGTTGCTGCAACAGACCAATGCGATCCTTGGCTTCTTCACCCATGCCGATAATCCCACCACAACAGACTTTCATGCCCGCCTTGCGCACCTTGTCCAGGGTATCCAGACGATCCCCATAGGTGCGGGTGGTGATGATTTCGTTGTAAAACTCTTCGGAGGTATCCAGATTGTGGTTGTAATAATCCAAACCGGCTGCGGCCAGTTCTTCGGCCTGACCTTCCTTCAACATCCCCAGAGTCATGCAGGTTTCCAGCCCCAGATCCTTGACCTGACGAATCATTTCCGTCACGGCTGGCATGTCCTTGGCGGTCGGTGAACGCCAGGCTGCACCCATGCAAAAACGCCCCGCACCTGCCTGCTTGGCCGCTTTGGCCTGATTGATGACCTTGTTGATCTCCAGCAATTTTTCCTTTTCCAGACCCGTGTTGTAATGACCGGACTGAGGACAATACTTGCAGTCTTCCGGGCAGGCACCGGTTTTGATCGACATCAAAGTGGAAACCTGCACCTCATTGGGGTCGAAAAACTCACGATGCAGGCTGTGAGCGCGAAACAATAACTCGTTGAAAGGCAGGGCAAAAAGATCAGCAATCTGCTGATGAGTCCAGTCGTGGCGGATAGACGTCATGGGCTGAAAAATCCTGTAAACTTAAAAGTAAGACCAAGTTAACGCAAAGGATGCCGGAGGCAAGGAATGCTGTCAACCAAACATAAACTCAAAGTTAACGAGATACTGGCTCGCTGGTATCAACTCACACGTCTTTCCCGTGGATGGCTGGCCGGTGAATGTCTGGTCTGTGCTCAGACAGTAAAAACTCAGGAAGATATCTGCCCTGCCTGCCGCAAGGATCTTCCCCTCAATCAGCCCTGCTGCACCTCTTGTGCCGAACCCCTGAGTATCACTTTGGAGCTGTCACTAACTTGCAAGCAATGTCAGGAACAACCACCGGCTTTCGATCAGGTTTTAGCACCCCTGCTTTATGCTCCTCCAGTTGACCACCTGTTGCTGCGCTTTAAAAACCATGCGGATCGCACCGCAGGCAGTCTACTGGTGGATTTGCTGGTCGAAACCTTGCAAACAGAAGCTCAGATATTGGAAGCAGATGCTTTGCTGGTTATCCCTGCCCAAAAAGACCGCCAACAAAAGCGTGGGATCAATCCACCGGCCTGGCTGGGACAAAGACTTGCCTGGCAGTGGCAGCTTCCTTTTCAGCCCGGCTGGTTAAAGCGCTGCCGTAACATCACCAGCCAACGGGAACTCAGCCGCAAGAAACGCTGGCTGAATCCCCAAGGTGCTTTTGTTGCCAGCGAGGAGATACAAGGCAAAAAACTGCTGCTGGTGGATGATGTAGTCACCACGGGGGCCACCTGCCACTGGGCTGCCCGTGAACTGAAGGAAAAAGGAGCCGCAAGCGTCACCGTGATTGCCGCAGCTCGCACACCAGCCTAAACGGGTCATCAAACTTTAAAACTTTTCATTAGTTGCTGTAGCGAATCTACAGCCTTTCGCAGTGCATTAGCTCTTTCATGCGAAACTTCAGACTGGCCGGTCAGCTGATCCGAGACTTCACGAATGCTTTCTGCATTACCACTCATTTCACTGGTGACAGCATTCTGCTCTTCTACAGCACTGGCAATCTGAGTTGCCATATCACGGATGCTCCCATTCATCTTATCTATCAACTGCAGGTGCTCAGCGGCCTGGCGACTTCCGTCAACATTATGCTCCGTCTGATCATGACAGATTTGCATGATTTTCACTGCTTGACCGGTTGAAAGCTGCAGTGTTTCTATCATCTGTCGGATTTCATGGGTCGCTTCATGAGTTCGCTGTGACAAGGAGCGAACTTCATCAGCAACCACAGCAAAGCCTCGACCATGATCACCGGCACGCGCCGCTTCTATGGCAGCATTCAGGGCTAGCAGATTGGTTTGTTCCGCCACTCCCTGAATAGTTGCAAGAATCCCGGTAATGTCTTGCACCTGAACATCCACCTCATTCAAGGCTTGCATGCCTTTGTTCAATTGCTCAGCCAGTTGAACAATGCTCTGACGATTGCTTTCAACCAGCTTCATACCTTCGCGTGTTGAATCCACAGCCCCGTGAGCTTTTTCCGCTGTCTGTTCTGCATTATTAGCAATTTCTGCAGTGGCAGCTGACATTTCATTGACAGCACTAGCCATCTGCGAAACTTCGCCCTGTTGATTACTCAGTTTCTCAAGGCTTTCAACAACCTGCTCGCGGGTAGCCTCTGCTTCATTATCCAGACGTTGACTCAACTGCAGCACCTGTCGTAACAGTTGTTGCAAACGCTCCACAAACTGATTGAAAGCCTGACTCATATGGCCAAACTCATCGGCGTTGGTTACTTCCAATCGCTGTGTCAGATCCGCTTCTCCAGTTGAAATCTCCTGCAATGCATGCGATAGGTTTTTCAGTGGACGAATTAGATAATTAATCAAAAAATACAAAACAATCATGCAGAAGAGCAGAACCAATAGAGATATCACACCCACTTGCCAGGCCAAGTCAAGCATTCCTGCATAGGCTTCAGATGCATCCATCATCAAAAGAAAAGTCCACCCTGCTTCCGGCAGGTTAACCGTCGAGACTATCCATTTCCGCCCTTGATAATTCAACTCAGCCAGTTCGCCTGCAGCAGGTAACGCCAAGTTAGGCACAAGCTCCTGGAATGGCTTTTGCAATAAGGCAGAATCTTCATGAATCAGTACTTGTTGTTTTTCATCCAATACCCACAACTGGGATGCCCAGCGTGTCTCAGTTGATAACAATTGCTCCACTATAGCGGTAAGTGTCATATCACTAGCCAACACATCACCTTTGTTATCCTGCATCGGTAGCCCCATGGACATGATCAAATCACCTGAACCTGCATCCTGATAGGGAGGTGTCACAATCAGTTGATTTTCCTGTATTGCCTGCTTATACCAGGGGCGTGTTCGGGGATCAAAATCGGGTGGCAGGTTTGCTTCCGGTTGCGACATCAGCATTTGTCCATCTTCAGTACCGACATAAACCAGATCAAAGTGTCCGGCTCGGCGCGCTAAGGTCAAAGGCTCTTGCCAGTGATCACCCGGTTGATCACTCATCTGTTGGCTGAAAGCTCGCAAAACATCAGCGCGGCTTTCCAGCCAACTGCCTGTCATAGACTTGATCTGTTGCAGACTGTGCTGCATCTCACTGCGGACAGATTGCTGTACTTCGCGTTGTAACAAGGATGCTGAGACTGCGCTCAGCAATACCAGTGAAATAAGCAAGAGGCCAGCAACAGACAGCAATAATTTCTTTTCAAATGATAAAGTCATTTTTAAACCACCCAAGTAATCCCTTCACACGGCATTTCAATGCTGATATTTCAGGCAACCAACGATCCCAAAAAACCAATAATTGTGTGAGGTCAAAAATCAAACCTTGAAACACAAGGCCGTAACCTTTTGCAAACTAGGCCAAGCTTCAAATTTTAGTCATCCAAGGTTTTTTTTCTTGCTCAAGGCTCGGATTTTTTTGTTACAACCTCATGATTCATCCAGACGAGAAAACTCATCTGGATGAATCATGGAAAAATAATGGGATATACAGTCAGGTGGGGTCAGTTGCTGAAGAGATTGCGGGCGATAATGACTTTCTGGATTTCACTGGTGCCTTCGTAGATGCTGGTGACACGAATATCACGGGCATAACGCTCGAGCGGGTAGTCTTTCATATAGCCATTGGCGCCCAGAAGCTGGAGGGCGGCATAGCAGGCCTGATTGCCCTTTTCGGTCGCCATCAGCTTGGCCATGGAGGCTTGGTGAGCAAAGGGTTGACCGGCTTCTTTCAGGGAGGCTGCCTGCATCGTCAGCAAGCGCGCCGCCTCCATCTCTGTGCAGTGATCCGCCAGCATCCACTGAAGGCCCTGAAAATCGGCCAGGGGGCGACCAAACTGTTTGCGCTCCTTGATATAATCCCGGGCATAATCCAGAGCTGCACCCGCTACACCCAGAGCCAGAGAAGCAATACCAATCCGGCCACCAGCCAGTTCGGTCACTGCGATTTTGAAGCCCTGATTTTCAGCACCCATCAAGGCATCCAAAGGAATACGGCAGTCTTCAAAAACCACCTCATGGGTGCCGGAACCCTTCTGACCCATCTTTTGTTCGGGCTTGCCCACCTTCAAGCCGGGTGTTCCCGTAGGAACCAGAAAGCAGGAAATACCCTTGCCCTTGGGTGCTGTCGGGTCAGTCACCGCCCAGACCACATAAACCCCGGCAATCGCCGCTGTGGAAATCCACACCTTGGTGCCGTTCAGCACCCAGGAATCCCCGTCTTTCACCGCACGGGTTTTCATCGCCGCAGGATCGGAACCCGCTTCGGTTTCGGTCAGGCAAAAGCTGCCACCATAGAACTCACCGGAACAGAGTTTGGGTAGGTACTCTTGTTTTTGCTCATCCGTGCCTATGGCCTGAATCACTTCCGCGACCATATTGCTGACCGAAACAGAAACGGCTGTGGAAGCACAAGCCCGTGCCAGTTCGGTAATCGCCAGAGAAAAGGCAACCGTGCCAACCTCAGCACCGCCGTAGGTCTCTGAGACGTTCAGGCCCATAAAGCCCAGCTCGGCCAGTTGGCGCAAGTGGTCTTTGAGAATTTCCGGATCAGCCGTGGCATCCAGTTCTGCAGCTTTGGGAGCCAATACACCTTCCGCAAACTGGCGGGCGGTGTCCTGAATCAGTGCCTGCTCTTCAGTGAGTTCAAAGTTCATGGTCACAGCCCTCAAGTCATACGGATGGCACCATCCATACGGATGACTTCACCATTCAGGTAGGTGTTTTCAATGATATGCGCCGCCAGGGAAGCAAACTCTTCCGGCTTGCCCAAACGCTTGGGGAAGGGTACACCGGCCTCCAACTGCTCGCGGGCTTCATCGGGAATACCACTCATCATCGGTGTACCGCAAACACCCGGTGCAATGGTCATCACTCGAATGCCGTGACGTGACAGTTCCCGCGCCAGCGGCAGCCCCAGAGCCACAACACCGGCCTTGGAGGAGGCATAACTGGCCTGCCCCACCTGACCATCAAACGCAGCAATAGAGGCGGTATTGATAATCACGCCCCTCTCACCATCTTCTTGAGGCTCGCATTTGGCCATGGCCGCAGCTGCCAGACGTGCGACATTGAAACTGCCCACCAGATTGATATTGATCCCCTTGGCATAAGCATCCAGATTCGCCGGATTCAAATCACGATCCAACAACTTCTGCACCACAACAATACCGGCACAGTTAATCACACCGGAAAGACTGCCAAACTGGCTGATCGCCAGATCCACGGCAGCCTGTACCTGTTCACCGGAAGTCACATCACAAGAACTGAAAACAGCCGCATCGCCCAGTTCAGCAGCCAGCTTTTCACCCGCTTCGGCATTCAAGTCCGCCAGTACCACCCCGCCACCACGTGCGACCAGATAACGGGCCGTGGCTTCACCGAGGCCGGAAGCGCCGCCGGTAATCAGAAAGGTTTGTTGATCGATTTTCATCAGCCTGTCTTCTCTTATATCAAATTGTAAAAATTTCCAGGGAGCCTCAGGTTCTAAAAGTTCGCCTGCAGCGTGCTGTTGGTCAGGACGCGTAAATACATCCCTGTAAGCTCTGGTCACAACCTCCTGTTGTGAACAGCCTGACCAATCAGCCCCCTGCGCCAAACAGCAGAGTGTCGGATCACGGCAAGGTTGCCCTGCGCCGAAAGACAGTCACTTTTGCAAGGTAACCGGCTCTTCGCCGCATTCGGCTTTCCCGCGACATGCATGGATGCATAAGTGCAGCGAAAGCAAGGAAAGCGATAGCTGCCCTCAAGCGCCGCGCTGCGCAGTCCCTGCTCCGCTGGTCGCCGATCACCTTGCCGTGACTACATTTGATTAACGTTATGAGCGCAGGTTAGGCAAGGCGAAATTGAGCGAAAAAGCGGAGTTTACATAAAGTAAATGAGCATTTTGAGTTCAATTTCAACACAGCATAAACAAGCGCAATAGTTAATCCTCAGCTTCCTGCTCTGCCTGCTTGCGCAAGATAAACCGCTGAATTTTGCCGCTGGGTGTTTTGGGCAGCGCCTCAACAAACTCGATTTCCCGTGGGAAAGCATGAGCCGAGAGGCGTTCGCGCACCAGTGCCTGGATGTCTTTGACCAGGCCATCGCTGGGTTCCTGGCCGTCCTTGAGTACCACAAAGGACTTGATCACATAGCCACGCAGTTCATCGGGCTTGCCTACTGCGGCGGATTCCGCCACAGCGGGGTGTTCCAGCACGGTGTTTTCGACATCGGTGGGGCCAACACGGTAGCCGGCGGTGGTGATGATGTCGTCGTCGCGTCCGGCAAACCAGAAGGTGCCGTCTTCGTGCATTTCCACGACATCACCGGTCAGGTAATACTTGTCATGGAAAGGTTTTTTCTCCTGCCAGGTGTAACCCTGAAAGAAAAACGCCGGGGAGTTTTCCATATCCACAGCCAACTGCCCGGTTTGCCCGGCTTCCAGTTCCTTGTATTCAGCATCCAGAATCGCCAGACGGTAACCGGGCATGGGCATGCCCATGGAGCCGACAGGCGAAAGATGCGTCAAAGCATGGTGGCAGCAGCAGGTCATGCCGGTTTCGGTCTGGCCGTAGTGATCCATGACCCGGCAACCCAGGTTATCACCAACCCAGTTGACCACTTCGGTGTTCAAAGGCTCACCGGCAGAGCTGGCAACCCGCAGGAAAAGCTCATCAGACTTGCCATCCAGAATGCCGCTAGATTTCATCATCCGGTAGGCAGTGGGGGCAGAAGCCAGGTTGGAAATCTTGTGCTTCTTCAAAAATTCCAGGGTGTTTTCGGCCGTGAAACCCGCTTCATTAAAGTGGGTGGTCACACCCAGCAGCAGTGGGCCGGTGATGGCATAGTAGAGGCCATAAGCCCAACCGGGGTCGGCCATATTCCAGAAGTTGTCACCTTCCTGAAGGTCGATGGCATAACGCATGTAAAGATAGAAGGCAGGCAGTGCCTTGACCGGAACCGCCACACCTTTGGACTTGCCGACAGTGCCGGAGGTAAACATCTGTAAAAAAGGCTCTTCGGCATCCAGAACCGGTGCTTCACATTCCGGCGCTTGATTCGCCAGAAGACTGGCGTAATGCAGGTCTTCCCATTGTTCGGCTTCAGCTTCCGTGCCGATCATCACCATACCGGGCAGATCTTTGATGGGCTTGAATTTTTCACGATTCTCGGCATCGGTGAATACCAGTTTGGTTTTGGCCTGGGTCAGACGATATTCAATGGCCTCATAACCAAAGGCAGTAAACAAGGGCTGGTAAACCGCACCCAGACGCCAGGCGGCCAGAATCAGTGCCAGCAGATCCGGTGTACGCGGCAACATGGCAGCCACCCGGTCACCCTTGCCCACGCCCTGGCTTTTCATCAGGTTGGCCAGCTTACCGGAGAAGGCATCCAATTCAGCAAAGGTCATCTGTGTGACTTTGCCCTCGGTATCTTCGTGAATCAAAGCAGGCTGGCTGGCCTTGCTGCCCTGGGCATGACGGCCACAACATTCGGTGAAGGCGTTAAAGCCTTCCTGCATGCTGCCCTGAAGTTGCTTCTCGACATCTGCCAACTGAAAAGACTGCATGAATGCTGCATAGTCTTGTGCTTCTGCGATTTCGGCCATGGATCACCTCCGGTCGGTCACTTGTTGTTTTTGTATAACCTTGACGTAAACGTCAACTTGTTACTTTAAATAAAGGCGACACACGGGCCGCCTCTGTGAAAACTTTTCCGAGCAAGCGCTCGGTTTTAATCAAGCCTAACCCAGACTTTTATTTCTCGCAAGCCTCTTCGCGCAAGACCATGGCGACCAGTTCCTGAGCCAGATCATCCGGTTCCAGACCTGCACCAGGCCGATACCATTGCACCGTCCAGTTGAGTGCTCCCAAAGCCAGACGCCTTTGCAGCCCCTGATTTCCGGCCATCAGGCCTTTTCCCTGACACTCCGCAATGACCTGAGTCCAGATGCTTTCATAGGCATCCCTGAGTTTGACCAGCTCCTGGCGTGAAGCTTGCGTCAGACTCCGCCACTCATAAATCGCGACGACGTGGGCATCCCTGTCTTCCAGAAGGGTGGAAAGATGAGCTCTGGCCAGGGCATAGAGGCGATCCCTGGGTTGCTCCAGACCTTCCAAAGCCTGGGTGGCAATCTGCATGGCATGCTGCATCCCCGATTCTATTACCGCAAAGAGGATTTCCTGCTTATCATTGAAATGATGAAAAAGACTGCCAGACTTGATACCCATGGCGTCCGCCAGCATGCGGACGGTGGTTGACTCATAACCCTGGTCACAGAAAAGGCGGGCGGCTATCGCCACCAGCTCCTTGCGTCTTTTTGAATTCTTGTTTAAGTTCATGTGAGTTAACTAGCGCTTGCTTGGTTTTATGACTTGCGGGTCACAAACTACCCCTAGCCATTCATGAGGTCAAGCGGCACTCTATAGCCATAACAAATCCAGATTGATAAAGAGGTATTTCCATGCAGCAAGATTCAATTGTTCTCGTATCCGGTGCCCGTACCGCCATGGGCGGACTTCAGGGTGCACTCTCCAGCCTGACAGCCCCTGAACTCGGCGGCTTTGCCATTGCCGATGCCATTCGTCGCGCGGGCCTTCAGCCCACCGACATTCAGGAAGTCATCATGGGTTGTGTTCTCCCAGCAGGCGTCAAACAAGGTCCTGCACGCCAGGCCATGATGAATGCCGAAATTCCTGTTTCCACCGGAGCCACCACCATCAACAAGCTGTGTGGCTCGGGTATGAAAGCGGTGATGCTGGCTCACGACCTGATCAAGGCAGGCAGCAATGACATCATGGTGGCGGGTGGCATGGAGAGCATGTCCAACGCACCTCACCTGCTGACCAAGGCACGCAGTGGCTATCGCCTGGGGCATGGTGAGATCAAGGATCACATGTTTCTGGATGGCCTGGAAGATGCCCGCACCGGTAAGCTGATGGGTGTTTTTGCCCAGGAAGTGGCCGATGATAAAGGCTACACCCGCGAAACCCTGGACAACTTTGCCATCAACTCCCTGAAGCGTGCCATGACGGCCATCGAAAACGGCAAGCTGAAGGCGGAAACCGTTCCGGTTACGATCAAGTCACGCAAGGGTGACGTGGTCGTGGAAGACGATGAACAGCCCCATCAGGCCAATATCGAGAAGGTTCCTTCCCTGCGTCCGGCTTTCAAAAAAGACGGCACCGTCACCGCAGCCAACTCCAGCTCCATTTCCGATGGTGCTTCCGCGCTGGTCTTGATGCGTGAATCCGAAGCCCAAAAACGCGGCCTCAAGCCCAAGGCACGCCTTGTTGCGCATGCCACCAACTCCCGTGAACCCAGCGAATTCACCCTGGCCCCGATTGGCTCCATTGAGAAGGTGTTGGACAAAGCCGGTTGGACACTGGATGAAGTGGATCTCTTTGAAATCAATGAAGCCTTTGCCGTGGTCACCCTGCTGGCGATGGATGGTCTGGGCATTCCCCATGAAAAAACCAACATCTACGGCGGTGCCTGTGCTCAGGGCCATCCCATCGGCTCCACCGGTTCGCGCCTGCTGGTGACCCTGATGCATGCCCTGGAGCAGGAAGGCAAGAAAAAAGGCATTGCCAGCCTCTGCATCGGCGGTGGCGAAGCAACCGCTGTTGCTATTGAACTGATTTAAAGCATCACTTTTAAGCACCCAACCGCCCTATCACTGCCCGGCAGCAACAGCCGGGCAGTTTTTACTTCTCCTGAACCTCCGCTTTAGCTACCATGCAAGCATCAAGCAAGACTCCACCGAGGTTTAAGCAATGGCACGACCAACTCCCTGGCTGCGTTTTCCAGAAAGCACCCGCTACAAAGCCGGGTTACTTGTGCTGGCCACCAGTTTGCTGTTGTTTTTCTCGATCATCTCCACCACTTCGGCTTTTTTTGGCCCCCAGCCCGACAGTTTTCAGCCCAGCAGCGAAAAGCGTGAGCTTTTTATTGAAACCTACCAGGAACTTAAAAAAGGCCAACTGCCGGATTTAAGTGAAACCCTGGTCGAGCTGCAGGGCTACCCGCTTGCCCCTTACCTGGAATATCAGCTGTTTCGTAATCAGCTTGCCTACCAACTGGTGGATAATGAACAGCTTTTGTCTTTTTTACGTCACCATCAAGGCACAGCTTTCCATGACAAGCTAAAAGAGGAATGGCTGGTTCAACTGGGCAGAAAGCAGGACTGGAAAACCTATACCCTTGTTGCCGGCTCCCAGGCATTCAGTGACCCACAGCTGGAGTGCTACCGCCTCCAGGCAGAAGGTAACCTTCAAGGCAGAAGTCTCAGTTGGCTGGAAACCAGTGCCCAATTCTGGCGCGATAACCAGCCCCTGCCCTCCAGTTGCGAACCCTTACGCCAATCTCTCAGCAAACTGGGCTTTCTGAGCCAGGATGATTATTGGCAGGGAGCCCTGGGCCTAATGCGGGCAGGGCAGACACAGAAAGCCTGGGACTACCGTGAACACCTGAGTAAAGAGCAGCGGCAATTTCTGGACTTCTGGCGGCGTGGACGTCTGAACCCGGCCAATCGCCTTCAGGCAGCCGTCGAGGATCGCGCCGCTGAACTGGAAACCCAGCCGGAACTGGGCAACGAAGTCCTGCTGGATTTATTAGAACAGCATGCCAGCAGTCACCCCAGCCAGACCCAGCGCTTCATCCAGCAACTTGAGGACAAGGAGTTACTCACAGCTGCTTCTGCCTACAGGGTGCACGAACTTCTCGCGATCCGCGCGGCCTGGCGCAATGCGCCCGACACTCTGGAGTTGTTTGCAGAGGTTCCCGAAAACAGGCGCACCGCCGAAGGCAGAGAGTGGTTTGCTCGTACCCAATTGCGCCGTGGCAACTGGCAGAAGCTGGTTGCGGCGATTCAAGAGTTGCCGGAAGCATTAAGTCAAAGCAATGAATGGCGCTACTGGCTGGCCAAAGCCTACCTGGAAAGTGATCAGCCCGAAACAGCCGAACCTCTTCTGGAGTCTCTGGCGCAAGTGCGTAACTACTATGGTTTTCTAGCTGCCAGAGAACTGGGGGTACCACCCCAGATGAATGCCAGTCCCGCTCCCTTGAATGCAGTACCCCTGCAGGCATTGAGCGAAAAGCCGGGGATTCAGCGGGCCGGTGAACTCTATCTGACCGGTTTTGTTGAAGATGCACGCCGGGAATGGCATCACACTCTCGCCGAGGCTTCCACTGCCACCTGGCAACAGGCCGCCTGGCTGGCTCAAAACTGGGGTTGGTATGACCGCAGTGTCAATGCCATCCATAATGCCGGTTCTCAGAATGCTCTGGAGCTGCGCTTCCCACTGGCTCACCTGGATCAGCTCCGACCTCTGGCAAAGAAAGCCAATCTGGATCTGGCTCTGGTACTGGCGTTGATCCGCAAGGAAAGCCTTTTCAACCCGGAGGCCCGCTCTCATGTTGGCGCACTAGGTCTGATGCAGGTCATGCCCACAACCGGGCAGCAGGTTTCCAGACAGTTGCAAACCCCACTGCTTGCAGAAAGTGATCTGCTTAAGCCTGAATACAACCTGCCAATTGGCGTCCACTATCTTGCCAGGCTGATGCAGCGCTACCAGAACAATCCCACTCTGGCTGCTGCCGCCTATAATGCCGGACCTTCACGAGCCAGCAAATGGCAACAGCAGTTGGGTAAAGACACCGACCCGCGCTGGGTTGAACAGATCACTTATGCCGAAACCCGTGACTATGTGAAAAGCATCCTGGCTTTTCGTGAAGTCTATGCCTGGCGTTTACAGCAACAACAACTGCAGCTGGTCAGAGACACCCCCAAAACACCTGAAAGCTAATCCCCTGTGTTCGAGAAAACCATGTTTCCAAAAATTCGTATTGTACTGGTGCAAACCTTCCATCCCGGCAATATCGGTTCTGCAGCCCGTGCCATGAAAACCATGGGCTTGGAACGCCTGTACTTGGTCAACCCCGTCAGCTACCCGGATGCAGAAGCAACCCGCATGGCCGCCGGAGCCAGTGACCTCCTGGACACCGCCCAGGTTTGTGAATCCATGCAGGAAGCCGTAGCAGATTGCTCCCTGGTCATCGGAGCCAGTGCCCGCCTGAGAAATCAGTCGCTGACCGAACTGACTACCCGGCAAACCGGCACCCAGGCGGTTCAGGAAAGCCACCATGCGGAAGTAGCGCTGGTCTTTGGCCGGGAACGTACAGGGTTGCACAATGAAGAGCTGGCTTTTTGCACCCACCAGGTCAGCATTCCCGGCAACCCCAACTACAATATTCTCAATCTGGCGCAAGCCGTACAGTTGCTTTGCTATGAGGTTTTTCAGGCCAGTCAGGAACAGCAACCCCCCTCAACAGCCGAGCAGCGGGACTATCCCAGCCTGGATGCTGTTCTGGGATTTGAGCAACACCTGGAAAAGGCCCTGGAAGCCAGCGGCATGCTGAAGGGTGCATCCCACAAATCTGTGGCCCGACTCAACACCCTGTTTCGGCGTGCACGACCGGACATTCAGGAGCTGGGATTGCTACGCAGCATGATCAGCCGCATGGAAAAGCAGGGCCTGGCCTGCCAGCAGGCCGAAGAAAAAAGCGAATAAAAGAAGCCAGGGAGCCTTTGATTAACGTGATGAGCGCAGGTTAGACAATTTCAACGCAGTATAAGCAAGCGCAATAGTTAATCAGGTTTTCTGGTTACTGAGGCTGGATGGTCAAAACCCTTTCTTCACCAAAACGGCTCAAGGCACTGGTGACTGCTTTTTCGATCTCCACGCCACCGGGGCACAGCATGGTGCAGTTACCATGCACCATCTCAATCCGAAAAATGGTGGCTTTATCCGCCAGGCTTCGTGTCTGGCTGATCGCCTGAAGAATTTCCTGCTTTTTGGCATCAGTCACTAGCATTGAACTTTCCTATATATCCCTTCATGGCAGGGGTTGCTGCTGGGTGATGCAATGGATATTACCACCACCCAAAAGAATTTCCCGTCCCGGCAGCATCACCACCTGGCGCTCGGGAAAGAGCTGTTGCAGGAGGGCTTCGGCCTGGGCATCTTCAGGCACAGCAAAGCTGGGTGCAACAATGCCACCATTCACGATCAAAAAATTGACATAGCTGCCTGCCAGGCGGGTGCCTGGATCGCGGGGCTGGGTGCCTTCCACAGCATCCACCCCTTCACATTCTTCAGCGGTTGCATACAGAGGTGAAGGCAAGGGCAACTTATGAATGTTCAGGCTGCGTCCCTGGGCATCACAAGTCTTTTCCAGAACCTCAAGTGCAGCCTGACAGCGCTGGAAATTGGGGTCCTGATCATCATCCGTCCAGGCCAGCAGGACTTCTCCGGGACGAACAAAGCAGCAAAAGTTATCGACATGCCCATCGGTTTCGTCATTGTACAGACCTTCAGGCAACCAGATGATCTTATCCACCCCCAGATATTGCTGCAATTCAGATTCAATGGCCGCCTGGGTCAGATGAGGATTGCGGTTGGAGTTCAGCAGGCATTCTTTCGTGGTAATCAGGGTTCCTTCACCATCGACATGAAAGGCACCGCCTTCCAGCACCAGGCCCTGGGTGCGAATCCGGGGAATTTTTTCCAGCTGCAGAATCTTGCTGGCCACCTGATCATCCCTTTTCCAGGGAAAATAAAGCCCCCCCTGCAAACCGCCCCAGGCATTGAATTCCCAGTCCATTCCGGCCAATTCACCTTCACAATTCACCACAAAGGTTGGTCCGGTATCCCGGACCCAGGCATCATCACTGGAAAGCTCCACCACTCGAATATTGGGGTGTTGCAGGCGGTTGCAGGCATTTTCATACTGGTCGGCATTCACGCCGACGCTCACCGGTTCAAAGTGGGCAATCGCCAGGGCCACGCGGGCAAAAGCAGTTTGCGCGGGTTTGGCACCCAGACGCCAGTTATCCGTTCTTTGCGGCCACAGCATCCAGGTCTGCCGATGCGGTGCCCATTCGGCGGGCATATAAAAGCAGGAGGTCACGCGCAATCAGGCTCTTTGGCTGCGAGCCTTGGCTTTACTGGCCATCACGGCTTTCTGCATATCCGACTGGAAGTTTTCTTCCTCTTCCATATCTTCCATACCTGCAGCCAACATATTGGGGCCGGAGCTCAGCTCTTGTTGGGCCAGAGGTTTTATTTTTTCAATGGCTGACTTGGTTTCATGCAAGACATCGCGGAACTGGGTTTGATCCGTTCCCTTGTACTTTTTCAGCTCTTTCATGATGTTGTTGAAGTAAATCATGGCCGCCCGATACTTTTTGTTTTTCAACTGCTCATTGGCCTGGGCCTGATTCATTTCAATCACCACCTGGGTGGCGGCATGACGCAGGTCGGTCATAAACTGCTGGCCCTTGGTTTCACTCAACTTGCCATCGCGATAATCCTTCATGATCAGGAATTGCACGTTTTTCAGCTGATTCAGAACTTCCTGGCCTTTTTGCTTGTCTTCAATGGGCTGCACAGGCGGGTTGGTCTGGGTCTTGATATCCCGAACCCGCTCCTCGGCATCGGCCAGTTGCTCCAGAAAATCGGGGTTCTTGTCGCCCAGATCCTGACGCTGGTGCAGAATCTGAATCCAGCGCTCGGCCAGGCCAACGCGCAGGCCATGCGGGAGAAGATGGGGGCGGATTTTTGTCACCAGCGGCTCATAACGCTTGGCCTGACTGTCCAGCTCTTTCACCTGACGTTCCAGCTGTATACGTTTCTCTTCCTTGATCTTATTGTGATGAACCAGAAACAGCGTAACAAAAGCGAGGACAACGATGACGCTGGAAACGATAAGAGCAATCATGGTCAGTTCCGATTTAATGATTTAATTGAAGGGTCGAAAATGTCATAGAGTGAACATGAATATACCTTTAATCCTGTAGGCTTTCCACTTCCCTATGTTAACCCTTGTTTAAGAAACCCAGGGGTTACCCTCCAGCCAGAAACGCCAGGGGGCTTCACGGTCTTTCTGGTCGGCATAATCAATACCAACTCGGGGGCCCCGCCCCACCGGCTCGGTCAGAGGTGCGGGACGCGGTGCCACCCACAGCTGCTGACCGCTACAAAGATCCCAGCGATTGAACTGGCGATCCACATCCAGAGCCCGAGTCAGTTTGCCCGGCCCGTTACAGAGATTGCGCCCCTTTACCGGCCTTATTTCCCGCATCACTTCACAGTTATGCACGGGCTCCAGAGCGCGTAACATCAGCCCACAGGGCTGCCCTGCCTCTTCGGTCACCAGGTTCAGCAGATGGTGAAGGCCGTAAATCAGATACACATAGGCATGGCCCGGCTCCCCAAACATCACCTCGGTTCTGGGTGTGCGTCCCTTGGAGGCATGGCAGGCCGTGTCTTCCTGGCCGATGTAGGCTTCCAGATCAACAATCCG
Organism: Marinospirillum sp.; assembly: GCF_044810985.1. Lineage (GTDB taxonomy): Bacteria > Pseudomonadota > Gammaproteobacteria > Pseudomonadales > Halomonadaceae > Marinospirillum. The sequence continues at coordinate 1,063,110 of NZ_CP085242.1, forward strand.
CGCTGCCAGGGTTTGTCCTGAATCCAGTTGGCGCACCAGCAAACAACCCAGTAAATCCTGGGCAACCTCCAGACTGGGCCGGGCATAAAAATCTCTTTGTAAAGCAGGGAAGTGCATTTTTTTACCTGATTTTTGGTTAGCTTGATCTAACAAAAGGATCTAAGAGGCCATCTTGTTATAACCCAAAATAGGGTTTAGGCTTGGCAGCATTCAATACGACTCCACTCAGGACACTTTTTATGCCCTTCACTCTTAATAAACTCAAAAGCAAGCTGGCGCTTGTCGGTCTCAGTCTGACCCTGGGAGCCACGCCCGCTCTGGCCGAATCCAGCCTTCTGAATTCGTCCTATGACATTGCCCGTGAGCTGTTTGCCAGCTATAACGAGCTGTTCAAGGAACACTGGCAGGAAAAAAACGGTGAAACCCTTGAAATCCGCCAGTCCCACGGTGGTTCTTCGCGCCAGGCCCAGGCCATTATCCAGGGGCTACGTGCGGATGTTGTAACCTTCAACCAGGTCACTGACATTAACATCCTGCATGAGCGGGGCAAGCTTTTACCGGAAGACTGGCAACAGCGTCTGCCCAATGCCAGTTCGCCTTATTATTCGACCATGGCTTTTCTGGTTCGCAAAGGCAACCCCAAGAAGATTCACAACTGGGATGACCTGACCCGCGAGGAAGTGGATCTGGTGATGCCCAATCCCAAAACCTCGGGCAATGGCCGTTACTCCTACCTGGCTGCCCTGGGTTATGCCCAAAAAACCTTTGCAGACGATCAGCAAGCCATTGATTCTTTCATGAAAGGCTGGCTAGGCCAGGTTGCGGTGTTTGATACCGGTGGCCGCGGTGCCACCAACTCCTTCGTGGAAAGAAACATCGGTGATGCTCTACTGACTTTTGAGTCCGAAATCCAGGGCATTATTGAAGCTTTCCCCGAGCAGGAATTTGAAATTGTGGTTCCCAAAATCAGCTTCCTGGCCGAGTTCCCCGTTGCGGTTGTTGACCGTCATGCCGAACGCAATGGCAACCTGGAATTGGCCCGGGCTTATCTGGAACACCTTTACAGCAAGGAAGCCCAGCGCCTCCTGGCCGGTTTCAACTACCGTGTTTATGACGACGAAATCAGTGCCGAATTTGCGGATCGCTTCCCCGAGCTGCAGCTGCTGGGTATTCAGGAAATAGCTGGCAACTGGGATAAGGCCATGAAAGAACACTTTGCCAGTGGCGGCAAGCTGGATCAGCTGCAGCGTCGCTAAGGAAAGATCATGTCCAGTGCCAGCCTGATACGTAACCCTTTCAGAGTAACCGGCAGACAGGTTCTGCCGGGCTTTGCCCTGAGTCTGGGTATCTCCCTGCTGTTCATCAGCCTGATCCTGTTGCTGCCCCTGACCGGTCTGCTGGTGCAAACCTCCGGCATGAGTTGGGCTGAATACTGGTCAGTCATCACCGACACCCGGGTGTTGGCTTCTTATAAAGTGACGCTCTTGATGGCTCTGGGTGCATCCCTGGCTAACGGGGTTATCGGCCTGCTGCTGGCCTGGGTACTGGTGCGCTACAGCTTCCCCGGTAAACGCCTGGTGGATGCCCTGGTGGATCTACCCTTTGCACTGCCGACGGCCGTTGCCGGCATCACCCTGGCCACCCTGTTTGCTTCCGAAGGCTGGTACGGGGCATGGCTGGCCAAAATCGGCATTGAAGTGGCCTACAACCCCATCGGGATACTGGTGGCCATGCTCTTCACCAGCCTGCCTTTTGTGGTGCGCAATGTGCAGCCGGTCATGGAAGATTTGAATTCCGGTGATGAAGAAGCAGCCCTCAGTCTGGGTGCCACCGACTGGACGGTCTTTCGGCGGGTGGTTTTTCCCAGCATCTGGCCTGCGCTGGTCATTGGTATTGCCCTGTCTTTCATCCGCAGTCTGGGTGAGTTCGGAGCGATCATTTTTATTGCCGGCAATATGCCCTACATCAGCGAAGTCACCAGTCTGATGATCTATATCCGTCTGCAGGAATTTGACTATGCAGCGGCCAGTGCCATCGCCTCGGTTATTCTCCTGGCCTCCCTGACCCTGCTGTTTCTGGTCAACATCTGGCAGGCCCGTTATCTGAAAAGGCTGAAGGGGATCGCATGAAGCACCAACAAAGAATCGGTGATCAGCCCTGGCTGCGCCGTCTGCTGATCCTCTCAGCCCTGACTTTTATCGGCCTTCTGCTGGTCATGCCTCTGGTGGCCATTTTTGCCCAGGCCTTCAGCGCAGGTGCCGGTGTTTTCTGGGAAAACCTCAGTGACCGCTACACCCTGCATGCCATCGGCCTGACACTTATGGTTGCTGCCCTGACGGTTCCCGTGAATCTGGTGTTTGGGGTCTTTCTCGCCTGGCTGGTCACCCGTTTTGAATTTCCGGGCCGCAAACTGTTGATTACCCTGATTGACATTCCCTTTGCCGTTTCCCCGGTGGTTGCGGGTCTTTTATACCTGCTGCTCTACGGCAGCAACGGCTGGCTGGGAAGCTGGATGATGGAGCATGATTTACAACTCATGTTCGCCTGGCCGGGCATTGTCCTGGTGACGGTTTTTATCACCTGTCCTTTTGTCGCCCGCGAACTGATTCCCTTGATGCAACAGCAGGGCTCCTCGGAAGAAGAAGCCGCCGTCAGCCTGGGGGCCAACGGCTGGCAGATGTTTCGCCGTGTCACCCTGCCCAACATTCAATGGGCACTGCTGTATGGCGTGGTACTGACCAATGCCCGCGCCGTGGGTGAATTTGGTGCCGTGGCGGTGGTCTCCGGCAACATCCGCGGCCAAACCAACACCCTGCCGCTGCATGTCGAACTCTTATATCAGGATTACAACTTGGTCGGAGCCTTCACCAGCGCCGCCCTGCTGGCCAGCCTGGCATTGGTCACCCTGCTGGTGAAAACCCTGCTGGAATGGAAGCAGCACCGTGCAACCCACTAAGCTTGGCAACAAAAGATTCAGAGGTGCAGGTCACCACATTTTAGGATGTATGGATTATTGATAGTGGTAGAAACAGATTTCAATTTGCTGATGGCGGGCGAGGTGTTGCTTGTCAGGCTGTCCACAACAGGACGTTGTGGCCAGAGCTTACAGGGATGTATTTACGCGTCCTGACAAGTAATCCCTCGCCTAAAGCCACTTTAATAACAGGCCTAAAATTATGAGCATTCAAATTCAAAACGTCAGTAAAACCTTTGGCGATTTCCAGGCCATCAAGCCTCTGGATCTGACGATTCGCGAAGGTGAGATGGTCGGCTTGCTGGGCCCTTCCGGTTCCGGCAAGACCACACTTTTGCGCATTATTGCCGGTCTGGAAACGACAGATACGGGCAAAATCCTGTTCAGTGACCGGGACATGACCCACCTGCATGTGCGCGATCGCAAGGTCGGCTTTGTCTTTCAGAACTACGCCTTGTTCCGCCACATGACGGTGGCGGACAATATCGCTTTCGGGCTGGATGTTCAGCCTTCCGGCAAACGCCCCACCAAAGCGGAAATCAAAAAGCAGGTGGCTGAACTGCTGGACAAGATCGAGCTGAGCCACCTGGCACAACGCTACCCTGCCCAGCTTTCCGGCGGTCAGAAACAAAGGGTGGCCCTGGCCCGTGCTCTGGCGATGCAACCCCGCGTTCTGCTTTTGGATGAGCCTTTTGGTGCTCTGGATGCCAGAGTGCGCAAAGAACTGCGGCGCTGGTTGCGTGATCTGCATGATGAGCTGGGTTTCACCAGCGTCTTTGTCACCCATGACCAGGAAGAGGCTCTGGAAGTTTCGGACCGGGTGGTGGTGATGAGCCAGGGCCAGATAGAGCAGGAAGCCACGCCGGAGGATCTTTATCACCAGCCTGCCAACCGTTTTGTCTATGACTTTCTGGGTCAGGTCAATGTTTTCCAGGGCACAGCTTTGGGCCAGCAACTCAAACAGGATGAAGCCTGGGTGGCCTTCCCGGAAGGTTTCAGCCCTGAATCCGGCCAGTTGTACCTGAGGTCGCATGAAATTACTCTGGCGCAAAAGCCGGATCACCGCGCACACCTTCCCCTGACCATCAAGGCCGTCAACCTGATTGGTGCTGAAGTGCGCCTGGAGCTGGAACCGGATGGCTGGCACAGTGAAGAGCTGTGGGAAGCTGGCATCAGTCATGCTGAGTACAACAGCTGGCAACCGCAACGCGGCGAGCGCTGCTATGCCCTGCCTCTGGCGGCACAGCTTTTCACCCCGGACAGAACGCAACCGCGGCCCTTGGCCTGGACACCGGCTTTGCAACGCCATAACCAGCAAACAGCTGAACAGGCAAGGTTTGCTCTGGCTTAATCAGTCTTGACTGTAAAGCCCCTTGAGTTTGCGGTACAAGCTACGCTCGCTGATTTGCAGTTCCTGGGCCAACTGCTTGCGGTCGCCTGGGTAGCTTGTTGCCAGTTCCTGCAGATAACGCTTTTCCAGCTCCCTGAGGGGCAAAGGCACAGCCCCGGGCTGAAAGAGCCCCTGGTTTTGCTGCTCCGCTCCGGGGGCTGAAGCTTTTCTGCAGAATTCCGGCAGGTGCTCGGCTGCAATCACACCCTTGTCAGCCAGAAGAATCCCCCTTTCCAGAAAGTTGCGCAATTCCCTTATATTGCCGGGAAAAGCATAGTGTCGCAGACATTCCAGAGTCGATTCGGCAACCCGCACCCCTTCGCCACCAGGCAGACGCTGCAACAGGGCTTCGACCAACAGAGGCAGGTCTTCGCGTCGCTCGGCCAGGCTGGGAAGATGCAGGGGAAAAGCCGAAATCCGATAATAAAGATCCGCCCGGAATGCACCGGCTTTAACCTGTTCTTCCAGATTACGATGAGTGGCACACACCAGACGGAAGTTGGCATATTGTGGCTCCATGCCGCCAACACTGCGATAACTGCCGGTTTCAATCAGGCGCAGGAGTTTGACCTGTTGAGAGAGCGGAATTTCACCGATCTCATCCAGAAACAAAGTACCGCCATGCGCTGCAGCCACCAGCCCATTTTTACGACCCAGCGCACCGGTGAAAGCACCTTTTTCATGCCCGAAAAGCTCGCTTTCAAACAGTGTTTCCGGCAGGCCTGAACACTCCACGGTAATAAAGGGTTTGGCAGAGCGGGGGCTGGCATCATGCAGAGCCCGCGCAACCAGCTCTTTGCCGGTCCCGGTTTCACCCAGCAGCAACACGGTGATTTCACTGGGAGCAGCGCGGCGCATCAGAGCCAGCATTTCATTGAAGGCGGAAGAACGACCGATCAGGCCGCCTCCTGCTGCGCGTGGCTTGGCTTCCTTGACCAGGTGCAGGATTTCCAGAAAAGCAATCAAATCCCCCTGCTGGTTATGGATCGGACTCATTTCCACATCAACATGCTCTTCACCCAGAGGGGTTTGATGCTGATGCAGAACCCGCTGTTTTTGCCGGGTTTCCAGGCAAAGCTTCAAGGGGCAGGATTCACCGGCCAGATCACAGGGTTGATCAAAACCGTGAGACACGTCATAACAGTGGCGACCCAGAATTCCCGGAGTACTGCCATAAGTCTGATAATAAGCCTGATTGGCCGCCTTGATTTGATAGTCCAGCGAAATAAGAGCAGCAGGTTCGCTGATGGCATCCAGCAGGGAATTCATTTCCACTTGAGTCCAGTTCCGGATTTCTGCCATGACTTGCTGCCTTAGTGTCAAAAATGTCATTAAAGCGGATTCACTCGGCAAAAAAAAGCCCAAAGCGGGAAAACCTCCCGCTTTGGGCAAATGACCAGCCAAACACTGATCAGGGTCTGAAAGGGTTTAGCTCATGTGAAGGCCGAGCTGCAGCAGTGCAGGAAAAATGCCCATCACCAGGCTGACCACAATAAGAACCAATGAAAGGATGGGGTTCAGGGTTTCAAAATCGATGTCATCGCTCATAATCAACTCCTTGGGTTTCCTGTTATCAGGCGGATACTGTGATATAGCAAAGCCTGTGCCAGACCCATAAAAAAATATAAGCAACTGATTTAAAACTAAATAAAACCTCTTCTGAATTTTCTAGGCTGACCCATTCCAAGCTTTAAAGTCAAAAATGTCAGTTTAAGATGTCATTTTTGACAGCCCTTCAGGATTGTTCTTCTTGGCCTTAATCGGGATAATGCTTTCTACTTTAGTCTTCCGTCATCCAGCCAAAGAGGTCGCCATGAGTTTGCATATTATTGATCATCCCCTGGTTCAGCATAAACTGGGTTTAATGCGTGCTGAGCATATCAGCACCAAAAGCTTTCGTGAGCTGACCAATGAGCTGGGCAATCTACTGACTTATGAAGCTACGCGTGACCTGGAACTGGAAAATGAAACCATCACCAGCTGGAGTGGAGATCGCATTCAGGTTAAACGCCTGAAGGGCAAAAAGGTTACCGTGGTGCCTATTCTGCGCGCCGGTATCGGCATGCTGGATGGTGTTTTGCGTCTGGTGCCCAGTGCCAAGGTGAGCGTAGTCGGCCTGTATCGGGATGAAGAAACTTTGCAGCCGGTTTCCTATTTTGAAAAATTTGCCGGTAACCTGGATGAACGCATCGGCCTGGTGATCGACCCCATGCTGGCAACTGGCGGCTCCATGGTGGCGACTCTGGATATGCTGAAAAAACACGGCTGCACCAGCATCAAAGCGCTGGTTCTGGTCGCCGCGCCTGAGGGTGTGGAAAAGGTTCAGCAGGCTCACCCGGATGTGGAAATCTACACGGCTTCACTGGATGAGAGACTGAACGAGCAGGGCTATATTCTTCCGGGCCTGGGTGATGCAGGCGATAAAATCTTTGGCACACGTTAAGAAAGGAACCCGGTATGACCTCTTCCAATGAATTCCCCGGCTTTATGAATGCCAAGACCCTCCTGTCCGGTGGGCAGATGCTGTTTGTGGCTTTTGGTGCCCTGGTTCTGGTGCCCCTGCTGACCGGACTGGACCCCAGCGTCGCCCTCTTCACAGCCGGTCTGGGCACCCTGGTTTTTCATTCCGTGACCCGGGTTTCGGTTCCGGTGTTTCTGGCCAGTTCCTTTGCCTTTATTGCCCCTGTTCAAGTCAGTGTTCAGCAGTGGGGAATACCGGCTACCCTGTCCGGCCTGATGGCAGCCGGCTTTGCCTATATTGTTCTCAGTCAGGTGGTACGCATTTACGGTGCCAATTCACTGCAACGCATCCTGCCCGCGATAGTGGTCGGGCCGGTGATCATGGTCATCGGTCTGGCACTGGCTCCTGTTGCCGTCAACATGGCTCTGGGCAAAACCGGCGACGGCAGTGCCGAACTCTTTCCTTACACCCAGGCGTTATTCGTTTCCATGACTGCTCTGTTGGTGACACTGGGGCTGGCGGTTTTTGGGCGGGGCTTCTACCGCCTGGTTTCCATTCTTGGCGGGGTTCTGGTGGGCTATCTGTTTGCCCTGCTTCTGGGCATGGTGGATTTTGATCCCATCCGTGATTCAGCCTGGGTGGCGGCTCCCGCTTTTGTTTTCCCTGAATTTCACTGGCAGGCCATCCTCTTCATGCTGCCCGTGGCCCTGGCACCGGCCATTGAACACCTCGGGGATATGGTGGCCATCGGCCAGATCACCGGCCAGAACTACATCAAAAAACCCGGCCTGCAACGCACTCTGCTGGGGGATGGTCTGGCAACCTCGGTTGCTGCTGTTTTCGGTGGCCCACCCAACACCACCTACTCGGAAGTCACCGGTGCGGTGATGCTGACTCGCAGTTTCAACCCGAAAATCATGGTCTGGGCTGCGATTATTGCTATCCTGCTGGCCTTTGCAGGCAAACTGGGTGCTCTGCTGCAAACCATTCCCTCTCCGGTGATGGGCGGCATCATGACCCTTCTGTTCGGCTCCATTGCCGTCGTGGGCATGAACACCCTGACCCGCGCCCATCTGGAACTGACGGCCCCACGCAACCTCTGCATTGCCTCTCTGATTCTCGTGTTTGGCATTGGTGGCATGCAGATCGGTGGCGGTGCCTTCATGCTGCAAGGGGTGGGCCTGGCCGCTGTGGTGGGTATTGTTTTGAACCTGATTCTTCCCGGCGCTCCACAAGTCAAGCCTGCCCAGGAATAGCTGCTGGCAAGAATTCAACCCTGCACAAGGACGTGCCTATCCCTCTTTAGTCTCATGGGTATTCATAATTTCGCCTTAAAGTGTCATATTGATTGATGTAGCTCAATCCTGAAAAACAATAAGAGCGATAATTATGAGTCTTTACAGAAGCATCGAGAAAACTTTCTGGTTCACCCTGACCCGTAAAATCGTTGGTAATGTCGTGGTACTGCTACTGCCGCATGCTGTTCTGGTGGGACTGGCAGCCACCTATCTAAAGCGCCTTCAGGAAGATATCTCCGCCAATGCCGACCCCCAGACACTGCAAGCCAGCCTGGACAGCTTCTGGTGGCTTCTGGGACTCAGCAGTCTCTTCGCCCTGGGATTGGGCATTTTCACCATTTTTTTCATGCGCCAACTCTTTTTGAAACCCATCCGCGAAATCACCAAGGTTTTGCAGGCCATCAAGGACAAGAACGGCGATATTTCCGCTACCCTGCCCGACTACACCTACGATGAAATCTCGGTTCTGGCACAGAGCTACAATGAGTTTTCCGGCCAGCTCAAACAAATGATCAGTGAAGCCAGAAACCATTCAGTCAAGGTGGCTTTAAGCGCCGCCCGCCTGCAGAAGATTGTGGCCCAGGCCAGCAGCTCTTCAACCAGCCAGGAACAACAGGCCCAGCAAATTCTGGAATCCAGCCAGCAGGCCACCCAGGCCGTGGATGAAATTGCCTCCAACACCACCCATATCAGCGAACAGACCACCAACAACATGGGTGAAATCCACCAATCCAGTCAGGAGCTGCAAGGCGCGGTGCAACAGATCAAGGACGTGGACAACCTGGTCAAGGGCTTCCAGGAAACCGTCACCACCCTCAGCAAGAATTCCACCAATATCCGTGAAATCCTTAATCTGGTGGAAGACTTCTCCGAACAGACCAACCTGCTGGCCCTGAACGCTTCCATTGAAGCCGCCCGTGCCGGTGATGCCGGGCGTGGCTTTGCCGTGGTGGCTGATGAAGTGCGCAACCTGGCTCACAAGGTCAGTGAAGCGACCCAGCAGATACACACCAACATCAGCCAGATGACCCAGCTGGTGGAACAAACCGAAGCCGGTGCTCAAGGCATCCGCAGCAATGTTGAAGAAACCGAAAGCTTCATGAGCAAAACCAATGACCAGTTCATCAGCCTGGTCGCCGGTTTTGAACAGATGAGTCAGCAACTGACCACTATTTCAGCGGCCATTGACGAGCTTTCCTACACCAACCGCGAAACCCATGAGCATGTCACCAGCATTACCGAACTTTCGGTTTCGGTGAAAGAGGATATGGATCAGTCACGCGAATACTCCTTCGAACTGGAACTGGCCACAGAAAGCACCCAGGAACTCCTGTCCCGCTTCATCATCGGCTTTGGTGGCTTTGAGAAAATGACCCAGCTGGGTTATCAATGGGCCGAACAAACCCAGCAGGCACTGAGAAACCTGCACGACCAGGGGCTGAATCTGTTTGACCAGGATTACCAGCGCATCAACCCGGATCAGAAACCGGCGCAATATCTCACCGGCTACACCAAGAAAGTGGAATCCACCCTGCAGCCGCTGTTTGACGGCTTCATCCAGGCCCATCCCGAATTTATTTACGCCGTTGCCATCGACCGTAACGGCTACCTGCCCGTCCACCATAGCAAGGTCTCCCACCCCATCACGGGTGACTTCTCAGTGGACAACGCCAAAAGCCGCAACCGTCGCATCTTCTTTGACACCCGCCCGGAACAAAGACGCTGCACCCACGACAACCCCTTCCTGCTGCAAACCTTCATCAGGGACACCGGCGAGATCCTCAACGACCTCTCCATCCCCCTGTATATAGACGGCAAACGCTGGGGGTCACTGATTATGGGGTTTGAGACACAACATTTGCTGGATGAAAGCTAAGAAACACAGAACTTGTAATACTCAGCTCAAGCTACTAATTTTTTAGGGAATTTTTTATGCGAGCATGAGATGACCCGATCGAACCTTTTAACACAGCTTTTCTCGAAAAAATCTCCCCTTTCACCGGGTGATTCAAAGTACACCAAGGATCCTTTTTCTATATGGACGAAGCACAAGGATCAGCCTCAAAACCAGTGGGTGCTGTTTTTCTGGCTGACACTGGCTATTCTTCTGCTCTCTTATTATTTCCAGGGAGTGGAACAGCGTGCTCAAGTTGATCTGGCCTATTCCGACTTTCTCCAGGCGGTGGAAAGTGATCATGTTGATCAAGTGACCCTGCGTGGCCAGTCAATCGAGGGCCAGTTCACCAAGTCCGGGCGGGAAGCCATGGATGTGGGCGAAGCCAAAAACTTCAAAACTACGCGCCCTGCCTTGGAAAGCGAACGTCTGCTTAAACGCCTTGAAGAGAACAACATCAAAGTCTCGGCTCGGCCAACGGAACCACCCTGGTGGCAACAGATCATCGTAAGAGCCTTGCCCTGGATACTGATTCTGGGACTCCTGTTTTGGTTCTGGGGACGGATGCAGCAACGCATGATGGCTAATGGGGGTCTCTTTAATCTGGGCAAATCCCAATCCCATCAGATACAAAGTGAAGACACCGATGTTCGACTGGATGATGTGGCTGGCTCCAAGAACGCCAAACGGGAAGTCACTGAAGTCATCGACTTTCTCAAAAACCCGGAACGCTACCGCTCTTTGGGTGCACGAATCCCCAAAGGCGTGTTGATGATGGGCCCACCAGGCACCGGTAAAACCCTTTTGGGTAAAGCGGTAGCTGGTGAGGCTGAAGTGCCCTTCTTCACCATCAGTGGTTCCGAGTTTATCGAGATGTTCGTGGGTGTGGGTGCTTCCCGCGTGCGAGACCTCTTCAAAGAGGCCAAAAAGCAGGCACCTTCAGTGGTATTCATTGACGAACTCGACTCCATTGGTCGTTCGCGGGGTGCTGGCATGGGGGGTGGCAACGATGAGCGTGAACAGACTCTCAACCAGATTCTGGCCGAACTGGATGGTTTCAATAAGGATGACTCAGTGGTGGTACTGGCTGCCACCAACCGGCCTGATGTGCTGGATAAAGCCCTCCTAAGACCTGGCCGCTTTGATCGCAAGGTTACCCTGGAAAATCCACACCGTGAGGCCCGCCAACGTATTCTGGAAGTACACACTCGCAAGATGCCACTTGCAGATGATGTCGATCTGAAGCGCCTTGCAGAGATGACTGTGGGGTTTTCTGGTGCTGATCTGGCCAACCTGGCCAATGAGGCCGCCCTTCAGGCCGGTCGGCGTAAACAGGACAAGGTGGATTGGAACTGTTTCTCGAATGCCCGCGATCGCGAGCTCCTGGGTGAAGCCAAAGATGTGGGGTTATCCACTGATGAACGACACCTTGTTGCTTATCACGAAGCGGGGCATGCCTTGCTAGCCTATCTATTGCCCAAAGCCGACCCCCTGGAGAAGGTGACAGTGCTACCCCGTAGCCAGGCGCTAGGAGTGACCGCACAGATGCCCAGCGAAGAGCGTTACAACATGGGGGAAGCCTATCTGCGCGACCGCATAACTGTCATGTTTGGTGGCCGCTTGTCAGAAGACTTGATATTTGGTGAGGTTTCAAGCGGTGCTGAAAACGACCTTGAGCAGGCTACCGGGCTTGCCCGACGCATGATCGGTCGTTGGGGCATGAACCAGCGTATCGGCCCCGTTACCTTTGCCCAAAGCCAGGAACATGTGTTTTTAGGCAAAGAAATTGGCCAACCACGCGAATTTGGTGAAGCCACTGCCAGCCTTGTCGATGAGGAAATCCGTAAATTGCTCAATAGTCTTGAAGATCGTGGTCGCAAGTTACTCAACGAAAATCGCAAGGCTCTGGATGCGTTGGCTTCTGCTCTTGAGGAGCGCGAAACTCTGGAAAGTGATGAAATTCACGAGACCCTTACAGGTCTCGTACCAGAAAGAAAGCATAACAGTGAGGAACAACCCTAAACCGCAGCAATCCCTGCTTTAGCGATCTGGGCATCCTGTTCGGATTTCACACCGGATACGCCGATGGCGGCAACGACCTGGCCTTCGACGATCAGGGGCACGCCGCCTTCGAGTATTCCCTGAATTTCGGGAGCGGATAGAAAGGCGGTGCGGCCCTGGTTGATGACCTCTTCGAAGTCGCGGGTTTCCTTGCGGCCGATGGCAGCGGTTTTGGCTTTTTGGGGGGCGACGTAGGAGGCAAAGGGGGCGCAACCGTCCATGCGTTCCAATGCCAGCAGGTGGCCACCATCATCAACAACGGCAATGCAGACGTTCCAGCCTTCTTTTTCAGCTTCTGTCCGGGCGGCCTTGATCATTTGGTTGGCTTCTTCGAGGGTGAGTAGGGGTTTGCTTAACATGGTCAGGTCTCCTGAAGGGCTTTTTCGACCACTTCAATCCAGTGGCGAACCGGGGTTTTACTGGCAGCATCCAGATGAGTCTGGCAGCCGATATTGGCGGTGACGATAGTATCCGGCTGGCCTGCTTGCAAGGCGTTCAGGCGATGATCACGCAGCTGGGTTGCCAGCTCAGGCTGGGTGATGGAGTAGGTGCCTGCTGAGCCGCAGCACAGGTGACCCTCGGCAACAGCAGTGAGGCTGAAACCCAGTTTTTTCAGCACCGCTTCCACACGACCCCCGAGTTGCTGGGCATGTTGCAGAGTGCAGGGGCAATGAAAGGCCAGGGTGGAGTCCTGGTTGATCGTCAGAGCTTGTAGGTTTTCCTTCTCCACCACTTCAACCAAATCCCTGGTCAGTTCACTGACTCGGGCGGCTTTTTCAGCATAATCAGGATCATCCTTTAGCAGATGACCGTATTCTTTGACAAAGGCCCCACAGCCGCTGGCGGTCTGGATAATCGCTTCGGCACCCTGTTCTATAGCAGGCCACCAGGCATCAATATTCTTGCGGGCCCGATCCAGACCCTGCTTCTGGGCATCCAGATGATAATCCATAGCGCCACAGCAGCCTGCTTCACGGATACTTTCCACGGAGACACCCAGACGATCCAGAACCCTGGCAGTGGCGGCGTTGGTGTTGGGGGAAAGGCCGGGTTGCACGCAGCCTTCCAGAATCAGCATGCGTCTTTCGTGCTGTGCTTCCGGTCGCTGTCCGGCAGGCAGGATTTGTACGGGAATTTTTTCTTTCAGGCTGGCTGGCATCAAGGGCCGGAAGGTCTGGCCGATTTTCAGCAGCCATTTAAAGCGGTTGGCATCAGGTAGCGCCCAGCGCAGGCCAGTACGCAGCCAGCGCTCCCTGAGGGGACGCTCCAATTGACCATCCATGGCATCCCGGCCGATATCCAGCAGGGCATGATAGTTAACGCCGGAAGGACAGGTGGTTTCGCAATTACGGCAACTCAGGCAACGATCCAGATGGATCTGGGTTTCACGGGTGGTTTCCTCACCTTCCAGAAAAGCCTTGATCAGGTAAATTCGCCCTCTGGGGCCATCACGTTCATCCCCCAGCAACTGGTAGGTCGGGCAGGTGGCCAGGCAAAAACCGCAATGAACACAGGCGCGCAGAATGCTTTCGGCTTCTTCAGCACGCGGCAGTTTTCTGGCTTGTTCGGACAAATTGGTTTGCATCCTGGTTCTTCTCCCACCTTAGAGGCCCGGATAGGTGCGCCCCGGATTGAAAATACCCTGGGGGTCCAACTGGGCCTTGAGCTGGCGATGATAATACGCCAGCAAGGGCGTCAGGGGCTGAAATGGGCTGTCTGTTATTCCGGGTGTCTGGCACGTGGCATGGCCACCCAAAGAAAGCGCCAGCTTTTGAAGTTCTTCAGCAGGGGCCTCGGTTTTCAACCAGCGTTGACAGCCACCCCAATCCAGCAAGGCATCACCTGGCAACTCCACCAGCGGCGTGTTGGTCGGCAAGGACAGTCGCCATAACGGACGTTCATCGGCAAAGAAGTCCAGTTGCCGCTCATTCAGTTTTTCCCAAAAACCAGCCTCCAGAGGCTCGCCGCCGATGTAATCCATCGCAGCCTGCACCGACCCCTCACCACCTTCCAGACGTAACTTCAGGAGACCATCAGCGTAGCAGGCTCCGGTGATTGGCAAGGGTTGCTGCCCCCATTCGGCCAGTTTCTGCAGGGCTTTTTCTGCCGGGATGTCCAGATCCAGATGTGCAGAGGTCACCGGCTTGGGCAAGACTTTCATGGAAACTTCCGTGATCACGCCAAGCAGGCCAAAACTGCCTGCCATCAGGCGTGACAGGTCATAGCCCGCGACATTCTTCATGACTTCACCGCCAAAACGCAGCAGTCGGCCCTGCCCGGTAATTACCCTGGTGCCCAGAACAAAATCACGAAGGGAACCCACCCAGGGGCGGCGTGGCCCGGCCAGACCTGAAGCCAGCATGCCACCCACCGTAGCCTGGCCATTAAAAACTGGGGGTTCACAGGGCAGAGTCTGGCCCTGCTCTTCCAGAATAGCCAGCAACTCCGTGACCGGAGTGCCGGTTCTGACCGTGACCACCAGTTCGGTGGGATCATAGCTGACGATTCCAGTATGCTCACGGGTCTCCAGAAGCTGGCCTGCAACCGCCCGACCTAAAAAAGCCTTGCTGTTACCGCCCTGAATCCTCAGCGGTGTTTTGCTGTCCAGCGCGCTACGCACCTGTTCCAGCAGAGCCTCTTCACTGGTCGTTGCTGCCCGGTCACCGGGGCGTTGGGCGGTTTCCTGGGTTGCAGACATCAAAAACGCTCCAGTTCCGGGAAGGGCAGTTCGCCATTGTGAATGTGCATGGCACCAAATTCAGCGCAGCGATGCAGAGTGGGAATATTCTTGCCGGGGTTAAGCAGGCGATCCGGGTCAAAAGCCGCTTTCACGGCATGAAAGGTTTGCAGTTCATCATCATTGAACTGGGAGCACATCTGGTTGATTTTTTCCCGGCCCACGCCATGTTCCCCGGTAATCGAGCCACCCACAGCAACACACAACTCCAGTATTTTGCCCCCTAGAGCTTCGGCCCTTTCCAGCTCTCCTTCCTGATTGGCATCAAAGAGAATCAACGGGTGCATATTGCCATCCCCGGCATGAAAAACATTGGCCACCCTCAGACCGTATTCCTTGGAAAGCTCGGCAATGCCTTGCAAAACACCCGGCAGTTCGCGGCGGGGAATGGTGCCATCCATGCAATAGTAGTCCGGCGACATGCGCCCCACGGCCGGGAAGGCATTTTTACGCCCGGCCCAGAACAGCTTACGCTCGGCATCATCTTTGGCCTGGCTGATGGCCGTTGCCCCGGATTTTTCCAGCACGGCTTTGACCCGAGCACACTCGGCGTTCACATCGGCTTCGACACCGTCCAATTCACACAGCAAAATGGCTTCGGCATCCACCGGATAACCGGCATGAATAAAATCCTCGGCGGCACGAATGGCCAGGTTATCCATCATTTCCAGGCCACCGGGAATAATCCCTGCAGAAATGATGTCACCCACGGCCTGCCCGGCTTTGCCGATATCATCAAAACTGGCCATCAACACCTTGGCAACCTGAGGCGCAGGCAAAAGTTTAACAGTGACTTCCACAACAATGCCCAGCATGCCTTCCGATCCCGTGAACAAGGCAAGCAGATCAAAACCTGGCGCATCCAGGGAATCCGCACCCAGGGTCATACGCTCCCCTTCCACGGTGATGATTTCCACTTTCATGACATTGTGAACCGTCAAACCATACTTCAGGCAATGCACACCACCGGCATTTTCGGCAACATTACCGCCTATCGAACAGGCAATTTGCGAAGAAGGATCAGGGGCATAGTAGAGCTTGTGAGGGGCTGCGGCTTCAGAAATGGCCAGATTGCGCACACCCGGTTGAACCCGGGCAAAACGACCTTCAGGATTGACTTCCAGAATGCGGTTAAAGCGCGCCATGACCAGAAGCACGCCCTTTTCCAAAGGCAGAGCACCGCCGGAAAGTCCGGTTCCGGCACCCCGCGCCACCACGGGTACTTTATACTGGTGGCAGATTTTCATCAGGGTCTGCACCTGCTCGATGGTTTCCGGCAACACCACCAACATCGGTAGAGTTCGGTAAGCAGACAAGCCATCGCACTCATAAGGCTGCAGGTCTTCACGCCGGTGCAGTAGTTGCAGCTGCGGCAGTGCTTGCTGCAGATCGGCAATCAGGGCATTCCGATCAATTTTAGGCAGTTCACCATCCAACTGTTCATCATAAAGTAGATTCATGGCTTCCATCCGGATTCAGAGGTAGCGCGATACTTCCTGCCAGAGTTCCCGATAAGCTGTGTTGGCCGGTTTGGTGCGGGCAAACTGATCCACCGGGGCACGGTGCTCGCCCATGTTTTCCACATCCGCAGAAAAGGGGATCACCGTCTTCAAAAAGCCGGAATGTTTGCTGCGCAGGCTTTCCTGAGTGTTCTTGTGCATGGATTTCTGATTTTGCACCAAAGAAAAGAACGGCAAGATTTTCTTTTTCGGGTAGCCTTCCTGCTTGAAAAAATCCAGCAGTTGCGCGTAGGTGCGCTCGGAAAGCGTGGTGGGAATCACCGGCACCAGCAACTGATCGGAAGCAATGAAA
Source organism: Marinospirillum sp. (assembly GCF_044810985.1). GTDB lineage: Bacteria > Pseudomonadota > Gammaproteobacteria > Pseudomonadales > Halomonadaceae > Marinospirillum. Next base: position 1,079,737 of record NZ_CP085242.1, read on the forward strand.
ACCGACTCGGAGAGATGGCCGATACTGGGCGGGCAATCCAGGATGACCAGATCGTATTCCTTTTTCATGCCCTTGAGGATTTTCTGCAGGCGACTTTTGCGTTTGTTCAAGCCATCCAGAATCACATCGAAGTTACGAAAGCTCAGGTGAGCGGGAATGATGTCCAGGTTCTCATAGTCACTGGCCTTGATCTGCTTGAGCAGGTTTTCATAGGCTTTGAAGAAACGCTTGCCCCAGTTCTTGCTGGCGGGTTTGATGCGAAAATAAAAGGAAGAAGCACCTTGCGGATCAAGATCAATCAACAGGGTTTTCATACCTGACTGAGCGGCCCAGTAAGCCAGATTGACCGAAGTGGCTGTTTTACCTACACCACCTTTCATACTGTAAATTGCCAGGGTTTTCATGAATAACTCCGGTTATTGTTTTTTGTAGCAGTTCTTGAAATCAGCATTGACTTCCCTGGCAGAAAAATCCTGCAGGGCTTGCATCACTTTGCCTCTTTCTTCCACCTGTCGCTGGTAGAGGATGGTGATCAGACCATGCAGCGCCGAATCCACTTCGCTGGTGGTGTCTTTTTCCAGGCGCTGTAAAAGGAATTCCTGCTGTACAGTGTAGTCGTTAAAATCACCGAGAATAGTCTGTAAACGTTTCAGGGTTTTGACATGCCTTCGATTCTGCTTGGCCGGATACAGGGAAGCAAAGAAATCCAGCAGGTAACGCAGTTTTTTACACTCGATCCGCAGCTCATGCACCTGGTCATCCGGTGTTTCTGCCGTGATCATCAGGCCTGCCTTGCAAATCTTGCGGTAACGCTTCCAGATTTTCTGACCGGCCACCTTCTTCACGGGCATCACCGCCAGGGGTGTTGCCAGCAAAGGTGGCTCGGTAAAAAAAGTCTCCAGCCACTGGCAGTTTTTCTCATACACGGTGGAAAGAAAGTAACTGGCAAGCTGCTGGTGGGCCACTCGTCTTTCATCTTCCACCTTGCGAAAGAGTTTTTTCAGGCCCGGTCGGAAGGCTTCCGGCAGCATCGACATGAATTGATTGCGCTCCAGCAGAAAGACATCCAGATCCCTCAGGGTATTGGTGCTTTTGGAAAGCTCGGACAAACGCGGTTTGAGCTCCTGCCAGACCTCCTTGGGCAAAGCAGCCTTGAGCAGGGTGAAAATGGAGCGAATGCGCCTGAGATTAACCCGGTATTGGTGCAGAAATTCGGTGTCAACATCAAACAGCAGGCCGGTTTCATAACGCCTGGCATGGGCAAAAAGTTGGTGACCCGCTTCACGCAAAGCGGTTTCAGTGGCAGTTTCCGAATGCAGAGGCAAAGGGCTGGGCAGCAGGTTTTTTTCAGGATGCAGGCCAGTCAGAGACAGCAGGTATTCGGGGCTGTCCGGGCTGGCAGGCTTGCCCAGGAGCGTGTCCAGACAAACCAGAGCCTCATCGGCTGATTTTTCATAGCCTCGCAGTGGTTTGCAGGTCAGAAAGGTTTGATGATAGTGAGGCGTTTCTTCGGCATCCATGCGAAACACTTCGCGATGCACCACTTCCAGGCGCACCCGAATTTTCTGTTCATTGTCCCGGCAGGCCAGCAACCAGCGCTCTTCTTCCACACTGATCACTGGCTCCAGAGAACAGACACCCAGGCGTTTCTGCAGATGATCGCGCAGCCCACTGGCTGGCAAATCCCACCAGAAGGTGGGTGAAGCCAGCAGAGTTTGCGGCATCTCCTGCTGGCTTTCGCCCTGCAGAGAAAGAAGCTGCAGATCGCCGCTTTGCCCCTCCTGATTAGCTTCCCTGGTAAAGAGTAAAGCTTCGCCTTTTTGCCAGAGCTGCCAGTCAAAGGAATCCAGATAATTTTTGTGCGTCTGGTTTGAGCTTTCTTCGGTTAACTGATCAAAACTGCCGGAAAGCAGCTTTTTGAGTTTCTTGAAGTCCGGCTTGTTTTTGATCCACCAACTGCGTTCCTGCAAGCTATTCATTATTTTTTTCGGCTCGTCAAGAGGTTGTTTTTCTCCCGGGCAATAGCAAGGCATGGAGCACGGGGACGGCAATCAGAGTCAGCAGGGTGGCAAAAGCCAGACCCGCCATAATGGTCACTGCCATACTGGCAAAGAAAGCATCAAAGAGTAAAGGCAGCATTCCCAGTATCGTGGTCACTGCAGCCAGAAACACCGGCCTTAAGCGGCTGACACTCGCTTCCAGCAAGGCCTGGCGACGATCCTTGATCTGCGTCAGTTGATGGTCAATTTCATCCACCAGGACAATGGCATTTTTCATCAGCATGCCGGAGAGGCTCAAAAAGCCCAGTAAGGCGGTAAAGCTGAAAGGCAGACCACTGATTAGCAAACCCAGTACCACACCTGTTGCCGACATGGGCACCACCAGCCAGATCACCAGCGGCTGACCCAGGCGACCAAACAGGAGTACAGAAATCACCAGCATCACCAGAAAGCTCAGGGGTAACTGTGCCGCCAGGGAAGCCTGGGCTTCCGCCGAGTTTTCATATTCCCCGCCCCATTCCAGATCATAGCCTTCAGGAAGTGGTAAAGCCTCTATATCAGCACGAATCAGTCGCAGGGCCGCATCGGCTGTATTACCTGCGGACGGCTCGGCTTCCACGGTGAGGGTACGCACCCGGTCACGGCGGTGAATCCTGGCTTCTTCAGCCACCAGATCAAACCCGGAAACCACCTGGGTCAGGGGCACATAGGCTCTTTCCGTGGTACTCCAGATCAGGCGATCCTTCAAACGCTGCACCTCCAGGCGTTCATCTTCGGGCGGGCGGCCAATAATCGGCAGACGCTCCACTCCTTCACGATAGCTGCCTGCCTGAATGCCCGTGGTGGAAAACTTGAGGGTTTCCGCCAGATCCTGACGACTGATCCCGGCATAGCGTGCTCTTTCTTCATTGAAAACCGGTGACAGGGTCAACTCCTGTTCCCGCCAGTTATGCCGAACATCGGTCACCCCTTCTTCCTGCTGCATGATGGCAACGGCCTGTTCCCCCAGCTCACGCAAAGTCTGGGCATCCGACCCGGAAAAGCGCGCCTGGATCTTGGCACCACCCCCCGGTCCAAACACCAGGCGCTCGGTGTAAATCCGGGCATCGGGGAAGTCTTTTCGCAACTCGCCCCGCAACTCTTCAGCCAGGCCATCAATCAGTTCACGATCCTCCACCCGAACAATCAACTGGCCATAGGAGCTGTCCGGCTGATGGGGTTCATAGGTCAGCATGAAGCGGCTGGCCCCCTGACCGATAAAACTGGCCACGTTTTCCACACCCTCTTTAGCAAGAACCCGCTGCTCAATCTCCTGAATATCCCGGGAAGTGGCACGGATATCACTGCCCTGGGGCAACTGATAATTGATATAAAAAAGTGGAGTATTGGAATCCGGGAAAAAAGCCTGCTTGACCCAGCCAAACCCGGCATAACTGCTCAGGGTCACCAGCAAGAGCAGCGTGACGGTTTTTCCCTTGTGGGTCAGAGCCAGATTCAAAAGCCGGGAATAAAGACGATAAATACGCCCGGAGTAAAGATGATCCGCGTCCTCTGCAGGTTTGACCTTGAGCAGATAATGCCCTAGTAAGGGAGTCACGGTCACGGCCAGCACCCAGCTCAACAACAGGGAGATGCCAATCACGGCAAACAAGGAAAACAGGAACTCACCCGTGGCATCCGGTGACAGGCCAATCCCCGAAAATGCCATGATGCCGATTACCGTGGCACCCAGCAGGGGAATTTTGGTGCGGGCCACAGCATCACTGGCCGCCTGCCGGGAAGTCAGGCGTTTTTGCATATTAATCAGCATGCCTTCAGCCACAACGATGGCATTATCCACCAGCATGCCCATGGCAATAATCAGGGCACCCAGAGAAATGCGTTCCATTTCAATATGAAAGATGCGCATGAAAAAGGTGGTGCCCAGCACCGTCAGCAGCAGAGTCATCCCCACCACGATGCCGACACGCCAGCCCATGAAAATACAGAGCACACCGATCACGATGGCCACCGACATGGCCAGGTTGATCATGAAGCTGTTGATGGCTTCATCCACCACCTGATGCTGCTCGTAAATTGGATGCAATTGCACGCCCAGGGGAATACGCGAATCCAGATGCGCCAGATGCGCATCCACCGCCTCCCCGACCTTGACGATATTGGTATCGGCAACACCGGCAACGGCCAGGGTAAAAGCGGGCTTACCGTTGTAACGAATCAGTTGACTGGGGGTGTCCGTGGTTTCTCGGGTGATTTCGGCAATATCAATCAGGCTGATCTGTTCAGTAGTTCCCGGTCGGCCCACCCGCAGGGTTTCCAGGCTGGCCAGGGACCCCAGGCCTGGTCTGGGCACAACTCGGACACGCTGATCACCGATTCGCAGCTCGCCACCCTCTTCCACCGAGTTCTCGGTTTGCAGGGTATTCAACAACTGATCAATGGGCAGGCCCAGACGGGTGAGTTTTTCATGGGACACTTCCACATAAATATTTTCTTCCGGCTCGCCCTGCGTGGACACCTTGGCCACACCGGGTACGGTCAACAGTTCACGACGGAGAAAACGCGCCAGTTCGCGGATTTCATCATCGCTGTAACCTTCGGCGGTGACGGCATAAAAAATCCCGAAGACATCACCGAAATCATCCACCACCTGTGAAGGCCGGGAACCGGGTGGCAAATCATCCTGGGCATCATTCACCTGACGACGCAATTCATCCCAGATCTGGGGGATTTCATCGCCCTTGTAGGTGTCCTTGATCTCCACGGTGATTTCCGAAAGGCCGGGCAGGGAGCGGGATTGAATGCGGCGCAGTTGTGAAAGCTGCTGAATGGAAGACTCCATCAGCTCGGTGACTTCCTCTTCCACTTCTTTGGCTGTGGCACCAGGATAGGGAGTGACGACCAGCGCCTGCTTGATGGTGAAAGCCGGATCTTCCAGACGACCCAGCGTCATCAGCGCCCAGATACCACCCAGAAAACAGAGCAGGATCAACAGCCAGGTATTGATGGGCCGTTCAATGGAAAGGCGTGCAATGTCCATATCAATAGCTCCTTAAAACTGGCTGAAAGGACGCACTTGCATCCCTTCACGCAGACGTGACGTACCGGCAGTAATCACCTGCTCTCCGGCTTTCACACCCGACAAGAGCTCAACCCGGTCGCCCCCCAGTTGGCCCACTTCCACAGATCGTGGCCGGACTTCCCCCGATTTGGGGTTGAAAATCCAGACATAGAAGCTGCCATCTTCTCGGGTATTGATGGCAGACAGGGGCAGATCCAGTTCTTCTTCAACCAGTTGCGAGGCCTGAGCGGTGATCACCACGGTGGCCGTCATACCCGGCAAAAGATTTAAATTCGTGGGGCGCTCAAAACCAAAGGTGACCTGGTAGGTCTGGATGACTGCATCCGGTTCGGTGGCGTGCTCACGATATTCCAGAGGCAAGCGTTTCTCCTCACTGCCGGGCAAAAGCAGCTCGGCCTTCACCTGATCGGGGTCACTGACCCGGCGCACCAGATCTTCCGGCACGCTGATGTGCACCCGGAATTCGGTGACATCCTGAACCCGAACCACCGGTGTTCCAGCTTGCAGATTGACGTAGCGATCCGCCAGACGGCGGGTGATCAAAAGATCAAACGGCGCTTCAATACGGGTGTAGGAAAGATTGCGCTGGGCAGAATCCACAGCCAGCTCAGCCAGACGCATTTGATCCCGGGCTTCATCCACTGCGGCACGCGGCACCGAATTATGGGTCAGGAGGGTTTGCTTGCGCTGCAGGTCGCGCTCCGCCTGTTTCAGGCGAACTTCAGATTGCTCCAGAGCCAGTTGATAATCCGCCGGATCCAGGCGGGCCAGAAGACTGCCCTTGGGCAGCAAACGCCCCTGTTGCACCGGCAGTTCAATCAAGTGTCCGCCCACCTGGAAGGAGAGATCAACATTGCTGACTGCATCCACCCGCCCGACAAACCGCCGACTGGCAGCAGACATTTGATCGCCCAGGGTTTCCACCCGTACGCTGGACAGGGAATGCCGCTCCTGGGTTTGCGCTTCACTGGGTGAACAACCGACCAGCAAACCAGCCAGAAGCAACCCTGCAAACAACGTCAGACGCTTCATGAGTTCAGCCCCTCAGCCAACTCTTCAAGACGCTTTAAAAGCTGGGTTTTCTTGTCACCATCAAAAGGCAACAAGCCCAGCATGTCCAGAAGCATCATGCCTTCACCGCAAGCCCAGAGCAGAGAGGCATGATCCGGGTCCTTGGCTTCCTTTCTGATTTCTTGGTGTCGCAGGGCAATTTCCTCACGCAAGGGCTGAAGCAGCTCCAGATTTTCTGCAGCCGCCGCCAGAATCGCCATGGGAATATTGTGATCCAACCGTTGCATCTGACCAATCACCCGAATAATGGATCGCAAAGTGGGATTGGCTTCGCCCTGCAATTCCTGACAGTTGGCATCCGTCATGGGGCTGTAGGTTTCCAGTAAACGCTCCAGAAGACCCCGGATCAGGGCATCCTTACCGGAAAAGTTGTAAAGAACACCACCCTTGGTCAGCCCCGCCTCCTTGGCCACTGAATCCAGACTGACCTTGTTGGCCCCCTTCTCGACAGCAACCCGCTGGGCGGCATCAAGAATGGCATGACGTGAATTGTTTCTGCGGCGTGGCTTGTCGGACATGAGCTGGCTCCTTAAAAATACCAAACGGTAAAGTTAATACCAAATGGTATAGTTAAGGGTCGTTGCTTGCAATAGTTAATCAGAAGTATTGAACCAGGCCAGTTGCGGCTGCAGTGCCACCACTTCACCGACAATGATGATGGCCGGAGCGGGCAATTGGGCCTTTTCCTGCTGGGCCACGATATCAGCCAGGGTTCCGGTCAAGACTCTTTGTTCCGGGGTACTGCCCTGGGAAACCAGAGCAATCAGGGTTTCGGGCGGTTTGCCATTTTCCAGCAGGCCTTCAACAATCAGTTCCAGGGTGTGCAGGCCCATGTAAAACACCAGGGTCTGGTTGGGGTGGGCCATTTCCGCAAAATTCAATTCGCTGGTGCGGTTTTTCAACTGCCCGGTCACCATTTTCACCGACTGAGCATAATCCCGGTGAGTCAGGGGAATACCGGCATAGGCTGAACAGGCATTGGCTGCCGTGATGCCCGGCACCACCTGAAAAGGCACGCCAGCCATCTTGAGTTCTTCCAGCTCTTCACCGCCACGACCAAACACAAAAGGATCACCGCCTTTCAGGCGCACCACCCGATGCCCTGCCTGGGCTTGTTCCACCAGCAGACGGTTGATGTCCGGTTGGGGTACGGCATGGTTATCGCGTTTTTTGCCGACATAAATCATCTCGGCATCGCGGCGGCAGAGATCCAGCACTTCTTTGGAGACCAGGCGATCATAAAGCACCACATCGGCCTGCTGCATCAGACGCAAGGCCTTGAAGGTCAGCAGCTCAGGATCACCCGGCCCCGCCCCCACCAAATAAACCTCGCCCACCGGTTCTGCAGCATCCGAGGCATCCAGCTGCTCTTGCAGCAACTGCTCAGCTTCCTGCATCTGGCCATTGAAAACCCGTTCGGCCACGGTGCCCTGAAAGGTGTTCTCCCAGAATTTACGCCTTTGATTGATATTGCTGAAACGTGCCTTGACCGAGTCCCGAAAGCGGGCTGCCAGCTGGCCCAGATCGCTGTAACGGGTGGGAATCCAGGTTTCCAGCTTGGCTCTGAGCAAGCGCGCCAGCACCGGAGCCTTGCCGCTGGAGGTAATCCCGATCACCACCGGTGAACGATCAACAATGGCCGGGAAAACAAAGGTGCACAGGGCAGGACTGTCCACGACATTGATGGGCAGATTATGAGCCACGCAATCAGCATGAATCTGCTCATTCAGGGCCTGATCATCCGTGGCTGCGATCACCACCGCCTGGCCTTCCAGCCATTGTGGCGCATAGTCCTTGCCCAGAATCTGCCCCTGGTGTTCCTGAAGAAGCTCTTCCAGTTCTGGATGGACTTCATGTGAGATCAGAGCAATGCGAGCACCGGCACGCACCAGCAGGCGGGCCTTGCGCAAGCCGACATCGCCCCCACCAATCAAGAGTACGGAGCGGCCTTGCAGGTTAAAAAATAAAGGGAGATAGTCCAAGGGCAGCCTCGTTCTTGAAGGGTGAAGCGTTTACTTGTGCAAACCGCATTCACGGGTTTCAGGATTTTCCCACCACCAGCGCCCTGAGCGCGGATCATCACCGGGTTGCACGGCACGGGTGCAGGGAGCACAACCAATGCTGGGATAGCCCTGATCATGCAGAGCATTGTAAGGCAGCTTGAGTGCCTTGATGGCTTGCCAGAGTTCGGCTTCGCTCCAGTCATACAGAGGACTCAGCTTCTGCAGGCCATTGCCTGCATCCCACTGGCTGTATTCCAGTTGATCACGGGTGACCGACTGTTCGCGACGCAGGCCAGTCATCCAGGCTTTTTTGTCAGCCAGCGCCCGCTGCAAAGGTTCCACCTTGCGGACACCACAGCAGGCTTTGCGCAGTTCCTGGGAACGGTAAAAGGCATTCACCCCTTCACGGTTGACAAAGTCCTGCAGTTTGCTGGCATCCGGGTAAAACACCTGGATATTGATCTGCGGCCAGCGGCTGCGCACCTGATCCAGTAGTGTCAGGGTGGGTTCCGGTAAACGCCCGGTATCGAGTACAAACTGGGCAATTTCCGGCTGGTGCTGGGCAATCAGGCCGGTCAAAAGGGCATCTTCTGCGCCCAGGCTATTGGCAAAGGTCAGGGTTTCGCCATACTCCTGCCAAGCTTGTTGCAGGCGAGCGATTACCTCATCCAGCTTGGCCTGCAAGGCTGCATCCAGAGGTTCGGCTTCCTGCTTGGCATCGGGTTCCAGAAAGGCATCAAGGGACATGGGTACCTCAAAAGTTAGACGAAGCGCAAGGTGTCTGCTTGTGTCAGGACGCGTAAATACATCCCTGTAAGCTCTGGCTGCAACTTCCTGTTGCAGACAGCCTGCACAAGCAACACCTTGCACTTGTACGAAAATAAAGTGGAAGTTGTTGCTACCAGCATACAGGTGGAAGGCACCGACTAGGCCGGAGTGGTTTCAACGTTTTCAGCCGCTTTAGCTTGGTAGCTGACACTGATTTCCGAGAAGGCCTTGAGGTCTTCCGGGTTGAAACGTTCTTCAGCAATTTCAAAAGCATCAAAACCGCAGCGTTCCAGGTAGGCCAGGCGATCCCGTGCCACGTCACCCACGGCGCGCAGTTCGCCCTGGAAACCGGCGCGGCGCAGCAGGCGAGCCTGGCTGAAGCCACGGCCATCCCGAAACACTGGGAATTCGATGGCAATCAATTCCAGACGTTCCAGCCAGGGCAGCAGCAGTTCGTGTTCTTCTTCCGTCGTCAACAAAGCACCCAGGCGGCTGACTGCTTGCAGTTCAGCTTCATTCAGTTCAGCCAGTTTGGCAGCAGGCAAGACGACCGCTTCAGCCCAGGGTTGGGCTGGCAGTTGTTCGCTTTCAGCATCCGCTTGCAGAAAATGCCAGCTGTCCTCTTCAACCGCTTGGCGATTACGTAGCAGGGGCATAAAGTCGTTTCTCCTCATCAGAAGTTTCTTTGCCCCGCAGTCTAGCGGTTTCCATGACAAACAAAAAATACTAAGTAGAGCTTTTTATAGATCAACAAAGAATATAAAGTTTATTTCAACAGCCCGCTGTTGTGTGCCTGGCTGACCAGCCAACGCCGGAGTAGCTGAATACCGGCCTCCCGGCGGCGTGCCTGCTTCCAGGCAAAGTAAAAGTGATCCCCGGTGGCCACGGCATGACAAGGCAGACGGACAAAATCACCGCTGTCCTTCTGGTTGCTGAGCATATAATCGTTGGTCAGGGCAATGCCCTGATGAAAGCGCGCCGCTTCCAGCGCCAACAGCATATGGCTGAAATGCTGCAGTCTGGACCCGGACGGAAGGGCTTCTCCCGTGACAGCAAACCAGGCCTGCCAGTCACCTGCGGTACGCTGATAAATACTGTGGGTGGACAAAAGCGGATAGCGAATCAGGTCTGCAGTGCTCAGCCGAACCTCATCAGAATCCAGTTGCAACTCCCGTTGCATGCGATGCCAGTAATCCCGGCTCACCACCGGAAAAAGCTGCTCTTCATACAAAAGCTCATAATCAAAAGCCGCCGAGGTTTTCTGAATAGTGATGAAGCAGTCGGCCACCCGATCCGAAAGCACCGGATTTTCCCCGGTCATTTCCAGAGACAATTCCAGTTGCGGGCAGGCTTGCTGCAAGTTCGGCAGACGCGGCACCAGCCAGCGCACGGCAAAGGAGCTGTAAACACTCAGACGCAGGCTGGATTTTTCCTGCCCCAGTAGCCGCTCACTGGCCTTTTCCAGCTCCAGCAAAACTGAAGTGACCGCTTCCTGATACTGACGCCCCTCCTCAGTCAACTGCAAATGCCGACCACTGCGTAAAAACAAAGGCTCACCCAGATAGCTTTCCAGCTGCTTGATCTGATGACTCACGGCACTCTGAGTGATCGCCAGTTCCCGGGCAGCCTGTGAAAAGCTGTTCAGGCGGGCAACAGCCTCAAACACGGGCAGAGATTTCAGAGGTGGCAGCTTCATTATCTAATTTTCTAATAGCAGGTTATAAAAGATCATTTTATCAGATAAGTGGAGCCACCTAGAATAGCCAGCACTTCACGCACCAACAGAGCAAGAAAAGAAATGTCAGGAAAAACCATCAACAGCGCCATCTTTTTACTGATTCTGGGCAATGCCCTGGCTATTCTGTCCGATGTTTTCATCAAAATGCTGGAGCCGGGAACCCCGATTTTCCAGTTTGCTTTTCTGCGCTGTCTGATCACGGTACTGCTGCTGTTGCCTTTGAGCCAGCAAATCAATCGTCAACAGTTGTTTGCAGGGTGGAAAATGCATTGGCTGAGAGCCCATATTCACCTGGGCGGGATTGTTTGTATGGTTGTGGCACTGATGCACCTGCCGCTGGCGACGGCCAATGCCATTTTTTATGCGGCACCGTTAATCGTTTTGGTGTTTTCAGTGATGTTTTTTGGTGAAAAGCTGACACCCCTAAGTCTGATTGCTGTGATCAGTGGTTTTCTGGGGATTCTGGTGATTTTGCGGCCGGTGGAAGTCAACTGGGCAGCTGGCGCCGCTCTGGGTGCGGCCTTTGCCCTGGCGCTGAGTGCGCTGCTGGTTCGCAAGCTGCCCAGATCCCAGAGCACTGTCCACAAGCTGCTGCTGGGCTATCTCTTGATACTGCCCACTTCAGCCGTGTTGGCCTGGTGGGAAGGCGGTGGCTGGAACCCGGAATTACTGGGCTATGCCCTGGCCTCAGCCATTTTTATTCTCGGTTATAACATCACCGTGCTTCTGGCCTATCAGCAGGTGGATGCCAGCCAGGTGACCAGCGCCGAATACACCGGCCTGATCTGGGCCGTGGCTCTGGGCTGGATTTTCTTTGCCGAAGTCCCTGACCTCTGGTTTGTGATCGGCAGCAGCATGATCGTTATCCCACTGCTGCTGATCGCCTGGCGGCAAGGTCGAAAGCGTTTTTCAGGCTGGCTGATAAACCGCTTTCTTGAAGGGCTCCATCCCCACCCGTTCATAGGTCTGCAAAAAGCTTTCCCCTTCTTCACGCTGTTCCAGGTAGGTTTCCAGCAAGATGCGCAGGGTGGCGGGTACTTCTTCTGCCGGTACAGCCCGGCCCAGCACCTTGCCCAGTCTGGCATTTTCCGTGGCATTGCCGCCCAGGGTGATCTGATACCAGTCCTCGCCCTTTTTATCGACACCCAGAATGCCGATATGCCCGATATGGTGGTGCGCGCAGGCATTGATGCAACCGGACATGTTCAGCTGGATATCGCCCAGGTCATGCAGGTAATCCAGGTCTTCAAAGGCCTGATTGATTTCATCGGCAATATTCAGGGTCCGGGCATTGGCCAGGTTACAGAAATCAAAACCGGGGCAGACGATCATGTCGCTCAGGGTGTTGATATTGGCTCGGGCCAGATTGGCATCCTGCAGACGCTGCCAAAGCGCAAAAAGATCTTTTTGCTGAACGTCAGTCAGTACCAGGTTCTGATCCTGGGTTGAGCGGATTTCGCCAAAACTGAAAGTCTCAGCCAGGTCGGCCACGGTATCCATCTGCTGATGGGTGATATCACCGGGGGCACCCAGCAGGGGTTTCAGAGAAAGATGCACAATCCGGTATCCGGGAACCCGATGCGCCTGAGTGTTCTGCTGATACCAGATACGGAAATCCTGATTACTGCTCAGGGCCTGTTCCAGGCTGGTATCTTCAGCAGCGGCTGGATCATAAGCAAAGGGCTGGAAGTGCGCCTTGATTTCATCAATACGCTCCTGGGTCAGACGCAGCTCACCACCCTTGAGGTGCTGCCATTCCTCTTCCACCAGACGACGGAATTCTTCAATACCCTGGGCCGCAACCAGGATCTTGATTCGGGCCTTGTATTTGTTGTCACGCCGGCCTTTAAGGTTGTAAATCCGTAAAATCGCTTCCAGATAGCTGAACAGCTCTTCCGGTTCCAGATACTCGCGAATCACCTTGCCGATAAAGGGTGTGCGACCCAGACCGCCACCCACCAGCACCTTGAAGCCCTGCTCACCGGCTTCATTACGCACCAGCTCCAGACCGATATCATGCACGCGTGCTGACGCCCGATCACTGGGGCCACCGCTGACGGCAATCTTGAATTTGCGCGGCAGGTAGGCAAATTCCGGGTGCAAGGTGGACCACTGACGAATCAGCTCACACCAGGGACGCGGATCTTCCACCTCATCGGCTGCAACCCCGGCCAAGGGGTCTGTGGTAGTGTTGCGAATACAGTTGCCAGAAGTCTGAATGGCGTGCATCTGTACCTTGGCCAACTCAGCCAGAATATCCGGCACCTCTTCCAGCTTCGGCCAGTTGAACTGGAGGTTGGTGCGGGTGGTGAAATGGGCGTAACCCTTGTCCCAGGTTCGCGAGATGTGCGCAAAAGTCCGCATCTGCTCGGCAGAAAAAGTCCCGTAGGGGATCGCCACCCGCAACATGGGGGCCTGACGCTGAATGTAAAGACCATTCATCAGGCGCAGGGCCAGAAACTCTTCCTCCGGCAAATCACCGGCCAGAAAACGCCGTGTCTGATCGCGGTACTGAGCCACCCGGTCATCCACCAGTTGCTGATCGACTTCGTTATACCTGTACATAGGGCTAGGCCACCTTCTATAAAATGTTGACGACTGACTGGCTGCGGGCAAGAAAATTTTTACGCGTCCTGATCAACAAGATCGAGCCAAGCAGCTTCTTCAGCAATGAATGTCGGCAAGGGTAACGCCTCTGCTTTATAACATAAAATACTCAATTATCATTTTGATATAACCAAAACAATCCAGCCTCATATCCCCTAAAGCTATTACAAAATTCCCAGATATTCTTTTTGGTTTGAATAAACTCAAGGCATACTGCTGCCAATCAGAATCAACAGGAGTTTATCACATGCTTCAGCCAGCCCCTGAGCGGCTTACCCATCTCAAGCAACTGGAAGCGGAAAGCATTCACATTATCCGTGAAGTGGCCGCCAGTTTTGACAACCCGGTGATGCTCTATTCCGTCGGCAAGGATTCCACTGTGATGCTGCATCTGGCGCGCAAGGCTTTTGCGCCAGGTACGCCGCCTTTCCCACTGCTGCACGTGGACACCACCTGGAAATTCCGTGAGATGATCGAGTTTCGTAACCGCATGGCGAAAGAGGCGGGTATGGAATTACTGGTGCATATCAATCAGGAAGGGGTGGATATGAACATCAACCCCATGGTTCACGGGTCGGCCCTGCATACCGACATCATGAAAACCCAGAGCCTCAAGCAGGCGCTGGACAAGTACGGTTTTGATGCTGCCTTTGGCGGTGCCCGGCGGGATGAAGAAAAGTCCCGCGCCAAGGAGCGTATTTTCTCCTTCCGCGACAAGAACCACCGCTGGGACCCGAAAAACCAGCGCCCGGAACTCTGGAATCTCTACAACACCCAGGTCAAGAAAGGCGAAAGCATTCGCGTTTTCCCCCTGTCCAACTGGACGGAACTGGATATCTGGCAATACATCTGGCTGGAAAACCTGCCCATTGTCCCTCTTTATTATGCTGCTGAACGTCCTGTAGTTGAGCGCGATGGCACCTGGATCATGGTCGATGATGAACGCCTGCCCCTGGAAGACGGTGAAAAGCCCGAGATGAAATCCGTGCGCTTCAGAACCCTGGGTTGCTACCCGCTGACCGGCGCCATTGAATCCGAAGCGGCCACCCTGCCGGACATTATTCAGGAAATGCTGCTGACCACCACTTCCGAGCGCCAGGGCCGCATGATTGATAAGGATGCGCGCGGTTCCATGGAACAGAAAAAAATGGAGGGCTATTTCTAATGAGCCACCAGTCAGAATTGATCGCTGAAGATATTCACGCCTATCTCAAACAGCACGAAGACAAACAACTGCTGCGCCTTTTAACCTGTGGCAGTGTTGATGATGGCAAATCCACCCTCATCGGCCGTCTGCTGCACGACAGTAAAATGATCTATGAAGACCAGCTGGAAGCCCTGGAAAAGGACAGCAAAACCAGTGGCACCACGGGCGAAACCATGGATCTGGCCCTGCTGGTCGATGGCCTGCAAGCTGAACGCGAACAGGGCATCACCATTGATGTCGCCTACCGTTATTTCTCCACCACCCGGCGCAAATTCATTATTGCCGATACACCGGGTCATGAGCAGTACACCCGCAATATGGTTACCGGTGCATCCAACTGTGAGCTGGCGATTATTCTGATTGATGCCCGCAAAGGGGTTCAGGTACAAACCTGCCGCCATACCTATCTGGTCTCGCTGCTGGGCATCAAGCATCTGGTTGTGGCCGTCAACAAGATGGATCTGGTGGATTACAGCGAAGAAACCTTCAACCAGATCCGTGACGACTATCTGCAATTCACGGCAGGCCTGAACTTGCCCGAAGTGCATTTTGTACCCCTGTCCGCTCTGGATGGCGACAATGTCGTCAGCCCCTCAGCGAACATGGACTGGTACGCAGGTCAGCCACTGATGGAGCTGCTGGAAAGTGTGGACACCCAGGCGGATACCCGCCATCAGCCGCTGCGTTTCCCCGTGCAGTATGTGAATCGTCCTCACCTGAATTTTCGCGGTTATTGCGGGACTCTGACCTCCGGGCAGGTCAAGCCCGGCGATTCCATTACAGCCCTGCCCTCCGGCAAGACCAGTCGCGTCCAATCCATCGTCACCTATGAAGGTGAGCTGGAATCGGCCTATGCGCCCATGGCCGTGACTTTGACGCTGGAAGATGAAATCGATATTTCCCGGGGCGACCTGCTGGTGCGCACCGGAGAAGAGCCGCCGGTACTGGATCGCTTTGAAGCCGAACTGGTGTGGATGGCTGAAGAACCCCTGGTCCAGGGCAAAACCTATCTGCTCAAACTGGGCAGCAGTCAGATCAATGCCCGTATCACGGCTCTGCACTATAAAACCGAGGTCAACACCCTGGAGCACCAGGCTACTTCCAGCCTGGAACTCAATGAAATTGCCCGGGTGGAAATCCAACTGGAAAAACCTCTGGCGACTGATGCTTACCTGGATCTGCCCGGCACCGGCAGTTTCATCCTGATCGACCGCCTTAATCAGGCCACAGCCGCTGCCGGTATGATCCAGAAGGCCGGAGAAGATGCAGCCAGCCACGGCATCAGCAAACAAGCCGTCACCGCAGAAGAGCGCACAGCACGTCTGGGACAGCAACCCGCAAAAATCGAACTCAGTGGCGGAGACGCCAACCTGAGACGCGAACTGCTGCAGCAACTGGAACGCCTGCTGTTTGATCGTGGACGCCTGCCGCTGCAGCTGACCGAAGAAGAACTCAACACTGACCTGGCTCGCCAGCAGCCAGCACTGGAGCAACTGCTGCTCAGCAAAGGCTTCCTGTTGCTCACGGCCAGTGCTTCAGATCAGAAGGAACTCCAGGCCCAGATCAGCGGACTGGAAGCACCTCTGAACCTGCAAGCCGACACCGCAGTGCAAAGTCTCTTCCAGAAACTTAAAGAGCTGCGTATTATTTGATCGACCCCTACAGAGCCCAGGGAGAGGGCTCTGCAGGCTGATTATCCCTCTTCCTTCACCACATCAATGTAGTAGCCTTCCACACCCTCGACTTCTTCATGCACCAGGCCATGCACATCGGTTTCAAAACCGGGGAAGCGCTGGTTGAAGTCGCGGACAAACTGCAGGTAGCGCAGGATGCTGGCGTTGAAACGCTCGCCGGGTATCAGCAGGGGAATCCCCGGTGGATAGGGAGTCACCAGCATGGCGGTGATGCGACCTTCCAGCTCGTCAATCGGGCAGCGTTCGATCTGTCGGTGGGCCATTTTTGCCCAGGCATCCGCAGGCAGCATGGCCGGTTCAATTTTTGACAGATACATGTCCGTAGTGATCCGGGCCAGATCGTATTCACGATAAACCTGGTGAATGGAGTCACACAAATCCCGCAGGCCGGTTTTCTCGTACTGGGGGTGTTTGCTGACGAATTCCGGCATCACCCGCCAAAGCGGCCGGTTGCGATCATAGTCATCCTTGAACTGTTGCAACTCGGTGACCATGGAATTCCAACGGCCCTTGGTAATGCCGATGGTGAACATGATGAAGAAAGAATAGAGGCCGGTTTTTTCAATGATAATGCCATGCTCAGCCAGGTATTTGCTGACAATGGCGGCCGGGATGCCCTGATCATCAAATTTGCCATTCACATCCAGGCCTGGGGTGATGATGGTAGACTTGATGGGGTCGAGCATATTGAAACCGGTTTCTATATCTCCAAAGCCATGCCAGGTATCACCGGAATGAATCACCCAATCATCCCGGTCACCAATACCTTCGCCTTCGGTTAATTGATCCGGCCCCCAGACCTGAAACCACCAATCATCGGCACCAAATTCTTCATCCACCTTGCGCATGGCGCGGCGAAAATCGATGGCTTCATGGATGGATTCCTCCACCAGGGCACGACCACCGGGCTCTTCCATCATGGCTGCTGCCACATCACAAGAGGCAATAATCGCGTACTGAGGGCTCGTTGAAGAGTGCATTAGGTAGGATTCATTGAAACGATGCCTGTCCAGCTTACGGGTCTGGCTGTCCTGCACCAGAATCTGCGAAGCCTGAGAAAGACCCGCCAGCAGCTTGTGGGTGGACTGGGTGGCAAACACCAGAGTTTCTTCCGAGCGTGGCCGGTCATCGGCAATGGCATGCATGTCTTTGTAAAACTCATGGAAGGCGGCATGAGGCAGCCAGGCTTCATCAAAATGCAGGGTATCAATCCGATTACCCAACACCTTTTTGATTTCTTCGACGTTGTAAAGAATCCCGTCATAGGTGGACTGGGTGATGGTCAGGATGCGTGGCTTTTTGTTGGCAGCATTGCGGGCAAAGGGATTTTCGGCAATTTTCTTTTCCAGCGCCTCAGCGGTGAATTCGCTCTTGGGAATCGGGCCGATGATGCCGTAATGATTGCGGGTCGGCATCAGAAACACCGGTATGGCTCCGGTCATGATGATCGAATGCAAAATGGATTTATGGCAGTTGCGATCCACAACCACAACATCCCCTGGTGCCACCGTGGAGTGCCAGACCACCTTGTTGGAAGTGGAAGTACCGTTGGTGACAAAAAACAGGTGATCGCAACCAAAAATGCGTGCTGCGTTATGCTCGCTGTCGGCCACCGGGCCGGTGTGATCCAGCAGCTGGCCCAACTCATCCACGGCATTGCAGACATCGGCACGCAGCATATTCTCACCAAAAAACTGGTGGAACATCTGCCCCACGGGGCTTTTCAGGAAGGCCACGCCCCCGGAATGGCCGGGGCAATGCCAGGAGTAGGAAGAGTCACTGGCATAGTCCATCAAGGCATTGAAAAAAGGCGGTGCCAGAGCTTCCAGGTATTTTTTCGCTTCGCGGATAATATGGCGGGCCACAAATTCCGGCGTATCCTCGAACATGTGAATAAAACCATGCAATTCACGCAGGATAGCATTGGGAATATGCCGGGAGGTGCGGGTTTCACCATAGAGAAAAATGGGAATTTCTTCATTGCGCTTGCGCACTTCACGAATAAAACGGCCAATCTGATCCAGGGCTTTATCCACGCCTTCTTCGGCATGATCCGCAAATTCTTCGTCATCAATGGAGACGATGAAACAGGAGGCGCGACTGGCCTGTTGGGCAAAGGCGGTGAGATCACCATAACTGGTGTAACCGACTACCTCCATGCCTTCCTTGCCGATGGCCTCGGCCAGATCACGAATACCGGAACCGGAAATGTTTTCAGAACGAAAATCTTCATCAACAACAACGACAGGGAAGCGAAATTTCATGCGTGCGCACCTACCTAAAACAAGCAGAGGATAAAGCGCGCAATCTAACCCATCATCCGGTTGCTGACCAGAAAAAAATGCTGTCTTTTATTTCAGGTCACCAGCTCACATTCCGGCAAACGATAACCCACCCCGGAAAGCGTCTGAATTACCTCTTTGCAACCCAGCTTCTTGCGCAGACGGTGAATCAGCACCGCTATGGTTTCCGGGCTGGTATCCAGGCTGCCTCGACCGACAGCATCACTCAACTGCATTTTGGATAACGGCCGGTTTCCGGCTCTGACAAGCGCCAGAAGCAGATCAAATTCAGCACGGGTCAAACGCGCCGTCTGCCCCTCCTGGTTAACCAGCAGGCGGGTTCCTTCTTCCAGAGTCCAGTTCGCAAAGGACCAGGTTTTTTGCTTGACCTTAAAGCCGGGATTCTGCTGACGCAAACGGCGGTGTAAAAAATTCCTGATTCGCAACAGGAGTTCACGCTGGGAGCACCCTTGTGAAAGCACATCATCCGCGCCCATTTCCAAGGCCGCCAAACGCTGACTTTCCTCCGACTCGGCAATCAGAAACACAGGCACATCATCGCGTTGGCGTAATTTGCGCAGCACCACCAGGCTGCTTTCATCCTGAAATTCGCCCAAAACCACCAGGTCGTAGCGATGATAGTCCCAAAGTGCCAAAAACTCCCCGGCATCTCTTGCCTGTTCGGTTTGTACACCTTCCAGAGACAGCTGCTTTGCCAGTAGACCTCTCGGCTCGGGTCGGGAATCAACAAGCATGACCTGCTGGATAAGTTCATGGCCCATGGGCATCTCCGGGTTTATCACCAAACTCTGATTAAGCAAAGATTAACCCATCTTGAACCAGAAGTTGTCAGAAAAACTGGACAACCCAATCCATAAAGCCCACATAAAAGACCAAAGTATTACCACAAAGCCCACTCTTGTAGTTTTTCTACATAATAGCTATACTTAGGTCTAAGTTTTTTATGGCATCAGCTATTTGAGGTGGATTCATGGCAACCCATCAACAGCTTCTGGAATTGCTGCAAAGCAAAGACCCACTGCAATTACAACTGGCTTCGCTCCTGGAAACCAGTGACAGTGACTGGCTGCAGATTTTTGAGAAGCACCCGAAACTGGCCTTTATTCTGGCTCAGAACCCACGGCTACCTGCTTCCCTCGTCGATGAGCTGGCAAGGCACCCCAGCCCCAGGGTGCGCTACATGATTGCCTGCCATGGAAACCTGAGCTTTGAAGCCATGCAATACCTGCTGGAAGATGAAGAAGCTGCCATCCGTCTGGCCCTGGCCAAACGTGATGACCTGGATCAGCAGTTTACCAGTCAGCTTTTAGAAGACACCGATCCGGGTGTACGCCTGGCCTTGGATCGCTATCAGCCTCCTGTTCGGTCACTTCCCATGGCTTGCGGCTGGTAGAACCCTTTTTTCGTCGATTGACTTGAGTGCGAATATTGCACCGGGAGCAGCTGAAGCTGCTCCTTTTTTTTGCCTCTTTTTTCCGACCAAGTTATACACATTTACTGTGGATAAATCTGTTAAAAACCCTGTGGCAAGCGTCCCTGTTTCCCATAACAACTAGGTCAATGACAGATTGACTAAAAAGACACCACCCGAGTAGCGATCCTCTCCACAAAGCAGGAAAGATATCCAGAACATATTTTATCTTATTGATTTTAAAGAATTTTAAAAAATCAACCCCAACAACCCCCTTGACATGACCAGAAAGCGGCCTGTGTTTTCCAGGGCTTGGGGCCGCTCCGTCCAGGGTCACCTGATCTTAAGAAAAAATTAAATTCCGACCTGTGGACACTTGACAGAGGGCAGCAATTCTATCAACAGCTGACAAGCCCCACATGAGGCTGTTATTCTGGACAAAACCGTAACCCCTAGGATCGGCTGGAGAACATCATGCAACTCAAAGATAAGAACCTTTTTCGTCAACAGGCCTGGATCAATGGTGAATGGGTCTCAGCAGACTCAGGTGAAACCACCAAAATCTACAACCCCTCCAACAATGAACTCTTGGGAGAAGTACCCAACCTCGGGCAGGCAGAAACCCGGCGAGCTATTGAAAAAGCCGAAGCGGCCATGCCCGCCTGGCAAGCTCTGACCGCCAAGGAGCGAGGCAACTGTCTGCGCAAATGGTTTGACTTGATGATGGAAAACCAGGAAGACCTGGGTCGCATCATGACGCTGGAACAGGGCAAGCCCTTTCCAGAAGCCAAGGGCGAGATTGCCTATGCCGCCTCTTTTGTAGAATGGTTTGCTGAAGAAGCCAAGCGGGTGAACGGGGAAACCCTCCCCGGCCACCAGCCTGACAAGCGTATTCTGGTCATCAAACAGGCCATCGGTGTGGCGGCTGCCATCACCCCCTGGAACTTTCCGGCCGCCATGATCACCCGCAAGGTGGCTCCAGCACTGGCTGCCGGTTGTGCCATGGTCGTCAAACCAGCCCCTCAGACTCCTTTTTCCGCTCTGGCCCTGGCGGAACTGGCCCAGCGGGCCGGTATTCCAGCGGGTATTCTCAACATCCTGCCTGCTGATGTGAATAACGCCCGCGAAGTGGGTGCAGAAATGTGCGCCAACCCCACCGTGCGCAAACTTTCATTCACGGGGTCAACCGCTGTCGGCAGCAAGCTGATGGAACAATGTGCCCCGACCATCAAAAAGCTTTCCCTGGAGTTGGGTGGCAATGCCCCCTTTATTGTTTTTGATGATGCCGATCTGGATGCTGCCGTGGAAGGAGCCATGCTTTCCAAGTACCGCAATGCCGGTCAGACCTGTGTCTGTGCCAACCGCATCTACGTTCAGGAAGGTGTTTATGAAGCCTTTGCAGAAAAACTCAGTGCGGCTGTCAAAAAATTGAAAGTCGGTGATGGCTTTGAAGAAGGCGTCAGCATCGGTCCCCTGATCAACCAGGAAGCCGTAGACAAGGTCAACCGTCACCTGGAAGATGCCCTCAGCAAGGGTGCCAAAATCCATACCGGGGGCGAAAAACACTCTAAAGGCGGCACCTTCATGACCCCCACCATTATCACTGGGGCCAGCCAGGACATGCTGTTGGCCGACGAAGAAACCTTCGGACCTCTTGCCCCTCTCTTCAAATTCCAGAATGAAGAAGAAGTGATCCAAATGGCCAATGACACTGAATTTGGTCTGGCGGCTTACTTCTATGCCAAAGACTTGAGCCGCGTCTGGAAAACCGCTGAAGCCCTGGAATACGGCATGGTCGGCATCAACACCGGTATCATTTCCACGGAAATTGCGCCCTTCGGTGGCGTCAAATCCTCCGGCCTGGGACGCGAAGGCTCCCACCACGGTATTGAAGAATACCTGGAAATGAAATATCTGTGCATGAGCGTTTAGGATGCCAGCAACCAAGATCAAGCTGGCTGAGCATTATGCCGATACGCATCTGGCCGAGCGTTTGCGCGAAGCTCTGGTGGCTGAAGGACTCAACCCCGAGCAACTGACTCTGGATGACCTGGCAGCCATCGACCAGTTGCATGTCGGGGGTCGCAAGGCCAGTCGCGAACTCGCTGATGAAGCCGGCTTCCAACCCGGACAAAAAGTTCTGGATCTGGGCTGTGGAACCGGCGGCAGCAGTCGCCTGCTGGAAGCGGAGTATGGCGTCCAGGTGGTCGGGGTGGATATCACCCCACCCTTTATCCAAGTCGCACGCTGGTTAAGCCAGGCAACCGGGCTGGATGCGCGCAGTGAGTTCATCTGCTGCGATGCCCAGCAATTACCGCTGGAAGATCAGCAGTTTGATGCCGTCTGGAGCCAGCATACCCTGATGAATCTACCGGATCTCCAGCAGGGGCTGCAGGAAATCCACCGGGTACTCAAACCGGGTGGTCGCTTGTTGCTTCATGAAGTGTTTCAGGGCGAAAACCCTGAGCCCCTGGCCTTGCCGGTCCCCTGGGCGGAAGAAGCCGCCCACAGCCATCTGAAAACACCGCAAGAACTGGAACTCTTGCTGCAAGAAGCAGGTTTTGCACCCATCTTCCAGCAAGAAGTCACCGAAGAAGCCTTGCAGTGGCGCAGGAAACACACCGAACGCGAAACCCGCGGCCAGGCACAGATCCTCACCCCGCAACTGATTTTCGGCCCCCGCTTTCTGCAAATGGGTAAAAACCTGATGGATAATCTGGCCAGTGGCAAGGTCAGACTGTTTCAGGCGGGCTGGCAGAAAGTTTAAAAACGCCCGCTTCCTTTGGCTTCCAGTCGCTGACCGGGAGCTGATTCTCCTTCCCGTGCTGCACTCTGATTGCGCCAGCCCAACATTCTTAACAAAGTGGCCATTTGGGCTGTTTCATCAACCCAGGCTTCACCGGTGAAAGACCAGCGCTCAGTAGTAACCTGGCCTTCCAGCTCCAACTCATGCTCATCGGCAATCGTGGAGGTCGCGTGCCAGTGAAGCTCGTCAACTGCTGGGCAGGCGGGCTCCAAACCAACCCGCCCCAGATCAACAGTCATGGGGTTTTTGAGGCGAATCACCCCTTGCCAGTTGCCCTGGAATTCAAGACACTGCAACTGACCCTCTTGGACTTGAAACTGCGCCTGCAGTTGTCCTTCCAGGCGTCCCTGCAAGGTTACCGGCAAGCCCTGAATAACTTCCAGACTTCCAGCTTCAACACCCAGTTTCACCGAACCAGTCGGGCTGAGTGCCAGGCGCACTTGCCAGGGCAGGGGTTCTTCACCGAGTTGCACATCAAGTCTTGGTTGCAAAAGCGCCAGACGCCACCAGGGCAGTTGCCATTTCACCAGAGCGACTTCAGCACCGGCCATTTGCAGATCACGGGCCTGGCCCCGACCCAGATGCCCTTCAAAAGCCTGGGCATCAAGTTGCTTCACCTGCTGAAGGGTTTGAGCAGGCAGGTAACGGCTTATCCAACCCTGCTGAGCCTGATAAACCAGCCAGCCCATCGGAGCTTGATGGATCAGGGTGGTCAGGAAAATCCAACCGAGTAGGAACACCAGCAGCAATACCAGCAGGGCTTTCTTTAAAAATTTCATAGAGGACGCAACTCCACTTTGAGTTTCACCGGACGCTCTTGCATTTGCACAGCATCCCAGTGCCAGCCCTGCTCGGCTGCAGCCTGTAAAAAGCGCTGTACCTGATGCTGGCTTCCTGCCTGAGCCTTGAGCAACCAGCGCCCGGCTTCTTCATTGGCCTGGACCTGACGCAACCCCTGACTCTGAGCCAGCGCCTGCCAGCGACGCTCAGTCATGGCTTGTACCGGTTGCAGTTGCCCACGCAGCCCCTGCAGATAACTGAGCAAACGCTCATCATCACTCTGTTGCTGAGCCCCAGCGCCTGCTTCATGGCCTTCGCGCAGAGGCTCCCAGACCAGCAGATAGAGGGCCAGCAAAATAATAACCGGTCCGCCCAGTTTGATCAGGCGCTGCTCTCGGGCCTCCAATCCGGCCCAGTAGTCCTTGAGTTGATGGATCATAGTGAATTCTCCCAACGGGCTTGCCTGTCAGTGAAAGTCCAGTGTCCATCCAACTGGCGCAAGCGGGCCTGATCAGCTGCCTCAACACCCTCTATCTGAGCCGTCAGGCCTTGCTCACCCAGGCTCAATGCCTGCAATTCCAGATGATCCAGCCGGCTTAGCACTTGCTGCAATTCACTCCAGGCATCCAGGCGTTGCTGCTGCCACTGGCGATGTTCCTGCAGCAATTCCAGGCGTCTTTGTGCCTGTTGACGCAGGTTTCGCAAGGGCACCTCTTCGCCCAGAAGCTCACGCGCAAGCTGCTCCAGTTGTTCCTGACGAGCCGGGCTGTCGGCCGAAGCCAGTTGCTGAAAAGACAGATGACCCGCCAGAAAAACCACAACCAGCAACCAGGGAAAGATCAGGGCGAAGGAGGTTCTGAGTTGTTTGATTCGACGCAAAGGACGCAGAAGAGCCTGTAAGGATGAAGAAGGCCAGAGGTTGACTTGGGGTGGCAGGTGTTCTGCCAGAAAAGGCACCAGAGCCTTTTGCGGCAGCTGCTCGGTTTCCAGTGGCAGAGAACCTTTCAGAAGCCCGGATGCCTGGTGCACTGTTTCAGGCAAGAGTAAAAGCTTCTGCTCGTCGGCCTGGTAATGCCACACCCAGCCGCTTTCTGCCAGCACCAGATCATCTTCCGGGCTGGCCTGAGCAAAGGCAAGAGCTTCGGGAATCCAGCGATCAACGCGAACACCCTGGCTTTCCAGGCGGGTTTGCCAGGCCTCTGCCTGCCGATGATCCAGAGTTGCGGTCAGCAGTTGGCGACCTTTTTTCTGCAAGGGCAGTACTTCAACTTCTTCCAGAGGCTGACAAAGCTGATCTTCCAGCAGCAATTCTGCCTCACCGGGTTTGACCCCCGGTGGCAACTGCAGCCAGTCAAGACGCAGGCCACGGGCATCCAGCAACACCTGCGCCGGTCGTTTATAGCTCAGCTCGGCAGCTTCCGGCCAGCTGATCTGCCGAGGCGCAGAGGCAACAGGCAGCCACCAGAGCTGGTCATCATCCGCCGTCACCGCCAGGCGAATCACCAGTTCATCCCGGCGGGGGGCAGCCTTGTGTTTAACGAATTGCTCAATCAGTGATTTCATTTTCTTCCTGCACTCTGTCCTGCAAACTGATACGCCCATCCACCGGTCCCCAGCGCCGGGCATACACACGGGTCTGGGCATCCGGGCTTAAATAAATGTCGCTTTCAAAAATCAGTTGCCTGTCATTCAAATTCATTTCAATGCTGACCCGGTAATAATCACTGACAAACATCAGCCGCCCCCCGACCCTTTGCCGCCAGGCAGAATCTTCGGGCAACCAGGTTTCACCCAGATCACCCCAGAATTCAGCCAGAGCGGTGTAACCCACTTCCGGGCGTTGCTGCCACCATTCTTCCAGAGCGACCAGGGGCACCTGCCCTTCCATCAGTGCCCAGAGCAGAGGCAGCCGTTGTCTGGGCAACGTATTGATATTCAAGCGTAAACGGGTATCCGGCAATAAACAGATGCCCGCCGGTAACTGCCGAAAACGGCTGCGATTTTCCGGCTGCAGCCAGTTGATTTCACTCAAATCAACCAGAGGTTGATTGGCAGCGACTCTGGGTGGCTCCTGCAGCAGATACTGTCCGGTTTCTGCGCCATACACCAGTGCTTCATTGTCCGCATCCATCCAGTCACGGGCACGATCCAGAAACTCTTCCGGCAAGAGATCCTCCAGCCACCGATCTTCCTGTTCCAGCTGGTTGATATACAAGCGCCAGGGCAAAAGACTTTGCAAATCCAGGCTGGCTTCCTGAGAATTCAGACCGGCCAGATGATTGAGGTTATAGCAGCTGCGCAGGTCGGTCACGGTCAGACTCAGCATCCCCTCATCCACCGGATAGGCCACCGGCTCGCCGCGCAGGGTATTCCACCAGCGAGGCTGTTCACGAATGCGTCCATCCGTGAGTACCTGACGCGCCAGGGTTTCAGCCCCCAGCATATAAGCCCAGCCCTGCTGTTGCAGATAGCGGCCTTCAATTCGTTCCAGATCCTGACGGCTGGCATTCTGTATCTGGGTCAGTGCCAGAGTGATCACGACCAGAATCATTAATACCGAAAGCAGCGCCACCCCACCCTGATTAACTATTGCGCTTGGTGATGCTGCGTTGAAACTCTTCTCAAAATGCTCATTTACTGCTGGTAAACTCCGCTTTTTCAAATCCTTTCGCCTTGCCTGACCTGCGCTCATGACGTTAATGAATTTTTTAACCATCGCCGCCTCCTGAGGAACCGGCAGGAGTAATGCGAATGGCTTCGGGCAGCAACATCAGGCGTTGGTAGTCTTCGCCTTTCCAGGTCAGACTCAGGCGTACTGCTGCAGGAAGCTGACCGCCGGGCAGGGTGGTCTGCCAGCTTTGCTGGTGGTAAAAGGCCCAGTTGAGATCCGTCACCTGTTGCAAGCGATCCACGGGAGTCCAGGAGTGTTCTTCTGCAGCATCCAGCAACCCGCTGGCGGCCAGAGTCAGTTGCTCCTCCTCATCATCCCACTGCAATCGCCAGAGCCGCAGACGGGTGGAGTAATCCTGCAGCGGCAGCACCCACTGTCCGGCACTGACCCAGTAAAGCTCACGGGCATCATTCATCAGCAACAGAGAGCCATCACCCAGGCCTTGTCCCAACTCATGCGGCCTGCGCACCACCAACTGGTTGAGCTGCCGATCCACACGGGTCAGAAAATCCACCAGCTTTTCGGCTCCTTCCTGACGGGCTTCACTCAACTGGGAACGGGCATCCAGCACTTGTGAAACCAGCAGAGTCAGAGCAACCGCCAGGGCAGCCATGATAGCCAGAGCCACCATCACTTCAATGAGGGTGAAACCCTTTTCATTTCTGATCTTCATTGCCCGACAAACCCGGACATTCCAGCCAGTTGATAGCTACGCTGTGAAGAAGAAAAAACCTGAATATCCACACGCCGCATCGTCGGCAAGGGCGTTCCCTGAACCTCCACCCGCCAGAAGCAGGTCTGATCGCCATAATCCTCTTCGCCTTCTTCACGACCCACTTCGGGAAAGTCTTCACGCAGCATCCATTCAACCAGCAGGTTATCAGCACACAACTGCCCCAGCGCCCTTTGTTCCGCAGCCAGGCGGATGTCAATGGCACGGCTAACCACTTCATTGGCCACCCCGGCCATAATCGCAAGAATGAAAAGCGCCACCAGCACTTCAACCAGAGTCAGACCCTGTTGTTTATCAGCTTGCCCATGTACTTGCTGTTTAATTGCCATCACCCAGATCCAGAAGTTCGTAACTCTGTGCCTGCAAACGCACCTGACGCTGTGTATCGCCGAGCATCAGGGTCAGAGTCGCCGGAGTGACTTCGCCACTGGGAAAAAACACCAGACTGGGCTGAGCCACTTCCTCTGCGTCCCCCCCCTCTTCACCTTCCAGCCCTTCGGGTTTTTCCGCAAGCCTGACACCCTGCTTCCAGGGCCGTTCCGGCAAACCGCGAGTAGTGTACTTCTGCCAGACACCGCGGGAGTCTCGGATCGAAAAATAATAACCCTGCTCCTGAACATGCCAGCCCACCAGACGGTGCTGGTTCAAAGCCAGATCCCTAGCAAAGGTGAAATCCTCCAGCAACTGCCGGGCCTGCTGATCCACCTGAGTCTGATCGTCCCGCCCCAGAGTCACCACCGCCAGTGAAGTGGTCAGGGCAATGATAAACACCACCACCAGCACTTCCAGCAGCGTAAACCCCCGCTGTTTCACTAGAGCTGCCAGTTACCGATATCGGCATTCAGGTCTTCTCCACCCTCGCGGCCATCGGCACCCAGAGAATAGATATCCACTCGACCGTGTTCACCGGGCTGACGGTACTGGTAGTCATTTCCCCAGGGGTCGCTGGGCAAACGCCGAATATAGCCATTTTCGCGATAGTTTTTGGGTTCCGGTGCCACACTGGGCTTCTCCACCAAAGCATCCAGGCCTTGCTCTGTAGTGGGGTAATTGAAGTTATCCAGGCGGTACATCTCCAGCGCCTGTTCAAGACTGGACAGATCCGCCCTGGCTTTCTGCACCATGGCCTTGTCCTGATTATCCAGCACATTGGGCGCAACAATCGCCACCAGAAGGCCGATAATCACCAGCACCACCATCACTTCCAGCAGGGTAAAACCCTTTTGTTTTTTTACACGCTGCATTTTTCACTTCCTTCAGTTTCGCTTGAAATTTCGAATACTCATTCAGTACAGCTGCTTACTCGCAAGCCGGATAGCGCCATGGATGCAAGGTGCCGCCAATTCAGGCTGTCTGCAACAGGAAGTTGCAGCCAGAGCTTACAGGGATGTATTCACGCGTCCTGAATGGCGGTGCCTTGCAGCCGTGTTCCACAAAACTCCAGGGGCGGTAAGATTTTCAGCCAATTACCTTGCAAAAGCACCCGGCTGAGCAGCCCCTACAAATTCAATACATTATTCAACTGCATGATCGGCAGCAGGATGGCGAGCACGATGGTCAGCACCACCCCACCCATAAACAAGATCATCAAAGGCTCAAACAGCGACAGGCTGACATCCACCTTCTGCTGGAATTCGCCATCCTGCAAATCCGCCACGCGGGTCAGCATCTGATCCAGCTCACCACTGGCTTCACCACTGGCAACCATGTAAACCATCATCGGCGGGAATTCACCACTGGCTTCCAGCGCCCGATGCAGGCTAACGCCTTCTCTGACCTGATCGACAACCACTTCCACCTTCTGTTGCAGATAGATATTCCCCAGAGTTCCACGGGCGACTTTCAAACCTTCCAGCAGGGGAATACCACTGCCGGTCAGAATCGCCACCGTCCGTGACAGCCGCGCGGTATTGAGGGCACGGCTGAGTTTACCCAGCAGGGGCAGGCCCAGAATCCGCTGATGCCAGGCCAGTTTGATCGCCGGTTTTTGCAATAAAAAGCGCATCAGTACCAGCAACAACGCCAGCACTATTGCCGCAGCCACACCCCAGTCACGGATGGCATCACTCAACCAGATCAGCCCACGGGTAATCGCAGGCAGGGTCTGGCCGGCATGCTCAAACTGGCTGACAATTCGGGGCACCACAAAACTCATCAGGGCAATCACGATGGCCAGGGAAACCAGTGTCAGCAGCACTGGATACACCAGTGCCATGGTCGCTTTCTGGCGTTGTTTCTGGCTGGTTTCCAGATAATCAGCCAAGCGCATCAGCACCTGATCCAGGCGACCGGCCTTTTCACCCGCAGCCACCAGAGCCACATAAAGATTTTCAAACGTATTCGGCCAGTTCTGCAGACTCTCGGCCAGGCTGTGGCCTTCACGAACGCGGGTTCTCAAGCCCAGCAAGAGGCTGCGTTGTTTGTCATTTTCCGCCTGCTTGCTCAGAGTTTCCAGAGCATTTTCCAGAGGCAGGCCCGCTGCAACCAGGGTGGCCAACTGACGGGTGAACAGGGTTTTCTGATCATGGGCGAGATGTCCGGCACGGGGTTTGGCCCGAACTTTTCCCCTGGATTTTTCCACTGAGCTGCGTTCGACTTTACGGGGGAAGAGCCCCTGATCCCGCAACAGCTGACGGGCATGACGCTCGGTTTCTGCTTCCAGAACCCCTTTGCGGGTTTTGCCCTGGGCGTCCAGAGCCTGATATTGAAAAGAATCCATCGTCTAGAAAACCTATGATTAACTATTACGCTTGGTGATGCTGCGTTAAAATCTCTCTCAAAATACTCATTTACTTGTCTGTAAACTCCGCTTTTTCGATCAATTTTGCCTTGCCTGACCTGCGCTCATGACGTTAATCAAAAGCTTTTCAGCTCCGGGTGACTCGTAAAACATCTTCCAGAGTGGTTTCACCTCTGGCAATGCGCTCAACACCGGCAGCCAGCAAATCCGGCCATTCACTGAAGACTTCACGGGCCATATCCGCTTCGGCAGCACCCTCGTGAATCATGTCCGACAAGCGCGGAGAAATCGGCACAAATTCATAAAGCCCGACACGCCCCAGATAGCCGGTCTGCTGGCAGTGTCCACAGCCTTTAGCCTCCCAGACCTGTTCCAGCTCCCTTCCGGTCTGACCCAGCCACTGGCGTTCACTGTCTCTCACCGGGCGGGGTTCACGGCAATGACTGCACAAACGTCTGACCAGACGTTGGGCCATAACGCCCTTGAGACTGGACGCCAGCAGAAAGGGTTCGATCCCCATATCCCGCAGACGTGTGATTGCCCCCAGGGCGGAATTGGTGTGCAGAGTGGACAGCACTAGGTGGCCGGTCAGACTGGATTGCACAGCAATGGAGGCGGTTTCCAGATCACGGATTTCCCCGATCATCACCACATCCGGGTCCTGGCGCAGAATGGCCCGCAAGCCTTTAGCAAAAGTCATTCCAGCTTTGACATTCACCGAGGTCTGGCCGATGCCGGCAATGGCATATTCCACCGGATCTTCCACGGTGAGAATATTACGGCTGGAATCATTGAGTTGGTTCAGACTGGCATAAAGGGTGGTGGTTTTACCCGACCCGGTCGGGCCGGTGATCAAGAGGATCCCATTGGGCTGCTGCAGGATCTGCTGATAACGTTCGGCCACCTTTTGCGGCATGCCCAGTTCGGTGATGCCCATCAGGGCGGCGGTCTTATCCAGCAGGCGCATCACCACGCGTTCACCGTAAATCGAAGGCAGGGTGGAAACACGAATATCCACTTCCCGACCGGCAGCACGAACAGTGATCCGGCCATCCTGGGGGTGGCGTTTTTCAGCAATATCCAGCCGCGCCATGACCTTGATGCGCGACACCAGCATGGGAGCCAGCTTGCGCGGTGGACGCATGACTTCCATCAACACGCCATCCACACGAAAACGCACCAGCAATTCCTGCTCGAAGGTTTCAATGTGAATATCCGAAGCCGAAAGACGCAAAGCCTCGGAAAACAGCCCGTTGATCAAACGAATAATCGGGGCTTCACCTTCGCTTTCCAGCAGGTCTTCAATGGCAGGCAGCTCTTCCATCAGGCTGTCCAGGCTGACCTCTTCCAGACCTTCAATCAGTTCGGAGGTACTGGCCCGCCCGGCATCATAGGCCCGCGAGAGATGTCGGGCAAAATCTTCCTGACTCAGCCATTCCAGGCGGGCCGGTTCTCCCCGGACACGAATCACTTCCTGCATTTGTTTGAACTCGGCCCCCTGCTCGGCAACCAGCACAAACTGTCCATTGGCCTGAGGTTCAACCAGCAGACCAAAGCGCTTGGCAAAACGGTAAGGCAGCAACTCCACCATGATCAGCGCACTTCCCGACGGGCCGGAAAAAGGTCTTCCAGAGTCAGAGTCTGCCCGGATACTCCACGCGGCTCCCATTCTGCCAGACGATCACTGTCAGCATTCCTGAGCAGGTGAGCGGCGCGCATATAACGGTATTTCTCACTGCTGGCAGAGGCCAGAGCATCCCGGTCATGCAGAATCTGGGGTTTGATGAACACCATCAGATTGCGTTTTTCACGACTGATGCTGGTGGAACGAAACAACGCACCCAGGTAAGGGATGTCTCCCAGCAGGGGCACCTTACTGAAGATTTCCTGCTCGTCTTCTCGAATCAGACCCCCCAGTACGATAATGTCATTGTTATCCGCCATCACCGTGGTGGTGATTTCGCGTTTATTGGTGATGATGCCTTCCTCGCGAGTGGCATCTTCAATATTGGAAACCTCCTGCAGGATTTCCAGGCGCACTGAATCACCGTCATTGATCTGGGGCTTGATCTGCAGACGTATGCCCACTTCCCGACGCTGAATGGTCTGGAAGGGGTTGGTGTTGTTATCACCCGCCGTGGAACCAGTGATAATGGGAATTTCCTGACCGACCAGAATCGAAGCTTCGGTATTGTCCATGGTCAGAATGCTGGGTGTGGAAAGAATATTGGCATCCGTTTCCGACTCAAGGGCACGCAGAATCGCTGCGAAATTGATCCCCGAACTGGCAATGCGCCCAACCCCTAATGCAAGCCCCTGCAAACCGGCCAAGGCGGATAAAGCCCCGGCATTCCCTCCATCGTTATAACCTTGGGCCAGTCCATCCAGTCCACCCCCAAAATTACCCGAAGCCAGAGGAACGGAAGCCTCACCGGGATCGGCAAACAGCCAGCTCACTCCCAGCTCTTTAGCCCGGTTTTCGGAAATCTCGACAATAATGGCTTCCACCAGCACCTGGGCACGACGAATATCCAGCTGGTCAATGATCAGGCGCATTTCCCGCAGTTGATCCGGGCTGCCCGAGATCACCAGGGCATTGGTGGATTCATGCGCCTGAATATTCAACTCACGCCTGGAACCGCCCTCCTCACTGGACTCTTCGCTTGCAGACAGATTTTGCAGCAGAGTGACTATTTCGGTTGCCGAGGCATGGCGCAGATAAAACACCTGGGTATTGGCCGAACGCTCCACCGGTTGATCCAGCTCAGTGACCAGACGCCGGACTTCATTGCGGGTCTGTTCATCACTGCGCACCATCAGCAGATTGAGGCGACTATCGGAAAGAATTTTAGGTGGTTGGCCGCCGCTGCCTTCCCGGCGCATCAACTGATTCAGCAGTTGTTCCATTTCCGTGGCGGAAGCATGCTCCAGAACCATCACCTCAAGATCATCACTGCTGGCCGTATCGATCCGGCGCACCAGGCGGGTCAGCCTTTCCAGATTGGTGCCCCAATCCGTCAGAATCAGCAGGTTGGAAGGTTCATAGTGGGTGATCACCCCGATGCGTCGATCCATCAGGGGCGTAAGAATATTAACCAGCTGGGCGGCACTGGAGTTCTGAACTTCCACCACGCGGGTGGCCATAATATCCTGACCGTCCGAATTGGGTGGTGAAGCGGATTCCACACGAATGGGTTCCAGGCGGGCGGTCTGCTCCGGTACGATTTTCAGACGTTGGTCGTCCAGCTCCACCACGGCAAAACCATTCACCCGCAACTGGGAAAGAAAAACCTGATACACCTCGTCAGCCGTTAATTCGCGCTGGCTGCGAATACTGACCCGGCCCCGCACTCGGGGATCAACCATAAAGGTGCGATCGGTAATCCGCCCGACACTGTCAATAAACTCGGACAGCTCCACATCCTGAAGATTGACCGAGAAGCGCTCCTCCTCTGCCCAACCGACTGACGGCAGAAATAGCAGCAAAACCAGAATTTTTGTCAGCAGTGCTTTCACGGACTACTCCATTTCTAAACTGAATAACAAACGCTCACCATCACGCACAAGTTCCACATCCACTGCCCTGGCGGTTGCCAACTGACTCTGCAGACCCATCATGGCTGAAGTATCACTCACCGGGGTACCGTCCACTGCCACCACCAGATCACCTTCCTGCAAACCCAGGCTGTTGAAAAGTTCAGGGTCCGAACCCGGCCTGATCCGAAAACCCTGCAACTGACCGCCTTCGCTGTGTGGAGACACCGTAATATGGCGCATCAGCTGTAAGGGATCACGCACCAGGGATTCACGAAAATCCGGGCCGAAAGCCTCTTCCAGGGCGCGGGTCCCCACTCTTTCCTGCCGGGCAGGCTCTTCAGTCGGGGATTCATCCCGTGAAGTCTGACTGCGCTCTGGAGTGGGCTTGTTTTCACGCGAGGAAGCAGACTGGCTGGCTCTTTCACCTTGATCCGACTGATCCAGCAGTGCGCTGCGCTCCTGGGGGTCAGCTTCGGAGGCCAGTTCCAGATCCACTCTTTCCAACTGCCCATTGCGGTTGAAAATAAGAGCGTCACGCTGGATTTCCTGCAGCCTGAGTCCGGGTTCCAGTTCATCCCCTTCCGACAAGGTGTAATCCTGATTACGATACCGCAACAGTACCACCGAACGCCCGCGGGTTGTGGAATAAAGCACCCCCTGCACTTGAACCGCCAGACGACTGCGCTGAACCGGTGCAACCACAGCTGGTTCCTCACTTTCTTCAGCAGCAACCCAGTGTTGATCCAGATTACTGATCCAGAGAACCTCCGGGGCGGAAGAAGTCGTTTTACGGGCCGCAGGCGCGGCTTCAGGAAGAGGGTAAAGCCACTGCAGAAAGCTCCAGGTGAAGAGCGCCACCATCCAGGCCACAAGCGCCCAACCGGCCAGCATCCACAAACGCTTCACGAAGCACCCTTTTCCAGCAAGGCCTCAGGATGCCAGCCGGGATGACCCTCCACAAACGCCAGACTGGGTTTCTCAATATCCGGCAGTTGCCAGTCTTCAGGGCGTTGACGCAGCCAATCCTCCAGCAGTTGCCATAAGGGCGCACCTTCCCCCTGATAATAAAGCGACCAGCCTGCTACCCGCACCTGTTCACTGGTGGAGGGTGCAGGCCATTCCAGTTCGGAGACCCGCTGCCCTGCCTGAGCTTGATAGCGCAGCACATAATGACTGCCCGTCAAACGCGGCAGGTCTTCGCTGGTGTGCAGGAACAAGGCCTCGCTCAACCATTGGCTGGCCCCTGCCTCCAGGCGCGAACGCAATTGCTGCCGGTTGGCACCGACATTAAACACCGGGGCATCAAAACCCGCTGTGAGACTCAAAAGATGTTCACGGGTAATCGCTTCACCCGGTGCCACCGCCAGACCATGGCGCAAACCCGGCGCAAAGGTCAGATCAGCGCCTGAGGTTTTCAGCGCCTCGGCAATCAATTGATCCCAGCTGCCCGCCAGCGCATCACGCCGATACAACCAGCCCGGTGCTGTTGCCAGTGGCTGATCCAGCCAACCGGCATAGGGCGCGCGCAAGCGGCTGATCTGGCTTGCAACTTCGGCATCTGCTTCCTGAAGCTCTGCCCAGATCGGATGAAATTCAGCATCCAGCTTCCAGCCGGAACCACCTGATTTCACCTGAATGGAAAAGAACCCCTGCCCCTGACTGCCCGCCAAGCAAACAGGAACTGGTGCAGCATTATTCTGACGCGGATAAACCAACTGCGGCCAGAGATCCTGACTGCGTGAAGACAGAATCAGATCCACCCCTTCCAATTGTTGCGCTAGCCAGAAGTTGGGGTTGGTTCCAGCATCGGAGAGCAAAAGTACCAGTGAAGCTCTCTGCCCGGCTTCCTTCACCTGCTGCTGAATACCTGCCAGCCAGTCCTGTTCGGCAAACTCCTCTTCCTGCAAAGCGGGGTCGGTGACGCCCACCACCGCCACTTCAACACCACCCTTGTGGAAGTAAGCCACCGGCTGCTTGTTACTCAGTACAGGACGTTGAAAAGTGGAATAAAGATCCGAATAAGAAGAGGGCCACAAGCGTTGTTCCTCACTGGCCACCCGCACCTCAGCACCCAGCCAGTGGCTGGACAGCGGCCCATGACGACCCGAAGACATCTGCGCCAGACCACTGCCACTCCAGCATTGCCCACCTTCCAAAGTCAGCGTTTTCTCTTCGCCCAGTGCATTTTTTTGTTCCTGCAAAGCCGCCGACAAGGCCGCATAGCCCCCCATACGCCCCAACTGTCCTGCCTGATGGCGTGCGCCCGAAGCCGTCAACCAGGCGGCTGCCGAAGTGTTTTCAGCAATACCCAGAGCCGCCAGACGACTGAATTCGGTGAGATAAGGAGCCTGCCCGAGCAAAGC
This sequence comes from Marinospirillum sp., assembly GCF_044810985.1. Classification (GTDB taxonomy): domain Bacteria; phylum Pseudomonadota; class Gammaproteobacteria; order Pseudomonadales; family Halomonadaceae; genus Marinospirillum. Next base: position 1,115,251 of record NZ_CP085242.1, read on the forward strand.
CATGGGGCCTAAATGATTGGCCACCGGGTGAGGAACCACCGGCTGCCAGTGAGCGTGAGTATCAGCATAAAACAGCAGCTGCAATTCACCCTCAACAGGCGGTGAACGCTTGAGCGCGGGCGAAGAAGAAGCACAACCAGAAAAGCCCGCAACAGCAGCACTGGCAAAAGAAGCCTGAAGAAAACGACGGCGCGAAAGCTTGGGCATGAATAGAGTGTCCCTGAAAAAAGCTTATGAAAATCCTTTAATACTAACGGATAACAGGATTTGAATCCCAGTCATGCAAAAAAATTAATACTCAGCCAGTCTTGCACAGGCAGTACTGGGAGCTGAAGTCATTCCGGCCAGAGCGCCCCCGGAACCAAGCATCCAGCTGAAAATCAGGCTCGCTGACAGACCCGGTTCCAACTGCGCACCCTCAAAGTAAAAATCATCAATCCCTTCCAGCTCACTGATGTCCTTGTCCGACCAGCCTGCTGAAGTGCCGAGAGGATAATGATAACCCACACCCATCTGAAGCCGGGTATTCGGTGACCATTGTTTCTGCAAAGTCAGCTCGGGAGAAAGATAGGCAGCAGCCATGCTGAAGCTTTCACCATCCAGGTTCACCTCATCGTAAAGCTCAGTGTTCCAGCCTTCACCCCTGGCCTGATGGCTGCGAAACTCAGCCCCCATATCCGTACCTGCCCCTACAAACCAGCCAGCACCCAACAACCAACGCTTTTCAAACCCGAAATGAATCCGACCCACCAGACCGTCATCAAAATCGGCCTGATCAAAACGCTGATACTCGCCCCCTTCTGCGTAACCAAAACCCAGCCCTAATCTCAGCCAGAACTCGGATAACCAGGCCCGATTCCGCAAATACCCCAGATTACCGGCCACACCCCAATCAAGAACACTCAATTCACCGGCACCCGTTTTTCCCCAGCCCAAGTCCAGTTCATTTTGCTGATGCCCGGCTCGCAGATAAGAGACAACACCTGTCCAGGGGTGCTCAATCGCCAGATCCTGATCCTCACCGGAACCGCTGACACGAACAAGACGGCTCGGACTGCGCTCACTTTCCGGTAAAGCCTTGCAGCTGTCTCCAACACGGGTAACCTGTCCCCAGCCCAGCTGCCTGCGCTGACCATCGACCTGACGGTGAAAACCAAACGGCTGATTCACCCGAATCGACTCCTGGTTACCCACCTGAAGCTCCAGGGCACCTGACTCACCGGCCATGAGCGGTGCCTGCATACGAAAATCCTCGTAGTGCTTGAGCTGAAAATTGATCCCGACATGATGGTTTACAAAATGATCACTCATGGCAGCTTCCAGCCAGGTTTGCAACAAGGGGTTCCGTGATCCGACCCGTTTTCTCAGACTGCTGCCTGCCAATCCCGAAGCAAGGGCACCGGGAGAAGATTCCAGTGAAGCAAAAGATTCAAAATGCTCGCCGTCAAAACTCAGAACCTCGGCAATCATCGGATGCTCAACACGCAAGCGGTGGCTGTACACGTAGTAATTCGGTGCCCGTTCACGCTCAATCAGGCGCTGGGTGATTGACAAGGTCGCTGAAACTTCAGGGAGGTGAAAGGCAAAAGCATAGCCAGCAGTCAGCAGGCTTTCCAGCACTTCCGATGGCATACCCAACTGCCTGGCCCGCTCAGTGATGAAAGTGTCTCTCTCCCGGGCATTCATCTCCAGGTAGCGTACTTCTGCTGCATCTGAAAGCAACTCCTGCAAAGCCGGAGCCACTTCGCGATCCAGGTGCCGAGTGACCACATCTAGCACTTCATTATTGCGAACCCGGCCATCCGGCAAAGGTGAAAGCGAACCTGACCAGCGAACCTGATCATTGGCTGTTCGTAAAAGAAGGCCCTGTTCATCCATCAGCAAATGGTCATAACGAGCCGGCAAGTAATAATGCAAATGATCTGCCAGCAACTCATCGGCAAAGCTCTGACTCAAGGGAATGCTCCACACTCCCAGACCACGCGCATCACCTTTATGGGGGATATAAGTGACCTCCATAGGCACTTGATTACTACTCAGGAACAGGCGCGGGACAACCAGCACAGCAGGCCTTTCCGTCACCGCCAGGGTGGCATCAGCAGTTGTTTGCTGATAACGGGTAGCCGCCACCCCGGCCAGAGGCCAGTAAACCACAAGAAACAATGCCACCCACCAGAATCTGTTCATGGTTTAACCCTTAATCCAGCGCCAGAAGCCCACAAAGGCATCCAGCCCCCAGCGCACCACCGCCTGCAAACGCGGCTTGTCATCCATCCACTGCGCCACTGCCGGGGAATAAGTGTAATACTGATCCACCAACCAGCGACCGGGGCCAAACTCCATCAGCACTTCATTACGAAAATTGCGGAGAGCATCCACTTCCGGGGCGTAAACATCACCGTAAACACTGGTGGCGATATAGCATTCAGCCGGTTCAGAGGAGGTGGAAGGGGAACTGGAAACCAATCGTATCTGAGGCTTCAATGTAAGCTGGTACATGCCGTCATAGAGTTTGGTTGCATAGGGCCACCCATCCTTCTTATTTATCACCCAGTTGGCATTATTATCATTCTGCTGGGTGTAGCCGTGACCGGAACTCAGCTCTTTGAAGGTTGTTGTTGATAGCCTGTAATTCATACCTTCAAAGCGCAGTCTGAAATCACCGCTGATATTAAATGACCAGCTATCTGAGAGGTCTTCAGCATTGATCAGCAGCAGCTCTTCTTCACCCTCCATAATGGTATAAAGTGACCAGCTACCCTGTTGAGCCTTATCATAATTATCACGCGTTACTTGGACAAAATAGCCCCGCCAGGTGGTTTCACAAGTCGCGCCATCACACCAAGTGTAACTTTCAGGCACAGTTGCTGATTGCATCAAGCTAAAATCTAGAGGATGAAGATCCTCACCTGAATTCAGCCGCAGAAAAAGAGTACCCTCCTGCCAGTTGGCAGGCAGAGAAACCCGCAGTGCTGTAGCTGATTCAATATCAGGGATAATGCTTACCGAGCCTTCACCTGGAAATTCCATACGAGCCGATACAACTTCATTCAGCTTATAGCCCTGAAAACGCAGGACATCCACCCCTTCAATCCACTGATAATTAAACCAGGCAGAGGAAAATACACTGGCAGCCGTACTATTGAGCATTGCCTGAGCATTCAGCAGACCCGGATACTTAAGCTTGCCCTCGAAATCTGAATTAGAACCCCTCCAAATATTATTAAGCAGTGCTGCTCGATAAGCTTCTGATGGATACCCGCTATGCATCTGCATCAAAGCAGCCAGAGACGCACTCGCCAAGGGTGCAGCCATAGAAGTACCAGTCATAGCCACATAATGGTTGTCATAATAGGTACTTGGTAGGCTAGTGCCGGGGGCGGCAAAGTCTACTGTTTGATAGCCATAGTTAGAACCCTCACCTGGTGTTTGATTAAGAGCATTTAAAGAAGCAGCATTGGCTACAGCAACAACATGCTTGAATTTATTGGAAAAAATAGCTGGATATACCGGATCGGTATCATTATTACTACCTGCATTACCAGCCGCAGCAATAATGTAAACACCCGCATGATCCGCCCCTGCGATGGTATCGTACAAAGATTGGCTATAACCCGAATAGGTCCAGGAGGCGTTAATTACTCCTGCTCCTTTTGTAACTGATTCATTGATGGCCTGAATGGCATGAGTAATATTCCCACCTTTGCCATCCTTATCAAAAAACTTGTAATTGAATATGGTGGCCGTTGAGCAAACACCCGCCACTTTCACGTTCTCATTGGACCTGGCAGCAATCAAACCGGCAATATGGGTCCCATGACCATGATCATCTTCACCAGTGCTGCTACCCATTATAAGGTTTTCATTCACTCGGAAATCATTATGATTCAAATCCGTGTGAGCGGTATCCACTCCGGTATCGATGATGGCAATCGGCACAGTTTCACATGCAAACTGCGTCGGACCCCAAGTGGTTGGTTCACTAAATCCCAGCAAATCAAATTGCCTGGGCTGGTTGGTTGACTGAATATCCACCTGCCCATCCAGTTCCACAAACCTGATCTGAGGCTTGCCGCGCAGTTCGCGGATCAAGCTGAGCCGCTGAGTACGATCTTCAATCTCATAGCGAAAAAGCTCGTAATCAAGATGGTCCGGAGTGGATAGCTGTTGCCCTTCAACCTGAACAGCAGGTACAGAAGCAGTGCCTGGCAAGTTCAGTACAGGCTGAGCCTCCCCAGGCTCCCAAGCAACCAGTACACCCTGAGCCAGCAGAGCCGTGCTCCAGAAAAGCAGTATGAAGAGTACAAAACGCAGAAGGCTCATTTGATTATCTCTGTAGTCTTATCCGGCCTTGATGCTCTGCTGCATGCTCCAGCTTGCTAAGCGGTCTGAAACTGCTCTCGAAGCGACTGGAAAAATCTAGTGAGTAGCTTATTGCAGATGCGTTTTGCAAGGCCGAAAATCCCCGCCGACCCAAATCAGACAAATTAACATTGAATGGAATCTCCAAGGTAATCTGCTCTCCGGCAGGCAGCTTTAAACCAGGCTGCAACTGTCCACCTGCTACGCGATCACCTTCAAGTTGGAAACCATAGTCAAAATCAGCAATGTTGAGATCAAAAATATTTGGGTTAGTCACTCGCAAAGACAGCAACAGTCGCGCTTTGGAAAATGAAAGACTGTCAGCTTTCAAGCCTGCCACCTCCACACGGGGAAGCTGAGGTACAGGAAAGGAGCCATTGGTTTCCAAGGGAACTCTTCTAACACCCAGCAAAGGAAGATCAAAATCAATACCGCCAGTAATCCGGTAATCCAACTGATTACTAGTCCATAAATTTTCCACCAACCCGGCAATCTCGGAGAATTCCAGAGTCACCGGAAAAGTCAGCGTCACCTCTTCACGGGAGGGTAGATTTTGACCTTGCAACTGCTCACCTTTCAATAGAGATCGATTTTGTATGAAAACCTGATAATCAAGTGCGGCGACAGGTACAGTGAAAGCATTCGGGTTAAAAACAGCGACATCAACTTCCAGATCTGCCCGTTCACGGCTTAGAAAAACGACTCGCTGGTCGACAACCTTAGCGTCTGGAGCCTTCGGATCAAACAAATCCTCCAACCAGGCGCAACCACTAACAGATCCCAAAAGAATAAGAAAAAGAAAAGCAAATACCAGATGACGTTGAGCACTCATAAGCTATCCTTGTAAAACGTTTGACATGATCCTTCCGAGCAAATTAAATAACTTATTTTTCCGTCAGAGTCCAGCTTCCATCCCAATTCTCCTGCGGTGGTATGCCACCCAACTCATCCAGCCTTTCCAGGTATAATTGATAAACACCCACATCTGGGTAATCAGCGAGTAATGCTTCAAAAGTTAGTCGGGCATCCTTAAAACGGGCACTTCTGAAAGCTGCGAGAGCTTCCTGCAAACGAGCCACTTCATCCAGTTGCTCCTGAGTGGCTTCTTCCAGGCTACAAATCGGATGAAAGACTCTCACCGGTTCCGTTTTACCTTTAACTCGAACGAGATCCAACTCACGCCACAGAAAAGCAGATTCGGCCAGCTCATGAGTGCGCTCACCCACTACTAACGTAGTGCGATAATACTTGCTGGCTCCTTCAAGGCGAGAGCCCAAATTCACTGCATCACCCAGGACGGTATAAGAACGCCGATACTCCGATCCCATATCACCGACATTCATCAAGCCTGAGTTGATACCAATACCGATACTGATTTTCGGCAAGCCTTCAGCTACAAATTCGGCAGAAAGCTTTTCTGTGGCTTGCAGCATTTTATGTGCCGCCTTGAGCGCATGCACTGCATGATCAGGATCTTTGACTGGCGCACCCCAGAAAGCCATGACCAGGTCACCGATATACTTATCAATCGTACCTCGGTTTTCAAAAATAACACCCGTAATTGGAGTAAAGTAACGATTAAGCAATCGTTTCAATTCATCCGCTTCTAGGGATTCAGAAAGAGTGGTAAACCCACGAATGTCTGAAAAGAGCACCGTAAGCTCTCGTGATTCCCCATGAAAACCAAAATCACCGGGATGCTGGCTCATTTCTTCAACCAGTTGGGGAGGCACATACTGACCAAACATATTCGCAAGGCGATGGCGGGTCAGGGATTCAAAATAGAAACCCCAGATAAAATTAAAAGTTGCCAGAACAACAACCATAAACAAAGGACTTGCCAAGGCCAAAACAATCCCATGAGACAACCACAACCAGGTAGTCAAGCCAGTAATTGCCACTGCCAGAACAGTGGCCAATAAGGTTTGCCAGATTGGTGCCAGCCAAGGTAAAAGAAACGCCAGTAATAAGCCAGCAAGGCCACTGAGCAAAAGGTTAGCACCTGGCGCCCAGGAGGGTTCCGTCAAAAATTCTTGATCCAGCATGGCTGCCATTAGATTGGCATGCACTTCCACCCCCGGATAAACCGAGTCCACCGGAGTCGCCCGCAAATCAAAAAGACCGGGGGCGGTGGTACCTACAAGAACCAGAGCACCGGCCAGTTGCTCATGATCGGCTTCACCGGCCAGCAGTTTCCATGCAGGTATATAAGGAAAGCTTCCTGCATCTCCTCGAAAAGGTATTAATAGCTGCCCATGACCATCTGTAGGCAAATGCAAAGAAGAATCCAAAGCCAGATAATCGATATGCTTAGCACCCGCTATCGTTTCTGTCTGCAGGTTCACTGTCTCCAGAAACAAGTATTGGCGTACCATCTCCAGGGACAAAGACGCAAAAAGCTGATTATTATAGCGGGCAATTAAAGGAGCCCGGCGTACAACACCATCCGTATCGGGAGCCAAACTGAAAAAGCCACTGCCCAAAGCATTCTGACCCAGAACCGGCAATGGCCCTGTATAGCCTGCCATAGCAGGCAGAGCCAGTTGCTCAACCACCTCAGGCTGATCAAGCTCAAGTGGTTGCGGAAAATGGCCACTGGCTGTTTTATCCTGATGACTGAAGGTATAACCCAGAACCACTTCGCGGCGAGAAAGAACTTCACCCAGATAGCGGTCAGTATCATAATCTGGAGCCAGATTTTGCAATTGACTTAGAAAGGCTGAATCCACCTTTTGCTGCTCAGTGGCAAGGCGGTTATAAACTTCCATTACAGGATTACGCTCTGGCTCAGCAAAAAGAATATCAAAACCAACCAGCACCGCACCAGCATCCCCAAGGTCTGTCACAAGCTCTGCTATCTTGTGCCTTGACCAAGGCCAACGTCCTTCACGACGCAGGGATTCTTCATCAATATCAACAATAACAATTGGAGTGGAAACTTGTTCAGGTTCTGGGGCTAGATGCAACTGCATGCGCAGATCATAAACCATCAGCTCCCAGCGCTCATACAAACGATCAATACCCGGAAGATGCCCAAATTGAGCCAAAAGTAAAAGGCTGCCCAGTAAGAGACTGGAAAGGACAGCCAGGCGGTGTGAAACAGTAGGCGCTAAATTTAATTTAAAAAACATCAGTTGCTTCTTTCAAAAACACCAACCCCCAACAATCCATCTGAATCTCTAAATGCAGCAATAACTCCATCTATATTTGTTCCTACAAATCGACCTTGTGTATACACAAAGTTATCAAGCTCAACTCCAGTATCACTATAAAACTCTGTTATAGTACCATCACCATACCCAATATTTGTTAAGTCAAAAGACATTAATCCTGAGCTAAAGTTAACTTCAATGTTTCCAATATCATTTACCATGTCAAAACTGTATAGTCCACCAGAAGGAAGAGTTTCTATATTGTTATGCACCTGCGTTGCAAAAACCATCCTTACTATACCTTGATCATAAGATGAATCATTAATAGTTACCTCTGCCCCTCCTCCTTCTAGAAGCCACGTTCCCCAATATACATCAGAGTCACCCATTTTTTTATGATATATTGGCTCCTGCTCCTCTAAAGAAAAATAAAAGCTGTTGGCATGCTCAGGGCTAGATAATAAAAGATCGCCATTATTCCCTGAAACCGATACACTTTCTCTATAATTTATAGAATCAGAAAAAAAAGAGCCAGCAGCAACAGGGGCACTATAATCAAATATAAAAAAACCAAAAGGCCCTGCAGCCAAACCAGTGTTATCACCCAACTCACTTGCGGGATCATCCCTGTCGGCCGTTATCGTTTCTGTAGTTGAAGCCAACATCAATTCATCCCCGGATATCTCCTGAGAGTTGTCATCTTCCCAGCCGCCATTACCGGCCTCTTCACTGTCTGCTGTCGTTTCTTCTTCATCATCATCTGCCATACTCAGGCTGGTGTCTTCCTCAAAATTCTGATCAAAGAAGTCGGGTAAATCCTCTGCACTGATTGCTTCAGGTGGTGCGCCAACAGCTGTTACCTGAGCCGCATTTTGAGCTTCTCCAGCACCGAATTCAGCTCTCCCTTGGTCATTTTCCACATAGAGGTTGCCTCGATGACTGCGTGCATAGAGGTTTTCTCCATTCTGGGTAAAGAGATCAAAAGAAGTACCACGAATCCCGATGGTACCGGCACGACTTTCGATACGATAACCATCGCCGCCAACTGCACCGGTGATGGTTCTCAACCCACCCTGAACAAGGCGTTTAACACTACTTTCACTTTCCGACTCAGGGTTATCCGAATCATGGGAAAAACTTTCAATCACAAGCTGGCTGCTTGCCGTCATGGAAATCATTTCGCCATCATCCATACGCAACTGGGCACGCCCCCCTTCCGGGGTTGAAAGGGTATCCCCCAGATAAATCAATGAACGGCGACGCAACTCTCTGGGTTCCTGGTCAGGTTGTTGTGCAGTAACTCCCTTAGTAGCAGCCAGTACCCGCCCGACCTCGACTTGTTCAGCCTGTACCGGTAAAGACAAAGCAAGAAAGAACACCAGAAGAAGGCTTGAAAAAAATATACGGTTATATTCTTGGAATTGTTTTCTCATGATTACCACTCCCTGCGGATACCCGCAGTTAACTGGGTGCGTTCATAGTCATAAACATCAAGTGTTGAACGATTGTTGATATGTTCCACTTTGGCTTCAAGCTGCCACTCCTGAGTGGGATAATAAATCCAGTTGAAACTGCCACGATGCTGTTTATCACGACGGCGTTCCATAAAAGCTGGATGGTCTTCTCCATAAGTGGATCGAGTATAGTGGTAACTTACCGTCATTTGTTGGCTTGCAGCCAGAGTTAACGCCAGGTCATTCCTCAAACCCAGGTATTCGCGTTCAAAGTGATCCAGCGTATCAGCTTGGCCGTGATCAGCACCCAGTACTGGCCCTGCGGTCAAACTCCAGGATTCATCAGGTCGAAAGTTCAGGCTGATTCCGGTTACCAAACTTCTGGTGTCTCTGTTGCTGTCTGAACCAAAATCAACCTCATTCACCTGGCCGAAAGCCTTGAAGTTAGTTTGTGCATCCAATCTGATCTGATAGTCAGCTCCCAAAGAGGCTTGGGTAACGTGAGAATCATCATGCCGCCGACTTTGCTGAAAGCTGAAGGGCACAAGCAAACGACTATTCTCACCAAGAAAAACCGGGGTTATCGTCCACCCATAGCTTAACTCATTGGAATCTCTTTCATCCAGATGGCTTCGCTGGGTTGCCTGGGCAGACAAATGAATACCCCGATCAGGCTCACGCAATTCAAAGTGGGTTACCCCAGCGTACACTTCGTTAAAAAAGTCATTTTCAGGGTCTGGTAACACCAGATTCAGTGCCTGGCCTATAGGGCTTTGTTGCAAGGCATCATTATTACTGGTCATGGAACCCACATTGGAGTCATAACCCAGGCGCAAGCCAATATAACGACTGGTGGAGCTGTCTCTGGCTGCAACAGCCCGACCTTCTTCGCGTGCTTCAATGGCCGACAGATACCACTGAATCCGCTGAGCAACCTGGGGAGGGGGTGCAGGCTCTCCGTCCAAAACCCGGTTGAAATGACGACGTGCCGCAGCCAGGTTTCCCAATTCAAAATGAGCTCTTGCCAGCTCCAGACGGGGCAGGGGAACACTGGGATCAAGCATCAGCACCCGTTCAAATGCAAAAAGAGCCTGATCATACTCCCCTACTTCCAAAGCTGCTTTGCCAAAAGCCATATCAAACCGGAAAGAACCTGCCAGTTCTGGAAGTGCATCTTTCCCCAGACTGTAAGCCTCCGAAAACTGCCTTTCCGAGTTGAGTCTCAGCATCTCTTCCAAGCGATCATCTGCATGACACAAAAAAGGAAAAAGCCCAACAAAAAAGGCGGTGCTAATTGAGAAGATTCTTATTTTACAGTACATCACCAGCCCCGTTTATCTTTACTAATGTAATAGTAGGCAAGATCAGCCCCCGGGACAAGCCCTAATAAGGGCAAAATATAAGCCATTGAAGCCTATAAAATGACTTTTATTTGCAGCAATCATTTGATATAAAGCAACAGGTACATTGCCTTAAGTTGTTATTTAGATAGCAAGGAGCATCAAACCACGATGGAAGTTAATTTGGAGCTTTATATCCGTCAACGTTGCCGAAAACTCGGAATTAGTATCAGTAGCCTGTGCCGTGAAGCAGGAATCAGTCGTCAAACACTCTACCAGAGTTGGCAGATTGGCGAAAAATATCCTTCATTGAACACTTTGGTCAATATTGCCCACGTGCTTAAAATTCACCCTCTCAGACTTTTGCAACTAATGTTCATCAAGGAAGTGCTGCCTGAGACTGTACAGTCTACACCTGGGGACTCCAGCGCTTTTGTCAGTGATGTCACTTTTCCTGACGGTGAACAAGTATTCACAGGACAACGTTTTCAAAAAGTCTGGTGTATTCAGAATGTTGGTGATATTGCCTGGAAAAACAGGGCCTTGATCTGCCAGGATGATGAATTGGTCATTTTCTCCAATACTCAAGGTGAATTGAACCTTGCACAAAGGCTGATACCTGACAATCCATGGATCGATTTGCCAGTGGTAACCCCTGGTGAAACTGTAGAAATTAAAGCCACTTTTACGGCACCTGATTCACCCGGAAGTGTTGTTTCTTACTGGAAAATGGTCAATGAAGATGGCAGCTATTGTTTTGCCAACTCCAAAGGACTTTGGGTGAAAGTTTCTGTGGTTGCCCCCACAAGAGCAGCAGGCGTCCCTGAGCAAGACTGGCAAGAAATGGTGCGACAAACTCCAAAAGACTGGCATAAACAGTGAGTTAAAGAGTTATAGCCAAAAGGTTAATAATTATTTACATGCATTGCGAGTAATATAGCACCATTTTAAATACATGTTATGGATGAGCTATGTTGCACCCTAAGCCTATAAGCGTATCTCTTGTTGCCGCCCTGGCAGCTATTTCTTATCAAACCTTTGCTTCAGAAGGAACCGGCCAGTCAACTGAATTGGATGTTTTGCAAGTCACGGGCAAACCCCTCCCCGACCAGGAAATGACTAGCAGCGAGTTGGATCAGGATATTCGCAGTGTCCAGCACATTAATCTGAAAGAAATCGACCAACCAGCTTCCCGTATAGAAGACCTTTCTTTTCTAATACCGGGGGTGCAGCAAGGGGTTGAGGACAGTGGCTTTTCAACGTCTTTACTGATGCGGGGCTTCCCGGTCACCCGCCCTGACTTTAATGGCCTGCCGGATATTCAACGTCTTTTTGTTCGTGATTTGCATACCGTGGACAGTGTTGAGGTTCTCAGTGGGCCTGATGCCATCCTAAGAGGCATCAGCTCACCCGGCGGGAGCATTCGTTATATTGGTAAGCGCCCCAGGTTTGAGCAGAAAACCACCCTGGGCATTCAGGCTTCCAGTTATGCCCCTTTTTATGAACATAACGGAACCCGCCTGACCCTGGATACCACTGGGCCGGTGAGTGACGAGTTCGCTTACCGTTTGGTGGCCGTATCTCAGGATGTTGACCTGATGCCCAATGACACCCCAGCCCAGCGAGGACATCTTCTGGGGGGCTTAACCTGGCAGTATTCGGAGTTGGGAGAACTGCGTCTGGAAAGTGAATACCAGGAAAACCGCCAGCCTTATCTTTTCGGCACCGTGATAACCAGTGATGACGAACCCGTTTATGATCGCTATTTCGCTGATCCGAACCAGGAAAGCAAGCGCCAATACCAGCGGCATGCTGGCTACTGGGAGCAGGGTTTTGATCTAAGTGAAAAAGACCGTATTACTGCCAATGCCAGATATGCTTATGCTTCGGTTGAAAGATCAGATGAGCTGACTGGTTTCTGGTCGATTCTGGATGATGACACCCTTTCCGGCTATCACACCCAGGTCGATGATGATTATACCCAAAATTCTTATCAACTTCGCCTGGGCTGGGAGCACCAGGCTCCGCTCAGCCACCAGTTAGTGCTGATATGGGATGGACACCAGGGGGACTATACCCTTGACCGTGACCAAGCGCTCTGGGATTTTGACAACAATGATTGGGCTTTTTATGTCAATACGGCTGACCCCTATCAACTGCTGGATAATCAAAATCGCCAGCCAACCACACCCGAGCAGTTACATACCAGAAGCTGGCAGGATAAAAATAAAAACACTACTCAAGGGCTGGCTTTTGCTTACCAGATGGGCACCCACTGGGGATGGCGGGAAGTTGATTGGACAGTAGGGCTTCGTCACAACACTTTTGAACAGCGCTATGCTCGTGATAGTGATGAGTTGCCGGTTGTTATGGACACCGATGGCTTGAGCTGGCAATGGGGATTCAATCTAGAACTAACCCAAGAGCTGGAAGCCCACTTGGCTCAAGGCTTATCACGACAGGTAGCTGGTAATACCCGCCGAGATCGCAATGGCACTTTCTTACCCCCTGAAGAAAACCTGCTGACCGAGCTGGGGGTTTCTCTGGATAGTCATGACTCAGTACACACAGCTGACTTGGCTCTTTATCACCTGGAAAGAGGAAAAATTGCTGAATCTGATGAAAGCTTGTCAGAAGAAGAGCAAGGCAAGTTGGATTTTACGCCTTATGTTTTAACCGGCAGCCAGACCTCAGTGGGTATAGAAAGCCAATATCGTTACCAAAAGAGAGGCTGGAACCTGGGAGTGCAAGCAAGCTATCTGGAGACCTCAGACGACCGACGTGACCAGGATGGAAGAAATCTGCCCGGCATCGCCAATACTACCGCAGGTGCCCACGCTGCCTACAAACTGCCCATCAATCGTGACACTCACTTAAGCCCCTGGTATTCAAGCCGATATGTAGGTGAGCGCTACGCTGATTCAGCCAATGAAATTTCTGTCGATGCCTATGCAGTGCATAGCCTCGGGTTAAATCTGGTTCGATCCAATACCCGTTTTTCTTTGGCTCTCAGTAATATTCTGGACGAAGAATACATTAGCTGCCTCAGCAGCACCAGCAATGTCTATCAAGGAGAAAGAAGGCGCATCTGGATCTCTGCTGAAGCAACTTTTTAAATTTCTTTGGCCTGCCTAGCAGGCCCTCAAAGCGGCATTCTGCACGATCCAGACGACCAGACTGATCAATAAAATGCCACCTGCACCCAGTGCAACCCACTGCAACCAGCTTAAGTTGTAGAAGGTTTTGCTTTTGCGCTTGGCGGGCACCTGGCGTTTTTCTGTTTTCAATTCCACCTTGTCTCTTTCTATTTCTGCTGCCGCTTCAACCAGGAGTTTGACATCCGGTGCGGCTCTTTCCAGCAGAAATTCAGCCGCTGCCTGCCAGTTGGGATTGCTTTTGCCGACGCGCAGTGTGCGCAGAGCCGAGCCAGAAGAGGTAAAGGTGGGTTTATAGCCGCTTGTTTGTTCGCTCATTATCTTCTTGAATTCCTGAGATTAAGGGTCAGTTCCAGTTGGCAGCCTGCACCCCCGGGCCGGGAGTTGATGGTCAGTTCGCTGCCCAATTCTGCGGCACGGTGGAAGAGGTTGTCCAGCCCTCGGCCTGTGCAGGAGGCTTCAGGATCAAAGCCACAGCCATTATCTTCAATAGCAATTCGCAGGTGATCAGCATCCAGCATGCGGGCACTGACCTCAACCTGGCTGGCCTGGGCATGCTTGATAACATTGGCCAGGCCTTCCTGAACAATACGCTGCAGGTTAAGAGCCTCCTGGGGAGTCATTTCCGGATAGTCCGGCAGGTCATCCACCTTCCAGACCAGTTCCAGCCCGGCTGCCTGCAAGCGCCTTTCCATGCGGTAACGAAGTTGCCCCAGCAAAGTGGCCACGTCACCATCAAAGGTTTGCAGACTGTCCATCATCAGGCGCAGATCATCCAGAACCTGCTCCAGGCAGCCACTGAGGTCTGCGACACTGGTCTGGTTGTTACGGGCCATATAGAGAGCTGTGGTGAGCTGGGAACCCAAACCATCGTGCATTTCCCGCATCAGGCGGCTGCGTTCTTTTTCTATGGCTTCTTTCTCCTGGATCTGACGCAACTGCCGGACAGCCTGGGAACGGCTTTTCTCGTAAAAATACACCAATGCTGTCAAAGCGGTAGTCGCCACCAGAATATTGGAAAAAGCTCCAGGAGTATAATCTGCAGCTTGCCAGTCTCCCAAACCGGTCAACAAAAGCCCATAAGAAGGCAGGTAAACAATGAGAATAATCAGAGTGCCGCGTTTTAATCCATTCAGAAAATACGCAAAAGGGGGAAAAGTAGCCAGCCAGACAAAACTGTAATCATGGTGTTTTTCAGCAGCAACATAGGACAAGAGCGCCAGGGCTATCAGTAAACTCGCCAGCAGGCTGCCCAGTTTCACCCTGCGACTTTTACGGAACCAGACAGCCAGACTCAAGCTGGCAACAAATGCCAGACCATCAATAACGACGAGGTGGTAAAGATGAAAATAAGTCAGGTTCAGCAGGGTAAAAAGAAAAAAAACGCCCATTGCTGCCAGCAGCATGACATTGATCAGATAGGCACGACGGTATTCACGATGGCTGGTGGCAAAACCACCATTGCAGCTGACATAGTTTTGCCAGACTTCCCTGGCATTAGGTTGCACTCGTGGCATGATGGGTTGTTCCGGCTGGCATTCTGAAAATCACACAGCAGCCCTGCCCCCCGGAGGCCCGAGTGATCTGGAGCTGCCCACCCAGTTCTTTTGCTCGCTGTTGCATGTTAACGATTCCCCTGCCTCTTGTCTGTAGGGGTTCGGGCAAGCCGTGACCGGGATCACAAATTGCAATCACCAGATCCCCCGATGCGTCCATTTCTGCGCTCAGGCTGGCCCGATTGACCCCAGCATGCTTGATGATATTGGTCAGGGCCTCCTGCACCAAGCGTTGCAGGTTCAAGGCGTCCTGGGGAGACAGCTCCCATTCCAGCGGCAAGTCATCAACCTGCCATTCCAGTTGCAAACCTGCAGCCTGCATGCGTTCCTGAAGGCGATAACGCAGCTGGCCCAAAAGACTGACCATATCCACGCCTTGCGGCTGCAGACTGTCCATCATCAGGCGCAGGTCATCCAGAATACCTTGCAGCTGGCTGGTCAGTTGCGCCTTGTCGACTTCCTGGCGTCGGGCGGCATAAAGAGCTGTGGTGAGCTGAGAACCCAGTCCATCATGCATTTCCCTGATCAGTTGATCCCGTTGCTGCTGGTTGTGAATCAAGAGTTGGCGATTCTTTTCTTTGGCGGCCACCAGTTGCTCAAGTGCTTTTTCACGATCCTGGCGCTCCTGAAATATTTTCTGGGCCACGGCCAGCGCAAAAAAAGCCATTTCTGCGGTCATCCCCATGAGTGTGCCATGGCGACCTACAAAACGGGCAAAAAAACCGTACTCCCCCATCAACAAGGGTTCCAGGCTATCCATAAAAGCCCGGCTGATATCGATACTTGCACCCAGCAGGGAGCAGAGCAAACCGATCAACAAAAGGCTGGGCGGTCGCAACCCTTTGCGCCAACTAGCATAAATAATAAACAAAGTCAGAGGGGTAACAACCAGAACCAGGAGTAGCGTCAGTTGGTAGGCCAGAGCATAGTCATGAAATATCTGCAAAGCAGCCAGAGTCATGATGCCCAGAAGGGTATAAAAAGCTTTCAGCAAACGGGGAGAGGTTTGTTTGAGGTGGAAAAAAGCCCGTACAAACATAAGGCTGGTCAGGGTGGTTACCAAAGGCCAGAAAACAACCATCCCGTCATTGAAACCCGGCCAATGACTGAACAGCGGATTTACGGAAAACTCTCCGGCGATGGTCATGGCCATGACCAGTATACTCAGTGCCATTCCGCCAAAATAAAGAAAAAGCCGGTCTCTTAATGCCAGAAAAATAAATAAAAAGAAAAAGCCCAGTCCACCCAGAACACCATAATGCCAGCTCAACCAACGGGCTTCCTGCTGATTGAAGCGTTGAAAATCGTCTGCTTCCCATAAGAGCAGTTGGTTATTGGCTAAACCCTGGGTCTGAATACGGACATAGGCTGTCCGGCTTTCTTCCGGCTGCAGCTCAAAAGGAAAGGCAAAACGTTGGTGCCAGTTGGGCCTGGATTCCAAGGGCAGGTGGTCGCCGGAATGCTGGCTGACCCACCCCGTATCCTCCTGCCACCAGTAGACACTGACATAATCCAGCAGGGTGAAAGGGGCAACGAGCAACCAATCCGACTCTTCAGCAGCCTGGCCGGTAATTTGCAATCGATACCAATGCGCAGCAGAGTCAAATCCCAGACTTCCAGGAGACTGGCTTTGCCAACGCTCTGCAGGCAAGTTTCGCACTGCCTGAAAATCCAGCTGCCCTTCAGGGTCGCGATAGTAGTCCAGGGGCTGGTTGATCGCCTGCCCAAAATAGTGATCTTTTTCGACCTGGATTTCCGGCTGGGCCTGGGCAAAAAAAGGCAGCAGCAGTAGCAACAAACCAAACAACCTGGGCATGCGTTTAATCCAGATTTCGCATGTCCAGCAGCCCCTGACGGGTTGCGGCAAAAACAGCTTCATTTTTGGTTTTGACCGACAGCTTGCGGTAGAGGTTTTTGATGTGGGAATTCACGGTATGACTGGACACCGAAAGCTCATCCGCGACTTCCCGATAGGTATAGCCTCGTGCCAGCAGCTTCAGGAGCTGCATTTCCCGTTTGGTCAGAGAGATACCTGACACCGCAGCCTGGTCGGGTTCTTCGCTCTGCCGCATTTTTTTCAAGAGGTGGCGGGCAATCATCGGGCTCATGGGGCTCCCGCCATCCACCAGTTGGATAATGTGTTCAGCCAGGCTTTCATCATCCATATCCTTGAGCAGATAACCACTGGCACCCGCCTCGATGGCCTGGATCACATGGCCTTCATCCCCAAACATACTGACCACCATCACTTCCGTGGCCGGGCAGTGGTGCGCCGCTTCAGTGATGACCTCCAGTCCGGAACCATCCGGCAAACCCAGATCCACCAGCAAAACCCGCGGACAGTTATCCCCCAGAAGCGCCTTGCCCTCCCGGACACTGGTGGCTTCACCGATCCAGGTGAGTTGGGGCTGCTTTTCTATGGAAGCTTTGAAGCGCTGGCGAACGGCTGGATCATCTTCAACCAGAGCAACGCTGATGGGCTGACGGGTCATTTTTTCACCTTGATAAGGCTGTAGGAAGAAACACTAGGCTAGAGTGTGCAATAAACCCAGCCGTCCGCCAATAGCAGAGATCAGGGAAGTTGCAGAAGATTCTGGAGGTTTTTTTCCAGCTCGTCAGCCAGTTGCTGCTCATCCACCTGACGCAATTTGGCCAGGGTTTTCAGTACCTGGAGAATATTGGCCGGTTCATTGCGCTGGCCTTGCTGGCCGTTCAAGGGCATGTCCGGGCTGTCGGTTTCCAGCAGGAAAGAGGAGACAGGCAGGTGGGCGGCCACCCGGCGCAGTTTCTGAGCACGCGGGTAAGTCAGAGCACCGCCCAAGCCCAGCTTGAAGCCCAGCTCCACGAGTTTTTCGGCCTGCTGCTGGCTGCCGGAAAAGGCATGCGCCAAGCCGCCCTGGGGTAACTGCAACTGGCGCAGTCGCTGGGTGACCTCATCCATGGCTTTGCGGATATGCAGCACCACGGGGAGGTTGAATTTTTTAGCCAGTTTGAGCTGGGCATCAAAGATAGACCACTGACGGTCCTTTTCCTTTTGACTGGGTGAGTTCCAGAAGTCGATGCCGATTTCCCCGACCGCAACCACTTCTGGATGGCTTTCAAGCCATTGTTCGAGGTCAGCCAAATGCTCTTCGCGGTGCTCCTCCATAAAATAAGGATGCAGACCCAGGCAGGGGTGAATATCAGGATGAGAAGCCGCGAGATCCAGAGTCCGCTGCCAGGTGGCTGCTGTGGTGCCCGGCAGGATAAAACGCCTGACGCCCATTTCTCGCGCCCTCTGCAACATGGCTTCCCGATCCGAATCAAAATCCGGGAAATCCAGATGGCAATGAGCATCCGTCAGCAGCATCAAGTCACCTTCAAGCGCCCGGCAGGTCGCGCATGATCATGGCATATTCCAGGTCGTTTTCAGTCAAGGCTTCACCGGGCAGAGGAAGACGCACGAAGTAACCGGTGCCGGGGGCTACATCCAGAGCAAAGCCATTCTTGCGATTTTCCAGGGCATCCAGTTTAAAACGGCGGTTACCGGAGGGGGTCATGATCTCCAGGGTGTCGCCCTTCTGAAACTTGTTTTTGACTTCCACTTCCAGCCAGCCACGGTCATCCACACCCAGCACTTCGCCCACAAACTGCTGATGCACACCGACCGAATTGCCGGTTTCATAGTTCTGGTATTCATCATGGACGTGACGGCGATAAAAGCCTTCGGTGTAACCCCGGTTGGCCAGATTTTCCAGGGCATTCATCAGATCCATATCAAAAGGACGCCCCGCCACGGCATCGTCTATGGCACGGCGATACACCTGGGTGGTACGGGCCACGTAATACTGGCTTTTGGTACGGCCTTCAATCTTCAGCGAATCTATGCCCATTTCCGCCAGACGCGCGACATGCTGCACGGCACGCAGATCCTTGGAGTTCATGATGTAGGTGCCGTGCTCATCTTCATAGATGGGCATCAGCTCACCGGGGCGGCCCGCTTCGGAAATCAGCGCCGAGAGTTCTTCCTGACCTTCAGTACCCCCGGCTGTTTTGCTGGAGGCCATGCCCTGATCCGGCGTCCAGATGCCCTGTTCACTGGCCTGGGCCAGAGGGATCAAATCGCCTGTGGCATCGGTGGTGGTTTGTACTGTGTCGTATTTCCAGCGACAGGCATTGGTGCAGGTGCCCTGATTCGGGTCACGATGATTAAAGTAACCGGAAAGCAGGCAGCGCCCGGAGTAGGCAATGCAAAGCGCGCCATGAACAAAGGTTTCCAGCTCCATGGTCGGGCATTCCTGGCGGATTTCGGCAATCTCATCCAGGGACAGCTCACGCGATAGTATGATGCGTTGTACGCCGAGCTTTTCCCAGAAGCGTACCGCTGCATAGTTGACCACATTGGCCTGCACCGAAAGGTGAATCACCTGATCCGGCCATTTTTCGCGCACCATCATGATCAAACCGGGATCGGACATGATCAGCGCATCCGGCTTCATCTCTATCACCGGTTCCATATCCTTCAGATAGCTGCGCACCTTGGTGTTGTGGGGCGCGATATTACTTGCCACAAAAAAGAGCTTGCCGCGCTGGTGAGCGTATTCAATCCCCTCGCCCAGTTTCTGCAGCTTGAAGTCGTTATTGCGCACGCGCAGGCTGTAGCGCGGCTGACCGGCATAGACGGCATCGGCACCATAGGCGAAGGCATACTGCATGTTGCGGAAGGTTCCCGCAGGGGAGAGAAGCTCGGGAGATTTCATGAAAAAGTAATACCTGAGTGTTTAGCTGGGTTAAAGAACTATCTTAACATGATTTTCTGCTATATTAACGCCTATGAGCACTTGCAATGAACATCAATGCCGACCGGGTTGTGGCGCCTGCTGTATTGCCCCTTCCATCAGCACCCCCACGCCCGGCCACCCGCAAGGAAAAGCCGCTGGCCAGCGCTGCGCTCACTTGAACAGTGAGCTTTTGTGTGATCTTTTTGGTCACAAAGATAGACCCGCTGCCTGTGCTGCTTTTCACTTTGACGTCAGTGTTTGCGGGGCACACAGGAATGAAGCACTGGACAGGATTCAGTGGTTGGAAGAAGCAACTCACATATAACAAGAATCAGGATTTTCTATGCATCAGGTTTTTATCATCGGCGCAGCCGGTCGTCAGGATGGTCAGGGCAGTCTGACTGAGCTGGATAAACTGCGCGAACAGGTCACTGAAGCAGGTCTCAAGCTGGAGCGCCTGGTGATTGACCCATTAAAGGCCGGCTGGTCTTCGCCTCAAGCCAGAAATCATTTTCGCTCGGGCTGTGGCCCTTTGGAAGCCCTGGCTTACGCCCACACCCAGCTTAAGGAAGGGGCTTTTGAGGCGGTGCTGATTGAAGGTCAGGATGCCATTAAAACCGGTTATTCACGGGAAGAGCGGGATCAGTTGATGCAGGAGGTTTTTGGCCCGGATTATCCGCTGCCCGAAGCTTATACGGATCTGGCCCGCTCTTTCTGCCATCAACAGGGTTTGAGCTTTGATGATTTTCGAAAACTGCGCGATGCTTTATTTGCCAACTATCGCCGTTCTGCCCCGAAAGTTGAGGTAGAGGAACGCTGGTTTGCAGAAATCACCGAGCTTTTTCGCGGTGTCGATTGCGCCAATCCCTACACGGATTATTCCGGTAGCTTACTGCTGACCCGTGCTGATCTGCTGGGCAGCTTTGATCTTTCGAACCCTCCTATAGCCGTCAAAGGGGTAGGTATCGGCTTTGCTCAGGGCGACGGTGCCGATCATCTGGAAGAACTGGCAGACTACTGGCATCTGGAAAAAGCCGTTCACTACGCCAACCTGGAAGCCGAGCTGGAATTTGCTGAAGTGTTCAATCAGGGCCAAGCGCTGCTTGAGGCCTACACCTGCTATCCGGTGGTGCCTCTGGCGTTGTTGCTGAGAGGGGATTTTGTTCAGGATCTTCAGGCAATTCCGGCCTGGCTGGAGCAGCATCGTCTGACGTTGAAAGGCGGCATGAACCTGAATCGCGCTCCCTGGAACCTACCGGCACTGCGCGCCCTGATTGAAATGACCCAGGCTTTGCATAATAATCCCGACCTGATAGGCGGGGTGCATGGCAATGGAGGACTGGGCTATAAACAAGGTTTTGCCATTTTAGGTGGGAACCCGTAAGCTGCTTAGCTATCTAATCTGCTGAATTCGCAATAACCACTGGAGAAACAAACCATGCGTTACGACGCTCAAACTGCACAGGCGCAATCCAAAACGATCAGCGCTGAAGCACACAAGGTACTGCGCAACACCTATATGCTGCTGGCCATGACTCTGGCTTTCAGTGCGGTCACGGCTTTTTTCGCCATGGCGACCAATCTGCAACTGAACATTTTTGTGTTCTTCATTGGTGCTTACGGCTTTATGTTTCTGACTCACAAGCTGGCTGATTCCGCTTGGGGCCTGCTGAGTGTCTTCGGCTTCACCGGCTTTATGGGGCTTTCCCTGGGGCCCATCCTGAATATGTACCTGGGTGCAGGCATGGGTAATGTTGTGGTTTCCGCATTCGCCATGACAGCACTGGTTTTCTTCGGTCTTTCTGCCGTGGCCCTGGTCACCAAAAAAGACTTCAGCTTCCTGGGTAAATTCCTGCTGGTCGGCGGCCTGGTTCTGATTGCCGGTGTCATTGCCAACCTCTTCCTGGGTATGGGCGGTTTGCATCTAGCCATCAGTGCTGGCTTTGTGATCTTCGCTTCTGCGTTGATTCTTTTCCAGACCAGTGAAATCATTCACGGCGGTGAAACCAACTACATCCGCGCCACGGTTGGCCTCTTTGTAGCCATCTACAACCTGTTCATCAGCCTGCTGTCACTTCTGGGTATGAGCAACGAATAACCCATGGCAGTTTTTGCACTGAACATTTGCGGGGCGCCCTACTCAAGTCAGGCGCCCTTTTCTGCGTTAAGGTTTGCCAGAGCGGCCCTGGCTGCAGGCCATTCCATTCAGCGGGTCTTCTTCTATCAGGAAGGCGTGCTGGTGGCCAATGCCTTGAGCTGCCCGCCCCAGGATGAAACCCACCTGACCCAAGCCTGGCAACAACTGGCTGAAGAACATCAACTGGAACTGGTGGTTTGTGTGGCAGCGGCTTTGAAACGCGGTATTGTCGATGCCAAAGAAGCCACCCGACACAGGCTGGAACATCACAATCTGGCTGACGGTTTTTCTCTTTCCGGCCTCGGGCAATTGATTGACAGCCTCAGCCACGCCGACCGAACAGTGACTTTCACCTCATGAGTAGACCCGATTTTGATCTGCTGGTGATCCTGACACAGCCACCTCTGGCCGGGACTGCCGCGAAAGAAGGCCTGGATACGGCACTGGTCAGCGCCACTTTTGAACAGAAAACAGCACTGGCATTTCTCGGTGAAGGGGTTCTGCAACTGGTCAAGGGTCAACAACCGGATCAGCTGCAACTCAAGGGCATTCAGTCCATGCTCAAGGCACTGCCTTTTTATGATTTGCAGGCGGTCTATACCGATGCTCTGGCTTTGCAGCAATTCAGCCTGAGTTCTGATCAACTGCTGCTGAAAAATCAGCCTGCCACCGCTGAACAACTGCAGCAACTGATTGCCAAAACGACCAACACTCTGGTGTTTTAACATGGCCAGCCTTCACCAACTCAACTCCATACAAAAGCTGCCCCACTGCCTGCGTCTGCTGGCTGCGGGCGATCAACTCCTGTTGACGGAAACCGCCGTCACCCTGGTTCTGGATACCGAGTCTTTGCAACAGCTACCTGCTGGTGTGGAGTTGCTGGCCCTGGCCGATGATTTACTTGCCCGCGGGCTGAGTGAAAAGCTGCCCTCTGGTGTGAAAGGCATTTCCGATGCCCAGTGGGTTGAAACCACCTTGGAGGCTGAACGTGTCTGCAGTTGGTGATGCCTCTTTACCTCCACTTGATCCCGAAGGCTATCTGGAAAACCTGCAGGATTGGTCTCCTGACGTTGCTGAATCCCTGGCAGCCCAGGAAGGCAAAAAGCTGACTTCTGAACACTGGGAAATCCTCTGGCTGCTGCGCCAGTTTTATCAGGAATTTGAACTCTCCCCGGCCATGCGCCCCTTCAGCAAATACCTCCGCCAGGAACTGGGCCCTGAGAAGGCGCGCAGCATCTACCTGATGCAGCTCTTTGGTGAAAGCCCCGCCAAAACAGCAGCCCGATTGGCCGGTTTGCCCAAGCCGGATAATTGTCTTTAGAGCACGACTTACCCTACAATGGGTCAATTTTCTCGCTTTGCCCATTGTTTATCCAAGGAAATTCTATGACCGACAGTAAAAGGGTCGACAACCTGAATGTTGCCGCCCAGGAAATTTTGATCACTCCGGATCGTCTCAAAGACAAACTGCCTTTAACCGAAGCGGCGGAAAAAACCGTTTTCGAGGGTCGCCAGGTTATTCAACGCATTTTAAACCGCGAAGATCCGCGCCTGTTTATCGTCATCGGCCCTTGCTCCATCCATGATGTCGATGCCGCACTGGACTATGCCCAGCGTCTGAAGGAACTGGCTGACAAGGTCGGTGATACTCTTTATCTGGTGATGCGTGTTTACTTTGAAAAGCCCCGCACCACGGTCGGCTGGAAAGGCCTGGTCAATGACCCGCATATGGATGACTCCTTCCAGATTGAAGAAGGTCTGCATATTGGCCGCAAGCTGCTGGTTGATCTGTCTGAAATGGGCCTGCCACTGGCAACCGAAGCTCTGGACCCGATTTCCCCCCAGTACATGCAGGACTGCATTGCCTGGAGCGCCATCGGTGCCCGTACCACTGAATCCCAGACCCACCGCGAAATGTCCAGCGGCCTCTCCTGCCCGGTCGGCTTCAAGAATGGCACCGATGGCAGCCTGGATGTTGCCGTCAACGCCCTGAAATCCATGGCGCATCCGCACAATTTCCTCGGCATCAACAATGAAGGCCAGGTGGCGATCATTCGCACCAAGGGCAACAGCTTTGGTCACGTAGTACTGCGCGGCGGCAATGGCAAGCCCAATTATGACTCCGTCAGCGTCAAACTCTGTGAAGCCGACCTGCACAAAGCAGGCCTGGCTCCGAACATCATGATTGATTGCAGCCATGCCAACTCCAACAAGGACCCCGGCCTGCAACCCCTGGTGCTGGATAACGTCACCCACCAGATCATGGACGGCAATGAATCCATTGTCGGCTTGATGGTGGAATCCAACCTGGGCTGGGGTAACCAGAAAATCCCTCAGGACAAATCCCAGCTGCAATACGGCGTATCGGTCACCGATGCCTGCATCGACTGGGACACCACTGAAAAAACCCTGACGGAAATGGCTGAAAAACTACGTCCGGTATTGGAAGAACGCCGCCAGAGAGCTGCCAATAACAGCTAGGCTTTTGTTCATTCGCCAAAATAAAAGGCGGCCCCTGAAGGTGGCCGCCTTTTAAAAAGCATCACAGAAGAGCAGAAACTTGTTAACCTTTACTTCTCGCCCTGTGAATCATCAATCAAGTCTTTTTCCTTGCCCTGGGTTCCTAAAATTTCTTCGCGGAAAACAGCCAGTTTTTCATGCACCAGTTCCTGAGTGCGGCGGGCATTACTTTCAATATCCCCTTCAAAGACATTGAAACCCTGCAGGATATCCGCTGCTTCATCAAACCCCTTATCAATGGCCGGAGCTATGATTGACAGAAATTTGTCCAGCACCTCTTCTTCACTCAGATCTGGATGCTGTTTCTTGAAAGCTTCAAAATAACCGG
The DNA here is from genome assembly GCF_044810985.1 of Marinospirillum sp. GTDB lineage: Bacteria > Pseudomonadota > Gammaproteobacteria > Pseudomonadales > Halomonadaceae > Marinospirillum. The sequence goes on from NZ_CP085242.1 coordinate 1,140,015, forward strand.
TGGCACCCGTGTAAATACGGTCAGCAGTCCGCTCCGGCGACCAGTAATCTTCCTCACCTTCAACGCCTGAGGTTTTGGCAGCCAGCTTATCCAGGCTGAAGTTTTCATCGCCCAGTTCCTTGCGCAAGACTTCTTCCAGCTGAGTCACTACTTCCTGATAGTTAATCTTCTGGGCATTGGCGCTACTGTTTTTAGCTTTGCCGAACATCGCCTGCAAAAGCCCCTGGTTAGCCTCAACCGTCGATTCAGCCTGACGCGCCTTCCAATCCGTATCTTTTTCCTTATCAGGGGTTTCTGGGGCATCCGTGCGCTTGTCTGCCAACACTTCAGCGGCACGTGCCTTGGGCGGGTTCGCCTGGCCGGGTGTGGTCACAGGTGTGGGTGGTATTGAAAAATGTTCGCTGGACATAGCCTAGCCCTCATCAAATGTATTATGCACATTAGAGGAGATCGGCAAAAATAAGCAAAACTTTACAGGATTTAATAGATTTTAGAGGAAATCCAGGAAAAGCAAGGAGTTAGCAGGACTTTCAAGCTTCAAAAAAACAGCTGGAAGTCAAATATATTTTTTATATGTAATGAGCTGAAAAAGGTGCTTCAGAATTATTGGAAAGAAAAATCAAGAGCGATAAAAAAGGCTCCCGAAGGAGCCTAGACTGAAAAGGTTAACAAGATATTTATTACTGACTACATGCATCAGGAACCAGGTCAGAGTCAACACTGGAGTCCACTGTACATTCCCAGCTACCACTAGTGTCTCTATTAAGAGTCACAACACCACGTGTTAAAACATAAGTACCATCTGTTGTTCCCGCTTCGAGCTTCGGCTTACCATCTTCTTCTGTATCACTCAAATTAGTAGCTGAACGCAGATCTCCTATTGAATCATCTTCACCAGAAAATATTGCTGCATCAACAGCTGTTCGAAACGAAGATACCCCTGAGTAATCAGCATTAACTTCGGCACGATCTACATAGGTCTGATACTGAGGCACTGCCACTGCTGCCAGGATGCCGATGATGGCAATAACCACCAGCAGTTCGATAAGGGTAAAGCCTTGTTGATTTGCTTTCATTTCTTGAATCTCCTTGGGTTCAATTCAATCTGAGAAGTCCAGCTTCCCTGCGGGAAGTCTTGAGCTTGCCTGGGAACTATGAAACACTTTGTAACCTAATGCAACCATGATTTCAATCAAATACATCAAAAAAATGCAGGCTGTTACCTAGTATTCGGGCTTGAGCCGGTGTCATAATCGGTTACGAAACCTCTGATTAGCTACTGCGCTTGGTGATGCGGCGTTGAAATTAACCTCAAAGTGCTCATTTACTCCACGTAAACTCCGCTTTTTCGGCCAATTTCGCCTTGCCTGACCTGCGCTCGTAACGTTAATCAGAGGCTTCTTGACAAACCTTTACTTTACTACCGCAAGGACTCTGGCTTTATGGTGGATGTTTCCAATCCTCATGTTCTCAGCTCTCTCTCCAAGCGCCTGATTCGCGATGGTTTGCTGGATGAAGGAGAAGCTCTCGCTGCGCAGGTCAAAGCCAAGGAGAATGGTCTGTCTTTCAGCCACTACCTGAACAGCACAGGTCATGTAGACAGCGATCAACTGGCCAATCTGATTGCTGAGGAATTCGGGCTACCCTATCTGGATCTGGAAGCCATTGATCCCAAGCAATTCCCCAAAAAGCTGGTGGAAGAAAACCTGCTGCGCAAGCATCAGGCTCTACCGATTCTATTGCGTGATAACCAGTTGTCTCTGGCTCTTTCCACGCCGACCAACCTGGCTGCCATTGATGAAATCCAATTCCAGACCGGGCTGATCATTAACCCGATTATTGTTTCCGAAACCAAGCTGCACCAAATTCTGGAAGCATCACTGGAAACCGACATCGGTTCTTTGGGGGATCTGGATGACTCCGAATTGGAAGGTTTGGAAGCTGGCAGCACCCAGGTTGAAGAAGAGCTGAGCGGCGATGCAGTGGGTGGCAAGGATGATGCACCTATTGTAAAGTTTGTAAACAAAGTGTTGCTAGATGCCATACGCCGGGGCGCTTCGGACATTCATTTTGAACCCTATGAGCACAGTTATCGGGTTCGCTGTCGTATTGATGGCATTCTGCATGAGATGACCCGCCCGCCCTTGTCACTGCGGGGCCGCCTTGCTGCACGTTTGAAGGTCATGGCCAAGCTGAATATTTCCGAGAGGCGTATTCCCCAGGATGGTGGCATCAAACTAAGGCTTTCCAAAACCCGGGCCATAGATTTTCGTGTGAATACCCTGCCGACCCTCTGGGGCGAAAAAATCGTTTTGCGGATACTGGATGCCAATGCCGCCAAAATGGGTATAGAGCAGTTGGGCTTTGAAGCCGAGCAACAAAAACTCTATGAGCAGGCCTTGGCCAACCCTCAAGGCATGATTCTGGTCACCGGCCCCACGGGCAGTGGTAAAACGGTTACTCTTTATACCGGCCTGAATCTGCTGAACTCGCCTGAGCGCAATATTGCCAGTGCTGAAGATCCGGTTGAAATCAATATGGATGGCATCAACCAGGTCAACATCAATACCAAGGTGGGGCTGGATTTTGCTTCGGCATTACGGGCTTTTTTGCGCCAGGATCCGGATGTGGTTATGGTGGGCGAGATTCGTGATATAGAAACAGCAGAAACAGCCGTCAAGGCCGCCCAGACGGGGCACCTGGTGCTTTCCACCCTGCACACCAACTCAGCTGCAGCCACTCTGAACCGTTTGATGAACATGGGGGTTCCAGCCTACAACCTGGCCGCTTCTGTACAATTGATCATAGCCCAGCGCCTGGCCAGGCGGCTTTGTCCGAAATGCAAAAAACCTTCCGAACTGCCTCAGGATACGCTGCTGGAGCTGGGCTTCAGCGAACAGGAACTGGCGGAAAACCAGATTTATGATGCAGTAGGCTGCAGCCAGTGCACCAAGGGTTACAAGGGGCGTTTGGGGATTTATGAGGTGGTCAAAATCACCCCGGAACTGGCAGATCTGGTGATGCATTCCGCCAGTGCCATGGAGATCAGTCGCAAGGCCCGTGAGCAGGGCTTTCCTGATTTGCGTCAGTCAGGCCGCAGAAAGGTTCTTGCCGGTCTGACCAGTGTCGATGAACTAACCCGCGTCACCATGGAATAGGCTGAAAAATTATGGCAGCAACCAAACCACCCAAGATCCATTTATTCCACTGGGAAGGAACCAATGCCCGGCGCGAAAAGATCAAGGGCGAAATTGAAGCCGAAGACATCAATCTGGTGCGTGCCAAGCTTCGTGAGCAGGGCATTTCACCCAAGCGGATTCGCAAAAAGTCCAATTTCTCCCTGGGTCTGGGTGAGAAAATCACGGCCCGTGATATCACTCTTTTTTCGCGCCAGCTGGCAACGATGATCAAGGCTGGTGTTCCGGTGGTTCAGGCTTTGACCATCACCATTGAAGGCCAGACCAAAAAGAAAATGCGTAACCTCTTGATGGATCTGCGTGATCAGGTTTCGGCAGGCACACCAGTGGCTCAGGCCTTGCGTCGTCATCCCAAGGTTTTTGATGATCTGTTTTGCAGCCTTGTGGAAGCCGGTGAAGCCTCGGGGGCCCTGGAAGACATGCTGGAACGGGTGGCTCTGTACAAGGAGCGCATGGAGTCGCTGAAAAACAAAATCAAAAAAGCGCTGTATTACCCGGTTTTTGTTCTGATCATTGGCATGGGGGTATCGGCTCTGCTGCTGGTCAAGGTGGTTCCGGAATTTGAAAAAATGTTTGCCGGTTTTGGGGCAGAGCTGCCGGCTTTCACCCAGATGGTGGTCAATCTTTCGCGGTTCATGCAGGAATGGTGGTGGCTGGTGTTCGGGACCTTGATCGGCTTGGTTTATCTGGTGAATTTCATGAAAAAACGCTCGGAAGCTTTTGCTTACCGACTCAGTAAATTCACTTTGCGTTTGCCCATTGTCGGCCAGCTTCTGCACAAATCGGCGGTCGCCCGTTTTTCACGCACCCTAGCAACCTCCTTCTCGGCAGGGGTGCCCTTGGTTGATGCTCTGGATTCGGCAGGCAGTTCAACCGGCAACCTGGTTTATCGTGGGGCGGTTACCCGGATGAAGGATGATGTTGCCACCGGCCAGCAGCTGAATTTTTCCATGCGCCAGGCCAGACTCTTTCCCACCATGGTGAACCAGATGGTGGCCATCGGTGAAGAGTCCGGTGCACTGGATACCATGCTAATGAAGGTGGCTGATTTCTTCGAGGAAGAGGTCAACACCATGGTGGATAGCATGACCAGCCTGCTGGAGCCCCTGGTGATTGCGGTATTGGGTGTTATTGTCGGTGGCCTGGTGATTGCCATGTACCTGCCCATTTTCCAGATGGGAAGCATCATGTAATGGCATGGCTGACGGGATTGGATGCCAGCCTCTGGCCTTTCTGGCTCTGGCTGGTTTTTGCTTGCCTGCTGGGGCTGGTGATCGGCAGTTTTCTGAATGTGGTGATCTACCGTCTGCCGTTGATGCTCCGGCGCAGCTGGGGTGAAACTGATCTGCCGAATATCAGCCTGGCCTGGCCCGCCTCCCACTGCCCTGCCTGTCAGGCCCCGGTGAATTGGAAACACAATCTACCGGTCATCAGTTGGCTGTTTTTGAAAGGGCGTTGTTCAAGCTGCAAAAATCCGATCTCGCGGCTTTATCCCGGCGTCGAACTGGCTGCAGGCCTGCTGACCCTGCTGATCGCCTGGCGCTATGGAGCCAGCTTTCAGGCACTGGCCTTGATGGGTTTTGCCCTGACCCTGTTGGCTCTGGCTGTGATTGATATCCAGACCCGACTGTTGCCGGATTTTTTGACCCTGCCCCTGGTCTGGGCCGGACTAATTTTTCACTGGCTTTATTCCACTCCGGAACTGTTCAATCAAGCCTTTGCCGGGGCGGTACTGGGCTACCTAAGCCTCTGGAGTCTTTACTGGGTATTCAAACTCCTGACCGGGCGTGAAGGCATGGGCTATGGGGATTTCAAGCTGCTGGCCGCACTGGGTGCCTGGTTGGGTGCTCCCGCACTGGTGCCGATTATTTTGCTCGCCTCGCTCTCCGGCCTACTGGTTGCCCTGATCATGAAGCTGCGTAAAGCCTGGGCCGGTCAGGCTCTGCCCTTTGGGCCTCACCTAGTGGTGGGTACGCTGGTGTTACTGCTCGGTGGCTGGGAAATTGCTGAACTGCTGATGCTGGACAGCTGGCTACTGATCACCAGCTGGGCTTTTACCCTTTAGCCACTTCATCAAGGCTGCGCAGGTGGCGCAGTTTTTCCGCAATTTTAATTTCCAGGCCACGTTCGACCGGCTGGTAGTAGTGAGTGCCCACCAGTTGTTCGGGGAAGTAGTTTTCTCCGGCGGCGTAGCCTTCCGGTTCATTGTGGGCATAGCGGTATTCTGCACCATAGCCCAAGTCTTCCATCAGGCCGGTGGGGGCATTGCGCAGGTGTAGAGGCACTTCATAACTGGGTGTGGATTTCACCTGCTTCATGGCTGCATTAAAAGCGTTGTAAACAGCATTGGATTTAGCGGCCACGGCCAGGTAAACCACGGCATGGGCAATGGCCAGCTCGCCTTCCGGGCTGCCCAGGCGGGTTTGCACATCCCAGGCATTCAGCGCCAGTTGCAGACCACGCGGGTCGGCATTACCAATATCTTCGCTGGCCATGCGCACGACGCGGCGAGCAATATACAGAGGGTCACAACCGCCATCCAGCATCCGGCACAGCCAGTAGAGAGCAGCATCCGGGGCCGAGCCACGTACTGCTTTGTGGAGGGCGGAAATCTGGTCATAAAAGGCTTCGCCACCCTTATCAAAGCGTCTAAGGCTTTCCTGCACCACCTCGGCAATGGTTTTTTCAGTGATCTGCCCGTTTTCAGCCAGATCAGCAGCTATTTCCAGAAAATTAAGAGCCCGGCGCGCATCACCGTCGGCGGCTCTGGCCAGCACGGCCAGGGTTTCAGGATCAGCCTGCAGGGACTGCTGACCCAGGCCTCTTTCCGGGTTGGTGAGTGCCAACTCCAGAAGATCCTGCAGTACATCTTCACTCAGGGATTTGAGTACATAAACCCTGGCGCGTGACAAGAGTGCAGAATTGAGTTCAAAAGAAGGATTTTCAGTGGTGGCCCCGATAAACACAAAGGTGCCGTCTTCAATGTAGGGCAGAAAAGCATCCTGCTGGGACTTGTTAAAGCGATGCACTTCATCAACAAACAAAAGAGTCGGTTTGCCAGTGAACTGCTGATGTTCCTGAGCGGCAACCACGGCAGAGCGAATTTCCTTGACCCCACTCATGACCGCAGAAAGACTGGTGTAGCGCAGCTCACCCTGCTCAGCCAACAGACGCGCCAGGGTGGTCTTGCCAACTCCCGGCGGCCCCCAGAAAATCATCGAGTGGAGCTGCCCTGCCTCCAGTGCCTGGCGCAGGGATTTATCGTCACCCAGTAGATGGTCCTGACCCACAAATTCAGCCAGATTGCGTGGCCGCATCCGGGCGGCCAGAGGCTGCCAGCTCGGGCGTTGAGTGGAACTGAACAGATCGTCGGACATATTATTCCTGGATCACATCAATATCGTCAGGAATGACAAAATCAAAACCGGAAGGTGACAGCGGCTGATTGTATCTGGGATTGATCAGATCAACACGGGTTTGCTGACCCAGACTGTCTTCCAGGCTGATGGCCGTGATCTGACCCTGCTGAAAAAACAATTGCAGCTTCTCAAAGAGACTGTCACCCGCCCGAGGCACCAGGGTGAAAACCTCTTCATCAGAATTTTTCTGGTAATCAACCTGAAAGTCCTCGGTTAGATCAGCCGTCTCCCCGGAAAGGATCAGGGCCGGTGTATGCGCCATTCGCTGATCCAGCTGTTGGACAGTGACCTGTTCCAGACCCGGATCATAAAGCCAGAGGGTTTGGCCATCTGAAACCAGAACTTCCGGGAAGGGTTTACGGGTTTCCCAATGGAAGCGACCCGGCTTCAAAAGGCGCATCTCACCTTCGGTTTGCTGAAGTCTTTGACCACTGGCGTCCAGAATCTTCTGATCAAACTCTGCTTCCAGGCTCTGCAGTTCACTGAGGTAACCCTGCAACCTGGATTCTGGAGAAGCTGCAGACAAGCCAAAGCTGAACAGCAGCAGGAAGGCAGCGATCAATAGGGATTTGTAGGACATGTTATTCCTTAAAACGAGTGATTTTATTGGTTGACCAGCAGTTCGCGTTGTCCATTGGCCTGAAGCGGTGAAACCAGGCCCGCTCTCTCCATGGCGTCCACCAGACGCGCAGCCCGGTTATAACCGATTTTAAAGCGCCTTTGCACTGCTGAGGTCGAAGCCTTGCGGGAATCGATGACGAAGGCCACGGCTTCATCATAGAGGGGATCATTTTCGTCATCTTCATCACTGGAACCTTCTGCCTCCAATCCGGCCAGGCTTGCAGCTTCGACCTTGCCATTGAGAATAGATTCCTCATAGTCCGGTGTTCCCCTCTGTTTCCAGTCCTCTACAACCCGATGCACTTCATCATCATCGACAAAGGCACCATGAATGCGTTCTGGCTGAGGCGCTCCAGTGGGCAGGTAAAGCATGTCCCCATTACCCAGCAGTTGTTCGGCCCCGCTTTGATCCAGAATGGTACGGGAATCTATTTTACTGGATACCTGAAAAGCCACCCGGGTGGGGATATTGGCCTTGATCAGGCCGGTAATCACATCCACGGAAGGGCGCTGAGTGGCCAGAATCAAATGAATACCGGCGGCCCTGGCTTTCTGGGCCAGGCGGGCGATCAACTCTTCCACCTTTTTGCCGACCAGCATCATCATGTCGGCAAATTCGTCAATCACCACCACGATATAGGGCAGGGTTTCCAGGTATTGAGGGTCGCCGCCCGCTTCAGGGTCAACCAGAGGATCAAGGACTTTACCCCCTTTACGGGTGGCTTCCTTGAGCTTGGCATTGAAACCGGTGATGTTTCGGACCCCCAAAGCAGCCATCAACTGGTAACGTCTTTCCATTTCCGCCACGCACCAGCGCAAGGAATTGGCCGCTTCTTTCATATCCGTGACCACCGGGGCCAGCAGATGCGGAATGCCTTCATAAACGGACAATTCCAACATTTTCGGGTCAATCATGATCAAGCGCAGCTCTTCGGGTGTGCGTTGCAGGAGCAGGGAAAGCAACATGGCATTCACGCCCACCGATTTACCCGAACCTGTGGTGCCCGCCACCAGCAGATGGGGCATTTTCGCCAGGTTGACCACCACCGGCTTACCGGCAATATCCTGGCCCAGCGCCAGTGGCAGTGGGTGTTTATCCTGGGTGAAGGCTTCATGATCCAGGACTTCGGTCAGACGGATCAGGGCACGCTTGGCATTGGGCAGTTCGATGCCAATGGTGGATTTTCCGGAAATGACTTCCACCACCCGGACACTGGGCACTTTCAGGGCACGCGCCAGATCCAGGGCCAAGTTTGCGACCTTGCTGGATTTCACTCCGGCGGCCAGTTCCAGTTCAAAACGGGTGATCACCGGCCCAGGGTGGGCATCCACAACTTCGGCTTTAACACCAAACTCGATCAGGCGCTGTTGCAAGAGCACCGCCAGGGATTCCAGCTCCTGTTGGGTGAAACCGGCTTCCTGGGGCTGGGTGGCGTCCAGCAATTGCAAGCCGGGCTTTTCACCCACGGGAGCCTGCGGAAGGTGGTTTTTGGCCGGTTGTAAATCCTGGGCGGTCAACAGGCGGGGCTCTTCCTCCACTTCGTCGCTGTCGTCTCTGGGTTCATCCGGCTCCAAACGCGGTTCGTAAAGCTCACGGTTCACTGTTTTGCTGGACTGGGGAATCTGGGGCAGTTTGTTCTTGATGCCTTCCAGCCAGCCGGGTGAGTCGGCCTGGTTTGACTCAGCTTCCTCGCGGTAGTAATCCTGTTTTTCCTGACGGCGCAGCTGTTCTGCCTGAAGCAGGGCATTCCGGGCTTTTTCACCCAGATCCACCAGAAGATGGCCCAGTTCATCCATGATCATCAACCAGGACCAGCCGGTAATCAGGGAAAAGCCAGCGAAACAGGCGCTCAAAAAAACCAGGGTAGCCCCCAGGTGACCCAACATGGGTGCCGCCAGACTGGCCAGGCTTTCTCCCAGGATACCGCCTGCACCATAAACCCAGCTGACCTCTTCGTCGTAAAAGTGCAGGGCAGCAATACCGGCCACACCCACCAGCAATAACATCAGACCGGAAAATCTCAGCGAAGGTATAAAAGGGTCCCATTCCTCCTGCAACCAGGGACGCCGCAGGAGTTGAATAGCCAGGTGCAGGATCGACAAGGGCAGCAGCCAGGCCGCGGCCCCGGCCAGGGAAAAAAGCACATCAGCCAGCCAGGCACCCGACAAGCCCATCAGGTTGGTGGCCGCTTGCTGCGAAGTCATGTTCCACCCCGGATCATTGGCGTTGAAGCTGAACAAGGCCAGCCCCAACATCAACCCCAGCAAGGCCAGCAGCAGGGCAGCAGCTTCATGCAAGGCTTTGCGTAAGCGATGCGCCAGATGGCTCACTGAATCACTTTTGGAGGGCTTTTCCTGATCACTCACTTGCTCTTCCCGATCGGTTGACTTGTTGGTAAAGATTCCAGGCCTTATGATAACTCATAGACCCACAAAGAACCTGCTTCTCTTCACAGCTACAGGCTGAGTTATGCTCGAAATTTGGCAACTGGATGACAAACTCTGGTTCCCTGCTGTTCACCTGGCATTGGATGAGCCTAACGGCCTTCTGGCTTTTGGTGGCGACCTGAGTGCCGAGCGCCTGTTGCTGGCCTACAGCAAAGGTATTTTTCCCTGGTTCAGTGAGGGCGAGCCCATTCTTTGGTGGTCGCCCGCTCCCCGCATGGTACTCTTTCCCGAGCAGATTAAAATCCATCGCAGCCTGCGTAAACGCCTGAAACGGGATGATTTTCAAATCACTTTTGACCAGAATTTTTCCCAGGTGATCCACCTCTGTGCCCAGCTCCGGCAAAACCGTGAAGGCACTTGGATTACACCGGAAATGCAGGCCGCTTATATTGAATTGCACCAGCGCGGTTTTGCCCATTCGGTCGAGGTCTGGCAAGATAATGAGCTGGTCGGGGGCCTGTATGGACTGGCTTTGGGCCGGGTGTTTTTCGGTGAATCCATGTTCAGTCGCGTCAGTGATGCTTCAAAAGTTGCCTTGGTGGCTTTAGCTCAGCGCCTGGAAGAGTTAAACTTTCAGTTGATTGATTGCCAGGTCTATTCACCACACTTGGCAAGCCTGGGAGCCAGAGAAATCGAACGGGATGAATTCTTACGCCATCTAAAGCAAGGAGTTGAAGTGTGACCAGCCATACACTGGGTGAGCAAGCTTTTTCACTGCGCTTTTATCAGACCATGCCGCACACTTGCAGCTATCTGCCCAACAGGGAGGCCACAACCCTCTTTCTCGACCCGCAACAAACTTTAACCCTGAAAATCTATGACAGCCTCAGCAAGGTAGGTTTTCGCCGCAGCGGACGCCATCTCTACCGACCGCATTGCCAGAATTGCAATGCCTGCAAATCCGTTCGTATTCCCGTAACTGAGTTCAAGCCCAGCCGCCAGCAACGCAAAATCTGGAATCGCAATCAGGATCTGACAGCCTGGGTGGTGGACACTCATTTTACCGACGAATACTACGCACTTTACGAAAACTACCTGGAAGCACGACACGCGGACGGGGATATGTATCCGCCATCAGTTGATCAGTTCCGCAGCTTTCTGCTCTTCAGTGAACCCTGGGCAAGGTTGGTGGAGTTTCGTGACCCGGATCACCGACTGATGGCTGTGGCGGCCATGGATCGTTTGTCCGAAGGCCTCTCTGCCATCTATACCTTCTACTCACCCGAAGAAAACCGCCGCAGCCTGGGTGTTTATGCTGTACTCTGGCAAGTCAACCTGGCCAAAAAGCTGGGCTTGCCGCATGTCTATCTGGGCTACTGGATCAAGAACTGCCAGAAAATGAGCTACAAGCAAAACTACCAACCCTTGGAAATTCTCCAGCAACAGGAATGGGTTCGCTTCTCGCCCCCAGATTAGCCAACGGCTATTTTTTTGCTCTTTACTGAGAAATCAGGCAAAATACTCGCGATTTTTTATTCTGGCAAAATTTAATCAGCCAATTCAGAGGTTCTTACCGAATGGCAAAAGAAGACCATATTGAAATGGAAGGTGTCATCATTGATACCCTTCCCAACACCATGTTCCGTGTCGAACTTGAAAACGGCCATGTGCTGACTGCTCATATTTCCGGAAAAATGCGTAAAAACTATATTCGCATTCTTACGGGCGATAAGGTCAAGGTTGAACTGTCTCCCTATGACCTCACCAAGGGCCGCATCACTTACCGCGCCCGTTAAGGAAGTCAGACAACAAAAAACCCGCCGCGGCGGGTTTTTTGCTTCCTGTGAGATCTCTCCAGTGCCTCAGACGGCACCCTCCTCCTCTTCAGCTTGAGCTGCAGCTTCAAATTCCAGCTTCAGATCTTCACTGTCCTTGGATTCAACCGTGACATGCACGGTGCCGCCATTTTCCGACAGCTCTCCAAACAGGATGGCTTCCGCCATGGGCTTCTTGATTTTCTCCTGAATCAGGCGCGCCATGGGTCGGGCCCCCATGGACTGGTCATAGCCTTTTTCAGCCAGCCAGGCACGGGCTTTCTTATCCACTTCAATAACCACCCGCTTGTCATCCAACTGAGCTTGAAGCTCGACCAGGAACTTATCAACCACATTATGGATAACTTCAGTATCCAGGGCCTTGAACTGAATGGTGGCATCCAAGCGGTTACGGAACTCTGGAGTAAAGAAGTTGCGCAAGGCTTCCATCCCATCCGTGGAGTTATCCTGCTTTTTGAAACCTATGGAGCGCTTGTTCAAGACTTCCGCACCGGCATTGGTGGTCATCACCAGAATCACATTACGGAAATCGGCTTTGCGGCCATTGTTATCCGTCAGAGTACCGTGATCCATCACCTGCAGCAGCAGGTTGAAGACTTCCGGATGAGCCTTTTCAATTTCATCCAGCAACAGCACACAATGCGGGTTCTTGGTAACAGCCTCGGTCAAAAGACCGCCCTGGTCATAACCCACATAACCCGGCGGAGCACCAATCAGTCGTGATACCGTATGTCTTTCCATGTATTCCGACATGTCAAAACGCACCAGCTCAATACCCAGAGTTCGCGCCAGCTGTTTGGTCACTTCGGTTTTACCCACACCGGTTGGCCCGGCAAACATGAAGGCACCAATGGGTTTCTCCGGGGCTTTCAAACCGGCACGGGACAACTTGATGGCATTGGACAGGGCTTCAATGCCTTCATCCTGACCAAAGACCAGCATTTTCAGATCCCGCTCCACATTGCGCAGCACTTCCTTGTCATTGCTGGAAACAGTTTTTGGAGGAATCCGGGCAATTTTGGAGACGATAGCCTCCACTTCAGCCATGGTAATAACACCTACACGCTGATCTTCAGGCAGCAGCTGCTGATAGGCGCCCGCTTCATCCACGACATCGATGGCCTTGTCAGGCAGGTGGCGATCATTGATGTAACGAGCCGCCAGACGCGCAGCCGTTTCCAGTGCCTGGTCGTCGTAACGCAGTTTGTGATGTTCTTCAAAACGGCTTTTCAGACCCTTGAGAATGGCAATGGTGTCTTCCACACTGGGCTCGACGACATCAATTTTCTGGAAGCGTCGTGCCAGCGCACGATCCTTTTCAAAAATGCCGCGAAATTCCTGGAAGGTGGTGGAGCCAATGCAACGCAACTCACCACTGGACAGCATGGGCTTCAAGAGGTTGGAGGCATCCATGACGCCACCTGAAGCCGCACCAGCACCGATGATGGTATGAATTTCATCAATAAACAGGATGGAGTTTTCCTGCTTTTTGAGTTCATGCAGCAGGGCTTTGAGACGCTTTTCAAAGTCGCCGCGATATTTGGTTCCGGCCAGCAGGGCACCCAGATCCAGCGAATAAACGATGGCATCGGCAATGACATCAGGCACCTCACCATCAACAATCCGCTTGGCCAGGCCTTCAGCAATGGCGGTTTTACCGACACCGGCTTCACCCACCAGCAGAGGGTTGTTTTTGCGGCGACGCGCCAGTACCTGAATGGTGCGCTCCACTTCGTGATCGCGCCCAACCAGCGGATCAATGCGGCCAATACGCGCCTGTTCGTTGAGGTTGGTGGCAAAGCTGTGCAGAGGATGGTTGGAAGCCACTCCTTCAGCCGCTTCCTCTTCCTGTTCGTGGCCCAGCATATCGCGATCCTGTTCGGGATCATCCGCCACCTTGGAGATGCCGTGAGAGATGTAGTTGACCACATCCACTCGCGCCACATCCTGTTGTTTGAGGAAATAAACCGCCTGGCTTTCCTGTTCGCTAAAGATGGCAACCAATACGTTGGCACCGGTCACTTCACTTTTGCCCGAGGACTGAACATGAAAAACAGCACGTTGCAGGACACGCTGAAAGCCCAGTGTTGGCTGGGTTTCGCGATCCAGATTATCATCGGGAATCACCGGTGTGGTGGCATTGATGAAGTCGTTGAGATCCTTGCGGATACTACCCAGATCAGCACCGCAGGCTTTCAATACCTGGGCAGCTGATTCATTGTCCAGCAGAGACAAAAGCAAATGCTCCACTGTCATAAATTCATGGCGTTGGCGCCTTGCCAGGGTGAACGCCTCATTCAGCGTGTGTTCTAGATCTTTGCTTAGCATGAGCCTACCCTCACTTACCCGCCTGGGAACCAGTCGTTGTTTTCACTAGCTACGGACACCTGTCTGCAGCCGCTTTACTCCGCCACTTCTACGTTACACATTAATGGATGCTGGTTCTCGCGAGCGAAATCGACCACCAGCGCTGCTTTGGTTTCTGCAACATCCCGGGTAAAAACCCCACAAGTCGCTTTACCTTCAGTATGCACGGCAAGCATGATTTGTGAAGCTTTTTCCATGTCCATATAAAAAAACCGGATTAACACTTCAACCACAAACTCCATCGGTGTAAAGTCGTCATTCAGCATGACCACCTTGTAGAGAGGTGGCTTTTTCACCTGAGGCTTGGCTGTCGCCGTTGCCAGCTCTTCATCATCCCGCTGATCAAACTCATCATCTTTTGATGCTCTTGAACAGGAAATCCTGCCTGATGCCAACATCTGTGACTTCAACTGCTAACCCTCTTAACGTGAGTGCTCTGTTTGTTCTACCTTAACTTAGTCATTTGTTGCTGGCATAAATTCCATCCCAGCCCACAAATGCTTGTTTATTCACCTGCATTACTAAGAAAATAGGGATGTTTTCATGAAATCACAAGTAAACACCCCAAAAAAACCACTATTGAGAAAACCATGAGCGATCTGTACCTCTTTTACAAGCCCTGGCAGGTGCTGTCCCAGTTTACCGATGACAAGGGACGCCCTACCCTTTCGGACTATATCAAGGTTCCCGATATCTATCCGGCCGGTCGCCTGGACTTTGACTCCGAGGGGCTGCTGCTGCTCACCGGTGATGGCGAACTCCAATCGCGTATCACTCATCCCGAATTCAAGCTGCCCAAAACCTACTGGGTACAGGTGGAAGGCCAGATCACCCAGGAAGCCCTGCAAGAATTAAGCCGGGGTGTGGAACTGAATGATGGCAAAACCCGGCCATCCAAGGCACGCCTGATGCCTGAGCCCCAACTTCCGGAAAGAGCCGAACCTGTAAAGCCGCGTCCTGGCAAAGGAACCAGTTGGCTGGAAATCACCTTAATCGAAGGCCGTAATCGTCAGGTCAGACGTATGACAGCGCATGTTGGTTTTCCGACATTACGCCTGCTACGCTGGTCAATCGGTAGCTGGTCTTTACAGCACATGAGGCCCGGCAAGTTGAAACTCACTCAGGTTCACCTGCCGACCAAAGAACGCAAGGTTGCCCTGAAGCCCCGCAAAAAAGGCATTAAAAAGGAGTCATGATGAGTCGCTGGACACCCAACGTCACTGTTTCCACGCTGGTCTACCATGACGGGCGTTTCTTGCTGGTTGAAGAGTACGATCAGATTTCCCAGCCGGGTAAGCCGGTACTCAACCAGCCAGCCGGGCATCTGGAAGCGGACGAAACCCTGATTGAAGCCGCCGAAAGAGAGACGCTGGAAGAAACCGGCTGGCTGGTCGAAGTGCATTCTTATCTGGGTTTGTATATCAACACGGCCGTCAATGGCATCACTTACCACCGCCATTGTTTTATTGCCCGCCCTCTTTCCGAGGTGCCGGACGCCGTTCTGGATGAAGGCATTATTGGCCCCCGCTGGCTGACTCTCAGCGAACTTCTCGCAGAAGATCAAAAAAACCGTTTGCGCAGCCCCATGGTGCTTCCCTGCTGTCAGGATTATCTTGAGGGGCAAAGCTACCCTCTGGAGCTGATTAAGGACTTTCGTTAGGGTATAATGGTTCTTTTATAACCAGCGGAGCCTTTTGTGCCTCAGGCAACTTCCATGCAGTCCCCCGATCCTGCTTCCACCCGCGTTATCGTCGGCATGTCCGGCGGTGTCGATTCTTCTGTCTCTGCGCTTTTACTGAAGCAGCAGGGCTATCAGGTCGAAGGCCTGTTCATGAAAAACTGGGAAGAAGACGACGGCACCGAATACTGCACAGCCAAGGAAGACTATGCCGATGCCCAGGCCGTTTGTGACAAGCTGGGCATCAAGCTGCATGCCGCCAATTTTGCAGCTGAATACTGGGATTTTGTGTTTGAACACTTCCTGGCCGAGTACAAGGCAGGACGCACACCCAACCCGGATATCCTCTGCAACCGCGAAATCAAGTTCAAGGCTTTTCTGGAATACGCCCAGGTGCTGGGCGCCGACCTGATTGCCACCGGCCACTATGTTCGCAAGGGTCGTGATGACCAGGGCAAGGCTTTGCTTCTGCGTGGCCTGGATAACAACAAGGATCAAAGCTACTTTTTACATGCCGTTGGGCACCGTGAAATTGACTTGACTCTTTTCCCGGTCGGCGAGCTGGAAAAACCGGAAGTACGTCGCCTGGCCGAAGAACACGATCTGGTGACCGCCAAGAAGAAGGATTCCACCGGCATCTGCTTTATCGGTGAGCGGCGTTTCAGTGATTTCCTCAAACGCTACCTGCCCGCCCAACCCGGCAAAATCATCACCGACCAGGGTGAAGTGATCGGCGAACATGCCGGCCTGATGTACTACACTCTGGGCCAGCGTCAGGGTCTGGGCATCGGAGGCGTCAAGGGCTATCCGGATGCACCCTGGTTTGTCGCTGCTAAAAATCTGGACACGAATGAACTCACTGTGGTTCAGGGCGAAGACCACCCTCTGCTGTTTACCGATGGTTTAATCTGCTCGCCCCCTGACTGGGTGGCCGGTCAGCCTCCTGCAAAAGCCTTTTCCTGTACAGCCAAGGTTCGCTATCGTCAGGCTGATCAGGAGTGTCAGGTTACCCTGCTGGATAGCGGGCAGTGCCAAGTCACCTTTACTCAACCCCAGCGGGCCGTGACACCCGGTCAGTCGGTGGTCTTTTATGACCGGGATGTTTGCCTGGGCGGTGGTGTCATTGAAGAAACTTTTTTACAAGGGGACTTGTGAATGAACAACCTGGATGCAAGCAAGCGCCAAACCGTTGCCCTGGCGGGCGTATTGCAAGCGGCCCAGCTGGTGCATGAACTGGCCGGTCGGGGTCTGGTGGATCAACATACCTTTGAAACCAGTATCAGCAGCATTCTGGTGACCAACCCGGAAAGCACGGAAGACATCTATGGCGGAGATCTTTTCAACCTCCGCCCCGGTGCCCGTGCTCTGCGCAAAATCCTGCTCAAGGAAAAAGATGTTCACCCCAACATCATGCGCTATGCCGTGGGTATTCTGGTTTTGCAAACCAAGCTGATGAAAGACAATGCCATGCTGACCGCTCTGGGTGAACGCCTGGATGCCATTCAGGCCCAGGCCCAGCATTTCAGCCCCACGCATGAAAACGTTCTGGCCGCTCTGGCAGGGCTTTACCAGGATACCCTGAGCACCTTTTCTTTTCGGGTTCAGGTTCAAGGCGACCCCCAGATACTGCAACAGCAGGGCAATGCCGATAAAATCCGTGCCTTACTTTTGGCTGGCGTACGTTCTGCCATGCTCTGGTCACAAGCTGGCGGCAAACGCTGGAAATTGATTTTTGCCCGTAAGCGCTTACTTCGGGATCTGGAAGAGCTGGGATTCAGGGCTTGATACCTTCAAGTATTGCGATCTGGGTGCTACTGCAGATCAGACACAGCTGCTGAGCCAGGTACAGGCGCTTTTGCAGAGGAGTTTTCACCCAACCCTTTGTATTAAGTTTGAACGGAAGAGCCAAGACAAGGCCCGGCAGAGGTCTGGTTTTTTCAGAGCGCGTACAGATACCTTTTGCGACTGATAGCGACTTAGGACTCAGGGGGCAAGGTGTTGCTTACTTCAGGCTGTCTGCAACAGGACGTTGCAGCCAGAGCTTACAGGGATGTATTCACGCGTCCTGAAGAAGTACACCTTGTCACCAGCTACAATTTGTATTTAGAACCTACTGATAACCAACTGGAAAATTTCATGTCTCTTGAGCAATTAACCACCCTGACCGCCATCTCCCCCGTTGACGGTCGCTATGGCAATAAAACCGCAGCCCTACGTGAGCACTTTTCCGAGTACGGCCTGATCCGTGCTCGTGTAGAAGTCGAAGTACGCTGGCTGCAGCGCCTGGCCGAGCACCCTCAGGTGACGGAGGTGCCTGCACTGACTGAACAGGCCAATCAATTGCTGAATGACCTGGTGACTAACTTCTCAGTGGCCCATGCTGAAGCCGTGAAGGCCCATGAGCGGGTGACCAACCATGACGTCAAGGCGGTGGAGTATTTCATCAAGGATAAGATCGAAACCCTGCCCGAACTCAAAGCCATCACTGAATTTGTGCATTTTGCCTGCACCAGCGAAGACATCAATAATCTGTCCCATGGCCTGATGCTCAAGGGTGGTCTGCAAAAGGTTCTGCTGCCGGAGATGCGCCAGGTGGCCGAGGCTTTGCGTGCCCTGGCTCATGCCAATGCGGAAGTGCCTCTTCTGTCCCGCACTCACGGCCAGACGGCCAGCCCTTCAACACTGGGTAAAGAAGTCGCCAATGTGGTTTACCGCCTGGAACGTCAGCTTGAGCAGATTGAAGGCCTGGATCTGTTGGGTAAAATCAATGGTGCCGTGGGTAACTACAACGCCCACCTGAGTGCCTACCCTGAAATTGACTGGCAGGCCAATGCCAAGACCTTTGTGGAAAGCCTGGGCCTGGGCTGGAACCCCTACACCACTCAGATCGAACCCCATGATTACATTGCCGAGTTGTTTGATGCTCTGGCGCGTTTCAATACCATCCTGATCGACTTTAACCGCGATGTCTGGGGTTATATTTCTCTGGGTTACTTCAAGCAAAAAACCGTGGCCGGTGAAATCGGTTCTTCCACCATGCCACACAAGGTCAACCCGATTGATTTTGAAAACTCCGAAGGCAATCTGGGCATAGCCAATGCCCTTTTTGATCACCTGGCCGCCAAGCTGCCGATTTCCCGTTGGCAGCGTGATTTAACCGATTCCACGGTTTTGCGTAACCTGGGGGTCGGCCTGGGCCACAGCCTGATTGCCTACCAGTCCAGCCTGAAGGGTATTGCCAAACTGGAAACCAATCCCCAGCGTCTGGCGGATGATCTGGAAGCCGCCTGGGAAGTTCTGGCAGAACCCATTCAAACCGTGATGCGTCGCTACAATATTGAAAAACCCTATGAAAAACTCAAGGAACTGACCCGCGGCAAGACCATCAACCAGCAGGCCATGGCCGAGTTTATTGAAACTCTGGCCATTCCTGAAGAGGCCAAGGCAGAGTTGAAAAAGCTGACTCCTGCTTCCTATCTGGGTAATGCCATCGCTCAAGCCAAGGCTATTTGATTATGCAACCGGCCCTTCTCGGCAACATCAGCGCAGAAGAGTTTCTGCGTGACTACTGGCAAAAAAAGCCTCTGTTGATTCGCCAGGCCTTGCCTGACTTCACGCCCCCTCTGGAAATCAATGAGCTGGCGGGTTTGGCTTGTGAAGAACAGGTAGAGTCCCGTGTCGTCATGGAAGAAGGGCCGGAAAGCCCCTGGCAACTTTTCAATGGCCCTTTTGGAGAAACTTTTCTACAAAATCTGCCGGAGAAAAACTGGACACTGCTGGTTCAGGCCGTGGATCACCTCTTGCCCGAGGTGGGTGAGCTGCTTAAGGAATTTAATTTCCTGCCGCGCTGGCGGATGGATGACATCATGGTCAGCTACGCACCGCCCGGTGGCAGTGTCGGCCCGCATATCGATTACTATGATGTCTTCCTGCTACAAGCCAGCGGTCAAAGGCGCTGGCAGCTGGGTCAGTTTTGTGATGAAAGCACCGAGTTACGCCAGGACACGCAACTGAAGATTCTCACCGACTTTCAAGCCAACTCCGATCAAGACTGGGTACTGGAGCCTGGCGATCTGCTGTATTTACCACCGCAATTGGCGCACTGGGGGACCTCCCTGAGTGAAGACTGCACCACTTGGTCCATCGGTTTTCGTGCTCTGAGTGCTGAGGAAATTCTTTGTGGTACGGCTGATTTTATCGGGGAAAAACTCAAGGAAGACCAGCGTTACACCGACCCCGATCTGACTTTACCTCGGCATCCGGCAGAAATCGATGACTCTGCCGTGCTGCGCTTGAAAAATCTGCTGCAGGAAGTGATCGACCAGCCAGCCGCCATCAATGAGTGGTTTGGTCGCGCCATGACCCAGACCAAATACCCGGATCAACTTCTGCCCCCCGAACAGCCCTGGACACAGGAAGACCTGGCGCAAGAGATCGCAGAAGTGGAGGCGGCTGACGAGCCTTTACTGGCTGTGTCCGAAGGCAGTCGTCTGGCCTTTCGGGCCGGTGAAGAAGGGCGTTGGCTGTTTGCCGATGGTGAAGCCTGGAGTTATTCTGCTGAACTCCAGCCCTGGATTGAAGAGCTCTGCCAGTTAAGCACTCTGACTACTGACTTTATTGAGCAAAGCCTGCAAAATAAAGAGGCAAGACACTTGTTGCTAGCCTTGATCAATCAAGGCAGCCTCTATGCAAACACTGAAGCCGACCCAGACTGAACCCTTGATCAAGGAAGCTGCTTTATGACCCCTTCTCCCACTGAGCCCAAAAAATCCCCGCTGCGCTTAACGGCCAAGCAAGGCTCTTGGGAGCAGATCGGAGAGGTCTGTCGCAAGGTTCGCTACAAGGTTTTTGTGGAAGAGCAACAAATACCCGAAGAGCATGAATGGGATGAGCAGGACCCTGTCAGTGAACACTTCCTGCTGCAGATTAATGACCGCCCAGCCGCCACGGCCCGCTTGACACCGGATGGCAAGGTAGGACGCTTTGCCGTACTCGCCAAGCTGAGAGACAAAAAGCTGGGAACCCGTTTGATGCAGCGCATTCTCGATCATGCCAAGCGCCTGGGACTGAAAAAACTGCAACTCAATGCCCAGATGGAGGTCGTCAACTTCTATCTCAAGCAGGGCTTCAAAATCAGTGGAGAAGAGTTTCTTGAGGTGGGCATACCTCACCTGCCCATGGAAAAAAGCCTGATAGCCGATCTGCAGGAAGAGACTCAAGTCAGCCAGGAAGACATCCAGGAGGCCCTGGCAACCACCAGCCAAGTGCGCTTGCAAGGCAAGGAACAACTACAGGCTTGTATTGAAACCCTGATTGCCCAGGCAGCACGCAGCGTCAGCCTGGAAACACCGGCTTACTCCAGCCGCTGGTTCACCGATGCGGCTTTGGCCCCCCTGTTGAGTCTGGCCAAACGTCACCCACACAGTCGAGTTCAGTTTCTCCTGGGTGAAACCCTGCAGTTTTCCCGCCAGTCCAGCAATCTGCTCAAACTGCATCAGCGCGCACCCAGCCATATTGAAATCTGCAAGGCACACAACCTGTATCGCCCCGCTCAGCAAGCCTGGCTGTTGATTGATGACAAGCATCTGCTCTGGTGGCCGCATTATCAGGAATCCAGAGCTGAGCTCTATACAGCGGAACATCGCGAAGCCTATCGTCAGGCTCAGACCTTCAAAACCCATTGGCAGAAAGCGGAGCAGGTCAAATACCTGCAGGGCCACCAGCTCTAAAGAATCTGCTGAGCTCACCTCCTGTAGTCAGGCTACCTCTGTAGTCATATTACAACCAAAATACCCCGACTAATGCCTATTTGTATCTCGACCCCTGCTGGGGCATGATGCACCGCACCAACCGGTTGGCAAACGCCGGTTACCGATTGAAGATCTCCAATGAACCAGCATCTGTTTTATAGAGGAACTAGCATGTCTACTTTTCAAAAAGATATTGACGCTGCCGCAACACTGAAAGAAAAAAATGGTCCTTCCTGGGATGCAATCAACCCTGAAGCCGTTGCACGCATGCGTGCTCAGAACAAATTCAAGACCGGCCTGGACATTGCCAAATACACTGCAGGCATCATGCGTCGTGACATGGCTGAGTTTGACAAGGACAAAACCAAATACACCCAGTCCCTGGGCTGCTGGCATGGTTTTGTCGGTCAACAGAAGCTGATCTCCATCAAAAAGCACTTCGGCACCACCGAACGCAAATACCTCTACCTGTCCGGCTGGATGGTTGCCGCTCTGCGTTCCGAGTTCGGCCCTCTGCCCGACCAGTCCATGCATGAAAAAACAGCAGTCGCTTCACTGGTTGAAGAGCTTTACACCTTCCTGCGTCAGGCGGATGCCCGCGAGCTGGGCGGCCTCTTCCGCGAGTTGGACAAAGCACGTGAAGCGGGTGATTCTGCTAAAGAAGCTGAAATTCAGAAGCAGATCGACAACCACGAAACCCACGTTGTTCCCATCATTGCCGACATCGATGCCGGTTTCGGTAACGCAGAAGCCACCTACCTGCTGGCCAAGAAAATGATCGAAGCCGGTGCCTGTGCCCTGCAGATCGAAAACCAGGTTGCTGACGAGAAGCAGTGTGGTCACCAGGACGGCAAGGTAACCGTGCCTCACAATGACTTCCACGCCAAAATCCGTGCCCTGCGTTACGCTTTCCTTGAGCTGGGTGTTGATGACGGTGTCATCGTTGCCCGTACTGATTCCGAAGGCGCTGGCCTGACCAAGGAAATCGCTGTAGTTCGTGAGCCAGGCGACCAGGGCGACATCTACAACTCCTTCCTGGACGTTGAAGAAGTGGCTCCAGAAGACACCAACCCAGGTGATGTTCTGATCAGCCGTGATGGCAAGCTGGTTCGTCCCAAGCGTCTGGCTTCCGGCCTTTACCAGTTCCGTCAGGGCACCGGTCACCAGCGTTGTGTATTTGACTGCATCGAAGCCATCAATGCCGGTGCTGACCTGCTGTGGATCGAAACAGCCGTACCCACCGTGTACGAAATCCGCGACATGATGAACGAAGTGCGTAAAGTACATCCAGATGCCAAACTGGTTTACAACAACTCGCCTTCCTTCAACTGGACGCTGAACTTCCGTCAGCAGGTATTTGATGCCTGGGAGAAAGAAGGTAAAGACGTTTCTGCCTATGACCGTGCCGACCTGATGAACGCCAAGTACGATGATTCGGAAATCTCTGCTGAAGCTGACAAGTGGGTACGCAACTTCCAGGCTGACTGTTCACGCGAAGCGAATGTTTTCCATCACCTGATCACTCTGCCGACTTACCACACTACGGCCCTGTCCGTGGATAACCTGGCCAAAGAGTACTTTGGTGAAGCCGGTATGCTGGGCTACGTGGAAGGCGTACAGCGTAAAGAAATCCGCCAGGGTATCGCCTGTGTCAAGCACCAGAACATGGCCGGTTCTGATCTGGGTGATGACCACAAGGAATACTACGCGGGTGAAGCAGCTCTGAAAGCAGGCGGCGCCAAAAACACTTCCAACCAGTTTGGCTAAGCCGAACAGGGAAGTGATCTGACAGGCCTTCGGGCACCATCAGAGCCTTCCTGAGAAAAAGGCGACCCTGAACCCCAGGTGTCGCCTTTTTTTATGGCTGCAAGGTTTTTACGTTAAAATGACCTTCGGTTTTTTACTGCAAACTGAATAAGCGATTCAACTATGACTGCTACACCGGCTTTTCTGAAAGATGCAAAAGATTTGTTAACTGAACAGGGTTTTGCCACTCGTAATATCTGGTATCACGGCACCTCCTCTGCTCTGCTCAATTCTATTCAGGAGCAGGGGCTGAAACGCTCCGGCGATCAGGCACTGAGAGAAGCAGCCAAAAAAACCATGGCGACGATTGGTAACAACTACACAGAAACAATTGAACCGGTCTTTTTAACCCCAAGCAAAGAGTTGGCCTACTACTGGGCCAGGCAAACGGTTCGCAACCGTAGTGTGCGTATTGAGGGCAACGAAGAGCCTGTTGTTCTGGAAGTTAAACTCGGGGAAGGCTTCAACTCAAAAGTAAAACCCGATGTGGGTGCTGCCAGCCTTTTACTGCTCAAAGAAGGTGAAAACTATCTGGCCCATCTGGCCGCCCTCTATCAGGAAAAGGGTTTCAATATTCCCCAAATTGATCTGATGAAAGCCGAACGCATGGAGTATCTGAACCTGTTGGGAATGGCTTATATTGATAACGATATTCCACCGGAGTGTATAGAGTTGCTTACGGAATAATGTCAGCTCCAGCAATACAAGTGGACTCTTGCCCCCACAAAAAAAGCCCCGGCATTTTGCCAGGGCTTTTAAGCTGGGGAAGAGCTGAGGTGATTAGTCTCTTTCTTCGACAACCCAGCCTTCAACCGTATCGGAGCCGTACTGGGCTTTCCACTCTTTAAGCTGCTTCTGGTTGCCACCACGCGTTTCAATGCGTTCCTGGGTATTGGGGTTCACATAAATTTTAAGTTTGCGCGTACGGCGATTGCCACGGCCCGAAGATTTACTCGGGGCTTCAGCATTCAAGGCAAAGATTTCAGCCAGATCACGCACTGAGCGTTCGTGCTTATCCAATACCGATTCAATTTCCTGCTTGAAAGTCAGCTCTTTTTTAAGTTGGGTGTTTTCTTCCATCTTGCGCATTTCTTCCTTGAGCTTACGCATTAACTCTTCTTTTTCACGATACGAAGCTAGAATTGACATTTTTTTCTCCTAAAATTTTCAACAGGCCGGGTAATTTTTATACAAAATAGACTTCTTGGCAAGTGTATTTGTTAATTACTATAAGAAAGACCCTGACATTCGGAAAAAGTTTCTCCTATTTCCCTGTCATTTTTGTTTAAATAGAAACCCGCTAATAGTGTGTTGAACCGGTCAGGTGAGCTTTATGCAGGTCAATTCCAAGTCTTCCTCTAATCGTGCTTTAATCATTGGTTTAACCGGTGGTATTGGCTCCGGTAAAACTGCAGCCAGTGATTTCTTTGCTGAACTGGGGGTTCAAGTTATTGATGCCGATGTACTGGCGCGCCAGGCACTGGAACTGGGTTCGCCTTTACTAAACAAGGTTTATCAGCAATTGGGGCAGGATTTACAGCAGGCTGATGGCAGCCTGGATAGAGCTGCCTTAAGAGTCAGGGTATTCAACGACCGCAAACAAAAGATCTGGTTGGAACAACTCATTCATCCCTGGGTCAGAGAGCAAATCATCCAGGCTATTAACTCCTTCAGCGGTGATTATTTGATTCTGTCTTCGCCACTGCTGCTGGAGAGCCATCAGGATCAACTGGTTGACCGGGTTTTAGTGGTTGACCTGCCTGAAGAGCTGCAAGTGGAAAGAACCTGCCAAAGGGATAACAATCAACGGGATCTGGTTGAAAAAATCATGAGCAATCAACTCAGTCGCAAGGAAAGGCTGGCCAGAGCCGATGATGTTCTGGATAACAGCCAGGGGTTAAATGAACTCAAAAAGCAGGTAAACTACTGGCATGCAATTTATCAAAAACTGGCACGGAGTTGAAAATGCAGCAAACACCCACACGCATCTTTCCCTGCCCCGGTTGCGGTCAAGCCAGTATTATCAGTCAGGACAACCCCTGGCGACCTTTCTGCAGTGAGCGTTGCAAACTGATTGACCTGGGCAGCTGGGCTGCTGAAGAACACAAGATAGCAGGCGAACCGGCTCTGGATGAGATGGAGTATGATGAGTCCCTGTTCACCAGAAATGAGTGATTCCAGCCACGCCCTGACCACCCAAGGCAAAAACACGCCTCTTGTCTTCGGGTTGCATGCCGCCCAGGGCATAAACCGGCATTTTGACTTCGTATTCAACCAATTCTTTGAACCTTTGCCAGCCCAGAGGTGAGGCACCCGGATGCGAAGGTGTCTCCAGCACCGGGGAGAGGGTGATAAAATCAGCATCAATCGCCTTGGCCTGACGCACAGAGGCGAGATCATGGCAGGCCGCAGCAACCAGCTTGCCTTTTGGCAAAGGCCGCTCAGAAAGGCTCATAAGGCGCTCTCCCGTCAGATGCACCCCGGCCGCATCGACTTCCTGCAACAGCTCAGGATCGTTGTTGAGGATGAGGCGGGCTCCAGCCTGGTTACAGGCTTCAAGAAAGTGTGTGGCAACCCGTTGATAGCTTTGCCTGTCCAACTGATGATCCCTGAGCTGAACCAGTTTCACGCCCCGGTCCAGAGCCTGTTGAAGCCTTGTGACTGAGCTGTCGAGGTCTTGACAGGAACCAGTGATAAGATACTCATCAGGCAAGGTCAGGGCTGTGATGATGGGGTCATTGGCTTCAGGAAATTGATAATCACCCAGATCTTGCAGTTTCACCCAGCGTACAGGCTGTCCTTCGCGGCCCCAGGGCTCACCTTCAAAGCAGCTGACCTTCCAGACATCCAGGAGAATTTTCTTGGCTGGGTAGGCATGGTTAATCCTGATCAAGGGACGAGCCTGGGTGATTCGGATTCCCAACTCTTCCTGAATTTCACGTTTAAGGGCTTGGTAGCCTGTTTCATAGGGGGCCAGTTTGCCGCCGGGAAACTCCCAAAGTCCTCCCTGATCAACATTCTGGGGTCTTTGTGCAATCAGGACTTCGCCCTGGTCATTGCAGATAGTGGCAACAGCAACAAGTAGCGGATGAGGCATAATCTAATCAGTATCCTAAGTGCGATAGTCAGCGTTGATCGTCACATAATCATGTGAAAAATCACAAGTCCAGACATCTTCGCAATGCTGGCCACGGCCCAGCTGAATTTTGAGGGTGATTTCCGCTTCCTGCATCACTGCCGAGCCCGCTTCTTCTGTATAGCTGGCAGCACGTCCACCCTGCTCCACTAGCAGCACATCACCCAGGTAAACGGTGACCCCTTCCACATTCAGTGACTCAAGTCCGGGCGCACGCCCGACTGCGGCAAGAATCCTGCCCCAGTTGGCATCACTGGCATACAGGGCTGTTTTGACCAGAGGGGAATGAGCCACTGTATAGGCAACACTCAGGGCTTCTTTCTGACTGGCCGCCTCTTCCACCTGTATACGTACAAACTTGGTGGCCCCTTCCCCATCACGGACAATCGCCAAAGCCAGCTCCTGCATCACCTGATTCAGTGCTTCGACAAAACACGCCAGATCGTCCGGCTGGTCTTCACTGAGGTGCGGCCCCTGATTGGTAGCCATCAGAATACAGCTGTCATTGGTTGAGGTATCACCATCAATCGTGATGCGGTTGAAACTGATGTCACAGCTTTGCTTCAGCAGTTTCTTCAAGAGGGGTTGAGAAAGCGAAGCATCCGTGGCAATGAACCCCAGCATGGTGGCCATATCGGGCTTGATCATGCCGGCACCCTTGGCAATTCCACTGATTCTGACTGTCTGTCCCTGAATTTCACATCGGGCGGTTGCACCTTTAGGAAGGGTGTCGGTTGTCATGATCCCGGAAGCAGCTGCGGCCCAACCAAGGTCATTGAGATCAGCAATGGCAGACGGCAGGCCTGCCAGCAAGCGTTCCATCGGCAAGGGCTCACCAATAACCCCGGTTGAGAAAGGCAGCACTTCTTCCGGACGACAGCCCATCAGGCTGGCCACTTCCACACAGGTGCGCTCGGCATCCCGTAACCCTTGGGGGCCGGTTCCGGCATTGGCGTTTCCGGTGTTGATGACCAGATAACGCGGCTGTGCCTGCTGCAAATGTTTTTTGGCCAGCTGGACTGGGGCGGCACAAAATGCATTCAAGGTAAAAACCCCGGCACTGTGACTGCCAGCCGCCAATTCCAGGATCACCAGGTCTTTACGACCGGTTTTTTTGATACCAGCACTGCCGGTGCCTAGTTTAAGCCCCTGAACAGCATTGAATTCAGGCAGAGTTAATTCTCCAACAGCCATTGAGCCCACCTCTTTGTTTAGCTGAGTTTGCCGTGACACTGTTTGTATTTTTTACCGGAACCGCAAGGGCAAGGCTCATTACGCCCGACTTTGGGGTATTCACGCTTGAAAGGCTGAGCAGCTGCTTCACCTGAGCGTTGCTGGGCTTCACCGGCAGCAGGTGCAGGTGAATCATGGCGGGCTTTCTGACGCTGCTGGAGCAGTTCGGCTTCAGCCTTGCGTTGACGCTCGATTTCCTCAACCTCTTCAGGAGTACGGATTTTAACGTGGCTCAGTATACGCACCACATCCCGACGCACATTGCCGAGGAAATTCTCAAAAAGGCCGAAAGCCTCTTTTTTATATTCCTGTTTGGGGTTCTTCTGGGCATATCCCCGCAGATGTATACCCTGGCGGAGTTGATCCATGTTCTGCAGATGTTCTTTCCAGCGACTGTCCAATACCTGCAGCATCACCTGTTGTTCAAAGCGACGGATTAAATCCGCACCCGCCTGCTCTTCCTTGTTCCGGTAGGCCTGCTCCATTTCCTGATGCAGTTTTTCCCGCAGGGTTTCTTCATGCAGGCTTTTATCCTCATCCAGCCATTGCTGGACAGGCACCGGGAGATTGAATTCGCTCTCCAGGTATTTTTCCAGTTCGGTAATTCGCCATTGATCCGGCATGGATTGCGGTGGAATAAACTGGGAGATTGCATCATCCAGAACATCCTCACGCATTTCTTCAACTTCTTCAGCGATATCTTCTGCTTCAAGAATTTCGCGTCGTTGGGTGTAAACAACCTGGCGCTGGTCATTATTGACGTCATCGTATTCCAGAAGCTGTTTACGAATATCAAAGTTGCGGCCTTCAACCTTGCGCTGGGCTTTTTCAACGGCATTGGTCACCATCTTGTGTTCGATGGCTTCACCCTGCTGCATGCCCAGCATGCCCATCATTTTTTTGACGCGATCTGAAGCAAAAATACGCATCAGGCTGTCTTCCAGTGACAGGAAAAAGCGGGTTGTACCTGGATCACCCTGGCGCCCGGAGCGACCCCGCAACTGGTTATCAATACGCCGGGATTCATGTCTTTCTGTACCGATCACATGCAGACCGCCGGCTTCCAAAACCTGGGCATGGCGCTCTTCCCACTCGGATTTCAGTTTGTCCAGCTGTTCCTGGGTGGGGTTTTCCAGTTTGGCCGCTTCATTTTCCCAGTTACCCCCCAGCACGATGTCTGTACCGCGACCGGCCATGTTGGTGGCCAGGGTAACTGCGCCGGGACGACCGGCCTGGGCAATAATGTCAGCTTCACTCTCATGCTGTTTGGCATTGAGAATCTTGTGTTTGATACCGGCTTTTTTCAGCAGGTTGCCCACATACTCGGAGGTTTCGATGGAGGCTGTACCGATCAGTACCGGCTGACCCTTCTCCACACAATGCTGGGTGTCCTCGATAATGGCAGCAAATTTTTCCTCGGCACTCATATAGACCAGGTCATTGTAATCAACCCGACGCACTTCACGGTTGGGCGGAATCACAACCACATCCAGACCATAGATATGATTAAATTCATAGGCTTCGGTGTCAGCAGTACCGGTCATACCCGAAAGCTTTTCATAAATGCGGAAATAGTTCTGGAAGGTGGTTGAAGCCAGAGTCTGGCTTTCTGCCTGAATTCGCAATCCTTCCTTGGCTTCGATCGCCTGATGCAGGCCTTCACCCCAGCGACGACCTGGCATGGTGCGCCCTGTATGCTCGTCAACAATCACAACCTGGTCATTACTGACGATATAGTCCACATCCTTATGAAACATGTGATGTGCCCGCAGACCTGAGTGCACATGGTGCAAAAGGTTGAGGTTACCGGCTGAATAGAGGCTGCCCCCTTCATCAAGCAGGCCTTCCTCGGACATCAGTTTTTCAACCAGTTGGTGCCCCTGTTCTGTAAGCTCAATACTGCGCTGCTTTTCATCCAGCAGAAAGTCTCCCTCTTCCTTTTCTTCATCCCAGGGAACCAGATGTGGAATCAAACGGTTGATGGTTTTATAGAGAGCCGAGCTGTCTTCGGCTGCACCGGAAATAATCAGGGGAGTGCGGGCTTCATCAATCAGGATGGAGTCCACCTCATCAACCACGGCAAAAAAGTGGCCACGTTGAACCCGGTCTTTCAGGGAAAAGGCCATGTTGTCGCGCAGATAGTCAAAACCAAACTCATTATTGGTGCCATAGGTAATATCAGCCTGATAGGCAACGCGCTTATCATCAGGGCTTTGACCCGAATAAATAACACCCACACTCAGGCCCAGAAACTCATAAAGTTTCCCCATCCACTCAGCATCACGGCGGGCCAGGTAATCATTCACGGTCACCACATGTACGCCCTTGTCAGCCAGGGCATTGAGGTAAACAGCCAGAGTGGCCACCAGGGTTTTACCTTCACCTGTGCGCATCTCGGCAATTTTGCCCTGGTTGAGCACCATCCCGCCAATCAGCTGCACATCAAAATGGCGCATACCCATAGCCCGTTTACCGGCTTCACGCACCAGAGCAAAACTCTCCGGCAAAATCTTGTCCAGTTTTTCGCCCTGGGCAACCCTGGCTTTGAACTCCTGCGTTTTTGCTGCAAAATCTTCGTCGTTCAACTCCAGGAACTGGGGTTCCAGGGCATTAATCTTCTCCACAGTTTTACGCAGAGTTTTGAGTTCACGTTCGTTCTTGCTGCCAAAGACTTTCTTGAATAAAGGGGTAATCATCGACTGTCCTTACCCGTGAAGTGAAAGAAGGAATGAAGGTCTCTCAACATATCACGTTTTTGTTAAAAGATGTTTTCGGGATTTTAACACTCTGACCACAGAGAAACACCCGCCAGAAGCGGGTGTTTTCAAGATAAGGAGGGAAAAGCTAGGGAGCAGAGCGAGAAACGTATCTTGCCGGGTCAACAGCACGGCCATTCTGGATCACTTCATAGTGGACATGGGTACCGGTACAACGACCTGTACAACCCATCAGACCCACCACATCGCCGCGATGCACCAAGTCACCCTTGGCAACCTTGAAGTCATTCAGGTGGGCATAGCGGGTGACATACCCATCACCATGATCGATTTCCACCAGATTACCAAAACCACCACGGCGGCTGGCATGAACAACCACTCCTGCACCTGTTGCCAAGACATCGGAGTTTTCACGACCGGCATAATCAAGACCTTCATGCCAGGAGGTGCGCCCGGTAAAAGGATCACTGCGACGCCCAAAGGTTGAGGACATCCAGCCACCGGAAACAGGACGACCGGCCAGGTAAACCTGATCAGCCAGGTTGCGTTTGGTCATCAAGGCGTGAATCAGCTCCAGCTGCTGGTGGCGCTGTTCTATCTTGCGGGTCAAGGAATCCAGCTCTTCCATTAATTCAGTGTCGGTATAACCGGAGCCTTCTTCATAAACTGATTCCGGGCCACCCAGAGGGGGCGGCTGATCAAAATTGAACTCGTCACTTAAATCAGCAACCGCTGTCAGCCGCTTGCCCAGTGCATCCAGACGCAATAGACGGGCTTGTAATTCGCCGAGGCGTGGCGTCAAAGCATCAATCCGTTCAATGGACTTGCGTTTGACTTCTTCCACTTCCTCACGCTGGGCCTGGAGCTCCTCTTCCATCATGCGGCTGGCCTTATTATTCTGTAGCCTTTCACTGGCATCAACCCACCAGTAAACCAGACTTCCACCTACCGCAGCAGGTATGGTGAATACCACAGTAAAAATAAAAGCCAATAGCCCTGGTGTCAGCTTGAACGACTTGCTTGAACTGTGTGCACTGCTGCAAAAAATCAGATTCATTGCTTGCTTCCCATGTCTTCCCCTTGGTGTTTTACTGGTTATTCGCTAGTATCTTTTTTTGGCATTCCTAAGGGGTGAGTAGTGAGTATAAAGGCAAGAGCGGGAAGAACAAAATCCCTGAATGCACTTATTAACAAAGACACCTCAATTCTCGGTGATATTCTGGGTCAGGCAGAAAAACTGAAACATATTGAAACACTTGTGCTGCAAAAATTACCTGAAGACAGCCGTGATTTCTATCGTGTGGGCAACTTTCAACAAGGTCGTCTGGTGCTTTTAACGTCCAGTGCCATACACCTGACCCGCTTTCGTTATTTAAAGCCACAGCTGCTGGCCGACCTCAGTGAGTGCCTGCCGGAGTTGTCTACAATTGAGCTTAAAATAAGACCCCAGCCGCCGGAGCCCAGAAAAGAGAAAAAGGGCCAGCCTATATCGGGAAACACCCGAGAAAAGCTGCGCAAGCTAGCTGAAGAGGTGGACAACCCCAAGCTGAAAGAAGCCCTGATTCGTGCCAGCCATTCACCAGAAACAAAAAACCAGCACTAGGCTGGTTTTTTTTCAGGCTTTAAAGACTATTACTCAAATCAGGCCAGAGCGGCAGCCGTGGTATAGGAAATCGGCGACTTGGCTTCTTCGCCTTCAAAGGTCACCACTTCCCAGGCATCAGGTTGACTGATCAACTCACGCAGTAGCTTATTGTTCAGGCCATGACCTGATTTATGCCCTTTAAATTCACCGATAAGGCTTTTGCCCAGTAGATAAAGGTCACCAATCGCATCCAGAACCTTATGTTTGACGAACTCATCTTCGTACCTGAGGCCATCTTCATTGAGAATACGATAATCATCAACCACGATCGCATTTTCCATGCTGCCGCCCAGGGCCAGGTTGCGTGAACGCAGGTATTCAATGTCACGCATAAAACCAAAGGTACGGGCACGACTGACTTCACGAACAAAAGACGTGGTGGAAAAGTCAATGATCGACACTTGTTTTTGATCGCGAAAAACGGGGTGATCAAAATCAATGCTGAAACCCACACGGAACCCTTCATGAGGCTCAAAACTGGCTGTTTTGTCGTCCTCAGTCACCGTGACTTTCTTTTTAATGCGAATAAACTGCTTGGCCGCTTCCTGTTCCTGAATGCCTGCAGACTGCACCAAAAAAACAAAAGGACCGGCACTGCCATCCATGATCGGCACTTCCGGAGCACTGACCTCAACGTAGAGGTTATCTATCCCCAGACCAGCGAGTGCGGACAGCAGGTGCTCAACGGTACTGACTTTGGCGCCACCTTCACAGAGAGTCGTGGAAAGGGTGGTTTCACCCACATTGTCAGCACGAGCATGGATCTCTGCAACAGGATCCAGGTCAACCCGGCGAAAAATAATACCACTGTCCACCGGAGCAGGCCGTAGTGTCAGGTAAATTTTTTCACCTGAATGCAGGCCTACACCCGTTGCCCGGATCGTATTTTTGAGGGTACATTGTTTGATCATTGCCACTCTTCTCAGCTCTCTGGGAGCTAGATATCAAGAGAAAACCTGAACAGTAACCTGTTCAGGCCTGAATTTCATGTAACTTTAACAAAGTTCTGCTAAAGGCGAAACTTCTGGCAACCAGAAAATAGATAAGTTTCGTATCTACAGCTTTGTTTATGTTATTAGGTGTCTCTGATCAACGTTATGAGCGCAGGTCAGGGCAGTAGTTGATCTGGGTTACCTAGTCGGCCTGCTTTCTTAAAAAAGTCGGTATATCCAGCATCGAGGCCTGATCACCACTGGGTGTCGCATGAGCACGAACATTGGCTTGACGGGCAACCTGGGCTCCACCGGCAATAGCTGCTTCAGACAGCGAGGCCCGCTTGGATGCCCGGGATGTTGGCTGTTCAGCTTCCACCTTGGCGGCTGCTTTTTGTTTGTTCTCCAGCCCCGTCGCAATCACAGTGACTCGCAACTCATCCCCCAGGGATGCATCGACAGTGTTGCCTACAATGATGGTGGCATCTTCATCAGCATGCTCATACATGAGGGCAATCACTTCATCAAACTCTTCCAGTTCCAGGTCGGCATTTGCGGTAATGTTGACCAGAATGCCTTTGGCACCTTTAAGGTCAATATCTTCCAATAGTGGAGATCGAATGGCCTGCTCTGCGGCCTGCAGATGGCGCTGCTCACCCGATGCCGCACCGGCACCCATCATGGCCGTGCCCATTTCCGACATGACGGTACGCACATCGGCAAAGTCAACGTTCATTTCACCGGGATGAGTGATGACGTCAGCAATCCCTTTAACCGCGCCCAGCAGAACATCATTGGCCTTGGCAAAGGCGCCCTTCAGGGTAATACCCTTAGGCAGAACCTCACGCAATCTCTGGTTGGGAATCACCACCAGGGAATCAACATGCTTGGTCAGTTCAGCAATGCCTTCTTCAGCCAGGCGCATGCGCTTGGGACCTTCATTATTAAAGGGCTTGGTCACCACAGCCACCGACAAGATACCCAGCTCACTGGCCACTTCTGCAACTACAGGGGCAGCTCCGGTGCCTGTTCCGCCCCCCATACCGGCTGTAATAAAGACCATGTCAGCACCCTGCAGGATATCGGCAATCACTTCCCGATCCTCAAGAGCTGACTGGCGACCCACTTCCGGGTTGGCACCTGCGCCCAGCCCCTTGGTGATATCGCCGCCCAACTGAATTTTAATAATGGGAGTATCGCTAACAAAAGAAGCATCTTCTTCTGCCTGAGCCTCTTCGTCCTTCAACTGGACACGGGACATTTCCAGGACGGAGTCAGTGGGCGCTGACTGGGAGTTCTGGCGGGCAGTCTCAACAGCCTTCTGCTTGCGCAGAATACCACTGACCTGTTTATCAATATTCTTGAGTGCCTGGGCATCTGTATTGGCACAGATAAACTCGACATCCTGTATCCGGTTGGCCACCATGTGAGCAACAGCATTGCCACCACCACCACCAACACCGATGACCTTGATAACCGCCAGGGATGATGGTGTATTTTCAACTATTTCAAAAGCCATTTGCCCGTCTCCTGAAAACAGCCCTGAATCAAAAAAATTGATACAACCACTGTTAATCGACTCATAATTACTTAACTTTGCACTAGACTAACAAATACAGCAAGCAGAATAAAAGCTATGCCGTTAAAAACACTGGCTAAAACTGACGCTGGAACCAGCGCCTGATGCGGGTCAAGGTGGTTTCATACTCCACTTCTCCGCCCTGGCCTTCACTTCGGTAGCCTCCTTCAGGAAGGGCTTCGCTGTCTGTGCGCTGGAGTGCATAGTGCAAAAGACCCACACCCGTTGAATAAACCGGGTTGCTTACCACATCATTCAGGCCCACAACAAACTGCGGACTCGCCAGGCGAACCGGAGCATGAAAAATCTCCTCGGCCAGCTCAACCGCACCTTCAATCTTGGCCGTACCACCGGTCAGGACGATACCCGCAGCAATTCTGTCCTCAAAACCGCTGCGTCTTAACTCAGCCTGGATCAAAGTAAACAGCTCATCATAACGCGGCTCAACCACCTCTGCCAATGCCTGACGTGACAGCTCGCGGGGCGGACGATCCCCCACACTGGGCACCTTGATCATTTCATCCGGGCCAGCCAGCTGAGTCAAAGCACAAGCATATTTAATTTTTATTTCTTCAGCGTGCAGGGTGGGTGTCCTTAATGCCATGGCAATATCGTTGGTAACCTGATCACCGGCTATAGGTATAACTGCCGTATGTCTTATTGCCCCTTCCGTAAATATTGCAATATCGGTTGTTCCACCACCAATATCAACAATACACACACCCAGTTCTTTTTCATCTTCTGTTAATACTGAATAACTGGAAGCAAGTTGCTCAAGAATTATATCTTCAACTTCCAACCCGCAGCGACGCACACATTTTTCAATATTCTGAACTGCATTGACGGCACAGGTGACCAGGTGAACCTTGGCCTCCAGGCGCACACCGGACATACCCAGAGGTTCGCGAATACCTTCCTGACTGTCTATAGCATATTCCTGGGGAAGAATATGGATGATTTTCTGATCCGCCGGTATGGCAACTGCTCTGGCGGCATCGATGACTCTTTCCAGATCGGCCTCACCCACTTCACGATCACGAATGGCAACGATGCCATGCGAGTTCATACTGTGAACATGGCTGCCTGCAATGCCCACGTACACTGAGTGGATTTCACAGCCAGCCATCAACTCGGCTTCTTCCACAGCACGGCGGATGGATTGCACCGTGGAGTCAATATTGATGACTACGCCTTTTTTCAACCCGCGCGAGGGATGCGAACCCAGACCGATGATTTCCAGCTTGCCTTCAGGGGTTCGTTGACCAACTATGGCAACGACCTTGGAGGTGCCAATATCCAGCCCGACAACCAAACTACCGGGGTTAGACTGTTGTGCCATAATAAAGGAATACTCCTTGATGAATGGCTTCAGGCAAATCTCCTGAAGCAACCTGCTTATTTATCTTCGGTCTTCTTCCAGCCTACAGACAGGCCATTGGGATACCGCGTATCTATTATGTTTACCTGGGCCTGCTTATCTTCCGACCATTGATCCCAAACCCAAATAAAACGATTAATTCTTTTCTCTATGTTATCACGACCCAGCATAAGAGTAACGCCACTGGTTAACTGAAGTTGCCAGGCACCTCTAGGCTCCAGGCGCAGCTCGCTGATGGCAACATCCAGAGGTTCAACAGCTTCTGCCAATTGCTGGTGAAACTCCAGAGCCTCCTGCAACTGGTCGGCCTCACTGAAAATATGCAGTGATAAACCCAGGCTTTCCGGGTTGGCCGGATAAAAAGCCTCTCCCTGCTCATCCAACACCGCCCGGCTATTCCATCTTGCCCAGGCCTGGCGCTCCTGCAATTGAATAGCAATCTGGTTGGGCCAGCGCCGGGTAATCACTGCTTTTTCCAGCCAGGGATCGCGTTCCAGATCCTCCTGCAGGCCCGTCAAATCGACTTTCCAGAAGGCTTCGGAAAGCCAGGGTAAAGCACGTTGCTGCAAGAGCTGCTGGTCAACGTAACGCACTTCACCATAGATAGATACTTGTCCGACAGGACGAGCCAACATCCAGTGCAGGGCATAGCTGGCTGCCAGCAGAAGTAGCAGCAAGGGTAGCAAGGCTTTCAGCCAGCCTTGCCAGCTTGAATGCCTAGTGGCCACTGAACACCTTCAGGCGGGCGGTACTCACCAGTTTCAGGACCAGATCCTGGAAGTTCATTCC
Source organism: Marinospirillum sp. (assembly GCF_044810985.1). Taxonomy (GTDB): domain Bacteria; phylum Pseudomonadota; class Gammaproteobacteria; order Pseudomonadales; family Halomonadaceae; genus Marinospirillum. The sequence goes on from NZ_CP085242.1 coordinate 1,176,485, forward strand.
GGTGTAGGCGGCTGCCTGAGGCACCAGACTCATATCGGTCATGCCCGGACTGGTATTCACTTCCAACAGCCAGGGTTGCTGCTGCTCATCAAGCATAATATCCACCCGACCCCAGCCTTCACAACCCACAGCCCGGTATGCACTCAATGCCAGCTCCTGCAATGCCACTTGCTGCTGGTCGTTCAGACCGCTGGGTAACAAATAACGCGTGTCTCCGGTGACATACTTGGCACTGTAATCATAAAAATCATGGCTGGTTTGCAACCCGATAACCGGCAAAGCCTGATGATCGACAATACTCACAGTAAATTCAGCACCTTGAATATAGCGCTCCGCCAGCACTCTGTCATCATATTGACTGGCTTCCAGCCAGGCTTTTTGCAATTCCGAGGCTGAATTGACCTTGCTCATTCCCAAACTGGAACCTTCGTGGGCGGGTTTGACCATCAAGGGCAGTCCCAGTTGTGCAACCACCTGGTCGGGATCGGACTCCTCTGTCAAGAGACAGGAAGCGGGAGTCGGCAAACCTTGTCCCAACCAGACCTGCTTGCACTTATATTTGTCCATGGCCAGAGCGGATGCCATGACATCGCTGCCCGTATAGGGTATGCCCAGCCATTCCAGCACACCCTGAATACAGCCATCTTCGCCACCACGACCGTGCAGGGCAATAAAGGCCCTGTCAATCGGCTCGGCAAGGAGTTGGGCGATTGCATTTTTGCCCAGGTCCAGACCAAAAGCCTTGACACCCTGGGCTTCCAAAGCCGTCAAAACAGCCTGACCACTTCTCAGGGAAACTTCACGTTCTGCAGAACACCCCCCCATCAAGACCGCAACACGGCCGAGTTCTTTTATTTCTTGTTGGCTAGCAGGCATCCACGACTCCGGACTTCAGTTCATGAGGTTATTGTTTGATAAAAGCCAGTTCACTTTTGGCCAGACGCTGGGCAAGGGCTCCGATATCACCTGCCCCCTGGGTCAACAGGATATCACCCGGCTGCAAGACACCGGCCAGCAGGTTTTCCAGTTCATCCGGGTCGTCAACAAACAAGGGATCCACCTTACCACGCTGACGAATGGAACCACTGAGACTGCGCCCATCTGCTCCCGGAATGGCAGGCTCACCTGCAGCATAAACATCCAACAATACCAGAGTATCCACCCCGGACAGCACCTTGACGAAATCTTCATAAAGATCCCGTGTGCGGGAAAAACGATGAGGTTGATAAAGCATAACCAGGCGTCTTTCCGGCCAGCCTTCCCGAACCGCTTTGATGACTGCTTCCACTTCCCTGGGGTGGTGGCCGTAATCATCAACCAGCATGACCTCACCATCAGCCACAGGAAAGTTGCCCAGTTGCTGGAAACGCCGCCCCACTCCCTGAAAATTGCGCAGACCCTGAACAATATCCTCATCGGCGATACCCTCATCCGTAGCCACAGCGATGGCTGCCAGGGTGTTGAGAACATTATGACGCCCAGGGCTGCTCAAACCTATCTGCAAGTCCGGCAAGCCATGCGGGCGCTGAACACGAAAACTGATTTCCCGCCCCTGCTGCTGAAAATCCCGGGCCACAAAATCAGCTTCTTCACTGAAACCATAGGTCAAAACAGGGCGACCTATCCGTGGCAGCAGTTCGCGGAGATGGTCATCATCCAGGCAGACAACAGCCAGCCCGTAAAAAGGCAGATTATGCAGAAATTCAATAAAGGTGGTTTTCAGCTTTTCAAAATCACCACCGTAGGTCGACATATGATCGGCATCAATGTTGGTGACGATGGAAACCATGGGCTGCAAATGCAGAAAGGAGGCGTCCGACTCATCGGCTTCCGCCACCAGATAACGGGATTCTCCCAGGCGTGCATTGGTACCGGCCTGGGTAAGCTTGCCACCAATCACAAAAGTCGGGTCCTGACCTGCCTGTGCCAGAATGGAAGCAATCAGGCTGGTGGTGGTGGTTTTGCCATGGGTTCCGGCCACGGCAATGCCATGGCGAAAACGCATCAGTTCAGCGAGCATTTCTGCTCTTCTGACCACAGGAAGGCGGGCTTCCAGGGCGGCAGCCACTTCCGGGTTGGCTTCATTGATAGCCGTGGAAACCACGATCACATCAGCACCCTGGATGTTTTCCTGGTGATGGCCGATATGAACCTGGGCACCCAGCCTGATCAGGCGCTCCACTGCAGGTGAACGTTTCACATCAGAGCCACTGACCTGATAACCCTGGGTTAACAGAACTTCAGCAATGCCACACATGCCTGCACCCCCAACGCCCACAAAATGCAGGTGGCGAATACGGCGCATGGCAGGCACACGATAGGGCAGTTTTGTCATTTACTCATCCTTCAAAAGATATTCAATCAGAGTGGCAGTAGCCGCAGGCTTGGCAAGACTTTTAGCTTTTACAGCCATTTGTTGCAAACGGCTGCGCTGACCCAGTGGCCCTTGCAGCAGCCCGGCAAGATATTCCGGTGTCAGTTGCGCCTGGGGCACAAGCATACCGGCATCAGCATCCGCCAAAAAACGTGCATTATGCGTCTGATGATCATCAACCGCAAAGGGGAAGGGCACCAGAAGGGCAGCCACGCCTGCTGCAGAAAGCTCGGAAACCGTCAGGGCCCCGGCCCTGCAAACCACCAAATCAGCCCAGGCAAAGGCTTCGGCCATATCATCAATAAAGCTAGTGATTTCGATATCCGCAGCAGCACCCAGATTTTCAGCATAGCTTTCCCGAGTGGCTTCTTCCTTGCCAGCACCCGCCTGATGACGCACCCAGGGGCGCATTTCTTCGGGTAATAGCGCCAGCGCTCTGGGTAAAGTCTGGTTGAAAATCTGGGCACCCAGGCTGCCACCAATCACCAGCAAACGCAAAGCACCCTGGCGCCTGGCATAACGTTGTTCGGGTGCAGGCAGATTCAGCAGTTCCTGTCTGACCGGATTACCCAGGCAGACGATCTTGCTGGCAGCTGGAAAAGCGGAGGGAAAAGCAGTAAACACGCGGCGTGAGAAGGCGGCCAAGCGCCGATTGGTCATCCCCGCCAGGGCATTCTGCTCATGAATATACAAGGGAATACCCAGCAGCCTTGCAGCCAGCCCACCGGGACCGCTGGCAAAGCCACCAAAACCGACAACCCGCCGGGGTTTAAGACGGCGCAGAAGTTGCCAGGCCTGCCAGACGGCACGCAACAAACGGAAGGGGGCCGCCATTAATGCCAGTTTGCCTTTGCCGCGCAAACCTGTCACTGACAAACCATAAAAGTCGATACCTGCCTCAGGCACTCGCTGCGCTTCCATGCTGTGCTTACTGCCCAGCCAGGCCAGACTTTCACCTTTTTCGGCCAAGCCCCGGGCAACAGCCAGTGCCGGAAAGATATGGCCACCCGTACCGCCTGCCATAATCAGGTTATCCAAGTGTTCGGGCTTCATGACTGCATTCACTCCTCAGCTTTTTTACGGGACTCATAATCAGCCCTGAACACCAGTCCCAGCATGATTCCACTGCCCAGCAGGCTACTGCCACCATAACTGATCAGAGGCAGGGTCAAGCCCTTGGTCGGCAGCAAGCCGGTATTAACCCCCAGATTAATCAACACCTGCACCGCAAAGACAACGCCAACCCCGTAGCACAGATAGGCTGCATAAAAGTGCTTCACCTGCTCACTCTGACGGCCCACCCGAAAAATCCGCAGGATCATCAGTGCAAAAAGACCCAGGGTGATCAAGGCCCCCACCAGGCCCAGCTCTTCAGCCAAAATGGAAAAAATAAAATCCGTGTGGGCTTCCGGCAGATAGAAAAGCTTTTGCACGCTGTTGCCCAGCCCCAGCCCTGTCCATTGTCCCCGCCCAAAAGCAATCAGTGCCTGGGTCAGTTGGTAGCCAGAATCATACTGCTGCGCCCAGGGGTCAGTGAAGCTGATCAGGCGTTGCATTCGGTAAGGCTCAGCCACTGCGATCAGGGCCAGGCCGACAACAGCCAGCACCAGAACCAGGATAAAATGGGTCAACCTGACCCCGGCCAAGAACACCATGCCCATGACTGCAGCCATGACCACCACCAGAGCACCGTAATCCGGCTGGGCAATCAAGAGACCACCATAGAGGACAACCAGTATCAGCGGCTTGAAAAAACCACTGAAGGTCTCGCGTACACTTTGCAGATGGCGTACCAGATAGCCTGCCAGATACACCAACAAGCAGATCTTGGCAATTTCCGAAGCCTGTAGATTGAAAGGACCCAGGCTGATCCAGCGGGTGCTGCCATTCACCTCACGGCCAATGATCAAGACAGCGACCAGCAGCAGGAAAGCGAGAACCAAAAACCAGTGACCATTGAAGCGGCTCAGAGACAGGGGAATTCGGCTCACCACCCAAGCGGCCAGGACCGCCAAAAGGATAAAAACACTCTGTCGCCAGGCAAAGTATTGCGCCGATCCCGCCCAGGCCTCCGCAACAGCCACGGATGCAGAGCTGACCAGAATCCAGCCAAGCAACAGTAAGCTTAAGCTGCTGAACAACAGCCAACCGTCCAGGCTGCGAGTCCAGCTTTGATGGCCAGACTTCAGCCATAGGGGAAACTCACGCACGACGGCTAGTCGGGCTGTTAATCGGGTAAATGCTGGACGCACCGGATAAACACCTCGCCACGCTGGGCATAGCCATCAAATTGATCGAAACTGGCACAGGCCGGTGAAAGCACAACAGCATCACCGGCAGCAGCCGCAGATGCCAAGTGTTGAGTGGCTGCCTCCAGATTTTCAGTGTACCAGCAGGGCAAGCCTTCCGGCAGATGTTCGGCCAGCAGGGGAGCATCGCGGCCAATCAGGGCAACACCAGCAATGGAAGACTGCAGGGCCGTTTTCAGTACCGCAAAATCCTGGCCCTTGCCCTCCCCCCCCAGAATCAGCCAGAGGTGCTTGTAATCCTGCCTCAGCCCTTGAATGGCAGCCAGAGCCGCCCCAAGATTGGTGGCTTTGGAATCATTGATGTAGCTGACTCCCCGTTTGACGGCCACCTTCTGGCAGCGATGCGGCAGGCTCTGAAAAGAGCGGACAGCTCCGGCCAGATCAACCAGGGGCAACCCGGCAGCGGCGGCCAAGGCATAGGCCGCCAGAGCATTCAGCAGGCCATGACGGCCTGCCAGGGGAACCTCATCGGCAGCCATCAACACTTGCTCACCCTGTGCCAACCAGCTTCTGCCATCCTTTTCCAGCAGGCCCATGTCCTTCAACCCCGGTGGCTTGTCCAGGCCAAAACTGATTTGCGGGGCCAGTTGCCCGTGTATTGGCAGGGTCTGCTCATCTTCACGACTGTAGATGACGGCTTGAGCCTGATGAAAAATGCGCTGCTTGGCAAAAATGTAGTCCTGCATGCTGGCATAGCGATCCAGGTGATCTTCACTGATGTTCAGTAAAGCAGCCCCCTGGGCCTGCAAGGAGTGGGTGGTTTCCAGTTGAAAGGAGGAGAGCTCCAGCACATAAAGATCCTGCTCGCCTTCGTTGAGCAGATCCAGAACCGGCAAGCCGATATTGCCACCCACGCCGACTCTCAACCCTGTGGAGCGAGCCATCTCCCCCACCAGACTGGTCACCGTACTCTTGGCATTCGAGCCCGTGATTGCAAGAACAGGCGCAGAAACAGCCAGGCAGAAAAGCTCGATATCACCCAGCAGCTCAACACCCGCTTCTCTGGCTGCCTGCAAGGCCGGTTCGGCCAGGCTGACACCGGGGCTGACAATCAGGCTTTTGGCTTTGCACAAGAGCTCAGCATCCAGAGGTCCCAGCCAGATATCCGAGTTCGGGAAAGCGGCTTCAAAGGCTTGCAGCCCTGGGGGATGATGGCGGGTATCGGCTATGGCAAAGGGCTGCTGACAGCGATCCAGATAGTGAGCCACTGATAACCCGGTCGCCCCCAGGCCAATGATCAAGTGATAGCTTTCTGCTTGCAATCCATCCGACATGCCAGCTCCTTAGCGTAACTTCAAGGTGGAAAGACCGATCAACACCAGCACCACCGTAATAATCCAGAAGCGCACTATGACCCGGGGCTCGGGCCAGCCTTTCAGCTCAAAATGATGATGCAGTGGGGCCATTCGAAACACCCGGCGCCCTGTCAGCTTGTAAGAAGCCACCTGAATGATGACCGACAGGGTTTCCATGACAAAAATACCGCCCATGATGAAGAGAACGATTTCCTGACGCACAATGACAGCCACCACACCCAAAGCCGCCCCTAAAGCCAGAGCCCCCACGTCGCCCATAAAAACCTGGGCCGGGTAGGTGTTGAACCATAAAAAGCCCAGGCCAGCACCAATAATGGCTGCACAGAAAACCACCAGCTCACCCGAGCCGGGTACAAAGGGAATCAGCAGATAGCTGGCAAAGTTCGTGTTGCCTGCGGCATAGGCAAAAATACCCAGAGCACCCGCAACCATGACCGTAGGCAAAATGGCCAGACCATCCAGGCCATCCGTCAGATTCACGGCATTACTCGATCCCACGATGACCAGATAAGTCAGAAGAATATAAAACGCCCCCAGCTCCAGGGCATAATCCTTGAAGAAGGGAAAAATCAACTCGGTTTCTGCTGGCACCTGAGCGGTGTAGAACAGGAGTCCGGCAGCGCTAAAACCGGCGACCGATTGCCAGAAATACTTCCAGCGGGCAGGCAGGCCGCGGGGATTTTTCTCAACCACCTTGCGCCAGTCATCCACCCAGCCAATTGCTCCAAAACTCAGGGTCACCCCCAAGACAACCCAGACAAAACGGTTGCTCAGGTCGGACCAAAGCAGTGTACTCAGGGCAATGGAAAGGAGTATCAGTGCGCCCCCCATGGTCGGGGTGCCTGCTTTGGAAAGATGGGTTTCCGGCCCATCGTCTCTGATGGCCTGACCGATCTGGCGGCTGGTCAAGCGACGAATCACCCAGGGGCCGATCAGCAGGGAAAAAGCTAGGGAGGTCAGCACGCCCAGAATGCTACGCAAGGTCAAATAATTGAAGACTTCAAAAACCGCAAAGAATTGCGCTAAATACTGTGTCAGCCAAAGCAACATGAAGGGTCATCTTTTTTTAAAAGTTTATAATGAGATAAAACCTGCAGAGGAGCTTTACTCCTGGGTTTTATCATGACGCAACAACTCAACCAGCCGATCCATTCCGGCGCTGCGCGACCCCTTGACCAGAAGGCAGGTATCGGCTGTCAGCCGTGGCCGCAAGAAATCAGCCAGGCTTTCATGGTTCGGGAAAACCCGGGCGGAAGCACCAAAAGCCTCGGCAGTCGCCTCGGCAGGTCCGGCGAGAACCACAAGATCATCGAGTCCCCGGTGGCGCGCATAAAGCCCCAGGTCACGATGTATCTGCGCACTGGCGTCACCCAGCTCAGCCAGTGCTCCCAGCGCCAGAATACGCTGGCCCGGCAGACTCGCCAGCAAATCAATCGCTGATTTGACCGCACCTGGGCTGGCATTGTAACTGTCATCCAGTAACAGGGCATCCCCATAAGCGTTGACTCTCTGTAACCGCCCTTTAACAGGTTGCAAGGCCGCCAGAGCCTGGGCCTGAAGATTCAGATCGACACCCAGGTGCCCAGCCACCGCCATACTCGCCAGAGCATTGGCAATATTATGCTGGCCGGGCAATTGTAACTCGACCCTTTGCTGCCCCCAGGGGGTTACCGCCAGAAAGCGGGTATTGCCAGCCGCATCGGTGGCGACCTGCTCGGCCCGCAGATCACCCTGAGCAAGACCAAAACTCAGAATACTGCACCCGGCCTGCTTTTCCCAGAAATCAAAAAAACGATCTTCCCTGTTAAGAACCAGACACTGGCCAGCATGCAGCCAGGGAATCAATTCCCCCTTGGCCTGAGCAATAGCCTGCATACTGCCAAATTCACCCAGGTGGGCTCCAGTCACATTGGTCAGCACCCCCGCATCCGGTTGGGTCAGCCCAGCCAGGTAGTCAATTTCTCCCAGGTGATTGGCACCCAGTTCCACAACCGCAGCCTGGTGTTGTGGCTGCAATTCCAACAGGGTCAGGGGCACACCGATCTCATTATTCAGATTACCCCGGGTCGAGAGAACCGAACCCCGGGCCAGTTTAAGAATAGCAGCCAGCATCTCCTTGACTGTGGTTTTACCACTATTGCCAGTAACGGCAATTACCGGACCCTTGAATTGCTGGCGGTTCCAGGCTGCCAAGGCACCCAGAGCCTTGCGGGTACAGGTCACACGCACCTGGGGAAGCGGGTCATCCACCCAGTGTTCAACCAAAGCCATGGCAGCTCCCTGACTTCGGGCATCCGGGACAAAGGCATGGCCATCAAATCGTGGGCCTTGCAAAGCCACGAACAAGCAACCGGATTGCAACTGACGGGTATCGGTAATGACCTGCGCAAACGTCGCTGCTGGCGGGCCACGAAATTCACCCTTCAGCAATTCGGCCAATTGCTCCAGAGTCAAAGGTCGAATCATGCCCGCCTCCTTGCCTGCAGAGCCTCTTCAGCCACTTCCTGATCGGCAAAGGGCAGTCGCTGACCGGCCACCTCCTGATAGTCTTCATGCCCTTTGCCAGCCACCAGCACCCAGTCACCTGGCTGTGCCTGTTGGATGGCCCAGTGAATAGCCTGGGCGCGGTCAGCGATTTCTGTAGCCTGGGGAGCAGCCTGCAATAATTGCTGGCGTATCCGGGCAGGGTACTCATTGCGGGGGTTGTCATCGGTCACAACCAGGCAATCAGCTTCTTGTGATGCGACCTGGGCCATCAGAGCTCTTTTGCCTTGATCCCGGTCACCGCCACAACCCAGCACACAATAAATCCGACCCTGAACATGCGGACGCAAAGCTTGCAAGGCCTGCTGCAGAGCATCAGGAGTGTGCGCATAATCAACCACCACGGAAGGAAGTTCCTGGAAAGCTTCACTGCTGCCGGTTGTAACCCGCTGCATCCGACCCTTGACCGGCTGCAAGCGGGAAATCAGGGGCAGCAATTGGGGTAAGCTGTGCCCTTCTGCCAGTAAAACTCCCAGGGCAGCCAGCAGGTTGGCAAGATTAAAAAGCCCCAGTAAAGGCAAGGTAAAAGAGTGGCTCTGCCCTTGCCAGGTGATTTCAGCAGTGACCCCCTGCTCGGAAAAAACAGAGTGGGTCAGGCTTAAATCGGCCTCAGGTTGCTGCAGGCTGTAACCCAGAGTCAGAGGCGTTGAATTCGGCTCTGCCAGCTTGCGCCCCAGAGGGTCGTCCAGATTCACCACCCGAACCTGAAGTTCTGGGCGTAGAAACAACTGGGACTTGGCCTCGGCATAGGCTTCCAGTGTGCGATGATAATCAAGATGATCACGCGTCAGGTTGGTGAAAACAGCTGTGGTCACCGGAAGTCCATCCAGACGCCCCTGATCCAGAGCATGGGATGAAGCTTCCAGGCAGACCTCCTGAACACCGCAAGCCATCCAATCCAGATAAAACTGATGCAACCGGAACAGGTCTGGGGTGGTGTGACTGGCAGGTTGCAGCTTGTCCAGCTCACCATAACCCAGAGTGCCGACCAGAGCCGATTTCTGCCCCAGCTGCTGACGCAGTTGGCAGAGAAAGTGTGCAACCGACGATTTGCCGTTGGTGCCGGTAATAGCGGTAGTTCGCAGGCTGGAGAAGTCTGCCGCCGAGGACAGGGCTAGCAGCTTTCCCAGGTGGGCCTTGAGGTCAGGAAGTGATAATTGCCAGGCCTGGGCACCCAGAGGCTTCAGGTTCAGTTCACCTTCATGAACCACCAGGCAGGCCCCCCGTTCCAGAGCCTGATCCTGATAAAGTTGGCCGGATTGGCTCACCCCCTGAAGGGCAAAAAACACATCCCCTGGCATCACCTGGCGGCTGTCGTTCACCAGGCGCTGAATTTTTGTCAGAGGCACCTGCAACTCAGCCAGGCCCGGCCAGAGGTTTGACCAGCAGCTCAGGGGGTTGATTGCCTTGGGTAACTGCAAGTGGCTCATCTTAGCATTCCATAACTTGATTACTGACGGGGTATCTGCTCAGGATCATCGGGTGGAATATCCAGAATTCGCAGGGCATGTCCAACCACGCGACTGAAGACTGGCGCGGCCACTTCTCCCCCGAAATACTCCTGGCCCTTGGGGCTGTCCAGCATCACCACGGCAACCAGACGGGGATCGCTGGCCGGGGCAATCCCGGCAAAAGTCGCCAGATAATTACCGGAACGATAACCTTCGGTACCCAGTTTGTGTACCGTACCGGTTTTACCCGCAATACGATATCCGGGTATGGCGGCTCGGGTTCCGGTACCACCGGGCTGGGTTGCCCGCTCCATCATTTTCAGTACCTGACTGGTGACCTCTGCATCAAACACCGGGGTTGAACTGGTTTCCTTCACCTTCAGAAGAGACAGGGGGTGCAGGCGTCCCTGGTCAGCCAGTGCCATATACGCCTGCGCCAACTGCCCCAGAGTCACTGACAGCCCATAACCATAAGAGAGGGTGGCACGCTTGATACGGCTGATATCAGAATCTCCCGGCAAAACACCGGAGGCTTCTCCAGGAAACCCGGTTCCCGTGGCGCGTCCAAAGCCCAGCTCATTATAATAGTTCACCAGCAGGTCATCAGGGAGTTCCAGAATCATCCTGGAGACACCAATATTACTGGAATGCGTGAGGATACCGGCCAGTGTCAATTCACCATAATCCCGAAAGTCGCGAATGGTCTGACCGGCCAGGCGTATAACACCTGGTGAGGTATTGATGGTGTCGTCTGCGGTAAAAACACCCGACTGCAAAGCAACCGCAATACTGAAGGGTTTGATCACCGAGCCGGGTTCCATCAAGTCCACCAGGGCCCGGTTGCGCATCCCGGATGCATTCATCTTGACCCGGTTATTGGGGTTATAGGAAGGTTGGTTGACCAGGGCCAAAACCTCACCACTACGGGCATCAAGCAATATCAGGCTGCCGGAAACTGCATTATGCTGTTCAACGGCCGCTTTAAGTTCACGATAAGCCAGATACTGCAAACGCAAATCCAGACTCAGGGTCAAATCCTGCCCTGGCCGGGGTTGTTGCAAGGTGGCCAGGTTACGCACCGTGCGACCCCGTAAGTCTTTAAGCACCCGCTTGCGCCCGGGCTCTGCTTCCAGCCAGTGATTCCAGGCCAGCTCCAGCCCTTCCTGCCCCTGCTCATCAATATTGGTAAAGCCCACCAGGTGCGCAGCTATCTCCCCGCTGGGGTAGTAACGTTTGTATTCATCCCGGGCATAGACACCCGGCAACTGCAGGGCCAATACTTCTTCCGCCAGATCCGGTGTGACCTGACGGCGCAGATACATGAATTCATGTTCAGAGAAACGCTGCAGACGACGAGCCAGCCATTGCGGGGTTTCACCAACCTGCTCGGCGAGACGGCGCACGGCCTCGGCATTATCCGGAAACTGCTGGGGGTTAATCCACAGGGTGGCAACTGGTGAGCTAACGGCCAGGGGCTCGCCGTGGCGATCCGTGATCATGCCCCGGTAGGCCGGAATGGGCTCAACACGCAAAGTGCGGGCATCACCCTGATGCTTGAGAAACTCACTTTCAAACAGGTGCAGCTGTATCAGGCGTCCGGTCACCACCAGCAACAGGATCACCAGAACCAACCAGACAAACCTGATTCGCCAGATGGAGGCGACACGGGGAGAAGAACGGGCCGCCTTGTTCACTGGATAACCTTAATCTTCAGGTCGGGAGCTTCAGGAAGGTGCAGGTCAAAACGCTCTGCAGCCAACTGCTCAAGCCGTACCGGGGTAACCAGTACGCTTTCCTCCAGCAGCAGACGTCCCCATTCAACCTGCAGGGCATCCCGCTCACCTTCGAGTGTCTGCAGCCTGACCTGATGGGAGCGGGCCTGATGGGTCACCTGAACCAATAGGTGGGCACTCAGCAGAAGTAAAAATGCCGCCAGAATCAACATCCAGACAGACCAGTTCCAACGCGGCAGACTCAACTTCAGCCTGAACATTTCAACCTGCCTCCGGCAACTTCTCGGCAACCCGCATGACCGCACTGCGTGAACGCGGGTTCAGCGACACTTCTTCACGGCTGGCTTTCACCGCTTTGCCAAGCAGTTTCAAACGCCGCTTCAATTCATCATCACGAAAAGGCACACCGGGAGGCAGGTGGGAATCCCCCTTGGCGGCGTCACGCATAAAACGCTTGACCATGCGATCTTCCAGGGAGTGAAAACTGATCACCACCAGACGCCCACCTGGGGCCAGCAAATCCAGTGCCTGATCCAGGAGTCGGCGCAAATCCTCCAATTCCTGATTGATATGAATGCGAATCCCCTGAAAGGCGCGAGTGGCCGGGTGCTTGTGTTTTTCCCAACTGGGATTGGCCGCTTTGACAATTTCGGCCAACTGGTGAGTGCGGGTGATAGGCTCTTCTTGGCGTGCCTTAACCAGTGCTCGGGCCATTCGCCGGGCATGGCGTTCTTCCCCATAATGAAAAAGCACATCACTGATTTCGGCTTCGCTGGCTGTCGCCAGCCAATCCGCTGCACTGGGGCCGCTCAAAGTGTTCATGCGCATATCCAGCGGGCCATCCTGCATAAAGCTGAACCCGCGTTCCGGGTCATCCAACTGCGGTGAGGAGACGCCAAGATCCAGCAAAATGCCCTGAACACCGGTAGTGATTCCAGCTTCCTGCAAGCAGCTAGGCAGATCGGCAAAGGAGGCATGATGAATGGAAAAACGCGCATCTTCAGCGGCCAATTTCTCACCGGCAGCAAGGGCACGAGGGTCTTTGTCAATGCCCAGCAAGCGCCCGGCATTACTGAGTTGGCTCAGGAGCAAGCGACTGTGACCACCGCGCCCGAAGGTACCATCGACATAAGTTCCCTCAGCGGATGGACACCAGGCTGCAACCGCCTCCTTGAGTAAAACGGTAAGATGCTGATCGGCAACAGCAGAGGCTTCTAGTCTTGGAGCGGGTTCTGTGGACATAGTCAACTCAGAATAAAAATGGGTGCGGAAGCCGGCCTGTAAGCCGGGTTCTGTCGAGGACAGCCATTCCTCTAGGCACTGGATCGCTCCAGTGCTCAAGCAACCTACCCGAACCCAGCGCGGGCCACGCCTTTAGGGTTCCTATTTGGTCTTGCTCCGGGTGGGGTTTACCTTGCCACGGCGTGTTACCACCCGTGCGGTGCGCTCTTACCGCACCTTTTCACCCTTACCTGTGCACTTTTTCCGAAGAAAAAGGCCATCGGCGGTAGTTTTCTGCGGCACTTTCCGTAGGCTTGCGCCTCCCAGGCGTTACCTGGCACCCTGCCCTGTGGAGCCCGGACTTTCCTCCCCCACTGCAAAGCAGTGGCAGCGACTGTCCGGCCGACTTCCGCTGCGAAAGGATATAGACAAACCTGATCCGGCTCAAGCTTTGCTTGTCGGGCCGGATTCCAGCATCCAGTTATACAGAGGCTTTTTCTTGATGCCGGTCATTTTAGCCACCAGCGCACAGGCCTGAGAAGGTGGCAAATGCTCCTGCAGCTCAGTCAACCAGCGACAGGCTTCAGCCCAGGCAGCCGTTTCCTCTTCACCCTGATAACCCGCCACCATGATCACAAACTCACCTTTTTGTTGGTTTGCATCCTGTTCCACTGCCGCAAGAATCTCTCCCAGCGAGGCCTGAATAAAGGTTTCAAAGCGCTTGGTGATTTCCCGGCCCAGACAGGCCTGACGCTCACTGCCCAGGACAGCATTCAGTGCCTGCAAAGAGGCCAGAATCCGGTGCGGTGATTCGTAGAAAACCAGACTGCCCAACTGATGGCGCAGTTTTTCCAGCTGCTCAATCCGGGCCTGAGCTTTGGCCGGTAAAAAACCGGCAAAATAAAAACGATCCGTAGGTAACCCCGCAACACTCAAAGCCGCAATCACTGCACTGACACCCGGAATAGGTACAACCGGAAAGCCCGCCTTTCTGACCTCACACACCAGGCTGTAACCGGGATCAGAAATCAGTGGCGTACCGGCATCCGAGACCAGGGCAACGCTTTGCCCCTTTTGCAGAAGCTCGACCAGTTGCTGACTTCGGGCCCGTTCATTATGATCATGCAGGGAGATCAACTGATTTTTTATGCCCAGACTTTGCAATAATTTTTGCGTGTGACGGGTATCTTCTGCAGCAATCCAGTCCGCTTGCTGTAAAATACGCTGCGCCCTGGGCGTAATATCCTCAAGATTGCCGATGGGGGTGGCAACAACATACAAGCAGGCCAGTTTTTTGGTATGCTCACCAGAAGTGATGTCCAGTGGGGCAGCCTGGTCAGGCAAATAAGTATTCTGGGTCATTTTAGCCTTTTCCAAAACAATGACCCTATCACTCAACGAAGGATCATCCAGGGTGTTAAACAAACTATCAGCTCATCGTCTGGTGCTATTGCTACTGATACTGGCGCTGGTTACAGGCTGCGCAAGCACTCCTCAGCCTGATGCCGATCCAGACACCGATTCCAGAACAGCTCATCAGGATCCGGCTACTGAAACCCAGCTCCTCAGGCTGGAAGCTGCACAAATTCTAGCACAGGAAGGCAGCTACCAGCAGAGTCTGGATCTGGTTACAGGCATCAACCCGCTTTTGCTGCCCGAGAAAGATCTCTGGCGCCTGTTGGTGTTGGCTGCTGAAACCGCCCTGACCCTGGAAGAGGGGCATCTGGCCTTGCAGCAGATCAGCCGCATCAGCCAGCTCCTTTCCCAGGTGACACTTGAACAGCAGTACCGGATCGCGGGCTATCGTGCCGATGGCTTTGCGTTGACCGGTCATTATGCAGCAGCCATTCAGCAAAGTTACAGCCAGACCCTGATTGCCCCTGATATTGAGCGACAGGAAGCGGCCCGGGAGAAACTCTGGCAGCACCTGAGCCAGCTCAGTGGCGAACAGCTGCAGGATTTGCGGGATCGCGAACGTCAGGCGGTGCTGGAAGGCTGGATTGAACTGGCTTTGGTACGTCAGCAGGCCGTTGAAAACTTTGAATCCTTCCAACAGCTGATGGATCAATGGCAGAAAAAATGGTCGCGACATCCTGCTGCAGAAAACCTGCCGGAAGATCTGCAAAAACTGGCCGAATTGAGCCGCACCCAGATACTTCACCTGGGGGTTTTCCTACCCGCCAGTGGAGCTCTGTCTGAAGCCGCCCAGGCCATCAAGAATGCCCTGATTGCCCGCCACCTGTATGCCGGGCAACAAGAACAGCATCAACCCAAAATCAGCTTCTATGACACCCAGTCCGCCAGCCTTGATGAGCTTTACCAGCAGGCCCGGGAGGACCAGGTCGAAGTGGTCATCGGGCCTCTGGCCAAATCACGGGTTGATCTGCTGGAGAGGCGCAAAAAACTGCCCCTGCCCACCCTGGCCCTGAACTACGGGAATGATGAAGACTTCCCCAACAGAGACCTCTTTCAGTTCGGTCTTTCCGCTGAAAATGAAGCCGAACAGGTCGCCCAGAAAGCCTGGCAAAAAGGCTTCCGACGTGCCCTTAGTCTGACTCCTGAAGGTAGTTGGGGTACCCGTGTCGAAGCCAGCTTCATTGCGGCCTGGAAAGAGCTGGGTGGCGAAATCACCCACAGCCGCCAGTTTGGTGAATCTCGCAGCCTGGATGCTGCCTTACGCCAACTCATGGAAGTTCAGCTCAGTCAGCAGCGCCATCAGCGTTTGACCCGCCTTCTCGGCCAACAACCGCATTTTGTCGCCAGACCACGTGAAGACAGTGATTTTCTGTTCCTGCATGCCAATACTGCAGCGGCACGCCAGGTCAAACCCGCCCTGAGTTTTCTTCTGGCCTCCAAGCTGCCGGTTCTGGCCACCTCTTCAATCTACTCGGGCTCCCCCAACCCCACCCGGGACAGAGACATGAATGGCATTGCCTTTGCCGACATCACCTGGTACCTGAGCCCGGAAGGCCGCCTCCAGGAGCAGGTGCGCGCTGCCTGGCCTGCCAGCATGGATCGTTATGGGCGCCTCTATGCAATGGGGGTTGATGCCTACCTCCTGGCGCAGCGCCTGGAACTGATGGAAACTCTGCCGGAAATCCGGCTGGATGGCGCCACAGGACGACTCAGCCATGAGAACCGACGTGTTCACCGCGAACTGCAATGGGCCCAGTTCATTGGCGGCCTTCCACAACCCCTACCTGAGCAGGCATTTGAACAGCAGCAACTCATCGATCAAATTATTCTGGACTAGCTCTCCATGCCAGCCAAGCCACCCACCCAACGCCAGCTTCAGGGCAGAGCTGCGGAAAACGCAGCCTGCCAGTTTCTGACGGCCCAAGGCCTGCAGTTGCTGGAACAGAACTTCCTCTGCAAGCTGGGAGAAATTGACTTGATTCTGATGGATGGGCAAACTTTGGTTTTTGCCGAAGTGCGCTTTCGCAAAAACCCCAATTTTGGTGGTGCAGCGGCCAGCGTGACCCCCAGCAAACAACGCAAGCTGCAAAGAGCAGCCCAGGTCTACCTTCAGCGCTGCGGCCAAACCCCAGCCTGCAGATTTGATGTTCTGGCCATGACCCTGGATCGGAATTCACAGCTCATCTGTGAAAACTGGATCAAGAATGCTTTTTAACTAAGGTTTATTTATGGATTTGAATGCAAGAATCACCCAGCACTTTCATGCCAGCATTGATACCAAGGCAGAAGCCAGTCAGTTGCTGCCCCCGCAAATTGCTTTTGCCAGCCAGATGATGGTGGAAACCCTGCTTAATGAAGGCAAAATTCTGGCCTGTGGCAATGGTGGCTCAGCCGGGGATTCCCAGCACTTTTCATCCGAACTGCTGAACCGCTTTGAAAGAGAAAGACCCAGCCTGCCCGCCCTGGCTCTGACCACCGATACCTCGACCCTGACATCCATTGCCAATGATTACAGCTACAATGAGGTTTTTTCCAAGCAGATCAGGGCTCTGGGCCAGCCCGGCGACATCCTGTTGGCCATTTCCACCAGCGGCAATTCAGGCAATGTCATCCAGGCCATACAGGCAGCCCACGAAAGGGAAATGCGGGTCGTTGCCCTGACGGGCAAGGAAGGAGGCAACATGGCGGCGCTTTTGACACCGGACGACTGTGAAATCAGGGTGCCCAGCCAGGTCACAGCCAGAATCCAGGAAGTCCACCTGCTGGTGATTCACTGCCTCTGTGACCTGATTGATGAACAGCTGTTTGGGGGTGTTTGAAGCTTTACTTGACCACCTTGAGGTGTGAAGCCTGACGTGCTGGACGCTCAGGCTCCTGCAGTGAAGTATCCTGAACCCCCTCACTGGAGTCTGCTGCTCCATCACCGTCTTCGGTATTCACACCCGGCTCCTGCCCAAAGACCATGCCTGCGCCATTTTCGCGCGCATAAATGGCAACAACAGCGTCCATGGGTACAAAGATCTGCCGGGGTACGCCGCCAAAGCGAGCACTGAAGCTCAGCGCATCATTGCTGATCTGCAAACCACGGGTTGCAGTATCGGAAATATTAAGAACCAGCTGGCCGTCCTGCACCTGTTCTCTGGGAACTTCGACACCGGGCAGGTCAGCAGCAATGATGACGTGGGGCGTCAATTGATTATCCAACAACCATTCATAGAGACCCCGAAATAAATAAGGCCGACTGGAAGTAGTCATAGACTTACCTTTTAATTAACGCATTTCTCGTTCTGCTTCGGAAAGACTGGCAATAAAACCATCACGGTGAAAGGATCTGTCCATATAATCCAAAAGAGGTTTAACCTGCTTCTCCGGCAACTCGATACCAAAGTGGGGCAAACGCCAGAGTATGGGCAGAACACAACAGTCCACCAGGCTGAACTCATCGCTCATGAAAAATGGACGGTCCGTGAAGATCGGAGAAACGCCAATAATACTTTCACGCAATTCCTTGCGCGCCTTGTCCGCTTTCTTGCCTTCCTCAGCAACCAGGGTATCCACCAGAGGACTCCACTCGCGCTCAATGCGGTGAACCCACAAACGGCTTAGCGCTCTGGCAACCGGATATACAGGCAACAGGGGCGGGTGTGGGAAACGCTCATCCAGATATTCCATCATCACCTTGGACTCATACAACACCAGATCCCGATCCAGCAAGGTCGGAAGGCTGTTATAAGGGTTCAGGTCAGCCAGTTCTTCCGGCTTGTTGTTGGGGTTGATGTCCAGCAAATCAACAGTTACCCCCTTCTCGGCCAGAACAATACGCACACGGTGGCTGTAATGATCAGCTCCATCCGAGAAGTAAGTCATGGAAGAACGCTTGGTAACAACGCCCATTGATAATTCCTCACTCTACAAGTAGCCCATTACTATAACGCTTTAGGGCTTGAAATAGCAAAAAGCGCACGGTTCCCCGCGCGCTTTTTGGCTTGGTTTTACTCAGTATACAGCATGAGTCGGTAAAGACTCGCTTTAGTGCTTGATATCACGCCAGTATTCTTTCTTGAGCAGATAAGCAAAGATAAAGAACACAAAAATGAACAGCAGAACCTTGGGGGCCAGGCTGTTGCTTTGATATTTGCTGGGCTCACCCACATACACCATGAAGTTGGTCAGGTCATAAATGGCCTGATCGTATTCAGCGGGTGACAGGCTGCCTGAACTGACTTCACTGAAGCAGTCACGCGGATCGGTCACAGTGCCCTTGAGAGGATCTTCAAGATTCTTCCCAACCTTGGCGGGATCACACACCAGCTCGTACTCACCCTGAAGGTCAGCAAGAACATGCGGCATACCCACATCCGGGAAGGCAGTGTTGTTCACACCCCAGGGCTTGGATTCATCCAGATAGAAGCCGCGCAGGAAAGTATAAATATACTCCGGGCTCTTCAGGCGGCTCATCAGGCTCAAATCCGGTGGAGGTGTGCCAAACCAGGCCTCACCATCTTCTGCGGTCATGCCGTTCAACATCAGATCATTGTAGGCCAGTTGAGGACTGAGAATCAGGTTCTCCTCAATGACCTCCTGGGGAATGCCCAGATCTTCAGCTGTACGGGCAAAACGCTGGTGCTCGGCTGTATGACAACCCATGCAGTAGTTGACGAACAGGCGTGCACCCTTGTGCAGGGATTCATAATCGTAGAGATCCGGTTCCATGGAATCCAGTTTTGCTGCTGGGCCCGCCGCCATGGTCAGAGCAGGCACCAGCGCTATCAATAATGCCAATAGTTGCTTTTTCATTAGCCGGTCACCCTTTCTGGTGGAGTTTTGCATTTTTCGATTCTGGTGTAGAAAGGCATCAGAATGAAGTAGAGGAAGTAAATTGCTGTGGCCAGCTGGGCAACCAGAGTACGGCCATCCGTGGAGGGCAATACACCCAGAACACCCAGAACCACAAAGCTGATGCAGAAAAGCACCAACGCCAGCTTACTCATCCAGCCTTTGTAGCGAATCGATTTCACAGGGCTGCGATCCAGCCAGGGCAGCACAAAAAGGATGGCAATGGCCGCACCCATGGCGACAACACCCAGAAACTTGGCATCCAGACCAAAGAGCGAGAAGTTAATCGCACGCAGAATGGCGTAGAAGGGTGTGAAGTACCAGACAGGAGCTATGTGATCCGGTGTTTTCAGCGGATTCGCAGGCTCAAAGTTGGGCGCCTCAATAAAGTAACCACCCATTTCCGGGAAGTAGAAAAGAATAATACAGAACACAAACAGGAAGACGGCCACACCGGCAATATCCTTGACTGTGTAATAGGGATGAAAAGGAATGCCGTCTTTGGGAACGCCGTTTTCATCCAGGTTTTTCTTGATTTCCACACCGTCAGGGTTGTTGGAACCCACTTCGTGCAAAGCAATAATATGCAATACAACCAGACCCAGAATAACAATGGGCAGAGCCACAACGTGCAGGGCAAAGAAGCGATTCAGAGTGATCCCGGAAATCAGGAAGTCACCACGCACCCACTGCGCCAGATCGGGGCCGATCAAGGGAATAGCGCCAAACAGGGAGATGATAACCTGGGCACCCCAGTAGGACATTTGACCCCAGGGCAGCAGGTAACCCATGAAGGCTTCAGCCATCAGGGCCAGATAGATGGTCATGCCGAAAATCCAGATCAGCTCACGCGGCTTCTGGTAGGAGCCATACATCATGCCACGCAACATATGCAGATAAACCACCACAAAGAAAGCCGAAGCCCCGGTGGTGTGCATATAGCGGATCAGCCAACCGTACTCCACATCACGCATGATGTATTCCATGGAACGGAAAGCGCCTTCAGCAGAAGGGTTGTAACTCATGGTCAGCCAGATACCGGTCAGGATCTGGTTGACGAGAACCAACAGGGCCAGAGAGCCAAAGAAATACCAGAAATTAAAGTTTTTTGGCGCATAGTACTTGCTGAGGTGGTCTTCCCACATCTGGGTTGCGGGAAACCGGTCATCAATCCACCGCATTAAACCTTTTTCAGCCTTTGCGCGATTCGGGTTACCCATTAGGCGTTCTCCTCATCGACACCAACAATTATTGTAGTTTCATTTTCAAAGCTGTAGGGCGGCACTTCCAGATTGGTTGGTGCCGGCATACTGCTGTAAACACGCCCGGCGAGATCAAAACGGGAGCCGTGGCAAGGGCAGAAAAAGCCACCCATCCAGTCTTCACCCAAATCACTGGGCGCCACTTCAGGACGGTAGGTAGGAGAACAGCCCAGGTGGGTACAGATTCCGATGACCACCAGATACTGGGGATTCCTGGAGCGATGCGCATTTTGTGCATACTCCGGCTGCTGGAGGGCACTGCGGCCAGTGGAAGAAGGGTCGTTGAGACGCTCCTCAACCTGTGGCAGCTTATCCAGCATGTCTTGTGTGCGGTTGATAATCCAGACCGGCTTGCCGCGCCATTCGACGGTCATCTGTTGACCTGGTTCCAGCTTGGACACATCAGCGATTGCTGGTGCGCCCGCTGCCAGTGCCTTGGCACTGGGGTTCCAGGAGGCAACAAAAGGTGTTGCTACCCCGACTGCGCCCACCGCCCCTACGACGGAGGTCGCACCCACGAGGAAGCGTCGCCGCCCCTTGTTCACGCCATCATTACTCATTGAAGGTTCTCCCCATCTACAAACAGTCTATCCAGGCCGCAAAATACAGCCTGAACCATTTCTAAATAGATCTAATATTAAAAAAATAAGCTGCTCAAAACAAGAAAGCCCGCCTTATCCACCCTAGTGAATTAGTGGTAGGACTTAATGTCGCAGCAAAAAAAAACGCCTAACCAACAGTGGCCAGGCGCTTTTTGGGAGGCATAAGCCAGCCCGAAAATTAACGCTTGGAGTACTGTGGACGCTTACGTGCTTTACGCAGACCCACTTTCTTGCGCTCAACCATACGTGCATCACGGGTTACATAACCAGCAGTACGCAATTCAGCGCGCAGGCTTTCATCGTAATCCATAAGTGCACGGGTAATGCCGTGACGAATTGCCCCAGCCTGACCACTGGCTCCACCACCGGCGACGGTGATGAAAAGGTCAAACTTCTCGACATTGTTGGTCAGCTCAAGAGGCTGCATAACCACCATGCGAGAGGTTTCACGACCAAAGTAGTCCTGCAGACTGGAACCATTGATTGAAATATTACCGCTGCCGGGTTTCATGAAAACACGGGCAGTTGAGGTTTTACGACGGCCGGTGCCGTAGTTTTGAGTAGCAGACATGACGACCCTTCCGTTAGATGTTCAGAGATTGCGGCTGCTGGGCGGCATGAGGATGTTCCGCACCAGCATAGACCTTGAGTTTTGCCAGCATGGCACGACCCAAAGGACCCTTGGGCAACATGCCCTTGACCGCACCCTGAATCACTCGCTCAGGCGCATGGTCAATCAGCTTCTCAAAAGACATTTGCTTGATACCACCGGGGAAGCCCGAATGGCGATAGTAAAGTTTGTCTTTGGCTTTTTTGCCAGTCACTTTCACTTTCTCGGCATTGATGATGACCAGATAGTCACCGGTATCAACATGCGGAGTGTATTCTGGCTTGTGCTTGCCGCGCAGACGACGAGCCAACTCGGTAGCCAGTCGACCGAGGGTTTTATCTGTGGCATCAACCACATACCAGTCGCGCTTTACGCTTTCCGGTTTCGCTGAAAATGTTTTCATTGAACTACTGCCTCAGTAGGATCTTCTCGACTTGATGTCCGGGCTTTGCAGCCGACACCAGATCGCTCTGATCATTACCTATTTTTATTGGGTTGCACTTCCGTGAGTCCGTGCAACGACTTAACCCTGAAAACTTACTGGATTTCAGGAGCGCGAATTCTAACCCATCCGGGCACTCAGTGACAACCACGAAAGCCCTGATTTAACCCATGAGCCAGGATCAAGGCTTATGTTCGCGACCCAGGTACTCATGCGACTGCATCTCCAGCAGGCGGCTTTTGGTTCTTTCTATTTCAAAGTTCAGATTGCCGCCTGTATAGAGGTCGTCAATCGACACCTCGGCCGAGATGATCACCTTGACATTGCGATCGTAAAACTCATCAATCAGGTTAATAAAGCGGCGGGTCTGATCATCCTTCTCGCGACCCAACTGGGGTACATTGGACAAGAGCACCGTGTGGAAAATTTTCGACAGCTCTATATAGTCATACTGGCTGCGTGGGCCGTCACACAACTCATAAAAATCAAACCAGGCCACGTTATCATGGCAACGACGCGCCCTGATTTCACGGTTATTAATCACAATAGGCTGGTCACGCTCCCCCTCGACCATCACAACACTTTCAAAACTCTTGGTCAGACTGGTATCCGCCTCCTTATCCAGCGGCCAGTGATAAATCTCTGCCTGACTCAGAGCCCGCAGCCGATAATCCACACCACTGTCGACATTAACCACCTGGGTGTATTTTTTCAGCAGATCAATGGCCGGAAGAAAACGTGCTCTTTGCAAACCATCCTTATAAAGACCATCCGGTTCAATATTGGAGGTGGTCACCAGGGTCACCCCCTCACTGAAGAGTGCATCCATGAGGTTGCCCAGAATCATGGCATCGGTAATGTCTTTAACAAAAAACTCATCAAGACATAAAACCCGGAATTCCCCGGCCAATCGCTGGGCAATCAGCTTCAGAGGGTCAGACTGACCATCGAATTTTTTCAGCTCGGCATGCACCCGCTGCATAAAACGGTGAAAGTGGGTACGCAGCTTGTCTTCAAAAGGCAGGGTGTCATAGAAGGTATCCACCAGATAGGTTTTACCCCGGCCCACACCACCCCAGAAATACAGGCCCCTGACCGGCTGTTTTTGTTTTTTGCCAACCAGACGTGACAAAAAGCCGCCACCGCCTGGCTTGTTTGCAACCAAGTCATCGTGCAATCTTTGCAGGTGCTCAACAGCCAGCTTTTGCGCTGGGTCCGAGCTAAAATCATCTCGCTTCAGGTCTTCCTGATAGCGCTCCATAGGCGTCATAGGGTGTCACCTTCTTCTGATTGCTGACGGAAAATCCGGCGATTATACGCCAGCCAGCCAGTTTCACCCAAGTCTGATCCATCCGCACCCTGCTTAAGTTGTAGCCCGGCAAACCTTGACCTGCTTGCCG